>NZ_JBOIGG010000002.1:0-579306 GCF_050742655.1 Paraburkholderia sp. | reverse complement strand
TGTCGACGGAGCTTGAAACTCGCAGGAGACACAAGCTGCGCCACGGCTGCCAACCGGCTTGGTGGCAAACCATTAATGGCTTGCTACCCACTGAATTCTGAATCAAAAGCAAGATATAAGGAGACAGAATCCATGAAAAAGCCCTACCTTGCCGCGGCATTAGCCGGCGTCGCGTGCGCATCGGCACACGCGCAGTCGTCCGTCACCCTGTACGGGGTGCTCGACACCAACATCGAATTTCTCAATCACGCGAGCGCGACCGGCGGCAGTCTCGTGCGCGAAAACTCCGGCGGTCTTAGCAATTCGCGCTTCGGGGTTCGCGGCACGGAAGATCTCGGCGGCGGCAACTCGGCGTTCTTCGTGCTCGAAGCGGGCATCAACAGCAACGACGGCACCAATGCGACCGCAGGCGTGCTGTTCAACCGCACGGCGGCAGTGGGGCTGTCGAATGCGTTCGGCTCGCTGTCCGCCGGTCTGCAGTACACGGCGATGTACGACATCCTCGAACACTTCGACCCGATGGGGTACGCGCCACAGTACACGTGGTTCCCGACCACCGGCGCATCGGACAGCTTTTCGTACAAGGCCCGGCTGAACAATTCGGTCAAATACGTCGGCCACTTCGGCGGCCTGACGGCGATCGGCGACTACAGTTTTGGCGGTGACGCGGATTCGTTTCAGAGCAGCGCCGCATACGGCGGTGGCCTGCAGTACGACATAGACGGTCTCTCCGCTGCGCTCGCGTATGACTATCGCAACGGCGCGATCAACACGGCTGGCAACTGGTCGAAGACGCGCAACTGGAGCGCATCGGTCCGCCAGGAAATCGGCGGTTCGCTGACTGTGATGGGCGGCTACGAGCACTTTCTGAGCAACCCGACCAAGGGCGCGACGGTGTCGTCTGCGATGTGGTTCGGCGGCGCGCGCTATCGGGTCACGCCATTCCTGCGGGTGACCTGGGGGACGTACTATCAGGCGAACAAGGCGGTCAAGGTATCGAACGCGTGGATGAACGTGCTGAGCACGGACTACTCGTTGTCGAAGCGTACCGACGTTTATGCGACGGTCGCGTACGCCGCCGCGACGCGCTACGCGAACGGCACCTTCACGCCGGTCGGGACGACGACCGATACGGCATTCGGAGCAAACCAGACCGGCGTTACGGTTGGCATCCGGCACAGGTTCTGAGCGGGTGTAAAACTAGATGCGAGTGCAGTTGCAATGAAGAAAGGAGCCGTGAGAATGACAGCGATGGGACAGCGAACGATGCGGCAGCTGATAGCAGCGTTCGCGCTCGCGTCCGCAGTGCCGGTGTTCGCGCAAGCCGCGCAGCACGACTATCGCCCGAACCTGCATCCGGTGGCGACGATCTCGGACACGCGTTTCGCGATCGACACGCCGCAAGGGCACGCGCAGTTTCCGCTGTACCTGTCCGCCGACTGGAACGTGCCGCAGCCGCGGATCGAACGCGCGGTGATCGTGATTCACGGCAAGCTGCGCAACGCGGACACGTATTTCAAAAGCTCCGAGAAAGCGCGCGACCTCGCCGGTGCAAGTCCGGACAGCACGCTGCTGATCGCGCCGCAGTTCCTCGCAACCGTCGATACGCAGGTGCGCTCCGTGCCCGCCGATCTGCTGCGCTGGAAAGACAACGCGTGGATGGGCGGCGAGGGGGCCGAAGGCAGCGTGCCGGTCAGCTCGTACGCGGTGCTCGACGCGATCGTCGAGCGGCTTGCCGACCGGCGGCTGTTTCCGAACCTGAAGCACGTCACGTTCGCGGGCCACTCGGGCGGCGCGCAGGTCGTGCAGCGCTACGCGATCGCCGCGCACGACCTGCAGGTGCTCACCGACGAAGGCATCGATGTGCGCTACGTCGTATCGAGCCCGTCGTCGTATGCGTACTTCAACGACGAACGGCCGAACGCGCAGAACGTGCTGAAGCCATTCGATGCGGCCACGTGTCCGTCGTTCGATGCGTGGAAGTACGGGATGGGCGAGCGTCCCGCGTACGTTGCGGACCGCACGCCCGTGCAGCTTGAAGCCGCGTACGCGAAGCGGCGTGTCGACTATCTGGTCGGCGGCGCGGACGACGATCCGCAGCACCCGGCGCTCGATAAAAGCTGTGCGGCCGAAGCGCAAGGCTCGCAGCGGCTCGCTCGCGCGACCGCGTATTTCGCGTACCTGCAGGCCCGTCATCCGGACGGCCTGAACCAGAGTTTTCACGTCGTGCCGGGCGTCGGTCACAACGGCGCGCGGATGCTGCGCTCGCCTTGCGCGCTCGCGGCGATGTTCGGGGCAGGACAATGCACACCATGAACGATCTGTCCGCCAATAGTCCTGCGATGCACGATGCGCCGCCCGCGCTGAGCCGCTCGATGGTTCGACGCGCGATCTTCGCGTCGGTGCTCGGTAACGGGCTCGAGTGGTTCGACTTCCTGATCTACGGCTACTTCTCGAAGATCATCGCGCAGGTGTTCTTTCCCGGCGACAACGCGTTCGTATCGATCGCGCTGACGCTCGCGACGTTCGCGATCGGCTTCTTCGTGCGGCCGCTCGGTGGGATTCTGCTCGGCGTGTACGCGGATCGTGTCGGCCGGCGCCGCGCGCTGTCGCTGTTGATCGTGTCGATGGCTGCGAGCACGTTACTGATGGGGCTCACGCCTTCGTACGCGACGATCGGTATCGCGGCGCCGCTGCTGATCGTGCTCGCGCGGCTGCTGCAGGGACTGTCCGTTGGCGGGCAGTTCGCGACTGCGTCCGCGATGCTGGTCGAGTACGCGCCGCCTGGCAAGAAGATGTTCTACGGCAGCTTCAACATGTCGTCGCAGGCGTTTGCGCTGTTGCTGTCGTCGGGTGTCGGCTGGCTGTTGACGACACAGCTGTCGCATGCGCAGCTCGTCGCGTGGGGCTGGCGGCTGCCGTTCCTGATGGGCTCGCTCGCGGGGCCGATGGGTTTCTACATCCGCCATCGCGTCGCGGAATCGCCGGAATTCGAAGCGCTGCGCGATCACGGTGGCAACGTGTCGCAACGCCAGACCGTACGTGAATTCTTCCGCACGAATCGTGACGCGGTGATCTGCGCGATGGGCGTGATCATCGTCGGCGCGGCGACCAACTACGTGTGGCATTCGTACCTGTCTCTGTATGTGGAGCGGCAGCTGCATCTGCCGCTGTCCAGCGCGCTGCTCGGCGCGTTCGCGTCCGGTGCGCTGAATCTGTTCCTGTTCCCGCTGTCGGGCAAGCTCGCCGATCGCTATGGCCCGTATCGCTGCTTCTATCCGGTCGTGATCGCGTGGGTGATCTGCGCGTACCCGCTGTTCCATTTCGTGGTCGCGCATCCGACGCCGCTGCATCTGTTCATCGCGCAGATGATCGCGACCGTGTTTCTCGCGGCGATGTCGGGACCGCATCCCGGCATGCTCGCGACGCTGTTCCCGGTGCGCAACCGGTCGACCGGTGTGGCGCTGTCGTACAACATCGCGGTCACGCTGTTCGGTGGCCTCGCGCCGCTGACCATCACGTGGCTCACGCATCTGTCCGGCAGCAGTCTTACGCCTGCGTTCTATCTGATCTTCGCCGGCGTCCTTTCGCTGGCGATGGTGTTTTTCACGAAGGCCGGCCGCACGCCCGCGAACGACGCGTCTGCTGCGCCGGCCATTCCTACGGGTTCTGACGCATGACCGGGATTTTTCATCGCGACGACGAGCGCGCGCCGAATGAGCGCCCCGTTCCGGTCGTCGCGCCGCAACGTATCGCTGTCGAGACGGCGGCGGGCAGTGGCACCGTGCCGTTGTTCGCGAGCAGTGAGCAAGGTGTGTGGGACGCGCTGCAGCCTGATGTGCGCCGTGCGGTGATCCTGATGCACGGCCGGCTGCGCAACGCCGATGCGTACTTCCGTCTCGCGGAACAGGCGCGCGCGGCAGCGGGCGACGATGCGCGGGACACGCTACTCATCGTGCCGCAGTTTCTCGCCACCGCCGACGTGGATGCGCACCGGCTCGACGCCACGACGTTGCATTGGGACTGGACCGGCTGGATGGGCGGCGACCCGGCACTCGGTCCCGCGCCGATCAGTTCGTTCGACGTGCTCGACGCGATCCTGCGACGTCTCGCGCAACGCGACCGGTTCCCGGCGTTGTCGACGGTCGTGATCGCGGGCCATTCTGGTGGCGGTCAGGTTGCGCAGCGCTACGCGGTCGTCACGCATGGCGAAACGCAGTTCACCGCACACGGCATCGCGGTGCGCTATGTGATCGCGAATCCTTCGTCGTATGTGTATTTCGATGCGCTACGTCCGACCGCGGACGGCGCGTTCATCACGTTCGACGAGGCGCGCTGCCCCGGCTTCGACGACTGGAAATACGGCTTGAACCGGCTGCCCGCGTATGCGCTCGACGCGATGCGCGGCGGCTCCGCGTATGCACTCGAAGCGGCCTATGCACGGCGCGACGTCGTGCTGCTGCTCGGCGGCGACGACTGCGATCCTGCGCATCCCGCGCTCGACACGTCGTGTGCGGCACGTGCGCAGGGCGCGCACCGTCTCGAACGCGGACGGGCTTATGCACGCTACATGCGGATGCGTCACGGCGACAACCTGAATCATCGCGTGTTCGAGGTAGCGGGGATGGGCCACGATGGCGCGGGCATTTTCACGTCGAACGCCGGGCTTGCCGCGCTGTTTGACGCACCGCCTGCCCGCTAGCCGCGAAGTGTCGACAGGTGCTCACCGCGGGTTCAGGTACGGCGGGCAGGCGTAGCGGCTTTGGTGGTTTTCCTGTTGCGTGGCGCCACCGCTTCTGCCTGCGCTTCTGCTTCTTCGAGCCGGCTCATCGCTTCGCCCACCTCATGGCGGAACTGCCGCAGTGCCGCATGCGGTGCGTCGGGCGGTTGCAACGCGGACCACAGCACGTCGATCAGCTGGTCGGCGGTCGCGTCGATATCGGTGCGCCGCTGGCCGAGTGTCGCATCCCACAGCACGTGCTCCATCGGCCCGAACACCAGCGAGCGCAAGAGCCGCAACGGCATGTCCGCGCGCACCTGGCCGTCTTGCTGGCCGCGCGCTAGCACTGCCATCAGGGGCGCGGTGTAGCGGCGCTGCATATCGGTTAGCGCGTCGCTCAGTTCGTGATGCTGCGCGCGTCCTTCCGACAGCACGAGCGCGCACAGCCCGGTGCCGTTCACCAGCATCAGCCGCAGATGCGTCCGCACGATGAACGCGAACTGCTGCCGCACCGTGCCGTCGCGCGGCAGCCCGGTTTCGATTGCACCGATGATTTCGTCGTACCAGTCGCCGATCACGCGCGCGCACAGCTCGCGCTTGCCGCGGAAATAGCTGAACACCGTCGCCTCGGACACGCCGAGCCGCTGCGCGATCTCCGCCGTGGTCGCGCGCTCGTAGCCCTTTTCGGAAAACACATCGCGGCCCGCCTGAAGGATGTCCTTCACGCGCTGCTGCGACCGGGCGCCCGCGGGCTGACGGCGCACCATGCCGGGATCGGCCTTGGGCACGGTGCGCGGGTCCGTTTTCGCTACGCTCATCGTCAGATATGAGTGATATTCAAATTGGGTAGAGGTGCAGCTAGCGCGTTACCTGGAGCAGCTGCACTACAACACGCAGATTACAGCGATTTTGGCGATTCTGCGATATTTGAGTATTACTCAAAATTCCTATTGACGTATACGTAAATCTAGCGTGAAATTCGCGTTGAACGGGCGGCGGCGTGCGCAGCGGTACGGCCCCGAAACTATCGTTACATGGGATCAGAGTAAGCGCTAAAGCGCTAACTCTGATCGACACAGGAGACACAGCATGAGCAACCTACCCGGCTTGCAGTTCCCGCTCGGTGAAGAGATCCAGATGCTGCGCGACAGCATCGCGTCGTTCGCGGCGAAGGAAATTGCGCCGCGCGCCGGCGAAATCGATCGTACCGACCAGTTCCCGATGGACCTGTGGCGCAAGTTCGGCGATCTCGGCGTGCTCGGCATGACGGTCTCCGAGGAATATGGTGGTGCGAACATGGGCTATACGGCTCACATGATCGCGATGGAGGAGATCTCGCGCGCGTCCGCATCAGTGGGGTTGTCGTACGGCGCGCATTCGAACCTGTGCGTGAACCAGATCCACCGCAACGGCACCGCTGCGCAAAAGCAGAAGTACCTGCCGAAGCTGGTGTCCGGCGAGCACGTCGGCGCACTCGCGATGAGCGAACCGAACGCCGGCTCCGACGTCGTCAGCATGAAGCTGCGCGCGGATAAAAAGGGCGACCGCTATGTGCTGAACGGCACGAAGATGTGGATCACCAACGGCCCGGACTGCGACACGCTGGTCGTCTATGCCAAGACGGATCTCGAAGCCGGTTCGCGCGGCATTACTGCGTTCATCGTCGAGAAGGGGATGAAGGGCTTTTCGGTGGCGCAGAAGCTCGACAAGCTCGGCATGCGCGGCTCGCACACCGGCGAACTGGTGTTCGAGAACGTCGAGGTACCGGAAGAAAACATTCTCGGCCAGCTGAACGGCGGCGTGAAGGTGCTGATGAGCGGCCTCGACTACGAGCGCGCGGTGCTCGCGGGCGGCCCGACCGGCATCATGGTCGCGGTGATGGATTCGGTCGTGCCGTATATCCACGACCGCAAGCAGTTCGGTCAGTCGATCGGCGAATTCCAGCTGATCCAGGGCAAGGTCGCCGATCTCTACACGACGCTGCAGGCCTGCCGCGCGTACCTGTATGCGGTGGGCCAGCAGCTCGACACGCTCGGCAAGGAGCACGTGCGCCAGATGCGCAAGGATTGCGCGGGTGTGATTCTCTATACCGCCGAAAAAGCGACGTGGATGGCCGGCGAGGCAATCCAGATCCTGGGCGGCAACGGCTATATCAACGAGTACCCGGTCGGCCGGCTGTGGCGCGACGCGAAGCTCTATGAGATCGGCGCGGGCACGAGCGAAATCCGCCGCATGCTGATCGGTCGAGAACTGTTCGCCGAAACGACCTGATGCGGGTTGCGCGCGGCACGGGTTGACCGTGCTGGCCGCGCAAATCGCCCCGGCATCAGCCAACGTAGCGTACCCATAAGAACCCTCGCGGCGAACAGGAGAGCCCCGCCATGCCGATCATCGAAACCAGGCTGAATCCGCGCTCGGACGACTTTCGCGCGAACACGGCCGCGCTCGAAGCGCTGGTCGCGGATCTGCGCGAGAAAGTCGCGAAGCTCGCGCTCGGCGGCGGTGCGGCAGCACGCGACAAGCACGTGTCGCGCGGCAAGCTGCTGCCGCGCGAGCGGATTGCGCAACTGCTCGATCCGGGCACGCCGTTCCTCGAACTGTCGCAGCTCGCCGCGTACGGCATGTACAACAATGACGCGCCGGGCGCGGGCGTGATCACCGGCATCGGTCGCGTCGCCGGGCAGGAATGCGTGATCGTCTGCAACGACGCAACGGTGAAGGGCGGAACCTACTACCCGGTGACGGTCAAGAAGCACGTGCGCGCGCAGGAAATTGCAGCCGAGAACCGCTTGCCCTGCGTGTACCTGGTCGACTCCGGCGGTGCGAACCTGCCGAACCAGGACGACGTGTTTCCGGATCGCGATCACTTCGGTCGCATCTTCTACAACCAGGCGAATCTCTCCGCCGACGGCATTCCGCAGATCGCCGTCGTGATGGGCTCGTGCACGGCCGGCGGTGCGTACGTACCGGCGATGAGCGACGAGTCGATCATCGTGAAGAACCAGGGGACCATTTTTCTCGGCGGTCCGCCGCTCGTGAAGGCTGCGACCGGCGAAGTGGTCAGCGCCGAAGATCTCGGCGGCGGCGATGTGCACACGCGTCTTTCCGGTGTCGTCGACCATCTTGCGCAGAACGATGCGCATGCGCTCGCGATCGCGCGCAGCATCGTCGGCAACCTGAACCGCCGCAAGGATGTACCGATTGCACTGCAACCGTCGAAGCCACCACGCTACGACGTAAAGAGCCTCTACGGTGTGATTCCCACCGATACGCGCAAACCATTCGACATCCGCGAAGTGATCGCGCGCATCGTCGACGATTCCGCATTCGACGAATTCAAGGCACGCTACGGCACGACACTGGTCACAGGTTTCGCGCACATCTGGGGACACCCGGTCGGCATCATCGCGAACAACGGCATCCTGTTTTCCGAATCGGCGCTGAAGGGTGCGCATTTCATCGAGCTGTGTTGCCAGCGCAAGATTCCGCTCGTGTTCCTGCAGAACATCACCGGCTTCATGGTGGGACGCAAGTACGAGAACGAAGGCATCGCTCGCAACGGCGCGAAGATGGTCACCGCGGTCGCGACGGCGAAGGTACCGAAGTTCACGGTGATCATCGGTGGTTCGTTCGGCGCGGGCAACTACGGGATGTGCGGGCGTGCGTATTCGCCGCGCTTTCTGTGGATGTGGCCGAACGCGCGCATCTCGGTGATGGGCGGCGACCAGGCCGCGTCGGTGCTCGCGACGGTGAAGCGCGACGGCATCGAAGGGAAGGGCGGCACGTGGACCGCTGAGGAAGAGGAAGCCTTCAAGCAACCGATCCGCGATCAGTACGAACACCAGGGGCATCCGTATTACGCGAGTGCGCGGCTGTGGGACGACGGCGTGATCGATCCGGCGCAGACACGCGACGTGCTCGGGCTCGGCCTGTCGGCGGCGATGAACGCGCCGGTCGGAGACACGCGCTTTGGCGTGTTCCGGATGTGATGTAAGCGGAATAGACGAAGGAGCGAACGGCCATGTCCAATCAATATGAAACGCTGAGCGTCGCATTCGCAGAATCGGTCGCGACGGTGACGCTGAACCGCCCCGACGTGCGCAACGCGTTCAACGAAACGATGATCGCCGAGCTGACCGATGCATTCGGCACGCTCGGTACGCGCAACGACGTGCGCGCGATCGTGCTCGCCGCAAACGGCAAGGCATTCTGCGCGGGCGCTGATCTGAACTGGATGAAGAAGATGGCCGGCTTCTCCGACGACGAGAATCGCGCGGACGCACGGCGCCTCGCGTCGATGCTGGCTGCTGTTTATCGCTGTCCGAAGCCGGTGATCGCGCGCGTCAGCGGCGACGTGTACGCGGGCGGCATGGGTCTGATTGCCGCGTGCGACATCGTCGTCGCGGTCGATACCGCATGCTTCTGTCTGTCCGAAGCGAAGCTCGGCCTGATTCCCGCGACGATCGCACCGTATGTGATTCGCGCGCTCGGCGAGCAGGCCGCGCGCCGCTACTTCACGACTGCCGAGGTGTTCGACTGCGCGACCGCGCATCGGCTCGGCCTCGTCGCCGAAGCGGTCGACGCGGCGCAACTCGATGCGACCGTGCAGCAGCTCGCGTCCGCGCTGTGTGCGAATGGGCCGTCCGCGGTGCGCGAGTGCAAGGCGCTCGTGCAGGACCTTGCGGGACGCGAGCTGGACGCGGCACTGATCGAAGACACCGCGCTGCGCATTGCGCGCGTGCGCGCGGGTGCCGAAGCGCGCGAAGGCGTTGCATCGTTTCTCGAGAAGCGCACGCCCGCGTGGCGCGGCGATCCCGCATAACACCATCGGCGAGACACTCTCATGTTCAACAAGATCCTGATCGCGAACCGCGGCGAGATTGCGTGCCGCGTCGCGGCGACTTGTCGCCGGCTCGGTATCGCGAGCGTCGCCGTGTATTCGGATGCGGACGCCGGCGCGAAGCACGTGGCCGCATGCGACGAAGCCGTGCATATCGGCGGTGCGAGCGCGGCGGAAAGCTATCTGCGCGCGGAGCGCATCGTCGAGGCCGCGCGCGCGAGCGGCGCGCAGGCGGTGCATCCGGGCTACGGGTTCCTGTCGGAGAACGAGGACTTCGCGCAGGCCTGCGAAGCGGCTGGCATCGTCTTCATCGGACCGCCGGTCGAAGCCATCGCGGCGATGGGCTCGAAGGCGGCAGCCAAGGCGCTGATGCACATGGCTGCGGTGCCGCTCGTGCCCGGCTATCACGGCGACGATCAGGACGGACAACTGCTGCAGCGCGAAGCCGATGCGATCGGCTACCCGGTGCTGCTGAAAGCGAGCGCGGGCGGTGGCGGCAAGGGGATGCGTGTCGTCGAACGCAGCGCTGATTTCGCAGCTGCGCTCGCGTCATGCAAGCGTGAGGCGGCGAGCAGCTTCGGCAACGACCGCGTGCTGATCGAGAAGTATCTGACGCGACCGCGGCACGTCGAGGTGCAGGTGTTCGCCGATCGCCACGGCGGCACGGTGTATCTGTTCGACCGCGACTGCTCGGTGCAGCGCCGTCACCAGAAGGTCCTCGAAGAAGCACCCGCGCCGGGGTTACCCGCTGAATTGCGGCGCGCGATGGGCGAGGCAGCGGTCGCGGCGGCGCGTGCGGTGAACTACGTCGGCGCGGGTACCGTCGAGTTCATCATGACCGGCGACGACTTCTACTTCATGGAGATGAACACGCGGCTGCAGGTCGAGCATCCGGTCACTGAAATGGTGACGGGCCTCGATCTGGTCGAGTGGCAACTGCGCGTCGCGGCCGGCGAGCCGCTGCCGCTGCAGCAGGCGCAACTCGTGCTGACCGGCCATGCGATCGAGGCGCGGCTGTATGCCGAACATCCTGCGCGCGGCTTCCTGCCGTCGACCGGTACGTTGAAGCATCTGCGGATGCCGGACGGCGTCGAGTTCACGGTCGGTGTACGTGCAGCCGACGGTACCCGTGCGGCGGTTCGCATCGACAGCGGCGTGCGCGAAGGGGACACGATCACGCCGTTCTACGACCCGATGATCGCGAAGCTGATCGTCTATGGTGCGACGCGCGACGAAGCGCTCACGCGCCTGCATCGCGCGCTGCAGGGTTGTGAGGTGGTCGGGCCGCATACTAATGTCGAGTTCCTGCAGCGGATCGTGACGAGCGAGCCGTTCGCATCCGCCGATCTCGATACCGGCCTGATCGAGCGGCATCACGATGCGCTTTTCGCACCGACGAGCAAGCCGTTCCGCGAGGCGCTCGCGCTCGCGTGCGCAGCGCTGCTCACACGCGAAGGCGGCGTTGCGCACGGTACTTCACCATGGGATGCGCTGTCGCACTGGCGGCTGAATGGCGGCTACACGCAGACGTTCACGTGGCGCGACGTCGAGAACGAGACGGCGTTTGCAGCAACGTTTACGCGCGATGACAGCGGTGTGCAGACGCTCGAACACGACGGCACACGCGATCCGTTTACGTGGTGGCGCGGCGACGGTGCGCACGAATACGGCGCGACGATCGGCGAGTCGCGCGTGACAGGGCGCGTGTTCGTCGATGGCGATACGTTCCATGTGTTCTGGCGCGGCGCGGCGCTCGCATTCGAGTGGCAGAATCTGCTCGTGCACGCAGCCGACACGGAGCACGGCGAGGGGCGACTCACCGCGCCGATGCCGGGCAAGGTGATCGCTGTGCTGGTCGAAACGGGTGCGACGGTCGAGAAGGGCGCGCCGTTGATCGTGATGGAGGCGATGAAGATGGAGCACACGATCGGTGCGCCGTCCGCGGGAATTGTCGAAGAGGTGCTGTATGCGGTCGGCGATCAGGTGACCGATGGGGCGCAACTGCTGGTGCTGAAACCTGCTTAACGCTGAGGTTGCTCAGGCGATCCGCGGATAACCTGCCGCGATCGCCTCGTCTTCGAGTTGCACGATGCGTGCGTAGTCGGTGAACGATACCTTGGTGAAGCGCTTGAGCCGCAACTGCGCGGCGCGTTCCGGTTGCGCATCGTTCGCTGCGTTCAATGCGTCGCGTAGTGCTTCAACGAGTGCGGGAGGCACGGCCTGTGCAGCGATCAACGGCAACCCCGGCGATGACTCGCTCCAGCCGATTTGCCACACCGCCTGTGCGAGTTCGGGCAGTGCGTCTCGCACATAAGCCATCGTCACGCAATCGATTGCCGCGACATCCGCACGGTTTTCCGCGAGCGCACGCAGCGATCCGACATGCGAACCCGTGCGGATTGCCTCACTGAAAAAACGCCCGTCGCGTGCAAGCGGCGCGACCGCGTGGCGCAATACGTTCATCCCGCTGTTCGAGTCGTCCTGGTTGTACGCCGCGCGTGTACCGCGGCACGCTTCGAGTGAATTGAGGCCCGCATTCGCACGCGCGACCAGCGCGCTCGAATAATCGATGCCGGCACAGCCGGGCACGTCGAATTCGGGTGCCGCGATCAACTGCACACGGTCCTGCAAACCATGCATCAACGGATAGCCGCAGGTCTGCGCAAGCAGCAGGTCGTCGCGGAGCCACAGCGCGTGCAGGTTGTCCGGTGCATCGACGATGCGTGCGTCGGGCGCATCGGACGCGACTGCGCGCAGCGCGTCGTCGAGCAGCGAACGCCACAGCGCGGCGAGCGCGGGCGTCACGTTGTACATCGGGAGCGAGGCGATCCAGTTCATGCCGGCCATTGTGGCATAAGAGTGCGCACCGGCGGATGCGCTAGAACAGCACGTCGATACCGACTGTGACCGCTGTCTGACTGGACGCGCCCGCCGGGTTCAGCGTACTGACCACTGCGTGTTTATACGACGTGTAGTCGAATTCACTGTAGAGCGTGGTGCGTTTGGACAGCAGATAGGCGAGCGAGAGCACGGACAGGCTGCGACGGCTCGCCTTGTCGTTCGAGACATTGGTCTGGTAGTACGCGCCACGAAAGACCAGGAACGGCATGATGGTCCACGAGATGCCGCCGAAGCCGTTATTCGTCACCTGATGCGCCGCGGCGGGATTCTGCAGATCCTCGGCCATGAAGCCGCCTGACAGACGCACCGGGCCGATGCGGTACCCGGCACCGACCATGTAGTAGCTGTCGCCGATGTAGTTCGTACCGGTCAGGATGTTGCGATGCCCGTACACGCCACCAACGTCGACCGGCCCCGCGCTGTAGCTCATCCCGACTGCGCGGGTGGATCCGCTGCTGAAATCGCCCGCGACGCCGCCGAACGAGTTGTCCGCTTCGAACAGCAACGGACCAAAGTTGTTTTTGTACTTCGCGTCGTTGTTGTTGCGCGTGCCGTCCGACGCAGTCGTCAATGGAATGATCGGAGTGAAGTGGAACGCATACGGATCGTAAATGCTGATGATGTCGTGGGCGATCGTGTACTGATGGCCCAGATCCAGCGAACCATATTTCTCGTTACCGATGCCGACGAAGGCCTGCCGGTTGAATTCCGTTCCGGTCGTATTGTCGAACTGGCCGTTACCGAGGTTGAAACCGCTCTCCAGCAGGAAGTGAGCGCTCCAGCCGCCGCCCAGGTCTTCCTTTGCGGCGAAATCGAGTTTGTTCGAACTGTAATAGCCATTCGAATTCATCGTGACCACGGTGCCGCCGCCTTTCACCGCGTTCGTCTGGTAGCGTACGCCGCCGTCTACCGTACCGTATAGCTGGACGCTCGACTGCGCGTGTGCGGGCGTGCCCAGCGTGCCGGCTGCGGCTGATAGTGTGCATCCAATGGTTCTCCAAACCGTCTTCTTCATAGCGGGTCTCCGATTTAATGTTTTATGTTGTGGAACGCATGGCGATGGTTCTGATTCGCCCAATTCGCCTCATCATTCGTATGACTAATTAATATCCATACTTCCGGGGCGAATCGCTCACTTCCTTTCCGGCCTGCAACGGTTGTTTGCCCTGTCGCAGGCGTTGCTGCCCTTGTGACGACTGTCGCTAATTGCGCGCCTGCGCCTGGTTTGTCCGGTGCAGGCGATTCGGCGGTGCGTCGACTGGCTGGAAGCCGGTCTTTAGTTCATTGCGTAGCGCGACGCGGTCGAGCGCCTTTTCCCAGTTCGCGACCACGATCGTCGCCACGCTATTGCCGACGATGTTGACGAACACGAATGCACTCGACATCGCCTTATGAATGCCGAGAATCAGCGCGATCGATTCCACCGGAATCGTGTTCGATGCGGCGAGGGTCGCCGCCAGCACGGCAATCGCCGCGCCGGAAACGCCCGCCGCGCCCTTCGACGTCAGCAGCAGCACGGCCAGCAGCACCAGCTGGGCGTGCCAGTCCATCGGCGTGTTGGTAGCCTGCGCGAGAAACACGGCGGCCGCGGCGAAATACAGGCACGTGCCGTCGTGATTGAACGTGTACGCAGTCGGCAGGACCAGACCCACCACCGATTTTTCACAGCCGAGCCGCTCGAGTTTGTCGATCAGTTGCGGAAAAACCGTTTCCGACGAGCTCGTGCCGATTACGAGCAACAACTCCGCGCCGATATAGCGCATCAGACGCAGGAGGCTAAAGCCATTGGCTTTGGCGATTGGCCAGAGGATCAGCAGGATGAAGAGCGCGCAGGTCAGATAGAACTCGAGTACGAGTTTGCCGAGAGAGAGCAGCGTGCCGAAGCCAAATTTGCTGACCGTGAACGCGATTGCGCCGAATGCGGCGAGCGGCGCGATCTTCATCGTCAGGCCAATGACCCAGAAGAGCGAGCCCGACACCGCGTCGATCAGGTTCAACGCGGGCTTTGCGCGCTCGCCGATGGCGGCGAGACCAAACGCGAACAGCACCGAGAAGAACAGCACCTGCAGCACGTCGCCGCCGGCGAAAGCGCTGATCGCGGTGTGCGGAATCACGTTCAGCAGGAATTCGCTGGTCGTGACGGCGTGCTGCGCTTTCGCGACATAGACGTCGACCGCGGCGGAGTGCACGCTGTGCATGTCCACGTTCATGCCGACACCGGGCTTGAGCAGGTTGATAACCACGAGACCGAGCACGAGAGCCAGCGACGTCACCACTTCAAAATAGAAGAGCGCCTTGATCGCCACGCGGCCAACCTTCTTGAAGTCGTTGACGCCGGCGATGCCGCTGCACACGGTGCAGAAGATGATCGGCCCGATCAGCATCTGGATGATGCGGATAAAGGCGTCGCCGACGGGCTGCAGATTGACGCCGAACTTCGGGAAGAGGTAGCCCGTGACGATACCCAGCGCCATGCCGGCCAGGACCTGGAAAGACAGGTCGCGATAGAACGGCTGACGTCCTTTGGGTTTCGTGGCGGCGGACTGGCCGGGCAAGCTCATGATGTCTCCTTTGTCGGCGGCGAACTCGGGTTCGCTCAAGAATCGTGAAACGGACAAACGCACGACGAGTGCACGCTAACGCCCAGCCTCGCCCAGGATGCCGATACTGTCCGCGAGAATTTCGTCGACGCTTAGCTTGCGCGGCAGTAACTGCTGTTGCTCGCAGAACGCAAGGGTTTCCTCGAGCGGTCCGCGCAGCGCGTCGTAGCCGAAGAGTAGCTTGTCCGGCTTGCCGGCATTCTCCGCGGCAACCGATGCCTTGCCGCGGCATAGCAGGTCGTAGACCGCACGCACCGCATGCGGATGCGTGTCGGCCAGCGTCTTCGTCACCACGACGACGTGATTGATCGGCACGTAGCGATGCAGCGCATACCACGCGCGGTCGGCGGCGGCTGCATCGTCGATCAGCGGCTCGAGCCCGGGCTCGTCCGGCAGATCGTTGCCGAGGATCGCGGCATCGATTTCGCCCGCGCGCAGCATCGACACCAGCTGCTTGCCGGGTTCGACGCGGCGCACGAAAGGCGGGTCGCGATACTCCTCGAGATGCGCGCCTTCGATCGTGATCCATTCGATCTGGTCGAGCGGCACGCCGTAAGTTTTCTCGAGGATCGCGCGTACCCACATGCCCGTAGTCTGCGAATAGGCGCGTACGCCGACCTTCTTGCCCGCGAGACTGCTGACATCGAGTGTTCCGTTGCGGGCATCGTAAATAATGCAGCCCTGCTGGAAGCGCGCAGCCACGACCGCAGGCAGCAGCACGACGGGTTTGCCACAGGCTTTCGCCTGCAGATAGGTGACGATCGCCAATTCGCTGACGTCGTACGCCTGGTGGCGCGCCATCGGTGCGAACGCGCGATGAATCGGCTCGACGTCCTCGAATGCGAGTTCGATGGCAAGGTCGGTGAGTTCGCCGGCTTTCAGCGCCCGGGTGTGCGGGTAGGTTTTCAGCGCGGTCTTCAACTTCAGCGGCTGCGTAGCGGTGTTCACGGTCGTGTGTTCCTTCATGCGCGTCAAGCAGCGGCGAGCGCCGGATAAATCGTGCGCGCAGTACCGCCGAAGATCGCTTCGCGCGCATCGGCAGGCAGCATCGACAGACTCTCACGCGCGTCGGCCAGCAGTTGCGGGAGCGTCCCTTCGGCGGCCGGGAAATTCGAGCCCCATGCAATACGATGCGCACCGAACGCGTCCAGCACGCGCGGGAAAAAAGCTGCCGGCGTCGACGCACCGCGCGCCGCTTCGGCGATCGTGCGGTTCGTGAGCTTCAGGTACACGCCCTCGTGCGACGCGAGACTGAACAGCGGCGCGGCCGCTTCGTACGGCGGACCGCCGGCGAGTTCGGGACGGGCGAGGTGATCGAGCAGCACGCATACGCCAGGAAAGCGCGCGAGCATGTTCAGCAGCGCGGGAATACCTTGTGTCGTCATCTGCAGACAGATCGACACGTGGTGACGCTGCGCGTATTCCCACACCGGGAACGAGCGCTCGTCGTCGAGCCAGCCCGCCTGACCGGGCATCGTGCTGCCGGTCGTAAAGAGGCGCAAGCCCGAGAGACCCGCATCGAGCCAGCGTTGCATCTGCGTGACCGCGTCGCTCGCCAGCACGTCGACCGAGAACACGCCCGCGAAGCGGTCGGGATGACTGCGCACGGCTGCGACCACATAACTATTATCGTTTCCATAGACCGTCGACGCTTGCACGACCACCGCACGATCGATACCGGCTTCATCCATCGATGCAAGCAGACCTTCGAAACTGACCGGGCGCTTCGCCGACCATTCCGACTGATGTCCACCAACAGGAGCCAGTGGATAACGCTGCGTATCTGCGGAAATTGCATGAGTGTGCGTGTCGACAACGACGGACATAGTCAGGCTCCTGACGGAAAGCTTTTTGATCGGATGGACGTAACTTTAAGTGGGATGCTGTCGAAAGCCTCAATATGAAGTGCGTCGCAGGGCATAAATTCTCGTTAAGCTAAGGGTTTTCACATAGCCATTTCGGAGATTCGATGGCCGACAGCGAGCGCGCGACACCAGATGACGACCTGACGCGATTGAGGCGCCTGTTTCTGTTCGATGCGGTTTGCGAGGCAGGCGGGATCGGGCAGGCGGCTGCCCGCGCGGGACGCACGCAGCCCGCGGTGAGTCTCGCCATCGGCAAGCTGGAAGAGAGTTTTGGTGGCCGGCTGTTCGAGCGCGGTTTCGGCGGCAGCGAGCTGACGGAAGAGGGCGTGATCCTGCAACGACGTGTCCGTCGGATGCTGGACCAGATGGAGCGGGCCGTCGCAAACGTAACGGGACATGCCGGTTCAGGAACGACGAACCCTGCAAAGATTTGCCGGCATTTGACCGACACACAGGTGCGCTGTCATATCGCGATTGCGAATGCGGGGTCGGCGGCGGAGGCGGCCCAGTCGCTCGGCATTTCGCAGCCCGCGGTGCATCGGGCGGCGCGGCAGATCGAGCAGAATGTCGGTGTGTCGCTGTACCGCCGACGCGTGCATAGTGTGTCGGCGAATCCGGCGGGCGTCGAGTTCGCGCGTTGTCTGAGCCTCGCGCTCTACGAGATCGCGCAGGCGAGCGAAGATCTCGCCTACGCCCGCGGACAGCTCACCGGGAAAGTCGCGATCGGCGTCCTGCCGCTGATGCCGCCGCGCCTCGTCGCGCGCGCGATCCAGCGGTTGCGCGAACGCTATCCTGCCGCACGCATCACGGTCGATGAAGGTTCGCACGCACGCCTGCTGCGCGAACTGCGGATGGGCGCGATCGACATCATCGTCGGCGGGCTGCGCGAACCGCGGCTCGCCGGGTCCGTGCAAGAGACCGAACTGTTCGCGGATCCGTACGTAGTCGCGGTACGCAAGGACCATCGGCTTGCCAGAAAGCAATCCGTTGCCGCACGCGACCTGGCCGATTACGACTGGGTCGTGCCACAGCGCAACGTGCCGCGACGCGCGGTGATCGATTCGATCTTCGCCCGGCTGCCGGTCAAACCGCTGGTGGTGGTCGAGACGAGTTCGCTCGCGATGATGATGGCGATGCTCGTCGAAAGCGACTGCATCACACTGCTGTCGCGCTCGCAGATTCGCGAAGCTAGTTCGGGTAGCGAGATGGTCGCGCTGGAACTGGAGACGCCCGAGGCCAGCCGGGCAGTCGGATTCACCGTGCGCACCGACTGGCTGGGCACCGCGTTACAGCAAGCATTCGTCGAACACCTGCGCCGGGAATGTGAGATTCGCGTCTGACCGTCGACTATCGCGAAGGTCGTGCGCGCAATCTCACATCGCCGGAGAGGACTATTCGGCGTAACGCGCTTCGTCGAGATCGGCGATCAGCGTGGGGCCAGTCGGATGCCATCCCAACCGCGTCTGGGTCCATGCGCTGGAGGCCGGCATATCCAGACCGACGAACATGCCCATCCATCCGAAATGCGCCGCTGCTTCTTCCGGGGCGATCGAAACGACCGGCAATTTCAGGCCTCGACCGAGCGCTTCGACAATCTCGCGACTGCTGACACCTTCTTCGCCGACTCCGTGAAAACGCGCGCCTCGTTCGCCCGCTTCCACGGCGAGCCGATAGAGGCGTGCGACATCGGAAAGATGGCCAGCCGGCCAGCGGTTACGGCCCTCGCCCACATAGGCGAGCACGCCTTTCTGGCGGGCAATCTCGATGAGCGGCGAGATGAGCCCTTGCCTGAACGGATTGTGAACCTGCGGCAGTCGCACCACCGAGACGTTGATCCCTGCATCGAGCTGCGCATTGCCTGCCAGTTCGGACGCCACGCGCGGATTGGGATGAGTGAAATTGACGACGTCTTCGGTCGCCGGCTCGCCATGCTGGGCGCTGCCCATTCCGGTCCCCGAGGTGATGACAAGGGGCCGGTCGGAGCCGGCGAGTGCGGAACCGAGCGCAGCGATCGCACGCTTGTCCTTCTCGCAGTTCTCGACGAATCTCGAGAAATCGTGGTCGAAGGCCAGGTGGATGACTGCGTCGGCTTTCGCGGTGCCGCGGCTCAAGCTTTCGGGATCCTCCAGGGTGCCGCGATGCACCTCGGCACCCGCGTCGATCAGCGCTTGCGCTCCCGTGTCCGAACGGGTCATGCCCACTACCTGATGCCCGGCCGCGATGAGTTCGGGAACGAGGGCCGTGCCGATGAAACCGGTCGCGCCGGTTAGAAAAATACGCATGGTGAAATCTCCTGGGGTCGTCACGGAGTCACTATCCGATTTTTTGGTATCCCGTTAAAGTAGTGATCTCATCATGGTAAAACGACTAACAGGGTCATCATGCCGGCCGATACGGCTATATCGCTTGGAGATTTCCTGAGAAGTCGCCGGACGCGTCTCGATCCGGCGAGCTTCGGTTTTTCCGGACGCAGGCGCACGCCAGGACTGCGCCGGGAAGAGGTCGCCCAGCGCGCCCACATCAGCGCGACGTGGTACACGTGGCTCGAGCAGGGACGTGGCGGCGCGGCTTCGGCCGAAGTGCTGGAGCGGATTTGCAGCGCGCTGATGCTGACCGATGCGGAGCGCGAGCACCTGTTCATGCTCGGGCTGGGGCGTCCTCCAGAAGTTCGCTACAAGTCGGTCGACGGCGTCAGTCCCCGGTTGCAGCGGCTGCTCGACTCGCTCGAGGCGAGCCCGGCGATCATCAAGACTGCCACCTGGGATGTCGTCGCGTGGAATCGTGCCGCGGCCATCGTGCTGACCGACTATGGCGCGCTGCCGCCCGGTCAGCGCAACATCCTCCAGTTTCTGTTTCGCAATCCCGCCGTCAAGGCAAAGCAGCACGACTGGGACAGCATCGCCCGCTTCGTGGTGGGTGCGTTCAGAGCGGATGTGGCGCGCGCTGGGCTGGCGTCCGAAGTGGGTGAACTCGTGAGCGAGCTGTGTAGCGTCAGCTCCGAGTTCGACGCGCTCTGGCGGGACAACGAGGTGCTGCGTCACGGAGACGGGGGCGGAGATGGCGTAAAGCACCTGCAGCATCCCGTGCTGGGTCCGATCGCGCTGGAATACTCGGCATTTTCCGTCGATGGCCGACCGGACCTGGCCATGATCGTCTACGCGCCGCTCGACAGCGAAGTCGCGCAGCGAATCAAGGTGCTTGCCGCGCAGTCGGCTTGATTTTTATCGTTGGGCCGCGGCTGGTACCCTGCTACTCAATGCTCTCAACTTAAGCGCGCAAGGGCTTGTAAACGCGGCATTGCCCCTGTAGGCTTCATCGCATCACTCACTGATAAATCAACGATATGAACTCAAATACCAGCGTCCTCGCGGCTTCTGGCTGAGTTCTCCGCTTTCCTGTTGAAATCCTCGCGTGCGTCTTCAACTAAATTTGGGTCTGGGCAATCAGCCCAACATGACCGCTTGTATTACCGCAGTCCTTCACCTTCTCACGTCGCCGTGGAAGCGATGCAGTTAGTCAACGACAGAAACCGTGATTGATCTTGTGCTCAACGGGAAACCCTTACCGCACGAGAAAATCCGAATCTTGAGGGCACCCCTTATAGCGAGCTTCGCATTTAATAATCGGGGGTAGAGATAAGCTGAACGATATGCCAGCTCCCCTTCGTTTGCTTGGCGACAAGCCCCAATGTGTCGTAAGGAGCATCGCGCAATTTGACTAACGCGATAGAGCGGGCGTCGCCGTCTTGGGACGGCTTTAGCGCATAGACTACAAATGGTAGCAGGGGTGACGGCGCCACCCCTTCCAAAAGCAAAGGAAATAAGGCTTCCGCAATGTTTGCATATTGTGCAATGCTCCCCGGCTTTTTTATAAGCCTCATTGCTGCTTTTTGGCCTGCTAGTCCCTCACCTTTAGTCGAACAGGTAAAAGGCAACGCGCTGCCGTGATCGCGCAGGCGCCACAATCGCAACTGCAAAGTCGTGTCGCTCGCTATTGATTTATCGACATTCGTAAGCCCTCTATGCTGATTTTTTGAAGTTTGAATGTATTTTTCCCAAGCGTATGTCCCCGGTTTCGCAGTAAGCCACACAGTGAAAAACGCGTTATAAAAATCTAAAGCCTCTTGGGAGACTCCCGCTTGCGTCGAAACATTCGTTGTCAACGCCGGTAGTTTTGCTCCGCGCCAGCGGACAGGTGTCCACCTTGCCCCATCTGGCAAGCTAATTGCATCTAGAAAAGATATGTCATCAATACTGTGCTGTTTGAACCAGGTGGCTTTTGCTGATTTAGTGTCTGCGTAGCTAAAAGAGTCCATCTCGCTGGAGACGGCATTCCAGTCAGCCGGATGACGCTTTCGCTTATCGATGTCCGGATACTTCAACAGGTAGGCGTACGTAGCTGAAGCCATTGCTTTAACGTCATCAGGCCAGAATTGGGTAAGTTCCGACCGGTGCGATCGTGGATCTCCTCGTTTTGCAGGCGGATTGAGAGCAAGATCCTGGTTGCAGGCGAGTCCAACGTCTTTGTCCCGGAATTCACTGGAGACGCCTTGGTGGGACCATGAGTCTTGCAGGCTATGCAACGCGCGTCCGAAAAGTTGCAACATGAACGCCGCCTCTGCAGCGCTAGTTTTGATGATTTTTTCAGCTTGTGTCCTTGCAGCCGCGCCTCCAGCGTCTACCCTACGCATCTCAGGCCTTGCAGGGACCATTGTCGCGCTTGGATAATGCAGGGACTGCACCTCCAGTGCATCGTCTGTAAATGATGAAAGACAGGCATACTGCAACTGGGACTTCATATTTTCCATGAGTCCCCCGTCAACCCGTTGATCTCCAAGCGCAATCGCGTCCGATTCTTCCTCGGTAAAACCGGCCTTTTCGGCAAGCCATTTGGTGAGCCCAAAATGGACGTCCGACTCAAACGATTGCGCTGCGACAGAAAATAACGACGCCCAAAAAAATAAAAATATCCCACAAATTTTCACGAAAGGCGGGCTCGATGGCACATAGCGTCGAAAACCTTTGGCCAGCCAACGAAAATCGGTCTGCTGCATCAGTCCACCGCTATTTAAAGGTCGTCCGTATCCACGACGACACCCGCCGTAGATACCGTAGCCTGTTTATTAATTGCCCTCGTCCGCCGCTTTGACGCTGTCAGACATTGGCCACACGTTATTTTCGAAGTTCATAACTAACAATCCATTGTCCTGACAAGCAGTAGTAAGTCTATGTTTGTCGAAGTCAAAGTCTATCCTCGATGAGCACCAGTCTGGAGAGCCGGGATGCCACTGAGCAAAATCGAAATGGGGCGAGCCCGTCGCATTTGTTTGTGTGCCTGCTGGATTAAAATACGCAATCTCTTTAGGTGCTGCAGGATTTCGTATATCGAACACACGAATGCCTGAGTTGAAATAACTGCACGCCAAGGCGGTTGCGTTTTCGCGGTTATCGACGCTGCAGTAGTGACTTCCGTAGGTAAAAAATGACAAACCGGTCACGTCTGGGAGCACTTTGTCACAGTTCGCAGCAACATGAGTCTCCAAACGCAACTCCGATACTTGTTTTGGATTGGCTGAATCTGAAATATCAAATATATGGGCCATAGGAAACGGTGCAAGATTCGCCGCACACGCCGCCTTCTCCGTGGCAGTAGCGGGATCGGGTATCCCACCTGCACCTCCTTCATCTGTATATATTACATAATGTTTTCCTTTTATTATAACCGGTATGGTAGTTTGAGAGACAGACCCGTCACGAACAGGAACGGAAGACACTATTTTGATAGCAGCGCCGGGTTTGCGGGCTTGAACTTCACTAGTGTCGGCAATATAAAATCCGTTTTGCACTTTTGCGTTTGGATCTGCCAGCGGTGCCGGTACCGTATTCAAAACCTGACTGGCTCCAATTGACGCCAGGTATGCGTTGTTCCCGTCAGTGCTGATAGATACACCATGAGTGACCCCTCCTAATGGCAGTCCACTAATCGAAAGGGACGCAATAAGTTTTGGTTTAGAAGGAACAGTTATATCGACCGCATAGTAAGCGTTCGAAGCAAGCGATCCGATGTAATAAGTTAACCCGTCTGGCGAAATGCCGCCTTCATGGCCAATCACTGGGACAGACGGTATAACACCACCATTAAGTCCATCAGATATATTAGCGCTTGCGAGTAACTGTGGATTAAGACAATTCGAAGAAATGTCGTACACATCGAGCTCTGGACCACCGCCTCCGTTCGCGCCATTGTCTGCCACGAGCAATCCGCGTGCGACGTTAACACGCAACGATTCCCAAGGGTCCATCATGGCGGTAGAGGTAAGTGACCTAACGCGGACCGGCTTCGTCGGGTCGGTGATATCTATAACGGGGACGCCGGGATTAATTCGGCCACGGGAGACACCATTTGAATCCGTATTAGACATTGTCGCGTGATATGCACACGTATGCCCGCTGGAGTCGGTGTACGTTGCCGAAGACCAGCTTGCTCCTTCGCCCTGCAATTGCCCGACCAATTGTAGATTACAGCTGTTACCGGCGAAAGAATTTCGCATTGAAGCCGGTACCTGCCCCTGAAGTGCTGTTTCGGGCTTGTCACCCACCCCGCAAGTCGCTCGTGGCACGACATACGCCGCTATTGATGCCGCACTTGGCTCTGTCGGCGTATTGTTGTTGCCGCCCCCACATGCCGTCAATACGAGAGCAACACCAATGGTCACACTCGATTTTTGTAAAAATGAAATCATGTCTTCTCCCAATTAATACATTCCGCCGTTTTGATCCATCGGGACTTTGCAGGTATCACTTCGTCAAAGCATCTAGTGGATTGCTACTCAATTCCATTTTAGGTTAGCGTGCCGGCCTTATTTCTATAGTTGCCAACTCAAGTTGTTCGCCATTTCGCGTGTGGATATGCATAGAAAAGCGTCCGGTTTGATTTGCTAGTAAATGAAACTTCGCGTCCTGACCAGGTCCGACGTCAGGCATATCGGGAAAGCCGTGGACCATTAACATTCCCTCCCGGTTGGAGGAGACGAGGATCGTTGCATAATCGCCCGACACTAGTTGAAAGACAGGTAGCAGTTCGCCTGGCTGTCTTTCGCGGAGCACGACGTGAAACACCGGATGCGTGTTGTGTGGAATTGCCTGGTCCGCCTCAGGGGCTAAACTGTGAAAGACAAAAAAATAAGAGCCGAAGCGATCGCAATTAAAGCTACTACGCTAAACCTGATTTTTCGTAACATCGGCATTGCCAATTTAGTGTGATCGGTCACGTTAAACCCCCTATGCAAAATTGATGACTGCACTTTTGACCTATAATCTTCGCTCTATGCGAGTGGAAGAGATAAAATCCACAAACCGCTTGCGGTAAGAAAAATCATCAATCCGACCATCGGAATTTGGCTCAAGACCGCCTCGTGTCGATTGCTGAATACTTGCAACGATTTCACATGCGCTAGATATACGCTCGCTATGTGGCCGATAAGAATTAGTGCGACTTGGCTCAGCCATATAGTGCCAGCGTCAATGACAGGGCTCGTCACTGAAAAATTCGCCGTTCCGAAGATATTCCAATGCAAACCAAGCGGATCAGAAATCAGCAGGATGATTTGCGGGCCCTGGCTAAATAAAACCGTATAATAGTGCGTTACGCTGTAAAAGAAAGCAATGGGTACAAGCGTTAACGAAAAATCACTGGCAAGTTGCTTAAGCGAAATAGACGTCTTAATCAGTCGTCGGCCGAAATCGAGTGCTGCCAAATATGCAATAAGATAAATTGCTGGGGATATTACTAACAAAATCCATTGGCTGACACGATAAATCGTTGACGAAACTGCGTACGCGTCAGTGAAGTGTGCTTTTACAGAAGGCTCGATAAGCGGATAAAAGCCGCCCCAATAAACTCGATTCCACCAAATTGTGTCGTGTATTCCGTCAAACGCCGTGGAGGAAAGCATAAATAGTACAAACACCATGAGACTTGGACCCCAATCCGACATGTCGCGCAATCCAGAAGTCGGGATTCGGAACGACAATTTCATCTCGTTTCTTTTCGAAAAGAAGACGTTTATTGGAGCAATCAAGCCAGCAAGATGAAACAAAATAGAAAACAAATCGCAAAATTTGAACCATGCCAACTTACCGAACCACCATGCGCCAACAATACTAATGAGTGTGTAAATTATTAGAAACTCACTTAGTTGACGTGGGTTTGCGCTCCCAAAAAGCTCCATGCTGATAAGGCATATATAACAGGCCAATGCCGGCCAGCATCCGAATTGATTCGGATACACGCGCCTTCCATTGAATGAGATTTTTGTTAATTTTTCTATAAAATCACAGCACCCTAACCATGGATTACCGTACGAATAGAAATCGCCTATCAACGCTGCTGCGTAGTAGGCGGCGAGATAAAAAATCATCCAGAACCACGTCATATCGAAATTCAACATCGCATTTTGAGTACCCAAAATGCCACCTAAAATGACGGTCAGCAAGATAAATGCATTTATGAATCGAAACAAAGAACGGTATCTTCCTAACTTAGTGCGAATGGTAAGCTGCCGCGATTCATCGGAGATTTGATTGCGCGTATCAACCGTGCGTGTATTTGAAGCAAACGCGACAAAGCCGATAAAAGAAATAATCAGCGCAGCCGTCGTACCATATGTATAAAGGCGCAACGGAACAGGCAATGCATAGGGAGCTGCAAAGGCGTGTGCATAAGCCGACCCGGAAAAGGCAACGATGGAAGTCGAAAAGCATGCACGCGCGGATGCACGAAGGTCCATTCCTGTCTCCTAGTGTCATACCAACCGCCTAAGCGCGGACGGTGACTAGTTTTGTTTGTGCGATACCGACTTTCGTTGTATTCCCAAATACTGACTGCAAACTTACGCAACGTATGGGGACTTTCCTTGCTCGGGAGTTCCCTTTGCATCAAACCAAGACCGTGTGTTGGCGGCAATGCAGATCCGACGCCAGACAAAAGCACAAGGCTTGGTGCTAGGCAATTCGGATCAGACTCGTTGTCACGAGGAAGGTGAGGGTTCCCAGAAGGCGAGATCTGTTCGTGCGGCAGTGCATAAGAGCCTCGGACTTGGTCATTGCTTCTGGTAAATGACCGGTGTCGGCCCGTAAGTGCCCCTGCACGACGCAATGCTCTCAACTTAAGCCCCACAGGATCAAGCGAGTTTGTACGCGAGATGGAAGCGGGGCCTGGCTTTTCTGGGTGGCCGTGCATCGACGCGCATGCAGAACGGGATCTCGCGCTGCGTCAGTGCGGCCACCGTCGTGTTGCCGATATAGCCGCGATCGAGCAGTAGCAGATCGGTACGCGGTTGCAGCACATCCAGTGCCTCGAACAGCATCTGCCGCTCGGCGCCGTCGGCGGGATGGAGCGCGGCGTGCAGGGTCAGCTCCGGGCCCGGCAGGAACAGCGCGAACGCGTAGTGATCGGCGCGCAGTTCATGGCCGCGACGCGTGCCCACACGCAGGTGGCTGCCGTCAGCGGCGACCAGTCTCAGGCCGTGCCAGCGCATCGAATCGATATGGGGTTGAGCCAGCGAAATCAGGTGGGCGCGGGCCAGCTCGAACAGTTCGGCTGACAGTCCACGCCGGGCCTTGCTGAACGCCTGCGCACTGACGGCGCGATTGCGTGCGCCGCGCTCGCCCAGTGCGCCGAACAGCACATCGAGTTCGGCCTGCACGCTGGCGCACATGCCCGACATCATCAGCGCGGCCATGCGCGGCAAGCTCAGTGTGCGATGACGGGTAAAGGCAGTAGGAGAACGACGCATACGATCGGCGAGCGCCGGATCGAACAGGAAAGCGGAGAACTCAGCCAGAAGCCGCGAGGACGCTGGTATTTGAGTTCATATCGTTGATTTATCAGTGAGTGATGCGATGAAGCCTACAGGGGCAATGCCGCGTTTACGAGCCCTTGCGCGCTTAAGTTGAGAGCATTGCCCTGCTACCCGCCACTCAACCACCGACGAGCGCCAGCACGCGCAGCGGACTACCGGATCCGTTGCGGATCTTCAGCGGGGCCGACACGATCAGCGAACCGGTAGGCGGAAGCTGGTCGAGGTTCGTCAGGCATTGCAGGCCATAGCGGTTCGAGCCGTGCATCAGCGTGTGACACGGATACGGTATGGGCCATCCGTAAGCCTGGCCTGCATCGGTGTTGATCGTCTCGACGCCGAAACCGTGCACATTGCGCGAGTGGATCATCCACTCGACGGCGGCCTGGGTCGGTCCGGGCGTGTGTGCGCCGTCGTCATGCAGGTTCAGGAACGCGGCCGGGTCGGTGCGTTTCGACCAGTCGGTGCGAAACAGGACCCACGCGCCCGACGGAATCTGGCCGTGGCGCGCTTCCCAGTCGACGAGATACTCCGGCGTCAGCAGCCAGTCGGGATTCTTTGCGACCTCGGCGCTCGCATCGACGACGACGGCGGGTGCGATGAAGTTCTGCGCGTCGATCGTATCGACCGAATTGTGCGAATGGTCCTTGCCGGTGACCCAGTGCACCGGCGCGTCGAAGTGTGTGCCCGTATGTTCGCCGCACGAGAAGTTGTTCCAGTACCAGCCTGGTCCGTTCTCGTCGTACTGGCTGATCGTTTCCATCTTGAACGCCCACACCTGACCGAACTGCGGCGGCAGTTGCAGCGCCGGAAAATCCGGCGACAGGGTTTGCGTCAGATCGATCACGCGCAGGTCGCCGTGCGCGAGGCCGTGTACCAGTTCGTCGAGGACTGTGGTCATTTGAATTCCTGTCGACCGCAGTTGGCGCTTCAGCGCCTACTGCGGTCCCATGTCGGAGTAAGCGCTAAAGCGCTTACTCCGGCGTCGACCCCTATTGGGGATTTAGCCAAGCGCGTGCCGGCTCAATGCCGCCCGCAGCGCATCGCCGTGTTCATCCGCCAGCGCCGCATCGCGCAGTTCGCGAAGCGTCGCCGGCGCAAGCTGTCCGCCGGCACGCACGAGTGCGGCCATGACGGTCTGATAGTTCGCGAATCCACGCGTATAGGTGTCGCCATAGCCCTTGACGAGCCGCTGGCAACGGGCAAGCTCGATCGCAAGCGCCGGGCGTTCCGTGATCAGTACGACGATCTGCGCGAGCCAGTCGTCGATCTTTGCGCTCTCGACCGCGTAACGCAGCGTGCTGCGACGAATCGCGCGCAGCCGCGCCACTGCATAGAGCAGCAGATAGCCGCTCAACGACGTGGTCGAGACAACCCGTCCGCGACTCGTCAGGCGATCGACGACTCGGTGCGCCCAATGCGGCCGTGCGAGCCATCGACCGAGCGGCGCCGGCAGCGTGTCGCAGATCTCATGAACGCGTGGGTGCAGGAACTCGTTGATCTGGAGCAGTTGATCCGGTTTCGCGCGAACCTCGTCGCGCACGCGTGCAAAGCGCGTGTCCCGTATCTTCAGATCGGCGACGCGGATCGTGTCCTCGAACGACATCCACAACGCCAGGTGTCGGGCGGCTTCGGAGAGCAGCGTGGCCGCTTCGGCATGCGTCGCCGGGCTTCCGGCATCGAGCGCGGCGCGCAGGCGATCGAGCCGGTCCAGATAGAACGCGGCGTACGCCGTGTCCTGGTAGTCGATCAACCGGCGCACGCCTTCACGAGCGAGCGTCTGCGCTTCCACCGGCAGTTCGTCGCGCACACGTTCGAGCAGATGCGCCACGATCGGATGACGCGGCGCTGCTGTTGTTCCTTCATCCGTCGACGTCTCCGCAGCTTTGGCCGTTCCGGCGTCGTCAGCAGGTTCTTCGACGCCCACGCGCGCATACGCGCGGTCGAATGCCTGCAGGCTCGCTTTTACTCCGACACCGCCGCGTTCGATCGTCTCCTCGAATTGACGGCGGCTGAACGGCAACACGCCGATCCCAGCAAGCGCACCGAAGAGCACCGCGCTGATCACGCTGCCCGTCTGCTCGGCCACGCGCGCCATATCCAGGTGCACGAAACGCCGGCTGGCACGTGCCGCATGCGCGATCAGCACCGATTCGTCGACGCGGCCGTCGCCCATCGCGGCCTTTTCGCTGATCGAAAAGACCCGGTGCGTTGACGCGATCAGCGTGGTGCGCTCCGAGGTCACGAGTCCGCGCTGCACGGCGCGCCCAGCTTCCATCAATTCGGACGCGAGCACGACGTCGACGTCGCCGGGCGTGGGCATCAGCGCGAGTATCGGCGTGCGGCCACCATCCGTGCGCTGCTCGCGCGGAAACAGCTCGACGTAGTAGATCGTTGCGCCGGTCCGCTGTGCGACGCCTGGCACGGAGGTCGTCTGCGCGTGATAGCCGTTGTATTCGCCCAGATCGACGATCCAGTCGGCGAGGACGCCGCCGCCTTCGCCGCCCATGGCCAGGATTGCGATCTTGATCGGTTGCGGTTCGTTCATCGTTCGCTCTCGATTCAGAACGCGAAGCGCG
Source organism: Paraburkholderia sp. (assembly GCF_050742655.1). Classification (GTDB taxonomy): domain Bacteria; phylum Pseudomonadota; class Gammaproteobacteria; order Burkholderiales; family Burkholderiaceae; genus Paraburkholderia. The sequence goes on along the minus strand of NZ_JBOIGG010000002.1, from coordinate 549,942 downwards.
CGCGACGACGCGTGTCGCGCTGCTGCAGCCAGCCGATCACCGCGTGACGCATCCGCTCGCGCAGCCGGTCGAACCAGGTCGGGTTGCTGACGATCTCCGCGCGATAGAACGACGGGCACAGAACTGCTGCGTGCGAGACTTCGCCGCAGAGTCCACAGCCGACGCAGCTATCCATGACGCTCGCGACCGGATCGGTACGCAGCGGATCGGGGTTCGGACGGATCGTCAGCGACGGGCAACCCGACAGCCGGATGCACGAGTGATCGCCGGTACACGTATCGGAATCGACGCCGAAGCGTTCGCGTACGACCCGCTGACCTGCCGCGATCGCCGCACGCTGCTTCGGGCGTTCGCGCCGCTGCAGGTTGAGCATGCATTCGCTTTGCGCGATCAAAACCTTTGGGCCTGGCGTGCGGGTGGTCAACGCTTCCTTGAGCGTGGCCTGCATCGTCTTCAGATCGTAGGTGCGGCGTACGGTCTTCACCCAGTCGACGCCGACACCGCGTACGGCCTTTTCGATTTCATGGCCGGTACTGCGCGACGCATTGCGCGCGGTCGATGAAAGGATGTCCTGCCCACCCGTCGCCGACGTGTAGCTGTTATCGACGACGATCGTCAGGTTGTCGCTGCGGTTGAAGACTGAGTTCGCAATGCCGCTCGTCAGGCCGTTGTGCCAGAAGCCGCCGTCGCCCATCACGGCGATCGCGCGTTTGCTGTCCGGTGCATTCAGCGCGGCTGCGCTGGCACCGCCGAGTCCATAGCCCATCGTTGTTGCGCCGAGGTTGAACGGCGGCAGGATCGAAAACAGATGGCAGCCGATGTCGGCGCTCACATGGTGAGGGCCGAGCTCGCGCTCGACGAGTTTCATCGCCGTGAAGATAGGGCGCTCGGGACAGCCGGTGCAAAAGCCTGGGGGGCGTGCGTGTACGTGTTCGTCGAGGGGCGGAGCCGCTGTTGCGTCGTGCTCCTGTTCCGCGCTTACCGGGACTACCGGGATCACTTTACTGCGAGCAGGCTGCGGCTTGACAACGCCATAGCGCTCGAGAAACGCGCGCAACCCCTTCGTCATCACCGCCGCGTTGTATTCGCCCGCGAGCGGCAGCATGTCCTTGCCATGCAGTGCCGTGCCGGAACCGCACTGACGCAGGATCGCTGACGCGTTCTGCTCGATGAAGTTCGGTTGTCCTTCCTCGATCACGAGTACCGCGCGCTTGCCTGTGCAGAAGCGTTCCCATTCGCTGTCGATCAGCGGATAGGCGACGTTCATTACGTACAGCGGGATCTTCGTTTCACCGTACACGTCCGCGAGACCCAACCGCTCGAGCGCACGCAATACCGTGTTGTACGAACCGCCTTGCACGACGATGCCGACGTCGTCCACGTTGCCTGTGTCGGTGGAAAAGAATTCGTTGAGCCCGCGCTGTTCGATGAAGCGGATTGCTGCGGGCCAGCGCTCCTCGACCTTCTCGCGCTCATGCAGGAAGCTCGCGGGCGGCAGCACGATCCGGCTCACATCGCGACGCGGCTGTTCGAGCGCATCGCGAATCGAGAAAGCGGAGCGGCGATTGTCCGCTGCGACGAACTGGCCATGAAGGTGGCAGGCGCGAATGCGCAACTGCATCATCACCGGCGTATGGCTCGCCTCCGATAGTTCGAAGCCATCCTTCACGGCCTGCACGATGCACGGCAGGTTAGGGCGAGGATCGAGTAGCCAGATCTGCGATTTCATCGCGAACGCGTGGCTACGCTCCTGCATGATCGACGAACCTTCGCCGTAGTCTTCGCCGACGATCACGAGCGCGCCGCCGGTCACGCCGCCCGACGCGAGATTCGCCAGCGCATCGGATGCGACGTTGGTGCCGACCGTTGCCTTGAACACGACGGCGCCGCGCAGTGGATAGTTGACCGATGCCGACAGCGCCGCCGCCGCGCTCGCTTCGCTTGCACTGTTCTCGAAGCGAATGCCATGTTCGCTCAGAATGTCTTGTGCATCCGCGAGCACATCCATCAGATGCGAAATCGGCGCGCCTTGATAACCCGTCACGTAAGCGATACCGGATTCGAGCAGCGCCTTCGTCACCGCCAGAATGCCTTCGCCGTTGAACACTTCGCCTGCACCCAGCCGCAGCTTCTTCACTTCCTCGACAAACGAGCGCTCCGCCATAAGTTCCTCGATGTTCCGATGCACACCACGCACCCTGTTCGGATCAGTATAGGGAACGCACGTCCATTCATCGAATCAATCAAATTCGCGACCGCTCATCAGCCGGCCTTATGGCGATGGGGGGCTGCGTGTGCTTAGTCCTCGCGCAACGTATCGATGATCAGCGCGCGGAACCAGCGATTGCCTTCGTCGGTATCGAACGTCTCGTGCCAATGGACGGTGACCTCGACCTCGGGAACGTCGGCGGGTATCCTGTAGATCGCGAAATCGCCCCGCTCGTTGAACAGCTTTGCGACGCGCTGAGGGACCGTGACCATCCAGTCGGTACGCTGGATGATCTGCGGCACGACGGTGAAGTGCGGGACGCGCAACGCGATGTCACGGTAAAGCCCCGCGGCCTGAAGAGAAGGCTCGATGTTGCGGTGACTGCTCTCGCTCGATTCGACCTGCACGTGTCGCATCGCGAGGAACGCGTCGCGCGTCAGGGTACCTTTGGGGAGTTTGGGGCGCTTGCGGGTGAGGCATACATACGGCTCATGAAAGAGCACCGCGTGATGCGTCGCTGCCTTCAGCGCCGGCATATTGCCGATCGCGAAGTCGAGTTGCCCGAGCCGCAGCTTGTCTTCGACGTCGGCAAGCGGCACCTGTTGTGCGGTCATCCTCACGCCGGGCGCCGAGCGTTGCAGCCGCTCGCACAGCAGCGGCAGGAACACCAGTTCTCCGAGGTCCGACATCGACAGATGAAACTCGCGCGAACTCGCGGCCGGATCGAAATGATTGCCGTGCCGCAGGACTTCGCGGATCGACGCGAGCGCCCGATTGACTGGCGTCGCGAGTTGCGACGCGGTGGGCGTGGGCAACATGCTGCCCGTCGTGCGGACGAACAGCGGGTCGTCGAACAGTGCCCTCAGCCGGCCGAGCGAATAGCTGACTGCCGGTTGAGAAAGCCCGAGGCGTTGACCGGCGCGCGTGAGGCTGCGTTCCTCGAGGATCGCCTGAAACACGCGCAGCAGATTGAGATCGACGTCGTTGAAGTCCAGCAAGTCCGGCTCCGTTCGAAGAGTCGGCTCATTATAGGCGTGGGGATCGGCAAGGCTCACGGCCGGCCCGTCAGAATTTCTTGCGAATGCCGATGCGCAGCGCGATCTGATTCGCCGTACTGGACGCGGCGAGCACCGGTGCGAGGTCCGCGACTGCGCCGCCACCCGCGCGCATATAAGTTGCGCTTGCGTAGACGTCGGTCGTCTTCGACAGGAAGTAGTCGGCGCTCGCATCCATCTCATGATAATGCGGTGCCTGGCCGGTCTCCGCCACGTGAGCAATGGTGTAGCTGTACGCGACGCCGAGTTGCAACGCGGGCGTCAGCATATAGCTCGCGACGATTTCGCCGATGTTGAACGTAACCGCGCCACCGATTTTCGCGCCGACCGCCGGATCGAGATCGCCGAACTGCGTGTGGGTCCAGTCCGCGCTAAGCCTTAGCTTGCCGAACGTATACGCGCCGCCGAGGCCGAACACGCGATAATTGCCGGCCGCGAGCCCGTAGTTGCCGTCGACCGTGTTCGTCGGAGTCCAGACGCCTTCCGTCACGGCGGTCGCCGGATGATCGATCTCCGTGTACGCACCGACCAGCTGCAGATTGGCGGCGAGATACTGCAACGCGAACGATTTCGCGCTGTCGCGCGCGAAATCGCCAGCCATACCGCCGAAACTGTACATCGCCATTCCGCTTAAGCCCGCGAAGGTCGGAGACACATAGCGGATCGCGTTCTGCAAATGAAAATCGATGCCGTTGTTGTCGAGATCGCCCGGGTGCGGAAACAGAATGCCGCCCGGCAGCGAGCCGTTCGCCGACAACGTACCGATATAGTCGCCGATTCCCTCGCCCTGCCGGCCGAGCGTCACCGTGCCATAACGGTCGTTGGCCAACCCCACGTAGGCAAGCCGCCCGAACAGACGTCCGCCCTGACTCAACGCGCCGGTATTGACGTTAAAGCCATTCTCGAGCCGGAATATCGCGGACGTGCCGCCGCCCAGGTCCTCGACGCCGCGCATCCCCCAACGATTGCCCTGCGAGATGCTGCTCTGCATCTGCCATGCGCTGTGTCCGCCCTGGTTGCTCGACCAGGTGAGGCCGTCGTCGATGATGCCGTAAATCGTCACGTTGCTCTGTGCATGCGCTGATATATTGATTAGTAATCCAAAGAAAGCTATTGAAATTTTTCTCATGATTTCTCCCGGAGGGCGTTCTTTGCGTTGGTGGTTAAGACTTTGTCTTACTTGCTCTCGCGGTGTGCAACGATCCGCTGTAGTGTGTCGAGCACGACGCTTACCGCATCGCCCACCTGGACGCCGGATTCGGTACGGGCGATCACGATCGGGCCGGCGTCGGTCGCGACGCTCGCCAGATAGAGCGGACCTGGCTGTGCCGCGGCGATCCGGTGGTGCACCGTCGTTGCCGCCACGATCTTGCCGTGCCGGGCGATACGTTCGGTCCACTGCGTGCCGCCGCATGACGGACACAGATAGCGCGCAGGGAACAACGTCGTTCCGCAATGCGTGCATTCGAAGACGGTGAGGTTCATTGCGGAGCCCCTTCGGTTGCTTCGAGTACCACCGCATTCGCGCACATCCCGTAGCAATACTCGACCATCCCATAGCCGCTGACCAGCGCACGTCGCGCGTTCGCAACCTGCCGCTCGCCGGCGGCGCCGCGTAGCTGCGTGATCGCTTCGACGAGCCCGTGCATGCCGCCGGCCGCGCCTGCCTGGCCCGCCGACAACTGTCCACCCGACGTATTCACCGGCAGCGCACCCGACGCGATCCTCGCGATCAGCGCGCGCAGATCGCCGTCCGGCGCAAAGCCGAGGTCGGCGAGCTGCACGAGGACCATCACCGGATAGTCGTCGTAGACCGAAACCAGATCCATCGCTTCTGGCGTCGTAGCCGCGTCCCGCCAGAGCGCCGGCGCCAGCGTCCCGAGCGACGTCTGCAGGCCATCGCCCTGTTGATGGTCGGGGTTGTAGCCGCAGCGCAATGCGCGGATTGCAACAGCCCGCTGGCGCTCCTTCACGAGGTCGGCGCGAGCGAGCACCACGGCGTTCGCGCCGCTGACAACCGGCACGCAGTCGAAGCGGCCGAGCGGATCGGCGATCAGCGGGGCGTCGAGATAGTCGTCGAGTGTGAGCGGCGAACGGTAGACCGCCTGCGGATTGCGCGAAGCCCATTCGCGCTGCGCGCAGCACAACGCGCCGTAGTCCGCGCGCGTGAGTCCGTGGCGCTGCATGTGCTGCTGCGTGTGCATCGCGAACAACGCATTCGGACCGCCGCTTTCGAGCGGCCTCAGCCACGTTCGGGTGGTCAGGTTGTAGTGATCGACGAGCTGACGGAAATCGGCGGGCTCGAAGCGGTCGCCGGACACCAGCACGATCACGTTCGCGTCGCCGCACTGAATCGCACGCGCGGCATGCTGCAACAGATTCAGCGCGCTCGCGCCACCGTGACAGTCGTCCATACACCAGCGCGGCGACAAGCCAAGGCGCCACGCCACGTCGATCGCATGATCCGGCGCGAGCGTGAACGACGCAACGCCGAGCCCGTCGACCTCCCGCGGCGCGAAGCCGGATTGCTCGAGCGCGGCGATATAAGCCTGAGCGAGCAGATCGCCGGTCGTGCCGGCCGGCGCCTGGCGACGGTAGGGCACTTCCACGCCGCCGCAGATCGACACGCCATCGAATCCACTGGGTTGCATCATCACGCTCCCGGACGTTCACGTGCCGCGTGCGGCGACGTTTCGCGTGCGCACAGCAACGCGATCACGGTGATCATACCCATCGCGATCAACATCAACGCGACCGGCCAAGGCGCGTGATATTTCGCGAGCAGCGCAGTTGCGACGAGCGGCGACAAACCGCCGGCGAACACCGATGCAATCTCGTGGCCGAGCGCCATGCCGGAATAGCGAACCTCCGTGCTGAACAGCTCGCCCATCAGACTCGGCTGCGTACCGATCATCGCGCCGTGGCAGACCGGATTGCCGAGCAGGAACGCGAGCCAGATTAGCGCGGGCGCTTTCGTGTCGAGCAGCATGAAGAACGGGAACGCGACCAGAATCAAGCCGACCGCGCCGATCATGTAGACGGGCTTGCGGCCGATCTTGTCCGACAGACGTCCCCAGAACAGCATCATCGCCAGTTCGACGGTCATCGACACCATCACGCCCGCCAGCATGATCGAGCTGGAAATGCCGATGAACCGGCCGTAAACCAGCGAGAACGCGAGGAAGATGTACGAACCGCCATTCTCCGCGACACGCAGACCCATCGCGATCAGAATCGCTTTCGGATGCGTACGGATCACTTCGAGCACGGGCATCCGTGTTGTCCTGCCCGCTGCCTCGGCTTTCGCGAAGTCATTGCTTTCAGGCAGCGTCGAGCGGATATAGACGCCAATACCGAAGATCCCGATCGACAGCAGGAAGGGCACACGCCAACCCCAGGCCATGAACTCCGCGTGCGGCAGCATCTGCACGATGAAGAACACCGCGGCCGACAACACGAAGCCGCCGCCGACACCGATCTGACTCCACGACGCGTAGAAGCCGCGTTGCTCGGGCGGCGCCGACTCGCTGATCATCAGCACACCGCCGCCCCATTCGCCGCCGGAGGCCACGCCCTGCAACACGCGCAGCACGAGCAACAGCAGCGGCGACCACAGGCCGGCCTGCGCGTAGGTCGGCAGCAGACCGATCAGGAAGGTCGCGCCGCCCATGATCGACAGGGTCCAGACAAGCGCGCCCTTGCGGCCGTAGCGGTCGCCGAGATGGCCGAACAGCACGCCGCCGATCGGCCGCGCGGCGAAGCCGACCGCGAAGCCGGCGAAGGCAGCGAGCGTACCGAGCAGCGGACTCGTGCCCTTCGGAAAGAACAGCTCGCCGAACACCAGCGCGGCGGCCGTGCTGTACAGAAAGAAGTCATACCACTCGAGCGCGTTGCCGGCGACAGATGCTGCGACCACGCGGCGCAACGCCTTGCGATCGACTGGCGGCGCAGCCGCGCTGGCGACCGGAAGGGGATGCGTGCTTGCCATGCTGCCTCCTGAGTGCCGGGGACGCGGCACCGAAATGAGGTGATGCAAAAGAATCGACGCGGTCGAGCAGTGAGATCAGGCGCGCGCGAGTCGATAACCGGATGTTTCCAGATCCCACGCCGTGGTCGTCACACCGGCCTCGCGTAGTTTGTATTTCTGGATCTTGCCGTTCTCGGTGCGCGGCAGATCGCTGACGAAGTCGAGGTAGCGAGGCACCGCGAAGTACGGCAGCCGTGGTTCGCAGTAACGGATCAGGTCGAGCGGCTCGAGAGCCTCGCCTGCGCGCAATACGAGCGCGGCCATGACTTCGTCTTCAGCGAGTTCCGAGCGCACTGCGAAGACCGCGGCGGTCTCGACGGCCGGATGACTGAGCAGCACCTGTTCGACCTCATACGACGAAATATTTTCGCCGCGACGGCGGATCGCATCCTTCAGCCGGTCGACGAAGCGGAAGTAGCCGTCGCTTTCGCGCACGATCCGATCGCCGGTGTGAAACCATTGACTGCGCCACGCTTCGACGGTTTTGTCGGGCATCCCGAAGTAGCCGCTCGAGAATGCATCGTGCTCGTCGGCGCGCAGGATCAGTTCGCCTGCGACGCCGTCGGGTACCGGCTGATCGTTTTCATCGACCACGCGCGCATCGAAACCGCTCGCGAGCTTGCCCATGTAGCCGGGGCGTTGCGTATCGATGCCTCCGCCGATCACGAAGTTCGTTTCGGTCGAGCCATAGCCGTCGAGCAGCGCGATCCCGCAGCGTGCGGTGAACTCCTGTTGTGCCTCGGCGGGTACGCCGGGCGCGAGCGCGATCCGCACCCGATGCGCGCGCTCCTGCGACGACACCGGACGGCCGAGCATGATCGGCACCATCGCGCCGAGCACGAAGGTCACCGTGGCTCGCGTCGCGATCAGCGCGTCGAAGAAACCGCTCGCCGAGAAACGGCGATCGGCCACGAGTTGCGCATCGCGAATCAGCGCCTGAAAGAAGCTGTTCATCGCATTGGTGTGAAACAGCGGCAGGCACGTATAGAGCACGTCACCTGCTTTCACGTCGAGATTGTTCGCCGTGTGCACACCCCACCAGTAGAACTGCGCGTGCGGGCACACCACGCCTTTCGATAACCCAGAGGTGCCGGACGTATAGAGGATCGCAAGCGGATCGCCGTCCGTTAGCGGGGCGGCCGGTAACGGTTCGGCTGCCCGTTCGGGCATCTGCATGCAGTTTATGTGCGAGGGTGTTAGCACGTTGGCGTCGGCATCACCAACGAGCCAGATCGTTTGCAGCGGCAACGTGCGATCTTCGGTACGCAGCAGCGCATCGGCGAGATGCGTCTCCGCGATCGCCAGCCGCGCGCCGGAATTGCGCAGGATGTGTTCGAGTTGAAGCCCGCGTGAAGCCGTATTGACCGGCACGACGATGGCACCGAGCCACGCGCAGCCGAGCAGCGTCTCGATGAACTCGCAGCGGTTGGTGCAAAGGAGGACGACGCGATCGCCGCGCTGTACGCCGTGGGCCGCGAGCGCACCTGCACGACGTGCGGCGATGTCGATTGCCTGTGCGGCACTCCAGCTCGTCATGCGATCGGAGAACAGCGGGCCGTCGGCATCGCGTGCAACACGTGCGGCGAGTAGTGCCGGCAACGTCTTTGCGGTCGCGTCATGCGACCGCGTGGCGATATCGAGCGCACCCTGCGTATGGACGGTGTCCATCTGGTCCCCACTTCAGATTCATTCGGGCCAGTCTAGGTTTTGCGTCGAATATCTGTCAAATTCATCAAATTTATCCGCTTCATCAGCGTCGCGGATGTTTCGGCGGAGGTGCTGGCCCGGGTTGTGGGGGTCTGGAGGGCTTCTTTGACGGCAGGCAGTAACAGATGCGCTTACGGTATGCTACACATCAGACAATCAAGCGGGTTGACCGCATTTCGGGGAGTCACAATGCATAGAGGATTCAGTGTGGTGCTTGCCGGCGCAATGCTCCTGACGGGGTGTGCGACCCAGAAATACCAGTACGACAGCATGGGACCCGCGCTGTCGTTAATGTCGCAGCAGCAAAAATGCTATCTCGTGGCCCAGACCGAGTCGGCCGCCGCGCAATGGCGTGACGATCATGTTCCCGTCAACGAAGCGCATGCACGGCTGGACGCCGTCATTACGCCGATGCGCGCTCCCGACGATTACAAGGAGAGTCTGCACGAGAGCATCGATACCACGTACGGGAGCCAGGTCACGGCGCAACAGCTCTATGCGCGCATGAAAAGCGCATGCCGTGCCGAAAGCGCGAAAGTCCCCGCGGCGAATTGACTGTCGCCGATCGCATGCTCATGGAGCTTGCAGGGTTTGGCTTTCGGCTTCACGTTTAGCCGTAGCGGGTGAGTGAGCTTCGACGGGCCGATAGTCATGCACCGGATGGGCAACCGGAGCAACGGTGTAGAACCTTGCCCATTCGCTATAGCCGTTCACCAGAAACCCTCCAGAGCGCTCGATGTATTGCTGTCGCGAGGCTGCATAGACACCCCGCAGCGCAAACCACGGGACATGCGGCAAGTCGTGGTGAACCAGATGGTAGTTGTTGTTCAGAAACAGTAACCGCCACAGCACACCCGCTTCGTTGATCACCGTCCGATGTTCGCGCGTATGCGCAATGCGATGCTCGTGAAACGATCGCACCGACGCGATTGCGAGCGACGGATAGCCGACGCCGATGACGAACAGCCACGCCGAAATGCCGCAGAAGCGATCGAGCCACATCATCAGCGCGGCGAGCGCCACGCCGTGCGCGAGCCACACCGGCACGTCGCGCAGATCGCCGGCGGCGATCTTGCGCAGCGCATCCGTCGTGGTCGCGGCGATCGAGAAGACCGGCCCGAGCAGCAGGCGTCCCACGAACGTATTGCGCGCGAGCAGCAACGCGCGCAACGGAGTGCCGGCGTTTTGCCACGTTTCACCGCCGACGAAATAGCTTTCGGGATCGAGTTCGGGATGCGTCAGGTGCGTATCGTCGTGATGCCGAAGATGCGCTTCGCGATAGATGCCGTACGGAAACCACACGCCGAGCGGTGCGAAGCCGAGCAGGCCATTGATTAGTCGTGAACGGGTGGGATGACCGTGCAGCAGCTCATGCTGCAGCGACAGGTACCACGTGCTGAACACCGCGAGCAAGGCGACCGTCAGCGGCAATCCGAGTGTGCGCGCATGCGTCGCGATGCCGAACCATCCGCCGTAGATCGCGACGATCAACAGCCACGTGGGCCACTCGGTGCGCCAGGTCCAGCTGGAACGAAGACGGTCGAGTGCGCTGCGCTGGTTGTCGTCGAGGTAGATCGCCATCGGCTTGATCGGTCAGGCCCGGATGCCGGTGGCGTAACGGCAGATCGTTCAGGCAGTTCAGGGAACACACGGGCAAAGCCCGGACGCGCAACAGGACCGATCCTATCGACTGACCGCGCGGCGCAGAACCAATTTGTTGAGCAATGCTTGTGCGGCTGTATGGAAAGCCGCGGCGGCGCGGTTTTCTCTACGACACCGCGGCAGGACGAGCGACCCGGCACGCATGATCGAGCAGACCTTCGGCCGTACCGGTGCCTTGATCGAGAGCGAGATCGCTGTTGACGATCAACCAGCCATCGCGTGCGGCTGACGTGCCCGCGCCGGTCACGAGGATGGTCTGGATCGCCATCGCCTGCGTCGTATCGTGATCGCGCGCGACGATCCGGAACGGATCGTCCACGCCATCGAGCGACGTCACCCGCATGATGCGGTAGCGCTTTCCATCGACCGTGTCCCAGCGCCAGGTGCCGGGCGTATCGTCGCGATGCCGCGCGAGCGCATCGGTCACGTCGGCGCGCATGCAGTCGATATGAATGTGCAACTGATCCTGCGAACGCCGGAACTGCGAGTTGATCTCGATACCGAGTTGATTGTCGGCGAGCGATTGTTTAACCGAGATCTCGACGAAGCGTCGCGACGTCCACGCATCGCTCCAGTACGGCAGCAGATTCGCAGAGAGGATCGCCGGGCTTTCGATGCCGGTCACGCGGTCCGTTGGGATCAGCAGATGCTGCGCCTTGCCCGAGATGTCCTTCAGGATCGCGTAGTGGCGCTGCAGATCGACCTGCGCGCACTGGCTGCCGGTGCCGGCCTGCGCGGCAGGCACGCATTGCAGATCGACGATCTTCCACAGCGCGTCGTGGTCGACGCCAGCGAGCTTCGCACAGCCCGCAACCGCCGCGACGATTGCGAATGCACAGCCGAGTGCCGCGGCCCATGCGGGACCGCTACGACGACCCGGGTTCAATAGAGAAGAAAGGTGCTTCGTGAGGATGGCGCGCATCGGTCAGAGCACCGGCGCGGGCAGTGAGCCGAGTAGCCGCTCGAACGCGATGCCGATTGCGAGCAGACGGCGGTCGCTGCCCGCAGGCCCATCGAGTTCGATACCGACCGGCAGATGCTCGCGCGTCATACCGGCAGGCAGCGACAGGCCAGGGATACCCGCATTGCTGGCCGGATCGGTATTGCGCAGGTACGCGTTCATTTCATCGATAGGTGGGCCGCCGTCGATCGACACGGTGGACGACCCGTTGATTTCGTCGAGCGGTACGGCGGCGAGGCAGGTGGTCGGAAACAGCAGCGCGTCGAGCCGGTGCGCGGCGAACGTCTGCGCATAGTGCTGCTGAAGCTGCGGCCGCGAGACGGTGAGTGCGTTGTGATACAGCGGGCCGAAGCGGTCGGTGACGATCAGGTCGTATGCACCGCGGACGTCCGGGCTCGCGATGAGGGCGGCGACTTCCTCGACGGTCTGCACCGGCGCGCGGTTCGCGACGAGCCACGCCCTCAGATCCTCGCGCGGCTCATGCAATGCGATTGCCGTGCCGACCTGCGCGTTGAGCGGCAGCAGTTGCGGCATATCGACCGCAACGAACGTGACGCCGGCCGCTTCGAGCCGCGTCACCGCGTCGCGCGCGACCGCTTCGACCGACTTCGCGAGACCTTCCCACAGCGGTGCCGGCAGACCGATCCGCAACTGCGCGAGATCGATCGTGGGCAACGTGGTGTCGCTGGTGATCACGCCGTCGAGCAGCGCGACGTCCTCGACGGTGCGCGCCATCGGACCGACCGTGTCGCGCGTGTGGGCGATCGGTACGACGGCGTTGGGGTCGTGATAGCGGCGCTCGGCTCCGCCGTCGCCGACCGACGGACGGAAGCCCGCGATCCCGGTCAGCGCGGCCGGAATCCGCGTCGAGCCACCGGTGTCGGTGCCGAGGCCGGCGGGCACGATGCGCGCAGCCACGGCCGCCGCAGTGCCACCCGACGAACCGCCCGGGATCAGGCTCGGGTCGTACGGATTGCGCACAGGGCCGGCGTGCGGCGCGAAATTCGTGCTGGTGATGCCGAGCGCGAGTTCGTGCATGTTCGCCTTGCCGAGCACGATCGCGCCCGCGTCGAGCAGCTTCTGCACCGACGGTGCATCGCGCTCGGGGATGAAGCCGTCGAGTGCGGGCGTACCGGCGGAGGTCAACAGACCGCGCGTATTGATGTTGTCCTTGATGACGACGGGCAAGCCCGCGAGCGGCAGACGCAAGCGCTCGTCGGGCGTCAGCGCGTCGATGCGCCGTGCCTGTTCGAGCGCACCTTCCATCGCGAGGGCGGTCAGCGCGTTGAGCTGTTCGAGTGCGGCCGCGCGCGCGAGTAGCGTGGCGACGTAGTCGGTGGCCAGCAGACGGCCCGCGTGAATGGCCGCGACCGCTTCGGTTGCGGTGAGGGCGAGCTGTTCGTCGACGGTCAGGGCCATGAGCGGGGTTCCGTTATTTCTTCATGAAGCGTGGCGTGAGGCGCGAAGCGGATCAGCGCCGGCCAGTCGATTATGAGGGATGATGGATGTCGGGCAGCATGCGGCAGAACCTCTGCCTGTGCGCGTCGGAACCGATCTGAATGCGTTCTGCGATGTCTGTGAATGTGTCGGACATGGCGGACAAAAAAGGCGATCTGGATACCGCGCCTATTCTGTCACAACCCGTCGTCGCGGTCGCAGCAACCGGCCACGCCGTTCCGGCGTGCGTTATTGCCGGTTGTCGATCCACATGCGTCCCCAGCGGGACGCGTACGCGAGCGCGTGTTCTTCGTCGAAGAAGTAGTCGAGTGCGTCGAACGAATACGCGTGGCCCGGGTTTGCCGTGGCCTTCTCGATAGTCAGGTTGGCGGCGAAGAGACCGTTCGGCAGCCGCTGTGCCGCCGGGGCGACTTCATAGCCCTTGTAATGGATGTGTCGATTCATGGTCGTCGCGATGATCGTGCCCGCGTTGCGTAGGAACACGCATGTCGACGATCGGAGAGTAAGCGGGCAGGCACCAGCGTAGAAGGTGGTGCGTGCCGGGTGAACCAATCTTTCGTCGCAAGCAAATCACGTGCGGCCAGGAACGGTCTTCACGGATTCGGCAGTGATGCTGCGGGATGCATTGGGTCGACTATCCGTCGCAGACCTCGGGCGGTCTGTTGGCTGGCGTACGCGACGCGAGGGGTTCGCCCGAAGGCGGACCGTTGCCGGTGGCAGGCTGGCGGGAAGGGTGCTGCAGTGGAGCGGCGTGGGCCGCTCGTTGGGCTCTCGTTGCTGGTTAGCTGGCGAGCGACAGCAGGCGTGCCGGGCGTGAATCAGTAGCCGCCGACGCATCGGCAGAGCCCGTCGCGCCCTGGGTGGCGCTCTGTCCCGACTGCCGGTGCTTACCGAACACGAGCGAGAACTCGGCAGCCTGGCGGCCTACCGTCGCGAGCTGTTCGACGACCTTCGGATCGGAGCAGGTGTCCACACTGTCGAAGCGGGTTTCGAGCGTATTGATGCCGGCGCCGAACGGCGTGGGCCAGCCGCGCAGTGCGTGCACGATCGAGCGCAGCGACGTGAGCACCGAGCCCGCCGCCTGCCAGCCATACGCGGTGACGATACAGCCGACCGCGCGGCCGTCGAGATACGGACGTTCGTCGGCGCGCAGTTCTTCCAGCATGTCGAGCGCATTTTTCACGAGACCCGAAACGCCGCCGTGATAACCGGGCGTCGCGATGATCAGTGCGTCGGCTTCGCGGACCGCTTCGATCAGCTCCAGCTGTCCGGCGGTGCGCTGTGTGCTTTCGGGTGCGTAGTGCGGCAGGCTGTGCAGGAATTCGCCGCCGAACAGGCGCGTGCGCGCGCCGGCTTCCTGGGCGCCGCGCAACGCGAAACCGAGGGCACGCTCGGTCGACGACGCGGCGCGCGTCGTACCGCCGATACCGATAACAAGTGGCACGTGTGGCCGGCGATGATGATCGAAACTGGTCAACTGAATGCTCCTTCGTGAGCGGCGGCCAGCGGCGCGCAGGGCTGTGCGCGGAACTGCCATTGAACCGCCATCTTAGTGACCGATGGTAGCAGCCGGAACCGACTTATTCTGATAACGATATACGCAAGGAGGGTTATCGCGCTGGGCGATGGCGATGCACGATGCTGCGCACCGATGCTTCGATATGCTTATCGGAAAGGATTCGTTGAAGCACAGCCGGTCGCACCGCTATGATCGAACCGTCTCCTCCATGACAACTCCTTGACATGGGATTGAGCCCCGGCATCGGCGATACCGGGGCTCTTTTTTGTGCTTTGCGTTTGCAATGCCTTCTCTTCCTGTCCCGTGCATTCGTCGCTACGAGTCGTTACGATAGGGGCCTTTCCTGCGCAACCGCAGGCAACCACAGGCAACGACATGACGACTCCCCGCCCGGCCACCAATCCGATCCGCAGCGAAATCGATCTCGACGCACAGGGCAAGCACACCGGCTATCTGCGGCTGCCGCATTCCGTGCACCGCTCGGCATACGGCTGGATTCCGCTGCCGGTCGCGTCGATCCGCAACGGCGACGGTCTGGTCGTGCTCGTGATGGCCGGCAATCACGGCGACGAATACGAAGGGCAGATTATCGTATCGCAGCTGATTCGCGAGATCGACGTGCAGCACGTGAGCGGCCAGCTGATCCTGCTGCCGATGGCGAATTTCCCGGCGGCCGCAGCGGGCACGCGTACTTCGCCACTCGACGAAGGCAACCTGAATCGCAGCTTCCCCGGCGATTCCGCAGGCACGCCGACCCAGGTGATCGCCGACTACATCGAGAACACGCTGCTCGCGCGCGCGGACTATCTGGTCGATCTGCATTCGGGTGGCAGTTCGCTGCTGTACGACGGCGCGAACATGCTCGCGATCGAGCCGCGCGATGCCGAAGAGGCCGTGCGCGTGAAGGCACTGCTCTCGGCGTTCGGTTTGCCGAAGGCATTCCTGCATCCGCTGAACCCGGTGACCGGTTCGGCCGCCGCGCGCAGGCAGGGCGCGATTTCGATCGTGACCGAACTGGGCGGCGCGGGGATGTCGAACGCGAAGCTGATTCGTGACGGGCGCGACGGGTTGCTGCATTTTCTCGGCTTCGTCGGCGTGCTGCACGGTTCGATCGTGCCTGCGCAGCCGCCTGCGCAAACGCGGTTCATGCGTGTCGAGGGACCGCATCACTACGTCTACGCGTACGACGAAGGCGTGGTCGAGCCGCTCGTCGAACTCGGCGAGCGCGTGGTCAAAGGGCAGGCGGCGGCGCGCATTCACTTCCCCGATACGCCGCTGCGCGAACCCGTTACCCTGTACTTCGACGGCGATGGCGAAGTGGCTTGCCGGCGCGTCCAGGCCTCGGTGCGGCGCGGCGACTGTGTGTTCCACCTCGCTGAGGACGACCCTCGCTATCGCTGAAACTGCGTCACCTGGTCTTCGCGGTGCGCATGAGTCGCGCCTGAATCGGCTGCTCGTCGATGGATCATCGAATGCGCGCCCCCGCTCGAAAGGCACGGTCGGGGTAGCCGGCGATCCATCGCGTTTGCCACCAAAGCCATACGGGTACTGCCTCTCCGGCTGGCAACCCAGCCGCCCCGCACACCGATCCGCCCAATTGGACGCCGATCTTTCCATACGCGACATCGCCGTCGCGTCGCAGTGCACTGCACCATCGCCGTCGAGCCTTATGCTGCAAGGCTCTGCGTCTTCCGCTAACGTCCGCGCTTTTCTACCCGTGTCGCATTTTCGCAAGCGTCTGTCGGAATTAGTCGGCTAGTCGGGGTTTTTTCTGGCAACCATGTATGCACACTGTGCGGGCCGGCGCCTGCACCACGAGGAGATGGAGTCAATGAATTCCCCTAAGGTCGTGGTCGAAGGATTATGTAAGGTATTTGGAGCCAATCCCCGGCTCGCGCTCGACATGCTGGCGGGTGGCTCCACCAAGGACGAGGTGTTTGCAAAGACCGGTCACGTGGTCGGCGTCCACGACGTGTCCTTCGAGGTGCAGGAAGGCGAAATCTTCGTGCTGATGGGCCTGTCGGGCTCCGGCAAATCGACGTTGATCCGTCTGATCAACCGGCTTGTCGAACCGACCGCGGGCAAGGTACTCATCGACGGCCGCGACGTTGCCGCCGTGCGTCGCTCCGAGCTGACCGCGCTGCGCCGCACCGACATGAGTATGGTGTTCCAGTCGTTCGCACTGATGCCGCAGCGTACGGTACTGTCGAACGCGGCGTTCGGTCTCGAAGTGGCCGGCATGGGCCGCAAGGCACGCGAGAAACGCGCGCTCGACGTGCTCGAGCAGGTCGGCCTCGCACCGTTCGCGCAGAAGCTGCCCGCGGAACTGTCGGGCGGCATGCAGCAGCGCGTCGGTCTTGCGCGCGCACTTGCGGTGAACCCGTCGCTGATGATCATGGACGAGGCGTTTTCCGCACTCGATCCGCTCAAGCGCAAGGAAATGCAGAACGTGCTGCTGGAACTGCAGAAGAACCAGCGGCGCACGATCATGTTCGTGTCGCACGATCTCGAGGAGGCGCTGCGCATCGGCAACCGCATCGCGATCATGGAAGGTGGCCGCGTCGTGCAGATCGGTACGCCGCAGGACATCATCGCCAACCCCGCCGACGATTACGTCCGCGCGTTTTTCGAAGGCGTCGATACGAGCCGCTATCTGACGGCCGGCGACATGATGCAGACCAACGAAGTGCCGCTCGTGCGCAATCTCGATGCGTCGAGTGTCGCGGAGTCGCTGAACGGCAGCGCCGAATGTGCGTTCGTGCTCGACGCGGAGCGCCGCATTCGCGGTTTCGTGACGCGCGACACGATCGGCAACGAGACGCCGGATCTGCGCAAGATCGAATGCATCTCGCTCGGGGCGTCGCTCGATCACGTGGTGTCGCGTGTGTGCGCGAGCGCGACCGCGCTGCCGGTCGTCGACGACGACGGCTGCTACTGCGGCTCGGTCGATCGCGCCGTCGTCCTTAAGGTTCTCACGCGCAGTCGAGGTTCCCATGTCTGAGATCATTCCACTTGGCCGTTGGGTCGACGATTCCGTTCACTACCTGCTCGATCACGACGCGAGCACGTTCGATGCGATCGGCAAGGCGATCGAGAGCTTCGCCGCGCTGATCGAGCACAGCCTGCAGGCGATCCCGATGTGGGCGCTGATGGCGTTCTTCATCGGCATCGGACTCTGGCGGGTGGGCTGGCGCTTTGCACTCTTCGCGACGCTGTCGCTGCTGCTGATCTACGCGACCGGGTTCTGGGACCAGACGGTGATCACGCTCGGCCTCACGTTCTCGTCGACGCTGATCAGCCTCGTGCTCGGTATTCCGCTCGGCATCTGGACCGCGAAGAACAAACATGTGTCGATGATCGTGCGACCGATTCTCGACCTGATGCAGACCATGCCCGCGTTCGTCTACCTGATTCCGGCCGCGATGCTGTTCGGCCTTGGCCGCGTGCCGGGCATCCTGTCGACGGTGATCTTCGCGATGCCGCCGGCCGTGCGTCTGACGAGCCTCGGCATCCGCCACGTGAATCGCGAGATCGTCGAAGCGGGGCAGGCATTCGGCTGCACGCCGTGGCAGCTGCTCTACAAGGTGCAGTTCCCGAACGCGCTGCCGTCGATCATGCAGGGCGTCAACCAGACCATCATGATGGCGCTGTCGATGGTGATCATCGCGTCGATGGTCGGCGCGGGCGGTCTGGGCAACGATGTGCTCGCCAGCATCCAGCGTCTCGACATCGGGCTCGGCTTCGAAAGCGGCCTGTCGGTCGTGCTGCTCGCGATCATTCTGGACCGTATTACCGAGAGCTTCGGCCGGACACCAGGCACCGCGAACGCACCGCGTTTCGCTGGCCTGCGTAACGTGATGCGCGTGCGTCGCGCTGAACCGGCCACGCAAAGCTGATTTTGCCGCAGCGCTTCCGCGGTTTCCATGCACGCGGAGCGCCAGCGGTTTCACCAGGTTACGCGAAGGCCTCGGTCTTCGTGCCAAAAACATACCGTGTGCATCATGGAGAGCGACGTGACGTCCGCCACGACTGAATCGCCGTTGTCGGGTCTTGCGCATTTCGGGTTTCTCACGCTGCCGAGTTTTTCGATGATCGCGTTTACGAGCGCGATCGAAGTGCTGCGCATGGCGAACTACGTCGGCCGCGCACAGCATTACCGGTGGTCCGTCCTCACACCGGACGGCGCCCCCGTGCGCGCGAGCAACGGCATGGCGGTGCGGCCGACGCGCACGCTCGAAGAAGCGGGTATGCCGGACGTGCTGATCGTCTGCGGCGGCACGCAGATCCGCAGCGCGGTCGATGCGAACATCAAGACGTTGCTCGGCGACGTCGCGCAGCAGGGCGTGCCGCTTGGCGGCATCTGCACGGGCGCGTACGCGCTGATGTCCGCGGGGCTGCTCGACGACTATCGCTGCACGGTGCATTGGGAGGATCTGTCCGCGCTGCACAAGGAATTTCCGCGCGTGCACTTCGCGGACGAACTGTTCGTGATCGATCGCGACCGCCTGACCTGCACTGGCGGCACCGCGCCGCTCGATCTGATGCTGCATGTGGTGAGCAACCGTCTTGGGCAGAATCTCGCCGCACAGGTGTCCGAGCAGTTCATCCTCGAGCGCATTCGCAGCGCGAGCGATCCGCAGCCGATTCCCGTCGACGCGCGGGTCGGATTTTCGCGTGCCGAGCTGATCGAAGTGGTGCGCCTGATGGAAGCGAATATCGAAGAGCCGTTGTCGCTCGAAGAACTCGCGCGGCTCGTGCAACTGTCGCAGCGGCATCTGCAGCGCATGTTCAAGGTCTATCTGAGCGTATCGCCGACGCATTACTACCTGTCGCTGCGGCTGCGCCGCGCGCGTGACCTGCTGCGCACGACCGACGCGTCGATCGCGCGCGTCACCGCGGTGTGCGGATTCCATTCCCCCTGCCATTTCAGCAAGGCGTATCGCGCGCAATTCGGGCATGCGCCGAGCGTCGAGCGGCGCCAACCCCACTAGCAAGAAAAACTCGAGGAGAAACCATGAAACAGAAATTGCTGGTCGCTGCCTGTACGCTTGGACTTGCCGCCATGTCCGCTCACGCGGCCGATCCCGCGGTGTGCCGCGACGTACGGTTCGCGGACGTCGGATGGACCGACATCGCCGCGACCACCGGGCTCGCGTCGACGGTGTTCGAAGGGCTGGGCTACCACCCGACGAAAACCATTGCGTCGGTGCCGATCACGTTTGCCGGGATCAAGAGCAAGCAGATCGACGTGTTCCTCGGCTACTGGGCGCCGACGATGGACCCGATCATCTCGCCGTTCGTGAAGGCCGGCACGATCAAGGTACTGGCGACGCCGAATCTGACCGGCGCGAAATACACGCTCGCGGTGCCCGACTACGTGTACAACGGCGGCCTGAAAACGTTCGCCGACATCCAGAAGTACGCGGACAAGCTGAACGGCAAGATCTATGGGATCGAGCCGGGCAACGACGGCAACGCGCTGATCAAGAAGATGATCGACGCGAACCAGTTCGGACTCGGCAAGTTCAAGATGGTCGAGTCGAGCGAGGCGGGCATGCTGGTCGAGGTGAACCGCTCGATCCGCGAAAAGCAGTGGATCGTGTTCCTCGGCTGGGAACCGCATCCGATGAACGTGCAGATGAAGATCGATTATCTGAGCGGCGGCGACGACGTGTTCGGGCCTAACTATGGCGAAGCGAAGGTGTTCACCGCGACGCCGCCCGACTACGCGGCACGCTGCCCGAACGCGGCGAAGCTCGTGTCGAATCTGCGTTTCACGACCGCGATCGAAAACCACGTGATGGTGCCGATCATGAACAAGACTGACCCGAACAAGGCCGCGCTCGACTGGCTGAAGACGAATCCGCAGGTGCTCGATCAGTGGCTTGCGGGTGTGACGACGCTCGACGGCAAGGCCGGCCTGCCGGCGGTGAAGGCGTATATCGCGGCGCATTGATGTGACGGTGTGCGTGCGGCGTGTCGTTGCGATGCGCCGGTCGAAGGGGCGTGAAGCGGGCCGGAAGGCTGCGTTTTACGCCCTTTTGTTTTTTTGGCCACGGGATGCGGGAGTCGTGCTGACATGTACGGAATGCTGTACATGTCAACCGACCTGCGCTAAACTTGTACAGGCTAAAGTACATATGGAGCACTCCAATGCGTACCGTTCATTTTTCCGACGCGCGTGGCAGCCTGAAAACCGTGATCGACCAGGTCGTCGACGATGCCGACGTGACGCTCATCACGCGCCGCGATGCGCCAAATGCCGTCATCATGTCGCAGGATTTTTACGACAGCCTGATGGAAACCGTTCACCTGCTGCGCTCACCGGCGAACGTTGCGCACCTCGAACGTTCGATCGCGCAGTTGCGCAAAGGCAAGGCGAAGGAGCGCAAGCTGGCTGAGGACGATGAATGACAGCGCGCCGTGTGCTGTTTACGCCCGACGCGTGGGAGGATTACGTCTACTGGCAGGGACAGGATCGCAAGACCCTCAAACGCATCAACCAGCTCATTCGCGACGCGCAGCGCACGCCGTTTGAAGGCATCGGCAAACCCGAGCCGCTGAAGGAGAATCTTTCAGGTTTCTGGTCCCGCCGTATCGACGATACGAACCGCCTCGTGTACGAGGCGGATGACGACCAGATCAGTATCATCTCGTGCCGGTACCACTATCAGGCTTGATGGGGAGTGCCGCGTAGCCCACCATAGCGATCAGAAGCGGTGCTGCACCCCCGCGGTCACACCAGTCTGCGTATCCGATGCGCCGGTCAGATCGCGCGACAGACTGACCTTCTGGTCGTGCCGTGCCATCGCATAACCGCCTGACACGTACAGCACCGTGCGCTTCGACAATGCGTACTGCGCGCGCAGCGAGAACAAGGTCGGGTCGGCGTCGTTACCGTCCTTGATGTCCTGGTGGTAGACGGCGCCGTACAGCGTGAAGTACGGCGTGAATTCATACAGACCACCGATCCAGTACATGTCGCTGCGCAACGTGGCGCTCGCCGTATTGAACGTGCGCCGGTAGTTACGGTAGCCGGCCATCGCCTTCGCCGCGCCGAAGTCGTAGCTGACGCCGGCGTGGATACCCTGGATGTAGTTCGTGGTGTCGGCGGGCGTCACGCTGTCGTTCGCGCCGTTCTGACGGTCGAACGTGACGACGGCCGCGAAGGGACCGTTGCCGTAGCCGATCGCGAAGTCGTACTTCGAACTCGATTTCAGACTGCCCGGCACGTTGCCGAAGCCGTACATCGCGCCGAACTTGAAGCCCGAGAATTCGCCGTCGTAGCGCACCGCGTTCGACGACCGCGAGAACAAACCATCCTTGCGGTTGCCGCTCGCGGTCGACGACGTTGCCCACGAGTAGTTCGGCGCGTAACCCATCGGGTCGAACGGCAGCATGTAGTCGTAGGTGACGGTAAAGTTACGGCCGAGGGTCAACTGGCCGAAGCGGTTCTTCAGGCCGATCGTCGCGCGCCGGTCGAAGAGGGCGCCGGAGCTGTCGTCCAGCGTGCCGTTCGCGATATTGATGCCGCTTTCCAGCTGGAAGACCGCCTTCAGACCGCCACCCAGATCCTCGACGCCGCGCAGACCCCAGCGCGACGTGTTCTTGCCGCCCGACACGAGCCGTGCGGCGCCGCCGTCGGCGCCCGCATGATTAACGTATTCGACGCCTGCGTCGACGATTCCGTACAACGTCACGCTGGACTGCGCGTGTGCGGCGCCGCCGATGCACGCCATCCCCGCGCACGACATGCCGAATGCGACTTTGGTCAAACTCCACTTCATTGCGATCTCCGGTAGTTGTGTTGAAACTGCTTTTTCGCTTTCCTGCCTCACTTCGTTGCACTGCTTCTCACGTACTGGTTCGACGAACCGCGTCTAGCTCGCCTGCGCGAACGCCCAGCAATCGTTGGCCGGAAACTCGAGCCAGTGCTCACCAGCCGCGCGCGGCACCTGACCGAACGCGCGCAGCCGCAGCGCGCCGCAATGGAACAGGTATTCCCAGCGATCGCCGAGATACATCGACGTGACGAGTTCCGCGCGCAGTCGATTGGCGCCGGGCGCGTCGGCGACCTGTACGCGCTCCAGCCGGATCACCGCCTGCGCGGGTTGCCCCGCACTGAGGCTTTCGCGTGCGCGTGCTTCGAGTTGCCAGCCGTCGCCGGCAAGCGTCACGCGTTCGCCGTCAACGGACGTAACCTGCGCGTCGATCCGGTTGTTGCTGCCCATGAATTCGGCCGTATAGAGCGAACGCGGCGCCCCGTAGAGTTCGGCCGGCGTGCCTTCCTGTTCGATGCGTCCATTGCGCAGCAGCAGGATGCGATCGGACATTGCCATCGCCTCGGTCTGGTCGTGCGTCACGCACAGAGCCGACAGACCAAGCGACACGATGAGCTCGCGCAGCCACGCGCGCGCTTCCTCGCGCAGCTTCGCGTCGAGATTCGATAGCGGTTCGTCGAGCAGGATGACCGGCGGGTTGTAGACCAACGCGCGTGCAATCGCAACGCGCTGCTGCTGGCCACCGGACAGCTGATATGGATAGCGCGCGGCGAGATGGCCGAGTCCGAGTTGATCGAGCGCGTGTTGCACGCGCTGTTTTGTTTCGGCAGTGGAGACGCGCCGCAGCTTCAGTCCATAGCCGACGTTCTCGGCGACAGTGCGATGCGGCCACAGCGCATACGACTGGAACACGAGGCCGAGCGAGCGTTGCTCGACCGGCAGATCGGTCTGCGTGTCGCCGTCGAAGAACACTTGCGAATCGAGCTGGATGCGGCCCGCCGACGGCTGTTCGAGTCCAGCGACCGCGCGCAGCAGCGTGGTTTTTCCGCTGCCCGACGCGCCGAGCAGGCACACCACTTCGCCCGCTTTCAGTTCGAACGACACGCCTTTGAGAATCGGAGTCGCGCCGTAGCTGAGAAGGAGATTGTCGACCGAGAGTTTATCCATGCAGTTTCACTCCGAAGCGCAACGCCACGCCGAGTCCGGCGCCGACCATCGCGATGTTGATGACAGAAAGCGCCGCGACCTGATCGACCGCGCCGGCCGCCCACAGCGACACCAGCAGCGAGCCGATCACCTCGGTGCCCGGCGACAGCAGATAGACCGCGGTCGAGTATTCGCGCTCGAAGATCATGAAGATCAGCAGCCACGCGGCGAGCAGGCCGAAGCGCACCAGCGGCAGCGTTACGTCGAGGCTCACGCGCGCACGCGTGCCGCCGACGCTGCGGCCGGCTTCCTCCAGTTCGGGACCGACCTGCATCAGCGCACTCTGGATCAGCCGCATCCCGTACGCGAGCCACACGACCGTGTACGCGATCCAGATGCTCCACATTGAGTTCTTCAGTTCCTTCAGGCCGGGGATGAACAGGAAGATCCACAGGAACGCGAGGCCGGCGAGCAGGCCGGGCACCGCGCGAGGCAGCAGCACGAGGTAGTCGAGTACACGCGTCGCCCAGTCGTGATGCCGATGGCCGGCGAACGCGACCAGCGTGTAGAAGCCGACCGCGAGCGCGCCGCCGATCACGCCGATGCCGAGCGTGTTGAAAATTGCGCGGACCAGGTTGTCCTGTTCGAACAGTTCGGTGAAGTGTGCGAGCGTCAGTACCTCGAGCAGGTTCACGCCTTCGCCCCACGTCGTGACGAACGCGCGCAGCACGATGCCGGAGATCGGCACGAACACCGTCAGCAGCAGCCACAGCGCGACGATCGCGAGTGCGATCCAACGCCATGCGCCGAGCGGCAATACGGTCTGACGGCCGGCCTTGCCCTTGACGGTGACGAAGCGGTTCGCGCTTTTCAGGAGACGCCGCTGCAGCAGCACCAGCGGGAATGTGATCGCGACGATGCATACGGCGACCGCGGCCATCAGGTGATACGACGGCACGCCGAGCTTGTTGGTCAGCTTGTACAGGTATGTCGCGAGCACGAGATGGCCTTCGGGATCGCCGAGCACGAGCGGCAGGCCGAATACCTCGAAGCCGAGAAAGAACACCAGCACGCCGGCGAACAGCAGTGCGGGCATCGTCATCGGCAGGCTCACGTCGAGTGCGACGCGCAGCGGCCGCGCGCCGGAAATGCGCGCGGCTTCCTCGACGTCGGAGCCGAGATTGCGCAGCGCCGCCGACGAATACAGGTACACGTGCGGCACATGCGTGAGACCGACAATTACCGTGATCGCGAGAATCGAGTAGACGCTCCACGGTGCATCGGCCACACCGAACAGCGTCTTCCACCACACCGAATAGAAGCCGACCGGGCCGGCCGCGACCACGTAACCGAACGCGAGCACCATTGGCGACACGAAGACCGGCGTCAGCAGCAGCGGTTCGAGCCAGCGACGGCCGGGCAGGTCGGTGCGGACCATCAGGAACGCCAGCACGCCGCCGAGCGGGATCGAAATGAACAGCATGCCGGCCGCGATCGTGAACGAGTTCGTCAGCGCGGACCAGAAGTCGGGATCAGTGAAGATGAACTCGAAGCCGGCGATGCCGAAGCTGCGTTTCGCGTCGAAGAACGGCGCGTTCAGCAGACTCTGGAACACGATGAAGCCGAGCGGCAACGCGACCGCAACCGTCAGCACCGCGAGGACGAGCCAGCGCAGCAGTCCGGCGAACGGGCGCAGGCCACCGCGCGGTAGCGCACCGATCGTGCCGCTGGGTGTGCTGTCGAGGCCGCCGGATCGCAGCGACCCGTCGCGACGCACGCTTGCGCCAGATGAAGGCATGAGTGTTCCCCTGCGGCGCGCGAGCCGCATGTCGATCGAATTGAATGGTGGATTCAGGCGTTCGCGCGGGTGGCGTGCGCGAACGCGGTAGCGGGCTTAGGCGTTGCTCATGCGTCGCCTAGCGCTTGATCGCCTGCTGCCATTGCTTGAGAAATTCGAGCCGTTTGGACTGGTCGAGATAGACCAGCAGCCCCGCGCCGATCGGGATCGGTTTCAGCGAATCGCCGAGTTGCTTCGTGATGCCCGCCATCGACGTTTCGCCGTCGACGTCCGCACGGATCGAGAACAGGTTCGCCTGGTTCGCGAGGATCGTCTGGCCGCGCCGCGACAACAGATAGTCGACCCACAGCTTCGCCGCGTTCGGGTTCTCCGCCTTCTTCGAGATCGTCACGAGACGGCTCACGACCTGCGTGTAGTCCTTCGGGTACACATAGCCGATCGAAGGGTCTTTCTTCGCCTTCGCGAATGCATAGGAGCCGAGGATGTTATAGCCGATCAGGTTCTCGCCCGACGAGATGCGTTCCATCATCGCGCCGGTGCTCGACTGCAGCTTCGGGCCGGTCGCGCCGATTGCCTTCACCAGATCCCACGTGACCTGCGGGTTCACGCGCGCATCCTGCGTCAGATAGTTGAAGCCGACACCCGATTTCTCGATGTCGTAGGTCGTGACCTTGCCCTTGAAGCGATCGCCTTGCGTCTGCAGCAGACGGATCAGGTCGGCACGCGTCTGCGGAACATCGGCTGAGGGCATGAGGCGCTTGTTGTAGACGATCGCGAGCGGCTCGTACGTCGTGCCGTACGCCTGCTTCTGGTACTGCGCCCACGCGGGCAGATTCTTCGTTTCAGGCGAGTCGTAGGCCGCCATCAGACTGTCGTTGACGAGCTTCACCTGCAGGTCCATCGCCGAACTCCACAGCGCGTCGGCGCTCGTGCTGCTCGCCGCGTTTTCGCTGATGAAACGGTTGTACAGCTCGGTGCTGTTCATGTCGTGGTACTCGACCTTGATGCCGTAGAGGCTTTCAAAATCCTTGATGACTGGACGTACCACGGAGGTATCGGTTGCCGAGTAGACGATCAGCTTGCCTTCCTTCCGGGCAGCGTCGACGATGGTCTGATAATTGTCGGGATAACCCGCGGGAAGCTGTACTGGCGCGGCATTCGCGCAGATGGTGGTGAGCGACAACGCGACGGCGAAGGATTTCAGGAAGATCGGCACATCTGTCTCCAGAGAAACGGTATCGGTTTTTGTGTAGGCGGATGGTAAGGGTTTAATGCTTTCCGAATGCTTTCAGTTTTTGACCAAAGTGAAGGAAAATGGGCTTTTCCGCTTATGGATTTCCCCAGGTGCCGGCCATGCGTGTGCTGCTCGTCGAAGACAATCCGATCCTGTCGCGCTCGCTGACCGACGCGTTGACGGGCGCCCGTTTAACAGTCGATTGCATGCATGACGGCGAGGCCGCCGATCACGTTCTGCGAACCCAGGACTACGCGCTGGTGATCCTCGATCTGGGTCTGCCGAAGCTCGATGGGCTAGAGGTGTTGCGCCGTCTGCGCGCGCGTCGCAACACAGTGCCGGTGCTGATCCTGACCGCACACGGTTCGGTCGAGGATCGCGTGCGCGGTCTTGATCTCGGTGCCGACGACTATCTCGCCAAGCCCTTCGAACTCACCGAACTGGAAGCGCGGGCACGCGCGTTGATTCGCCGCAGTCACGGTCACGAGCCGCTGAGCGTGCAATGCGGCACGCTGTATTACGACAGCGTCGATCGCGGTTTTCATCTCGACGGCGAACCGCTCGCGCTGACGCCGCGTGAGCGCGCGGTGCTCGAAGTGCTGATCCTGCGCAACGGCCGCGCGATCAACAAGGACACACTGTCGGAGAAAATCTTCGGGCTCGACGAATTGGTGAACGCGGATGCGATCGAAATCTATGTACATCGGCTGCGCAAGAAACTCGAACGCAGTTCGGTCGGCATCGTCACGCTGCGCGGGCTCGGTTATCTGCTCGAGGCGAAGCCGGCATGATGCGTTCGAATCTGCGCGTCCGCGTCGCGCTCTGGCTGCTGCTGCCGCTGTTCGGGCTGCTTGCGGTCGATTCGTGGGTGACCTATCGCCGCGCAATGAACGCCGCGCACACCGCATTCGACCGGACGCTCGAATTCTCGCTGCGCTCGATTCGCGACGGCATCCGGCTGCGTGACGGACGCATCGAAGTCGATCTGCCGTATCTGTCGCTGGAGATGTTCGAGGCGAACGGCGGCGGCAGCATCTACTACCAGATTCGCGAGGACAACGGCCCGGTGATCACCGGCTATCCCGACCTGCAACGGCCCGGGCCGGGCGGACGGGATGCGTATTCGGTGCGCTTCTACGACACCGTGTTCCGTGGCCAGCCGTTGCGGATGGCGGTGCTGCGTCTGCCGGTGCACGACGTGCCGAGTGCGCAGACTCGCGTGGTGTGGGTGATGGTCGGCGAAACGATCGAGCCGCGCCAGGCGCTCGCACGGGACATCCTGATCGGGTCGCTGCAACAGGAGGGGATGCTGGTAGTGCTCGCGCTGGCGATCGTCTGGCTCGGCGTCGGGCGCGGGCTGCGGCCACTGAACCGGCTGTCGGCGAAAGTCGCAGCGCGCGCCGACGACGATCCCGCGCCGCTCGACATGCACGGCTTGCCGCGCGAGGTCGCACCGCTCGTCGATGCGATCAATCAGTACATCGCCCGTACGCAGCGGATGCAGGTGTCGCGGCGGCGCTTTTTCACGGACGCCGCGCATCAGTTGAAGACGCCGCTCGCGGTGATCCAGGCCGAAGCGGAACTCGCGTTGCGCGACGACGAGCGGGTGGAAGGCGGTAGCGGGCAAGGCGTGCATCTCCGCCGCCTGAACCGTGCGGTGAAGCAGGCGGTGCGGATCGTCCAGCAACTGCTGTCGCTGTCGCGGCTCGATCCCGACAGCGGCTATCCGGTCCGGCGCACGCGGGTGCCGCTGCACAAGATCGCGCGCAGCGTGACGCTCGACTGGTCGCCGGTTGCGCGGGCACGCGGTATCGATCTCGGTTTCGAGCAGGACGCGCGCGTCGACGTGATCGGCCAGACCGATCTGCTCGCAGAACTGGCCGGCAATCTGATCGACAACGCGATTCGCTACGCGGGCGACGACGCAGTGATCACGGTGCGTGTCGCGAACAATGACGACGGCCCGCTGTTTCAGGTGATCGACAACGGTCCAGGAATTGCTGCTGCCGAGCGAGACTCGGTGTTCGAGCGTTTCTACCGCAGCGAAGCGACCCAGGCGGTCGAGGGCAGCGGACTCGGTCTCTCGATCGTGCGCGAAGTGGCGCGCGTGCTCGGTGCGCGCGTCGTGCTCGACGACGCACCGGGCGGTGGCCTGATCGTCAGCGTGATTTTCCCGGCGGCGGAGGAGGGCTAAACGACGCGCTATCGTGGGCGGTTACGCCAACTGCCGTCGCTGCGTCGCTATAAAGCTGCGTCTGGTTGACCCGCGCGGCGATCGCCAGGTAGTCGTCGCGCGCGTCGATCATTCCCCAGCGTGCGTATTGCGCGAGGAACCACGCGCCTTCGTCGATGCGCGGATAGTTGACGGCGCCGTGGTCGAAGAAACGCACCGGCAGGCGGTTCGAGCCAGGCGCAGCGACGGTGTCATTGCCAAGCCGTGCGGCTATCAGCCCCGCGTCGATGCCGATATATTCCGGCCGCGCGAGCCAGTCCGCGATTTCATGACGATGCCCGGCGTCGTCGAGCCAGCGGCACGCTTCGAGCATCGTCTGCACGAGCGCACGCGCGGTGTTCGGGTAGCGCCGCACGAAATCGCGTCGGCACGCGAGCACTTTCTCCGGATGATCCGGCCAGACCTCGCTCGTGTACGCGACGGTGCGGCCGAGCCCGCGCGCTTCCGCAAGGCTGTTCCACGGTTCGCCGACGCAGAAGCCGTCGAGCTTGTCCTCCGCGAGCGCCGCGACCATCTGCGGCGGCGGAATCGCAACGCTTTCGACGTCGCGCAGCGGATGCACGCGCTGCGTAGCGAGCCACTGGTACAGCCACATCGCATGCGTGCCGGTCGGAAAGGTCTGCGCGAACACCGCCTTGCGACCGAGCGTGTCGAGTGCCTGAGGCAGCGACCCAGCTTCGGCCAGCGCATCGGCGAGACGGTTCGACAGCGTGATGGCCTGACCGTTGCGGTTCAGCACCATCAGCACGGCCATGTCGGTCTGCGGGCCACCGATGCCCATCTCGACGCCATACACGAGCCCGTAAAGCGCGTGCGCCGCGTCGAGATCGCCGGCGAGCAGCTTGTCGCGCACGGCGGCCCACGACGGCTGCCGCTGCAGTTCCAGCGTAAGGCCATGCGCGTGGCCGAACTCGAGCAGCTTCGCCGCCACGAGCGGTGCCGCGTCCGACAGTGCGACGAAGCCGAGTCGCAGATGCGTTTTCTCGAGCCGGCCGGCGCCGGGCGTTGGGGAGAGGGAGGAGTGTGGATTCATGGGCAGTACGTCGTTAGGGCAGCACTGACGCGGCGACGATCTGCCGCGCGACTTCGGCGAGCTTCATGCCGCGGTCCATCGCGAGCTTGCGCAGCGCCGCGTACGCGGCCGGTTCGGTCAGTTTCTGGCGATCCATCAGCAGACGTTTCGCGCGGTCGATCACCTTGCGTTCCGCGAGTTCGCCCTCGGCCTGCGCGAGCCGTCTGCGCAACTGCGCTTCCTGCGCGAAACGCGCGAGCGCGACTTCGAGAATCGGCGCGAGCCGTTCGGTCGCGAGTCCTTCGACGAGATACGCGGTGACGCCCGCGTTCACCGCGTCGCGGATCAGCTGCTGGTTCGCGTCGTTGCTGAACATCAGCACCGGGCGCGGTGCGGTTTCGTTCATCACGGCAAGCTGTTCGAGCGTGTCTCGCGACGGCGATTCGGTATCGATGATGATCACGTCGGGCCGCTCGCTTTCCACTGTGCGATGCAGTGCCTGCGGTGTCGCGGTGCCGGCGAGCATGTCGTAGCCGAGCCGCGCGAGCGTGTCGCGCAGATCGCCTATCGGCTTGTCGGTATCGGTGACGAGAAGAACACGCAGCATCGGATGCGGGGCGCTCGGCGACGAGGTCAATGGGCTACGGCTGTGCTTTCGCATAGCCGTCGAAGTTCGGGGACGCACGAGCCGCAGACGGTGCCGCAGCCGAGCGTCGCCTTGAGATCGGCGACGTTCGCGCCGCGCGCGATTGCCGCGACGATCTGCGTCTCGCCGATCTGCTTGCAACTGCAGATGGTACGTTCTCGCTTGACGCTTTCGCCACGCACCGTGGAAAAAACCGTAAAACGCGGGCCGGCCCATGGCGTGCGTTCGCGCAGATCGGCGAGCAGTGCATCGGCGCGTGTCGTATCGCCTGCGAGCACGAAGCCGTCGATGGTGTTGTCGCGCCAGACCACGCGTTTGTCAAGGCCGCGTCGCGTGTCGCGGTATTCGAGCGTGTCGTTGCCGGGTGCGAGATCGAGCGCCGCATAGACCCGTTCGAGCCAGCCCGCGGGCGCCGCGCGATCGGCGGCGCGCAGCACGATCACGTCGTCGGCTTCGATTGTCAGCGCCGCGTATGCACATTCGGCCAGCAGCGGTTGCAGCGCCGACTGCATCGCGAGCGCTTCGCCGCGCCGCGCGGCGACCGCGCGCCACGGCAGATCGACCGCTTCGACGCGCACGGCCGCGTGTTTCAGTTCGGGTTGCGACGAGTGCGGATCGACGGCGCCGATAGTCGTTTCGTTGATGCCGCCGCTCGCGAGGAACTGCGCGTTCCAGTGCATCGATGCGTACACGGTGCCCGACTGCAGATCGTCGGACAGCTGCAGCGGCAGGATCAGTTCGCCGCGGCGGCTCGCGACGCGCACGAGATCGCCGTCGCGCAACCCGCGCCGTGCCGCATCGCCGCGCGGCATGTCGAGCGCGGGCGCCGGTGCGTGTGCGAACAGCTTCGCGATGCGTCCGGTGCGGCTCATCCCGTGCCACTGGTCGCGTAGTCGTCCGGTTAGCAGACGGAACGGATAGCGCGGGTTGATCGGATCGGCGACCGACAGATAGCGGACCGCATGAAAGCGCGCGCGGCCGTCTGCGGTCGCGAATACGAAGTCGGTATAGCGGCGCGCGAGGCCGGTTTCGTGGCCCTGCGGAAACGGCCATTGCTGCGGACCGTGCGCATCGAGCGTCGCGTAACCGAGACCACCGATGTCGAGATCGCGGCCCTTCGTCAGTTCGCGATGCTCGTCGAACACCGCCTCCGGTGATGCATGCGCGAACATCGCGGTCGGAATGCCGAAACGCCGCTCGATCCGCTGTGCGACCTGCGCGGCGATCCACCAGTCTGGCCGTGCATCGCCGGCGGGTGACACTGCGGCGCGCACGCGCGAGATGCGGCGCTCGGAATTCGTCACGGTGCCGGATTTCTCGCCCCACGTCGCGGCAGGCAGCACGACGTCGGCGTAGGGCACCGTGTCGGTCTGCATGAATGCTTCCTGCACGACGACGAATTCGGCGGCGTCGAGCGCCTCGCGCACGCGGGCGATATCGGGCATCGAGTGGACCGGGTTCGTGCACGCGATCCACACAGCTTTGACCTTGCCGCTGTGTAGCGCGTCGAAGAGCGCGACGGCCGGCAGACCGGGCCGGTCCGACAGCGTGCGGATGCCCGTCAGGCCCCACAGCTTTTCGATTTCCGCGTGATGCTCGGGGTTGCCGATGTCGCGATGGGCGGCGAGCATCGTCGCCATGCCGCCCACTTCGCGGCCGCCCATCGCGTTCGGCTGGCCGGTCAGCGAGAACGGGCCTGCGCCGGGCCGGCCGATCTGGCGCGTCGCGAGATGCAGGTTGATCAGCGCGAGGTTCTTGTCGGTGCCGTGGCTCGACTGGTTGAGGCCCATGCAGTACAGCGACAGCGCGGCGTCGCTCGTGCCGAACCAGACGGCTGCCTGCATCAGATCGCGCTCGGCGATCCCGCACAGTTCCGCCGCGGCGCGCGGCGTGAACTCGCGCACGAGCGCCTTCAAGGCATCGAAGCCGACCGTGTGCCCGTCGATAAACGCGCGGTCGACGAGCCCTTCCCAGATCAGGTGATGCAGCATGCCGTTGAATAGCGCGACGTCGGTGCCCGGCTGGATCGCGAGATGCAGGTCGGCCATCGCGGCGGTATCGGTGCGGCGCGGATCGACGACGATCCAGCGCACGTCGGGGTTCGCGGCTTTCGCTTCTTCGAGGCGCCGGTACAGCACCGGATGCGCCCACGCCGTGTTGCTGCCCGCGAACAGCACGGTCTGCGCGTGTTCGAGATCGTCGTAGCAGGTGGGCGGCCCGTCGGCGCCGAGCGCCATCTTGTACGCGCTCACCGCGCTCGACATGCACAGCCGCGAGTTGGTGTCGATGTTGTTGGTGCCGATCAATCCCTTCGCGAGCTTGTTGAAGACGTAATAGTCTTCGGTGAGCAGTTGGCCGGACACGTAGAACGCTACCGCATCCGGGCCGTGCTGCTCGACGATCTGTGCGAACCGTTCGGCGACCGTATGGAGCGCGGTATCCCACGTGACTGGTACGCGCGGTGCATCGCGCTGCGTGCGCAGTTCGGGTTGCAACGCGCGGCCCGTGTCGCTTTGCGCGGTCGCGGCGAGCGCCAGGCCCTTGCTGCACAGCTTGCCGAAATTCGCCGGATGCTCGGGGTCGCCGGTTACGCCGATGATGCGCCCATGCTCCGCCTCGATCAGCACACCGCAACCGACGCCGCAGTAGCAGCAGGTGGAACGAGTCACGGTCTTCATCGCGTCGCCGCCGGGCCGCGTCACGCGGACGTCAGGTCGACGAACACCGAGCCGTCCGCGTCGACCCGCACGGGGAAGCGGCGCGCGCAGCCTTCGTCGGGCGCTTTCGCCGTGCCCGACGCGAGATCGATATTCCACGCATGCAGCGGACAGGTCACGCTGTCGCCGTGCACGATGCCTTGCGACAGTGCTCCGCCTTTGTGCGGGCAACGGTCGAGCAGCGCGAACACCGTGTCCCGCGCGGTGCGGAACAGCGCGACGTTGCCGCCGTCGCGCTCCAGCACACGGCTGCCGAGCGACGGGATGTCGTCTACCGTACAGACGCGGGTCCACGACAGCGTGTCCGGGGGAGAGGCCAGGTCCATGTCGGCGTTCTTCATGCGACGACCTTCAGCGGAATGTATTCGCGTTGCTGCGCACCGGCGATGCGTGCTTCCCACGGATCGGGCAGTCCTTCGAGCGAGTACAGCAGACGTTCGTAGAGGGCCTGGCGGTTCGACACGTCGTCGACCACTTTCCGCTTCACGTAGTCGAGTCCGACGCGCGCGATGTAATGCACGGTGCGGTCGAGGTAATACGCTTCCTCGCGATAGAGCTGCAGGAACGCGCCGGTGTACTCCTTCACTTCGTCGGACGTCTTCACCTTGACGAGAAACTGCGCGACTTCCGTCTTGATGCCGCCGTTGCCGCCGACGTACAGTTCCCAGCCGCTGTCCACCGCGATCACGCCGACGTCCTTGATGCCCCCCTCCGCGCAGTTGCGTGGGCAGCCGGACACCGCGAGCTTCACTTTGTGCGGCGACCACATGTTCGCGAGCATCGTTTCCAGATCGATGCCCATCTGCGTGCTGTTCTGCGTGCCGAAGCGGCAGAACTCGCTCCCCACGCAGGTCTTCACCGTGCGGATCGATTTGCCGTACGCGTGGCCCGACTTCATGCCGAGGTCTTTCCACACGTTCGGCAAGTCTTCCTTCTTTACGCCGAGCAGGTCGATGCGCTGACCGCCGGTTACCTTGACCATCGGCACGTGGTACTTGTCCGCGACGTCCGCGATACGACGCAGTTCGGCCGCGGTCGTCACGCCGCCCTTCATCTGCGGAATCACGGAGAACGTGTTGTCCTTCTGGATGTTCGCGTGCACGCGCTCGTTGACGAAGCGGCTCTGCGGATCGTCGACGGCCTCGCGCGGCCACGTCGACAGCAGGTAGTAGTTGATTGCCGGACGGCAGGTCGCGCAGCCGTTCGGCGTGCGCCATTCGAGAAAATCGTAGACCGCGCGGTGCGTGAGCAGCCGGTGCTCGCGGATTGCCTTGCGCACTTCGCTGTGATTGCGGTCGGTGCAGCCGCAGATTGCTTTGGTCTTCGGCGTTTCCTGGAAGTTCGAGCCGACCGTGCTCATCAGAATCTGTTCGACGAGGCCCGTGCACGAGCCGCACGAACTCGACGCCTTGGTGTGCTTCTTCACGTCGTCCAGCGTGAAGAGTCCTTTTTCGGTGATCGCCTTGACGATGGTGCCTTTGCACACGCCGTTGCAACCGCACACTTCGTCGCTGTCGGCCATCGCGGCGGCACGGCTCTGGCCTTGCACGCCCGCATCGCCGACACTCGATTCGCCGAACATGATGTGATCGCGCAACTCGCCGAGCTTGCGTCCCTCGCGCAGCAGCTTGAAGTACCACGCACCGTCGGCGGTGTCGCCGTACAGGCACGCGCCGACCAGTTGATCGTCCTTGATCACGAGCTTCTTGTAGACGCCGCCCGCGGGATCGGACAGCACGATTTCCTCGGTGTTGTCGCCGCCGTTGAAGTCGCCGGCGGAGAATAGATCGATGCCGGTCACCTTCAGTTTGGTCGACAGCACGGAGCCCTTGTAGCTGCCGATGCCCATCAGCGCGAGGTGGTTCGCGCAAACCTTGGCCTGTTCGAACAGCGGCGCGACGAGGCCGTACGCGATGCCGCGATGGCTCACGCATTCGCCGACCGCGTAGATCCGCGGATCGTAGGTTTGCAGCGCGTCGCTGACGACGATGCCGCGATTGCAGTAGAGACCCGCCGATTCGGCGAGCGCGGTATTCGGACGGATGCCGGCGGCCATCACGACGAGATCGGCGGGGATGCGCGTGCCGTCCTTGAACTGCACGTCGCATACGGCGCCGGCTTCGTTGCCTTCGATCGCGGCGGTCTGCGTGCCGAGCAGGAAGTCGAGCCCGCGTGCTTCGAGCGAGCGCTGCAACAGCTTGCCTGCGGCTTCGTCGAGCTGGCGTTCGAGCAGCGTGTCCGCGAGATGCACGACGGTGACGTTCATGCCGCGCAGCTTCAGACCGTTCGCCGCTTCGAGACCGAGCAGGCCACCACCGATCACGACCGCTTGCTGCTTCACGGTCGCGGCGTCGATCATCGATTGTGTGTCGTGGATGTCGCGATAGGTGATTACGCCATCGAGCGTGTTGCCGGGCACCGGCAGGATGAACGGCGTCGAGCCGGTCGCGATCAGCAGACGATCATACGGCGCCTCCGTGCCGTCGCTCGCGACGACGATGCGGCGCACACGGTCGATCCGCTCGACGGTCTTGCTGACATGCAGCCGGATGCCGTGCTCTTCGTACCACGCAAGCGGATTGAGGACGATGTCGGCGAAGGTCTGTTCGCCGGCGAGAACCGGCGACAGCAGGATGCGGTTGTAGTTCGGGTGCGGCTCGGCGCCGAAGACGGTGATGTCGTAGTGGCCCGGGGCGATCGTCAGCAGCTCTTCGAGCGTGCGGATGCCTGCCATGCCGTTGCCGATGACGACGAGTCGGGGAGAGTTCATTGATGATCCGTCGCTGGGTCGCATGCTGCCTCGCGGGAGGACGGATGCGACGCACGTCGAACGTCATTGCCCGACTAAAGCAGCCGATCGCCGCAGTGCGTTGCGCGATCAGGCCAGGTTCATGCGCTCCCGCATCGTTGCTGGGAAGCGCATGGCTTTAAGCAACGTGTGTGCCATCGATGTTCTTGCGCGGTAAAGAGGGAGAAAGGGTGGAGAATGGCCGCTCGCGGCGGCGCATGACGCACCGCCGCAGTGCGGCTATGGGGCGAGGTGCACTGATGTGGCGCGGCGGCGGAGACAAACGTGAGGGCGCCGCCGCGCGTGGGGAAGAATGTCGTTTACTGGCTGGCCGTCGGTGCACTGATGCCGTCGATGTCAGGCGCCCAGCCCGACGGGTTCGAGAAGATCAGCGCATTCGTGCTGCCGGACTTGAACGTGCCGGTGACGGGGAGCGTCGAGATGGTGTTCCAGCCACCGGTCGGCGGGAACGCGATCGTGACGGGCGTCGATCCGTTGAAGCTGATGTCCGCGGAGCGCGGCGACGAGTCGCCGTTCGCGTAGCCGATCTGCACGGTGTAGGTACCGTCCGCGGACACGGCGATGTCGTTCATCGTCAGCGTGCCGCCGTTGCCGATGTAGCCGACGTCCGCGCCACCCGAACACGCGCTGCACGACGCGATGCGCGCGCCGCCCGCGAGGACGCTGGTCGATGCCTCGGCTTCGTAGGCAGCCTTGAACGGCGGCAGACGAAGCGGCCCCGGAACGACCGCGAGCGACGCGATTTCCGGCGTGGGCGCGGTGCTGTCCGCGCTCGACAGCGTCAGCGAGTTCTGTCCCGACTGCTGCAGCGCCACGTACACCGTGACGGTCGCGACGCTGCCGTCACGGCCGGTCGGCGGGAAGGCGACGGTGGTCGGCTCGCCGCCGTTCGTCACGAGTTGCGCGGTCAGCGTTTCGCGTGTGCGGTTCGCGTACGCGATCTCGACGAAGCCGCCGGCGGTGGTCGACGTGACGTTGCCGAACGTTACCGTGCCGAGGCCCCGGACGATCTTGCCGCCGGTGCATTCCGGGCAGCGCGTGTACGATGCGCCGCCGCCGAGCGACGTGGGTGGGTAGGTTGTCGATGCGACGTCCGTCCCGCTCACCGTGAGCAGCACCACGCCGCCCGCGGGGACCGTGGGCGCGGTATAGGACGTGGCGAACGAACCGAGGTTCTTGCCGGCCCACACGTCGCGCACCGCGGCGCGCGTATTCGGCGCGAAGCCGAGCTGCTGCCAGTTGACTGTCATCGGCGCATCGGTCGCGCCGTTGTTGAACAGCGCAACGGCGCGCTGGCCGCTTCCCGCGAGCAGCTTCGCCCATACCTGCTGCGCGCCGGACTGCGCGACCATCAAACCTTGCGTGCCGAGCGGATCCTGGTCGACCGCGATGACCTCGGGGTTGATCATCAATTGCGTCGTGTCGGCGCTGATCGGCTTCGACAGATCGTCGCCGAGGATCAGCGGTGCACCGGCGATCGCCCACAGGCTCATGTGCGCCAGATCGTGAACCTGCGTCATGCCCATGCCGGCGACCATCATGTCGGGGTCGTTGTAGTAGCCGGTGTGCTGTCCTTCCGGATGGTAGTTGCCAAGGAAGTTGCCGACCACACTGCCGAAGTTCGGCGCGCCGCTGTTGGGTCCGTAGATGTCGCCCGTCGTTCTCCACATTCTGCCGACGCCCGCGCCCCAGTCCCACGGTCCTTCGTTGTAGTCGGGATACGTGCTGTCGCTGCCGATGGTGCCCCAGTCGCAGATGCTGAACGTGATGCGCTGGCCGGTCTGCACGTAGGCCTTGTCGATCGCATCGGCGATGGCCACGTAGGCCTGCTGCGGATCGTAGCCGGCCGCGCGGCCGCCGCAGAAGTCGACCTTCACGAAGTCGAAGCCCCATTGCGCGAACTGCAGGAAGTCGTGATCGTAGTGCGCGAAATCGCTGCCGACGAAGTGCGTGCCGTTGGTTCGCGTGCCGCAGCCCTGCGGACCGGCATCGATATAGATACCGGCTTTGAGGCCTTTGCTGTGGATGTATTGCGCGATGGCCGCCATGCCGCCGGGCCATTGCGTGTTGTCGATGATGAAGTTGCCGTTGGCGTCTCTCGTGCCGGACGTCCACCAGCCTTCATCGGTGTTCACATACTGGTACTTCGCGCCGGACTTGATCTGCGCGTTCAGCGCGACCATGCCGTCGGTTACTCCCTTGATCGTGTTGTAATTCACGTTCTCCGCGAGACTGTTCCACGACGACCATCCCATCGGCGGCGGCACGACGGCGATCTGCCGGTAGCCGGGCCGGTTCTGCCGCGCATCGGACTGGTTGCTGGCAGCAGATGCGGATGCTGCCGTATTCGCTTCGCTCTTTAACGATGCGGCGGCGCTGCTGCCACCCGGCGCGTCACCGCCGCAACCCGACAAACCCAGCGACACACTTACAGCCACGCCGGTTATCAGCGCGACCGCACAGCGTTTGACCATGAGCAGGTTCATGTCTGTCTCCTCGTTGAACTTCTGGCTCTGCAGAAAAGCAAGTCGAGTTTCGGAGGTGACTATATTCAGCATGACGACGGGATTCCAGATTTTTTTGGCTATCCCAGCAGGTGGGAATACTTACCGGAAAAGAAAGAAGATTAATGTGGTGAATTGCATTTTTTGGGATGCGTATTGGCTCGATGTCATTTGAATGTCGCAATCGCACACGGTGCGATATTGAGATGAATGACTTTGCAGGGATTCTCGCTAGATCATGCAGTTTGAGTTTTGTTGAGAATTGGGGCGCCGTTGTGAAACGGCACGAGTCTCCGGAGAGCCCCAGCCTGTCTTGCTTTTACGAGCATGTCCATACAAACCCTGATTGATCTGGGCGAGTGCAGTTACTAAGTTGAGAGAGATTAAGTGGAAGCGCTTCCATTCGTGCATTGCAGCAATATTTTCATCTTGAACAGTATGTTGCGATGCGATGTGGAATTAAAGGACTCGGCAAGATCGGGTAGCGTACTTGCAAGATATTTCAATTGATTTTCTTTGTTATTTCCGATTTGCCGATGGAGGTCATCGTATTGGCCGGATTGAGATCGGCGTATCGATGGTAGCGATGCGATTTTTCCAGACTTTCGCCCGCGTCAGGGCTCACGCAGTGAACCAGGCATGAACAACGGAGGAGTGACATGACATTGCGTTATCCGTTATGCATAGGGATGCTAATCGTTGCCGGTGCGGTTACTGGTTGTGGCGGCGACTCGGGCGGGACCGGTTCGGCCGCGCAGTTCTCGGCCAACGCGGCGGCGGTGGCGGCAGCGGCTTCGTCGGCCTCATCGGCTTCGTCTGCTTCTTCGTCCACATCGAGCGACGCGGACTTCAAGGCATCCGCGAAGACGTCAGTGTCGTCGATATTCGCGAGCCTGCGTGCCAGCGCGCTGCTGGCGCTGCTCACGCAGAGCGAGAAGCTTCAACTCATTCACTCCGAGTATCAGATGAGCCAGGTGCCCCTCGGCGGGGGCGGTTATATCCAGGGCGTTCCGCGGCTCGGCATTCCCGATCTGAACATGGTCGATTCGTCGACGGGCGGAGGTAGTCCGTCGCAGCCCAGCACGACGTTCCCGGCGACGATCGCGATCGCCGCAAGCTGGGACCCGAGGCTGTCGTACGACTATGGCGCGCAGATCGCCACGCAGATCCGCGCACAGGGCTTTTCGATGGGGTTAGGCGGAGGCACGAATCTGATGCGCGAACCCCGCGGCGGGCGCTCGTTCGAGTACCTCGGCGAAGACCCGCTGCTCGCCGGCGAACTGCTCGCCGCGCGGACCGACGGCACGCAAAGCCGCAAGGTGATCGCGACGATCAAGCACTTTGCGGGCAACGAGCAGGAAACCGGCCGCGGCGGCGGCAACAGCCAGATCGACGAACGGACTTTGCGCGAACTCTATCTGCGGCCGTTCGAGATCGCGGTGAAGGAGGCCGATCCTGGCAGCGTGATGTGCGGCTACAACAAGCTGAACGATTTCTACACGTGTGAAAACGTGCACCTGCTCTCCGACGTGTTGAAGAACGACTGGCACTTCAAGGGGCAGGTGCAGTCCGACTGG
Organism: Paraburkholderia sp.; assembly: GCF_050742655.1. GTDB lineage: Bacteria > Pseudomonadota > Gammaproteobacteria > Burkholderiales > Burkholderiaceae > Paraburkholderia. The sequence goes on along the minus strand of NZ_JBOIGG010000002.1, from coordinate 509,887 downwards.
GGCGCGACGCACAGCACGGCGAACGCGATCAACGCCGGCCTCGACGAAGAAGAGAACGTCGGGCCGACGATGTATCTGACGCCCGGGCCTGTCACGCAGGCGCTGCAAAGCCACGCGATCACCCAGGCGCGCCTCGATGACATGGTGCGCCGCAAGCTCTACACGATGATCCGTCTCGGCGTGATGGACGATCCCGCGAAACCCGGCACCGTGAATTTCGACGAAGCGAATGCGTTCGCGCAGGCCGCCGAGGAACGCAGCATCGTGCTGCTGAAGAACAGTCAGGGGCAGCTTCCGCTCGCCGCCGCGAATCTGAAGAACATCGCGGTGATCGGCGGGCATGCGGACGCGGGGATACTTGCGGGCGGCGGGTCGGGCAATACGCGCGACCCGGTGACCGGTGCGTTCGCGGGATGCGGCGGGCTGACGTTTCCGACGGGCACGGGTTGCCACTGGTGGCCCAACCCGTGGCTGAAGGTGAACACGACGATCGTGCAGGCGATCCAGCAACTCGCCCCGGCCGCGAAGGTCACGTACGCGGGGAACAACGATCAGAACAATCCGTTCGTCGCCTACACGCAGGATCAGATCGATGCGGCGGTGGCGCTGGCGAGCCAGTCGGATGTCGCGATCGTCGTCGTCGCGCAGCCGGCCGGCGAGGATTTCGCGGACCTCGCCAGCCTGAATCTGGCGAACCCGTCGAACCAGAATGATCTGGTCAGTGCGGTGGCCGCGGTCAACCCGCATACGATCGTCGTCGTCGAGGCCGGCAACCCGGTGCTGATGCCGTGGATCGACAACGTCGCCGCGGTGGTTGATGCGTGGTACCCGGGGCAGGCTGGTGCACCAGCGATCGCGAACGTGCTGTTCGGCATGGTCAATCCGTCGGGGCGGTTGCCGGTGACGTTCCCGGTCCGCGACCAGGATAGCCCGACGTGGGGGCAAAACGGGACCTTCGCGACGAATCCGGTCTACAGCGAAAAGCTGAAGATCGGCTACCGCTGGTATGACAGCGAGAACATCAAGCCGTTGTTCGAGTTCGGCTACGGTCTGTCGTACACGCATTTCACGTACTCGCGTCTGTCGGTGCGCAATACGCCCTGGCACGATCTGATCGTCAGCTTCACGGTGAAGAACGATGGGCAGGTGGCCGGTACCGACGTGCCGCAGGTGTACCTCGGCATCAAGGACCCGGCCGAACCGCCGAAGCGGCTCGGCGGATGGAGCCGGTTGACGCTGCAGCCCGGCGAATCGCGGACCGTTAGCGTGACCGTATCGGCCACCGATCAAAGCATCTGGGACCTCGCGAACAACCGGTGGAAGTATGTGCCGGGTAGCTCGGTGTATGTGGGTGCGTCGTCGCGCGATATCCGGTTGTCGAAGAGCTAGATCGCGTGACCGCCATCCTGCGAGGCGAGGCGACGTGATGAGCGGGTGATGTGATGGAGCCCCGGGGACGGCGACGCTGCCCCCGGGGCTCTTGCGGCGACTACGCTACTGCGTCGAGAAAACAGAAATGCCGCCGTTCGGGAACGCACCCGAGCCTGCCTGGAACGGCACGTACACCTGTCCGAGCGAACTGTCGATTGCGACCGAGTGCGCGCCGGTGCCCACCGCGACCATGAAGAGCAGCTTCCGTGTCGATCCGTCGACGACGCCCATCTGCGGATTGAATCCCGAAGCGGCCGCGGTGCCGCCGGTCACGTAGTGTCGTGCCGGCAGGAAATAGCGGTTGGACGTGGGATCGTACGCGACCTGGTCTGTGCCGCCGAACGGAATGGTGGACTGAATGGCGCCGCTCGTGCGATCCAGGATCAGCGTGATGAGCGGATTGCCGGCCGGCGGATCGCACCCGATGAGCACGTCGTTGTTCGGTCCCAGCGCGATGCCCGCGGGCGCGCATGTGCCGAGCGGGAACGTCTTGCTGACTGTCGGTGTGCCGGCCGCCGCGGAGCTGGCGGTGATCACGTCGAGTTCGCCGTCGGGGTTCGCGGCGGTTCCGTCGTTGTTGATCAGGAAGTTCTTTGACGCGGAATCGTAGACGCATGCTTCGAGGCCCGACGAGCCGTTGAACGTGAGCTTCGCCACCGGCGCCTGCGTGACGGTCGAGATGAGCGTGACGAACGGAGGCGAGTCGCCGGGGCTCGCGAACATCACGAGATGGTCGTCGGGGTCGTAGCAACCTTCATCGACGCGCGAGCCCGAATTGCTGATGGCGATCGTGTTGACCGTCTTCTGCGCGTTCGTGTCGATGACCTTGACCGAGTCGACATCGCCGACGTAGATCGTGTGCGTGCCCGTGATGCCGACGATGCCGTCGGGTCCGGACTCGTTCGTCGTCGCGCCGGCACCGGTGAACGGTCCGGGAATCTGCGCGATCAGCGTATTCGATTTCGTGTTCACGACGTCCACGGTCTTGTTGTTGCGGTCGGCAAGAAAGTATTGGCCCGCTTCGGTGTAGCCGATGTCGAAGCTGAACGCGGGGCTCGACGCATTGGGTACGGCGATGTTGGTCACCAGCTTCGGCGGGGTTGGCGTGCTGCTGACGTTGTTGCCCCCTCCGCAGCCTGCCATGACGGCCGCGGTCAGCAGCAACACGGTCAATGATCGGGTTTGCATCGAACTGTCTCCTTTGGTTCTGACAACGGACCATCGATCGGGGGATCAATGGCTGTGCGGAAACAATGCGGGTGCGCCGAAAGATCGAAAAATAAATCTTATTTATCGTTGGCATTTATCTCCCGCTATATGTGTAATTGATTTGAAAAATAATCCTGGTCGATAAAGCGGTGGAATGTAATATTTCTTCGCGCGCGATGTCCGTTATCGACCGAAGTGGCGAGGAATGGTAGGAGCCTTGACGCGATGCGGTACAGGCGCAGAAGCAGGCTTTCTTGTAGGGACTGACATGCTGGAAATAAAAATGCGATAAATGTTGCGCCGTGTCATTGGAAATGGAATGCGATTTATTCCGCAATAGGAATAGCCACGGTATTTATGTGTAAAGGTAAATTAACTTTTAGAAAGGTGACCGGCGCTGCCGGCTACGCTTCGCGCGTCGTAGCAGGATTTGTCTTCGATGAATATTGCTATCACACTGCGACACTGCCGCACTGTGCGTGAACCACGGACAGTGGCCGCGACGCTCCCCTCGTCGATGGGTCCAGGGTTGATTTCGCCGGGCAACTATGATTTTATATAGCCACCTATGTTTTTTTTGAAGGATGAACTCGATGAAAGCGAAACGGCACGTCGCCATCGTTGGCGGAGGGCCGGGCGGTCTCACGCTGGCTCGTCTTCTCGATCTGCACGGCGTCGGCGTCGTCGTATTCGAGCGCGAAGCACATCCGCTGGAACGGCCGCAAGGCGGAACACTGGATCTTCACGAGGACTCGGGCATCGCGGCGCTGGAGCGCGCGGGCCTTCAGCAGGCGTTCTATTCGATTGCGCGCTACGAGGACCAGGGCACGCGCCTGCTCGACAAGGCGGGGCGCGTGCTGTTCGAACAGGCGGATGCGTCTGCGGGCGATCGTCCGGAAGTCGACCGTACCGCGCTTCGCGCGATATTGCTGGCGTCGCTGCCGGCCGGCGTCGTTCGCTGGGGTAGTGCGGTGAGCGACGTATCGCCCGCGGACGACAACCGCTGGCATGTCGTGACCGAGCGGGGCGCCGAAGGTCCGTTCGACCTCGTGGTCGGTGCGGACGGCGCGTGGTCGCGCGTGCGTCCATTGCTGTCGCCGTACAAGCCTCAATACAGCGGCCTCGTGTTCATTGAATTCGGTATCGACGATATCGACGAACGGCATCCCGCGCTGTCGCTACTGGTCGGGCGCGGCAAGATGAGCGTGGAGGCCGACGGAAAATGCCTCATCGCGCAACGCAACGGCAACGCCCATGTGCGCGTGTATGCGATCTTTCGCGTGCCTGTCGACTGGGCTGCAAAGCGTTTCGACTTCGCGTCGCCGGCCGCGGTTCGCGAAGAACTCATCCGCGAATTCGAGGGCTTCGACGAAGGGATTCTCGATCTTTTCCGCGCCGGTAACGACTGCTTCGCCGTGCGCCCAATCCACGCGTTGCCCGTGGGGCACTGCTGGCAACATCGGGCGGGTCTTACGCTGATCGGCGACGCGGCGCACGTGATGTCGCCGTTCGGTGGCGACGGTGTGAACAACGCGATGTTCGATGCATCCGAACTCGCGCGCTTGCTCGTCGGGAACGATGACTGGAGCGCCGCCGTGACGGAGTACGAAACGCAGATGTTCGCGCGGATCGTCGAGTCGGCGGAAGGTGCCGCGGAAGGCGCTGCCACGTTTCTGTCGCACGACGGCGAAGCGTTGACACTCGAACTGTATCGAAGCCATCAGGCCGAGCTGATTCCGACGTGACGCGGCGATATTGCGGCAGGTTTCCCAAAGAATGGGAGCGCCGGTAGGGGTTCGGCATCCCGAAGCGTTGGCCGTGAAGCCCGTTTAGCGAACGGTTCGGAAAAAATCTGGTTTGGCATGCTGGCGAATATTCGCATCACGCGTTATTGCTTCGCGCTGGTTTATTGATCGACCGTGGAAAAAATGAAAATGGGCCATGTCGCTCAATTTCTTATCCAAGGTGGAATCATGACCAACGTCTCCCGTCCAGCCTCGAGTCACGGCGTTCAGCCCAACCCGGCGCAGCTTCCCGAAGCAGACCATTCCGACTCGGAGAGTGGCGGCTCCGTTTATACGATGGCGCGCCAGTCGGTCGAAGGATTGCGGCCCCGCAGTACCGGTTCGTCGCCGGCGCGAAGTTCTGTCCCGGCGCAGAGCGGCTCGACGGATTCCGACGCGCCTCTTTCGACCACCGGTTTGACCCTGCCGGTCAGAACGCGCACGTCGCTGCCGCTGACCCCGCCCCGGCAGCAGTCACGACCTGCCAGCGTCGCGTCGCAGCCGCAATTGACGCCGCCGAGGCAGCCCGCATCCGGACGCGCCGGTTCGCATTCCGCCTCCAGCAGCGTGTCGAACGACAGTTTCAAGGACGCGGTCCAGTCGCTGTCAGAACTGACGTTGACCGCGCGCGACGAAAACGGTGTCGAGCAGACCACGCAGGTTCATGTGCTTGGAGTCGACGACGCCCAGTTGGACGAAGTCGATCAGATCGAGGAGCAGGTGGAACAGGTGGTCGACGAAATCGTGCGGAACGGCGATACGAACTCGCCCGCGAGAACGCATTCGCCCGATCGCGATCAGGTCGAGGAGCCGGTGGAACAACAGCCGGTCGACGAAATCGTGCGGAACAGCGGCACGCACTCGCCCGTGAGAACGCATACGCCCGATCGCGCGTCGCGTGACCCGTCGCAGATCGAGCGTCCGGCATCGCCCGGGCTCACGCACGCGGAAGTACTCCAGCAGCATCGCGAAGTCAATGACATCGCGCATCTGAAACGGGCGTTGCCGGACGATCTGCGTGGCGGCGTGCACTACATCCTGCGGCCGTTGCGCTCGCATTTCGCGAACGATACGGTGTTCAACGCGTTCGTCGATAACCAGCGCGACATCCTCCAGGAAGAGGGCATCACGGGGAAGGCAGAGCTCCTCCAGCTTGCACGCACGGTGATGTGCCGCGACAACCTGATGCGGCTGGGTAATGGAACCGTCGGCGGTGCGCATTTCAACCTGCCGGACCTCCCGTTCACCTACGGGCCGCTGTCCCTGGAACTGACGACCGCCACGCCGGCGGGTACCAGAGCGCTACAGGGCGCGTTAGGCGGCCTCGTCGCCGGCGCGTCGGACGCAATCTCGACACCAGCCAAGGAGGCGACGTTCAAGGACGCCTACTACAAGCGTCCCGCGGCAGAGCATCTGCCGGAGAATTTGCGCAACCTCAATGCACAAGGCCTCGGCGATGCAATCAAGGAAACCAATATCTCGTGGGTCGGCGCTTTCGGCGCTTCCTACGCGACGCGCATGGCCGTGTCGGCCGCGACGACCTATACGGTCGGCGTCGACGCGGCGGCGAACATCGAGGCGGCTATTGCTCCGGTGACAAACATCGCCGCGGGTATCGGCGCGACCTTCATCCAGCACAAGCTGGACGAGCGTCAAGGCCGCACGGGTCTGCCGCTCTTCTTTGCACGGCAAAATCTGCGCGAGTGTGTCCGCGCGTCGAAGCAGTCCACGCTCGCCTACGCGGGTGAGGCGGCGATGGGTACGGTCAATCACGTGAAGAACGTCGTGACGAAGTTCCCCGAAGGTGTCGTACGTGCCACGACCGACGCCGGGCTCATCGCGTCGTCGGTGTCTCTCACAGCCGGTCTGTCTGTGCCGTTCACGGTTAGCGGTGCCGTCGCGCAGGCCTTCGCCGACAAGCCGAAGGTCGGGCATATGGTGTCGTCGATCACGAAGTACGTCGCACTCGAAGGCGCATGGGCCGGGTGGTCGACGGCCTATGCGGCGGGCGCGCACTGGCAGGCGAACCGCGGCGCGTGATGCCGGCAGTCGACGCGCCGGGGAGGGCGCGTCGGCCGGCGCGTGGTTCCTGTACGTCCTTATACAATAGGCGCCTATGCAATAACGACAGGCGGCTCGCCGCCGGGCCTCGAATTCATGGGTAAAAGAAATCTCCCCCTCAATCCGATGCCGTTGATCGGGCTGATCAATCGCGGGTTCACGCGCATCTTCGACAAGCGCCTGCGCGCGCTGGGATTTGCTGTCGCGCATACGCCTGTGCTGTACGCGCTCAAGGGCGGCCGGGCATTGCCCCAGTCCGAACTGGCCCGGCTCGCGCGCGTCGAGCAGCCCACGATGGCGCAGTTGCTGAGCCGTATGGAGCGCGACGGGATCATCGATCGCGTGCCGGCTCCCGACGACAAACGCAGCCGGCTCATTTCGCTGACGCCCGACGCCGCGAAGCGGCTGTCGCGGGTTCGCGCGGTCTTGATGGCGGGCAGCGAGGCGGCGCTCGCGGGCCTCAGTGCCGATGAAATCACGCAACTGACCGGGATGCTGCAGAAGATCAGCGCGAACCTGGACAGGATCGCGCAGGAAGAAGGCGAGTCGTAGCCATCTGGAGATCGCGGTGCCTCGTCAACTCCACGACGATTGAACTACCGCGAACGCTTCGCGCCGCACGCCGTAATTTCGTATTGGGCGACATCCATCCGACGGGCACGTCGTACATTCGAACCGCAATCGCTTCCGGCGAACGCCATCAGCCGACCGAACGACGTCTGGATGCTTCGAGAACGGAAGCGCAAGGCGGGTAGCGTAAAGCGAAGTACGTCGACATCTTCTATTTGCGGACGAGGACGATCATGACAGGCATCACTCTTCAAGGCGGCTACCCGGTCACGTCATTCGAGCCGATGACCGGCACCAGCTCGACAGGCGGTCTGAGCCAGCAGGATATCCTGCAGTTCATTCAGGAGTTGCTCGCGATGCTGCAGAACGCGATGCCGGGGCAGGCCGGGGACGATTCTTCGTCCACGCCGCCGGTCGGCGGGACGGGTGGCGCGGGCGGGTCTGGTTTTTCGCCAACCGCCTTCAATGCGGCGCCACCAGCGACCAACCCGGCGCCACCAGCGACCAATACGGCCCCACCAGTGGCCAATCCGGCCCCGCAGCCCACGCCGGTCAATCCGGCGAGCGGAGTATCAGGTGCGTCCGGCACATCGGGTACCGGCGCAACCGGCCTGTCGAACAACGCCGGCGGCGTGCCGCAGGCGGCCGCGATCGACGGCGTCAGTCCCGCGTCGACGCAGACGATCAATACCGGTACCGGCAGCGACAAGACGTTCAACTTCACCAACGATACGAACCGCACCCAGTCGTTCACCTACTCCGTGCAGGGTGCGAACAAGGCGACCATGACGCTTGCGCCGGGCCAGACCGGCACGTTCACCGCGGGCTCGGGCGACATCGGCGTGCGGATCTCGCCGTCGGATGCAAACGGCAACACGCATCCGAACGAGGTGCTGTACGAGGACGGCGGCGCCGACAATGGCCAGACGACCGGCGCCGGCAATCCCGACATCAGCAAGGTGGACGGCAACAAGGATTTCGGTGGCAACGCCGAGAACATGACCGTCACGCTGTCCGATGGACGCATGGCAGGCGACGGCGATGCGATCCGCGCGTACATGAACCCGACCGACGACGCAGCCGCGATGGGACTGGCCGGCGACCCGAGCAAGACCGTCAACATCACGATGTCCGACGCGACGTAAAGTCGCGCGCTCCCTGTCGCGGACCGGTTCCCTGTCGCCGCGACTACAATGCGCTGAATCGCAGCCGCCGACCCGTGCACGCCTGAAGCGTGCACGGCGCACAGGACCGAGAGAGACCGTCCGGGAATAAAAACCACAGGCGGACAGTCTGCTCTGTGTCGGTCACGGATCGCGGTTACTTCAGGGACATCAACATGGCCGATCCATTTATCGCAAAGCGATTCGAAGCACTCGTTTTGCCTCATATGAATTCGGCCTTCAATGTTGCGCGCTGGCTGACGCATAACGATCAGGACGCCCAGGACGTGGTCCAGGAGGCGTATCTGCGCGCGTTCCGTTTTTTCGGCGGATTTCGCGGCGACGACGCGCGCGCGTGGCTGCTGAGCATCGTGCGCAACACGTTCTACACGTGGTATCAGCAGAACCGCGGGCATGCACCGGACACGCAGGAGTTCGAAGAGGACCTGCACAGCCTCGAGACGGCGGATAGCGCCCCGGACGATAGCCCCGAAGCGACGCTGATCCGCAGCCAGAGCCGCAAGCGGGTACACGTCGCGTTGCGCAGCCTGCGTCTGGAGTATCGGGAGGTGGTCGTGCTACGGGAGCTCGAGGAATTGTCGTACAAGGAAATCGCCGCCATCGTGGGCATTCCGATGGGCACCGTGATGTCGCGCCTCGGGCGCGGCCGCCAGCAGCTCGCGGCGCTGCTCGCACCGACGGATCAGGAGGCGTGATGGATCACGAACAGGCATTCGTGCTGTTGCCCGGCTATCTCGACCAGGAGTTGAGCCTGTCCGAGTCGCTTGAATTCGAGCGTCATCTCGCGGATTGCGAGCGCTGTCAGCGGGCGTATGCGCAGCAGCGTGAGGTCAGCATGCAACTGAAGCAGGCGGATCTGCGGGTGGATGCACCTGCGGATCTCGCGCGTCGGATCAAGGCGGCGCTACCCGGCCAGCCGTCGCGGTGGCAGCGGCTGGTCGAGCGGTTCGGCTGGCGTAGTGGTGGAGGCTCGTGGAACTGGGCGCCGGTCGGCGCGATGGCGATGAGCGTCGTCGCGCTGACGTGGAGTGTCGGGCTGTACCTGTCGGTGCCCTCGAGCGAAACGCGGCTGACCGACGAACTCGTGAACAGCCATATCCGTTCGCTGCAGTTCGACCATCTGTCCGACGTGATTTCGACTGACAAGCACACGGTCAAACCGTGGTTCGACGGCAAGCTTGACTATGCGCCGCCGGTCGTCGATCTCGCGCAGCAGGGGTATCCGCTGATCGGTGGGCGGCTCGACTATCTGGACGGGCGGCCGGTCGCGGTGATGGTCTATCGCTACAAGCTGCACCCGATCAATCTGTATGTGTGGCCGGGCAACGATGCAGGCGCCACGCCGCGCATCGGCGAGCGGCAGGGCTATCACTTCGTGCACTGGAGCGCGAACGGCATGAACTACTGGGCGATCACCGATGCCGGCGACGCCGAGTTGAACGGCTTCATCGCGGACCTGCGCGCGCATCCCGCGTCGTAGTCTTTTTCTTCGGCGCCGCGGGTGAGGGAATAAACCACCGCGCACGCCAGTCTCCTCTCGAAACCGCAGGACGCTTCACCGGACCATCCGGTGGCCGGCGTCCTGCCTTCAACCCGAGAGGACACCATGTCATCAGACCATCCTTCCCATCCGTCGCGGCGGGCCGCACTGAAGTGCCTCGCCTTCGGCAGCGCGGGCACGTTGTTCATGCTGGCCGGCGGCGTGCTCACGCCGGTCGAACTCGCGCTTGCAGCCAATGCCGATGATCCACAGATGAGCACCGGCGTGCCGCTGTTTCTGCAGATCAGCGATACGCACATCGGTTTCAACAAGGAAGCGAATCCGGACGTCGCGGGCACGCTCAAACAGACGATCGATTTCGTCAACGCGATGCCCGTCAAGCCGGCGCTCACGATCCACACGGGCGACATCACGCATCTGTCGCGAGCGGCGGAATTCGATCTCGCGGCGCAATTGCTGTCGGGCCTGAACATCACCGAACTGCACACCGTGCCCGGCGAACACGACGTGACCGACGGACCCGGAACCGAGTATTTCAAGCGCTTCGGCGCCGCGTCGGACAATCGCGGCTACTACAGCTTCGATCACGATGGCGTGCACTTCATCGGCCTCGTCAACGTGATGCACTTCAAGCCGAGCGGTTTAGGCGCGCTGGGTGCCGATCAGCTCGCGTGGCTGGAAAACGACCTGAAAGGCCGCTCGTCGAGCACGCCGATCGTCGTCTTCGCGCACATGCCGATGTGGACGATCTACGAGCCGTGGGGATGGGGAACCGGCGATGCGGGCGAAGCGATGAGCTATCTGGGGCGCTTCGGCTCGGTCACGGTGCTGAACGGACACATTCACCAGATCGTGTCGAAGGTGGAGGGCAACATCACGTTTCATACCGCTCGCTCGACGGCGTACCCGCAGCCGACCGCGGGCAACGGTCCGGGGCCGATGCCGCTGACGGTTGCCGCCGATCAACTGCCGCGGATGCTCGGTGTGACACGCGTCCGCATCGATCGCCATCCGCTCAAGGCGACGCTCGCCGACACGACGCTCGTCTGATCCCCACCACCGCTACCGTTCGCATTCGCACGAGGACTTCGCTCATGAACATCATTCTCTTTGGCCGTGCTTTCCCGCGTTCCGCCGCGGCCGCCGTGCTGATCGCGGCATCGGCCGCGTTTTCCGGGCTCGCGCACGCCGACGACGCTCACGCGGTCGTCATCAAGAACTTCATGTTTTCGCCGATGGCGTTGACGGTCAAGGCGGGCTCGACTGTCACGTGGAAGAACCTCGATGGAGAACCGCACACGGTCGTCGATGATGCCGGCACGTTTCGCTCGGCCGCGCTCGATCAGAACGATACGTTCCAGTTCAAATTCGACAAGCCGGGGGTGTATCGGATTTTCTGCGGCATCCACCCGAACATGAGGGCGACTGTCACCGTTCAGTAGAAGTCAGCCGTTGTCCGGATCCTCGACTTCCTTGCGTTCGCGGCGTTCCTCGTTGCTACGACGGGCGCGAAGACGCTGGCGCGACAGCAGCGTGATGACTTCACGGGTGGTCGCGTCGGCGGGAATCTCGTTGCGGATGATTTTCGGCACCATCGGCAACCCGGCGCGCTGCCGTCGCAGCGCTCTCGCAATCGACCGCCGGCACTCGTCCCCATGACAATCCCATTCGTCGCGGATCTTGTCGCAATAACGGCACTTTTCCATCCAAATAGTCTAACCGGAATCGCGGATCGACTGCTTGGGGGGGCGGTAGGGAGTGGAGCGGTTATGGCGCAGGCGTCCAGCAACGCTGGCAGCAAGCCTGGCTCGAGAGATGTGCTGGTAGGGTCAGTTGGAGCGACGCGTGGCACACAGCGCGGTCCGGATGCGGACCTGGTGCCCGTCGAACCGTCAAGTGACGCCGACCCGCACCGCATCCGCTTCGCGAGAAACGGGCGCGGCGCTTACGGCCACGCGGCCCTCGATTTTAGCGGCGCCGAAATGCCGCGTTGCGCGTGCCGGTACCGCCGCCGCTGGCGCGCTCGTCCTTGTGGCGGAAGTTGATCCGGCCTTTGGTCAGATCGTAGACCGACAGTTCGAGCGTCACGCGGTCGCCCGCGAGAATACGGATGTGGTTCTTGCGCATGCGGCCTGACGCATACGCGCCGACCACGACGCCGTTATCGAGCGTGACGCGGTAGCGGCTGTCCGGAAGCACTTCGTCGACGATACCGTCCAGTTCAAGCAGTTCTTCTTTTGCCATATATCGCTCCTCGTCGATGAATCAAAGATCGGCGACCGACTGGCCGTCTACACGGCCATCGATCAATTGTTCCGCGTGCGCCATGCACGCGAGCCGGGCCTTGCCCGAGCCTTCGAAAGGCCACAGGTAGGGCAGGCGAAATACGCGGCCGTCGGCAACGGGATTTGCGCCCACGCGGCAGATGCGCACCGACGCTTCGTAGCCGGCGTCGGGCCGGCGGCTGGGCTGTCCGTCCGACGGGCGGCGCGGATAGATCAGCGGATGAATTTCGTAACCTTTGTAGGTCTTGACAGCTTGAATCATGAATATGTCCTGTTCGTACATCGCCGTTTCGCGCAGCGCGCGGCAACGGCGGATCAGCGGCGCCGCACACGAGGGCGCGCCGCAATGGAAAAATCAGGTTCGCGCCTTGGCTAAGGCATCGAACGCAGCCGCAAAAGCGCGGATTCAATGGAGAAGAAACACGCTGGCATCGCAGGGATACCGGGCGCATGAAAAGCAGTGCAACTCGCGACGGCGAATGCGCATGGAGCACATTGCCGAAATGACGGGACCGCCGGCAAGCAACAAGCGGCGGTCGAGCAGTCGGGGGTGTTGCGGAAATGCCGGTGCTACAGCGCGATGATGCAGCGGATACTGCGAGAAACCACTATCCCAACATAATGCCCTAAATGGGGCTAATTGGATAGCAAAAAGTTCCGGCAGGCGGCATGGCGCCCGCGCGGCGCGGGTGCACGCGGCGCGCGGACATGATGACAGGTGGAGGCGTGGTGCCCTTTTTTCAACCGGTCTCGACGACGCGTTTTTTCAGTTCGCGGGATGCAGCGAGCGGGATGCGCGCGTCGTCCCACGCGGCGAGCCATTCGATTTCCTTCGACGTGAAGATCTGTCCGTGATTGCGCAGCGTGTACTGCAGCGAATCGATGATGTGGTTACGGATGATTTCGGGCGTGCGTTCGTCGTCGAGCACGGCCCGGAACGCTTCGAGCGTGGCCATCGGGTTGCTCCGTCAAGTGGATACCCGGTTATCGCATGTCAAAAAGACCTGCGCCACGCGAACAAAATTCGCGCGGTGGCCGCGCTCGATGAGTGTTCAACGCACGCGGCGTTAGTCGAAGCGCGCGGGACGATACGGCCGCGGATCGGTGAACGGCGCGGCGCCAGTCATCATTTCCGCGAGCAGTCGTCCCGTGACGGGCCCGAGCGTCAAGCCGTGATGGTTGTGGCCGAACGCGAACCACAGCCCACGATGCCGGGGCGCAGGTCCGATCACCGGACGCATGTCGGGCGTGCACGGCCGCATGCCGAGCCACGGCGCCGCATCGACGCGCTCGCCGAGACCGAACAGCGGCTTCGCGATGCGCTCGACGCGTGCGAGCTGGATCCCGGTCGGTGGCGCGTCGCGGCGCGCGATCTCGACGCCGGTCGTGAGCCGCAGCCGGTCGCCGTCCATCGGCGCGATCACATAGCCCTGCTCGGTATCGACGATGGGCTGCGACAGCATCGTGTGCGTCGGGCGATAGTGCATGTGATAGCCGCGTTTCACGCGCAGCGGGATGCGGTAGCCGAGCGGCGCGAAGACCGCGTCGGACCACGGTCCGAGCGCGACCACGACCTCGCGCGCGGCGATGCGGCCCGACGAGGTCTCGACGCTCCAGCCGTCGCGTTCCTCGCGCACGGTCGTCGCGTCGCCGGTGAACAGGGTGCCGCCTTCGCGTTCGAACAGACGCGCATAGCCTTTCGTCAACGCACCGGGATTCGACACGCTCTTCGGATCGTGCCAGTGCAGTGCGCCGACGAAGCCCTCGCCGAGCCCGGGTTCGCGTGCACGTAGCGCGGCGGCGTCGAGTGGCGTGAAGTTCAGGCCGTGTTCGTGCGCGGCGAGCTCGGCGGTGGCGGTTCCGCGCTCGAGGGCTGCGTGCGTGCGAAAGGCCTGGACCCAGCCGTGCGCGTGCACGAGCGAAGCGACGTCCGCACGCGCGATCAGCGCATCGTGTTCGGCGACGCTTTGAGAGATCAGCGGCAGCATGTCGCGCGCGGCCGCGGCGAGCCGCTGCGGCGACGATTCCCACCAGAAGCGCGCGAGCCACGTCACGTACGAAGGCAGCGCGCGATAGTCCCAGTAGAGATCGGTCGATTCGTTGCGCGCATAGCGCAGCAGCGTGGCGAACTTGCGCGGAAACGCGTACGGCACGATCGACGAGCGTTCGATCAACCCCGCGTTGCCGAAGCTTGTTTCTTCGCCAGGAGCGCGCCGGTCGACCAGCGCGACGCGCCGTCCGCGGTCCTGCAGGTGCAGGGCCGACGAAACGCCGACGATGCCGGCTCCCAGTACGATCACATCGAAATCCATGGTGCCGCCGTCTCCGTTTTTTGTGGGCCGGGCCACGGCGATGCGTTGCGCGGACACCATCAAAAGAGAACGGGCCGCGCGAGCAGGCGGCCCGAAGCGTCCGACTCTAAATCAGATTCCGCCCATTCCGCAATGCTTCACTTCGCGACGATGTCGTAGCCGGGTCGGCGGCCGGGCCGCGACGGCTACAATGCGAAGCGGGCGGACTGCCCGGGGCATCTGTTCAACACACACCCGCCCGCCACGACGACTGGAAACCCGCCGGCTGTTCGCGCATCGCTCGCGGCGCCGGCCCACCAAGAAGGTAGCGATTTCGATGCGCAAGAAAAAAGCCTCTCCGGTGAAAGACCTGCTGCTTGCGCGCTATGCGCCGATTGCGGACGGTATCGCTGCGCTTTTTTTCCCGTATACGGAGGTCGTGATTCACGACCTGCACGACCAGACAGTGCTGTACCTCGCGAACAATCTGTCGAAGCGCGAGATCGGCGACGATTCCGCGCTCGACGAAATCGATCACTCCGCGCGCGAACGCATGATCGGCCCGTACGAAAAACTGAACTGGGACGGCAGGCGCATGCGCTGCGTGAGCAACGTGCTGTTCGACGATAGCGGGCAGCCGGCCGGCATGATGTGCATCAACTTCAACATCGCGGTGTTCGAAGACGTCCGCTCGACGCTCGATCTGTTCATCAAGGGTGCGGGCGTGGTCGCGCAGCCGGACGAGCTATTCCGCGACGACTGGCAGGAGCGCATCAACACGTTCCTGCACGGCTGGTTGCGCGAGCGGCAGATCGGCCTGAACGGCCTCACGCGCGAGCATCGGCGCGAACTGGTCGAGGCGCTGCATGCGGAGGGGGCATTCCGTGGACGGAGTTCGGCGAACTACGTCGCGGCCGTGTTGGGGATGGGGCGTGCCACGGTCTATAAGCACCTGAAGCAGATGAAGGCGGGGGCGGGTTGATGTTCTCTTGCAGCCAGGTCGCTGCTGTGAGGATGGGGCGCGCGAAGCGATGCATCGAACCTGCGTACCGCGTGCGCTGCTTCACAGCACCCCGCTAACCGCACCCGACCTCTCACTCAATGCCGGCCCGGTACGACGATGCCTCCTGCCCGCCGATTGCGGTATTCATGTCCCCGATCGAAACCGGTTTCGCCGGTTTGCGGATGATGCCCTTGAGTGCGGTCACAGAGTGAGTGACCGGCACCACCTCGTACCGCCCGGTCTCTTCGTTGAGGACGAACTCGACACGATCGCCGGTAGCCAGACCAAGCAGGTTGCGAATATGCAAGGGGACGGTGACCCGTCCCCTTGACGTCATAGTTGCGGATGCCATACCCCTCCTGGATTTACCATTTTTTCGTTCAAATCCCCATCGCATCCGGCGCCTCAATCACCAGATCGCTCTCCGCCACCGCAACGCACGGCAAGATAAACCCCTCCGCCTTTTCTTCGCGCGACACGCCAGGCCACTCGATCAGATAACGCACGCTCCCGCTCGTCAGCCGGCACAGGCACGTGCGGCACGTACCGTTACGGCACATGCGAGGCAGATGCAGGTTCGCGAAGCCGGCAGCTTCGATGAGCGTCAGCGAATCGGGCGCTTCGAAGGTTTGTCCGAGCGGCTCGACACGAACCAGAAAGATGCGCTCGCTCACGAAATCGATACGCCGAGCAGGCGCCCCGCACCGTACGTAAAGGCCGCGGCGATCAGCCCGATCACGATCTGGCGGAACGCGGAGAACATTGCGCTGCGCCCGTTGAACAGCGACGTGAACACGCCGACCGCCGCGAGCCCGAATGCGCTCAGCCCGACGCACTGCGCGATCGCCGGCGTACCGTGCGCCCACAGGAACGGCATCGCGGGAAAGATCGCGCCGAGCGAAAAGAGGCAGAACGACACGCCCGCCGCGGACCACGGGTTGCCGCCCAGTTCCGCTGGGTCGATGCCAAGTTCTTCGCGCGTGAGCGTGTCGAGCGCTTTCTGGCGGTCGCCCATGATCTGCTCGGCGACGCGCTTCGCTTCGTCCGGGGCGATGCCTTTCGCCTGGTAGATCAGCGCGAGTTCGTGGCGCTCCGCATCCGGCGAGTGGTCGATCTCGTCGGCTTCCCTCGCGATCTGCGTGCGCGCGAGTTCGCGCGCGTTGGTGACGGACAGCCACTCGCCGAGCGCCATCGAGCACGCGCCGGCGATCAACCCGGCGAGCCCTGTCAGCAGGATCGCCTTGTTGCTCGTGCCGGCGCCCGCGACGCCCATGATCAGGCAGAAGTTCGACACGAGGCCGTCGTTCGCGCCGAGCACCGCGGCGCGCAGGTCGTTGCCGGACGTGACGCCCTTGTGCCACGACTCGGCGTTCGCGATCTGCGTACCTGGCGAGGTACGCCGCTGCGCGTCCGCGGCGACGACTGCCTGGACGACGTCCGCATGATGCTGTTCCTCGGCGGAGAGGTGGGTCGCGTCGGGCTGGTTCGCGTACTTGTCGCGATCCGCGTACTCGGCGGCGGCGAGCGACGGCAACACGAACGACGGCCCAAACGTGTGGATCAGCGTGCGCATCAGATGGGTTTTCAGACTGTGCCGGTGCGGCCGCACGCGGATTCCGCTCGCGTTCAGCCGGTTGTGCCAGACCTGAGCGTGCTCGCGTTCCGACGCGGCCAGCTGGCCGAACACCTTCGCACGGTCGGGGTTTTCTTCGACGCGCGCAAGCGTTTCGTACAGCGCGGCGCTGTCGAGTTCGTCGGCAAGGTTGGTGCGAAAGCGTTTGAGTTCGTGTCTGGAAGCCATAGCGAGCCTGCTCGGTAGGCTCGCAGCTTAACCTGCCGCGACGCGGCGCGCGAGACGCGCACGCAGCAGGATCAGCGCATGTCTAGCCGGCGCAGGTGGCGATACACCGTGTTGCGCGCGAGCCCGAGCTCCCGCGCGGTCGCCGACACGTTGCCCTGATGCCGTGCGAGCGTCTGCTCGATCAGCGTCGCCTGCCAGTCTTCCATCCGGGGCGGTGTCGTCGCGCGGACTGTGGCGGGCTTCGGTGCACCTTCCGCCGACACCCGCCGCTGTGGATCTGCATCGTCATCGCAGCAGTCGCGCAGAAAATCGTCCGGCAGATCCTCGACGTCGATCTCATCGGCGCCCTCGGCCATGATGCCGGCCGTCCGGAGCACGTTCGCGAGCTGGCGCAGGTTACCTGGCCACCGACAGTGCGCGAACCGCTCCAGCACTGCGGCGGACACGCGCGACGGCGTTCGCTCGCCGTCGTCGTGCTGCTGTTTCAGTATCCGCGTGACCAGTGCCGCCAGATCGTTGCGCTCGCCGAGCGCGGGCAGCGTGACGACGAGGCTGTTGATCCGGTAATAGAGGTCCTCGCGGAACGTGCCCGCTTCGATCATCGCGTGCAGGTCGCGGTGCGTCGCGCAGACGATCCGCAGATCGACCGGCACCGCGCGCGTACCGCCGAGCGGCACCACGATGCGATCCTGCAGCACGCGCATCAGCCTGACCTGCTGTGCGGGCGGCATGTCGCCGATTTCGTCGAGAAACAGCGTGCCGCCGTCCGCCTGCACGATCTTGCCGGCGCTGCCGCGCTTTTTCGCGCCGGTGAATGCGCCGTCCTCGTAGCCGAACAGCTCCGCTTCGATCAGCGTGTCCGGCAGCGACGCGCAGTTCACCGCGACGAACGGCGCGGCGCGGCGCGGCGAGTCGTGATGGATCGCGCGTGCGAGCCATTCCTTGCCGGTGCCGGTCTTGCCCAGTACCAGGATCGGGATGTCGCGTCCACGCACCTTGCCGACGCGCCGCAGGATGTCGGCCATGCGCGCGTCGCCGGTGTCGAGCGCCGCTAGCGTGATCGGCACGGTCGTCCGTGCGTCGTGCGGACGACGTGCGCGACGGCTGTCAGTGGTCGTATCGGCGAACCGGTCCGTATTGGCCGATACGAACGGAGTTCGCCGTTCGCGCGGCGGATGGAATTCACCGCGCGCGATGACGCGTACGCCGCTCGGCAGCGTCAGCGTCGTGCATTCGCCCGGTGCCTGCGCGGTCTGTCGCAGGAACGCGGCGAACGCGCCGCCGAACAGTGCTTCGAACGCCTGATGCTGCAACTCGCCGAGCGGATGGCCGAACTGGAACAGTGCACTACGATTCGCGGACAGCAGCAGGCCGTCCGGCGTGAACGCGGCGAGTCCTTCGAACAGCGTGCCGATGAATTCCGCACGCGCGTGGAAATGCACCCGCACGGCATCGGCGAACTGGTTCGAGAACAGATGGTTCTCGATCATCTGTGCGGACATCCGCACGAGCGCGAGCGTGTGCTTGTGAAAGCCGCGCGTGTCGCCGCTCACGTCGAGCGCACCGATGACGTGGCCGTACGGATCGGCGATCGGTGCGCACGAGCAGGTAAGGATGCGGTTCGCGTGCAGGAAGTGTTCGCCGGCGTGCACGACAGTCGGCTGGCGGTCGACCAGCGCGGTGCCGATCGCATTGGTACCGCGATCGCTTTCGGCCCACGACACACCCGGGCATAGCGCGACGCGGTTCGCTTTCTCGATGAAGTCGCTGTCGCCGAGGCTGTGCAGGATCACGCCGTCGCTGTCGGTGAGCAGCACCATGCTCTCGGTGTCGACGATCTGCGCGTGCAGCGTTTCCATGACCGGCAACGCGTGCGCGTACAGCGACTGGTTGCGTTCGATCAGCCCGCGCAGCGCAGGTTGCGCGAGCGGCTGGAAGTCGGGCATTTCCGACGTGCGGAGTCCGACTTGCAGCGATCGCGCATGAGCCTGCGCGAGGACGTCGGGCCGGCCGCCCGTCGAGGGCGTGGCGGAACGATGGGTCACGGCTTGTCTCCGGTCGTATCGATGACGCCGCGAGGTGCGTTGCCTCGCGCGGCGGGATTCGTGCATTGCAGCAATCGCAGCCGCCGGCGCGACCGCGTCAGCGCGGCACAATCAGGGTCGCGCGATCGGGTTGGCGCGATCGGATCGACGAAGTCCATGGTACAGGATCGCGGCGCGCCGGTCGCGAGGGACGGGCGAGGTTTTGACCGCGCGTTTGCCGGCTGGTTTGCCGATGTTTACCCGTACTTTTACCCGTACTGCCGGTGAGACCTCGCGGCCGGAAGCAAAGCCGCTGCGCGGCATCCGCAGGAAAACTTGCGGCGCGCCGCAAGTCGTCTAAAGTGAATAAGATCAGCCAGGCCCGGCGCATGCCGTTGGTGTCCGGCTGGATAGCCCGCGCGCGACACCCCAGGGAGGCAGGCTCGACAGAAGCACGCGCGGCCCGAAGGCGACGGTCAACCGAAGGCGGATCCCATGCAGATCATTTTCCCGTACGAAACCCCGGCGTACTCGGGGCCCGAACTGACACTGGCCTTTCCGGCCATGGTCGATGGCGAGAGGGTGGAATGCATGATTACCGCCGAGGCGCTCGAAGACCATTACGGTGCGGCCTCGCCGCGGCCCGAAGACATGATCGGCGCATTCGATACGCATCGCGAACGGATCGAGGCGGCGACACGCCGCCTGCTGTCGGAAACGCGCGCGCGGTGCCTCGTGCTGCGCAGCGGCTACGTCCGCTTCTATGAAGCGAACTGGCGCAACTAGGCGTCCGCAGTCGCCGGTCCATTTTTTCTGTTCTGTCACCCGTCCGCGCGCCGGCCATGCCCGCGCGCGGCGTTCGTTTGTGCGCCGCCCGTCAGAGTATCCGCCGTAGCGTCCGGTCGCGGAAAATCAGGTGATGACCGATCGCGGCGAGCGCATGCAGCCCGATCACGAAGTAGAACGCATTGCCGATCAGCTCGTGCGCGTCCTTGATCGCGGTATGAGCGGCCCGATCGGTGCCGGCCAGCACGATGTGCAGATTCAATCCCGCGAGCGTGACCGGATCCCCGCCGGTATTCACCATCAGAATCCCGAGCAGCGGCTGCACGAAGATGAACAGGTACAACGCCAGATGGGTGAGCCGCGCGAGAAACGCGAGCAGCGGGTTCGTGTTGATCTCCGGCGGCCCCGGGTGCCACAGGCGCCAGAGCAGACGCAGCACCGCGAGCGTCAGTACCAGCGAGCCGGCCCACTGGTGCACGGCGGTCCATAGCAGGCGGCTGTCGCTGCCTTTCGGGCCGCGGATCTCGATCGCGAGATACGCGAGCGCGACGAGCACGAAGATCGCCCAGTGGAAGAAGATCGCGGGCTGCGAGTAGCGGTCGGCGGACGAACGGGAGGACATGGAGACTCCTGTGAGGTCTGCTCGGGTTCGTTGGGGAATCAGTCCGCGCCGAGGTAAAAGAAGCGGAACAGGAACACCGCCGCGATGATCCACACAACGAGCTTCACCTTGCGCGCCTGGCCGGTCAGCAGTTTCAGACCCGCGTATGAAATGAAGCCGAACGCGACGCCGTTCGCGATCGAATACGTGAACGGCATCAGCAGCGCGGTGAGCGCGGCCGGCACGACTTCGGTCGCGTCGTCCCACGGCAGGTCGGCCATTTCGCGCAACATCAGGCACGACACGTACAGCAGCGCGGGCGCGGTCGCGTAGGCCGGCACGACGCCCGCGAGCGGCGCAAAGAACAGGCACGCGAGGAACAGCACGGCGACGGTGACGGCCGTCACGCCGGTCCGGCCACCCGCCTGCACGCCCGACGCGCTTTCGATATACGCGGTGGTGGACGACGTGCCGAGTAGCGAGCCCGCGAGAATCGCGGTGCTGTCCGCGAGCAGCGCACGGTTTAGCCGATGCATTTTGCCTTCCACCAGCAGTCCCGCGCGGTTCGCGACGCCCATCAGCGTGCCGGTCGCATCGAACAGTTCGACGAGGAAGAACACGAGGATCACGTTCAGCACGCCGGTCGACAGCGCGGCGCGGATGTCGAGGTGGAACAGCGTCGGGTCGATCGACGGCGGCGCGGACACGATGCCGTGAAACTGATTACCGCCGAAGAAGAAACTGAGCACGGTCACGCCGACAATGCCGATCAGGATCGCGCCGCGCACGCGCAGGAAATCGAGCGTGACGATCGCGAAGAAACCGATGATCGCGAGCACGACCTGCGGACTGTGCAGGTTGCCGAGCGTGACGAGCGTCGCCGGGCTGCCGACCACGACACCGGCCGATTTCAGCGAGATGATCGCGAGGAAGAGGCCGATGCCGCCGGTGATCGCGATGCGGATCGAATGCGGAATGCCGTTGACGATCACCTCGCGCACGCGGAACAGCGTCACGATCAGGAACAGGCAGCCGGAGATGAACACCGCGCCGAGCGCCGCCTGCCACGTAAAGCCCATTCCCTTGACGACCGTGTACGCGAAATACGCGTTCAGGCCCATGCCGGGCGCGCACGCGATCGGGTAGTTCGCGTACAGCCCCATGATCAGCGACGCGAGCGCGGCGACGAGACAGGTCGCAACGAACACCGATTCTTTCGGCATGCCTGCGTCGCCGAGAATCGACGGATTGACGAACACGATGTAGGCCATCGTCAGAAAAGTAGTCAGGCCCGCGAGCACCTCGGTGCGCAGGTTCGTGCCCGCTTCGTCGAAGCCAAAGTATCGCTTTACGGAATCCATGGGCGGAATCTCTTTTAGTGTTTGATGGGGAAACGTCGTGACGGCGCACCGCGCCCGTGCCGGCCCACGCACGCGGGCGCGCCACGGGCGGATTGTAATCAGGTTCGGGGCTCAGGTGCCGGTTCGCGTGGGCCGGCGTGGAGCGGGTGCAACGGTGCAACCGCGCGGCGGCCGCACGGCCGCTATTTGCGCGCCGTGATGCCGAAGCGGTCCAGTACCGCGTTCAGCAGATCGATCGGCAGCGGGAAGACGATCGTCGAGTTCTTGTCGGCGGCGATCGTCGTGAGCGTCTGCAGATAGCGCAGCTGCATCGCCTGTGGCTGTTGCGCGAGCATCTGCGCTGCCTGCAGAAGTTTTTCCGAGGCCTGCAATTCGCCTTCCGCGTGGATCACCTTGGCGCGGCGTTCGCGCTCGGCTTCGGCCTGCCGTGCAATCGCGCGGATCATCGTCTCGTTGATGTCGACGTGCTTGATCTCGACGTTCGACACCTTGATGCCCCACGCGTCGGTTTGTGCGTCGAGCACCTTCTGGATGTCGGCGTTCAGCTGTTCGCGCTCGGCCAGCAGTTCGTCGAGTTCGTGCTTGCCGAGCACCGCGCGCAGGGTCGTCTGTGACAGCTGGCTGGTCGCTTCGAAATAGCGGGCCACCTGGATCACCGCGCGCTCCGGGTCGACGACACGAAAATAGACGACCGCATTGACCTTCACCGACACGTTGTCGCGCGTGATCACGTCCTGCGGCGGCACGTCGAACACGATGGTGCGCAGGTCCATCCGCACAGCCTGCTGGACGACCGGCAGGATCAGCACGAGCCCCGGGCCCTTGACCTTCCAGAAACGCCCAAGCATGAACACGACGCCGCGTTCGTACTCGCGAAAAATGCGCACCGACGACACGATGAGCAACGCAACCAGCACGATGACGATGCTGCCGAAACCGAAAGTGAAACCGATCATGAGTGGTCTCCAGGTGAGGCGCCGGATAGCGCCGCGTCCGCCGTAGGTACGACCGTCAACAGCAGGCCGCGCCGGCCGGTGACACGCACCGTGCGGCCTGCCGCAAGCGGGGTCGCGCACGCGACGCGCCAGCGTTCGCCATGCACGCGGGCCCAGCCTTCCAGCGATGAATCGTTGCGTGTGGCCACGCCATCGTCGAGTACGACGCCGAGGCTGCCGACGAACGCTTCCGACCCGGTCACGACCGGCCGCCGCCTCGCGCGTAGCGCGACGCTGGACACGGCGAACACGAACAGTGCGCCGCACACTGCAAGCGCGGCGATCAACGGCAGCGGAATGCCGTAGCCGGGCACGTCGGTGTCGATCAGCATCAACGCGCCGACCGCGAACGCGACGATGCCGCCGAACCCGAGCGTGCCGAAGGTCGGCAGGAACGCTTCGGCGATCAGGAACGCGAGGCCGAGCAGGATCAGCCCGAGGCCGACGTAGTTGATCGGCAGCAGTTGCAGCGCGAACAACCCGACCAGCAGACTGATCGCGCCCGCGACGCCCGGCAGCACGAAGCCCGGATTCGCGAATTCGAAAAAGAGGCCGTACATGCCGATCGTCATCAGGATCAGCGCGACGTTCGGATCGGTGACGACAGCGAGGAAGCGGCTGCGCCAGTCGGGTTCGAACGTAACGACCGGCGCGCCGGATGTTTCCAGGCGGTGGGCGCCGGCCGCGGTTTCGACGGTGCGTCCGTCGATCTGGTGCAGCAGATCGGGCACGTCGCGCGCGACTACGTCGACGACATGGAGATCGAGCGCATCGCGGGCCGACAGGCTCACCGCTTCGCGTACCGCGCGCTCGGCCCAGTCGGCGTTGCGGCCGCGCAGTTGCGCCAGACCGCGGATATAGGCCGAGGCGTCCTGCACCTGTTTGCGGGTTTCGGTCGACGGTGTGTCGAGCGCAAGCGGACTGCTGGCCTGCGATGTTGCGGTGGCCGGTGTGGCAGAGGGTTTCGGCAGATCGCCGCCACCGATCTGCACGGGCGTCGCCGCGCCGAGATTGGTGCCCGGTGCCATCGCGGCGATGTGGCTCGCGTAGACGATGTAGGTGCCCGCGCTCGCGGCACGCGCGCCGCCCGGTGCGATGAACGCGGCGACCGGCACCGGCGACGCGAGGATCGCCTTGATGATCTGCCGCATCGATGTATCGAGCCCGCCGGGCGTGTCGAGCTGCAGGATCGCGAGTTGTGCGTGGCGCTCTTCTGCATGCGCGAGGCCGCGCACGATGAAGTCGGCGCTAGCCGGGCCGATGGCGCCGCTGACCGGAATCGTCACGACGGGAGCGGGTGCATCGGATGGCGTTGCAGCGAACACCGAGATGGCCGCGATCGCAGACGCAATCACAATGCCTAGCGCGGCTGCTCCCCGCAGGAAGCGGACCGCGTGGACCGTGCGGCCCGTCGCGCCAGATCGTGGCACGCGCCGCACGCTGTGATGCCGGAACGGGAGAAGCGGTTGCGTTCTCATCGTCGACGGCCGGCTTTGCGACGAACCTGCAATGACCTGCGATGATGCATCGCGGCATGCCGGCGGAAGGGGCGAACCCCGGTTCTTACAGCTTAGTCCGATTCCGCGCGCTGCGCCGGACGGTAGTCGCCTGGCCGCATCCCGGTCCACTTGCGGAACGCACGATGAAACGCACTCGGTTCCGCGAAGCCGACCGCGAGCGCGATGTCGGCGATCGTACGGTCGGTGTCCTGCAACTCGGCAATCGCGACGTCGCGCCGCAAGTCGTCCTTGATCGACTGATACGTGTGGCCTTCCTGCTTCAGATGGCGGCGCATCGTCGCCTCGGCTACGTTCAGGCGCGCGGCCATGTCGTCGGAGGCGGGCCACGCCGCGGCCGGCAGCAAGCGCAGCGCCTTGCGCACGCGCGCGGCGAGCGAGCCTGGGTTGCGGTACTTGACGACGAAGCTGCCCGGCGCGTCGCGCAGGAACGGCTTGATGGAGCGCGTGGTCTGCACGACCGGCAGCGCCATGAAGTCCGGTGCGAGGTCGACGTACGACGCGTCCTGATCGAATGCCATGTCGTCGCAGAACATCAACTGGTATTCGTGCGCGGCCGGTGGCATCGCGCAGCGAAAGCGCGCGCGCTGCAGCGGAATACGCCGCCCCACGAGCCAGCAAACGAGGCCATAGACGAGGATGAAGTACGTCGCATACGCGAACATCGTCGGCAGCGGGGTGCGCGCGCGATGCATGAATACGAGCCGTACGCGCGTTGCATCGGCATCGATTTCCGCGTGCAGGTCGTCGAGTATCAGCCGCATGAAGCCGACTGCCCGCGCGAGCGCATGTGCGCCGTCGCGCGCGGTGAGCGCCGCCTGGGTCATCGCGATGAAGCTGCCGCTGCGCATCGGATGCGAGTCCTGACCGAAGAACTCGTCGTCGAGCGCGCGGGCGATGCCCCTCCACAGCGCGCCGTATTGCGCCTGCGACACACGGCCCTTCGACGATGCGAGCATCTGCCGAGCGATGCCCGCCGCATCGACGAGCGGCGCGACGTCGAGCCCGCGGGCGTGCGCCAGCGCAAGCGTTTCTTCGACCAGACTGATCGAGATCGTGCCTCTGTCGATTTTCATCGGGATGCGGCGGATAAAAGTATGGAACCGGATTGTCGCGGATGCGGCGCACGCTGGCAAATGCGCTCACGCAACTCGCATGCCATGCGACAGGCTAGCAAGAACGCACGCGGATCACGGAACGGTTCTGGTAAATGCGCTCACCGCGAATGATCGGGTGTGGCATCGAACCTGGCCCGTGGGTTGCCTACACTTGAATGAGGCGGACGCCGCCGCGCGATGTTGCGGCGCAAAACGCATTTCACGCACTTATGGTGGAGACAATGGACGATTTCTATACCGACGAACAGCGGATGATCCGCGATGCCGCACGCGATTTCTCGCTCGGGCGGCTCGCCCCGCATGCCGCGGAGTGGGACCGCGAAGCCCGGTTGCCCCCGGAGGTCGTGACGGAGATGGGCGAGCTCGGACTGCTCGGGATGGTCGTGCCGCAGGAGTGGGGCGGTTCGTACACCGACTACGTCGCGTATGCGCTCGCGATCGAGGAAATTGCCGCCGGCTGCGCGTCCTGTGCGACGCTGATGAGCGTGCACAACTCGGTCGGCTGCGGACCGATCCTGAATTACGGCACCGATGAGCAGAAGGAACGCTATCTGCGCGACCTCGCGAGCGGCCGCCTGCTCGGCGCGTTCTGTCTGACCGAGCCGCAGGCCGGCTCCGAAGCGAACAACCTGCGCACCCGCGCCGTGTTGCGCGATGGGCAATGGGTGCTGAACGGCAACAAGCAGTTCGTCACCAACGGCTCCCGCGCGAACATCGCGATCGTGTTCGCCGTAACCGATCCGGAGCTCGGCAAACGCGGGCTGTCCGCGTTCATCGTGCCGACCGACACACCGGGCTTCAACGTGGGACGCCCCGAGCACAAGCTCGGCATCCGCGCATCGGACACCTGCGGGATCTCGCTCGACGACTGCGCGATTCCCGAAGCGAACCTGCTCGGCGAACCGGGCAACGGCCTGCGCATCGCGCTGTCGAATCTCGAGGGCGGCCGCATCGGCATCGCGTCGCAGGCGATCGGCATCGCCCGTGCGGCGTTCGACGCGGCGCGCGCGTATGCGGGCCAGCGCATCCAGTTTGGCAAGCCGATCAAGGAGCATCAGACCATCGCAAACATGCTCGCCGACATGACGACGCGGCTCAATGCCGCGCGTCTGCTCGTGCATCACGCGGCGCGGCTGCGCAGCGCGGGGCGGCCGTGCCTGTCGGAAGCGTCGCAGGCGAAGCTGTATGCGTCGGAGCTGGCGGAAGAGGTCTGCTCGAACGCGATCCAGATTCACGGGGGATACGGTTATCTCGAGGACTATGCGGTCGAGCGCCACTATCGCGACGCGCGCATCACGCAGATTTATGAAGGGACCAGCGAAGTGCAAAGAATGCTGATTGCGCGGGGTGTTTGAGCGCAGAATGGTTTGCGAGAGAGCGCACAACCGCGCCAAAGTGGAGACAAGACAATGACCAGCAGCACCTCAGCAAAAGCCTTCGTCGATGCACGCGATCTGCTGCTGCGTCACCGCACGGACTACGAGCGCGCGTATCGCGAGTTCGCATGGCCGGTGCTCGGCGAGTTCAACTGGGCGCTCGACTACTTCGATGTGATCGCGCGCGGCAACGACCACCCCGCGCTGTGGATCGTCGACGATCTCATCGGTCCTGGTCTCAAGCTTTCGTTTGCGCAGATGTCGGAGCGCTCGTCGCGGATGGCGAACTTCCTGCGCGGGCTCGGCGTGCGGCGCGGCGACCATCTGCTGCTGATGCTGCCGAATCGCGTCGAACTGTGGGACGTGATGCTCGCCGCGATGAAGCTCGGCGCGATCGTGCTGCCCGCCACGACGCAGCTGTCCGCCGACGACGTGCGCGATCGCGTGCAGATCGGCGGCGCGCAGCACGTGGTGGTCGATAGTGCGGAGACCGGCAAGTTCGACGCGCTCGATGCCGGCATTACACGTCTCGTCGCGGGTGCGCATCGCGACGGCTGGATCAGTCTCGCAGCGGCTTATGATGCGCCGGCCGTGTTCGTGCCCGACGCACCGACGCGGGCATCCGATCCGATGCTGCTGTATTTCACGTCGGGCACGACGTCGAAACCGAAGCTCGTCGAGCACACGCACGAGAGCTACCCGGTCGGCCATCTGTCGACGATGTACTGGATCGGTCTGCAACCTGGCGACATCCACTGGAACATCAGCTCGCCGGGTTGGGCGAAGCACGCGTGGAGCTGCTTCTACGCACCGTGGAATGCGCAGGCCTGCGTGTTCGTCTTCAACTACGCGCGCTTCGTACCGAAGGAAACGCTCGACGCACTGGTGAATTTCGGCGTGACGACGCTGTGCGCGCCGCCCACGGTATGGCGCATGCTCGTGCAGGAACCGCTCGCGTCGTATGCGGTGAAGCTGAGGGAGATCGTCGGCGCGGGCGAGCCGCTGAACCCCGAGGTCATCGAGCGCGTGCGCCATGCGTGGGACGTGACGATTCGCGACGGCTACGGGCAGACCGAAACCACCTGCCAGGTCGGCAATTCGCCGGGGCAGGCGGTTGTGCCCGGATCGATGGGCCGGCCGCTGCCGGGCTACACGATCGAGCTAGTCGACGCCGACGATCGTCCCGCATCGGAAGGCGAAATCGCGCTGCCGCTCGCGCAGCGGCCGCTCGGTCTGATGACCGGCTACGCGAATAACCCGAACGCAACCGCCGAGTCGATGCGCAACGGCTTCTATCACACGTCCGACGTCGCGCTGCGTCGCGACGACGGCTGCTACGTGTACGTAGGCCGCTCTGATGACGTGTTCAAGTCGTCGGACTACCGGCTGAGTCCGTTCGAACTCGAAAGCGTGCTGATCGAACACGAGGCGATCGGCGAGGCCGCAGTCGTGCCGAGCGCGGACCCGCTGCGCCTTTCGGTGCCGAAGGCGTTCGTCACGGTGCGCCAGGGCTTCGAGGCAGGCCCGGAACTCGCGCGCAGCGTGTTCGCGTTTTCGCGCGAGAAGCTCGCATCGTACAAGCGGATTCGGCGGCTGCAATTCAGCGAGCTACCGAAAACCATCTCGGGCAAGATCCGCCGCGTCGAACTGCGGCGCCGCGAACTGGAGCGCGATGCGCAGCCCGCGCGTCTGCCGGGCGAATACTGGGAAGAGGATTTCCCGGATCTGTCGGACGCGAACAGTCAATGAGCATCGTGCAACGAACGTAGTACATCGGGCCGGCGTGTCAGCCGGCTGTTTATTTCGGTCGCGTCGCTAACTGCGGCCGACATACAGGAGAGACAGCATGAATGCGAACCCGTCCGCGGTGACCAGCCGCGCACCGTCGGTGAAACTGCTGATCGACGGCGAATTCGTCGAATCGCAAGCGGCCGAATGGCGCGACATCGTCAATCCGTCGACCCAGGAAGTGCTCGCGCGCGTACCGTTCGCGACCGCTGGCGAAGTCGACGCGGCAGTGCGGGCCGCGCATGCCGCGTTCGCGACGTGGAAGCTCACGCCGCTCGGCGCGCGGATGCGCGTGATGCTGAAGTACCAGGCGTTGATTCGCGAGCACCTGCCGCGCATCGCGAAGATCCTCACCGCCGAGCAGGGCAAGACGCTGCCCGATGCTGAAGGCGACGTGTTTCGCGGGCTCGAAGTGGTCGAGCACGCGTGCTCGATCGGCACGCTGCAGCAGGGCGAATTCGCGGAGAACGTCGCGGGTGGCGTCGATACGTACACGCTGCGGCAACCGATCGGCGTGTGCGCCGGCATCACGCCGTTCAATTTCCCCGCGATGATTCCGCTATGGATGTTCCCGATGGCGATCGTCTGCGGCAACACGTTCGTGCTGAAGCCGTCCGAGCAGGACCCGATGTCGACGATGGCGCTGGTCGAACTCGCACTCGAAGCCGGCGTGCCGAAGGGCGTGCTGAACGTCGTGCACGGCGGCAAGGACGTCGTCGATGCGCTGTGCACGCATGAGCTCGTGAAAGCGGTGTCGTTCGTGGGGTCGAGCGCGGTCGGCACGCACGTGTACCAGCTTGGCAGCGAGCACGGCAAGCGCGTGCAGTCGATGATGGGCGCGAAGAATCACGCAGTCGTACTGCCCGACGCGAACCGCGAGCAGACGCTCAACGCGCTCGCCGGCGCCGCGTTTGGCGCGGCGGGTCAGCGCTGCATGGCGACCTCGGCGGTCGTGCTGGTTGGCGCTGCGCAGCAGTGGTTGCCCGAACTGGTCGAGAAGGCGAAGACGCTAAAAGTGAATGCGGGCCACGAAGCGGGCACCGATGTCGGGCCACTCGTGTCGCGCACGGCGAAAGCGCGCGTGCTGAAGTTGATCGGCGCGGGCGTGGATGAAGGCGCGACGCTCGCGCTCGATGGTCGCGACGTGAAAGTGCGCGGCTACGAGGACGGTAATTTCATCGGCCCGACGGTCTTCGCCGATGTCACGACCGACATGGAAATCTACCGCACCGAGATTTTCGGTCCAGTGCTGCTCGTGCTGCACGCAGCGACGCTCGACGAAGCGATCGCGCTCGTCAACCGCAATCCGTTCGGCAATGGCGTCGGGCTGTTCACGCAGAGTGGCGCAGCGGCGCGTCGGTTTCAGGCAGAGATCGATGTTGGCCAGGTCGGTATCAACATTCCGATTCCGGTGCCCGTACCGTTCTTTAGCTTCACCGGTTCGCGCGGTTCGAAGCTTGGCGATCTTGGCCCGTATGGCAAGCAGGTCGTGCAGTTTTATACGCAGACGAAGACTGTTACTGCGCGCTGGTTCGATGATGCGACGACGAGCGACGGCGTCAACACGACGATTAGTTTGCGTTGAGGGAGCCACCAAATGAAAATCGGTTTCATCGGACTAGGCAACATGGGCGCGCCAATGGCGCTCAACCTGCTGAAGGCAGGCCACGCACTAAGCGTGTTCGACCTCAGCAAAGAGGCGCTGCGCACGCTCGTCGACGCAGGCGCGCAAGCAGCCGCATCGCCGAAAGCAGCAGTGCAGGACGCCGAATACGTGATCACGATGCTGCCGGCCGCGGCACACGTGCGCAGCGTGCTCACTGCGGAAGACGGGGTGCTCGCCGGCATCGCGCGCGGCGTGACGATCGTCGATTCGAGCACGATCGATCCGGCGAGCGTGCACGCGTTCGCGGCGCTCGCCGCGCAGCACGGCAACACGTTCGTCGATGCGCCCGTGTCGGGCGGCACCGGCGGTGCGGCAGCCGGCACGCTGACCTTTATGGTCGGCGGCAGCGCGGACGCTTACGAACACGTCAAGCCGGTGCTGTCGGGGATGGGCAAGAACATCGTCCATTGCGGCGAGACCGGCACGGGCCAGGTCGCAAAGATCTGCAACAACCTCGTACTTGGCATCACGATGGCGGGCGTCGCCGAAGCGATGTCGCTCGGTGAAGCGCTCGGGATCGATCCGCAGGTGCTCGGCGGCATCATCAATACGTCGACGGGACGCTGCTGGAGTTCGGACACGTACAACCCGTTCCCCGGTGTAATCGCGACGGCACCGTCGTCGCGCGGTTACACCGGCGGCTTCGGCACCGATCTGATGCTGAAGGATCTCGGCCTCGCTACCGATGCCGCGAAGCTCGCGCGTCGGCCGGTCTATCTCGGCGCGCTCGCGCAGCAGCTGTATCAGACCATGAGCACGAAGGGCGCGGGCTGCCTCGATTTTTCCGCGGTCATCAAGCTCTATCGTGACGATGGCGACGAGGGGGGCAAGCCATGATCGACGTCGACTACGTGAACGACGGCGCCACCGCGCTGCTGACGTTGCGTCGTCCCCCCGCGAATGCCTTCACGCCGGACGGACTCGAGCAGTTGCGACAGACAATCGACACGCTCGACCGCGACGCGCGCGTGCGTGCGATTGTCGTCACGGGCGACGGTCCGAAGTTCTTCAGTGCGGGCGCCGACCTCAACACGTTCGCCGACAGCGACCGTGAGGTCGCGCGCGCAGCGGCCGTGCGCTTCGGCGCCGCGTTCGAGGCGCTGCAGAATGCACGCGCGGTGGTGATTGCGGCGCTCAACGGCTATGCGATGGGCGGCGGGCTCGAATGCGCATTGTCGTGCGACGTGCGGATCGCCGAAGAGCATGCGCTGCTCGCGCTACCCGAGACCGCGGTTGGTCTGCTGCCATGCGGCTGCGGCACGCAGACGCTGCCGTGGCTCGTCGGCGAAGGCTGGGCGAAGCGGATGATCCTGACCGGCGAGCGCGTCGATGCGCAGACCGCGTTGCGCATCGGCCTCGTCGAAGAAGTGGTGGCGCGCGGCGGTGCGCGCGCAGCCGCGCTCGAGATGGCCGCGCGTGTCGCGGCGTTGAGTCCGCAGGCGGTCGCGTTCAGCAAGCAGCTGATCCATCAGGCGCGCAACGGCGTGCCGCGGAGTGCGGCACTGGCGGTCGAGCGCGAACGGTTCGTCGATCTGTTCGATGGTGCCGATCAACGCGAAGGCGTCGCCGCGTTTCTCGAGAAGCGCGCGCCGCGCTGGCAAGGGGCTTAGGTAAGCGAGAGCGGAATGGTGGCGCCGCGGCGCCCATCCGCCAGCTGATCCCGGCATCGCGGAAGTGCTTGCAACTGCCGAGTAGACAAAAGCGCTACGCGGCTCGCGCTTACGCCTCACCCATCGATTCACCGCCGAGCGGCGGTCTCGCGGCCGGATGATCGCCTGCCGCCGTGACGCGGCTCACCCACAGCACCGCGCACAGTGCGACCGCCACCGCGATCCAGCCCACCGTGCCGTAGCCGAGGATCTGGCCGCCGCTGCCGGACGACAGCATCAGCCCGCCGAACCATGCACCGAAACCTGTGCCGAGTGCCTGCAGCGCGCTGTTGGCGCTGAGGAACGCACCGCGTTGCGCTGGCTGCGGTACCGTCGTCAGGAGTGCCTGCATCGGCACGATGCGCCCGGACATCACGATCATGAAAATCGGGAAGAACAGCAGCATCACGAGGAACGAAACCTCAGGCAGATGCGTGACGAACAGCACCGGCAGCAGCGACAACACCACGGCGACGCGGAACACGCGGTGCTTGCCGTAGCGGTCGGCAAGCCGGCCGATCGCGCGTGACGTGAAGAACGTCGCCGCGCCGCCGGCCATGTACAGCCACGACAGCTGTGCGGGCGCGATGCCGTGATTGGCGACGAGCGTCGGCGAGATGAACGGGATCACCAGCATGTGCGACACCATCACCAGGAACGTCAGTGCGAACGCGTTCAGATGTCGCGCATTGGCGAACAGCTTGTACAGGTTCGGCAGCACTTCCGCGAGCGGTGGCGGCCGCTTCGACAGATGCTGGTCGAGTGTCGGTACGATGCGCGAACCGGCGATCCAGATGATCACCGAGAACACGACGAGCAACACGAACGGCGCGGACCAGCTGAAATGCGCGCCGAGCATCACACCGGCCGGCACGCCGGCGATCGCTGCAATCGAAAAGGCGGTCATGATCGTGCCGGTGGCGGCGCCGCGGCGTGCGACCGGAATCACATCGCCGACGATCGCCATGATGATCGAGCCGAGTACGCCGCCCGTGAGGCCGGCGAACGCACGGGCCGCGAGCAGCAGCGGGTAGCTGTCCGCGAACGCGCACGCGACGTTCGACACGGCGAACAGCGCATACACGACGAGCAGCAGCTTGCGCCGGTCGAAGCGGTCGATATACGTCGCGGCCAGCAGGCCGGACAGCCCCGAACACCACGAGTAAGCCGACACGGCCGCGGCGAACGCGGCCGGCGAGATGTTGAACGCGTGCATGATCTGCGGACCAAGCGGCATCATCACCATGAAGTCCATGATGATGGTGAACTGCGTCAGCGCGAGCAGCCATAGCAGACGGCGTTCGCGCGGTGCACTCATCGAGTACATAGACGTGGATCCTTGCGGCTGGTGTGGCCGCGATGAGAGTGAAGGGCGCGTGGCATCAGTCGTCGAGTGTCTCGTGAACGGCCTGCGTGCCCTGTTTCCAGTAAGCGGCGGCGCGGATCCGCGACTTGTCGATGCCGCGCTCCGTGCAGAGGTGATAGCGTACCGCGCGCATCGTCGCCGATTCGCCGGCGGCCCATACGTAGCCTTCGCCATCCGGCAGATAGGTGTCGCGTACCGCCTGCAGCAGCGCGTCGCCGCGATACGGCGAATCCTCGCGATAACGCCACACCGCGTGCAGATTCGCGGCTGTGTCGAACTCGATGCGCGCGGACGGATCCGCCACTTCAAGCACCGCCGCGACACGCGTGCCAGCCGGCAATTCCTCGAGCCGCCGCGCGATCGCGGGCAATGCGGTGTCGTCGCCGATCAGCAGATGCCAGTCGAAGCCGGTCGGGATCACCAGCGAACCGCGCGGTCCGCCGATACCGAGAGCCTGGCCGACCTGCGCCTGCAATGCCCATTCCGCGGCTGGGCCGGCTTCGTGTAGCGCGAACTCGAGATCGAGTTCGCGTGCGTCGGGGTCGAAGCGGCGTGGCGTGAAATCGCGTGCGACGGGGCGCGGCATGTCGTCGCGAAACACTGGACCGTTCGGGCCCGCTTCGGGTACCACGGGGCGGTCTGAACCCGGTGCGGGGAAGAAGACTTTCACGTGATCGTCGAATGACGCAGACGCGAAGTCGTGCAGATCGTCGCCGGTCAGCGTGACGCGCAGCAGATGCGGTGTCACCGCGCGGATGCGCGCCACGTGCAGCAGACGGAATTTCAGCGGATGGCGGACGCGAGAGACCGCTAGATCGATGTGTTCAAGCATGTAGATGCTCCTGTTCTTCCTGGCTTCTGTGTGTGGCGGCGGCCGCGTTTCATCGGCGACTTGAAGTGAGCGACCAGCGCTTAGCTGCCGTCGCTGCTTCCCTTTGTCTGCGCGGGATCGCCGCCTTCGATTTCGTCTGTCGCACGCTGCAGGATCGCGGCGATGCGGCGTTGTTCGTCCAGCGATGCATTCGTGCGCATCATCAGCGCATGCTTCAGCGCGTGGCGGGCCCGGATCAACTCCGGCAGCCAGCCGCCTTCGTTGGGGTCGAGCGGCTCTTCGCCGGCGAACGCGCGCCGCACCGAATCCATCTTGCGGGCGATGTGCGTGAGCTTCGCGAGCATCAGATCGACGCGCTCGCGATTCGCCGCCAGATGCGTGCGGCCCGGCTCCGCGAGAGCGTAACGCTTGCGGTTGCCTTCGAGTTCGACCGTGACGTATCCCAGTTCTTCCAGATACGTCAGTGCCGGGTAGACCATGCCGGGGCTCGGCGCGTAGAAACCGTTCGAGCGCGTTTCGAGCGCCTTGATCAGTTCGTATCCGTGGCTGGGTTGGTTTTCGAGCAGCGCGAGCAGCAGCAGTTGCAGATCGTCGGACGTGAACTTGCGGCCGCGCGGAAAACCGTCGCCTTCGCCGTACCCGCCGCCGAAACCACCGCGGCCGCCTCCAAAGCCCGGACCGCCGAAGCCGCTCGGGTCACCGGAGAAGCCGCCGCGGCCGGGGCCGCCACCGTCGCGGCGATGGCCGCCCATCCCCATCGCGGCGTGCCAGAGGGCGTGAAGCGAAAAGCGGTCGGGGAACGAAAAACCGTCGTGGCCGCGTGCGTGTGCGTGCATGTGGCGGCGGTCATGGTGAAAATGTCGGGACATGGTGCCCCTCCTTTGTGTCATAAGATGCATCGTAAGATATATATCTAAAGATAGTTTGTCAAAGAAATTTTTGCTGTCGAGCGGACTTTTTTTGGGGCACAGCGGCGCGCGCCCGACGCGGCGGGGCGGCAGGCGAAACGAAAGGAAGAAGGGGGAGGCGTGCCGGCGCTGTGCCGGTGACAGGTCCGCGAGACGGGAACCAGGAAACCGCGAGGAAGCTGCAAGGAAGCCGCGCCGACGTTGCGCCGCGCGGCCCGGACTTCAGAAGATCGAGCGATCCGTATAGGTAGTCAACCACTCCAGCGCGAGCACGCCGGCGAGCGAATTGCCGTGGGCGTCGAGGCCCGGCGACCACGTGCAGACCGCCATCTCGCCGGGCAGCACCGCGACGATGCCGCCGCCCACGCCGCTCTTCGCCGGCAGTCCGACCCGGTAGACGAAGTCGCCTGCCGCGTCGTAGGTGCCGCACGTCAGCATCAGCGCCGACAGGCGCTTGGCCGAACTGGCGTCGAGAATCCGTTCGCCGGTGGCCGGCACGACGCCGCCGTTGGCGAGGAACAGCGCCGCGCGTGCGAGTTCGACGCAACTCATCGAGATCGCGCATTGCCGGGAGTACGCGTCGACGACCGTTTCCGGCGGCATCGTGAGATTGCCGAAGCTCGCCATGAAATGCGCCATCGCGCTGTTGCGGTGCGCATGATCCAGCTCGGACTGCGCGACGCGCATGTCGTAGTCGATGCTGCGCTCGCCGGTGAGCCGTCGCAGGAATTCGACGAGCGCGGTTTCGGCGCGCACGAAGCGCCGGCACAACACGTCGGTCACGACCAGCGCGCCCGCGTTGATGAACGGATTGCGCGGCTTGCCCTGTTCGGCCTCGAGCTGCACCAGCGAATTGAACGCGGTGCCCGACGGCTCGCGGCCGACGCGTGTCCACAGTGCGTCGCCGAGCAGCTGGAATGCGAGCGTGCACGCGAACAGCTTCGAGATGCTCTGGATCGAGAAGCGCTCGTCGGCGTGGCCGATCCGGTAGACGTCGCCCGCGACCGTGACGATCGCCATGCCGAAGCGGTCGGGCGGCACCTTCGCCAGTTCTGGAATGTAGTCGGCGACGCGCCCGGTACCCAGATACGGGCGCAGGTCGCGCTGGATTGTTTCGAGAATCTCGGGATAGTCCATGGAGCAGGTCGGTTCGACAGTGGAGCGAGCGGTGCGCCGCCGGCCCGGTGCCGCGCGCAGCCGGGATTGTAATGGCCCGGGCGCGGGCTGCGCGCCGAGACTCGTGCGATCGTCGCTGCTGGCTACTGCGCTGCACAGTGCAACCTACGAGTGCATCATGCTAGTCTGGCTTGTTTCGACTGCCGTCAGGGCAAAACAGACAGCTATATGGAAGGAATCGATCCGGACAGCATCGACTGCGCGGCCTTCGTCGTCGCGCAGCCGGCCGAGGCACTGGAGGACGCATGGCACACATCGCAACGCCTGCAACTGCTGCACGCGTGCGAAGGCGTGCTGACCGTGCGCGCCGAAAACGGACTATGGGTCGTGCCGCCGCAGCACGCGCTGTGGATTGCGCCCGGGCTGTTGCACCGGGTGTCGTCGGCGCGGCCGGTTGCGCGGCACACGCTGTACGTGAACGCTGAAGCGTTTCCGGTATTCGCCGCGTTGCCGTCGACACACGGCGTCGTCGCGCTCGACCGGCTCGGCGGCGAACTGCTGCGCGAGGCGGCGCGCTTCGGCGCGGACTATGTGGTCGACGGCCCTGACGCGCGGCTGATGGGCGTGCTGCTCGACCGGTTGCCGCAACTCGCCGCCGTGCCGCTCGTGCTGCCGTATCCGCGCGACCTGCGGATCCAGCGGATCGCCGATGTACTCATCGCGCGTCCGGCCGATCCCGCCGTACTCGACGAACACGCGCTCGCCGCCGGCGTCACGTCGCGCACGGCCGCGCGTCTGTTCGTCAAGGAAACCAGGCAGACCTTCGGGCAATGGCGCCAGCAGTTGCGGCTGCTGGTCGCGCTCGAGCGGCTCGACGCGGGCGCGAGCGTCACCGAGGTCGCGCTGGAAGTGGGCTACAACGACGTGTCGTCGTTCATCGCCGTGTTCAAGGATCTGCTCGGCGAAACGCCGGCGCGCTATTTCCGGCAGGACGCCCGCTGACGGCGTCCTGCTTCTGCCGAACGTTTAGTGCGCGCCCGCTGCATCTGCGCCGCCACCACCCTTCGAGGGTCGCGTGATCCAGATCAGCGGAATGATCAGCAGGAAGATGATCGCCGACGCGTAGAAAATATCGTCCAGTCCCATCATCGCTGCCTGCGTGTTGACGTTGAAGTCGAACAGCGCGTGCGCAGACGGCGTGCTCAGATGCAGCAGCGACTGGCTCGACTCGATGTTCTGGTTGAAGAGCGGGTTGTTGATGCTCGCCTGTTCGGTGAGCCGCACATGATGCAGCACCGTGCGGTTGTTCCATGCATTGCCGAACAGCGACGTGCCGACCGCGCCGCAAAACACCCGCACGAAATTCGACAGCCCCGCTGCGGCCGGAATGCGATGCGGCGGCTGGCCCGACAGGATGATCGCGGTCAGCGGCACGAAGAACATCGCCATCGGGATGCCCTGCAGCAACGTGGGCAGCACGAGATGCCACGTGTCGATTTCGATCAGGTACAGCGAGCGCATATAGAACACGATCGCGAAGCCGATGAATGCGAACGTCGCGATGATCCGGGCATCGGAGCGCGGCAGCACCCGGCCCATGATCGGCGCGAGAATCACCGCGAAAACGCCGAGCGGCGCGGTGACGATGCCGGCATCGACAGAACGGTAATTCAGGTACTCCTGCAGCCATTGCGGCAGCAGCACGAAGTTGCCGAAGAACACCCCGTACGCGACTGAAATCGCGATCGTCCCGCCGAGAAAATTGCGCTGCCCGAACAGCCGCAGATCGATGACCGGGTTCTCCGCGGTCAGCTCCCAGACGAGGAAGAACGCGAAGCTGATGATTGCCGAGATGGCGAGCGCGACGATCGTCGGCGAATTGAACCAGTCGAGGTCCTTGCCCTTGTCGAGCATGATCTGCAGCGACGCCACCCACGCGACCAGCAACCCGAGGCCGACGACGTCGATCGGCAGGCGTTTCGTCGGCGTTTCGCGGTGGCGATAGATGCTCCATGTGACGGCCGCGGCAAAAATGCCTACTGGAATGTTGACGTAGAAAATCCACGACCAGCTGTAGCTGTCGGTGATCCATCCGCCGAGCAACGGCCCCGCGATCGGACCGACGGTCGCGGTCATTGCCCACAACGCGAGTGCGGTCGACGACTTGGCCTTCGGATACGAACTGAGCAGGATCGCCTGCGACAGCGGAATCAGCGGGCCGGCCACCGCGCCCTGCAGCACGCGCGCGACCAGCAGGATTGGCAGGGTCGGCGCGATGCCGCACAGCCACGACGCGATCACGAACGCGAGGATCGCGCCGACGAACAGCTTGATTTGCCCAATGCGCTGCGTGAGCCAACCCGTGAGCGGAATCGAGACGGCGTTCGACGCGGCGAACACGGTGATGACCCACGTGCCCTGGTCGACCGACGTGCCGAGATTGCCCGAGATGGTTGGAATCGCGACGTTCGCAATCGACGAGTCGAGCACAGTCATGAACGTGGCGAGCGCGACCGCGATGGTCGCGAGGACCAGTTGCCCGCCCTGAAGCGGCGGTGGCGAGGCGGGGGCGGCGGTGGGCTGACTCAAGCGAAACTCCGGTTCAAAAGGCTTGGAGAGGATACCTGCATTCACGCGCCGGCGTCGGTCAGGCGGGCATACGGGCGCGACGGCCCGAGGTCGCCGGAGCGACGCCCGGGCCTGGCATGGTTGCCAATTGTTTCTCCCCTTGAGGGCAGCGTATGCTCGCGGCTGTGCGCCGCAAATTCGCGTTACGCGAAGCATGCAGCAAGATCCGCGAACGATCGATCGACAGGAATCGGGATGGCCTGGGAGCAATTCGAATATGGGTGGCGGCTTGTGCCTGCCAGCGAACCGGCGACGTCGCTCGTCGTGTTGTTGCACGGTGTAGGCAGCAACGCGCGCGACCTGACGCCGCTCGCGGACATGTGGCGCGGCACGCTGCCGGCGACCGCGTTCGTATCGCTGGACGGTACCGAGCCGTTCGACGGCGGCTTCGACGGACGCCAGTGGTTCAGCCTGCGCGACATCGACGCGACCCGTCGCGCGCAGCGTGTCGCGGTTGCGTACCCGGCGCTGCTTGCACGGCTCGACGCGGAGCTCGCGCACTGGCGGCTAACTTACGCACAGCTTGCGCTGGTTGGTTTTTCGCAGGGATCGATGATGGCGCTGCATCACGTCGCGTCGAATCCGGATGGGGCCGCGGCAGTCGTCGCGTATTCGGGGCGCCTCGCGTCGGCGATCACGGCGCACAGCCGAACGCCGGTCACGCTGATTCACGGCACCGCCGACGAGATGATCCCGGTTCGCGAGCTGGAGCAGGCCGCCGACGCGCTGACCGCCGCGGGCTACGCGGTCGATGCGTACGCGCTGCCCGACATCGGCCACACGATTTCCGCGGAAGGCGCCGCGCTGGGCCGCGACGCGCTCGTACAGGCGTTGGGCGTTAAAGACTGATTCGGACTGATCCCGGACTGACGCGACAGCGTCACGTTCCGCAGGCAGCATCCCGCACGGCGCGCAGCGGTACATCTCGCGCTAAAGGTTTCGCGGCGATATGCCGTTAATAGTTTATCGGGGTTTATCGACTGTTTTACGGAGTTCGTCAGCACGAAAAACGCACCCGACGCGCGCGCCCTGACCAGGCCGGACAAGTCATCCACACGCGCAGCCGGGGCCGATTATTCGAGCCGTCGCAGACAGCGGGCGGCCCATACACGCAGAGCCACACCATGGCCCAATCGATGTCGCAGTCCCCGCTGTTCAGCCGCCTGTTCCGTCACAACGTGGCGGTTGATCTCGGGACCGCCAATACGCTTATCTATACCGACGACGGCGGCATCGTGCTGAACCAGCCGTCGGTCGTGTGTTTCCAGAAGCAGGCCGCGGCCGGACGCGAGCGCGTCGCGGCGGTGGGCAGCGAGGCGAAGCAGATGCTCGGCCGCGCGCCCGGCAACCTCGAAGCCGTGCGGCCGATGCGACACGGCGTCATCGCGAACTTTCCCGCCGCCGAGCACATGATCCGCCAGTTCGTCGCGATGGCCGGTACGCGCGGCATGTTCGGCCGTCGCGCGGCGTTCACGATCTGCGTACCGGCTGGCGCGACCCAGGTCGAGCGTCGGGCGATCAAGGAAGCGGCGGTGTCGGCGGGCGCGTGGAAAGTCAGCCTGATCGGCGAGTCGCTCGCATCGGCACTCGGCGCGGGGCTGCCGGTCAGATCGGCGACGGGCTCGATGGTCGTTGATATCGGCGGCGGTACGACCGAAGTCGGCGTGATCGCGCTCGGCGGCACCGTGTACAGCGGATCGGTCCGCGTCGGCGGCGACCAGTTCGACCAGGCGATCGTCAATTACGTCCGCGGCCTGTACGGCGTGCTGCTCGGCGAGCAGACGGCAGAACACGTGAAGAAAACCATCGGCTCCGCGCTGCGCGACGTGCCGATCGAACGGATGAACGCGACCGGGCGCAGCGTCGACGACGGCCTGCCGCGCACGGTCGTGCTCAGCAATCACGACGTCGCCGATGCGATCGTTGCACCGCTGCGGCAGGTGATCGGCGCGGTGAAAGCCGCGCTCGAATGCGCGCCAGCGGAACTGGTGACGGACATCGCGAACAGCGGCATCGTGCTCACCGGCGGCGGCGCGCTGCTCGGCCAGCTGGACCGTTGCCTGTCGGAGCAACTGGGCGTGACGGTGCGGGTCGCCGACGAGCCGCTGACCTGCGCGGTGCGGGGTGCGGGTGCGGCGCACGGGATGGTCGATTCGTACGCATTCGACTGATCATTGCGGGTGCAGCGGCCTCCGCGACGACCCGGTGCCAGGGCGATTGCAGTGCTGTGGGACAATTAGCCCTTTACGCCGTCGGCGCCAGCCACCTCTGTCCGTGAATCAATCCGTTCCCGCGTCCCCGCCTTCGTTAATTTCATTGCGCAACGGTTTGCAGATGCCATACGTCGAAGCGGGCGAAGGCGAACTGCTGCTGTTCGTGCACGGCTCGCTGTGCGATTACCGCTACTGGCAGCCGCAACTTGCGGGGCTGTCGACGCGCTACCGCAGCGTCGCGGTGAGCCTCACGCATTACTGGCCCGCCACCGACACACCCGATGACGTCCCGTTCAGCTGGAGCGATCACGCGGACGAACTCGCCGAATTCATCGAGCGCTTCGGTGCGGGGCCTGCGCATGTCGTTGGGCATTCGCGCGGCGGGTGCGTCGCGTTTCATTTCGCGCGCCGCCATCCGGAGCACGTGCGCACACTGACACTCGCCGATCCGGGCGGCCCGCTGCAGATCGTCGGGCGTCCGCTTGCGAAGCTGCCGGAAACGGCCAACGCATTGCGTGCGCGTGCCGCGCAGCTGATTGAAACGGGGGAAGACAGTTCGGTGCAGGCGGGCTTGCAGCTGTTCGTCGATTCGGTGAGCCGGCCTGGATTCTGGGCGAAGAGCACGCCCGCGTTTCGTCTGATGGCAACCGACAATGCCCGCACGCTCGTGCGGCAGTTCCGCGATCCGTTGCCGGCCTACACGCCGGACGAGGCCGCTCAGGTGCGTTGTCCGCTACTGCTGATCGACGGAGAGAAAAGCCCTGAGATGTTTCGTCGCACGGCCACGGCACTCGCGCAGTGGTGCCAGGACGCGCGGCGGGCGACCGTTCGCGGCGCGTCGCACGGAATGAATCTCGCGCATCCGGCTGCGTTCAACCGCTACATCGACGAATTCATTCGCGACGTGCAAGGCAGCTGAACTGCGGCTGCGCGCTGTCACGCGTTATTTTTGCAACGCAGGCACAATGACGGCAGCCGCGTGAGCATACGATGTGAGTCCGCTTAAGCGGCGCGCGCTTTCGGATGCGCGTCGATGTCGAGCGCCAGTTCCGCCGCTTCGCCGACGAGCCCGTTGTAGTACAGGTGCACGCCGATCGCGAGCGAGTCGTTGCGGATTTCCTGGAAGGCTCTCCACGCTTTCGCCGGGTCCTTGAACAGCAGGTAGTGCGCTTCCTGCGAGACGAGACGGGCGACGTGATGCAGTCCGTGTCCATGCAGCACCGCGACCAGCGAATCGAGGCTGGCATGCGTGCGCGCATCGGTGCGTGGATACAGCATGTGCAGCACGGCAACCTTCTGCGGCGCGAGCGCGGCCGACAGTGCGACGACGATGTCCTGATGACTAAGCGCGGTGACGACGTTTTCGTCGTCCTGCTCGTTTGCCGGGAACAATGTTTCGACGGTGAGATTCATCGGGTCCATCCTGGTGTTTCGACTGGATAAAAAAGCCCGCCGCTGAACGGCGGGCCAAAAACGACAATGTGCTTGCGAGGGGAAGCAAAACACGTAACCAGTATGTCAGACGGCGTGTGCATGCGCAGCGCGCGCGGGGCAAAACACTGTTGCACCCGTCGTGCAGTTGCACGGAGATTTCATTTCGCCGACGGGCCGCAACGAGTGTTGCACCGCACGAGATGGATTGTTGTGCGCGATCGACTCAATGATGTGCCGCTCGCGCCGTAGAATGCATTGCCAGCGCCGGGCTGCCCCGGCAACTACGCACCATGGCCGTCGATGTGGCTGTCGATGCAGCGAACGGTGCGAT
Organism: Paraburkholderia sp.; assembly: GCF_050742655.1. Classification (GTDB taxonomy): domain Bacteria; phylum Pseudomonadota; class Gammaproteobacteria; order Burkholderiales; family Burkholderiaceae; genus Paraburkholderia. The sequence goes on along the minus strand of NZ_JBOIGG010000002.1, from coordinate 467,058 downwards.
CTAACAAGGAACGCAGATGAACGATTCGACGACACACGCTACGCTAAAATTTTCCGACAGCGACGCCACCATCGATCTGCCGATTTACAAGGGCACACTCGGCCCCGACGTGATCGACATCCGCAAGCTCTACGGCCAGACCGGCAAGTTCACGTACGACCCGGGTTTCATGTCGACGGCGTCGTGCAACTCAGCCATCACGTACATCGACGGCGACAAGGGCGAACTGCTGTACCGCGGTTATCCGATCGATAACCTCGCGCAGAACGCCGACTTCCTTGAAACCTGCTACCTGCTGCTGAAGGGCGAACTGCCGAACGCACAGCAGAACGCCGAATTCGTCGAGACCGTCACGAAGCACACGATGGTGCACGAGCAGATGCACATCTTTTTCCGCGGCTTCCGTCGCGATGCGCACCCGATGGCGATTCTCGTCGCCGCGGTCGGCGCGCTGTCGGCGTTCTATCACGACTCGCTCGACATCAGTAACCCGCAGCATCGCGACGTATCGGCGATCCGGATGATTGCGAAGCTGCCGACACTGGTCGCGATGGCGTACAAGTACAGCATCGGCCAGCCGTTCGTGTACCCGCGCAATGATCTGTCGTACAGCGCGAACTTCATGCAGATGATGTTCTCCACGCCCGCCGAAGACTACAAGGTCAACGACGTACTGGTGCGCGCGCTCGACCGTATCCTGATCCTGCACGCGGACCACGAGCAGAACGCGTCGACGTCGACGGTGCGTCTCGCGGGTTCGTCGGGTGCGAATCCGTTTGCATGTATCGCAGCGGGTATCGCGTGCCTGTGGGGCCCGGCGCACGGCGGTGCAAACGAAGCAGCGCTGAACATGCTGGAAGAAATCGGTTCGGTCGACAAGATCCCCGAGTTCATCGAGCAGGTGAAGGACAAGAACTCGGGCGTAAAGCTGATGGGCTTCGGCCACCGCGTGTACAAGAACTACGACCCGCGTGCGAAGCTGATGCGCGAGACGTGTTACGAAGTGCTCGAAGAACTGGGCCTGCACGACGACCCGCTGTTCAAGCTCGCCATGCAGCTCGAAAAGATTGCGTTGGAAGACGAATACTTCGTGTCGCGCAAGCTGTACCCGAACGTCGATTTCTACTCGGGCATCGTGCAACGCGCACTGGGTATCCCGACGTCGATGTTCACGTGCATCTTCTCGATGGCGCGCACGGTGGGCTGGATCGCGCAGTGGAACGAAATGATCGCCGATCCGGAACAGAAGATCGGTCGTCCGCGTCAGCTGTTCGTTGGCGAAACGCCGCGCGAAGCAAAGCCGCTCGCGCAACGCTAGACGGCGGCGCTTGACGCCTGTTTAAAAATTTTGCATGACACAGCTGCCGCGCATCGCGCGGCAGTTTCGTTTGGGCGTCGCACAGCGTCTGCGCGCGATATCCGGAACAAAAACCGGGAACGAATCCTCTGCGCCGCCTTCATAACCTTCTACAATCGGGACAAGGCCAACAGCACAGGAGCAAGCTGATGCAGGATCCAGAAGCACTCGGCAGTCTGACGCACTCGGGCGGCGAGCCCGCGCACGATCCCGACGCGTTCATCGCGCCGGAAAGCCAAAGCGTCGCGAGCCCGGCGCAATCCGTGCTCAAGTCTGGCGACGCATTCATCGTCAACGATGCACTCGGTGACATCACCGGTCACGAAGATGGTCTGTTCGTGAACGACACACGCGTGCTGTCGCAACTGCGCCTGACGTTCGGCGGTCGCGCGCCGTCGCTGTTGTCGGGCGCCGTCAGCAGCGACAACGCGGCGTTTACCGCACACATGACGAACCGCCCGTTGCCGCCGCTTGGCGGTGACAGTACGCCGGAGGGCGTGATCCACGTCGAGCGCGTGCGTGTGCTGTCGGGCACGGTGCTCAACGAGGCAATCGAACTGACGAACTACGGCACGAGCGATGCGGTCGTGCCGCTGTCTATTTCGTTCGCGAGCGACTTCCGGGACATATTCGAAGTGCGCGGCCTGAAGCGCGACAAACAGGGCTCCGTCGAGCCTGCGCGGATCGAGAACGGCGAGGTGCACCTCGACTACATCGGGCTCGACCACGTCGCGCGGCGCGTGCGGGTCGCGTTTTCACCGAAGCCGGACAATCTGCTCGCGGGCCGTGCGGACTATTCGGTGAGTTTGCCCGCACAGGCCTGTCTGTCGATCTATCTATCGGTGTCGGTGCGGGTCGAAGCGTTGCCGCACGCGCCGAGCGACTCGCCGAGCGCGGGTGTCGTGCAGCCGCCGCACATGCTGAGCGGCGCACATCTGTCGCAGATCGACGCGGCACGTCCGCGCGTGGGGCGCGCAGCGGTCCGCGCGGGGCTCGTCGATGCGCACCTCGTGATGCGCGAACGACGCCGCGCGTCGGCGCGCGTGCGCTCGAGCAATCCGCTGTTCAACGCATGGATCGACCGTTCGCTCGCGGACCTCGGCCTTCTGACCACCGATCTCGCGTCCGGCCCTTATCCGTACGCGGGCATTCCATGGTTCTCGACGCCGTTCGGCCGTGACGCCGTGATCACGTCGCTACAGACGCTATGGCTGCAGCCGTCGCTCGCACGCGGGGTATTGCGTTTCCAGGCCGAACATCAGGCACGCGAAAATTCGGCGTTCCGCGATGCTGCGGTCGGCAAGATCATCCACGAGATGCGCAGGAGCGAGATGGCGGCCACGGGCGAGGTGCCGTTCGCGCAGTACTACGGCGGTGTCGACACCACGCCGCTCTTCATCGTGCTGGCGGGCGCCTACGCGGCGCGTACCGGCGACTATGCGCTGATCGACGAACTGTGGCCCGCGCTCGACCGCGCGGCGAAATGGGTCACCGGTGTGTGCGATAAAAACCGCTATGGGTTGCTCGATTATCAGCGCGAATCGGATGGCGGTCTCGCGAACCAGGGCTGGAAAGACAGCCACGATTCCGTGTTCCATGCGGACGGCCGTTTTCCCGATGGACCGATCGCACTGGTCGAGGTGCAGGCCTACGCGAGCGCCGCGTTCGACACGATGGCGAATTTCTCGCAGCGCCGCGGGCTGACCGAAGACGCCGCGCATTACACGCAGCGCGCGAAGGCGATTCGTGCATGCGTCGAGGAAAAGTACTGGATGGAGGAGGCCGGCTTCTACGGCATTGCGCTCGACGGCCACGGCGAACTGTGCCGCGTGCTCGCATCGAATGCGGGGCACCTGCTGGCGTTCGGTCTGCCCGAGCGGTCGCGCGGCGAATCCGTGGCGCGCGCGCTGGAGTCGACGCTGTTCCATACGGGGTGGGGCGTACGCACGCTCGCGGCCGGTCAGCCGCGCTTCAACCCGATGGCGTATCACAACGGTTCCGTGTGGCCGCACGACAACGCGCTTTGCGCGCGCGGTGCCGCGCGTTACGGCGGCAAGGCCGCTTCAGTGCGGTTGCTACAGGCGCTGTTCCAGGCCGCGGTGAATTTCGACATGCGTTTGCCCGAGCTGTTCTGCGGTTTTCCGCGCCGGCGCGGTGAGCCGCCGACCGCCTATCCGGTCGCGTGTCTGCCGCAGGCATGGGCGGCGGGCTCGCCGTTCATGATGCTCGAAGCGTGTCTCGGCGTGACGATCGACGCGGCAGCGCGCGAGGTGCGCATCGAACAGCCGATGCTGCCCGAAGGCATCGACTGGCTCGAGGTCGGCGATCTGCGCGTCGGCGATTCGGCGGTGACGATCACGTTCCGGCGGGTCGACGGCAAGGTTGTTGCGTCGGCTGCGGAACAGGGTGACGTGCGCGTCGTTGCGCTGCTGTGAGCGCAGTGATGCGCACAGGTCCATGGGTGATAGCATTTGTTGTCGCCCCCTTCGCTGGAACACCGCATGCCCGATAGCTTCGACCAGCTTGCCGCACTGATACGCGCGCGTTTTGCCGAACTGAGTCCGCAGTTCCAGATGGGCGCGGCGTTCCTGCTCGATCATCCGGATGAGGTTGCGGTGTCGTCGATGCGTAAGGTCGCCGAACGCTCACAGGTGCAACCCGCGTCGCTCGTGCGGCTGTCGCAGCAGCTGGGTTTTCCGGGCTGGAACGAGTTGCGCGAACTATTCGTCGCGCGGGTGCGCACGCGGCCCGAACCGCTCGCGAGCCGCGCTCGCTCGCTGGTGAAGACGAATGCGAAAGACTCACTCGCGAGCGACATGCTCGCCGCACACCGGCACAATCTCGAACTGACCGCCGCGCACAATGTTCGCTCGACCGTCGAGGCGGCACGTCTGCTGAAACGCGTCCCGCACGTGCACGTGGCGGGTTTTCGCTCGTGCTACCCGGTCGCATTCGGCTTTGTGTACGGGTACCGGCTGTTCCGCCCGTCGGTGTCACTGCTCACCGGCGAGGCCGGTACGCTCGACATGCAGCTGCGCAACATCGAGCGCGGCAGTGCGACGGTTGTGATCAGCTTCGCGCCGTATTCGGTCGAGGCGGTGCGCGTCGCGCAGGCGGCGCTCGAGAAGGGCAGCCGGCTCGTTGCGATCACCGACAGCGCAGTCTCGCCGATCGCGCTGAACGCGGACAAGGTGCTGATCTTTTCGCACGAAAGCCCCTCGTTTTTTCCATCGCTGGTGGCCGCCAATGCGCTCGCCGAATCGCTCGTTGCGCATCTGCTTGCGCTCGAGGGTGCGGGTGCGGTCCAGCAGCTGGAGAAGACCGAAGCCGCGCTGCACGCGAAAGCGGCGTACGTTCCCTGACAACCTGATGCAAGCAACCGGTCGGCTCATCTATATCCGCTTTGACAACAAATGTTGCTGTGATGTATAAATCAAGCATCGTGTGATGACTGGGCGTGCAACGCGCTCACGCAACACCGGATCTCTCACAGGAACACCATGTCCGCCGTATTTCACAGAATGCCGAAGAAGCCACTCCCGGTCGCGGTTGCCGGCGACGGCATCGAGATCGTCGATGCCGACGGCAAGCGCTATATCGACGCATGCGGCGGTGCCGCCGTGTCGTGCCTCGGGCACAGCAATGCGCGCGTGATCGATGCGTTGCGCCGGCAGGCGGAGCAGCTGCCGTACGCGCACACATCGTTTTTCACGACTGCGCCGGCCGAAGCGCTCGCGGAGCGGTTGATATCGACCGCGCCGCAAGGGCTCGAGCACGTGTATTTCGTGTCGGGTGGATCGGAGGCGATCGAGGCAGCGCTCAAGCTTGCACGGCAGTACTTCGTCGAGACGGGCGAGCCGCAGCGGCGCCATTTCATCGCACGCCGGCAGAGCTATCACGGCAATACGCTCGGCGCGCTCGCGATCGGCGGTAATGCTTGGCGGCGCGAGCCGTTCCTGCCGCTGCTGATCGACGCGCATCACGTGAGTCCGTGTTACGCGTATCGCGAGCGCGGCGCCGACGAAACCGACGAAGCCTACGCACAGCGCCTCGCCGACGAACTCGAACAGAAAATCCTGTCGCTTGGCCCCGACACCGTTGCGGCCTTCGTCGCGGAGACGGTGGTCGGCGCGACAGCCGGCGCGGTGCCGCCGGTGCGCGACTATTTCCGCAAGATCCGCGCAGTGTGCGACCGCTACGGCGTGCTGCTGATCCTCGACGAGATCATGTCGGGCATGGGCCGCACCGGCTATCTATACGCATGCGAAGAAGACGGTGTCGCCCCCGATCTGCTGACTATCGCGAAGGGGCTCGGCGCGGGCTATCAGCCGATCGGCGCAACGCTTGTGTCCGGCAAGATCTACGATGCGATCGTCGGCGGTAGCGGGTTCTTTCAGCATGGCCATACGTATATCGGCCACGCGACCGCATGCGCGGCGGCGCTCGAAGTGCAGCGCGTGATCGACGAAGACAACCTGCTCGCGAACGTGCGTGAGCGCGGCGAACAACTGCGCGCGCGCTTGCGCGAGCACTATGCGCAGCACCCGCATGTCGGCGACGTGCGTGGACGAGGGCTGTTCGTCGGCGTGGAGTTCGTGCGCGACCGCGTGACGAAAACACCGTTCGACCCCGCGCTGAAACTGCACGCGACGATTCGCCGCGAAGCGTTCGACCGCGGGTTGATGGTGTATCCGATGGGCGGTACGGTGGACGGCCGGATCGGCGATCATGTACTGCTCGCGCCGCCGTTTATCTGCACTGCGCGTGATATCGATGCGATCGTCGAGCGGTTCGTGGACGCGACCGATGCCGCGCTCGCATTGTCCTGATCATCTTCGGAGCCCACGATGACCGACCGCCTGCCGCACTTCGACGCGGCCCATGCGACACCCGAACAGAGAGCCGTGCTCGACGAAATCCTGTCGGGACCGCGCGGCAATCTGAACGGTCCGTTTCTCGGCTGGATTCACAGCCCCGAACTCGCTCAGCACGCGCAGCGTCTCGGTGCATTCTGCCGGTATCGCACCGGCTTGCCGTTGCGGCTGTCGGAACTGGCGATTCTCGTGACGGCCGCGCGCTGGCAGGCACAGGCCGAGTGGACTATCCATTACCCGATCGCGTTGCAGGCCGGCGTGCGCGAAGAGGATGCGCAGGCGATCCTCGCGGGCAAGCTTCCCGCGTTCGCCGATGCCGACGACGCATTGATCTACACGTTCGCGACCGAACTGTACGACGCGAAACGCGTGTCCGATTCGACGTATACGCGGACCGTCGAGCGTTTCGGCCACGAAGCGACCGTCAATCTCGTCGGCTTGCTTGGGTATTACGCGCTGGTTGCGATGACGCTGAACGTATTCAACATGCGCGCGAATGACCAGACGTCGCTGCCGTTCGACGAACCGCCGGCGCTGTAACTAACGCCCGTCACGTAAAACGCCCCGGCCGATTCAATCGGCCGGGGCGTTTTGCATACGTGCGCGTGAACGGCTTACTGACCGCGGTACGTCGAGAAGATGCCGTTGTCGGGGGCGATACGCGCACCCGATTCCGATCTGCCGCCCATCGCGCCGCCGACTTCCGGTTGCGTCTGTTGTGCGACTTCGACGACCGCGCGTTGATCGACGGCGTTCTTCGGATAGACCGGATCGGCCTGGCTCAGCAGGCCCGCCTTTTGCGCCGCGACGAGTTCGGCGCGAACCTGGGCGCGCGTGACCGGCGCATTCGATTGCTGCGCGAACGAGACTGCCGGGACAGCGAGCGCGGCGACGATGACTGCGGAAACGAGTGACTTCATGATGACCTCCGATGATCGATTTGTGATCAGACCGGTTTGAACAACGTTGCCGATCTGTTGGGGCGAGTGTATTTCGGAGGACATGCTGTAAAAAGTGGCAATCCGGATATAGATTCTTGCGCGAATTGAAGTAATTGCCGGTATGTCGGTGCGGTCGCACCGTCACGTTGCCGTACGGTTAAGCGCCTATGATGAAGTTCGATCCACGCCCACGCTGAGATGCGCGGCGGTGCGCGATCGATGCCGGTCCGCGGAATGGGTGTGGCCGTGGCGACGGGCATCGGGATTCATGCGCAGCCATGCGAAACAGCTACCCATTGGAGAGTGCGATGAAGCGCAAGGCATCGGCGGTCTGGCAAGGCGGCCTGCAGGACGGTAAAGGAGCGATTTCCACCGACAGCGGCGTGCTCAAGGACACGCAGTATTCGTTCGCGACGCGTTTCGAAAACGGCATCGGCACGAACCCCGAAGAGTTGATCGCCGCGGCGCATGCGGGCTGCTTTTCGATGGCGTTGTCAGCGGAATTGGGTAAGGCCGGGATCAAGCCGGAACGCATCGGCACGACCGCGACCGTCACGCTCGACAAGGCCGACGGTGGATTTGCAATTACCGCAGTGCACCTCGACGTCGCGGTGAAGATTCCCGGCGGCGACAAGGCCGCGTTCGATAAGGCAACCACCGACGCGAAGGCGGGCTGCCCCGTGTCGAAGGTGCTGAACGCGACGATCACGATGGATGCGAAGCTCGAAACGTAAGCGCGGCTCGCGCAATTGAAGTGCAACGCGCCGCGGTTCCACAGGCCGCGGCGCGTTGTTTGTGTCTACGCTGGCCTTAACACCCCTTAACACCTGCCGCCATCAGGGTTGACCTTGAATTCTTGAACGATGAGTCATAAACTGCAACCCATGACTCAAGCTACCCTGGCGAAAAAGCCGTCCGAAGCCTGTTGCCGCGGGCGGCCGCGCGAATTCGACACCGAGGCGGTGCTCACGGAAGCGGGTCGCGTGTTCTGGAGCTACGGCTACCACGCCACGTCGATCGACGACCTGTGCAAGGCGACCGGTGTGCTGCGCGGCAGCCTGTACGGCGTGTTCGGCGACAAGCGCGGCATCATGATTGCGGCGCTCGACCATTACTCGGACGGCGCGATCGCGCGGCTCGTCGAGCGGTTGAGTGCGAACGTGCCGGCCGAAGAGGCGCTGCGCAACGCGCTGCTGCACCATACGCGGGTCGCGTCGTCGCTGTCGGGCCAGCGCAGCTGCTTCATCACCAATGCGACGCTGGAAATGTCGCTCGACGATGCCGAGGTGCTCGAGCGCATCGCGGCGATCCAGCGGCGCATCGCCACGCTGCTCGCTGCCGCGGTGATTCGCGGCCAGACGTCCGGCGTATTCGATACGCGGCTTGACGAGAAAACGGTCGCCGACTTCCTGCTGTGCGTCACCCAGGGCTTGCGCGTGCTCGGCAAGATCAAGCACGACGAGCGCGAACTCGAAGCGATCGTCGACATCGCGATGCGCGCGCTCGTGTGATTTTTTTTCGTAAATTCTTGAACGATCAGTCATGAATAGAGAATGTGCCAAGCCGGCGGCTGCCGGTCTCGCAGCAACCGGCGGCGGCGCCATTTCTGCTCCGGTCGCCACAGCCGTCGAGCATCCTGTCGCGCGCACCGAGCTGAGCAAGATGGCGCTCGGCGTGCTGTTCGTCGGCGCGTTTCTCGCGCCGCTCGACTACTTCATCGTTAACCTCGCGCTGCCGGCGATCCACACGGGCCTCGGCGCGACCGACGCGCAACTGCAGCTGATCGTGTCGGCCTATGCGTCCGCCTACGCGGTGTTGCTGATTACCGGCGGCCGGCTCGGCGATCTGTTCGGCCGTCGGCGGATGTTTCTCACAGGCATGGCGGGCTTCGTGATTTCGTCGGCGATGTGCGGCTTTGCGACGAGCGGCCACATGCTCGTGCTCGCGCGGATCGTGCAGGGCATCGCCGCGTCGGTGATGGCGCCGCAGGTGCTCGCGACGATCCGCGCGGTCGTGCCTCATCACCGTCAGACGAAGGTGATGAGCATCTACGGTTTCGTGTTCGGACTGTCGTCGATCGTCGGGCAGCTTGGCGGCGGCGCGCTGATCACGTATCACCCGTTCGGACTCGACTGGCGGATCATCTTCCTGCTCAACGTGCCGGTCGGCCTGCTCGCGTTCATCGGCACGTGGAAGTTCGTCCCGGAGAATCGTCCGCAGACGAGCACCGGCGTCGACCTGAAGGGCGTCGCGCTGCTGTCGCTGTTGCTGCTCCTCGTGATCTATCCGATGACGCACGGCCGCGAGGCCGGCTGGCCCGCATGGACCTTCGTGATGTTCGCGCTCGCGGTGCCCGCGTTCGCGTGGTTCGTCGCGACCGAGCGGCGCGTCGAGCGCGCGGGCGGTCATCCGCTCGTCGACCTGCAGTTATTCCGCAAGCCCGCGTTCTCGCTCGGGCTGGTGCTGGCGTTCCTGTTCTATTGCAACAGCGCGTTCTTCCTGACGTACGGCATCTATCTGCAGACCGGTCTGCACTGGACGCCGCTCGCGTCCGGCATCGCGATCATGCCGTTCGCGGTCGGCTTCGTGATCGGGCCGTTGACGTCGCCGGCCGTCGTGCGGTACATCGGCAGCCACGTGCTGACGCTCGGCTTCGCGATGCTCGCGGTCGGGTTTTCGCTCACCGGCTGGGCATCGACCCGCGCGCCGTCGCCGGACCTTTTGTTCTACATCGGTCTCGTGTTCGCGGGCCTCGGGCAAGGACTGCTGCTGCCGTCGATCGTGCGGATCGTGCTCGCCGAAGTCGAGCCCGCGAAGGCGGGGCTCGCATCGGGCGTCGTGTCTTCGACGTTGCAGATCGGCTCCGCGTTCGGGACGGCCGCGATCAGCGGTGCGTTCTTCGGCGTGCTGGGTGGCAGCTCGACCGCCGAGGGCTACGCGCATGCGTTCCAGTCGAGTCTCGCGATCAACGCCACGTTGATGGCGGTATGCATCGGCCTGAGTGCGCTGCTCGTGCGGCATCAGCGTGTCGCGCTAGGGCGACGCATGCCAGCGGCAGTGTGACCGGCGAGTCAGGTACAGGTCAGGCGCCGGTCAGGGTATATGCCGAATAATGCTATTAATCGGATATGAAAATATTGAATTGCGATTTACAGCGAATTCGAACATACGAAGAATGAAACGGCAGCTTTTACGCTGATGCAATCCAGGGGAAAGTAAATTGTGCTGTGATGCGGTGCCGCGCAGGCCGCCCGTAGATGCTTGATGGGTAAGGGTTTCGTCGGAGGCGGAGGTTGTGGTGGCGGGTTTTTCCCGAGTCGCTCGCCGCTGAAAACGGTATCAATAAAAAGCACTTGCCGAACGTAAATTCGGTTTGTTAATCTTGGTCCACATTTAAAAAATTCGGTCAGTCGGGCGTCTTCGGCAATGGGTGAATTAAACGGTTCAACGATTTAGCATCGGGGCTTCCAATGCTTACCGCTACTTTCAACGTATTCGATGCATCACCGCCTGTGTTCAACGTCGGCGACGTGGTCACGCTCAAGGCGGGTGGTCCGCGTATGACGGTGACCTATGCCGGCGAGGTCGGGCAGATGCCAGGCGAGCGTCTCGTGTGCCAGTGGTTCGACGAGCACGGCGAACTGCGTCAACAGGCTTTTGAGTGCGACGAAGTGCGGCGCGAGCCGCGTTCGATTCCCGCCGCGTCGGTGCGCTGGGGCGACGTCGCTAACTTCGGCCGGGCCGCGCGCGAAGCGTAAGCATAAGCGCGTGCCGGCGCCCGGGTTCTCGACGCCGGGGCCGACACATCATCGCTGTACTCCTCTAACCTCTATCTCTTCTGCGCCCGTCTAGCGCCGCGCTTCGGTCGCCATCCTCACGGCCAGTCCGGCCAGCACCGTTCCCATCAGCCAGCGCTGGATCACGAGCCATACGGGACGTCCCGCCAGAAACGCCGCGAGCGAGCCTGCCGTCATCGCGACGGTCGCGTTCACCGAGATGCTCATCACGATTTGCATGAGCCCCAGCACCAGAGATTGTGTGAGCACGCTGCCGTGACCCGGATCGATGAACTGCGGCAGCAGCGACAAATACAGCACCGCGATCTTCGGATTCAGCAGGTTCGTGACGAAGCCCATCATGAACAGCTTGCGCGGACTGTCGGCGGGCAGATCGCGAACCTGGAACGGCGAACGGCCGCCGGGCTTCACGGCCTGCCACGCGAGATACAGCATGTACAGGGCGCCGCCGAAGCGCAGCGCGTCGTACGCGAACGGCACCGCTAGCAGCAGCGCGGTGATGCCGAACGCCGCGCACAACATGTAGAACACGAAGCCGAGCGCGACGCCGCCGAGCGAGATGAGCCCGGCCTGACGGCCTTGCGAAATGGAGCGGGAGATCAGATAGATCATGTTGGGCCCCGGCGTCAGCGACATGCCCAACGCGACGAGGCCGAAGGTGAACAGCGAACCGTAGTGCGGCATTGCACGACTCCTCGAGAAGAGAGTGAACGACAGCAATGCCCAGGCGCGCGGCGATCCAGGAGTGGAGTGCGGTCCGCGTTCCCTGATGGTGATCCATCTCGAAGCGCCAGTCGCGCGAACCCCCCGATTATTCCATGGCAGCTGGCGTCACGCAGCGAAATGAGCAATGGGCCGACGCGATCAGCCGTCGATCAGCGCGAGACACGCAGGCCGTGGCGCGTTACCCGCGTCACATCACCCCCGCAACGGCCTGAAGAACCGTCGAATATCCTCCGCCATCAGCGCAGGCTGCTCGAGCGCGGCGAAGTGACCGCCGCGCGGCATGTCGGTCCACTGCGCAATATCGAACACCCGGCCGATCCACGATTGCGGCGGCCGGCTGATCTCCTTCGGAAAGCGTGCGAACGCGAGCGGCGCGCTCACGCGTTCACCCGCTGCGAAGCGCAGTGGCTGCAGCCGGTTCTCCCAGTAGAAGCGCATCGCCGAGCCGATGGTCTGCGTATGCCAGTACAGCGACAGGTTGGTCAGCAGCTCGTCCTTCTTGAACGCGCGTTCGATGTCACCGTCGCAATCGCTCCACGCGCGGAATTTCTCGACGATCCACGCGGCGAGCCCGGCCGGCGAATCGTTCAGCGCATACGACGCGGTCTGCGGCCTCGTGCTGTGCACGTGCGCGTAGCCGCCTTCGAGCGCGGCCCATTGCGTCTTCTCGTCGAGGAACGCGCATTCGGCGTCGGTGAGCGGCGCGGCCGCATCGAGCGATGGGTCGTACGAGCTCGGCAGAAAATTCAGATGAATTCCGTCGACGTTTTTCGGATGCCGCCGCGCGAGTTCGATCGACACATAGGCGCCGAGGTCGCCGCCTTGCGCGCCGAAGCGTTCATAGCCAAGGCCGCGCATCAGTTCGGCCCACAGGTCGGCGGTCTGGACTGCCGACGTGCCGGGCCGTGACGGGCGCTCCGAAAAACCGAAGCCGGGCAGCGACGGCACGACGACGTCGAACGCATCGGCGGGATCGGCGCCGACCGAAGCCGGGTCGCACAGATGCTCGAGCAGCGGCAGGAACTCGACGAACGAGCCGGGCCAGCCATGCGTGACGACGAGCGGGTAGGGCTTCGGTCCGGTGCCGCGACGATGCAGATAGTGGATGCGCAGACCGCCGGGCCGCGCGATGAACTGCGGCTCGGCGTTCAGCCGCTGTTCGGCCGCGCGCCAGTCGTAGCCGGTCGCCCAGTAGTGGACGAAATCGCGCAGCCACGCCATGTCGGTACCGAGCGCCCACGGTTCGTCTGCGTACTCGTCCGGCCAGCGGGTATGACGCAGGCGCTGCGCGAGCGTGGCGAGTTCGGAATCGGGAACGGCAATCTGGAACGGTGTTGCATGCATCGAGGGTTCTCCGCGGTCGGGCGCGCACCGCTCGGTACCTCGCACACACGCGGTACTCGTTCAGGCGCACATTCATTCCGGCGGCCGCGATCGCCTGACGCGTGCGTTCACGTGGTCGAGCAGCGACTTGGAAAATGTGCGCATGCGCACGATGCGCCGCTTCTCGACGACGTCGCCCGCGAGATTGCGCGGCGGATTCGGCTGCCACGCCCAGTAGAGGGCGAGCAGCCAGCCTAGCACGGTCCATCCGACGCACGCATTAAAGAGCGCAATCGTCAGCGCGTCGTGGCGCTTGCGGCGATCGGCGAGGATCGACGGCAGGAAGTACAGCGCCAACGCTGCGATTGCCGCGACGGCCTGAACGACGAGACTGCTCATCATGACTGCGCTCTCCGCGGGGTTCGTACGGTGTGATTGTCGCGCGGCGGGTGCGTGGTTGTCGATCTGCTGTCGGTCTGATTCGTTTCGCTTTCGGCGGAGGCGGCGCACGTCGCCTCGCAGGGGGACAGTTAACGCCGCGATTCAACCGGTCTATGATGTTCGTTTTGAACGCCCCGGACCGCCAGCATGATTACCGACGACACCACCCAACCCACCCGCCAGGTCGACCACGACGCACTGCGCGCGTTCGTCGACCGCAAATGGAACGACGAAATCGTGCCGGCGCTGACCGACTACATCGCGGTGCCGGCCAAGAGTCCCGCGTTCGATCCCGACTGGGCCAAACACGGTTTCATCGAGCGCGTCGTCGCGGACGCCGCCGCGTGGGTCGAGCAGCAGCCGGTGCGCGGTCTGAAACTCGAAGTGGTGCGTCTGCCGGGCCGCACGCCGGTGATTTTCTTCGAGTCGCCGGCGACTCGCTCAGGCAGCACCGAAACGATCGTGCTGTACGGTCACCTCGACAAGCAGCCGGAGTTTTCCGGCTGGCGCAACGACCTCGGTCCGTGGACGCCGAAGCTCGAGGACGGCAAGCTCTATGGTCGCGGTGGTGCCGACGACGGCTATGCGATCTACGCAAGCGTCACGGCGCTAGCCGCGCTCGACGCACAGGGCATCGAACGGCCGCGTTGCGTCGGGTTGATCGAAACCTGCGAGGAATCCGGCAGCTACGATCTGTTGCCCTACGTCGACGTGTTGCGCGAACGGCTCGGCGAGGTGTCGCTGGTCGTGTGCCTCGACTCGGGCGCGGGCAACTACGATCAGCTATGGCTCACCACATCGCTGCGCGGCCTCGTCTCCGGCGATCTCGAAGTCCAGGTGCTCGACGAAGGCATTCACTCCGGCGGTTACGGCGGCATCGCGCCATCGAGCTTCCGCATCATGCGGCAGCTGTTCGAGCGTCTGGAAGATGCGGCCGACGGCAATCTGCTGCCGAAGGGCTTTCATTGTCCGGTGCCGTCGCAGCGTCTGCGCGAAGCCGAGGCGACCGCGCAGATTCTCGGCGACAGCGTATGGAAGAGCGTGCCGTGGGCATGCGGCCAGGACGGTCGTCCGGTGCTGCCCACCACGACCGATCCGCAGGAAGCGCTGATCAATTCGACGTGGCGTCCGTCGCTGTCGGTGACGGGTGCGTCCGGTTTGCCGGCGCTCGCCGACGCGGGCAACGTGCTACGGCCGCGCACCGCGTTCAAGCTGTCGCTGCGGTTGCCGCCGCTGATCGATGCCGCGAAGGCCGTCGCCGAACTGAAGGCGCTGCTCGAATTCGATCCGCCGTACAACGCGAAGGTCACGTTCAAGCCGGATGCCGGCGCGGCCACCGGCTGGAGCGCGCCGGATGTCGCACCGTGGCTGGCGACGGCATTGAACGACGCGTCGCGCACGCACTACGGCGCGGACGTCGCGTACATCGGCCAGGGCGGCACGATTCCGCTGATGAACGTGCTGAAGGAAGGCTTCCCGCAATCGCAGTTCATGGTGTGTGGCGTGCTCGGGCCGAAGTCGAACGCGCACGGTCCGAACGAATTCCTGCACGTGCCGTACGGCCGCAAGCTGACCGCCGCGGTCGCCGAAGTGATCGCCGCCGCGCAGTGAGCGTCGCGAGATCCGGTCCGCAGCGCAGTGCAGTCGCGTCGCGGGCCGGCGCTGCTTTATCCATCATCGGTAAGGGGCCGTGCCGCACATAGGCACGCTGCCCTGCGCTACAAAGCTCTCCCGAACCTTCTCACCGATCCTGCCGAATGAACGCTAACGCCACGTCCTCTACCGCCTCCGCTCCACGCATTCCCGTCGACCGTCTGCATGCGTTTGTCCGCGCGATCTGGGAGCAGGCCGGCAGTGCGCCGCGTGAAGCGGAACTGGTCGCCGACCATCTGCTGGCCGCGAACCTGGCCGGCCACGATTCGCATGGCGTCGGGATGATCCCGCGCTACGTGGAGTCGTTGCGCGACGGCGAGCTGAAGCTGAACCTGCATGCGGAGGTGGTGCGCGACGCAGGCGCGGTGCTGACGCTCGACGGTGTGATGGGCTTCGGCCAGGTCGTCGCGTACGAGGCGATGGAGCGCGGCATCGAGCGCGCGCAGCAGCTTGGCGTGTGTGCGGTCGCGCTGCGCGGCGCGCACCACATCGGCCGTATTGGACACTGGGCCGAGCAGTGCGCACGCGCGGGCCTCGTGTCGTTTCACTTCGTCAACGTCGCCGGCGATCCACTCGTCGCGCCGTTCGGCGGCGCCGACCGGCGCATCGGCACGAATCCGTTCTGCGCGGCATTTCCGCGCACGGGCCGGCCACCGCTCGTACTCGACTTCGCGACCAGCACGATCGCGTACGGCAAGACGCGCGTCGCGTACAACATGGGCAAAGAGACGCCCGTCGGCGCGTTGATCGATCACGAAGGCCGGCCGACGGTCGAGCCGAAGGTGATGCACGAAGCGCCGTTCGGTTCGCTGACGCCGTTCGGCGGCCACAAGGGCTTCGGTCTCGCGGCGATGTGCGAGATCTTCGGCGGCGCGCTGTCGGGCGGGTTCACGACGCACGCGGACACGGTGCAGCACACCCGCGCGATCATCAACTGCATGCTGTCGGTGATCGTGAATCCCGCCGCGTTCGATGCACCGAACGCCGAAGCGGAAGCCGACGCGTTCGTCGAGTGGGTGAAGGCGTCGCCGCTGGCCGCAGGCAACGAGCGCATCTACGAGCCGGGCGAACCGGAGCGCGTGATGCGTGCGCAGCGCGAGGTGCACGGCGTACCGGTCGATCCGGCCACGTGGCGGCAGATGTGCGACGCGGCGCTCGCCGTCGGGATGCCGGCCGCGCAGGTCGATGGATGGGCGAAGGAAATGCACTGAGCATTCATGCCGCTGGTCCGCCGCCCCGATAAGGCGGCGGACTTCACCCATCCGAAGCCTCGAAACCGGGCATCCCCGTTCCGCCCCCCGCCGTCCGTGCGCCATCCCCCATTGCGCGACGCAATTCCTGCGTCGTTGCACTGCAGTGTTCGCCATCCCGCCACGTCCATTTTCGGTCTGATCTAGGCTCGTCATGCTGTACCTCGTTAATCCCTAGAGGAACGACCAAAATGAATCTGGATAGTCATCACGCCTGCCGTCTGTTTCACGAGGCCGGAAATCTGACGCAGATTTCCGCGTACTACGAAGAAGGACGGAACATCATGTGGATGATGCTGCGCGCGCAGCCCCGTCCGTGTTTTAACCTCGAACTTGTTCACGACATCCTCGCGCTCGCGCACGCGGCGAGAGCAAGCGGCCTGCCGATCGACTTCTGGGTCACCGGCTCGCTGATCCCGACGATGTTCAACGTCGGCGGCGATCTCGACTTTTTTGCCGAGACCATCCGCTCGGGCAAACGCCAGGCGCTGATGGCGTATGCACGCGCGTGCGTCGACTGCGTGCATGCCGCCGCGCGCGGCTTCGACACCGGCGCAATCTCGATCGCAATGGTCGAGGGCACCGCGCTCGGCGGCGGCTTCGAAGCGGCGCTCGCGCATCACTTCCTGCTTGCGCAGAACGACGCGCGGATGGGTTTCCCCGAGATCGCGTTCAACCTGTTTCCGGGGATGGGCGGCTACTCGCTCGTCGCGCGCAAATCGGGGATGCGGCTCGCCGAGGAACTGATCGGCATCGGCGAATCGCACACGGCCGAATGGCACGCGGGCAAGGGGCTCGTCGACCAGTTGTTCGAGCCGGGCGACGGCTACATGGCGACGCGCACGTTTATCGACACGCTCAAGCCGAAGCTGAACGGCATTCGCGCGATGGTGCGCGCGCGGCAGCGGGTGCTGCGGCTCACGCGCGCGGAACTGATGGAGATCACCGAGGACTGGGTGGAGTCCGCGTTCTCGATCGAGGAGAAAGACCTCGCGTTCATGGAGCGGCTCGTCGTGCTGCAGAACCGGCGCACGTCGAGTCTGCGGGAAAGCCCGAGCGCGAGCTTCGCGTGAGGGACGCGCTGCGGCCTAAGCCGCAGCGCGGGACTCAATCAGTTCAAGCGATCAATCGAAGCTTGTGCCGCTCACGCAGCCATTGCTCGAACGCCGCGGCCGGCATCGGCTGCGCATACAGAAAACCTTGCAGATGTTCGACGCCGACGCTTTTCATGAAGGCCTCGTCGGTTTCGTTCTCGATGCCTTCCGCGACCACTTCGAAATCGAGTTCGTGCGCGACCGCGACCATCGAACGTACGAGCGCCTGCGCTTTGCGGTTCTGGCCGATCAAATGCACGAAACTGCGGTCGAGCTTGATCGCGTCGAGCGGAATGCGGCCGAGCTGAGACAGCGACGAATAGCCGGTGCCGAAATCGTCGAGATGCACCTGCGCGCCGAGCGCGCGGAACCGTTCGATCACTGCGATCGCCGCCGTTTCGTCCTCGATCAGGCAGCTTTCGGTGAGCTCGATGTCGAGCAGGCAGGCATCGAGCGCCGCGTGCCGCAACGCTTCGACGAAGTGCCGCACGATGGCGGTATCGGCGAGCTGCCGCGGCGACACGTTGATCGCGATGCGCAGGTTCAGCCCGCACGCGTGCCACTGCGCGGCCTGTACCGCCGCCGTCTCCATCACCCAGCGGCCGAGCGGCCCGATCAGTCCCGACTCCTCGGCGTAGCGGATGAATTCGGCGGGCATGATCAGTCCGCGTTCCGGCGAATTCCAGCGCACCAGCGCCTCGACGCCTTCGACCGCGCCGCTCGCGAGCGATATTTTCGGCTGATAGTGCAGGGTCAGCTGGCCTTCGTCGAGGCCGCGGCGCAGGTTCGTGTCGAGCCACATATACTCGGCGACCTTGCGGTCCATCTCCGGCGAGAACACCCGATAGGTGCGCTTGCCTTCGTCCTTCGCGACGTACATCGCGGTATCGGCCGAGCGGATCACCGATTCGAGCGAGTCGCCGTGCTCGGGGTACATCGCGATGCCGATCGAGCAGCCCGTGTACACCTCGACGAGCCCGAGGCCGAACGGCGTGCGCATCCGCTCCAGGATGCGCTGCGCGGTCGCTTCGAGCGTCGGCGCATCGGCGCGCGTCGCGAGCACGATGAACTCGTCGCCGCCGAGCCGCGCGAGCACGTCGTCGTCGTTCAGGCACAGGCGTATCGCGGCAGACACGTCTTTGATCAGCCGGTCGCCGAACACGTGGCCGTAGTGATCGTTGACCTTCTTGAAGTTGTCGAGATCCAGGAACAGGATGCCGACCGACGTCCCCGCGACCGCATTTGCGATCGCCGTGCGAATGCGGTCCTGGATCGCGTTGCGGTTCGCGAGGCCGGTCAGCGAATCGGTGTTCGCGAGTTCGATCAGGCGGGCCTGCGCGCGGCGTTCCTCGGTGATGTCGGTGCCCGAGCAGATCAGGAACTGCTCGTCGACGCCGCTGCCGCTGTGCACGAACTTGTTGCGAAACAGGAAAAGCCGCTCGCCGTGCACCGTATTCACGAGCCGCTCCACTTCGTACGACACGCCGCGGCTGTAGAAGTCGGAGATGTTCTGGCTCGACGCGGCGCCCGCCGCCGACGACATGAACAGCGCCCAAACGTTGCGCCCGATGACCTCTTCCTCGCGCAGGCCGGTGAGTTCTTCCGCGAGCCGGTTGAAGCGCTGGATGCGGCCGTTGCGGTCGACGATCACGACGACCGAATTCACTTCCGACACGACCTGTTCCGCAAACGCCAGGCCGTGCACCAGATCGCGCGCGACCGATTCGGTGTCGTCGAACGCGGACGCGGTGCCGGCCCAGATGCCCGCGCCCAGCTTCTTGCCGACCAGATGCAGCCTTAGCGGCACGCCGGACAGCCGCACGTCGAGCTGCAGATGCGACGTGACGCCGGTCAGCGCGCGGATCTGCGAGGCCTGATAGGCGGACAGGGCGATCGCGGCGTCCGCTGGCCCAGGTCCGCTCACATGGGTCAGCTCGAGTGCGTTGCTGTCGCCGGCGAGCCGCCAGCAGGGGCTGGCGGTGCCGAAGCGCATGTAAAGCACCTGATCGCGTGAATCGTTCATGAGAATCACCGGAGCCAGTGGTGCATCGAACCGACGCGACGGGGTGGTCACGCGGCGGGGCGTCTTCGAGCGGGAAGACTCGTCCATTGTAGCGAAGCAGTATTGCTGCGACTGCACGTCGTATCGTGGCCGCGACACCGCGGGCGGTGTGTGCGCGGACGCACGTTTCGGGCCGCTTGCTGGCGCATTTTGTGCAGGCTGGCCGCGGCACGACGACGGCCGTTACCCGATTCCCGTAGTCGTGGGATGCATTGAGCATAGTGCGTGCGGCGCACGATTGCATCCTGCAGCGCGCCCGTGCGATGCTCGCGGTTCCCCGCCACGAGAGGCGCGCGCCGTAGCACTGGCGCATGCAGCGCACCGCGGGTGCCGCGCCGTTTGCGTGACGAGACCAGCCCGGCCGCAGTCAGGCTATCCACCTTCCCGCAACTATCTTGCATGGTCGACGCCGGAGTACGGCGCTAAAGCGCTAACTCCCATCGACACAGGAGGAGACATGAGCGTCCCGTCGCATATCGATACAGGTCCGGATTCGTCCGGTTTCATTACCCATTCCGAACCTGCCGTCCCCGTGTTCCGATCGTCCGCGATGCGGCGGGCCGTCGCGTTCACCGCACTCGCGTGGTGCGCGGGCTACGCGGGCCTGTGTGCCGCCGACACGCAGGTCGGCAGCACGCTGCCGGCGCCGCCCGACCAGCTGTACGGCGACCTGTTCGTCGCGGTGCAGACCGCGCAGATCTATCCGGACCAGAAGACCTTCGTCGACGCGACGCCGAAGACCGATCCCGCGACGATCCTGCAGGCCTACGAGGCGTCGAAGAACCAGCCGAACTTCTCGCTGCTGGCGTTCGTCAACCAGTACTTCACGCCGCCACCCGATCAGAGCGTGACGCCGCCCGCGGGCCAGACGCTGCGCGAGCACATCGACTGGCTGTGGCCCGCGCTCACCCGCACCACGACGAGCGCGCCCGACTACAGCTCGCTGATTCCGCTGCCGAAGCCGTACGTGGTGCCGGGCGGCCGTTTTCGCGAGGGCTACTACTGGGACACCTACTTTACGATGCTCGGCTTGCAGGAGTCCGGCCACGAAGATCTCGTCGACGACATGCTGGACAACTTCGCTTACATGATCGACACGTACGGCCATATCCCGAACGGCAATCGCACCTATTACCTGAGCCGTTCGCAGCCGCCTTTCTTCTCGTTCATGGTCGAGCTGGCCGCGCAGCAGGAGGGCAACCGCGTCTATCAGAAGTACCTGCCGGAACTGCGCAAGGAGTATGGGTACTGGATGCAGGGCGCGTCGTCGACGCAGCCAGGCAGCGCGACGCGCAACGTCGTCGTGCTGCCGGACCGCACCGTGCTCAACCGCTACTGGGATGCGCTCGACACACCACGCGACGAGTCGTATCTGGAAGACGTCCAGACCGCGCAGACGAGCGGCCGTCCGCCGGCGGACGTGTACCGCGATCTGCGCGCGACGGCCGAAAGCGGCTGGGACTTCAGCTCGCGCTGGTTCGGTGACAACCAGAACCTGGCGACGGTGCGCACCACGTCGATCGTGCCGGTCGATCTGAACAGCCTGATGTTCCATCTCGAGACGACGATCGCGCGCGGCTGCGGCGAGGCGCGCGATTTTCTCTGCGTCGTGCAGTTCATCGGCAAGGCGGCGAAGCGTGCCGAGGGGATCAACCGGTATCTGTGGAACAGCAATGGCTACTACGGCGACTACGACTGGCAGCTCGGCAAGCAACGCGACAACCAGACGCCCGCGATGCTCTATCCGCTGTTCGTCGGTGTTGCGTGGCCGGACCGCGCGCAGAAAACGGCGCAGGTGGTGCAGTCGGTGCTGCTCCAGCCAGGCGGCCTTGCGACGTCGACGTATAACACCACCCAGCAATGGGATGCGCCGAACGGCTGGGCGCCGCTGCACTGGATCGCGATCACGGGCCTCAAGCGTTATGGCCGTGCCGATCTTGCGCAGCAGATCGGCACGCGCTTTCTCGCCGACGTGAAAAACGTGTACGGCTCGCAGCAGAAGCTCGTCGAGAAATACATCGTCGAAGGGGCGGGGACAGGCGGTGGAGGCGGCGGCGAATATCCGCTGCAGGACGGCTTTGGCTGGACCAACGGCGTGACGCTGAAGCTGCTCGACGCGTATAGCCCGGGGGATTGACGGCGATTGTCAGCACGAGCGGGGCCGCGCGCTAGCGTTGTCCCGCGAGTCTGCTTGCCTGTTCTACGCGGCCATTGTGCGTGCCGGTTGCGTTGTTGGTGGCGTTCTCGCCGGTCGCGCGATCGAGGTCGCGGGCGCCCGCGAAGCACGCGATCAGCCCGGCCAGCGCGTGCTGCCGGTACGTGCTGTCCGCACACGCGTTCGCGAGGTCGTAGGCTTGCTGCCACGCGGCGATGATTTCGTCGAGCGGCGCGTGTGCGAGCGGTAACGCATGAGCGAGCGCGATGTGCAGCCGCAGTTCGTCGCGCATGCGGCGTGGCACGCTGGCATCGACGCGCGCGAGCGCCGCGCGGATCGCACGCAGGTATTCGTGCGCGAGCGCGAGCGAACGCCATAGCCGCTGCGATCCGTCGAGCAGCGCGATCGCGACGTCGATGCGGTCGCCTTGTATTGCCCACTCGAGCGCCGCACGCAGATCGTCGAGCAGCGTGCGGTCCGTTGCGTCCTTGGGCATACGTCCCGCGCGCTGGCTGTTGGTCGCGAGTCGCGGCGCAAGCGACAGCGCGTGTGCGGCCGCCGCGCGCTCGAACTCGCCGTGATGCCACAGCAGGTCGCGCGCAAAGAGACGCACCTGGCCGTGCAGGCGCAGCGTCGCGTCGCCACTGCCTTCGATGCGTTCGACGAGGCTCGCGTCGAGCAATGCATCGAGCTGCACGGCGTATTGTTCCGCGTATTGCTCCGTGTGGTTCGTGCCGTCCGCGTCACGTGCGGCAAGCGGACCCTGTGCCGCGTCGAACGCTTCGAGTAACCGAATCGCCGCGTCGCGTGTGAATTCGCCCGGGAAAATGCCGAGTCGTCTGAACATCGTTTGGGCGGCATCGTCGAGCGCGGGCATCTGCAGGTCGAGCACTGCGGCGACCGGTGCAATGTCGCTGCGTCGCACAGCCGGGGCATCGAGATCGCGTGCGAATGCGCGGATCGCGGCGTCGAGCGGCCGGTCCGGCGATGTCTGGCGCACGATCGCGGCCGCCGCGAGTTCGAGCGCGAGCGGCACGCCGTCGAGCCGGCACGCGATCAGCGCGGCGGCGGCAAGCGTGTTGGGCGCGATGCATGCGGTATCGAACGCGATGACGAGATCGGCTTCGGCACGGCTGCGTCGCGACGGTGTATGGCCCGGTGTATCGAACAGCACGGCGAAACGCGCGAACAGCAGACGCAGCGCGTCGAACTCGCGCGCCTCGGCGGCGTCGACGAACATCTCCGTCGGTGTGCGCAGCGGCCCGAGCGACACGACGCCCTCGCGGTCGATGAGAAGCGGGTGGCTCGCGGTGACGATCACGCGCAGGTTCGGCGCTGCGTCGACGAGCGCGCCAAGCAGAAACGCGGCGGCCGGGCCGAGCCGCTCGCAGCAGTCGACGATCAGCAGCAGACGTCGCGTGCCGATCGCCGACGTTAGCCGCTCGAGCGTCGTCGCGCCGGGTTCGGCCGGCACGCGCAATTCGAGCGCGAGCCTATCGGCGAGGCTGTCCGGTTGCAAATGCGACGAAAAAGAGACCGCATACGTGCCGTCGGGCACGTGCGCCGCGAGGCGCCGCGCGACCTCGTGCGCGAGCCGGCGCTTGCCGAGACCAGGTGCGCCGGTCAGCGTCACGACGCGTGTCGTCGACACGAGGCCGAGCAGTTCCGACAGTTCCGCATGCCGGCCGACGAACGGCGTCGCGCGGGCGGGCATCCGCAGCGCGGGCACCGGTTGCGACTGTCCGGCCGCGGACACGGATTGCAACGGATGCACGGCGGCAACGGTGAACGGTTCTACGCTGGGCGTGTCGCGGTCGAGCGTGTGCGCAGGTGCGGCGAAGCGATAGCCGTAGCCGGGCACCGTGACGATCAGATCGCGATCCGCGCCGAGCGCGCGACGCAATGCGGAGACTTGCGACTGCACGGTGTTCGCGTCGACCGCGGTGCCGGGCCATGCGCGTTCGGCAAGCGCGGCGTGCGGCACCGGCCGGCCCTGCGCGTCGACGAGCGCGGCCAGGATGTCGAGCGCACGGGCACCGATGTCGACGGGCACGCCGCCGGCGACGAGGCGAACAGGGGCCTGCAATAGCCGGTAGCAGCCGAATGCGATTACCGGCCCCGTCGGCCGCGGTAGCGACATCGAGGGTCTCCAGTCGGGGTTGAGCGGGCCGGGATGTCGGCCCTCGCGACGCTCCACGGGTACGCGGACGCCACGTTGCAGCGTGCGCACGAAGCCTGCGCGAGCGCTCCGTGAACAGCGGAATGCCGCAAGCTTAGGGTGTGTTGCGTGGATGATCAAGGACGCCGTACTCGAATGGCGCCGCATGAATGTGTGCTGCAGCGCGATATGCGTCGGGCTTCGCGGGATGCGATGTCGCTGCGATCGGAGAATCCGCGTCGGAGCGTCGGAGCGTCGGAACGTCAGCCGACGTTGAGGCAGTGTTAAGACGACGGACGACGTCGCGTGACGGCGGACCGGTCGTACCGCATGCGGCCGGTCCGTGGTTGCGCGAGCGCCGCCTTCATCGCAGCAGAGGATGGATGTCGTCTTCCCCGGAGCGGCCGAGCAGGTTGCGCATCGCCTTGCGCACGTAGGGATCGGGGTGATCCACGCACGATTCCGCATAACCGTACCAGGTCGGGTCGTTCAATCGCCTCAGACACAGCGCCTTCAACTCGGGACACTGGTCGTCGGGCAACCCGTTGACGAGTTGCCAGGCCTCCGTGAGGAGTCCACGCTGAATCGCGATCATCACGGGAAAGACCAGCAGGTCCTTCGATGCAGGATGCGCTTCGTTGAGTTCCTGAAGAAGCGCTTCCGCTTCGTCCAGCCGGTTCTCCCGGATGTGTTCGACGATTGCGTTGCCCATCGAGGCCGCATCGGTTGCGCGGAGCGTTTCGGCGATTTCCATGATGCCGTTCAGCCCTTGTTGCCGTTGCCGGTCAACGTGCCGACCGCGCCCTCGAGCAGGTTGTTCGCCGCGCTGGACTCGAGTCCTTCGGGCGTGAGTTCGACCGCGCCTTTCGCGGTGCTGAACGCCCCGCTGCCGGCTTCCTTCACGCCGCTAAACATCTCTTTCGGGTTGAGGGTCAGCGCGCCTTTCGCCAGGTCGCCAGCACCTTCGGCCACCTTGCCGATCCCACCGACGACACCGCCTACCGCTTTGCCGATGTCCTTGCCGATCCCACCCAGTACGTTTCCGAGGAAGCTCATTTCGTTTCCCTATTTATCGAATTAAGGTGCCCCCTTCGAAGCAGAAGGAGGGGGGGACGCTCGTGGAGCTCGCCCATCGTCGATCCCGAATTCAATGTAGCAGCGGCGTTCGGGTGGGCTCGACCGCGCTGCGAATCGCGGGAACGAAATGCGAAGCGGGGTGCGATGTGGTTTGCGGTGCGATGGCGTTCGTGGTGCGGAACAAAACTTCCTGTCGCCGTTTCGTGGCGTATGAGACGGGTCGCACGACGCGACGAACATCGACGGCATGCAGGCCACTGTAAGAGTCGTCGCATGTTCGATATCTGGGACGCGGGAGAATTTGTCGCGCGTGCATCGCCCGTTGCGCTACTGTGCAGTCGCGTGTGTTCTCTTCGGACCCGGACGGTCGCCGGGCGCGTCCGGAATCCATCTCGCGAACCTCTTGTACCCCGTCCGGAACCCAGGACTGATTCGGGTTGCTAACAAATAAGTCGGGTGACGGCGTCTGTCGCGTCGATCGGACACCACGGGCTACTTCACGCGCGAAGTCCGGGGCCAATACGGCCTCTCATTCACCGCGGTCGAAGTCCGGACCATTAACGAATACCCGCTGCAATGGCGTGCGCGGATTTGTTCGCATACGTCATCATTTGGCATTACGCTCTTGATATCTTATGGGGCGTACAGGATTCGAGTTATTGCGCATAGATGTCCGCATTGACCTGCCTGCCAGCTTATCGGAGATTACTTTTCTTTTTTTCTGCATTATTGTCGGGCGGGAGTCCGGGCCCGGCAGCGGATGTACAGGGTAGGGGACGGTGCGATGAAATGTTAAACAGCGGGTCGCGGTGCGATTCGCAAGACTCGTGCACGATTGGCATCACCGCAGTGCAGTGAGACTGGCGTGTGGTGCCGAAGCTTCAGTGCATGCGGCATGCGGTTGCCCGCGCGAGTGGGCTGCCCGTATCACACTATTGCTCACACAGTATTTCTATCGGATATTTTTTGCAGTGGCCGTACAGCGGTCTCTATTGCTTTAATTAAAGGTCTACCGTGCGCTGCCGTAAACGCGACCAAGAGGCCGCTTTCGCCTCCCGGAATTTACTTTCAATTTGCCAACACGCGGAATCCTTTGTCATGGGGAATATTGTTCGCGGGCCAGGTGTTCTCGGTATTAAGTGTGTTTCACCGAGGCATGGGTCTCTTGAGTCCCGCGAATCCAGGTGGTGCATCGAGCGCCCGGATTCGCACCGTCGAACAGGTCTGCAGGGCACATAGGAATTCATCAAGATGCGTCTCGCGCGAGGGCTTGGTCGCGCGGTGCATTCGGCGCAGTTCCGCCAGACGGGGCGCGTCAAGAACATACCTGAGAGAGCAGCATGGCGTGGGGGGCAGCCGGGTATTCCTGTGCGCGCCGTAAAGGTTCGCTCAAGGGGCACGACGAAAACAAGGCAAGAGAGAAGGCGAAGACGGTATGCGAAAGCTAACGGCAGGAGTATGGGTGGCGCTGTCCCTGGGCTGTGCGTGGACTGCAGGCGCCCGGGCCGCAGTGCCGGGGCCGCAGGTAGTCGTAGAGGGCAGCCGGCATGCCGGTGACAGGGTGAGAGTGGCGGGTCACGCCGTGCCGTTGCTGCGCGCGCTCGAGCAGATCGTGCCGCCGAGCTACAGCGTCAACGTGCCGAACGCAGGCACATGGGCCGACATTCGGGTGAGCTGGCGCGGCGACCAGTCTTTCGTGGACGCGCTCGGCGAGATCCTGTCGGGTAACCGCTCGCTGCAGGCACGCGTCAACACCGATCTGCATCTCGTTACCGTGAGCGCGGTTGCACCGCTGCCCACGCGACCGGCTTCACCGGTAGGGCAGTACGCGATGCAGCCGGTTGCGCCGATGGCTACACCGCCGCTCATGGATGCGTCGAGCGTGATGCATACGGCTGCACCGGCGGCTGCACCTGCAATCATCCCCGCGAGCTATGCCGTCGCAGCGAAACCGGTTGTATCGAACGCAGCGAGCGTCGCCGCATCGTCGGCTTCGATGAAGCCGCAATCCTATGCCGCACAGGCGCAAATGCCGGTTCAGGCGCAAGCGTCGCAATCCCAACCACAACCACAACGACAACCGCAGCCGCAGCCGCAGCCGATGCCGCTCACCGTCGACGTCTCGACGCAGCCATCAGGTCTCGCGCCCACTCCCATTCCCGCCACAGCGGCCGTACCGATAGCCGCACCCGCATCGAGCGATATCGACTCCGGTATCACAGTTTGGGATTTGCGTCAGTCCGACGGCTCCGTGCGCAACGCTCTCGCGCGCTGGGCGAAGGACGCGGGCTGGCAATTCATCTGGGCGGTGCCAACCGATTTTTCGATCGACGCGACCGCGACGATCCACGGCACCTTCGAACAGGCGCTTCATTCAGTCGTCGATGCGCTGAGCCATTCGGACGTGCCGATCCAGGCGCTCATGTACAAGGGCAACCACGTGTTGCGGATCACCGCAAAGGGAGCAAGCTGATGCGCGCACTCCAGCATTTCGCCGCATTCGGCGTTTCGCTTGGCCTGCTGACCGGCTGTACCGGCCTGCTGCAAGGCGTCCGTCACGACAGCCAGGCCGACCTCTCGCACTCGCAGAATCTGCTCGACGCCAGCCATCGCGGCGAGAACCGCGAGCACGATACCGATGCGGTCGTCGTGAGCGATCAGCTGTGGCTCTCCGGCAATACGCTGAAGATCGCCAAGGTGACGACCTTGCCCGGCGTGTTCAACGAGCCAGCGAGCTTCGACGGCACCGTCGATTCGTTGCGCGCGTTTGCCGACCGGATCACGCGTCTCACGCACATGCCGGTGAAGGTCGCATCGGGCGCCGACGACGCTGCGGCGAATGCCGCGCAAGGCGGCGTCGCCGCGACGGGCGCGAGCCCGGGCGCCGCGGCTTACCCGGGTCTGCCGCCGCTGCCGACCGGATTGCTGCAGAGCCCGTCGCCGGGTTCCTCGCGCGGCGGTGTCGCGTCTGGCGACGGACGCGCGATGCATATCGTGTATGCGCACGGCGACCTGCGCGGTCTGCTCGATGCGGCGACCGCGCGCTTCGGCGTCTACTGGAAGTACGCGGACGGCTCGATCATTTTCTACTACACGGATACGCGGGTGTTCCAGGTGTCCGCGTTGCCCGGCGATTCGAAGCTCGAGACCTACGTGAACAGCGGTGCGAGCAACAGCGGCGGGTCGGGCGGTGGTGGTGGTGGGGCCGGTGGCGGTGGTGGTGGGGCGGGCGGCGGCGCGGTGGGTGGCGGTGGAGGCGGCTCGGGTTCGTCGCCGTCGATCTCGTCCGACAACACCGCGAACACTGCGATGAACGCGTCGCTGTCCGTCTACGGCAGCCTGCAGGCGACGATCAAGGCGATGCTGTCTCCTTCCGGCTCGGTCGTGCCTTCGCCGGCG
The DNA here is from genome assembly GCF_050742655.1 of Paraburkholderia sp. Taxonomy (GTDB): domain Bacteria; phylum Pseudomonadota; class Gammaproteobacteria; order Burkholderiales; family Burkholderiaceae; genus Paraburkholderia. The sequence continues at coordinate 438,751 of NZ_JBOIGG010000002.1, read as the reverse complement.
ACCGGTTCGATCACCGTGACCGACACGCCGGATGTACTCGACCGCGTGGGCGCATTCATGGAGCAGGAAAACCGCGTGCTGTCGCGGCAGATCCTGGTCAACGTGACGGTGCTGTCGGTGACGCTGTCGGCCGACGACAGCTACGGCATCAACTGGCACGCGGTGTACCAGGCGCTCGGCACGCAGTTCTCGTTCGGCAACAGCGTGTTCACCGCATTGACCGGCGCGCCGAACGCCGCGACTGGCGCGAACGGCACCGTCTCGGCCACGGTCATCTCGCCGAACAGCCGCGCGGATACGACCTCCGCGGTCATCAGCGCGCTGTCCGATCAGGGCACCGTGCGGCGCAAGACGTCGGCATCGGTGACGACGTTGAACGACCAGCCGGTGCCGGTTCAGGTCGCGACACAGCAGAGCTACCTCGCGCAGATTTCGACGACCAACACGGCCAACGTCGGCAGTCAGACGTCGCTCACGCCGGGCACGGTGACGACGGGTTTCAACCTGACGTTGCTGCCGCACATCCTCGACGATGGCACGGTGATGATGCAGTTCTATACGAACATCTCGTCGCTGACGTCACTGGTGCCGTTCTCGAGCGGGACCGGCTCCAATGCCGAGCAGATCCAGCTGCCGACCGTCGACACGCGTAACTTCATGCAGCGCATTTCGATGAAGTCGGGGCAGACACTGATGATCGGCGGCTACGAAGGCGTCGTCGACAACGGCAGTCAGAGCGGCATCGGCACGCCCGCGAACTTCGCGTTCGGCGGCGGGTACACCGCGCAACGTTCGAGAGAGGTGATCGTGATCCTGATCTCGCCGGTGACGATGAGCGGCGCCTGATCCCGCACGGACCGACAAGATCATGGCGACGCAAATCATCCAGATCGACCGCTACCGTTTTGTCTGCGGTCTGTTCTGGCAATCGCTGTCGAGGCGCCACGAACTGCGCACCGAAGCGGTCGAACTCGCGACCCGGCTGAACTTCGATGCGATGGTGCTGCGCATCGATCGCAGCTTCGCGGGCGCGGGCTTCGCGAGCACGCGCGAAGGCGCGCAGTTCGGCCTGCCGTCGCTCGGCGCGCTGGTGTCGAAAGCGATCGCCACCGAGGGCGCGTTCTACGAAGGCCGTCAGCAGCCCGCGCCGAACTGGCTCGGCGCATTCAGTCTGCCGGACGGACGCTGGGCGTATTTCGCGGTGCGCGACGGCGCGTTCCTGCCGAACGGCGACTGGATCGGCACGAGCGACGAAGTGTTCGAGCGGCTGAACAGCGACTACAGCCTGGGCGGCTGGAACGTGGTGATCGGCGACCCCGGTATCGATTCGCGCGGCTTCCACAATTTCTATCCGCGCCGCATCGAGGACATGATTCCGCGGCGCGGCGGCAAGCTGAGTCTGCCGCGCTGGCTGAACCTCGTGCCGGTGTCGCGCAAGACGCAGCAACGCCGGCTCGCGATCGTCGCGGGCGTCGCGGTGCTGGCCGTTGCGGCGCTCTATGGCGCGCTGTGGTACCGGTCGTACCGGCAGAACCTCGAGCGCGAACGCGCCTTCGACAATGCACGCCAGCAGATGCTGCTGCATCCGGTCGACGCGCTCAGCAAGCGGCCACTGCCGCATCCGTGGGCGGGTACCGCGCGGCCGTCGGTGCTCACGCGTTACTGCCTCGATCACTTCGAGATGGTCGGCCCCGGCGGCTGGCAGCTCGACGAATACGTGTGCCGCCCGACCAACGCGTCGTACAGCTGGTCGCGCAACGATTCGAACGTGGCGATCCTGCTTGCCGCGGAGCCGCATGCGGTCGCCGATCCGTCCGGCGATCGCGCGTCGCTCGTGACGCCGTTCCAGTTGCCACCTGGCGGCGACGAATCGATCGACGGCGTGCAAGGCGTGCGCATCCGTCTGCTGTCCGCGTTCCAGCTGCTCGGCATTCCGCTGCACTTCACGTTGCAGCGGCCGCCGGGGCAGTCCGCCTCCGATGCGCCGCCATGGCAGGTCTGGCATTTTTCCGCGCAGCTCGGCGAACTGTCTCCGCGCAACCTGATGAATTATCTGGACGAACCCGGTGTGCGTCTGGACAAGCTGTCGTATCAGCCGGGGCAGTGGTCCATTGAAGGAGAGGTATATGAAAAATGACCGTTTGCTACGCACGTGGGCGCTCGTCTGCTGCGTGACGTGGCCCGTACTGGCTCATGCGCAGGCCGCGTCGACGCCGCTCACGGTCAGACCGGACAGTCCCGCGACGGCATCCGGTGCAGCGGCTGCGAAAGCCGCGGCTGCCGCGACCGATGCCGGGCCATCGCCGGCCGCGCTCGCCGCGTCGCGCGAGTTGATGGGACTGCAGGAAGACACGGTCATTCTGAAAGCGCAATTGAAGAAGCTCGAAGCGCAGGCCGAAGTGGCCGCGCGCCAGGACGCGCTCGGCAAGATGGGACGCTCGGTCACCAACGACGAGATCGCGGTGGTCGCCACGCAGAGTCTCGGTAGCACGACGACCGCGACGCTCAACGTGAACGACAGCAGCGAAGTCGACGTGCACGCCGGCGACATGCTGCCGAACGGCATGCGCGTCATATCGATCCGTCCGGGCGCGGTGGTGATCGACAGCCACGGGACGCGCACGACGCTGACGGTATCGGCGACGCGCGTACGCGATGCACGCATGGTCGCGACCAGCGGATCGACCGGCATGTCGATGGGTACGCCGCCGATTCCGACTATTCCGATGCCCGGGAGGTAAGCAATCATGGCTTCCCCACTCAGTGCCAACGGCCTGCTCAGGAAGAGCATCGCGTCGCTGAAGACCCAGGCCGTGCAGAGCGCGCCCGCTGTGACATCGACGACGCCACCCGTCGTTACGCCACTGCTGTCGCCGACCGTCGCGCTCGCGCAGAAGCAGGACGCGAGCAAGGCCGGGCCCGCAACCGCCGCCGGTACAGCGGCAGTGCAGCCGGCGCCGCCCGTCTCGATCCCGCCGGCTCCATCGTCCGCGGAACCGCCGCTTGTGCCGCTCGCGCCGCTTGTGCCCGTTGTGCCGGCGATCGTTCCGATGGTCGTGCCCGCGCGCGCGGACACGCCGCGATCGACTGCGCGGCCGCTGTCCGACGCGGGCGAATACGCGGCGAGCGCCGAGGAGCGCAAGTTCCTGTGCCTGCTCGACGACGGCACGCTGCTCGTCGCCGAAGGGCACGACATGAATCCGTTCGTGCTGTCGTACTGCGCGCGGCTCGAGCGGCTCAACTATCGCTATTCGACGCGGCTCGTCGGTCTCGACGCGGTGCGTCGTTCGTATCAGGGGCAACGTCGCGACGGCACCGGCGAGCGCGTCGATCACACGCAGATGCAGGTGGTCGCGAAGAACCTGATCGCGCGCGCGACGGCGGAGCGCGCATCGGACATCCACATCCGTGTGAACCGCTTCAGCACCGACATCCTGTTTCGCATCCACAACGAACTCGTGCGCATCAGCGAGCAGACGCGCGAGTACGGCGAGCGGCTGCTCGCCACGCTGTATTCGGCGATGGCGAGCGTATCGGACAACACGTACAAGCCGACCGAGCGTCAGGACGCCAGCATCGGCGATCGCGACAAGCTGCCGGAAAAACTGTTCGGTGTGCGGATCGCGACCGCGCCGACGAGCGTCGGCAGCGTGATGGTGATGCGGCTGCTGTACAACGACGCGGGCGAAGCCGCCGCGCTCGAGGAACTTGGTTTCACCGAGCGGCAGTCGGAGATGATCGAGCTGCTCAAGCAGCAGCCGCACGGAATGAACATCATCAGTGGACCGACCGGCTCGGGCAAATCGACGACGTTGCAGCGCGTGCTCGCGGGCCAGATCCGCGACATGGCCGGCACGATTCACGTGATCACCGTCGAAGACCCGGTCGAGTATCCGATCACCGGCGCGGTACAGACGCCCGTCGTCAACGCGAACAGCGAAGAGGCGCGTTCGACTGCGTTCGCCGCGGCGATCGCGAACGCGATGCGGCTCGACCCGGACACCATCATGATCGGCGAAATGCGCGACCGCGCGTCGGCGCAGAGCGCGTTGCGCGCGTCGATGACGGGCCACCAGGTGTGGACGACCGTGCACGCGAACAGCGCGATCGCGATCGCCGACCGGCTGATCGATCTGGGGTTGCCCATCTCGATGGTCACCGACGAAACGTTGATCACGGGTTTGATCAGTCAGCGTCTCGTGAAGCTGCTGTGCCGCCACTGCGCACAGCCGTTCGCCGACGTGATGCATACGATGGACCCGGCGTTGACCGGGCGCGTGATGCGCGCGGTCGGCGGGCGCTTCAGTCAGGTGCGGGTCGCGGGTCCGGGCTGCAAGCATTGCACGAACGGCACGGTCGGCCGGACGGTCGTCGCGGAAGTGATCCGCACCGACGTGACGTTCAGCGAGCTGATGCGCGAGGGTCGCAAGAGCGCCGCGTACGAATACTGGTTGAACGAGATGGGCGGTCAGACGGTCGCGCAGCACGCGGTGGAGAAGGTCGCGGCGGGGCTCGTCGATCCGCGGATGGCTGAGCGGATCGTCGGTCCATTGCCGCCGGCGCCGGATGCCGAGCGAGGCCTGTTCGTCGCGGGCGGAGAAGGTCATGGCCATTGACGTTTATCGCACGTGGGCGCGCCTGCAGTTCACGACGCAGGCGCGGCTGCGGCTCTATCGCAAGATCGCGAAGATGATCAGCAACGGCTTGCCGCTGCTGAAGGTGCTCGAAGAGCTCGAGTTGCGCGCGTCGCATGAAGGCCGCAAGCCGAATGAACCCGAAGCGCTGACGCTCTCCGACTGGCGCCGCGTCGTGCAGAACGGCGGCATGCTGTCCGAAGCGATGGAGTGGTGGGTGCCGCACACCGAACAGATGATCGTGATGGCTGGCGAGCAGTCGGGCCGCCTCGAAGTCGCGCTGGGCATGGTGAGCAACGTGGTGACGTCGCAGCGGCGCATCCGCTTCGCGATCGTCGGTGGGCTCACGTACCCGGTCGTGATCTTCGCGATGACGATCGGCTATCTGTATCTGTTCGGCAAGCTGGTGATTCCGCGCTTCGAGACGATCGTCAGCGCGGACCGCTGGCACGGTGTCGCGCATTCGCTGTACACGATGTCGCGCTTCGTGCAGGGCGGGATGATCTATTGCGTGATCGCGCTGCTGCTGCTGGTCGCCGGGCTGTTCTATTCGATGCCGCGCTGGTCCGGTAACACGCGCGTGATGCTGGACCGCTTTCCACCGTTCTCGGTGTACCGGCTGATCGTGGGCTGCGGTTTCCTGGTCGCGTTTTCGTCGTTGCAGTCGGCGGGCTTCACGGTCGAAAAATCGCTCACGCGTCTCGCGGACAACGCGAAGCCGTGGCTACGACAGCGCATCGACGACATGCTGTTCGGCGTGAAGTCCGGGCTGAACGTCGGCGAGGCGATGAAGAACACCGGTTATGGATTCCCGTCGACGGAAATCGTCGACGACCTGTGCATTTATGCCGAATACAAAGGGTTCGCGGACGCGCTGCAGTCGCTCGCGGACGAATGGATGCAGGAAGGCGTGACCGTGATCGAGGCGCAGATGCGCGTCGTGAACGGGGTGGCGATCGTCACGCTCGCGCTGGTTCTGTCGTGGCTGATTACCGGATTCTTCGGAATTCAGCAGGAAATTGCCGCTATGTCCCGTTCGATGCATTGAGAGCGGTATTCAATCGTCATGTGGCGCAGCTGCATGAAGCCGTGCGGGCGGGGCACCCGTCGGCAGCGGATGTCTGTGTTTATCAAGGGGATCGACATGCAACAGATGGTGAAACTGGCTTCCCGGCGCGAGACACTACGCGCAATCCGCGCGCTGCGTGCTAAACGCGGGGCGCAGCGCGGCGCATCGCTGCTGGAAGCGATCGCGTACCTTGGGATCGCGGCGATTGTGGTGATTGGCGCGGTTGCGCTGTTGAATGGCGCGTTCAGCAGTGCGGGCACGAACGAGTTGTCCGAGCAGGTGAATGCAATTCAGACTGGGGTGAAGAAGCTTTATATGGGGCAAACGACGGGCTATACGAATATTTCGAACGCGGTACTGCATGCCGCGGGCGTATTCCCTAGCACAGTGCCTGTCGATGCCACCAATAACGCGACAGATAACTGGGGTGGCGCGGTGCTTATTACTTCACCGAGTGCGGGTACGTTCACGATCAGCTACGACAAGGTTCCGGAAGCAGTGTGCATCAATGCGGTGACGGCTGGTGGCAGCTGGACGGCGATCTCGGTCAACGGAACGGTAGTGGCGTTGCCGGCCACTCCGGCTACCGCGCAGGGCGCCTGCAACGTCGCGTCCAATCTGATCCTCTGGACCTCCGTCTAACGCCACGCAAGGCCACCCCTGACCCCCGACCATGTACGCGATATGGGTGCTCATAGTATTCGGCGTGTTGACCGGCGCATATGCGCTGTTCGACAGCGAGCTCGTGTCGTCCACGCCGACCGCGGCCAATGTGAGCCTCGCGGCGAACATGGCCACGTATCGTCAGGCGGTGGTCGTGTACGCGCAGAACAATCCGACGTTTCAGGGGCAGGCTCCAGTCGCGTTGCCGGCCGGCACGCCGACCGCATCGATGCAGAACTACGTGATCCCGAACAACTTGCTCCCGAACACGAACGGTGTGCCTGGCAGTCTGGTGGTGATCTACGGCCTATCGTCGAGTTCGGGCGCGGCCGCGATGGACGTCGAGCAGATGGCGCAGGGGTCGGCACTCGCGGGGGTCGCGCTGGCGGGCAACGTTCAGTCGCCCGGCAATCAGTCGGTGCCGCTGCCCGCCGAGATTGCCGCGACCGTGCCGAACGGTGCGGTGGTGTGGATGGCGCAGGCTTACCTATGACGGGTTCACGTGCAATCCTCCGGCGCGTGCGCTCACATCGTATGACGCGTGGCGTCGAGCGCGGCTTCACGATGATCGAAGTGCTGGTCGCGCTCGCGGTTACCGCGTTGATGGTCGCGGGCGTGACGACGATGATCACTACGTCGCTCGAAGATACGCGCGGGCAGCAAGCGGCGCTGTATCAGCAGCAGGTCGGCCTGGCCGCGAAGCAGCTGATCACGACGAACGCGTCGGCGCTGGCGCAGGCGACGACGACGGTTGTGCCGTTTGGCGGTGGCGGAACGTATCAGCTATCGACGTTTCTGCCGCCCAATATGCGGTCGACCAACGCATACGGCCAGACGCCGTGTCTGCTCGTCACGACGCAGTCGGACGGCTCGCTGCTCGGACTGCTCGTCACCGAAGGCGGTACGACGATCGCCGATCCCGAACTCGGCTACATCGCCGCGAATTCAGGGCAGGGCGGCGGCTCGATTCCCGCGACCAACAATGGGCCGGGTTCGGCGATCGGTGCATTCGGCGCATGGACGGTGACTGCGCCGAACCCGTCGGGCGTGTCGTGCACCGGCACGAAGACCGGCACCGGGCATCTCGCGAGTGAGGTCTACCTCGGCAGCACCGCCACACAGAATTCGGACTACCTGTACCGCGTATCAGTGCCGGGCAATTCGAAGGCGAACACGATGCAGGTGCCGATCGTGCTTGCACAGCAGCAGCTCGACTATACGACCTGCCCGACACCGGGCGCGATCGCGGCGGATGCGGCCGGCAATGTCGTGAACTGCCTGAAGAACAGCAGCGGAGTCCTACAGTGGTTGCCGCAGGCGTCGTACCACTGGCGCGGGCTGGTGGCGGACGAAAGCTCGCTGGGGAGCGTGGACCCGACATCGCAGTCCGTCGGCGACGTCGTGATGACGGTGAAAACAAACCGTGCCTACACGTACACCGGCACCGGCCCTGCGAGCGGCTGGCAGGCGCTCGCGGTTGACGAAGCGGGCAACCTCGCACTGGGTAATGCGCATACGATCGGCGACACGTGTACACCAGATCCGACCAAGACCACCACGTCCGTCAGCACCGACAAAAACGGCGTCGTCGTATCGTGCCAATCTGTCCCGCAGAACAATGACTATGAGTGGCAGCCCGCGTCGCAAATCACGTTGGTCTCGAACAGTGTCAACTGCATGATGTTCATGCAGTCGGCGAACGCCGTCGACTACGGTACTGCTGCCAATCCCTGTACCCCGATGCCGTGGACTTCGCTTTCTTACGATGGCACGACCAACACCTACTACGACGATGCAGAGACCTCCATCACGCTCAACAAGCCCGGTGTGATAAATGTCTCCGCCTGGGAGCACATGAACGACGGTCAATACGGCACCACCTTTACCTCGGGAGCCGAGATTGCACAGTACATCTATGTGTACGACACCACGGGCGCTCTTGTCGCGCAGAACCAGAGTCAGAGTCCCAACCTGACCAATGACTCGTCGGGCATCAACAACAGTCTCACGTATGCCGCCCCTATTAAGGGAGCCTACAGGGTTGTCGTGTGGAGCGCCTTTGCGCACTTCGCAGCGGCGGGGACGACTCCTCTGCCTATGCCGTGGACCAGCAATTATCTGAATGGTTCGAATCAGATTATTGCGAATACGCCGGTGGCGGCGGGATGGACCATCAATGCTTACTATTGAACACACGGCGCGCTATCGATGAGCACATCCCTCTCCGACAATACTGCGCGTTCCGCCGTGACGCCCAATGTCACGCCGAAACGGCAACGCCGTCGCCCCTACGCGTCCCGCTCACCGCGGCACGATAGCCTGCAACAAGTCATGCAGCTCCATCCGGTTATACGTAGTGCGCATCACGTCGCGCGGCGTGCACAGATTCTTCGCGACAAGGCTCGCCAGATGCTCGTTAAGCAGCCGCGACATGTTGTCGTGCTTGCGCTTCAGGAAGTCGCCGATCAGCGGCAGCTTCGCCGGATCGACCAGCATCGCGCTGATCTGCTGGTTGTTGTTGAACAGCAGCTCGCTCGCGAGCACGAAGTTCTCACCGTCCACAGTCGGCACGAGGCACTGGCACACGACACCGATCAGCGAATTCGCGAGCGACGCCGCGTAGCGTTCGCGATGCTCGGGCGGGAAGAACGACAGCAGCCGCGTCAGCGTGCCGACCGCGCTGCCGGTGTGCATCGTCGCGAGCACGAGGTGGCCCGACTCTGCCGCCTGCAGCGCGGTTTCGGCGGTGTCCGGGTCGCGGATCTCGCCGACCATGATCACGTCGGGCTTCTGCCGCAACGCTTCGCGCAGACCTGCGGGGAAGCTCGGCGTGTCGGTCGGCACCTCGCGTTGCGACACGATCGACGTATGGCTTTCGAGCTCGTATTCGATCGGCTCCTCGATCGTCACGATGTGGCCGTTGCGCGTGCGGTTGATGTAATCGAGCATCGACGCGATCGTCGTGGTCTTGCCCGAGCCGGTCGGACCCGTGACCAGCACGAGACCTTTCGGACTTTCGATCATCGTGCGCACGTATGCGGGCAGGCCGAGCTTGTCGAGCGCGAGCGGCTGCAACGGCAACCGGCGAATCGAGATCACCAGTTTGCGGCCGCCGTAGGTGCGATAGATGTTGCAGCGCAGACGGCAACGCGTGAGCACGAACGGCCGGTCGATCGCGCCTTCCTTCAGCATGTCTTCCCAATCCGGTTCGATCGACTCGAGCGTCGGCGCCATCTCATCGAGCAGCACCGGTTCCTCGCCGACCGCGAGCCAGCCGCGCGGCGCCTTGATCATGATCGGCCGGTCCTGTTCGATGTGGATGTCGGTGAAGACCTGGCGCAGATCGATGAGGTCGAGGATCTCGCGCGTAAGGTCGCGCCGTTCGAAACGAGGGGTGTTCATGTCGAAGCCTGTCGAATGAGGGCAGATGGGAAATTCTCACACGAAATCGCTCGCGACGTATCGAATGCAGCTCCCTGTTCAAGCAATTAACCCGGTCAGGCACTCAATGACAATCATGAAGTGGAGCAGAAACCTGAATACCGTCGCCGGCTGCGCGGCGCTTGCACTCGCGCTTGCACTGACAGTAGCGGCACCGCGCGTAGACGCCGCGCCGCTGCGGCTGCGCTCGGCGCCGATCGACTATGCCGCCGACGGCAAGGACATCAAGGACGTGCTGCGCGACTTCGGCGCGAGCCAGGGGCTCGCCACGAACATCTCGCCGGGCGTGACCGGCACGGTGAGCGGCAAGTTCCATCTGCCGCCGCGCCAGTTTCTCGACACGCTCGCCGCCTCGTTCGGTTTCGCGTGGTACTACGACGGCGAAGTGCTGAACGTGGTCGCGTCGTCGGACCTGCAAAGCACGCTGATCAAGCTCGATAGCGCGAGTACCGAGACGCTGCGCGACACGCTCACGAAGATGCAGATCGCCGACGACCGCTTCCCGATCACCTACGACGCGACGCAGGGCACGGCGATCGTCAGCGGACCGCCGCGCTACGTGCAGCTGGTCCAGCAGATCGCCGAGCGCATCGACACGAATGCGCAACGCCGCACCGGCACGATGGTCCAGGTCTTTCCGCTGAACCACGGCTGGGCGCAGGACCGCACGGTGGTGCTCGACGGCGACAAGGTGATGCTGCCGGGCGTGGTGTCGGTGCTGAACAATCTCTATCATCCGGACGCCGGCAAGAAGGACAAGGACAAGAGCAGCAAGGGCGACGGTCACACCTCGGGCGTGTCGCGCGTCGCGCCGATGAACGACGTGAACGGGCAGACCAGTAACGGCCCGTACATTCCGCCGCCGCTGCCGCAAGGCTCGAACAAGGGCATGTTCGCCGGGCTCACCGGCGAGGCTTCGCCGCAATTGCAGGCGGCGGTCGGCCAGACGCCGCCGCCGCCCGCGTCGAGCGTGCCCGCGCAGGGCGGCGACGGCACACTGCCGGTGATCGTCGCCGACCAGCGCACGAACTCGGTCGTGATCCGCGATACCGCCGACCGCATGCCGCAGTATGGCGCGCTGATCCAGCGGCTCGACGTGAAGCCGCAACTGATCGAGATCGAGGCGCACATCATCGAGATCACGGACGATGCGTTGCAGCAGCTCGGCGTCGACTGGACCGCGCACAACAGCCACATCGACATCCAGACCGGCAGCGGCACGAACACGCAAAACGGCTACAACGGCAACATCACGCAGTCGTTCGGCAACACGACGCTGGCGGGCAACGTGGCGGCCGCGGCATCGCCGGCCGGGCTGTCGATGGCGGCGGTGCTCGGCGACGCGGGCCGCTATCTGATGGCACGTGTGTCGGCATTGCAGCAGACCAACGCGGCGAGGGTCGATGCGAGTCCGAAGGTGGTCACCGTGAACAACATCGAGGCGATCATGGACAACAAGCAGCAGTTCTTCGTGCCGGTGCAAGGCTATACGTCGGGCGATCTGTACAGCATTTCGACCGGCATTTCGCTGCGCGTGCTGCCGATGGTGCTGGAGGAAGACGGCCAGACCCGCATCAAGCTCGACGTCGCGATCGAGGACGGCGAGATTACTTCGCAGAACGTCGGCAACCTGCCGGTGATCCAGACGAGCAACATCAATACGCAGGCATTCATCAACGAAGGACAGGCGCTGCTGATCGCCGGCTATCACGCCGACACGGACTCGACCGGTGTGACCGGCGTGCCGTATCTGTCGAAAATCCCGCTGCTCGGCGCGCTGTTCCGCACCGACAACCGGACGAAGAATCACATGGAGCGGCTGTTCCTGCTGTCGCCGCGCGTCATTAACCCGTAGCCGTCCGAACCCGAACCTGAAGCCGGAACAGGACAAAGAGGACCATCAGCGTGGACGAAGAGGCCCGAAAGTCTGCTGCGGAAACGCGGCGCATGCGCGCGGTGCTGGATGGCATGCCGTGCGGCGTGATCTCGCTCGACAGTTGCGGTGTCGTACTCGACGCGAGCGACCGCGCGAGCGTGTTGCTGCGCATGACGCTGCCCGTCGGCGCCGATCTGGCCGCGGTGCTCGGCGACCAGTTCGAGATGACCGAGGTGCTCCGCCGCGACGACTTCGAACGTGGCTTCGATCTGCATGTCGAGGACTGCACGCTGTGGGTGCAGGGCAATGCAATGGCGAACGGCGTGATCGGGATGGTCGTGACGGTGACCGAGGTGACGCCTCTCAGCCGCTCGGTGGACGAGCGCGCGATGTCGCTGCGCTTCCTGCTGCACGATCTGCGTTCGCCGCTGAACTCGATCAACGCGCTGACCCAGCTCGAAGAGAGCGACCACGAGGCGTTCGAGCGCTGCGGCGGCATGCAGCAGATCACGCAGCTTGCGCAGTACGTGCTGTCGCTCGGCGAGCAATATATTTTCAGCTCCGTCACGGAACATCTGCACGCGCGCGATTTCAAACGTTTCGACCTGCGCAGTACCGTGAGGCAGATCATCTCGCAGCTCGAGGTCACCGCGACGTACTACGGCGTGCCGCTGCAACTCTGGCTGCCGAACGGCTCGCCTGCATGGGTCAACGGGATGCGCAACTTCGTCGCGCGCGCGATCCAGAACGTGATCGACAACGCGGTGCGCGCGTCGCCGCGCGGCGATGCGGTCACCGTGTCGGTGCGGCATCGCGACACCTTCGTGGAAGTGGTCGTCGGCGATCGCGCGGGCGGTTTGCCGGGCCTGCGCGAAGCGGGCGGCCGGTTGACCAGTTTCGATGCGCTCGGCAAGAAGAGCGCAACCGGCTTCGGCCTTGGCCTCAAGCTCGCAGTGCAGATCGTCGAGCTGCATGCCGGAACGTTGCACGCTGAACTGAACGACGACGACGGCACGACGTTCGTGCTGCGTCTGCCGTGTCTGAATTCTGCTTCGGTCAGGTCGTCGGGCGGCTCGTCGCTCGTCGATGCGGACCGGGCGCTGCACGAATCGCGCAAGTAACACGCGGTGCGCGCCGCTTCAACATGAAGGAGATTCAACGATGAAACTGATGTCAGGAAGACCGGTGCGAATACTGCTGGTCGAGGATGACCCGGCTCATCACGCGTTGATGGTTTCGTGGCTGAAGACCGAGGGTTACCAGATCAATTCGTTTCACAACGGCCTCGAGGCGCAGCAGTATCTGGCCGACAACTGGGCGGATCTCGCGATTCTCGACTGGGACATTCCCGGCGTGGCCGGCGACAAGCTGCTGCAGAAAATCCGTGGCCGCTCGCAGTCGACGATGCCGGTGCTGTTCCAGACCGTGCATTCGGCGGAAACCGACATCGTGCGGATTCTCGATGCGGGCGCCGACGATTACCTCGTCAAGCCGTTCGACCGCCAGGTGCTGCTTGCGCGCGTGCGCGCACTGCTGCGCCGCTTCGGCTCGACGAACGTGCAGGGCCGCAAGATGATGGTCGAAGACTGCGTGCTCGACCAGCAGGCGCGCTCGCTCGTCACGGCGGACGGCGAATCGCACAAGCTCGGCACGAAGGAATTCGACATCCTGTGGCACCTCGCGTCGCACCTCGGCGCGGTCGTGCTGCGGCAGGATCTGATGAGCGTCGTGTGGGGCTGGGACGCGGCGGTGCAAAGCCGCTCGGTCGACATGTACGTGAGCCGTGTGCGCAACAACCTGAAGGCGACCGGCGTCGGCTGGAGCGTGCAGTCCGTGTACGCGACCGGCTACCGGCTGACCCTGCAACCCGACGGCGCGACGCGCGACGAACCGGAGCGCGGTGCGAAGCCGGGCCCGACCGTCGCGCCGGCCCGCTAATCCCCGATGACCATGTCGATCAGGATCCCGACGATACATCGCACGCTCTGCGCCGGCGTGCTTGCGCTCGCCCTCGTGTGCAGTGGCCTGGGCATGGCGAACGTGGCGAACGCGGCTGGCGTCGTATGGCAAGGCACGCGCTTCGTCTATCAGACGAGCGGTAGCAGCGTCGCCGAAACATTGCGGCTGTTTGCCGAAGGGCAGAACGTGCCGCTGCGCGTCAGCGGCGACGTGACGGGCACGGTGCGCGGCCGCTTCTCGATGCCGCCGCAGCAGTTCCTCGAGATGCTGTGCGCGTCGTACGATCTCGTCTGGTACGACGACGGCACGACGATCGAGGTACTGCCCGCCAGCGACCAGCAGATTCTCGAGATGCGGCCGAACTACATGACGCCCTCGGCGCTCGTGGTGGCGCTTGATCACGCGGGCGCTAGCGATCCGTATTTTCCGCTGCAAGTCGACATGGCGAACGGCACGGTCGGCGTGAGAGGTCCAGCCGACTACATCGAGCGCGTGCGCAACGCCGCGCAGCGTTTCGAACTCGATGCGCGGGACCATACGCGCACCGCCGTGAAGGTGTTGCGGCTGAAGTCGTCGATCGCGGCCGACCAGGTGCGCTCGATCGATGGCCGCGACATGGTCGTGCGGGGCGTCGCGACGCGGCTCGCGGCGCGCTTCCGACACGGCCGGCTCGATGCGACAGCGATTCCTGCAGTCGCTCCGGTCGAGTTCGACGCGCCGCTGCCGATCGTCGAGGCGGACGCGGCGACCAACTCGATTCTCGTGCGCGACAAGCCCGAACGGATCGACGGCGATGCGATGCTGGTCGCCGATTTCGACGTGCAGCCGCAACTGGTATCGGTGCAGACGTGGGTCGTCGACGTCGATCGCGATGCGCTCGCGGAACTGGGCGACGTGTTGCCGTTGCATGCGGCTGCTCCTGACGGCGCGGCGTCGTCAACTCCCGCGGCATCCACGACTCTCGACTTCGCCACTGCTGCCGACGGCGGCCACGATCTGCTCGAACGGCTGCATGCGCTCGTGCAGGCGAAGCGCGCGTACACCGAGGTGTCGCGCACGGCACTCACGGTCGACCGGTCGCCCGCGGTGATCGACCGGCACGAAGCGCGACTCGCGGTGCGCGACGGCGACGTGCCGGATAGCTCGATGGATCTATGGCTATCGGTCCAGCCGACGCTCGACGCTGCCGCCGCGTATCAGCGGATCGGTTTGCGCGTCGATCTGGGCCGCGCGCCGCCGGTCGTCGCAGGCAAGCCTGGCGCCGAGCGGATCGTCGCGGCGAATCTCGCACCGGGAGATTGTCTGGTGATCGCAGCACCGCCGCCGGACGATGCCGACCCGCATGCGCCGCAGCGTCTGGTGCTGCTGATTCCGCGCATTGCAGCGTAAAGCGGCGTAGTGCGGTGTGATGCGGTGGAACGCGCACCGCATTTTGTAAAGCAGGATCGAATCATAAAAAATAAAAGAAGTTAGGGTCACTAAAGTTTTATCGATCCATGCCGACAACGTAGGTTGAGGCGCGATGTCGATGATCTCG
Organism: Paraburkholderia sp.; assembly: GCF_050742655.1. Classification (GTDB taxonomy): domain Bacteria; phylum Pseudomonadota; class Gammaproteobacteria; order Burkholderiales; family Burkholderiaceae; genus Paraburkholderia. The sequence goes on along the minus strand of NZ_JBOIGG010000002.1, from coordinate 423,572 downwards.
ACATCGCGACGAACAGGTTCTGGTTCCTGGTATTTGAACGGCACACCGGCGCAAGACCGGTCTGGCCGTGGATGTAGCGTCATTCGGGGGTGGTCGGTGAATCGAACGGATCAGCACGCCGTGCGCGAGCACAGGCGGCGCGGAAGGCGTCGGCCATGAAGCCGCTCGCCTGTCGGCGCAAATACGGGATGCACGTGTTCAACCGGCGCCGCTGTCGTCAGCCGGAGCTACTTGCGCACCTGCTCGGTGGGGTCGTCGTCGGAGTGCTGACGGCATCGGCGCTGCCGACGCCGGCGCTTGCGCAAACCGTGGTCGGCGCGGGGACCACCGCGACGGGTCTGGTCGAAGGCGCGGGCCAGTCGCTGACCGTCGAAGGCACGGCAAACAGCACGACGCTGTCCAGTGGCGGGACGCTGACCGTGTCGTCCGGGGGCACGGCGAACGGCACGATCATCCAGCCCAATGGCATCCAGAACGTCAGTTCAGGCGGTGTCGCGTCCAGCACGCAAGACAGCTATCAACAGTTCATTTTCAACGGCGGCCTGGCGGTCGGCACCGTCGTCTCGAATGGACAGAACACCGTGCTGTCGGGTGGCGTCGCCAGCAGCACGGTGCTCTGGTCCGGCAGCAGCGAACAGATCGTTTCCGGCGGTACGACCTACGGTACGACGATCCACCAGAACAGCGACCAGATCGTGTCGTCAGGCGGTCTCGCGAGCGGCACGATTATCAGCAGCGGCGGGATTCAGACCGTGTTCGCCGATGCGACCGCGAGCGGCACGACGGTCAGTAGCGGCGGCACGCTGACGGTCAGCGCCGGCGGTATCGCGACCGGCATCGTGCAGACGAGCGGCGGCGCATTCCACGGCGATACGCTCGCTGGTTCGGTGAGCGGCACGAATGTGGCAGGCACGTTTTCGATCAGTGGGGGAGTCGCCTCCGGCGTGCTGCTCGAAAACGGCGGGCTGCTGACCGTGTCGTCCGGCGGAACGGCCGATGGTTCGATCCTGCGAGTCGGCGGCAGCCAGAACGTGCTGTCGGGTGGCGTGGCGAGCAACACCTTCGATGCTTCGCAGCAGTTCGTTTCGTCGGGCGGCATTGCGTACGGCACGGTCGTGTCCAATGGCCTCGAGGCTGTGCTGTCCGGCGGCCTCACGAGCGGCGCGATCGTCGAGAGCTACGGGCTCGAGGCGGTGTCGTCGGGCGGCATGACGTCTTCCACGACGCTCAGCACGGGCGGCAGCGAGGTCGTTTCTTCGGGCGGCGTGGCCAACGGAACGGTGGTCAGCAGCGGCGGCACGCAGACCGTGTCGGCGGGCGGGCTCGCGAGCGGCACCGCGGTGACTAGCAACGGCAACGAAATAATTTCATCGGGCGGGATCGCGCTGGCCACGACCGTCAGCAGTTCGGGGCTGCTGCAGGTGAACGCGGGTGGCACGGCACTCGGCGTGACGCAGACGAGCGGCTCGCAGCTGCAAACCAACACGCTCGTGAGCGCGGTGAGCGGCACGAACGCGCTCGGCGCGTTTTCAATTTCCGGTGGTGTCGCGTCGGACGTGCTCGTCGAGTTCGGCGGACGGTTGACGGTGTCGTCGGGGGGGCTCGCGAACGGTACGGTCATCCGCGCGTATGGCGAGCAGGACATCGTGTCGGGCGGCGTCGCGAGCAATACGCTCGACGGTGCGCAGCAGGTGATTTCGTCGGGCGGCGTGGCGTACGGCACGGTGGTCTCGAACGGTACGGATCAGGTGCTGTCCGGTGGTCTTGCAATCGGCTCGATCGTCGAGGGATCGGGTCTCGAAGTCGTTTCGTCGGGAGGGATCGCGTCGGCTGCGACGGTGTCTGGCGGCGCGCTGCAGATGGTGAGCGGGGGCGGCCTGGCGGTCGGCACGGTGGTGAGTAGCGGGGGCGCGTTGACGGTGTCCTCGGGTGGTGTGGCGAGCGGAGCGGTGCTGTCCAGCGGTGGCGTGGAGAATCTGTGGGGCACGGGCTGGAGCGAGACGATTGCGCACGGTGGCATGCAGATCCTCGATGCGGGCAGTGTGGACACCGGAGCAGTACTCGTCGGTGGCACACAACTCGTTTCCTCGGGCGGCGTTGCGTCGAACACGACGGTCGATAGCGGTGGTGTGCAGAGCGTATCGGCGGGCGCTCAGGCGAACGGCGCGACGGTAAATAACGGCGGTGTTCAGAACGTGTTTGCCGGAGGCACGGTCAGCGGCACGGTGGTGAACAGCGGCGGTGTCGAGAATCTGTCGGGCACGGGCCAGGGCGGGACGATTTCCGGCGGCGGCACGCAGAGTATCAACGCCGGTGGGGTGGACAGCGGTGCAGTCCTCGCGGGCGGCACGCAGCTTGTTTCATCGGGCGGTGTTGCATCGAACACGACCGTCGACAGCGGCGGTGTGCAGAGCGTATCGACGGGCGCTCACGCGAACGGCACGACGGTGAATGGTGGCGGTGTTCAGAACGTGTCTGCCGGAGGCATCGTCAGCGGCACGGTGGTGAATAGCGGTGGCGTCGAGAATCTGTCGGGCACGGGCCGAGGCGAGACGATTGCGGGCGGCGGCACGCAGATCATCAACGCGGGCGGCGTGGACAGCGGAGCGCTGCTCGCGGGTGGCTCGCAACTCGTTTCATCGGGCGGCATCGCGTCGAACACGATGGTCGATAGTGGCGGGGCGCAGAACGTATCGGCGGGCGCTCAGGCTAACAGCACGACCGTGAATGGCGGCGGTGTGCAGAGCGTGTCCGCCGGAGGCACGGTCAGCGGTACGGTGGTGAACAGCGGCGGCGTCGAGAATCTGTCGGGCACAGGCCAGGGCGAGACGATCGCGGGCGGCGGCACGCAGATCATCGACGCGGGCGGTGTCGACAGCGGTGCAGTACTTGCGGGCGGCACGCAATTCGTTTCATCCGGCGGCACCGCATCGAGCACGACCGTCGACAGCGGCGGCACACAAAACATCGGCGCGGGCGGACTGGCAAGCGGGACGGTAGTGAGCGGCGGCGGTACCCAGCAGGTCGCATCGGGCGGCACGGTGCTGGACACGACGGTGGACGGCGGCGCACAGACGATCGAGGCGGGCGGTCTCGCATCGGGAACGACCGTCAACAGCAGCGGCGTGCAGACGGTCAACTCAGGTGGCATCGCGAGCGGCACCACGGTCAACGCCGGCGGCACCCAGGCCGTATATGGCGGCGGCGTGACAAGCAGCACGACGATCAACAGCGGCGGCACGCAGAGCGTCAATTCCGGCGCGCTCGCGAGCGGGACCGTCGTGGGCGGCGGCGGTATTCAACTGGTGGCCTCGGGCGGCACGACGCAGGCGACGATCGTACAGAACGGCAGCGTGCAGGAGGTCGCATCGGGTGGTGTCGCGTCGGGCACCGAGGTGGCGGGCGGCGGCATACAGACGGTATCGGCGGGCGGCTTCGCGAGTGGCACGCAGATCGCGAGCGGCGGGATGGAGAGCCTGTCGGGCACCGGTCAAAGCGAGACGATCTCGGGCGGTGGCACGCAGGTCATCGATGCGGGCGGCGTGGACAGCGGTGCAGTCCTCGCGGGCGGCACGCAGCTTGTTTCATCGGGCGGTGTTGCATCGAACACGACCGTCGACAGCGGTGGCATGCAGGCGGTCAGCGCGGGAGGCATTGCGAGCGGCACCGCGGTCAACGCTGGTGGGACGCAAGCGGTGTACGGCGGCGGCGTGACGACCAGCACGACGATCAACAGCGGCGGCACGCAGAGCGTCAATTCCGGCGCGCTTGCGAACGGGACCGTCATAGGTGCCGGTGGCATCCAGCGGGTGGCGTCGGGTGGCACGACACAGGCGACGACAGTACAGAGCGGCAGCGTGCAGGACATCGCATCGGGTGGCGTGGCGTCGAACACCCAGGTGATGGGCGGCGGCACGCAGACGGTATCCGCTGGCGGCTTTGCGAGCGGCACGCAGATCGCGAGCGGCGGTGTAGAGAACCTGTCGGGCACCGGTCGAAGCGAAACGGTTTCGGGTGGCGGTACGCAGGTCATCTACGCGGGTGGCGTGGACAGTGGAGCGTTACTCGCGGGCGGCTCGCAACTCGTTTCATCCGGTGGCATCGCATCGAACACGACGGTCGACAGCGACGGTTCGCAGACCGTGCTATCGGGTGGCGTGGCCGGCGCGTCGACCGTGAACAGCGGCGGCGTGCAAACGATCGGCTCGGGCGGCGTATCGAACGACACCCTGGTCAACAACGGCGGAACGCAGGTGCTGTACGGCGGCAGCATCGCCCGCGGCACGACAGTGACGAGCGGTGGCACGCAGAGCATCAACTCGGGTGCGCTCGCGAGCGGCGCGCTATTGAGTGGCGGCGGTATTCAATGGGTCGCAGCGGGCGGCGCCGCGCTCGCGACAACAGTCGAGAGCGAAGGTCTGCAGTCGATCGCATCGGGCGGTCTTGCGTCGGGCACGGTCGTTAGCGGTGGGGGCCTGCAATCGATCCTCGCAGGCGGCGTGGCTTCGGCTACCTCGTTGCTCAGCGGCGGGACCCAGGGCATTGCATCGGGCGGTATCGCGGTGGCCACGCAGATCCGCAGCGGCGGCATTCAGTCGATTGCGTCGGGCGGCGCCGCGAGCAATGCGTCGGTGGCGAGCGGCGGCACCCAGGTCGTTCAGGGCGGGGGCATCACGGTGCGTGCCGTGCTCAGCGGCGGCGCACAGATTCTTTCGTCGGGCGGCACGTCGATCTTCACCACGATCAGCAGCGGCGGATCGCAGACCGTGCAGTCGGGCGGCGTCGCGAGCGCCACGACGGTCAGCAGCGGCGGCTTGCAGACGGTGGTCAATGGTGGCGTGGTGACCGGGACCGTGGTGATTTCGGGCGGCATCGTGCGGGTGAACGGCACCGCCAGCGGGGCGACGAGCATCGGCAGCCTCAGCGAGGTGCAGATCGGCGACGGCGGCACGAGCGGCAGCCTGACGGGCAACGTGATGAACAATGGCACGCTGGTCTTCAAGCGAACCGATGACGTCGCGTACGGCAACGCGATCGTCGGCGGCGGCACGCTGGTGCAAACCGGCACAGGCACGCTGACGTTGAACGGCGACAGCAGCCGGTTCTCGGGCTCGACCGTGGTCAGCGCGGGCAAGCTCGCGGTGGGCGACGCGGCGAATCCGGGTGCGGCGCTGGGCGGCAACGTGCAGGTCGCGTCGGCGGGTACGCTGCTGGGGCACGGCACCGTCGACGGCGCGGTGACCAACAGCGGCACGGTGCAGCCAGGTGGCTCGATCGGCACGCTGACGGTAGCGGGCAACTACACGCAGACCACGCAGGCAGGGCTGACCATCGAGGTCAATCCGACGTCGGCGTCGAAGCTCGCGGTAGCGGGAACGGCAAGTCTGAACGGCGGACTCGCGATCCTGTACGACCCGGGCACGTATACGCACAAGGTCTACGAAATCGTCTCGGCGCAAGCGGTCAACGGTACATTCGACGAAGTGACGTCGAGCGGTGCCGGCGCGGCCGGCGTGCGGCAGAGCGTGGTGTACGGACCCACGACGGTGGATCTGCTGGTCGACGACGCAGCCGCCGCCGTTGCGCCGCAGATCGTCGCGCCGCTCGATACCAGCGTGCTGACGGCGCTCGGCACGGCGCTGCCGCTTGCCTCGGAAGCGGCGCTCGCGCAGTTGCTGCGCCACGACGCGCAGGGCTGCGACCGCACGGCCGATGCATCGGTCTGCGCGCCGGCCAGCGGTTCGCTGTGGGCGACGACCCGCGTCGACCGGCTCAGGGTCAACGGCGATGGCGTACCCGGTTTCGGCGCGCAGCAGTTTCTCTTCCTGGCTGGCTACGATCGACGCATCGGTACGTCGTCGACGATGGGCGTCTCGCTGGGCTACGGTCACAGCGAGGTGGCCGAGGACAGCACCGGCGATACCGCGCGTGCCGACACGCTGCGCGCTTCGCTGTACGGCAGCCATGCTCTTGGACCGGCGGTGCTGTCGGCGGCACTCTCGTATGCGTACGACGATCTGCATACGCGGCGTCCATTCGGCGCGGTCGGCACGGCGAACGGCGCGTCGGGTGGCAACGAACTGGCTGGCGCGATTCAGGCGGCCATGCCGCTGCCGCTCGGCGGTCTGACGTTGACGCCGCGGCTCGGCCTGATGGTGGCGTATTTCCACGGTCAGGCGTTCGACGAAACCGGCGCGAACGGCCAGAACCTGACGGTGGGCGCGCAAACGGTGCGCAGTCTGCAGCCGTACGTGGGATTGTCGATCGCGAAGACATTCGCCGTGGGCGTACGTCCGCTCACGTTGCAGGCGGACTTCGGCTATGCGCACGAACTGCTGCGCACCGCGCGCAGCGTGACGGTCGGCGCGCAGGACGGGACCGCGTTCGATGCACCCGGTGCAGCCTTGCCGCGCGCGCATCTGAGCGCAGGCGTGCGGGTCGAAGCAAACGTGGCCAGGAATCTGTCGGTGGGGCTGAGCTACACCGGCTGGTTCGGACGCTCGGGCGCTTCGCAGCAAGGCGTCGACATGACCTTGCGTTACGCGTTCTAGCTAGCCAGTCACCTTGCGCGCCGGCAGGCGGCCGACCGCGGCAAGCGGCGCGCCCCGCTCGTGTTGCTGGGCGACTGGCGACACGGGCTGCCCGGCCGGTATTTCGCGTGCGGTTTGCGCGGCGCTGCCGAATCCCGGAATGCGCCGCAGCGTGTCCTTCACCTGCGCGGGTGTAATCAGCCGCGAGCATTCGAACTGGCGCGGCGTATCTTTGTGGCGCGGACACCAGAAAAAATCGTGATGGTCGAAGCGATGCCGCACATCGTTCCAGCAGCTGTTGCAGGTGTGATAGTTGATGACCCGGAACGGCGTCGCGAACTCGTTGGTTTCGTGCGTGAAACCGCTGATGACCACCGTCGGCGTGCCAGCAGCCCACGCCAGCCACGCGAGTCCGCTCGACAAACCGATGAAGAAGCTCGCGTGACGCAGCCAGCGCGCGCGTTCCTGCAGCGGGCGGTCGCCGGTTTCGTCTTCGGCGCCGTGCGGGATGTGATTCCAGATCAGCCCGAAACCGTGCGTCGCTTTCTGGTCGATGCAGATCACGCGGTAGCCGTGCTGCTTCACGAACGCGATGGTCTCGCGCCATCCGGTCGGATGATTCCAGTACTTGCACTGCGTCGAGCTCTGCACCGAAATCACGACATAAGGCTCGTCGATCGGCGGACTGTCGTCGGCCAGCGACAACGCGGGCGGTTCCTCCGCCGGGTCCACGCCGAGAATATAGCCGGCGGTGCGATGCAGGCCGACGTAGCGGAAATCGCAGGGTTGCAGGATGTGCTCTTCGTCGTCGAAGAACAGGCCGATGCTGTAGGTCGCGTAGTAGCGCTGGGCCTTGACCGCCTCGTGCGTGACGAACTCGATGTGCGGATAGGTCTTCGCGAAAAGCGGGATGATCTTGTCGGACATCGCGCAGACGAGCTTGCAGCCATGCTTGCGCTGGAACTTGACCGCATACGGAAACCAGCCGATCAGATCGCCGAGCGTGCCGACCGGAAACTGGATCAGCACGGACTGGCGCGTGGCGTCGTAGACATGGCGCCAGAACGGCTGAGCGTCGAGCGGCTGGCTGCGCTTCCAGACCTCGATCGAAAAGCGGATGTGGTACTTCTTCGTGCTCGCCACCACGCCTGCGATCAGCTCGGTCTGGAACAGGATGTTGCCGGTATCGACGTCGCGCAGACAGACGCGCCAGTCGCCTTCGGGCAAGACCACACGGCAGCCGTCGTTGAAATCGAAGCGGATGCCTTCAGGACCGGCCTGCGTCGGAATCGGCGCCGGCGCGGGAAAGGCGGGCTTCGGCGATCCGGACGAGGTGGCTTCGGAGCGTGGCATCACGGCGGACGCCGGACCGGGAATAGCGGACGAAACGGAAGAAGCGGGCGAAACGGACGAACCGGTCATGGCGGGTATCCAGCGAAGACAGAGGGCGGTGAGCGGAGATCCGCGGCGCGGTCTCCATTCATGGTCAATGGCTGGATTAACGGCAGAACGGCCGCAAAGATTTAGCGCACTTCCTCGCGTTCAGGCGCGCAGCCACATGAAGTTGCCCGACACGATGCCTTCGAACATCTCGTCCGACGACGCGACGATGTTGGTTTGCCAGTAGCGACCGTGTTCCGCATAGTGCGCGAACAGCTCGGCCAGATAGTCGCCGGTCAGATCGTCGGTGAGCGGCACGTGCACGAGCAGCACGATGCTGCCGGTGTCCGCGTCGAGACACAGCTGTGCCTGATCCTGCGCATAGATCAGCAGGTTGGCTTCGAGCATCAGCTTGAACACGACGAGCGTGCGCCCGGGCGTGATCGCGCCGTAATGGAAATTGACGTAGAGCGAACCCGGGTCGTTTTCGTAGTTTTCGAGGCGAACGTCGAACCCTTCGATTTCGAGCGTTCTCGTTTCGAGCACGTAATCGGCGTCCGGCAGGTCGACGACCTCGCACACCTCGCGCACCAGTTCCTCGTATCGTTCCCGGCTCATGATAGGACTGATTGAAAGACAGGATGGGAATGGTTACGGGACCGGATACCACCGCCTGCTTTCCGGTCCCGCAACCCGCACATGCAGCCTGGCTGTACGCCGGGTCTTACTGACCCTTCGCGGCGTCGGCGATATTCTTCGCGCCGTTGTTGCCGACGGAGGCGAGAGCCGCCGTCATCTGCTGCTGCATGTTGATCTGCATGCTCGCCATCGTCATCGAGTTGTTTTCGTTGGCCATGTTCTGCATCTGGCCGACCATGTCCGCGTTGCTGGAAGACGCTGCATTCGCGCCGCTCGTTGCGATCGAAGTACCGCTCATGGTAGTTCTCCAAAAAGTTGATTAAGCCAAACATGCTGCAAGGGTTGAAGAAAGGTACTGCTACTGCTGGTTTCCGAAGCGCGACCGCGCTTCGCAATCTCACACCATTACGCCGCGTTCGCTGTGACGTTCGTGAAGCGTGAGGACGATGCGCCGCGCGGCGATCATGCCGCGGTACAGCTTCTGCAACTCGGTGCGCTCGTGGTCGTTCGTCACGCCCTGGGTCGCCGAACTGATGCGCCGGGCGGTCTCGTCGAATGCGTTGGCGATCCGCGCGACGCGCTGCTGGCTGTCCGGCGCGTTGAGCGTCGCGTCGAGCGAATTGAGGTCCTGCGCGATAGGGAGCAATGCGTCGTACATGTTCATGTTCATCCTCTTGGGGTTCAGTCGGTTTCCTTGCCGGTGCCGGTCGTGTCCAGCAGATGCTTCGTGCCGTCCGGCGTTTCGATGTAGTGCAGGTTGCCGACCGACACGACGGCGGCATACTTGATCGATGGCACCGGCGTGCGCGTTTCCTTCACGTCGACGTCCAGTCGTTTCACGTTGCTGTCCAGGTCCGGTTTGACGTTGGCGAGCAACTGCTGAAACTTCTTCATCGAGGACACGGTGCCGCTGATGCGGAACACGCCGTAGCCCTTGTATTCGACCCGCGCGCCGATGTCGCCGAGCGACTCCTGGATGTTGTCGACGGCCTGCTGCGCGACGTCGTACTCGCGCAACGTGCGGTTTTTCGCGAGGTCGTCCATGATCCGGCGCGCTGCTTCGCTTTCGTCGCCGCTCGCGACCATGCCGCTCACCACGACCTTGTTGCCGCGCGGGCCGGCGGTCAGATCCGCGAGCCCCGCACGATGCAGCGCTTCCGTGACCTGCTTCGACAGCGCGGTCGAATCGAACTGCACCATCGCCGCTTCGGTCGACTGCGAACCCGCCAGCATCACACCGGTCGCCAGCACCCCGAAGACGAGCGCGGTACACACCAGCGCGAAGCCGGCCGTGCGCATCGCCTTGCGGCGCGACTCGGGGGGGATGGCTGCTTGCGCGTGTGTGGCCCCGGACATTTCCGTGACCGCACCGGCGACCGCCGCTTCAGCGTCGAGCGCCGTTTCGTCATCCGCTTCCGGGACGGGTTGAGCCGGCTCGGCCGTCTTCCACAAGCCGGCGAGCAGATCCAGGTCGCGCGGCCAGTCGGCATCGTCCGGGCCTACGCAGAACACCACGTCGCCGTACGGGACCGCGACGAAGTCCGCGAGCAGCACTTCTTCCGCACCGCCGAGCCGCAGCCGCGTTACGCCTTCCTCGCCGAGCGTGACCTCGAGCGTCTCGACCTGCCAGTCGCTGAGGCAGATGTCCGCGTCGGCTTGCGCGCCCAGACGATAGGTGCCGGCGGTCAAGCGAATTTGCGCGCCGGCGTGGGTGCCGGTTAGTACTCTCAGCGCTTTCATGCTCGTGGGTCCCGTTAGCCTTGTCGGTCCGGGCCGGCTGCTGGTGTGCCGCCTCACCCGGATTTCGATGACTTCAGTTTATGAGCCTGTGCCTGGCGCGGTGGGCGCGACGCGAACTTCCGGCGGATTTTCCGAACCGGTTTGTGCTCCGTGCGACGTGACCAGCGTCGGCATCGCGGCTTTCGCGGCCATCAGGAAGTCGCGCACGGACAGAATGCTTTGCTGGTCGACGTCGTAGTCGACGTCGAATTGCTGGCGCGTCCTGGTCAGATCCGCCGAATGGTTCAGGATGCCGACCGTCGCCGATGCCTTCGCCTGAGCGTTCTGCGGCGCATTCGGCTGGCTCGCGCGACTGTTCTGGTTGAACGTCGCGCTCGAGATGTGCGCCTGCATCCGCGATGCACTGCGCCGCAGCGCGGCGGGCGAGGTCGCGGACAGCATCAGCAGCGGCGCGAGCGCGCAGCCGTTCTCGATCTGCGATACGAGGCGCAGCGTGACCTTCGCGAAGGTCTGCAGCAGCACGCGGCCCATTTCGTCCGGCGTCGCATCCTTCAGTTTCGTGCCGAGCGCCTGGAAGTTCTCCGGCACCTTGACCGCCACGCCGACCTTGCGGCTCGAGATCGCGAACTTCGCGCCGCCGCCGTTTTCGCCGCCGTCGCGCGACTGGCGCTTCTGCTGTTGTTGCTGTTGCTGCGGCTGGCCGTCGTCGTTTTGCGGCTGCCGGCGTTGCTCGCCGTGTTGCTGTTGTTGCTGCTGCGGCGAGTCGCCGTCTTTGCGCGGGTCCCTGCCGGACTGCTGCTGCTGTTGTTGCCGGTCGCGTTCCTTTTCTTTTTCCTTCTCGCGTTCTTTCTCGCGCTCGCGCGGCTGCTGCTGATCGTGCGGCCGCTCGCGCTCGACGCGGTCCTTGTCGTGTTCCTTTTCGTGCTCCGGTGTGCGGACATCCGTTTCCTTGTCCTTCCCGCGCAGGTGCGTCTGCTTGCCGTTGGCTTTCGCCGAGCGGTCGGGTCTCGCGCCGAACATCGTCGCAACCTTCTGCGACATCGCGCCGCGTCCGGCCATCGCGTGGTTATGCGCCCACTTCTTGTTGAACAGAAACTTTGCGGCGAGCATGTTGCGCTGCGCTTTCGTGCGCTGCATCTTGATGCGCTGCAGTTTCTGCGACTTCTGGGTTTGCTGCGTGTGGTGCAGCTGCGACGTGTGTTCGCTGAGTTGCGCGATCTGCGCGTGATGCGAAGGGGAGTGGTCGACGCGTTTGGTCATGACGGCACCGCCAGTACGATGATTTCGTTCGCGAAGCGCAGCACGGCGGCGGCGCCCCACGTACCCATGATCAGGACGGTCGCCACGACGGCGACCAGCTTGACCGCATACGAAATGCTCTGGTCCTGCATCGACGTGATCGCCTGGAGGAACGAGATCGCGAGGCCGGACAGCGCGGACACGATCACGACCGGCAACGAGATCGACAGACACAGCAGCAGGCCTTCGGTGGTGATGCGAACCAGCGTATCGGTTTCCATGACACGTCCGTTCAGTGATAGGTCATCACGAGACCGTGCACGAGCGCGGACCAGCCGTTCATCACGACGAACAGCAGCAGCTTGAACGGAATGGCGACGTTGGTCGGCTGCAGCTGGTTCAGCCCCATCGCCATCAGCACGTTGGCGATCACGACGTCGACCACGACGAAGGCGATGTACAGCAGGAAGCCGATCTTGAACGCGTCGGTCATCTCGGTCAGCGTGAAGGCCGGCGCGAGCACGATCAGATCGTCGTCGCGCAGCTTCGCCGCCATCTCCTTCGGCCAGATCGCCGAAGCCGAGCGCACGAAGAAGCGCTTCTCGCGTTCGTGCGCATGGGCTTTCAGGAAGGCGCGGAACGGCTCCTTGCCGGCGTCGAACGCGTCGAGCATCAGCGCGGACGAATCGCCCTGGCGGTGCTGCATGGTCTGCATGTTCTGCATCGCCTGCATGCCGATCGGCGCCATCACGTAGGCGGTGACGAGGATCGCGATGCCGTTGAGCACCATGTTCGGCGGCACCTGCTGGACGCCGAGCGCGTTGCGCAGCAGGCCGAGTACGACGACGATCTTCGCGTACGAGGTCGCGACCATCGCGACGAACGGGATCAGGCTGATCGCGACAACCGCGATCAGCAGCCCGGTGAGGTCGTTAAACTGAACCATGGCTTTGGGACAGCTGCACGAGGCGCACGCCGAGATGATCGCCGACGCTGACAAGCTCGCCGAAGCCGATCGTCTGGCCGTAGGTGACGAGGCGGATGCGCGCGTCCGGCAGCGCGGTCGGCAGTTCGAGCACGTAGCCCGCGCGCAGCGCGGACAGCTGGGCGACCGGCAGCGACACGGTATCGATTTCCAGCTTCAGCGGCAGGTCGAGATGATCGATCTCGACGAGCGCGTCGCGGGAGTCGCTCAAGGGAGTGTTGAAGCTCGTGTCGTGGCTCATGGTGGGGTTCCCGGTCAAGGTAAGGGTGTCGTGGGCGACGTCGGCCATCGCGTATAGCTGCCGGGTGCCGTGATGGCCCCAGACGACAGGCAGCTTCACCGACTCGGTTTCTTTCTGGATAAATGCGCGCAGGCCTTCGGGCAATGCGCGCAGGATCACGTCGCCGGGCCGCAGCGAATCGAGCGTCGTGAGGCTGATCGATTTTTCGCCGAGCAGGATCCGGCCGCGCACCTCGATTTCGCTGATGTGCGTCGCGAACGGCATCCGCTGCTGCGCGACGAGCGTTTCGAACGCTTCGAGCCAGCCGTCGTCGATCCGCTCGATGACGGCGTCGTAGCGTGTGTCACTGAGCACGAACGACACGGCGCAGCATTCGGCCGCTTGCTCGTTCAGCGTGCCGGCGCGTTCGACACCGGTCACTTCGACGCCGTCCATCCCGAGCTGCACGAGCGCGTCGAGCAGCGGCGCGAGCAGCAGCGTCGCGACCGACGCGCGCAGCCCGGCTTCCTGTTGCGGGTCGGACGCATCGGGCGTGTCCGATGGGTTCACCTGCACCACGCTGTCGAGCCCGGGCAGTTGCGCGACGTCGATCAGCACGGACGCGTTCTGCAGGCCCCAGCGCAGACCCAGCCGCGCGCTGCGCGACGCGTCGAGCGGATTGCGCGTACCCGCGCTCCAGCCGGCGACGCCGAGTGTATGGGCGAGCACCGCGCCGAACCGCTCGTCGACCGCGAGCCGCTGCTGACGCGCCGTGCTGCGCGCGACGACCGGCAGCAACGCGACGTCGAGTGCGACGGGCGCGCGGCTGGCCGTCGACGTGGCTGAGGCGGCGTCCGGAGCGGTAGCGGCAAGCTGCGAAGCGGTATGTTCCATAGTGTTCTTGTGGTCCGGCGGTGCTTACGTGACGGTGATGTCGATCCTTCGCCGGTTATCGCGGTGAAGGCCCGGCAGTGTTTCGAGCTGGTCCTTCAATGCATCGGCATGGCGCAAGATTAATTGCTGGGAAGCCGTGTCCGTGGTGGAGAAGCGAAGCGTCAGGTCGAAATGCGAAAGCATCAGACTCAACTGGCAGCCGGGCAGCAGTGCGGGATCGAGCGGCACGGTGATGTGCCATGGGCTGCACGAAAACACGACCGGATTCGCGCAGAAATCCGCGACGCTCGACACGATCGAGTCGATCAGCGGATTGGGTTGTTGCTTGTTGTCCAGCGCGCCGATGGCTTGCGCGTTCGATGCGGCTTCGACGCGGGCGTAGGCGGGTTGAGCTTGAGGTTGGAGCTGGGGTTGCGGCTGCGTCTGTGCCTGTGGCTGTGGCTGCATTTGCGGTTGAGCCGTTTGCTGATGGAGCATCGCGAAGACCGGCGCGCGGGGTTGCGAGCTGGACGGTTGGCCTTGCCCACCTGACCGGTCGCCCGACATGTCCGAAGTATTCGCACCGGGCGACCCCAACGACCCGGCACGGGCCATCATGCCGGCCCCCGCCCGCGATGGCGCTGCGGCGAACGCGCCGCTCTGCGGACCCGGCTGGGTCGATGCGGAAGGCGGCGTGCGCATTGTCAGCGTGGCGGCGACCGGTGTCGGCGTGCGCGCACGCGAGCCTTCGTCGCGGTTCGCGTCGTCCTGCGGTTGCTGGCCGTGGCGTTGCCCTGATTCCTGTTCGCCAACCCGCGGCGACAGCATGGCCGCCGCGGCATCGGCATCGGCGTTGCCGCAGGCGAAGGGAGACGGGGTGCCCGCGCTGACTCCAGGCATCGGCGAACGCATCGCCGGATGCTGCTGCGCCTCCTGTTGCGAGCCTGCCGCGTCGCCGTCCGGCTTCGGTTCCTGAGCAGACACGGCGGCCTCGGCCTCTGCTTCCGCTTCCTCCAGCGCCGCGCGATGCGCGTTGAACAGCGCGGCCTGGCGGCGCAACTGCGGCGTGTCGGCGTGCGCGGGCGGCTGGTCCGGCGCGGGGCCGGCGATCACGTGTGCGCGATGGGTGCCTGACGTATGCATGGTGGCGCGCCCGGGACTAGACCATCAGCCGGCCGACCGGCTGCAGATCGATGTGGCTGCCCAGTTCCTGGTACGAATACACCGGCAGCCAGCCAAGCCGCGATTCGATCATCCGCTTCACATAGCGGCGAATGTCCATCGACGCGATCACCGCCAGCGGCCCGCGCGGCGATTCGCCGACCAGCGCGACCAGGTTGTCGATCAGATGACCGATCTCGTCGGGCGGCAGCGCGAGGAAGTTGCCGGTCGGCGTCTGCTTGATCGATGCGCGGATCTGCTGCTCGACCTGCACGTCGACGAGCACCGCGGGCAGATCGCGCGGACCGCCGGTCGCGCGGTACGCGATCATCTTGCCGAGGTCGACGCGGATGTACTCGGTCAGCATCAGCATGTCCTTTTCCTTCGGTCCCCACGTGATCAGGCTTTCGGTAATGCCGCGGATATTGCGGATCGGCACCTGTTCCTCGAGCAGCCGGCGCAGCACGTCCGCCATCTTCTGCAGCGGCAGCGCCTTCTGCACTTCGGCGACGAGGCCCGGGTAATCGGTTTCGAGCTGGTCGAGCATCCATTGCGTTTCCTGGATGCCGAGGAACTGGTGCGCATGCGTGCGCAGCAGCGAGATGGTGTGCCGCGCGATCGCCATCTCGACCTTGAGAGCCGTCGTTTCGGCGGCATCTTCCGCGTTTTCCACCGGATTCGCCGGGTTTGCCGGATTCGTCGTCGCCAGCAGCGGCGCCGCGGCGCCCTCCGCGACGCTCGTGCGCGCATGCGGTACGTCGAAGATCACCACTTCGTAGGTTTCTTCCGGCAGCGTCTCGTCGGTCCACATCATGATGCCGGGGAAGGGCAGGCCGACCTCGGCCTGGAGCTTCGCGCGCTCGGTGTCGAACGCCTTGTCGAGCGCGTCGCCCGCGATGCGCCCGCTCAGATCCTTCGACATCCGCACGCCGATCGGGCAGGTGAACTGCGGCGGACGCGGCAGGATCGTCGGCGCCTCGCCCTTCGCGCCCGCGCGTTGCAGCGACACGACCGGCTTGCCGGAGCCGCGCTTGTGGCTGCCCTTCTTGTTCAGACGGTAACCGACGAAGCCGAGCATCGCGGACAGCAGCAGGAACAGCGCCGCCGGAAAGCCCGGGACCGCGGCGAAACCGAGCAGCATCAGCGCGGCGAGATACAGCGCACGTGAGTTGCCACCGAACTGGGCGGTGATGTCGTCGCCGAGCGAACGGTCCTCGTCGTCGTTGTCGTCGCCGACGCGGGTAATCAGCACGCCCGCCGCCACCGAGATCAGCAGCGACGGAATCTGCGACACCATCGCGTCGCCGATCGACAGCACCGAGAAGCGGTTCGCCGCATCGCCGGCCGTCATCCCGTGATAGGCGACGCCGACCGCGATACCCGCGACGATGTTGATCATCGTGATCATCAGGCCCGCGATCGCATCGCCCTTGACGAACTTCATCGCGCCGTCCATGCCGCCGTGCAGCTGGCTTTCCATCGCGAGCTTCGCGCGCTTCTTGCGCGCTTCGTCGGCGGTCAGGATGTTGGCGCGCAGATCCGCGTCGATACTCATCTGCTTGCCGGGCATCGCGTCGAGCGTGAAGCGCGCGCCGACTTCCGCGACCCGCTCCGAGCCCTTCGCGATCACGATGAACTGCACCACCGCGATGATCATGAACACCACGAGGCCGACCACGAGGTTGCCGCCCACGACCAGCTCGCCGAAACTCTCGATGATGTCGCCGGCATCCGCGTGCAGCAGGATCGACTTGGTCGACGCGATGTTCAGCGACAGCCGGAACAGCGTGGTGAACAGCAGCATCGACGGAAACGACGACAGCGACGTGATGCTGCCCACGTACAGCGTGACCATCAGCAGCGTCACGCTGATCGCGATGTTGCAGGACAGCAGGATGTCGATCACGATGGTCGGCAGCGGCAGGATCATCAGCGAGATGACTGCCACCAGCAGCACCGCGAGGCCAGCTTCGCCGAACCCTGGGATCTTGAAGTTCTTGAACATGGGGACTACTCCGTGATGGCGGTTTTAGCGCCGAGGCCGGTGACCCAGCGAAGAATCGCTGCGACCACCTCGTACAACTCTTCTGGAATCGGCTGGTTTTCTGCAACCTTGTGCAGCATCCGCGCGACCGGCGGATTAGCGACGATCGGAATGCCGAGGTGCGCCGCCTGACGGCGCAGTAGCAAGGCTTCGCTGTCGACGCCCTTGGCGATCACGACCGGCAGCGGGAATTCGCTCGGGTCGTAGCGCAGCGCGACCGCGTAGTGAACCGGGTTGACGACCACGACGTTTGCGCGCTTCAGCCCCTTGCCCGGGGCTTCGCTCGCGAATTCGCGAGCGAGCTTCTTGCGCTCGCCTTTCACTTCCTGGTCGCCATCGTTTTCCTTGTGTTCGCGCTTGACCTCGTCCTTGCTCATCTTCTGTTTCTTGACGAACTGCATCTTCTGCAGCTTGTAGTCGACCGCGGCGATCACGACGAATACGCCGAGCGCGGTCGCGAGCACCTTCTGCACCACCGACCACAGCACGTGGATCAGCTGCGGCAGCGGCTGGTCGAGCGCGCTCGCGACGACCGGCATCACCGCGACGATCGTCGTCTTCATCACCGCGACGATCAGCACCCCCTTGACGGTCATCTTCGCGAGATCGATCAGCGAGTTCATCGAGAAGATCTTCTGCAGGCCCGACGACGGGTTGACCGCGTTGAACTTCGGGGCGATCGCTTCGAACGAGACCATCAGGCCGACCTGCGGCGCGAGCGCGACGATCGCGGCGAGCAGCGCGACGACCGCGACGCCGCAGAGCATGCCGAGCGCGTGGCCCGTCATGTCGGCGAGCGTGACGTAGAGATCGTCCATCGAGCGTGGTCCGCTCATGAAATCCAGAGAACTTTTGACGACCGCGTGCAGCGAGTCGGTGAAGAAACGCTCGCCCGACTGCAGCACGAGCAGCATGCTCCCGAGGCACGCGACTTCGACGATGTCGGTGCTCTTCGCGACCTCGCCTTTTTCGCGGGCCTTGCGAAGTTTCTGTTCTGAGGGCTCTTCGGTCTTGTCGTCGCTCATCTCTCGCTCATCTTTGTTGCGCGCGTCAGCGGCGTCCTGTCGGGGCGGCAGCCGGACTTCTCCGCCGTATAGACACGGTATCCGTTTGCCCAGGTGCGCCGACCGTCCGATGCGAAGACCCGGCGGCGCGTGCGAAGCGACGCGGCGGCCTGGGGCCATCGGGCGGCTGCTGCGTGGCTATTGGGTGTGGCCATCCGAGGGGCCGTTGAAAGACCCTGTAAGGCCCGCCGGCCCGGTCGCTTCGTAAATCGGTGTGCGACTTCGTACCGGATGCGGGTCGCGAATTCGCCGCCGCGTACTCTTTCGATGAAGCCCGGCCAGGAATGCCGGGCGGGTAACGCCTTCCGCCAATCTTGGATTTCCTGGGGAAAAGGAATGGATGATCAGAGGGAACACGCGAAATGCGCACCGGCGGTGCTCGGGTGCCTCGTCGATCTGGTCGGCGCGGCATTTGCCGCGAGCGACGGGGTGGCGACAAAAGTCGACGTGGACGACATCGAACAACTCGTGGACGTGCTGCATGCACTGCGCCCCACGTGTGCGGATTTCGAATTTTTTGACGGCTGGCTGTATATGTTGCGCAAGGACTGGGCCGAAGCGGAGGCGGTGTACCGTCGTCTGATCGAGCGCTCGGTCTGCGTGCCCGCGAGCCACGGCATGCTGCTGCAATGCGTCCGCGCAAGACAGACGTTCGGCTGGCAGCACGATGCGAGAAAACTGGTCGAGGAATACGGCGACCACGAAGTGGGGCGTCTTGCACGCACCTTCCTCGCGAACGACGACCTGCAGCACGCTTACGAGACCGCGCGCCGCACGGGTACCTTCGTCGCGCCGGAATCGGCCCGCGAACTCGAGGAGGGCACGGCGCCGTCGGAGACGCGCAGCAGCGCCCCACGTTCGCTGACGAGCGACGACCTGATGATGTCGATGCAGTACATCCGCATCTAGCGGACGCAGCCGACGCAGCCAACGCTACGGCAACTGAATTTCACGGGAGAGCCGCCATGGACCTGGGAATGATTTCGCACCTTTCGCAGATGAACCTGGTGCCGCAGAGCGCGGGCGTCGAGCCCACCGCCACGCCGCAGCAGGCGGACCGCTTCCAGGAGCTGATGACGCAAGGCGCACCGACGCCGCCGGTGGAGAGCGTGCCGGAGCATCCCGATCACAACATCGTCACGCGGGCGGTGTCCGAGCAGGCGGATTACTACCGCCAGGTGCCGAACGACGTGATGTACCTCACGCAGCACATGAGTTCGATGTCGATACAGAATGTCGCGGCAGCCAACATGACGGTCCAGCTGGAGGTCGCGAGCCTTAACGCCGATCTGCAGGTGAAGATGGCCGCCGTCCAATCGTCGAAAGACGCCGTTCAGACCTTGATGAAGAACCAATAACATGAGCCCTCTCACACGTCATGTCGTCCGCGGCGGCAAACTGGTTGCCTGCGTCGCGCTGGTGTTCGCGCTGACCGCATGCCAGAAGGAACTGTACGGGCAGCTGAGCGAGCGCGACTGTAACGAGATGGTCGCGGCACTGGTGCAGTACGGTGTCGATGCGCAGAAGAGCACGCCCGATGGCGGCAAGACCTGGTCGGTCAGCGTCGACGAGAAGCAACTCGTGCACGCGATGGAAATCCTGCGCTCGCGCGGCATTCCGTCGAAGAAATACGACGACCTCGGGGCGCTGTTCAAGAAGGACGGCCTCGTATCGACGCCGACCGAAGAGCGCGTGCGCTTCATCTACGGCCTGTCGCAGGAACTGAGCGACACGCTGTCGAAGATCGACGGCGTGGTCGATGCGCGCGTGCAGATCGTGCTGCCGAACAACGATCCGCTGGCCGAATCGGCAAAGCCTTCGTCGGCGGCGGTGTTCATCAAGTACCGCCCGGACGCGAACGTCGAGGCGCTGACGCCGGCGATCAAGAACCTCGTCGTGCACAGCATCGAAGGGTTGACCTACGACCAGGTCAGCGTGACCTCGGTGCCGGCCGATCCGCTGAACCTGCCGGTGGTGGCATCGCAGCCTGGCGGCACGCTGGCCTGGGTCGCGCTCGGGCTCGGCGTGTTCCTGATCGCGCTCGCCGGTGTGTTCTTCCGCTGGCGCGACGAGATCATCACGCTGACCCAGGGCAAGCTGTCCGGGCTCGCGAAGCGAGGACCCAAAGCATCGAAAGCATCGAAACCGTCGAAGGCTGCTGCCTGAGCCTCGACTTCCGGGTGGCCAGGGCTTAGGGCCAGGGGAATCACATGAGCGACGCTCAGGCCATCGACGGCGGTGAATTCGCCGACGACTTCAGCGCTGCGTTCGACGAAGCGGCGCAATACGTACCTGATGCCGGGGCGGCGCAGCCGGCCCTGGTTGATGAATCGCGTGGTGAGCAGGACAGTGAGCCGGACAGTGCGGACGCTTCCGGTCCGTTCGCCGGTCTCGCCCACACGCTGGCGGCGAACGTCGCCGACTATCACCAGCATCGCCGGACCCTGTTCGACTGGATGCATCCCGTCCGCGTCGCCGCGCTGCCGTATGCGTCGCTGCTGCCCGCGGCGAGCGGCCCGCGCGGCGCGCGGGTCGCCGAGGCCTTTCTCGCGAGCGTCGGTGTCGCATCCGCCGGACTGCCGGCTTTCGGCGACGACAGCGCGATGCTCATCCGCTTGCCGGTGCCCGACTGCCTGAGCGTGTTCCGGATGCGCGCGCTGGTCGAGCACGTCTACGAACTGCGTCTGTGGATCGACCGGCCGCGCCGCGCGCTGCTCGACGAATGGCTCGGCCCGCACCTGACGCGGATGCTGCTCGCGCAGCGCGGCAGCCTCACGGCGGGTCGGGAGCTCGACGGCGATACGTCCGCCGATGCGCTCGCCTGGCGGGGCTTCCGGATGTTCGAGCGCGACTGCGGCTGGGACGCGCGTCACCCGATGACGCTGCTGCGGTTCGCATTGCCGGACGAGATTGCGCCTGCGCGCCTCGCCGCGGCGACCGGTCGTGCGAAAGTGAGTAATGCCAGCCGGACGCTGGTTTCTCAACTGCCTGATTTATTCCCGACACGATCATGGTGATCTGGCTACGCAATCCGGACGCGCACGGCGAGGGCATTGGCCTGAACGACGACATCGTCCGGGCAGAGGATCTGGCGACGCTGGTCGAGATCGATTCGGCTTATGCCGATCTGAACCGGCGCTGCGAAGCGCTGCTCGACGACGCGCGTAAGCAGGCGCAGGCAATTGTCGACGCGGCCCAGGCCGAAGCCGATGAACTGATCATGCAGGCGCAGGTGAACTACACCGGCGCGACGCACATGGGTTACGAAGCGGGCTGGGAACAGGCGCTCGTCGACTGGCACGAACGCAGCCTGCAGATGCTGGCCGAAGGGCCGTCGATCGGCGAGCGGCAACGCGACCGGCTCGCGCAACTCGTCGCGCTCGCGGTCGAGCAGATCGTCTCGACTGCCGATCCGGCCGCGCTGTTCCGCCAGGCCGCGAAAACCATCGACCGCATCGTCGCCGACGGCAGCCCCGTGAAGGTCTGCGTGCATCCGGACGATTTCGCCGCGGCTGCCGCGGCGTTCGACGCGGTCGCGCGCGAATGGCGCGAGACGGGGCGCTCGGTGAGCATGCAGATCAGCACCGATGCGCGGCGCGAACGCGGCAGCTGCGTCTGCGAAACGGACCTCGGCGCGGTCGATGCGAGCCTGCCGCAGCAGCTTGCGGCAATCCGCACGGCATTGACCCGCGCGATCGAGAGCTTGCCCGCGGACGAATTCGACGCCGAACCGCAGGCTGAAACCGAAACGACCTACGCCGGCTCCGACGACGCACAGGCGCAGGCCGAAGCCGACGACGCGGACCAGTACTCCGACGCGGAGTCCGCATCGCAGGACTTCGACAGACCCGCTGGACACGACGCAGCGACGCTCGAGCCGGATCTTGCAGCGGATCTCGAAGAGCAGGACTTCTTCGCGGATGCCGCGGCCAGCGTCGAGCATGCGCACGAAGCCCCGCACCAAACGCTGCATGAAACCCATGATCCCGACGCCGAATTCGCGGCGGCCGAACCGGATCTCGCCTGACGATGCCGTGCCGCCCCGTTTCTCCGAGGACCCTCGCACCATGACGACTTTCGACACTGCCGCCCGATCCGTTCCGCCCCGCGACGACGATCGCTTCGACTTCATGGCAGACGCGATCGAGCGCGAGCTGCGTGCCCGCGCCCGGCCGACGCCGGCCGGCAAGGTCCAGGAGGTGATCGGTACGCTGCTTAAAGTGAGCGGCCTCGACGCGACGCTCGGCGAACTGTGCGAGCTGCGCTCGCCGCAAGGCGAACTGCTGCAGAGCGCCGAAGTGGTCGGCTTCTCGCGCGACATCGCGCTGCTGTCGCCGTTCGGGCGGCTCGGCAGCATCTCGCGTGAAACGCGCGTCATCGGCCTGAAGCGGCCGCTTGCGTTGCGCATCGGCGACGGGCTGCTCGGCCGCGTGATCGACAGCCTCGGTCAACCGATCGACGGCAAGGGCGAACTCGTCGACTGCCCCGAATTCCAGGCCGTGTACGCCGATCCGCCGACGCCGATGAGCCGTCCCGTGATCGACCGGCCGATGCAGACGGGCGTACGCGCCGTCGACGGCATGATGACGCTCGCCGAGGGGCAGCGGATGGGCATCTTCGCGCCGGCCGGCGCCGGCAAGAGCACGCTGATGGGCATGTTCGCGCGTGGCGCGCAGTGCGACATCAACGTGATCGCGCTGATCGGCGAACGCGGCCGCGAAGTGCGCGAATTCGTCGAACACATTCTCGGCCCCGAAGGGATGGCGCGCTCGGTGGTGGTCTGCGCGACGTCCGACCGCTCGTCGATCGAGCGCGCGAAGGCCGCGTATGCCGCGACCGCGGTGGCCGAATACTTTCGCGACCGCGGGCTGCGCGTGCTGCTGATGATGGATTCGCTGACGCGCTTCGCGCGTGCGCAGCGCGAGATCGGCCTCGCGATGGGTGAGCCGCCGACGCGGCGCGGTTTTCCGCCGTCGATCTTCGCGGAGTTGCCGCGTCTGCTCGAACGCGCGGGGCTCGGCGTGCAAGGCTCGATCACCGCGCTCTACACCGTGCTCGCCGAGGATGAATCGGGCGGCGATCCGATCGCGGAAGAAGTGCGCGGGATTCTCGACGGCCACATGATCCTGTCGCGCGAAATCGCCGCACAGAACCGCTATCCCGCGATCGACGTGCTCGGCAGCCTGTCGCGCGTGATGACCCAGGTGGTGCCACGCGAGCACGTCGCGGCGGCCGGGCATATCCGCCGGCTGATGGCGAAGCACAAGGAAGTGGAATTGCTGCTGCAGGTCGGCGAATACCAGAGCGGTACCGATCCACTCGCCGACGAGGCGATCAACAAGATCGACATCATTCGCCAGTTCCTCGGTCAGGAGACCGACCAGCTCGTCGACATGAACATCACCGTCGATCTGCTGCAGCAGATCGCGGCGGCGTGACGACAGGAGCACACCGATGAAGGATCGCCGGGTCGTTTCTCTCGAACGGGTGCTGTCGCGGCGCAAGACGCTCGACCGCAAGCTGAACGATGCGCTGCTCGCGCTGCGCGGCGAGCGCGAAGCGCTTGAGCAGGCGGTCGCCGAAAGCCAGAGTGCAGCCGATCGCCAGGCCGAGGCCCTCGCCGAGCAGGACCGCAAGGTCGACGAGATGATCGGCGGCGCGTTTCGTCCCGATGAGTTCCTGCGGCTGCGCGAGCATCAGGTCGACATGGCCGGTCGCCACACGATGATGCTGCAGGACGTTGCGCGCGCCGAGGCGCAGGTAGCGGGCAAGCAGGCCGAGATCGATCAGGGGCGCGCGCGGATCGTGCAGAACCGCGCGCGGATCGATATCTACGGCAAGCGGCGCGACACGCTGTGCAAGGCCATCGAAATGGCGCTCGAAGATGCGCAGGACGAGGAAGCCTCGGAAAACCGGCGGCCCGGGCCACGGGCTTTCTGATTGTTCCCGCTTGTTCCTGATTGTTCCCGATTGATTCGCCGGCCCGGCCGGCTTCGCTGGAAACGAAACCACGATGAGCAGCACCAGCTATAACGCAATCGAACTCAGCCACCAGATGGTCGGCTACATGATGATGCTCGCGCTGTGCAGCGAGCGTCTGATGGTGCTGATGATCGTCTTTCCGCCGACCAGCGACAACGTGATCCAGGGCCGCCTGCGCACCGCGCTGGCGCTGCTGTGGGGTAGCTTCGTCGCGTACGGGCAGCACGGGCTGCTCGACCAGAAGACGCCGCTCTTTCTGATCGGCGTGGGGCTGAAGGAAGCGTTGATCGGCGTCGGCCTGGGCTTCGCGGCGTCGACCGTGTTCTGGGCTGCGGAAAGCGTCGGCACCTACGTCGACGACCTGACCGGCTTCAACAACATCCAGATGCAGAACCCGAGCCAGGGCCAGCAGACCTCGCTGATCGCGACGCTGCTCAGCCAGTTTGCGATCGCCGCGTTCTGGTTGCTGGGCGGCATGATGTCGCTGCTCGCCGCGGTCTACCAGTCGTACCAGTGGTGGCCGCTCGACAACCTGATGCCGGTGGGCGGTCAGATTATCGAGGCGTTCGTGATGCACAAGACCGATTCGCTGATGGAGATGGTCGCCAAGCTTGCGACGCCGATGATGCTGTTGCTGCTGCTGATCGACATTGGCTTCGGCTTTACCGGCAAGGTGTCGTCGAAGCTGAACCTGAGCAGCCTCGGACAACCGGTCAAGGGCGCGCTCACAGTGCTGATGCTGGCGCTGCTCACGAGCGTCTTCATCGAAGAGGTACGTGGCCAGCTATCGCTCAGCAACATTTCCGCCGAGGCGCGCGCGATCGCGCACGGTAATTGAACACAACATGACGGCATGATTTTTTGGGGAGTCTGACTTGCGTAACCTACGGGGGTAGTGATGGATGCACTGAACGGGATGACCGATGACAGAAACGGCGGCAAGGATCGCTGGCAAGGTGGCGTAACGAGCGAGAAGGGCGAACTGCTCAGAGGTATGCTGGATCTGTTGTGGGCCGGCGCGCAGCTCGACCGGCTCGGCGACCTGCACGATCTGCTCGACGCGCTCGTCGTGCTGCGGCCGGGCACCGACGCCGATCGCGTCGTGCTCGCGTGGTGGCACGTGCGTGCGCGCGCGTGGAGCGACGCGCTGCGCGAGTTGCGTCGCACCGAACGTTACGGTGAACTGTCGTCGCTCGGCACGGCGCTGACGGCGACGTGCCTGTACGCGCTGAAGGATCCCGCGTGGCGCACCTATGCGTACGCGGCCGCGTATCAATCGGACAATGCGCTTGCGACGCGGACCGCGCTCGCGTTGCTGGCGGCGCCCGGGATCGAGCCGTTCGATGGAGATCTGGGGGAGCGGGAGGCGAGGGCGGTGCCGGTTTGAAGTTGTTCGGGGTGGTTCAGAAGGAGCCGGTAATCCGGCTCCTTTCCTTTTTGGGCATCGGGCAAAGCAGCAATCAGGACGGCGGAAACGCCACGCGTGCACGAGTGCTCTCGGACGAATACGTCTTCTGCCAGCGCAGGAAGAAGTCGAGACCCATGTCTTCCGAGGTCTTCCCCTTGCTGCGCACCGTCGTGTTCTTGACGGACCAGCTCGCGCGGTACGACAGGATGGTGTTCATCATGTTGCGCGCCTCGGCCGCGGTATCCGTATCGCCCTGCTCCCGAGCCAGTGCTTCCATACCGCGCAGTCCGTCGATCACCCCGCTCATGCGCGGCTGCATTTCGTATTTGATGTTGAACTGAAGGCTCGAATTCGAACCGGCCACGCGGAGATCGTTTTCGAATTGCTCGAGAATTCCGGCCGCGACGGCACGCCGTTCAGGCGTATCGACCTCCGCGGTTTTTTCGCGCGGCAGGGTATCCATACAGCGTTGCAGCCAGTCTTCACGATACGTCTGGACTTCCGCCAGCAGATCCTTTGGCGTTCCGTAGGTGCGATCCACGGCGCCCCCCGTCTGGTCGCCGATCGGAAATCGCGTCGCACCGTTTTTCTCGAAGTTCGACACGATTTCGCGTGAAATTTCCAGCAGGTTGCCGATGAGATTGATGTGCGCCTGGCCGGTTCCCTTGCCGTCGGCCCCGATGGTACCGATCGGCTCCTTGAACGCCGTGCCGATCACGCCGAAATTCGCCAGCATATTGACGCGCTGCCGGGCCTGGCTGCTGCTGTCATGGACGGTCTGGTGGGGGTAACCGGTGCGTTCGGTTCCCTGCTCGGCGGTCCTCTCGACCTTCAATGAAAACGGTATTACCGAGGTTCCCACCGATGCGTGGTTCCCTGGTGTGCGCAAACGTGCGATCGCGCCGATGTCCAGCGAGCCTTGATTCGTTCGCCCTTCTTTTTCTCCCGACGCGACGAGCGTATCGGGACTGAGCGCGAAGATCGCCTCCAGCGGGTCGGAGAACGGTTGCCCGTCTTCCGCCGTTTTCGACGGATCGGTATCCCAGCGCAGCAGGATGTCCAGCAGTTTGAGATTGGCGTCGATCGCTTCCTGCTCCTTGCGTACGCCCATCTCGTCTTTGCCGCGCAGCGTTCGCAAGGAGGTGTAGATGGTTTTCGGTCGTGCCGTTTCGAATTTGACCGAACCGGACGGCGCGGTCAGGGTCGCGATGCCGATTTCGAGCCTGTTCCCCAAGGAGACTTTTGCATCGTGCAGGTGAGACACCGTGCTGCCGACCATGATTTCCGACGCGAACGTCGGATTCTTGAATTGCACGAAGGATTCGGTCCGTTTGGCGTAAAGGCCGAACGACGCACTCATCGGGAATTTGGGCACGGCCGGCAGGAGCGGAATGCCTCCACCGAGCGTACCGCCGCTCGTGACGGTGACCTGATCGCGCAAGCGCAACGTTTCGAGCAATGGCCTGAAAAACGCCTCGACGTCGTCCTTCGATTCGAACTTGCGCATTTTCGCGAGGCGAACCTGCTCGTCGATCTTTGGAGCGCCGGATTCGGGCGACCCGAAATCGTCTCCGAGTGTCTTGATCGACGAGGCCATGACAGCCTTGGTCGCGGCGGAACTCTTGCCGAGTTGCGCTTCGAGGGTTTTCAGCAGATCCGTGACCGATACGCGTTCCTGCCTGAAGAGGTTCTCGATCTCGGGCGGCAATGCGACCGTCGCGTTCGGATTGGGTTTGGTCAACTTGCGCGAACCGATCGCCGGCCTGGGCGGGTACAGCAGTGCGTGCACGGCCTGGCGGATCCTGGTTTTTTCGCCTGGTCCGAGGTGCGCATCGTAGATGCGCTTGGTGTGGTTGAAACTAGGCGGGCTGACCGGGCTCGTCAGGCGGCTGATGATCGTCGGGCTGCGTTTCTCATGACCGACGTAGTCGCTCAGCGCGACCATCGTGGCGGCGAACAGGCGCTCTGCGTTGTCGCCGGCTCCGCGGGCAGACGATTGTGCGGCATTCGCCGCCGGGTTCGCCGTAGTGTTCGCCGCCGGCGCCGACAACTGGCCGAAACGTACCCTGGCGTCTTTACCCAGCTGCTCGAACGCCGTCATGATGCTGGCCTCCGCGCGCGTCTTGGTCGTGTCCATGCCCTGCGCTTCCATTTGCTTCTGCGCAAAATTCAGCGTCTTCGGATCGAACAGGGTGGCTGCTTTAGCCGGATCGAACGAGCTCGGTAACCAGCTCGAGCTGCCGGGCTCTCCGATCGACGAGGTCACGTTCAGCAGATTCCTGTTGCTGAGATCGTAGTCCGATCCCTCCGCATTCGACAGGAACCCGTTGCGGACCGCGTTGAACGCGGCGCTGCTCCTGAGGGGCAGCTTGCTGGGATCAAAGACCGTTTCGTCCTTGCTGTTGCGCACCACGTGGGATGCCACGTGCATTGCCTTGCCTAACCACGTCTTGACGGCCTCATCGGTTTCCGCGCTCTGGGCCAGATGTGCCATCCAGTAGGCCTGGGTCGCTTCCACCTGCGCGCGCTCCAGTGGTTTGCCCAAAGGGGGAGTCGAGGCGAGGTTGAGCACTTCAGTGCCGCGGGGGATCCGTGCCATCAACTGCGACAGGGTAGTCATTTCGGCGCTCGGGGCCGTGTGACTGACCGCGGTGCCATTGCCTTCCTGCGCAGGCGGTTCAATCCAGTGATTGAGCGGATGCGCGGTCAGCTCGCCGAGGAGTTTGCCGGCGGCCTGCATGTCGCCGCCGGTCACCACGGCCAGCGAGCGGGAAATCATGTCCATCGCTGCGGCACGAGGCAATGCACGCTCGGCGGTGACGTCGTCCTCCGGCAATGCTCTGGCGACATCCAGAAGCTTCTGGACGAGCGCTTCGCCTTCCCGGGTGGCAAGGTGCCCGGGATTGAATCCGGGCGCGGTCGATGCGATCGCTTCGGTGCCGATCGTGCTCAGCTGCTTCTCCAGTGCGCGATTCTTTTCAAGCTGCTCGCTGCTCGCCTTCAGCTTGTCGCCAACCGATTTCGCGGGATTCGCCAGTCCGCCCCCGGCTGCGTCCAGCTTGAGCTGCAACTGACCGAGCCGGCCGACTTCTTCATCGATATAAGGGGTGAATTCCTTCAGCGCGCGCATCGCGTCACCGGCCGCTTCCTGCCGCTGTTCGAGTTCCTTGCCCGCATTCGTCAAGGCCGCTTTGGCAGCGGTGAACTGGCGCGTCAGGTCGGCGACCCGACTCGACAGGTCGGCCTGAACCTCGCGCGTGGCCCGATGCTCGTCGAGCTTTTGTCCGGCTTGCTGCAGGTGCGGTTTCGCGTCGTTGAGCAGCGTTCTCGCATGGGCGACTTCCTCCAGCGTCACGGTTTGCCCCGAGTCGATCCGTTGCTGGAGCTGCGCCACACTATCGAATGCCGGGTCTGTGGCACTCAGGGCCGTTCTGGCGTCCGACAGAGGTGCCTTCTGGCTGGCCCTGGCGCTCTCGAGTTCTCCCCCGATTTTCTGTACCAGTGACTCCGCTTCCTTGTGCAGCGTTCGTGCGTTCTCGAGGTTCTCCGCTGTCAACAGCTGTTTCGAGACGATCTGATTCCGGGTGTTCGTCAGGTTGTCGATGAACTGACCGACGTCGTTTCCGTCCCGTCCCAACTCGCTGCGCAAATGGGTGATCTGTGTGTCGACGAACCGGATCTTCTGGTTGACGAGATCCGTCGAGAGAACGTGCACACCGACGTCGAGCATCGAGCAAACGGACGCACTTGCCCGCAGGTCCGCCACCGCATTCTTGAGTTTGTCGTGCGCCTGTTCGAGCTGCTCTTCTTTTGCTTTTATAGCGTTTGCTGCCGTGCCGGGAGCCGCGCCTTGCTGGGGTTGCGGCCCGGCTTCGCCTGATGCGGGCTGCGTTGTCTGCGTGAGCGTGTCCAGTTCGCTCTGCACCTGTCGCACATCCCTGATTGCGCTCTCGCAGGCGCTGCCATGTTGCGCGAGCCGCTCGAGCATACCGGTCTGGTTGCCTTCGATATTGCCGGCATCGATATCCCGATCTCCCTTGGCTTGCCTGGTCTTCTTCGACGTTGCCTTGTAGGCGGGATCGCCGGCTATCAGTTCGCGAACCGTTTTAGGCTTCAGGACGTGGCCCATGCCGGGAATAACGAGAAGGGCGCGCATCCCGAGCGATCGCTGGGGGCGCTTGTTCGTGCCGGGCAATTCCTCGAGCGTCGTGTCGAGTATCGCATTGACCCGCTGCGTCAGTGCGAGTGCCTGCGTCAACGACTCCGACTTCGGATCGTCGCCGATGCTCGACTCCGCCGGCGGCTTTGGCAGCAGGGCGGCGCTCGGCAAGTCGCTTGAGCGGCTCTTGCCGAGTCCCAGGATGCGGGTGCCCACGGTCGTCTGGCGCCCCTTGAAGTTGGCGCGCAGTGCGGCGAACTTGCCGGGTTCGTTCTGCGTGGCGTTCTTGATGGTCTTGAGACCATCGAAGGTCGCGTTCTGTTTCGCCTGAGCCGCGGATGAATTCGGATTCAGGTCTTTCGGGGCAGCGCCACCGGTCTGTGCGTCATGCGGATGATTTGCATCGTCGGGCGCGGTGGTCCGGCGAAGAGAATTGAAGATCGATGGCATGGTGCGACTCGGGGTACCAGGAGGTCTGAACTACGGCCAGCTTACGCAGGCCTCACGAAGAAATTCGCGTTGAATGCGAATGCGTCGATGCGTCATGCGAAGCGGCGTAATTCAGAACACGCTGATCTCGGATCACACTAAAAATCGGTAACGCCGCGTCGTTACAGGAATCCTATCTTTCGAATGTGACGTACGTTTGAATCGCGTACACAACGTGCATAAAATCGCGTTGAACGTCACCGCTTTCCGGATGAGTTTGCGCAACGTGTCGAGGCGTTTTACAACGTGCCGGTTGAGCCGGTATCGAGAGGACTACGGCGCGCATGCAGCAGATCGCGCACGAACGCTTCGTGGACGACTGGCCATTCCGGCGAATGCATCGGCATGTCCTGCGGATTCTTTTTACCCTGCGCCCTGCGGATCGCACCGACCGTCACGATCAGCGCGCGTCCTTCCGCGCATGCGGAGCAGGTCGCGTAGTGAGTCGTCTGGTCGACCGTGTGCGGTTCGGGTTTGGCCGCGGCGTTGTCCAGGTCGTTGCCGTCTGCGGAGGGTGTGGGCGATTTTGTATTTCTGCGTTGCGCGAGGCGCGTCGCGCAGGCCGCGCGCAACGTGCGCAGCAGAGGCGCTGCGAAGTTCATGCGCCAGATGTCGAACGACAGTCTTGCGAGCGTCGCGGTGTCGCGAAACGCGGGCTGTTGCAGGAACACCGGTGCAAGCGCGCTAGCGGTTCGCGCGAGCGTGGCCTGTTCGGTACGCGTCGTATGCGTGCGATCGGCACCGAGCCATAGCCGTGTCGATTCGGCGATCTGTGCCGCGCGCAGCCATGCGCCGCTGCGCGTATGCTCGATTAACTGCACGACGACCAGATGGCAGAGCAGATCACAGCGTGCTTCGTCGTTCAGGCGTTCGGGTGCGGTCATGGTCCAGTCGTCTTGTCGTCTTGTCGGCAGCCTTGGGATTGCGCTGCTTCGATCGTTATGGTGAATGTGCGAGCCTGCGCATGTGCCGGATCGGGCCAACCTGGATGCATGTCGGCTCGATCCGCGTCGTGCGTGAGACGCACGCCGGGTTTTATCCGGACGTGCGTCAAGGGCTAAAAGGTCGCGCTGTGGATCGCTCGCCGTCCCATGCTGCCGTGTTGCGTCGAACCAGCCAACGACGCTCGCGGGCGTCAGCCTTGCTCGACCAGCGAGAGGTCGGCGAGACGCGAGGACAGCTCCGGATCGCTCGGTTTTTCGAACGAGTTCATGAACGCCGAGGTCGCGTCCTGCGCGTTGCTCGTGCCCTTCACCGCGTCGATCGCGCTCGAATACGATCCCGAGAGTTCCTGCTTCAGGTAGCCGTAGTTCGCGGCCTGGCTCGACGGATCGAGACCGTTCTGCGCTGCGTATTGCTCCAGCCCTTGCTTGCGCGTGCCGCCCCATTGGGCGATGCCGTAGCCGTTCGCGTTGTCGTCGGCGTTGTTGCCGCTCGGTTGACCGATCGCACCGCCCTGGTTGATGCCCGAGTTCATGCCGCCGCTTTCGTGCCACAGATTCGCGACGATGCCTTCGGCCTGCGGCTGCGTGAGGTTGAAGTCGTGCATCAGGTTCTGCACGTACTGCTGCGCCACCTGCTGGCTCTGCTGCGGCGTATTGGCCGTCGTCTGCGGTGAGGTGCTGAGGCCGGAGGGAGGTGCGCTCGAGCCGCCGGGCGTGGTCGTTGGCGTGCCGGTCGTCGTCGGTGTGCCGCCTGTAGAAGGCGTGCCACCGGTCGAGGGTATGCCACCGGTTGAGGGTGCGCCGCCTGTAGAAGGCGTGCCGCCTGTCGACGGTACACCGCCTGTCGACGGCACGCCACCACCGCCGCCGCCCATCGACGGCATGCCACCGCCACCGCCACCACCGCCGACCGACGGCGTGCCGCCACCGCTGCCCGAATCGCCGCTGCTGCTCGCGTTCTGCAACGCCTGCTGGAACAGCTGGAGCAGTTCCTCGATGAACTGGAGGATCTGCTGCTGGCTCAGACCGCCCATTGAATTGTTGCTGCCGCTCGCTCCCGAAACGCCGCCGGATCCGCCTGACCCCTGGAACGACCCGATACCGCTGGTGCCGTTCAGGTAGTCCATCGGGTTAGTCGAATAGGGGCTCGCCACCGCTACGCCTGCCATGGTCTTCTCCGTTTTGAACCTGCGTTGAGTGAGTGGCGGCCATGCGCACGATGAGCCGCTCGTTCGGAGTCAATATAGGATCTGGCGCAGCCGGGGTCGGCGTGGTGCAGGAAGTTTTGTCCAGCGGTGCGAAGCGAATTTCGCGGCGCGTGCGGGTGATCCATCGCGACACTTGACGACGCACGCGCAGCGGATAAAACGGCCGGCGTCGCTACGTCGATCGGTATGCGGCGGCAGAGCCTGCTGCTTGCGCGAACGTCGTCATGCAGACAGATGCGGACGAATGTGGACGTAGCGAAACGCCTGCAGCGAAGTACGTCGAAACGCATCGAAGTACATCGAAGCGATGCATGAAATGGCGGGAGAAAAAGAAGCGGCGGAGCGCGGCGGGTTACCGCTGCTCCGCCTGGATGCGGGTCGAAGCGCGCGGCCGCATCGCGCGGCGGCGCGTCGGGCACTGCGATCAGACCGGTGCCGGCAGGCTGCCCCCAGTCAGCGTCGCCGCGCCAGCCTGCAACGTGGCCGTGCCGTCGCTGTTGTGCGACAGCTTGCCACCGAGTCCGTTGATGAGCATGCCGCCCTTGCCGAGTACGTCTTTCGCGTCGTCCATGTTGTCGAACTTGATCGAGCCGTCGGCCATCTGCGAGCCGACGTGCTTCTCCGTGCCGTCTTTCTGCGGCATGTACAGATCCGTCGAACCGTCGGGCTTCTTCGGACCTTGCATCATGTTCACGCCGCTTCCGCTCGTGCCGGTCTGCAACTGCACGCTCGACAGATTCGTGTTCGACGAGCCGGTCGTCGCCGGCAGTGCGCCCGTCGCTGGCAGGCCACCGGTGGTCGGGAGGCCACCCGTCGTCGGTAGTTGCGACGTCGGGTATTGCGACGGCGACGTGGGGTACTGCGACGGCGACGTCGGGTACTGCGACGGCTGCGAGGTGGTCGAGCCGCCGCCGAGGGCTTGTATCATTTGTTGCACTTCCGACAGCAGTTGCGCCATCGTCGACGTCGAGTTCCCGCCGGCCGGCGGCTGCGTGGCGGGGTACAGGCTGGCACCACCCGGCTGGTTCGATGTAATGGTCGTGGTAAGACTCATGGCTTGCCTCTAACTAGGATAGTTGATCAGAAGTGTGCAGCTGGCTATGTGGTGAACAGCGCTTCCACACCTGGAGAATATTGAATCGGTACGGCATCGTCGGTTGCGATGCGAAGCGTTGCACTACATCGCGAACGTTCCGCGCGGCGCGCATGCGAACTCACGGCCCCATCTGCGCGCGCACCATCAGCGGCAGCGGGCTCCATTCGATCAACGCGATAAAACCGTCCTGTGCTGCGATCACGATCCGGCGGCGATACTCGTGCACGATATCGCCCGGCTGGTAGGTGTGCGCTTCAACCCAGCCTTCCGCGCGTCGTACCGACACCTGTGTCGTGCGCAGCGGCGCGAAGCATTCGAGCAGCCCGCAGGCGCGCACGACACGCATCACGTCGGCGACCGGCTGATTGAAATCGAGCGTGCGTTGCGCGTCGCTGGCGCGCGGCCAGTAACTACCTGGCGACTGCGGGGACCGCTCGTCCCACAGACGGTGAAAGTCGATCGCGACACGCGACGCGAGCCGGTGCATCGCCATCTGCAGTTTCAGTTCCAGCATTTCGTGCGACTCGTCGTGCGACAGCGGAAAGCGCTCGGTATCGAGCACGTCGCCGGTGTCGAATTCCGCCGCGATGCGATGACAGGTCGCGGCCCATTCGAGCCGCGGCTCGAGCAGCGCCTGAATCTGCGGATAGGGCCCGCGTCCTTCCGGCAGCGGCGACGGATGAAAGTTGATCGCGTACGGCAGCGAGCGGGTCCAGTCAGGAATCTTCCACGCATAGCCCGAGACGATCAGCGCATCGCATTGCATGGCCTGCAGCATCCGCAGATCGTCGTCGCGGATGCGCGAGAGCTTCAGCGGCAACTGATAGTGCTCCGCCCGTTCGGCGGTGACGTCGTGGAAGTCCACCTTGTTGTCCACCGGGATGGTGAAGAGCGCCACCGGTTCCCAGCCCGACTGCACGAACATGTCGAACACGCCGATGCCGCGATCGAATCCGGCGAAAGCGAAACGCATGGTTTCTCCTGATAGAAAAAGACGAGCGATGCGAAGGACATGCAGCGCGTGGTGACGAGCGTACCGCCGCGCACGTCGCGGCGACACGTGCGCCCGAAGTTGTGTCGGTACGCGCGAAGCAGGTTATGCGCGAGCGCCGTAAATCATGCCGCACATCGCCTGGCGCCGCACTAACGCTTCGCTTTTCGTACGTATGTTTCGTAAGGCAGCGGAGCGGTCGACACGAAATCCACACAATAGGGATGTGAGTCGGTCCGAGGGCGGCTCACTCGATGGTGGTTATCAGAAAAAAGGACAATCATGCCTGGTTCGACGATTTCGCGTTCTCCCAGCCCCCCTGTGACTCAAGCCGGGCCGCCGAATGCCGCGCCCGCTGCGCCGGTGCAGGCTTCCGTGCCTTCGCCGACGCATGCATCTCAGTTTCCGCAGTTGACGCGCTCGCCGTCGGCGCCTGGGTCGCGATCTGGCGGCTCGGCGCCGGCACGGGGCCGTGCGCGCGCGTCATCGGTTGGGACGGAGCAGGAGCCGCTCACGACATTATCGGCGACGACATTTTTGCCACCCGCGCCGCTGCCGGCGGACACGCAATCGCACGACCTCGATACGCAGGACCTCGAGCCGCTGCATCAGCCCGACTCGCAGCATGACGCGCCGGCTGTAAGCGCGGATGTGCCTTTGCACGAATCGTCGTCCGCGCTGCCCGAAGCGAAGTTGTCGAAGGGGAAGGAGGTCGAGACGTCTTCGGTCAAGGACGATGCGAAGGAGTCTGTCGCCAAAGAAGAAACCGGCACGTCTCCGGTCGAGACCAGGGCGAAAACGCCTTCGGTCGTAACCGAAGCGGAAACACCGTCAGTCGAAAACAAAACCGGGCCATCTCCGGCCGAGGCCAGCGTGAAACCGCCTCCGCTAGAGATCGAAGTGGAAACACCGCCGCTCGAGAACGAAACCGAGCCATCTCCGGTCAAGGCCAGCGTGGAACCGCCTCCGCTCAGGATCGAAGTGGAAACACCGCCACTCAAGAACGAAACCGAGCCATCTCCGATCAAGGCCGGGGTGCAAGCGCCTCCGCTCGAGACCGAGGCGAAAACACCGCCGCTCGAAGGCAAGATCGAACCGTCTCCGGTCGAGACGAAGGTAAAAGCATCTTCCGTCGAAGGCGACGTGCAATCGTCGTCGATCACGAAGGAAACGGAATCCCCTTCGTTGCCCAGGCTCGAACCGTCGACGCCGCTGTCCGAATCCGAAACCGGGTCGCCGCTCAAGGAGAAAGCTCCGTCGCTGCTCAAGCAGGAGTTGCCGCACACGCCGACACCGCAGTTGCTCAAAGCGGGCCCTTCGACTCAACGCCTGTCGCTTCCGCTCGAGATCGAGCCCGCTTCACTGGACGAACCGCAGACGCCTACGTCGATCAAAGGGAAAGGGCTTCTCACGAGTGAAGACGCGGCTCCAAAGGGATCCCCGGGGTCGCTGCGGTTCAAGACACGCCATGTCCGTGAAGCGTCAGCTTCATCATCGGACGGAAGCGGCGCGCTACTGGCGCCGCCGCCCGCGCATCTGCGGCTGAACCGCCAGCAGACACACGAATCGATGCTGGACCGCGCGCCCGAACTCTCGGTCATGCCGGCAACGACTCGCCCGATATCCAGTACACGGCTCGACAACCTGGACCCAGACCGGAATCTTGAAGCTGCCTTGCCGTTGGACCGTACGAACCGTCCGGACCGGACCCAGACGCGCCTGGCGGCGCTCACCGCGCCGGTTCGCGAGGCATACGGAGCGGTTCGGGAGAAGTCGCTGATCGTGATGAAAAACGAGTTCAGCAGCGGCGACTGGCTGAAGGGCTGGGGCTCCAGCATCGCGAATACGTTGACGAAGGAATTGCTCGTCGGTACCAACCCGACCACTATGGCCCGCGAGCTGGTCTCGATGGGGGCGGAGGCGATCGTCGAGGCGAAGCATCTGACGCCGGAGCAGCAGGCGTTCGGCGTCTTCGGCATTTTCATGTTCGCCGCCGGAGCCAACGTGCTGGCGATGGTGCACAAGAGTTACAAGGGCACGTCGATTCCCAACACCCAACGCGGTCATATGCTGCAGATCGCGACGCTGCTCGGCACGATGACGCTTGCGGGGCTGGTTGGCCGCGGCGGTAAGAACGGGCAGTTCGGCGTGCTGTCGACGCTGCTGCCGTCGGCGATCAAATCCGTTGCCTATATGTCGCGCGACTTGCTCAATCTGCTCGTGCCGCTCAACGGCAATCGCGACGACCAGTACACGAAGCCGGTGCAGGGTCAGGCGACGGACGGGTCGTACTTCCTCACCGAGGAAGCCGTGAACGCGGGACAGGACGCGATCGGGATGTCGGGCGTCAGCGTGCTGGATGCACTCATGAGTCACTCGATGAGCCCGGGCCGCTCGATCGGAAGGTTGTTTGGCTATTCGTTGCTCAATACGGCCGGCGAAGCGATCGCGAACGTTAGCCTGCGCGCGGCGAACGAAGTGGCGATCGGCGGCTGGCGTAGCCGCGAGACGCTGCAGAACATGAAGGATCTGCGTCTGCAGTACGGTAAATACAGTTCGGAGAATGGCTCGTTCGGCGCTCAGTTCGTCGACAAGATGGCCGGTCCGGGGCTCGCGCGTTTGAGCCTGTTCCTTTCGCTTTACGCAGTGGGCTCGGTGATCGCCCATGCGTTCAGCGGTACGCGCCTCGCGGCGGGGGTGCAGAATCACCTCGAGGAAGCGACCGGTGCGGCGTTGATCGTCGTGGGCTGCCTGGAGTTCGCAATGAGCACGAGCGGCAAGGCGCCGACGCCGACGGTGAATCTGAGCACACCGTCGACGGAAGACGTGCGGCTCTCCACTACGGGCGTCGTGTCGGACGACGCGGTGCTCGCCAGCAACGAGCCCAGCACCTCCGGTCGGCGTCCGGTCAGCGTGCTTACGCAGAACAGCACGAGCGGGCGTCCCCGGTCGCCGAGCATCGAGGTTGCCTGAGCATCGCGGCGAGCGTGTAACGATTTGACGAAGCGCACGGCGGGCACGGATGATGATCCGGGCCCGCCGCGTGTTCGACGGAATGCGCGCACGAGACGCTGCGATGTCTGCGAGTACCTGTCGCCTGGGCTTGTTCGTCTTTGGCGTGTTCTCATGCACCCGCGCGCTTCGAATGTTTGTGTCGTTTCGCGCGCGCGCCCGCTTTGTAGCCTGCTCCGTAGCGGGACGTTGAATGCGTTAAACCGTTTGTTTGCGCAGGTCGGCGAGTTGTGCCGCTACGTTGTCGAAATCGTCCTGGGTGATCAGCCCGCCGATAGCCTGGTGGCAGAACGCCAGCGCCTGGTCTAGCGCCGGCAGCACGGCCGCTCGCGTTTCCTTCGATGCATCGCGGACTGTTGCGATCACATCGCTGCTGCGGCGTTTCCATTCTTCTTCGCACTGGCCCATCGCGTACCAGGGCAGCAACTGCGCGACTGTCGTGAGGATCGGTGCACGAGCGTCGTCCGGGACACTGCGGATTTGCGCAAGCACTTTGTCGAGGTTGTTGCCGCACGTACGAGCGATTTGAGGCTGAGCGGCGCGCGCGTATCGATCATCGCGAGCAGGTCGTCGAGCGAATCCGTTGTGCGGATCGCGGTGTGGATCGTCTGCAAGGGTTGCAGTTCCTCGGCCGCACGCGCACGGGTTGCCGCGAGCGTTGAAGCCGCCGCCCTGAGGCCGCCGATGTCGCTGTTGCGGCGTACAGGCGCGAGCCGCGGCTGACGTGTGCTCGGCGAATCGAAACGCGGGTCGGTGGCGAGGCTGTTGCGGCGGGAGCGGGCGGGGTTGACTGGGGTCGCGTTCGCGGCGGTGCTGGACGGTTCCGTGAATGCGGTCGCGCCAGCGAGATGCATCGGAAAGGATGTGGTGGACATGGCGAACTGGAAGGCCCGTCGAGCGGCGCGGAATGTAGGTCGCTGGCCGCCGCTGCAACGGGGAAGTGGCAGCGGGAAACGGTCAGCTCCCGCCGGAGGCCGCCTTCCCGATATTGGCCGTGCCTTTCTCTGCCACGTCGACAAGCGATGACGTCATATCCATCTGCTGCTTCATCGCCGCCACCTTCATCTGCATCGCCATGCTCTGGTTTCCCTGCAATTCCATTGCGTCCATCTGGTGCTGCTGCTGGGACGTTAGCGGCGTGATCGGTGTCATCGATGCCTGCGGATCGGTTGGGTGCAAGGCCTGCGAGATTTGCGTTGCCGCTTCGGAACCTGCCACCACGAGGTGTTGCGGATTCAATCCGCCGGTGGCCATGTCTACCGCCGATTGCGCAAGGTTTCGCGTCGTGGATGGTTCCGCGCCTGACGGCTTGAGCTTCGAAAGTATCGAGTCGCGCGTCGAGGATGCTCCAGTGTCCGGTTGCGTAAGCTGCGAAAGTATCGGTGAGTTTCGTGTCGAGGACATTCCGGATGACCCGCCTGCCAGGTCCAGCGCCGAAAGCAGCTTCGAGGACGACTGCATGGGAGGTGCTCCGGCGCCGGCATCCCTCGTCAGCGACGGAGGTTTCGGGAGCCGCAAGGAGGACGTTCCGGTTGTTGTGGCGTTTGCATCCTTCGTCCCCAGCTTTGGCGCCGTTTGCAACATTGCCAATGCGCCGGTTGGGCCGTTCGATATGACCTTCTTCGCCTGCTTCGCAATTTCAGGAGCAGCTTGAGTGGCCGTCTTGAATAATGTACTGAGTCCTTTAAGTGCAAGGTTACCCATGATGACTCTCCTAAAGGTGGCGGCAAACCGCCTGAACAGAGGACGTTTCTTCCGGATCGGTCGGATTGGCCTACCTGATAAAATTGTACTTCGACGCTCGCAGCGGTTCGGTACGAATGCGAAGCTTTGATCCACCTCGCGAAGCGTCGCGTCGCGATGCGCCGTCCTGCCTGCCCATCACGCCCGCATCCACGTCGGCGGCATCGGCGCGGCCGGTGCCGCAGGCGCCGACCATGCGGCCGTTGCGGTCGCGGGCTCGGCAGCAGCCGGCTCGTCGGCCGCCGCGCGCACGCTGCTGTCGAGCTTCGCCGCGCGTTCGAGCAGTCGCGTACCGATGCTCGACGCCTCGCGATGCTCGCGCTGTTCGGCCGCCGTGCGTGCGTAGCTCTGCCACAGCGGATCCTGCATGCCGAACAGGCACACGGCCATCAACGCGGCGTGCAGCGCGGAGCGCTTCGCTTCCTGGTCGTCGTCTTCGAGTACGCGCAATGCCTCGAGCCACGACTGGCGGCGCAAGTAACGCCATGCGACGACGGTGCCTGCGCCATTCCAGCGGGGCCGCAGCACCCGGATCGCGTCGAGCAGATCATCGAAGTCGGACAGATCGTCAAGCTGCGAAGCGGTCCACAGTACCTTGGTGAGGCCGCCCGCAACGTCATCCCTGCATCCTGTGTCATTCACGATTTCGTCACCTGTGTGGGAGTTGCATTAAAAGACCGTGACACTCGCTCTACCTGCGCAGC
The DNA here is from genome assembly GCF_050742655.1 of Paraburkholderia sp. Lineage (GTDB taxonomy): Bacteria > Pseudomonadota > Gammaproteobacteria > Burkholderiales > Burkholderiaceae > Paraburkholderia. The sequence continues at coordinate 383,961 of NZ_JBOIGG010000002.1, read as the reverse complement.
CCCGTCTTCCCTGGCCCATGCTGTGAGCACGGCCGATATGATCAGTGTGTCGCATCCGCGTCGTCCCGGAACCGCCCGATGCGAACGAATCGACTGCGGAGCGAAGGGGCGCGGACAGCTCGCCGGACGGTTCGCGCGCGATCCTGCCCATACGCGTGCTGCCTGCTTTTTACAGATTTCCTGCTGATTTCCTGCTGATACAGCGGTCCGGCGATCGTTGCCCATCGCATCGACGCCGGTCCGACAAACCATCGAAGCGCCGCGTGTCATGACGGATCGTCGTCGGGCCGCAGCTGCTGCAGGCGTGCGACGATCTGCTGGATCGCGCGCGCATAGCGGTCGCGCTCGGCGGGCGTTTCCGAGTGGTACGCGCCCACGGCGGTCCACGTGTAGCCGTACTTCACGGTCATCCGCCGCAGATACCAGGCGGCGATGAAGATGTTCTTGCACGGCGTGTACAGATCGTCCACCGAGATGCCGTAGTGCGACAGCACCCGCAGGTGAATCGAGTTGATCTGCATCATGCCGTAGTCGGTCGAGCCGTTCGCGTTGTGATGAATCGCGCGCGCGTTCGCGTGCGACTCCTGCCACGCGATCGCTCGCAACACCAGCGGACTCACATGCTGATAGGCGGCTGCGGCGGTGAAACAGTCGGTCTGCTGCGCGTGCGCCGCGACCGGAAACAGCGCGAGCGACACGAAGGTCAGCGAAGCGAACGCGGGCACGACCGACGCATGGATGAAGCGGGACGAAAAACGGGATGAAATGCGCATGATGTTCTGCCGAAGAATGAACGGACGGCGGACGCGGACTTCCTGATCCGCGCCGGCTTACCCTCAGCGGCCCATCGTTTGCGACGGCGCTTCGTTGAATACGCTGCGATAGCCGTTGATCAGCGTCGAGCGGTGCTGCACGCCCCACTTCTTCGCGACATCGAGCACGCGGGCGACCGGTGCGTCGTCGTCGAGCAGTTCTTCACGGATGCGCTCCATCCGTTGACGGCGGATCAGCTCGCTCGGCGACAGGCCCAGGTGCTTGCGGAAGGCGCCTTGCATTGCGCGTTCGGTCACGCCGATCTGCGACGCGACTTCGCGCACCGACAGATCCTTCTGGTCCAGGTTGTCCATCAGGTAGCGGTAGGCGCGGCGATACTTCGCAGGCAACCGTGCGCTGACGTCGTCGGCACGCGGCGTGCTGCGCGATTGCGCGGCTTCCGGCGAGGCGGCGGGCAGCGACACGCTGTCGGCGCGCACGTGCTGGATCGATGCGAGTGCGTAGCGGCCGTACAGCGTCGCGAATTCCTGCGTGCGCATCTGCTGTTGCATGATCTTTGCGCGGCAGTACAGGAAGTCCAGATACCAGCGCGCGTTTTGCGTGCCGTGCAGTGCGGCGGCGCCGGACTGTTCGAGCAGTTCTTCGGCGGTGGCGGTGGCACGCGCGGCGATTGCGCCGAGCGTCATCTCGAGGCACAGGCTGCGGTGATAGTCGGCGAGGCCGGCCTTGCGGCTCCACGCGGCGTACTGGCGCAGCGGTTCGCGCGCATCGGCACGGCCGTCGGCGAATGCCTGCAGATGACGCAGATAGTCGAGGCGTTGTTCGAGCAGCGGGATGCGCACGTTGCCGGTCAGCGTCGCGGCCGTGTCCAGACCCGTGAGGCTCGTGACGACCGGGCGCCAGTAGATGTGATCGGCGAGTTGTTCGGCGCCGTGCAGCGCGTGCTGTGCGAGCAGGTCGCGACGCAGCATATCGACGACGGCGGCCCAGCGCGGATCGGCGTGCGCGGCGGCGAGCGGTGCGAGTTCGCCCAGACGGTCGCAGGCGGCCTGCACGCAGCCGAGATGGAACAGCACGAGTGTGGCGCCGACGAGGCTGTCGAGCTGCTGCGCGGGCGTCGCGCTGCGGTCTTCGGCGACACGGCGGAAGCAGGTCAGCGCAACGTGGAACTGGTTACGGAAGCACGCTTGCCAGCCGGCGTTGCGTACCGACACGACACGCATCGCATCGCGCGAGTGGCGGATCGCCTTCTGCGTCTTGCGGTAGGTTTCTTCGGCTTCTTCGTGACGTCCGAGCGCCAGTTCGAGATCGGCGAGGATCTGCAGCGCGAGGTAGCCGTCGTCGCCAGCTTCGTCGGTATCGGCGTAGTTGGCGGCGAGACGCGCGGCTTCGAGAAGCTGGCCGTCGAGAACACGCGCAGTGAGAGCGGCGGGGAGACCGTCGCACGAGAGGACCGAGGAAGCTGCGAAATAGACCGTCGAGAACATGGTGTCGCTCCTGACTAAAGATTCTGGTGTGGATCGCTGGTTTGCCTCTTTGGCGAACTGCGGAACCGGTGAGTGAATCTTTTCATCGGGGCGCGACGCGGTCGCGAGTTTGTGATGGTCTGTTACCTTCCGCCGGACGGATGGGTGGCGAGAGAGTGCGTCGTTTGGTGTGCAAACGCTTGTCCGGCGGGGCTTTCGGGCATTTCAGCCGGGCTGCACGTGGCGTCGATGGCGGGGCATTCGGCGTGACACTGTGACGATTGCCGATGCGTTTTGCACGCTGGCTGTTCTATTGCGCCGGCCGAATCCGTTCCGGAAAACATCGAGGGGATGGCGTTGCATCGGAGCGTGTCGGTGCCTGCGCGAATGCATGCGCAGGCCGGACTACCCAGGAGGGTCCCCGATGGTTCGCGATCTCGTCGTGTTTCGCGTTGATGTGACTATGCTTGAACCGCGCCGCCGTTTTCGCGCGGCGCCGGAACGGATGACGATAAAAGCGAAGCGAAGGAATGGTGCCATCGCGTCGAGCATGGTTCGCTCGCCGCGATGGCACAGGCCGGTTCAGGGCCGTGCGTTGCGCACGGCGGGACTACCCGGCGTGTGAATCTCCGTGTGCGGGGGGACGTGCAGCACGAGCGCCGGTGCGCCGGCCGTGTGCGGATTGACCGCGGGCCGCTCTGCGAAATGCCGCGCTCGCGCGGCTGAGGTCACGGCTGCATCGAGGATGGCGGTTGTCACCGTGACTGCGTTTGTCGCAGCAGTCGCCGCCGTCGCCATGTCGGGCGACGTGTCCAGCGTGGCCGCGGCCGGCGTGTCGGGCGGCGCATCCGACCGTTCGACGCGATAACCGTGTGCGTACATCGTCCGCAGATGCACGCCGTGCGCGCCGTTCAGTTCGAGTTTCTTGCGCAGCTTGTAGATATGTTGTTCGAGCGTGCGCCCGACGACATCCTCCGGGCTGCTCCACACCGCCCCCGCAATCTGACGGCGACTCACATATTCGCCGAGCCGCGAGAACAGCAGCCAGACGATCGCGAATTCGCGCGACGTCAGGCGGATTGTCCTGTCGTCCATCTGCACGGCACATGTGCCGCGGTCAAGCCGGTAGGCGCCGCATTCGATCGCATCGTCCGCCTGCGAAGCGGGCGTGCACTGAAAACGTCTCAGCGCGAGATGCACGCGCAGCACGAGTTCGCGCGTATCGACCGGGGAGAGCACGACGTCGTCGGCGCCGGCGTCGAGCGCGTCGGCGATGCTCTCGCGGTCGTGAAGCGCACCGACGACGACGACTGGCGCGCGCCGATCCGAGTAACACTCACGTCGTGCGAGTAATGGGCGTAGTGGATTAAAGCCGGTGTCGGCGTCGACGAGGATGGCGCTGAATTCTTCCCGATAGACGGCACGCGCAAGCGCAACGTCGTCGGCGAAGCGGCTGCATAGCGCACCGTCGGCCTCGAAACACTGACAGATCAATCCGTACAGATTCGTGTTCCGGGTCATCACTGCAAGCTTCATCTTTCCTCCGGTGGGTCCCTTGTAGTTGGCGGACCGTGACGCGAAGCGAACCGTGGTTCGTCTGGCGTTCTCTTGTGATTGATCGGACAGTAGAGCGTCGGCTGGATCAGGGATGTAACGGATTGTTTCAATCGCGACCCACTCGTCATAAACGTAATGTGAGGTCCGCGACGACAGTGGAGGACGTTTGCTGCATTGACAGCACGAAGGGGAGATTTCGCAGTGGTTTAACCGCACTTCGTCGGCGAGGTAGTCTTTCCGCCGCTATGGAAGCTTACGGTCGTTTCGACCGATCACGATGATGGTGCCTTGTCGGGCGGGCGTTTGCGCAAATTCTTACGTACGCGTAAGCGTAATTTAAGTTTTTGTGAGGTTTTCTTTTTTGAGATCACCCGCGTATCGACAAAGTGGGTGGCGGCATGCGAAGCGCGACAACGCCGTGCGATCGATGTATGCACGCCGCACGTATCGACGTCGAACGCATGCGCGCCGCATCGCGCACGGGTTCGCGTCAATATCGTCGCGCGAGCAACAAACGCATTTCGTTTTTCGCCGCGCTGTCCGGGTCGCCGAGGTAAGCGAACTCGCCGGCAAGGAGCGTTGCGACCGGCACGCCGTCGCGATAGAGCACGCGATTGCCGGCCACCGCGGGTACCTTGTCGCCGGGCAGCAGGGTGCCGGGCAGATTCAGCGGATCGGTGCCGCCGACGCAGACGTATAGACCGTCGTTCGCATGACGGCGCATTTCGCGCAGCAGCGGAATCGCTTCGGGCAGTGCGAACTGCTCGCCCGACGGCCCGTTGACGAAGCGTCCGCCGCGCACCTGGCCACGCGCTTCGAGCCGCTGATACACGCGCAACAGATCGCGCCACGGCGGCAGCCATGCGGCTTCGCGTTCGAGCATCCGCCAGAACACGACGCCGTAGCGGCGCAGCAGCGCCATCGCGACGTGTTCGAGCACGTCGGCATCGAAGGTGGGGCGACGTGTGTTTGTCGCCGCGGCTGGCTCAGATTCGGTCGCCGTGGACGGACGTCGCAGCAACGCCCAGCGGCCCGCATCGTCCATACCGCCAATCAATGCACCCACCCTCGCACCGACTCGCGCGCGCCGGCTGCCGTAGTACGCGTTGCGCTTCGCAACCGGCTTGAGCAGCGCGCGCAGTCCCGCGAAACTGTCCGAATTCACGAGCCCGGCCGCGACGAGTTCGCCGAGCGCGTTCTCGAGTTCGACGCGCAGCATGTGCGCATCGGCGAGCAGTTCGTCGAAGAACATCGCGCCGTGCTGCGCGAGCACGTCGTGCACGCGTTGCGCGCGCGGCGACAGGTCGGCGCTTTGCGATGGCTCGAGTAGCGCGCTCCACACTGCGAGATCCCGACGCGGCAGCAGCACGACAGGTGTACTACGTACCGGCGCGGACGAGGCCCGCGCGCGATCAGTGAGCCGCGTCCAGACGATCTTGCCGGAGCGGCACAACTCGTCGAGCGACGTGATCGAATAGTCCTTGAGGCGTGCGGGCAGGATGTCGTCCTCCCATGCGCCGGCCGACGCCTCGAAGCCTTCCAGCTGATCGAGCATACCGGCGAGTGCGTCGCGGCCTTCGCCGCGCGTCGACGGGCTCACGTGCTGCCATTCGAACAGGAAGCGCATGAAGTCATGACGTTCGACCGGCTCGATCTCGCGTCGCAGCCGACGCACCGTATAGCGATGAATCCGCGCGAGCAGATGCCGTTCGCACCATTCCTCTTCGCGTGCGCCTGGCGTGAAGCGTCCGCGCATCACGTAGCCTTCCGCTTCGAGACGCGTGAGCGCAAGCGCGATGGCGGATGCGGGCAGCGCGAGCGGTCGCGCGATCGCGGACACGGGCAGCGGGCCGTAGCCCGTGAGCCGTGCGCGCACCACGTCGACGAGCGCATCGTCTTCGGTCCAGGGGTCCGCGTAGCCTTTCGGTGGCTGGATCGACGGCGCAATCGGCGCGGCCGGATAGATCGCACGCACGCATGCGAGGCGCTCCGCTGCAACCCACAGCACATCGTCTTGTGCGATCTGCATGCGTGTTGCGCGGCCCGCCTTCGCCAGCGTGTCGAGCCATGCCGGCCAGCCTTCGTTCTGCCGCGCTTCCGTATCGGTCACGCACGCGAGGCCGGTCAGCGCCTCGTGCATTTCGTCGGCATCGCGCACCTGCGGCCACGCTTCGTCGCACACGCTTGCGATTGCATCGGCATCGAGTGCACCGAGATCGTCGGCGGATTCGGGATCGGTCCAGCGACGGCTCAGCACGGCCTGCGTGCGACGCTCTTCGAGCGGCGCATCGTCGAGAAACGCGTACGGCTTTGCCGTCAGGATCTCGGCCGCGAGCGGCGACGGCGCGGGCAGTTCGCGCGTGACGAGCGTGACTTCGCCGGCCTCGATGCGTCGCAGCAGTCGCAGCCAGCCGTCGGTGTCCATCGCTTCGTGCAGACAGTCGTCGACGGTCTGATCGACGAGCGGGTGCGTCGGCAACTCGCGTTCGCCGACGATGTTCTCGAGGCACGCGACCTGATCCGGAAACACGGTGGCGAGCAGATCCTCGCTACGCATGCGCTGCAATTGCGGCGCGGTCTTGCGGCCACCCGTGTAGCGCGGCAGCGCGAGCGCAGTGGTCGCGTTCCAGCGCCAGCGCACACCGAATAGCGGCGCGTCGAGCAGCGCCTGGATCAGGATGTGTTCGGCCGTGTTCGAATGCAGGTAGCGCCACACTTCATCGAGCGCGAAGCTATGACTGCCCGTCAGCGACAGGATGATCGCGTCTTCGGTCGCGGCCGCCTGCAACTCGAAGTTGAACGTGCGGCAGAAGCGCTTGCGCAGCGCGAGGCCCCACGCGCGATTGATCCGGCTGCCGAACGGCGCGTGAATGACAAGCTGCGTGCCGCCCGATTCGTCGAAGAAGCGCTCCATCACGAGCGTGTCCTGCGTCGGCAGCACGGTAAGCGCCGCGCGGGCGCGCGCGAGATAGTCGGCGATCTGCTGCGCGGCGGGTTCCGTGAGACCGAGCTCGCTGGTCAGCCATGCGACGGCACGTGGGACGTTTGCGCCATGGGCGAGCGAGACAGGCGTCGCATCGGCGATGGGTGCATCCGATGCGTCGTCGGCTGTGACCAGCGCGAGTGTTTTGTGTGCCGCGGCTTTTTTCGCCGCCGCGCGTTTCGCGCTGACCGTTGCAGACGATGCGTCGCGTTCGTCGAGCAGCGCTTCGATCCGTGCGCGCAGTCGTGCCACGCCGAATGACAACTCGTCGCTACGTCCCGGCGCTTCGCCGAGCCAGAACGGAATGTTCGGCGGCTGTCCCTGCGCATCGGCGACCCGAACGCGACCCGACTCCACCCGCAGGATGCGGTACGACGCGTTGCCGAGCTGGAACACGTCGCCCGCGAGGCTCTCCACCGCGAAGTCTTCGTTAACGGTGCCGATGTTGACGCCCTGCGGCTCGAGCAGCACCGCGTAATCCGCGTTCTCGGGAATCGTGCCGCCCGACGTCACCGCGACCAGCTTGCCGCCGCGCCGTCCGCGCAGTGTGCCGTTCACTGCGTCGCGATGCAGATACGCGGCGCGCGGGCCGTGCCGGCTCGTGTAGCCCTCGGCGAGCATGCGCAGGATCGCGTCGTAGTGTTCGCGCGCGAGGTCCGCGTAGGGCGCCGCGTGACGGAAGCAGTCGAACAGCGCGTCCTCGCTCCATTCGGCGTTCGATACCTCGGCGACGATCTGTTGTGCGAGCACGTCGAGCGGCGCACGCGGCACCTGCAACGCGTCGAGTTCGCCGCGTCGCACGCAGTCGAGCAGTGCCGCGCATTCGAGCAGATCGTCGCGCGACGTCGGGAACAGACGACCCTTCGGCATTCCGCCGACCTGGTGTCCCGACCGCCCGACACGCTGCAGGAACGGCGCGATTGCGCGCGGCGAACCTAGCTGGCATACGAGATCGACGTCGCCGATATCGATGCCGAGTTCGAGCGATGCAGTCGCGATCAGCACGCGCAGGTCGCCGCGCTTCAGACGCTGCTCGGCATCGAAGCGATGTTCTTTCGCGAGACTGCCGTGGTGTGCGGCGACCACGTCCTTGCCGAGACGATCGGTCAGATAGCGCGCCGCGCGTTCAGCCATGCGCCGCGTGTTGACGAACACGAGCGTCGTGCGATGCTGCGCGACGAGTTCGGCGAGCCGGTCGTACACGCGTTCCCACACGTCGTTGGCCATCACGGCTTCGAGCGGCACCGGCGGAAGTTCGAGCGCGAGATCGCGTGCGCGCGTGTGGCCCACGTCGACGATCGCGCATTCCGACGGATCAGGCGGCGCGTTGCCGTCGTCGCCGTCGAGGCTCGCGCCGCCGATCAGAAAGCGTGCGACCGTCGCGACCGGCTTTTGCGTCGCCGACAGACCGATGCGTGGCAGACGTCGTCCACACAGCGCGTCGAGGCGTTCGAGACTGAGCACGAGATGACTGCCGCGCTTGGTGCCGGCAATCGCGTGAATTTCATCGACGATCACGGTGCGCGTCGTCGCGAGCATTGCGCGGCCCGAATCGGAACCGAGCAGCACGTACAGCGATTCCGGCGTCGTAACGAGAATGTGCGGCGCGCGTTTGCGCAGCGCGCTGCGTTCCTGCTGCGTGGTGTCGCCGGTGCGCACGGCGGTGCGGATGTCGAGCGTGGGCAAGCCGCGCTCCGCGAGTTCGGCGGCGATACCTTCGAGCGGCACCTGCAGGTTCAGCCGGATGTCGTTCGACAGCGCCTTCAGCGGCGACACGTAGACGACGAGCGTTTCGTCCGGCAGCGCGCCATTATTTGCGAGGCCGTCGCGGACGAGTTCGTCGAGCGCGGACAGGAATGCAGTGAGCGTCTTGCCGGAGCCGGTCGGCGCGGCGACGAGCGTCGAGCGGCCGCTGCGGATCGACGGCCACGCGGCGACCTGCGCGTCGGTCGGCGCCGCGAACGTCTTCAGAAACCAGCCGGCGACCGCCGGATGAAAATCGGCCAGTACGCCGGCCGGGGGCAGGGCGGAAGTCATGGAGCCGTAGTTGGGGGCGCGGCGGTCGATATCCAGCCGATTGTCAGCCGACCGTTCGCACCGTGCGATCTTTGCGATGGGGAGGGGTCAGTCTCGCAGGTTTCCGGTGGCCGTGCACGCGGCAATCGCGGCAGGCCGGCTCCTTTTTTACGTCGCGCCACAGCGATTCATCACCACGCCCAGCGCACGCCCGCATCCCCCATGATTGTCCGCTGATGCGCTCCGCCGAGGTTAGTGACCCAGTTCGCGGTCGCGAACACGCTGGCCCGCTTGCCGACCTGCGCGGCGATGCCCGCGCCGATCTGGCCGGACGTCTGCCCGACCTGCGTGCTGAGCGCCGTGGCGCCGCCGTACGTGACCGTATCGCTCGCGCCGAATGCACGCAGCACGCTCACGCGCAGCCACGGCTGCCAGTCGATGCCCGCGCTGTTGAAGGTGCCCTTCAGCCTCACACCGAGCCGTCCTGTGAACGTGTTGCCGTCGTCGAACGCGACGCTCGACACACCGTCGTTGAGATCGTTGATCGACAGATGCTGCCAGGTGATCTGCGCCTGCGGCTCGACGGTCAGCCCATTGCCGAGCGGCAGCGGCAGGCCGGCCTCGACCGATCCGCTGACGGAGGTACCGTGCGTTGTCGCGCCGATGTTGTCGCTTGAACGCGGATCGACGGTCAGGGTGCTGCCCATCAGCACGGTGTCGGTGTACCAGCCGCCGGGGCCGACGTGAGTCCAGTAGCCACCGAGGCTGTACGTGTTGATCGCCAGATGGCCTGCGTCGACGTTCGGCGTGCCGAGCGCGAAGCCTTCGACGTCGCCGGTCGCGCGCGCGAAGCCGACGAACAGACCGTAGTGGTTGCGATGGCCGCTCGCGCTGCGATCCGCGTACAGGTCCTGACCGGCCTGCGCGCCGTACACCGAGCCGTCGAATTCGGGGCTCGCCGCGCCGCTCTGGCTCAACACGTCGTGGCCGCCCCAGGCACGGGCCCACGCGGCGGGCAGCGGACCATTGCCGTCGAGCAGCGACTGGTCGCCGTGACGGTCGTGGAACGTATCGATCTGCAGCAGACCGAGCTGCCGCGCGACGCCTGGAACCGCGGCATAGACCGGCACCTCGATGCGGTACAGCGGCAGCGGGTCCGAACCCGCGGCGGGTGGCTCCGGCAGCGGCGGCGTGCCGACGGCCGCGATCGGCTCCTCGGGGGGCGGCTCGCCGGGCGTCCGCGGTTCCGGTTGCGGCGCGACCGTGTTGCGCAGATACCAGTCGTTGCCGGTGCCGGTCGTCACGCCGCCTTTCGCGAGGTAGTACGAATACGCGCCAGCGTCCACCGGCGTGGCGAGCGTAAACGCACCGTTCGTCGTGGTCGCGCCGTTCACGGACTGCACGACCTGGATGCCGTCCGCGACCGTCTGCGCCCCTGCGCCACCGACGTTCGTGATCTTCAGGTCGGTCGTGCCGCTGCCCGTGCCGCCGTCGATCACGAGCCGGTCGGACGCGGCGCCGTCCCCTGCGACGACGGTATTGAGGCCCATCGTGCCGTTCTGCCCGACGTAGTTGCCGCGCACGACGAGCTGGTTGCCGACGCCGCTGCCGCCAATCTGCACGAGCGCGGCATTGCTCAGCGAACCGGCGATCGTGAAGCTGCCGTTCGCGCCGCCTGCGAATGACGGTATCGACGACAGCGCGTTCGCGACCGCGATCGTGCCCGCGTTCGTCACGGGGCCGCTGACGCTGCCGTAGCCGCCGAGCGTCGCGCCGGCTGCCACCGATACGCCGCCGTTACCGGCCAGCGCCGCGTTGGTGTGCGCCGCGTCGCCGACCGCGAGCGTGCCGGCGGCGACCGTCGTCGCGCCCGTGTAGCTGCTGACGCCGGTCATCAGCAGGCTGCCGCTGCCGGCCTTGGTGAATGCGCCGCTGCCGGTGACGGGCTGCGCGAGCGTGGAGGCGAACGACTGCGTGTCGAACGTACCGCCGCCCGAGCCGAGCGTGACCGCGCGACTCGCCGCGAGGTCGAATGCCTGCGTGAGTTGCAGCGTCCCGCCATTGAACGTGAGGCCGCCGCTTGTCGCGCCGAGCGCGTTGTCCGCGCCCACCGCGAGCGTGCCCGCGCTGATCGTCGTGCCGCCCGCATACGTGTTGCCGCCCGCCGCCGACGGCGCGAGCGTCAGCGTGCCCGCGCCGGCTTTTTCGACCGCGCCGCTGCCGGAGATCGTGCCCGCGTAGGTGCCCGCCGTGTCCTGCGCGAAGCGTACGAGACCGTTGTCGGTGACGTTCTGCGGCAGGTTCTGCGCGTTCGCCTGCAACGTCGCGCCCCCGTCGACGAGCGCGGCCGCCGACACGCCGAGTGTGCCTGTCAGATTCAGTGTGCCGGTCTGCACGTGTGCCAGCGTGAACGTGCCGCTCCCGGTCCAGTTCCACAGCGTGCCCTGCATCAGCAGTGTCTGGAAGTTCGTGAACGCGTTCGACGCGGTGCCGGTGCCCTGCAGCGTCACTGTGTTCGTGCCGCTGCCGCCGTTCGCGGCGCCGTTGATCACCGAGCCCGTCTGCAGGATCAGCGAGTTGTTGCCGTTGCCCATCGAGATCGCCGTGCCGCCGCCGCCCTGCACGAGGCCTGCATTGATCACGGTGCTATTGCCGTTCAGCGTGCGGATGCCCGCGGCGCTCTGGCTGATGATCTGGCCGCCCGCGCGGTTTTCGATCGTCGCGGTGAAGCTCGAGGCGACCGTGTTCGAGAACACCGCGTCCGCGCCGTTGCCGCTCGCGGTGATCGTGCCGGTGTTGACGAGGCTGTCGTTGTTGCCCTGCATATAGACGGTGGTGCTCGACGTGCCGGTGGTCGACAGCGTGCCACTGTTCGTGACGGTGCCGCTGCCGCCGAGAATCGACGCCGCGCGCGCGTTGCTGCCGGACGTCGACACGGTGCCGGTGTTGGTCAGCGTGTTGTTCGACTGGCCGGTGTTGGTTTGCCCCCAGGCCGCGCTCATGCCGTACGCGTTGGGGCCACTCGTCGTGATCGTGCCGTTGTTGACGAGCGTATTGCCGCTGCCGTTCGCGGCCATACCGTCGTTGAAGGCGCCGGTCGTGGTGATCGTCGCGCCCGTTGCGTTGGTCAGCGTGTTCGTGTTGCCGACGCCGAGCAGCACCGCGCCGCGCGCAGTCCCCGTACTGCCGCCGCCGGTCAGCGACAGACTGCCGCCGTTCGAGATCTGGCTGGTGTTGTCGACGCTGAAGACGGTGGCCGTCGCGCCGCGCGTGAAGCTGCCCGTGGTACTCGCATCGGCGTTGATCGCGACGTTTGCGGCGCCGGTCGCAGCCGTGACCGGCGCCGTGATCGTGCCGGTACAGGTGACGGTTGTACCGGCCGTCGGCGCGCCGTTGCTGCATGCGGCCATCGCTGACGGACCGAAAGCTTCCGACAGGAGGACCATACCGCTCACGCCAATTCCAAGTGACTTTCTCATCGTTATTGTCCTCGTATATGCAGGGAATAAAACGACGGCACTCGAACGCATGAGAGTTATAGCATTCCTTACATTAAAGGAAAGGTGGGGATTTAATTGATTGACGGTTTTGTCGATTGGGTCGTGGTTAATCCGCCGTTGCCCGTCGTGACACGTTGCGCTGAGGTGGATCTGGGAATGACGTCCACTGTATGTTTCGTAAGACGGTTCGAATCGCCCGTCTTTATTCGCTTGCGGGACGATTTTCTTTATTCAATAAGCTTTCAGATAACGGATGGGTGACGCCGCATTCGCTGCCGGTCCGGCAGTGGATTTTTCATCGCTGCGTTATGTTTGCGCGGTTGGATTTTTTGTTGCCCATTTTCGCGAACGGGAGTCTCAGGCAATGCGAACCAGCAGATCGGTGCGCTGCAGCAGGCGGCTGCGCGCTCGACGTGGGCGTCAAGTTCATCGACACCCGACGTCTACGCGAGCGGCTTCTCCGAAATGGTTGACCGTGTTACTGCGCGCTGTGCGCCGCGACCGCGTCCATCGTGCGCGCGGAGTACACGAGCGCCGCGCCCGCATTGATCGAGATCGCGACGCCGAGCGCTTCGGCGATCTCTTCGCGGGTCGCACCGTGCTTCAGCGCTTCGCCGGTGTGCACGGCGATACAGCCATCGCAGCGCAACGTTACCGCGACTGCAAGCGCGATCAGCTCGCGCGTCTTCGCGTCGAAGTGGCCGGTCTTTTGTCCGGCCGACGACAGCATCTGATAAGCCTTCACGGTGTCCGGCGACAGCCTTGCGATCTCGCCGATACGGCCCGTCAGCTCCTTGCGATAATCGATCCAGTCCAGCATGGCTTGCTCCTTGTCGAGGGTGCGCGGGCCGGATGCCCTGCGCGTTGAAGCCAGTATTGCGCGGTGCAGCGATCTCCTGAATACTCGCTCGACTCTTCTTTTAGCGGGATCGTCTCATGGATACGCTCAGCCGCCTGATCGACCTTGCGCGCCCGCAGGCGAGCCTCGATCTGCGCTGTCTGTTTGCCGGACCGTTCACCGTCGACCATGCGCCCGAAGAACCGGGCATCGCGCCGTTTCATCTGGTGCTGGACGGTGCATGCATCATCGAAACGTCGGAAGGGCGCACGCCGCTGTCATTGCGCGCAGGCGATTTCGTGCTGTTTCCGCGCGGTGCAGCGCATCGAGTGCGCGAGCGTCGAACTGAATCTCCCGACCGCGACCGGCCCACGCCTATTCCGCAGCCATTCACGCTGAGCCACGACGGCTTGCTGCCAGTGCGGCGCAACGGCGACCCTACCGAAGAGGTCGAACTCAATCTGCTGTGCGGCCGCTTCATCTATACGAGCGGACCGGCCGCGCTGCTGCTCGATTCACTGCCCGATCCGCTGCATGTGTCGCTGTCGGATGCGTTACCCGATGTGTTCGCAGGCGCCGCGTACGATCTTCCCACTGCCGGATCTGCTGCATCCACTGGCCACGCGCTGCGCACGCTGACGACGCTGATGCGTGGCGAAGCGCAACAGCGCGCGCCGGGCGCGCTTGCGATCGTCACCGCGTTGAGTCAGGCATTGCTCGCGCTCGCATTGCGCGCACACGGCGGTAGCGACGAGTCCGCGACGCAGTCCGGCGTGCTGACGCTGCTGTCCGATCCGCGTTTGCGCGGGTCGGTCGAAGCGATGTTGAACACACCCGAACGCGCGTGGACGCTTGCGGAGCTCGGTGACGTTGCGGCGATGTCGCGGGCCACGTACGCGCGCCACTTCACCGAGCGTGCGGGCATGACTCCGATGGAGTTCCTGACACAGCTGCGGATGGCGATCGCGAGCGACCTGCTGCTGCGTACGCAGCGCAGTGCCGCCGACATCGGGATGGCGGTCGGGTATCAGTCGGAGGCGGCGTTCGGCAAGGCATTCCAGCAAAGTACCGGCGAGACGCCGGGGCGTTACCGGCGCAGGCCGAAAGCGCAGCAATAGCGGCGCGTGACGGTGCGCGTGGTGCTTGCCGCTCGTTACGGTCGCGCGGCAACCTCATCAAGATGCAGCAGCAGATCCGCCGGATCTTCGTACACGCGCAGTGCGCCGGCGCGTTCGAGTTCTTCCATGCCATAGCCGCCCGACAGCAGCCCGACGCCCAGCGCGCGGCAACGTCGCGCGGCGAGCATGTCCCAGATGCTGTCGCCGACGACGACCGCGTGTTCGATCGGCGTGCCCAGCCGGTGCGCAGCCGCGACGAACAGATCGGGATCGGGCTTCGCGTATTTCACGTCGTCGCGCGTGACGATCACCGACTTCGACGGATCGATGCCGAGCGCTTCGAGGTTCAGGCGTGCCGTTTCCATCCGGCCGCTCGTCGCGACAGCCCAACGCGTGCCGGCATGCGTCAGCGCATGGAGCAGCGCCTTTGCGCCCGGCAGCGGACACACCTGCGCACGCATCCGCGTATAGGCGTCCGCATGTGCGCGGCGCAGCCGCTCCACCCGTTCAGCACTGATTTCGCCACCGGTCTCGCGCAGCAACTGGTTTGTGAACAGACCGCCGCTCATGCCGATCTTGCGGTGAATACGCCATACCGACAGCTCGATCCCTTCCGCGTCGAGCGCTTCTTTCCATGCGAGCACGTGTTGATAGACGCTGTCGACCAGCGTGCCGTCGAGGTCGAACAGGAAGGACGTTTCGATACGCATGATGTTCTCCGTGAAAGAAAGTCGACGTTACACGATTCGTGCGGCATGGATGGCGACGAGAGAGCGAAAAAATTACGCCGGTCCGTGTAATTTACCGCCGTCGCGAGTGCGCATGGTGCGTTGCGAAAAATACGTCGCAGCACGGCTGTGCGATGCGCACAGGGTCTGGCCCGTACTTTCGTACGGTACGAGGCACGGTGTTTGCTCCATTGCAATCGGGTTGCCACCAAAGCCAGGAGGGCTTGCAATGAAGCTGAACACGATGCAGATGAAGAACGTTCTCGTGGTCGCATCGATCGCGCTCGTCACGCTCGGCGTAGCCGGCTGCAAGCGGGCGGACAACAGCGGGGCGAGCGGCGACAACAGCGCGAGTAGCAGCAGTACCGGCGCGATGAGCGCGCCTGCGGCGAGCAGCGGTCCGGCGGATGCAAGCGCAAGCGCGCCGGCCGCTGCGTCGGGTGCGAGCCAGTAACGATGTGAAGGGCTGGCGCGTGCGCTAACCACGCGCCAGCCCCTGCTCACTATCCGCCCGACGCGAGATCGTTGGCGAACCGGTTGGTGTAGCCAAGCGCCCCCACGCCACCGATCGAATTGCACGTCGGCGATGCGGTGCCGCTAGGCGCGCAGTCGGCATCGCGATCGAGCGACCAGAAGTGGAGACCTACCAGTCCGTTCTGTTTCACGAAGGTCGAAACGGTATCCACGTCGGTGGGCGTGAACGTCTCGCCGGCCGTGTCATTGCCGCCGATCATCGGCGTGACCTCGATCTGGTTGTACGGCACGCCCCAGTGATCGTGCAGGTTCAGCGCTGCCTGGATCGTCGATTGCCCCATCTGGCATGCGCCGCCCGAAAGCACGCAATTACCCGGAAGCGCGGAACCGTAGTCCATCGTCATCAGGTTGATGGTGTAGTTCTGCAGGCCGTAGGTCTTGATTGCCTGCATGACCCAGTCGCCGTAGGTATTGAAACTGTCCGGCGCGCTCGAGCCCCACGAAGTGGCCTGGGAGGCGCCTGACGGGGCAGGGGCAACGGTCGCGAGCGTAAAGCTGAAGCGCAGATTCGGGTACTGTTTCTGGGCTGCGACGACGCGTTGTATGAGGTCGTTGATGACCTGCTGCGTCTGTCCTCCCTCAATGTCGAAATCGATCCCGACAAGATTCTTCGACGCGTAACGATTGATGAACGTCGTCATGCCCGCATCGGTACCGCACGTAAATACCCCCGCCGCGCCGCCTGTCGAAAGCACATAGTTGATGTTCGACCCAGTAAAGAGCGACACGTTTGCCGTTGCGATGGCACTGCCACTGACGCCGCCCCAGCTCTCGCTACCGCACTCGCCCGTCGCAAAGGCGAGCGTCAGTGTACGTACGCTGGTCGGCAAGACGGTCAGCACGGGACTCAGGTTGCCGGTCACGTTCGTGGAGATCGTGTTGGTGTTCCAGTTCATCGAGATCGACGCGTCCTTGTATGGACTGTAGATGAATCCCGGCGCCGTCCCGGTGGGGGCACCCGTGGACCCTCCTCCTGATGGCGGAGTGGTGCCGGTCGAACCGGAGTCCGCGCCGACGAGCGTCCACAGAGAGGTCGTCGTCGGATTCCAGCCGGTGCTCGAATAATCGGTCTGATTGACGAGTGCCTGGTAATCGTTGCCGTTGTAACTCACGACGGTTCCCGCCGTGTAATACGTATCAGGAGCCCACGCATTAGCCGCCGATGCCCGTTCGGATGACGCTCCGAACAGCAGCAATGCCGCCGTGGCACTCAATGCCACCTGCATTGCTATTGAGGATCGCTTTTTCAGCGTGGGCCTGTTCTCTTTTCCTTTAATGCTAGTTGCCTGATTGAGCACACGACGGACAAGGGATGTGGGAAAGTTGAATTGCATGCTGTTCTCCATGTTCTTGATTGTCGATGAGGGATAGACATTGACCAGCACAGCACTACCGATTCGCATAAGATTTACGCGAAACGGCAGCGACCCATCATCGGAAGTTTTCGTGTACCCGTCAATTGAACCCAAGAGATTATTGGCTTAATACCCAGATAAAATGGGCATGTGGGTCAGGCAATGTTCCCATAATGTCAGATTCGCAGGATCCGGATCGATGTCGAATTTCTGAGCGCTTATGCGTCAATGCGCAATGAGTCGGTATATTGCTTCGAGATATCCATGGAAGTCACTCAAATTGAATAATTTTTCATCGGTGACTCGGGATTGGATTCAATTATTCGTTTCGCATTTAAATTTATTGCAGAATTATTTGCTGAGGAATTTCCATGGGAATTTCACGTCGCACCATTTGAAGGGCGATGCCGCGACTGCGATCTTGACGGCAATCGAAGCCCCTTTGCTTTCGGGGGCGTGGCCGCCGCGAGCCAATAGCCTGTATGTCACTGCCGGGAACGCAGGCAGCCGGCCGCTGATTGCCAATCGCGCGAGTGTCGGTCCCTGGCAGACTTTCGACCTGATCGTTCAGCCGAATAGCGACAGCGCGCTGGCGTTCCGATTGTTGCAACGCACACACGGCGACCTTTTTCCACCCTGTTTTATGGGTTTTTTCGCATTCTTCCGAAAATTTTTCGCATCAACGAGAACCCATCATGTCTAACTTCCGGACGACCCGCCCACATTCGACGGCGCGCACGTGGAGGGCGAGGCGGTGGTCCGTGAAATCGCGGCGGAGGCGCTCGAAGATCACTTCGGCACCGGTTCGCCGCTGGAGTGCGTGCTACTCGCCGCATTCAGGTGCTGCAGGCAGCGCGTCCGTCCGGTGTGCGCTGCGGCGCTCGAGCAGAACAGCGGTGCGAGCGTGGTACAACACAGCGGACTCTTTCGTGTGGAGGGAATGGAAACGGATCGCGATGAATCCTGGCGTAGATCGCGTTTCCATATCGATCCAGAGGAGGCTGACATGTCATTGATTGTCGCTGCACGCTATACGACGTTTCCGTCTGCGGAGCAGGCCGCCCGGCATTTATTCGAAAGCGGCTTCGTCGAAGAGGACGTCACGCTGTTCTTCGTCAATCCGCGCGGACAGCATGCGCGGTTTCCCGTCGGCGAAGACATGAACAAGGACCCGGTTCCCGTCGATGCGCCGAAGGGCGCCGGCAAGGGCGTCACGATCGGCGCGGTGGCGGGCGCGGTGGTCGGCGTCGCGATCTTCGCGGCGTTCGCGGCACCGCTGCTCATATCGATTATCGCGGCCGGCGTCGGCGCGTATGTGGGTTCGCTGGTCGGCGCGATGTTGCATAGGCGCGACGGCGACCGGCCGGGGCATCACGAGTTCGTGCATCGCGAAGTGCGCGGTTCCGGTGTGCTGCTCGCCGTGCATGTATCGACTGACACGCAGCAGCAGGCGGCGCGCGTGCTGCGCGATACAGGCGGTGTGGAAGTGGAGCGTGCGAGCGGGCGCTGGCAGCAGGGACGCTGGGCCGATTTCGATCCGACACGGACCCCGGCGCCGCTTGACCGCACGAGCGAGGAGCAGATGCAGAACCCGAGTTCTGCGTGAGCGCGTCGCGAAGAAACGCTATTGCGACGCGCCCGACGGCGATCCGCCGCAACGTTATTCCGCCGCGATCTTCAGATGATTCTTCACGCCCTTCACGCCGTCGACGTTCTGCACGACGTCCTGCGCCGCGCTCTTGTCGTCGGCCGACGGCACCGTGCCCGACAGCCACACGATGCCCTTGCGCGTCTTCACGTGAATGTGGGTCGACTTCACGTTCTTCGCGCCGAGCAGATCGGCCTTGACCTTCGTGGTGACCGTGCCGTCGTCGATGTGCTGGCCGATCGTTTCCGATGAAGCGGAAGGCGCGGAAGCATTCGTCTGCGCGGTGGCGTTCAGTGCAAACGCGACGCATGCGATGCTGCCAGCAGCCTTGAGGAACTGAATTGTTTTCATGCATTCTCCTTCCGGTTGTTGATGAATGCGGCGGTTTAACTGCCTTGCTGCGGTCTCTCGACCCGATTCGAAAAGCGAGGGCATCCGTCCACCTGCACGGAACCCGCAAGGGCGATGCCCGGAAAATCTTGCGATGCGCTGTGCGTACAACCAGACCGTGCCGAGGCGCGGCGTCACGGGAAATGCAGGCACATCGTCCGGCCGGAAGAAGCGTCGTGCGTTGCAACGCGCGATGTCCGCATTTTTCCGGGGCCTTGTAAAAACGGCGCCTGTGGCAGCAGGTCTCAGGCCACGTCGATTGGACAAAGCGTCGATAAAACAGCACGTTGTGGAAACTGGCACAGGAGTTGCTGTTTTAAAGGTCGAATTTCAATCACAGGACAACCGACGATGCCTCATTCGCTTGAATTGCGCGCAAGACAATCGCTGGCGCTGACGCCGCGTCTGCAGCAATCGGTACGCCTGCTGCAACTGTCCTCGCTCGAGTTTCAGCAGGAACTCAGGACAGCACTCGATACCAATCCGTTTCTCGAGTACGACTCGTCGCAAACCGAGGACGTCGCGCTCGAAACGTCGTCGACGGCCAATACCGCCGATACCGCGACTGCGGGTGAAAGCACGGGACTCGAACGCGATGCATCCGGCGATACGGCGGTGGCCGAACTGCATGACGTCCAGGATGCGCCGGCCACATCGCAAGACGATGCACACGACGACCACGGCGCCGATTTCCCCGGCGATCCGTACAGCCGCGGCTCGTCGCGTGCGAACGGCGACGGCGAGGGCGCGGACCCATCCGCGTGGGCACACGTGCAACCGACACTGCATGAACAGCTACACGATTCGCTGTGTCTGTATCGCCTCGACGAGCGCGATCGCGAAGCGGCGCGTCTCGTGATCGAAGCGCTCGACGACGATGGCTATCTGCGTCAATCGTTCGAAGACCTCGCGACGCTCGTCGATTTCGAGCCTGCATTGACCGAAGACGAGCTGCTCATCGCACTGCGGCTCGTGCAGTCGCTCGACCGTCCCGGGCTCGCGGCGCGCTCGCTGTCCGAATGCCTGATGCTGCAGATCGACGCGCTACCGGAAGACACGCCCGCGCGCGATGTCGCGCGCGAGATCGTCGAGCATCATCTGGAGCGACTCGCGCGACGCGAGCACGCGGAGTTGCAGAAGCAGACCGGCTGCAGCGCCGAGATGCTGCGCGAAGCGTGCGCGTTGGTGCGCCGGCTCGATCCGAAGCCGGGCGACACCTACGGTCGCACGGAAGATAACTACGTGGTGCCCGATGTGATCGTGCGTCAGGTACGCAACAAGTGGGTCGTCGCGATCAACCCGGGGGTGCTGCCACGGGCCCGCATTCACAGGATGTACGCGGAACTGTTCGCGCAGTCGTCCTGCACGAGCCGTTCGCCGCTCGCGCAGCAGTTGCAGGAAGCGCGCTGGCTGATCCGCAACGCGCGGCAGCGTTTCGATACGATCCAGCGTGTCGCCGAATGCATCGTTACGCATCAGAAAGCGTTTTTCCAGTACGGTGAGATCGCGCTGAAGCCACTCGTGCTGCGCGACGTTGCGGACGAACTCGGCCTGCACGAATCGACGATCTCGCGCGCGACGGGCAACAAGTACATGGCGACGCCGCGCGGCATTTTCGAGTTCAAGCACTTCTTCCCGCGCGAACTCGGTACCGAAAGCGGCGGCACCTGTTCGGCCGCGGCCGTACGCGCGCTGCTGAAGGAAATGATCGCCGCGGAGAACGTGCGCGATCCGCTGTCCGACGTGACGCTCGCAAAAATGCTCGCTGATCAGGGCGTGCTGGTCGCTCGCCGCACGGTCGCGAAGTATCGGCATCTGATGAAGGTGCCGCCCGCGGAATTGCGGCGGCAGGTGTAGGTCTGGATCGAGCGGTGAGGGTGTCGGGCCGGCGTGAGTGCCGGCCTCATGCGTTTTGCGTCTTGTGATTGAGCGCGGTTCGAATAGTTTTCACGCGCGGTTTTCACCCCCGAGGCAACGCCGCTCGCGGCACCATCCCGAGACTACGCACCGTCGACACGCCAAGCACACCCGTAACGATCGCGGTGAACAGATACAACCCCGACGGCCCCGCAATACTCATCATCGCGGACGAGAGCGTCGGGCCGCTGCTTGCGCCGAGCGAGAAGATCAGCAGCAGGCCGGCGCTCACCGCGACGCGCTGGTCGGCGGGAATGCAGTCGTTCACGTACGACGTGAGCACGCCGTACAGCGAGAACGCAAGACCCACGTACAGGTAGCCAAGCACATCGAGCAGCGGGCCACCGCTCAGCACGAACAGCAGCGTGCTGCATGCCGTGCAGACGACGGTGATCGCGAGTACGATGCGGCGCCGGTCGAAGCGGTCCGCGAGCCGCAGCACCGGCCATTGCGGCACGAGTGCAGCCAGCAGCGCAAAGCCCATGAAGTGCGCGACGTCCTCGACCGGGTAGCCAAGACGGCGCATGAACACCGGCTGCATCGTGTAGAACGCAGCGTTCAGCATGCCCGCCGCCGCGCAGCCGATCAATCCGAGCGGTGCCCACGTGGCGACCGCGCGCAACCCGGAGATACCAAGAGCGAGCTTCGAGCCCGGCGCGCGATGACTCTGCGCGGCGGGCATGTCGCCGGCCAGCGCGACCGGAATCAGCGATGCGGAAAACAGCGCGCTTACCACGCTGAACAGCATGAAGCCCGCGGGATCAGCGAGCCCGATCAGAAACTGGCCGATGCCGACGCCCAGATAGTTCGCGATCAGGTACGCGGAGAACACGCGTCCGCGGTGCGCGTTGCTCGCCACCTGATGCAGCCAGCTCTCGACCACCGTGTAGATGCCGACGAGACAGAAGCCCGTGACGAAGCGCAGCAAGGCCCAGACGGACGCGTCGTTCCATGCCGCGTAGCCGAGCGCACAGCACGCCGCGGCGGCAGCGAACGTGACGAACGCACGATGATGACCCACCCGTCCGATCAGCACGCCGCCCCACAGCGCGCCGGCCATGAAGCCGACGTAGTAAGCGGACTGCACGATACCGACGACGATCGACGGCGCCTGCTGCTGGATCAGCCGCAGCGAGATCAGCGTGCTGAGCAGGCCGTTGCCGGTGATCAGGATCGCGTAGCCGAGCAGCAGCACGGTGGTCGCCCGCAGGCCGGACGGGGTGGACGGCACAGGGGCGTCGAGCGATGCCGGTGGCGAGGGCTGTACAGTTGACGCAGGCGGCGCCGATTCGAGCGCCGTGGACGCGACCACGGACTGCGGCAGCGGAGTGGAGCCGCAGGGCGGGAGGTCGTGCGCCGTTTTCATCGTGTGGCACCTGTCTTGTCGTGCTCGTTGTGCAACTGGGCGCGACCGTCGCGCGCGTCCTGCCGGGTTTTCCTGATGACTCTAGCGCCGTCTTGCGTCGCACCGCTTGACGCCGTGCGACGCTCGCTTGCACGCCGGCGACTTTTGCCCGGTGGACCCGGTAGAAGAGAACGCGCGACGGGCCGGGTTCGCGTACCGCTTCGTTTGCCGACACACATTTTCCATTCATGACATTGTGCACGGTCCGGATTCGGTAATATCGGGCGAACGGTCCGCTTCGGCGCACGCCGTCCTGTCCGTCCGGCCGGCCAGCCGGACCTCGAAAACACAAGAATCACACAACAAAACCAGACCAATGCTTCGCGGGATATCGACCTTCGTTGTTGCCGTCGCGGCGCTCACGGTTGCCGTTTCCTCCGTGTGCGCCGTCGCTGCGCCTTCGCCTTCTGCTTCCGTTCCGTCTTCGACGGCGCTCACCGTCGTGCCGGTCGACGTGCTGCGCGCACCCGACCAGGCCGCCGAACTCGTCTCGAACCGCCAGCGCGCGGCCTACGATGCCGTGCTCGGCGCCTATCGCGACGCGCTGCGCGCGCATCCCGCTGACGCCACGCTCGCGGTCGCCGAATGCCACTACATCCAGCGCTTCGCGTGGTCGGAGGATCTGAGCTGGAGCGAGGCGGCGTCGAAGGACCTCGAAAGCTGCATGACGATGCTCGGCCGGCAGTTCGCGGACGACCCCGAGGCGCGCCTCGCGCAGCTCGACACCCGCTACGGCAAGGCGGCGATCGCGTACGGCGAACCGCTGCTCGCGCGCTCCGCCGGTTGGACCGTCGCGCAGCGGGCGCGGCTGCATAGCTCGCTGTCGCGCGCGTATGGCGCGCAGGGCGACAGGCAGCACGCCGGCGAACAGGCACTGTTCGCGGTGCGGCTCGATCCGTCCAGCGAACGGCTCGGCGAAGCGCTTCACTATCTGGCGCGCGAACAGCGCGCGCCGGAAGCGGTCGCACTGCTGGCGGCCACGCCGTTGCCGAAATTCCCGTGGCTGGAAACCCAGCGGATCAACATCGCGATCGAGGTGCTGCCGCCGCCCATCGCGCGCGACGAACTGCGCCGCGCGCAACATGCCGGCCTGCAGATCGACGCGTACACAGTGGCTCGCGCGCTGCAACACGCCGGCGATGCAAAGGGCGCACAGGCCGCGCTGGTCACCGTCCCGCCGCTTGCCGGAGAGATCGTGCAGCGACGCCAGTTCCGTCTCGACGTCGCGTTCGCGAACCACGATGCCGCGGCCGCCGCGAAGGTGCTCGGCGACTGGGTCAAGCAGTCGGGCAGTACGACGGCGCTCGCGCTGTCGTATGCACATCTGATCGCGCTGAGTCCCTCGAAAGCGTTCGCGCCGGCCCTCGCGCCGCTGGCTGGCACGCTGATCACGTACATGCTGATGCTCGCGATGTCGCCGGCGTTGCTGCTGTTTCCTGTCCACTATCGCGGCACCGTGCGGGCACGCGTCGGCAAGCCGCTCGAACCGCTGTTCGACAGGATCGGGCTGCGGCATGCGTGGTATGCGTTCGCGGTCTACTTCGTCGCGTTGTATATCGTCCCGTCGTTCCGCTCGGGGGCGGTCGCACCCGCCTATGGCGGGGACGTGCTGACGTCGCTGGTCTGGCAGCGGCAGCTGACGATATCGATGCTGTGGGTGCTCGCGATCGGCGCGCTCGGCCTCGGCTGGGTCGCGATGCGGATGTCGTGGCGCGAATGGCTCGGCAGCGGCCGATGGAAGGTATGGTGGTTTCTCGCGCCGCTCGCGTGCGTCGGTTACGCGTTGTTCGAGTACTGGAAGTACCGGCACGGCACGCACCTCGTGCAGCCCGGGTGGCCGACCACATGGGTAATGGGGCTGGTCGGCGGCGCGCGGTCGATCGGTGGGCTGCCGCTTGCATTGTTGATCGTCGCGGGGCTGATTCCGTTATTCGAGGAGTTCGTGTTTCGCGCGTGTCTGCTGGGCGGGCTGACGCGGCACCTGAGCTTCGGCTGGGCGAATGTGTGCCAGGCGGCCGTATTCGCTGGGATGCACCGCGACCCGCAGCGCCTCGTGTTCTACTTCGCGCTCGCGGTGGTGGCCGGCTGGCTCGCGAAGAAGACGAAGGGGCTCGCGGTGCCGATCGTGTTGCATGCGGTGAATAACGCGGTGTTTGTGTTGATGATGGTGCGGTAGCGTGTGAGGGAGCTGGGGCCATGCATCGCGTTCATAGCCTTTTCGCTCCGTCTTTGCTAACCGTTAAAGCAACCGCTAGCCAACCGCCCCCGGCTTCCGCTCTGAAAGCTCTTCAAGCAACGTCGCCGACGGAACGAAGAACAACCCACCTGTCACCGCACGGCTGTAATCGAGCAGCCGATCATAATTGCCCGGCGGCCGTCCGACGAACATGTTCTCGAGCATCTGCTCGATCGGGGCCGGCGAGTTTGCATAACCGATGAAGTAGGTACCGAACTCGCCTGCGCCCGGGCGGCCGAACGGCATGTTGTCGCGCAGGATTTTGATTTCCCGGCCGTTTTCGTCGAGCGTCGTCAGCGAACTGTGCGAGCACGACGGTTTTACTTCTTCCGCGAGTTCGACGTCGGACAGTTTCTTGCGGCCGATGATGCGCTCCTGCGCCTCGACCGGAAGTGCATTCCACGCGGTCATGTCGTGCAGGTATTTCTGCACGATCACGTAACTGCCGCCCGCGAAGTCGGGATCCTGATCTCCGATCAACGCGAACTCGTCGCGTTCGCGGCCTCGAGGGTTTTCGGTGCCGTCGACGAAACCCACCATCGCTCGCAGGTCGAAATAGCGGAAGCCGTGAACCTCGTCGACGACCGACACCGCTTCGTTGAGTCGCTCCATCAATAGCGCAGCGAGTTCGAAACATAGATCCATATGGTCGGCACGGATGTGCAGCAGCATGTCGCCGGGCGTGCCGATCGCGCGACGGTCGCCGTCGCCGAATTCGCGGAACGTGTGCAGGGACGCGGGGCGCGGCGCGCCGAACAGCGTGTCCCATGCGGTGGAGCCGAAACCGCACACGCACGACAGGTTGCCGGTCGGAACGCGTGTGCCGACCGAGCGAACGAGTGCGTCGACGTCGGCGCACAGGTCGCGCACGGTCTCCGCAGGTTTGTCGCCTGACTTGAGCGTCGCGACGATGAAGATCGCGCTACGCGTGATGGGACTGCATACGGCTTGCGGTTCGGGGAGATCGTCGGGCATCGGCGGGTTTTTCTTTCTCGATACGTTAGGGATCCCGGCGGAGCGGGGCGCGTTGTTCGCGGACAGCAGGGCCGCGTTGGGTGCTTCTGCGTCGACTAGGTTAGTGGATTCTCGGGAATGGCGCGAGAGGGGAAACAATTTTGTGGATGGGGCGTGGGGCGTGCCGTGCTGGCGCACCCGCCGCGTGGTACAGAAAGTAAAATCAGTATCACTGCCCGAAACGTCTTCGACATCGCGATCGATCTCCCCATGATCGACGCGGAGATCACCTGAATCCGTGCGGACGCCCGCGAGCGCTTCCTTCATCATCTGGAGTTCACCATGCCACGAACCGTTGCCGAAAAACGCGCCGCCTTCCGTGCCTTGCACGCGTCGGGATGCTTCATGCTGCCGAATCCGTGGGACATCGGCAGCGCCCGCTATCTCGCGAGCCTGGGCTTCGCGGCCATCGCGACCACGAGCTCGGGATACGCGTGGTCGACGGGCCACGCCGACAACCACGTGGGCCGCGACGCGATCCTCGCGCATCTGCGCACGATGGTCGAGGCGACCGATCTGCCCGTCAACGCGGACTTCGAAAACGGCTTCGGCGCCGATCCCGCCGGCGTAGCCGAGAGCGTGAGGCTGGCCATCGCGACCGGTGTGGCTGGTCTGTCGATCGAAGATTCCACCGGCGACGCCGCTGCGCCGCTGTTTCCGCTCGAGGTCGCGGTGGCGCGGCTCGAGGCAGCGCGTCGCGCGATCGACGAAAACGGCGGCGATACGTTGCTGATCGGCCGCGCGGAAAATTTCGTCGTCGGTGTCCCCGATCTCGACGACACGCTCGTACGTCTGCAGGCGTACGCGGCAGCCGGTGCGGATTGCCTCTACGCGCCGGGCGTCCGCACGCGCGAGCAGATCGAGGCGGTGATCGCCGCCGTGGCCCCGAAGCCTGTGAACGTGCTCATCGGTGCAAACTCGGCCTTCACGTTGCAGGACCTGACCGCGCTCGGCGTGCGACGCGTGAGCGTAGGCGGCGCGCTTGCACGGGTCGCGTGGGGCGGCTTCATGCAGGCAGCGCAGGCGCTCGCGCAAGGCCGCTTCGATGGCTTCGGCGATGCTGCGTCCGGCGCGCAACTGAATGCATTGTTTGTCGGGAACGACTGATCCGTGTTGAACCGTTGTCGATCTGAAATGACCGGCCCTGTCGATGCGGCAATCGATGCCGCGCTCGCAGTCGCCCAATGAGCATTGACGGTAGAATTCCTGCCAACGCAGATCTCGCGCATAAGGGCAACGCATTGGACAGCGCGTATGGCCAGCCCCGTTTCTATCGTTTGCAACACCTGGAGTGCTCAGAGTGACTCAAGTGCCCCGTATCAAGGTCGCGGTTCTCGACGATTACCAGAACGTCGCATTGAACATGGCGGACTGGTCACCACTGGACCACCGTGCAGACATCACCGTGTTCAACGACCACGTCGATGACGTCGGCAAACTGGTCGATCGTCTGAAGCCCTTCGACGTGGTGTGCGCGATGCGTGAGCGTACGCCGCTCACGCGAGAAATCATCGAGCGCCTGCCGAGCCTGAAACTCATCGCTTCGACCGGAGCCGCGAATGCGTCGATCGACCTGGACGCCGCTGCCGAACGCGGCATCAAGGTCTGTCACACAGGTTATTCGTCCACGCCGACGATCGAGTTCACGTGGGCACTGATTCTCTCGATGGCCCGCAATATTCCGCTCGAACATCAGTCGCTGCGTGAGGGCGGATGGCAGCTTTCGCTTGGCGAGGAGCTGGCGGGCAAGACGCTCGGTTTGCTGGGTCTTGGCCGGGTCGGATCGGCGGTCGGTGTCATCGGACGCGCTTTCCGGATGAATGTCGTCGCGTGGAGTCAGAATTTGACCGAAGAGCGCGCAGCGGAGAAGGGCGTACAGCTTGTCACGAGAGACGTGCTGTTCTCGACAGCAGATTTCCTGTCGATCCATCTGCGCCTGAGCGAGCGGACCCGTCATCTTGTCGGTGCGGCCGAATTCGCGCAGATGAAGTCGACGAGCCGGCTGATCAATACCTCGCGAGGCCCGATCGTCGACGAGGCTGCGCTCATCGACGCACTGACCACGGGGCGGATCGCCGGTGCCGCGGTCGATGTGTACGACGAGGAGCCGCCTGGCGAGTCGCATCCTTTGCGCCGGTTACCGAACCTGCTGGCTACGCCACACATCGGGTACGGTTCGAAAGAACTCTATCGCACGTTCTATGGCGACACGGTGCAGAACATCGTTCGCTGGCTTGACGAAACCAGCGGTTCCGCTCACGACTAGCGTCCGTGTTTAGTGCGAGTGGCGCGCTTGCTTCAGCTTATCCTGACTGACCCTGACTCGACCGAACCATGACTGACCGCAATCCCACCACCGAAAACCTGCATTCCGATCGCCATTTCGGTGTCGAACACGGCGGCATTCACAAGCCGATCCATCCGTCGGTGCAATACGGCTTCGAGCGGGTGGAGGATCTCATCGGCGTCTTCCAGGGGACGCTCAAAGGGGGCTTCAACTACGCACGCCAGGGCACGCCCACGTCGGCCGCGCTGGAGTCCAAGCTCACGCGCCTGGAGGGTGGAGTCGGCACGGTGACGTTCAGCACCGGTATGGCCGCGCTGAGCGCGGTCTTCCTCACGCTGCTGCGTAGCGGTGATCATGTGGTGTCCAGCCGCTATGTGTTCGGCAACACGAACAGTCTCTTCGGCACGCTGCAGGGGCTGGGCGTGGCGGTCAGCAAGGTCGACGCCGGATCGGTCGCCGCGGTGGAGGCGGCGCTGCAGCCGACCACCCGCATCGTATTCGTCGAGACCATTGCGAATCCGGGCACCCAGGTGCCGGATCTTGCCGCGATCGGAGCGCTCTGCCGCGAGCGTGGAATCCTGTACGTCGTCGACAACACCATCACTTCGCCCGCGCTGTTCAAGCCCGGTAGTGTCGGTGCCGGACTGGTCGTCAACTCGCTGACCAAGACGATCGCGGGTCATGGCTCGGCGCTCGGGGGCGCGGTCACCGACACGGGCTGCTTCGACTGGCAGGCATTCCCGAACATCGTCGATAGCTACCGGCACGGCGACCCCGCGCAGTGGGGTCTCGCGCAGATCCGCAAGAAGGGGCTGCGGGATATGGGCGGTACGCTCTCGTCGGAACAGGCGCATCGCATCAGCGTCGGTGCCGAAACGCTGGCGTTGCGCGTGCAGCAGACGAGTGCCACCGCGCTGACGCTGGCCCGCCATCTGGAGTCTCATCCGGCTGTGGCCGCGGTGCGCTATCCGTGGCTGGAATCGCATCCGCAGCACGCGATGGCGCGCAAGCACTTCGCTGCGGGGTCGTGGCTTGTGTCGTTCGAGTTGCGCGATGTGCAGACGATGCTGGGGGTGATCAATCGTCTGCGCATCCCGATCAAGGCGACCGGCATGGGCGACACGCGCACGCTGGTGATCCCGGTCGCACCGACGATCTTCTGGGAAGCCGGCGCCGAGGTGCGTGCGGAAATGGGCATCGCCGACGGGCTGATCCGCGTCTCCGTCGGCCTGGAAGATGCCAACGATCTTCTGGAGGACTTCGACCAGGCGCTCAGCGCACGTGCGCCTTAAAGGCTTTTCCCGATCGCCTGTTTGCGAACGAGCGGGATCTGGAGATTCGTCGGCCGGTTCTCTTCCTTGTCGATGCTCACCCAGTCGCCAACCAGGCTCGCTTTGATCTGTTCTATGTTCATGCGGTCCGTCCTTGATGTGCGATGGGGGAGTGAGGCTTCGGCCAGCGAGAACGGGGGATCGAGTTTTCGCTGGCGTCGTCGATCAACCGCCCATCACGTCTTTCAGATACAGGCTGTGCGACAGGCCCTGTTTTACCCGACGGGTGAGTTCATCGACCATCACTTCTTCATCGCCGGCTTCGACGGCGTCGAGTGCCTGGTGCACGACATCCTCGGGCGTGGCCTTGGCGATGTCGAAGCCGCGCGTGAGATCGGTGTCGATATATCCGGCGTGAAAGCCGACCACCTGGGTACCCTGAGCGCGCAGCTCGTGACGCAGCGCGTTTGTCAGCGTCCATGCGGCGGCTTTCGAGACGCCGTAGCCGCCGATGGCCGGGGTATTCACCCAGCTTAAAACCGACAGAATGTTGAGCATGGCGCCACCGCCATGACCGCCCAGGATGCCCGCAAATGCCCGGCTCATCGCGAGCATTCCGAAGACGTTGGTTTCCAGCTGTTCGCGCAAAGCGGCAGCACCTTCCGCCTGTGTGACGCTGGCGACACGGGCAATACCGGCGTTGTTGATCAGCAGCGTAACGTCGCCGCAGTGTTCGGCGGCAGCGGTCACGTCAGCTGCGTGGGTGACGTCGAGCTTCACGGGTGTGACACCGGCTAGCGTAACGCTGGATGGATTGCGCGCGGCGGCGTAGACCTTTTTCGCCCCACGGGCTAAAGATTGCTGCGCGAACTGCAGACCCAGACCGCGATTTGCACCGGTGACAAGAACGACAGCGCCTTCAATTTTCATGAACGTTCCTTTCGCGCTGTCTCGTAGCGCATGGATTGCAATCGTCAATCGTTATTTCGATGTATGGCTCGTCGTCTTCGTGCCACGGCGACAGTTATTCAGTGACTACGCCTGAGGCGCGCGGATCATGACGGCTCTCAAGCGGGCTTGCGTCCGCCGATTCGATTGCCATGCGGCCTGGCGTCAAGCCGCCAGCTTGCCCAGCAATTCGTCGGTCGAAAGAATCGCGCTCGCGTAGGCCGGCATATTGAACTGGAGCGACGCAATCATCTCGGCATGGCCGAAGCTACCGATCGCATCCTTGATGAGCGTCACCTCGTACCCGAGCTCGGCCGCGAAACGCACCGTCGATTCGATGCAGGTGTTGGCGCGCATCCCGATCACGACGACCTTGCGTACGCCGTGCTTCTTGAGTTGAAGGTCGAGGTCGGTATTGGCGAAGCCGCTCGACATCCAATGTTCCTGGGCGACGACTTCTCCCGGTCGCGGTTCGAAATCCGGGTGAAAACTTCCACCCCATGTGCCGTCCGCGAACGTATGATTTTTGGCGGCAGCCGCCTGGACAGGGGCCATCGTTTTCCAGTGGCTGTGAACGTCGCCTTCACGCCAGCGATGATGCGGCGCGATAAATACCTGGATGCCGTGTGCACGTGCCGCAGCCAGTATCTGACGCATATGCTCGACGACATTCAGCTTCTCGAGCGTCTCGCGGCTAAGCTCATAAAGCTTCCCGCCCTCCGACAGAAAATCGTTGTACGGATCGACGATAAGCAGGCCCGTGAGATCGGGTTCATACGTCAGATCGGCCATGGTTTCCTCAATCAGGTTAGACGGTCAACAGCAATGGGCCAGGGGCGGCGTTTGCGAATTTCGATGGAAGCTTCACGATAAAGTATGATCGAACTCTATGTCAACAATAGAGTTTGACCGTACTTTATTTTTCGAAGGTGTTCGCTATGGGTCGATCCAGCAAAAGCCAGGCCGAACAGAACCGCGCCCGCATCCTGGATGTCGCCACCGGGCTGTTTCGCCAGCACGGTGTTGCGGCCGTGAGTATTGCCGACGTCATGAAGGCTGCCGGGATGACGCAAGGGGGGTTTTATACGCATTTCGAGTCGAAAGACGCGTTGGCCGCGGAGGCCTGTACCACGGCCTTCGTACGGGCAGTGGGCGCCTGGAAAGAGAAGGTGCGTGAAGCAGGGGACGGAGGCAGCGGGGCGCTTCGGGATCTCGTCGCCTACTACTTCGCTCCGAAATCGCCGGGCCGCAACTGCCCCATGATCGGGCTCGGTCACGACGCCGGCGCGCAGACTCCGGGGCATCCGCTGCACGTCGCCTATAGCGAGGGCGTTCGTCGTCTTTTTGATGCGTTCAGCGAGGTGGCCGAAGCAAATGGCAATCCATCGATGTCCCGGGAACAGACCATGATCATCTTTGCGGCGATGATCGGCTCGAACCTGCTGGCCCGCGCCATCGGTCCGGACCCGTGGATGGAGGAAATGCAAAACCTCGTGCTCGGGAGCGTCAGCAAGACCGATTCCCCGTGATCGTCAGGGCTCGCGTCGGGTTGCATAATCGGGTTTCCGCTGTCAGCGTGTCAGAGGGACCGCGACGGGTGGTCGATCACCCGAAACATGCGCAAAACCAGGAGCGCCCGTGCGCGCCATCGAATACCGCTTCTCGACCATCTGGTGTTTCGACGCCCCTGTACAGGTCGTGTGGGATGCCATCCACGATTCGGCGCATTGGCCGCGGTGGTGGAAGAGTGTCGAGCGGGTGCAGGATCTCGCGCCCGGCAACGGCGATGGGATCGGCGCGGTGCAGCGCTATACGTGGAAGGGCGTGCTGCCGTACCGGCTCATATTCGACGTGCACGTCACCGACGTCGAGCCGCTACAACTCCTGGCTGGCGATGCAACCGGCGACGTCGCGGGTCGCGGATGCTGGCGCTTCTCTACCGAGGGCGGTATGACGGTTGTGCGCTACGACTGGCAGGTGCGCACCACGCGTCCGTGGATGAACCTGCTCGCACCGTTAGCGCGGCCATTCTTCCAGTGGAATCACGACGCGGTGATGCGCGAAGGCGGCACCGCGCTTGCGCGACGGCTCGGTGCGACGCCCACTCCGGAAAATTGATCACGAACCTCATGCATCGCTCTTGCCCGATGCGTCGCCCGTACTTTCGCGAGCACCGTCATCCCTCTCGTCCCTGACCCAGACATTCCGCTGCGGATTCGCAATCCGGATCCCCCGCGCGTTGAACTCCTCCGCAATCCGCCGGTTAAATTCCCGCTGCACCCCCCAGCGCGCCGTATCGCGACACTGGATCTGCCCCACGAGCGCAAGCGCCGCACCGTCCACCTGATCGACGCCCCAGTAGCTGAAGTCGGACAGGATGCCGTCCTTGAACTTATCGTCGGTGCGCAGCGCGGCGCCGATTGCCTTCAGCGTGTCGACCGCGCGGTCGATGTCCTCGCCGTACGCGATGCTGACCTTGACCGCCGCGTTGCCGAGTCCGCGGTTCGTGTTGTTCACCGTCGAGACCGAGCTGAACGGTACGATGTACAGCGAGCCGTCGCCGCCACGCAGGCGCACGGTGCGGATCGACAGATATTCGACGGTACCCGACACGCCCGCGAGCGTCACCGAGTCGCCGACCTGCATCGCGTTTTCCATCAGCAGGAAGATGCCGGTGATGAAATCCTGCACGAGTTTCTGCGAACCGAAGCCGAGCGCGACGCCGAAGATGCTTGCGCTCGCGAGCAGCGGCGCGGTGTTCACGCCGAGTTCGCTTAACCCGGTCAACACGACGACGAGCGCGATCACCGCGAACAGCAGCGAACGCAGCATCGGCAGCAGCGTCCGCAGTCGTGCGGCGCGAACGAAATCGCCGTGTCGGGTCCAGTTGTCGAGCCGTCGTTCGATCGACACGTTCACGGCTTCCCACACGAGCAGCGCGATCGCGGCGGCGACGGCGATCGTGACGATCGCGGACGCGAGCCGGTGGCCGATCGATCCGCTCTGGAAGAACTGCCGCAGATCCACGCCCCACGCGAACAGCAGCAGGAACACGGTGACGATCGCGACGATCGCGGAGATGATCCGGCGCAGCAGCGGGTAGTAGCGGTACGCGTGCTGATGCACGAGCGACGCCTGTGCGTCCTTGTCGACGTGAAAGAGCCGTGCGAGCGCGCCGAACACGACGATCGAACCGACCCGCGCCCCGACCAGGATCGCGACGGTGATCCCACCGACGTGCAGCACAGTGTGATAGCCGTTCTCGATGTCGAGTGCCCAGACGAACCACATCGCCATCACGAGGAAGATCGCAATCGCGGCCCACGCATCGGCGAAACCGTCGCCGACGATCGCCGTGGGGCGGTTGTGCGACGTGCGCGCGCGAATCCATTCGGCGACTGGCTTCCGGCATTGCAGGATCATCGCGGACACGAGCACGTGGCCGATCAGCGCGACGATTTTCGTCAGCGCGAGATGCGCACCGGGGCTCAGGCCGAGCGCCGCGGCGGTCTCGACGATCGCCACGCCTCCGCCGATTACCGCGACGCCGCGCACGATCCAGCGCTGCAGCCACGCGGACCACGCGTCGCCGAGCCGCAATAGACGCAGGCCCGGGGCATCGTGCTGCGTGAAGAAGCCGGCCGCGATCGCGATCACGCGGCAGATCACGTAGATGTCGATCAGCGCGCCGAGCGCGTCGTCTTCCGGCGTGCCGTCCTGCGTGAGCAGCGACATCGTCGCGCTGGCGGCGGCGACGAAGACGACGAGCGGCAGCGCCTTCACGACGAGCCGCAACGCCGCATGCGGCAAGCGCTGCAACAACGACCAGTGGTGCGCGGCATGCTGTCTGCCGGTCGCTTCTTTCGACGTGCTGTCTGAGGCCGTGCCCGCATCCGGCGAGGATGGAGCGGGTGACGGCGATGCCACGTCCGATGCATCGCGTTTGCGTGCAGCGATCGCTGCGCTTGCGCGCCGCAGCAGACGGCGTGCAAGCCATTCGAGAATCAGCGCGGGCAGCAACCCCGCGAGCAGCGTGCCGAGCACGTGCCACAACACCGAACGGTGCTGCGGGTTCGTCAGCTGATCGTTCCACCATGCGCGCAGCGACGATACGTCGAACAGCGCTTCAAGCGATGTACGCAGCACGCCGGCCACATGCAGCGTCCAGTGCGCGCTGTTGCGCACCAGTTGCGATGCGAGTCCGTTCGATTGCAGCGCTCCAACGGCGGAGGCCGCGCTCGCCGCACTGGCAACTGCCGGCGCCGATGCTTCTGTGGGTGCGGAAGCCGGGGTACTGAGCGCGCCCGCCGCGGCGATCGCGCGCAACGTGTTTTCCACCTGGCCACGGCGCCTGGGATCGTTCAGCACGTCGAGCGCCTGGCGTGCCTGATCGGGCGTCAGCGTGACGGCGGGCGCGGCGTCGGCATGCGTGACGAACCCGGGCATCGCGAGCACGGACAACATCAGAAGCAGGGCGGACAGAAGTTTTTGCATGGATCGATCGGGATCGGGAGGACGACGGGGAAGCGGTACGTCAATGGCGCAAGCGGGGCAACCACCGCGACCACCGTATTACGGCGGACCGGAGGCCATGCGCTGCATGAGACTTATGCAGCGCATGGCCCGAACAAAGAACCGACAGCGCGCGGCCGGTACAAGTTCCTGCACTGCTCACGTCGCATCGACCGGTTTGCGCCCGATCGTTACGGCCGCACAGATCGCACCGGCGAATGCGCACGCGGCGCAGACGAGCACGACCGCCGCGAATCCACGATCGATCGCAGCGGCCTGCGCGGCGGCGGATTTCGTCGCATCGGGCGTTAGAACCGTAGCATCGGTTGAAGCCTCGGTGTTCGTGCGTCCGACCCGCGCCGACAGTGCCGCATCGTGTGCACCGACGAACACTATGCCGAGCACAGCGATCGCGAGCAGGCTCGCCACCCGTGCGACCGCATTGTTGATGCCCGATGCAATGCCCGTTCGGTCGCGCGGCACGGCGGTCATCACGACGGTCGTCAGTGGCGCGACGGTGATCGTCACGCCGAGCCCGAGCACGGTCAGCGCCGGGAAAAAGCGGCTCCAGTAAAGATTGTGTGTGCCGGGCAGCGCAAGCATCGCGAGCCCGATGCCGGAGACGAACGGTCCCACGACGAGCAGCGCGCGCATGCCGAAGCGGGTCGTGAGCCCTCCCGTGAAGCGCGACAGCAGGCCGAGGATGAGCGGCACCGGCAGCAGCGCCGCGCCGGCTTCGGTCGCGCTGTAGCCGTGCGCGCGGATCAGCTCGAACGGCAGGAAGAACATCAGGCCGCCCAGCGCGAAGTACAGCAGCAGCGTGACGAGATTCGCGCCGGTGAAGTCGCGCGAGCGGAACACGTCGAGCGGCATCATCGGTTCGGCGCGGCTGCGCTCGAGCATGACGAACGCGATCAGCAGCACGATGCCTAGCGCGATCGGCGCGAATACGACCGGTGCCGCGAAGCCATGCGCGGACGCGGCCGTGAGTCCGTAGGTGAACGCGCCGAGACCCGCGGTCGCCGTGAGTGCGCCGGGCCAGTCGAGCGAACGCTGCGCGTTGGGGTTGCGGCTATCGGGCACGGCGATTGCGGCAAGCGCGATCGTCGCGCAGGCGAGCGGCACGTTCAGGAAGAAGATCGCGCGCCACGACCACACGTCGACCAGCCAGCCGCCTGCTACCGGACCGAGCGCGCCGGTGATCGCACCGAAGCCGGCCCATGTGCCGATCGCGCGGCCGCGGTCGCGTTCGTCGAATACCGCGCCGATGATCGCGAGACTGCCTGGCACGAGCAGCGCCGCGCCGATGCCCTGCACCGCGCGCGCGGCGATCAGCGTGCCGGAGCCGGGCGCGAAACCGCAGGCGATCGATGCGAGCGTGAACAGTGCGACGCCGGCGATGAACACCGTGCGCCGGCCGAAGCGGTCGCCGGCCGCGCCGCCGACCAGCACCAGCG
This sequence comes from Paraburkholderia sp., assembly GCF_050742655.1. Lineage (GTDB taxonomy): Bacteria > Pseudomonadota > Gammaproteobacteria > Burkholderiales > Burkholderiaceae > Paraburkholderia. Next base: position 348,007 of record NZ_JBOIGG010000002.1, on the reverse strand, counting down.
ATCCGAGCAGCAGCAGGTACGCGTCGACGACCCATTGCATCGCCGCGACGCTCGAGCCGAGTTCGGTCTGGATCGACGACAGCGCGACGTTGACGACCGATCCGTCGATGAACGCCATGCTCGATCCGAGGATCGTCGCGACGAGCGCGAGACGTTGATGTAGACACGGTTTGCCGGGGGCGGACGGCTGCGCGTTGATCACGAGCGCATCGCACGGGCCGGCCGTGGCGCCGCCCTGTGGGGTGGCGTGCGGAGCGAGAGCGTCGTCGATGGGCAAGGCGGCTTCTCCGGAGGGGACTGCGCACAAGCATAGCAACGTCGGGTGCGCGGCGCCATGCATGCCGCCGGAGGGCGAAGCGGTCGACAGGCTGCGTGCGACAGCTTCGCTGGCTTATCTGCTGGCGTACCTTGTATTCTCACGCGAGCCGTGCGCCTGCGCGCGTCCGCGACAACCTGTGTCATGCGTCGATGTATCTGCGTTGCGGCGACGTCAGGCAAGAGCGAAACGAATGCAACAATTGTTCATCCATTGTCGCCTTGAAATCGAGATGATCGCGCATCGGTCGAAATGTTCGACTTTTTTGAACATTGTCGAATCGATCAATGACTGTCCCGTCACTCCCCCCTATAAAAGTTGGACCTGACATACCTCCATATGATTCGCTCAAGGGGTTGACGTTCGGTCGCGAATGGCTGTCTTGCAGGGCAACCGGCCATCGATCGAGAGCGTTCTATCTGGTCAAGCTATCTACGTTTTGTATCGATCCTGTTGATCCACATCGCTTTTGCAACTGGATACCTCTGCAAGGCAATCCGGACGTCAAGGCTGTTGCGAAGGCTGGGATCGAAACGCCGTCTAAAAGTCGCCTCCCGGTCATCCATACGCCAGGAAAGACGCGACGGTTCATTGCCGCAGCGCTGCCCGCATTAGGGATAGCGGCGGTAGTGGTTGTTCCGGTGGGCTGGCTGCTTCTGCACGGTTCACATGGAGGTGAGGGCACGTATCGGCAAGTAGAGAAGATCAACGTCGCAGTACACCCTGCCCATATTTCACCCGATGGGGCCGGCGAGCCATCGAAAACACCGGCCCGCGTAGTGGATTCGGAGCGCAAGAATCAGATTGCTACCTCGCTCACCAGGACTTCGTCCATTCCCCCGAAAGAGCAGCCGGGAAAAATAGTATGGAAAGCCGATCAAAAAATACGTCACATCAACGGTCGTCGAGTCGACAATCAGCAGCACGTGGCAGATCGGAATGCCCATCCTTTGAGCGATGGTCCGGGATCCCGGTCGCACGATCCGGTCGATGTTGATCTTCTTGCCGTCCAGCTGGCTCCGCATCAATCAATCGATGAGCCATATGTGGAACGTCGACCCAGGCAGATGGCTGTCGCTGCCGCAGCGGTCGATTGGCAAAGTGCCTTGTCACATCGGCGATTGACAGAGATACCCGACCAGTTCATTCACTGAGGGGATGTTGTCGACCGGGAGACGGAGGGGCTGCGCGAGCCCGGTCGCTTGCACAAATCCGCGAACTGCTTTATTATTGAGTGAACACTCATTTATCGGAATCGATTCGTGGCACGCCCCCGCAGCGAAGACAAACGCAACGCCATTCTGTCGGCCGCGACCACCGTGGTCGCGACGCTCGGCGTCAGCGCGCCGACGGCGAAGATCGCCAAAGGCGCGGGCGTGGCGGAGGGGACGCTGTTCACGTACTTCGAGAACAAGGACGCGCTGCTCAACCAGCTGTATCTGGCGCTCAAGCACGATATGCGCGACGAGATGACGCGCGATTATCCGGCGGCACAATCGGTCGAAGAGCGCGGCCGTTACGTGTGGGAGCGCTATATCGATTGGGGTGTCGCGTTTCCGCTGAAGCGCAAGGCGATGAGCCAGCTGGCCGTGTCCGAACGCATCAGCGGGCACACCCGTGCGGCCGGCATGGAGGCGTTCGGCGAGATCAACGCAATGATCCATCGGATCTCGTCGGACGGCCCGCTGAAGGATCAGCCGCCCGCGTTTGTTGCCGCCGTGATGAACGCAATCGCGGAGGTGACGATGGAGTTCATCGAACAGGATCCGAAGCATGCGAGGCGCTACAAGGCAGCAGGCTTCGTCGCATTCTGGAGTGCGATCGCGGGCAAGTGACCGCGTTTTTTTATAACCCTTTAATGAGTATGTGTTCACTCAATTAATTGAGATTAAACCCTGTCGACGAAGGTCGGCTTTTTCGAAGGAGTTCGGTATGTCCAAAGTCTGGTTGATCACCGGTAGTGCACGCGGCCTCGGCCGTCATATTCTCGATGCGGCGCTGGCCGCGGGGCATCGTGTCGTCGCAGCGGCGCGCGATCCGGGGCGTCTCGCCGATCTGCAGGCGCAGTTCGGCGAGCGCCTGCGCACGGTCGAACTCGACGTCACCGATGCAGCCGCCGCACGCGCGGCGGTACAAGTCGCGATCGAGGCGTTTGGCCGTCTCGACGTGCTGGTCAACAACGCGGGCTACGGCCACATTGCGCCGCTCGAGCAGGTCAGCGACGACGATTTCCGCGCGCAGATCGAGACGAACTTCTACGGCGTCGTGAATCTCACGCGCGCCGTATTGCCCGCGATGCGTGCGCAGCGCTCGGGGCATATCATCAACATCTCGTCGGTGGGGGGACGCATCGGCATGGCGGGTCTTGCCGCGTATCAGTCGGCGAAATGGGCGGTGGGCGGCTTCACCGAAGTGATGGCTCGCGAAGTCGCGCCGATCGGCATCAAGGTCGTTGCGCTCGAGCCGGGTGGCATGCGTACCGACTGGGGTACGGTGGCCGGCAGCAAGATCCCGGCATTGCTGCCCGACTACGAAGCGAGTGTTGGCGCGCTGCTGAAGATGTTCGGGTCCTACGTTATACCAGGTGACCCGGCGCGCGTCGCGCAGGTCGTTGTGCGGATCGCCGAGCATGGCGATCCGCCTGAGCATCTGCTGCTCGGCAGCGACGCGCTGCATTTCTTCGACCAGGTCGACGCGGAACGCGTGCGCTCAGCAGAAGCCTGGCGCGACGTCAGCCTGTCGACCGACTTCGACACCGGCCCGATTCCGGCCTTTCCCGACCGCTAGGCACCTATCGTGAAGAACTGGACCATCGACGACATTCCGGATCAACAGGGGCGCCTCGTCGTTGTCACGGGCGCGACCGGCGGCATTGGCTACGAGGCGGCGCTCGCGCTGGCCGGTGCGGGTGCCGAGGTCGTGCTCACCGGGCGCGACGCCGCGAAGGGCGGCGTCGCACTGAACCGCATCCGCGTGCTTCATCCGGGCGCGAACGTGCGCTACGAGCATCTGGACCTCGCGAATCTCGCGTCGGTCCGCGCGTTTGCCGACAGTTTCTCGAGCCGGCATCCGGCGCTCGACCTGCTCGTGAACAATGCCGGCGTGATGACGCCGCCCACCCGTCACACCACGGACGACGGCTTCGAACTGCAGTTCGGCACCAACTATCTGAGCCACTTCGCGTTGACCGCGCGGCTGTTGCCGCTGCTGCGCGCGGGACGCGACACGCGTGTCGTCAATGTGAGCAGCAGCGCGGATCGTTTGCTTGCCGATATCCATTTCGACGATCTGCAGTGGGAGCGCCGCTATCGTCCGTGGCGCGCGTATGCGCAGTCGAAGCTCGCGATGTCGCTGTTCGCATTCGAACTGCAGCGACGCAGCGACGCGCAGGGTTGGGGCCTCACGTGCGTCACGTGTCATCCGGGCTACGCGGTGACCGGTCTGCAAACGTCGGGACCGGGTCTTGGACGTGTCTCGGGGCGCTCGTTGTTCGAGCGCTTGCCGAAAGCGATCGAGCCGTTCCTGTCGCAGTCCGCTGCGGACGGCGCATTGCCGACGCTGTTCGCCGCGACGTCGCCGGATGCGAAGCCCGGGGGATACTATGGGCCGGTGGGACGGTTCGAATTGAAGGGGCCGGTGGGTGCGGCGACGATCGGCAAAAAGGTCCGCGACGAAGCGGTTGCGGCGCGACTGTGGGCGGCTTCCGTGCCGCTGGCGGGCGTGCGATGGCCTGGAGAGACGACATGAAAGTGATGATTTTTGGCGCGACCGGCATGGTCGGGCAGGGCGTGCTGCGCGAATGCCTGCGCGATCCCGATGTGACCCAGGTGCTGACCGTTGGACGCTCGGCGACTGGTCAACTCGATCCACGGTTGCATGAAGTGGTTCGCCGCGATCTGACCGACTACGCGGGTCTTGACGACGAACTGTCCGGCTACGATGCGTGTTTCTTCTGCCTCGGCGTGTCGTCGGCCGGGATGAAGGAGGCCGATTACGCGCGCATCACGTACGACCTCACGCTTGCCGCGGCGACCACGCTCGCACGGCTCAATCCGGCGATGACGTTCGTCTACGTGTCGGGTAGTGGCACCGACAGCAGCGAGCAGGGTCGCGTGATGTGGGCGCGCGTGAAGGGGCGCACTGAAAACGCGTTGCGCCGGCTGCCGTTCAAGGCGGTGTATCTGTTCCGGCCGGGGGTGATTCAGCCGCTGCACGGCGTGCGTTCGAAGACGCGGCTGTATGACGCGGTATACGTGGTGCTCGCGCCGCTGCTGTCGACGCTGCGGCGGCTCTTTCCCGCGCAGATACAGACCACCGAGAGCCTCGGTCAGGCGATGCTGGAAGTTGCGCGGCACGGTGCGCCGCAGGCCGTTCTCGAGCCAGCCGATCTCAACCGGTTGAAGGCGGCTCCGCTAGCGGCAGCCTAGCCCGCGTCGATGCGGCCGTCGGGACTCGCCCAGCCGAAGGCCTGAATCCGCGTGACCGGTTGTGCAACGGCCACGGCCGTATGGATCGTGCCGGGCATCGGCACGTCGAGGATATGCCAGCGAGTCGAGCCCTCGGCATCGCTAGCATCGCCGGTTTCGACGAAGCACGCTGCGGTGTCCTGACACAGCGCGTGGGTATCCGCGTCGACGAGCGGTTCGCCCGTTGCCGCGAGCAGGCTCGCGTAACGCACGCGACTGCGCAGTTCGATCGATTGCGCGAGCGGCGTGCGGGCGAGCGGCGCTGCGGCGAGCGGGCCGTCGACGCCGTCCGCTTCGTCGTGTGCAGGTGACGGGAGCCGCGTACCGAAGCCGAGCGGCGTCGTCGCGAGGCCGATCACAATCCACACACCCGCATACGCGACCTGCATCCTGATGCGTTCGCGATGCGCATCGATAAATACCGGCTGGCCGTGCGCGTCGTCGCTCAATGCAACGTCGGCGGGTGCGCAGTCGAGCATCTCCGAGAGTACGCCGCGCAGCATCGCGCGGCCGACCGCGAAACGCTTGCCGAGCGCGCGGTTCGGATGATTCTTCACGCGCGCGAGTTCGGCTTTCGACAGCCGCGTGTACGCAGTGTCTTTCGAGATCGCTTGCCATTCGGGGCGAAAGCGCCACAGCAGCAGTTCGCCGGCAATGGGCGGCGCGACACCGTCGGGGCGCTGCCATACGAGACGCTGCGGCAGAAACGCGAGATCCGGTACGCGATAGATCGCATGACGCACCGAGCTGCGCCGGCGGCTGGAGCCGCGCGGCGCCACAGCGACGGTGGCGGAGTCGAGGTCGAAGGCGAAGGTCGTTCTGGACAAGCCCTGGCCTTCAATGCATGTACGTGACGCGCCGTACGCGAACCCGGATCACGAGACCCGCGTCGAGCAGCGAGATCGCGAACCAGCGGACGATCTTCAGCATGCCGCTAACGGCTGGCTGCGGCAGCCAGCCGTTAAGCAGCTGCATCGCGGCCTGGCTATGGGTTTTCTGCAGCAGCGCGATGGTCTGCAGCAGCGACGCTTCGTCTTTCGCGAGATCGCTCGCGCAGCGGCAGCGCATGTCGAGCGGACGGCACGCGGTGCGCATCAGCGCACGCATCAGCATGTCGAAATAGGTGAGGCCATCGGCGGTCATGCCGGCTTCCGACAGCACATCGCGCCAGCTGTTGCGCATGCGCACCGCGTTGCATTGCGGACGCAGCCACGTGCGCACCGCGCTGACGACGGTCAGCTCGGCGGCGTCGGGATGCTGCGCGAGCGAATCGTCGAGCAGCGAGTTCTGCCTCACGGGCGGACTATGAAAATGCATGGGACCTCCGATCTGGACCGGATGCCGTCGGCCGAAGCCGGCGGTCGTGCTGCGGGTGCCGCCATGGGCACTGTCAGCGGCGCGTTAACGTGTGACTGGTCCGGTCCATTCGCGCACGTGAGCCGTGCGTTCCGGACGAACCGTGCCGCGTTGCGCCGCGGATGGTGTACCGACGAACAGGAAGCCGAGCAGCCGTTCGTCGGACCCGAAGCCGAGCGATGCATGCATGTGCGCGTCGTATGAATCGGGGCCGGTCACCCAGAAGCCGCCGTAGCCGAGCGCGTGGATCGCGTTGAGCATGTTCATCGTCGCGGCGCCGACCGACAGCAGCTGTTCGACTTCGGGTACCGTCGACGTCGTGTCGATGGCCGCGGCGATCGCGATAATGACCGGCGCAGCCTGAGCCTTCTGCGCGCGATGCTGATGCGCGCTGCGCGGTTCGTCCGGCGCGCGCGCGTTCGCGATATCGACCAGCACTTCACCGAGCGCGGCCCGCGCGGCGCCGCGCACGACGACGAAGCGCCATGGACGCAGCTTGCCGTGATCCGGTGCGCGCAACGCCGCATCGAAGACCGACGCCAACTCGGTGTCGTTCGGGCCGGGCGAGGTCAGCGGCCAGTACGACTGGCGGGACAACAGCGATTGCAGGACGATCTGCGAGCGGTCCGCGGCGATGGGCGCTTCGAGGGTATCAACAGCAATGAGAGGCGAGTTCATGAGCAGGAATCCGGGGAAATCGCGGAAAGATCGCGAAATGATCGAAATGTCGAGACTGTCCGAATCATGGGATAAATTCCGTATAATTGCAAATGATTCTCATTTGTATGTGAGCCGGGTCGTACGATGAATGAAGGAGAAAAGCCGATGGCGGTACGCCCCGTCAGGATTGCCGCACAGCACCGCTGGCCCGCGGATGTCGAGGTCTGGCGCGTGCCGGTGCCCACCGATCCGGCCGCGCTCGTGCCGCTGCACGGCAGCGTCGACGATGCGGAGCGCGAGCGCGCCGGCCGCTACCGGCAGTTCGCCGACCGCGCGCGCTTTCTCGCGGCACGGGTCGCGTTGCGGACGCTGCTCGCGGGCCGGATCGGCGAGGCGCCGCACGCGCTGCGCTTTACGACGGGCCGCTACGGCCGGCCGGCGCTCGACGGCTATCCGGCGCTGTCGTTCAATGTGTCGCATGCGGGCGAGCATGCGTTGATCGCGATTTCGGCGGGGCGCGTCGTCGGCGTCGATATCGAGCGCGTCGATCGCGCGCTCGACTGGCGGCCGCTCGCCGATCTCGTGTGTACGCCCGACGAACGACGTGCGCTGGACAGCAGCGCAACCGCGCAGCAGTTAAGCGGCTTCCTGCTCAGCTGGACCGCGAAAGAAGCGCTGCTGAAGGCACTTGGCCTCGGCATCGCGGAGGGGCTGCAATGCATCGCGGTCGATCCGTTCGCCGATGGTTTGCAGCGGCCGTCCGCGCAACCGGGATCGATCGCAGCCGATGCGGATCGGCTGCGCTTTCACTGGATCGATGGCATCGACGGCTACGCGGCCTGCGTTGCCTACGGCGAGCGGTACGACGGCGCCGTCGATGCAGACGCACATGTCCCGCACACGTTGGGAGACTCCATCGAGTGATCTACGTTGTGCCGTTCGATAGCCGGATGCGCACGCCATCCGGTGCTACACGCACTGTGGTTGTGCTTCGCGTACAGGTTGCGGCCGAAAAAACGGCGGGCGAAAATCGGCCGCATCGACGCGTGGCGTCGATGCGCGCGCGTGTCGCGCGGCCCCTGCATGCCGTACTTTCCGTGCCGGTCGTTTTCCATGCCTTTCGTCAGCGCGCTGTTCGTCTATCCGGTCAAGTCGTGCGGCGGCATTCCGCTCGAACGCGCGTTGCTCGAATCGCATGGGTTCGCGTGGGATCGTCACTGGATGGTGATCGATCGCGATGGGCGCTTCGTTTCGCAGCGTCAGTACCCGGCGATGGCGCTGATTCATCCGGTGCTCTCGGCCGATGCGCTCGAACTGTCCGCGCCCGGTGCGGACAGTGTGCTGCGTCTGCCGCTCGACGCGCCGCAGGAAGCGGCGCGCGTGCCGGTGACGATCTGGAACGATGGCGTCGCCGCACTCGACGAAGGCGACGAGTCGGCTCGCTGGTTTTCCGCCGTGCTCGGTACCGCCGTGCGGTTGGTGCGATTCGACCGCGCCGCGACGCGGCTCGCGAGCCAGCGCTGGACCCAGGGCATCGAAGCGCCGACGCAGTTTGCCGACGGTTTTCCGCTGCTCGTCACCGGCGAAGCATCGCTCGACGAGCTGAACCACCGCCTGGTCGCGAAGGGCGCGCCAGCGATTCCGATGAACCGCTTCCGCCCGAACATCGTGTTGGGCGGCATCGATGCCTTCGAGGAGGATTTCGTCGGCACGCTGTCCATCCACCCGGCCAACACAAACGATGCAAACGGCACGATCGAACTGCGCTTCGTCAAACCGTGCGCGCGCTGTCCGATCACCACCGTCGATCACCTGGCGGGCCGCCCCGATCCGCACTGGCCGAACGAACCGCTCGACACGATGGCCGGCTGGCGTGCAAACGCACGTGTCGATGGCGGGCTCACATTTGGACAGAACGCGATTGTCGTCGAAGGCGCGGGCCAGCAGTTGAGCGTCGGCAGCGAAGTGCGTTGCGAACCAGACTTTCCCGACGACTTCTGACGCATCGCGCATACGTTGTTTGCCGCTCCTTTACTGTTCACTACCTGGATACGGTTCTACCGAACGCATCGCGTATCGTCACAGTAATATACGAGCCAAACTCGCGTCGCACACCGCTGTTCAGATCGCTTTTTAACTCCATCTTCGGCCGCTTCCGCATCGTGCGATGCGCGCTGCCGTGTCGCGTGTCTGTGACTGCCGTCAGGACGTCTCGCCGTCCTGCGTCGGCACGCGGTTTTCCACCTTCATCCGGGAGTGCCATGACCCCTCTGCTTCGTAGATTTTCCACACTGCTGTCGACTTTTGCCGTCGCGACGTCGGCCGTGCTGCCCGTCGCTCACGCGGCATCGCCTCACGACACCACCGCAATCGCGTCCGCCGCGCCGTATCGCGTGGACATTCGCCGCACCCAGAACGGCATCCCGCACATCGAAGCCCGCGACTGGGGCAGTCTCGGCTATGGCTACGGTTACGCGCAGGCGCAGGACAACCTGTGCACGCTTGCCGATGGGTTCCTCACGTGGCGCGGCGAACGCTCCGCGTGGTTCGGCGCGGATGCGCATACGCCCGCATCGGCGACATTCGGCCGGCCGCGCAATCTCGATGCCGATTTCTTCTTTCGTTCGATCGTCGACGACGATGCGGTCGCGCGCTACCGTGGCGCGCAGCCGGTGCGGTTGCGCGAACTCATGTCAGGTTTCGCCGATGGCTACAACCGCTACGTCGACGATATGAATCAAGGCCGCTTTCCGGGCGCGCATCTCGCATGCGCCGGCAAGCCGTGGGTCAAGCCGATCTCCAGCGACGATCTGTACCGGCGCCTGATCTCGCTGATGCTGGCGGGTGGCGCGATGCGGTTTCTCGAGCAGATCGTGCAGGCGCAGCCGCCGGGCGTGCCTTCGTCTTCATCGGCCTTGTCATCATCAACGAATACCTCGGCGCGCGACATGAAGCCGTTCGATCCCGAACAACTGGCGGTCGGCGGTCATACCGGCATCGGCAGCAACGCGTTCGTGTTCGGCGCGTCGGCGACCCGCGACGGCCGCAGCCTGCTGTTCGGCAATCCGCACTGGTTCTGGCGCGGTCCCGATCGCTTCTACCAGGCGCAACTGACGATCCCGGGCCAGCTCGACGTCGCAGGCGTGTCGCTCCTCGCGGTGCCGGTGATCGAGATCGGCTTCAATCGCAACGTCGCGTGGACGAACACGGTATCGAGCGCGCATCGCTTCGGCATGTTCGAACTGAAGCTCGTGCCCGGTGCACCGACGCGCTATCTGGTCGACGGCCACGAAGAAGCGCTGCGCCCGATGCCCGTCACCGTGCAGGTGCGCGATCCGAAAACAGACCAGCTTACCTCCGTCACGCGTGTGCTGTACCGGTCGCGTTTCGGGCCGATCGTGGATCTGTCGTCGATGTCGCCGGCACTTGGCTGGAACGCGAAACATGCATTCGCGCTGCAAGACGTGAACGAAAACAACCCGCGGACGTTCGCGAACCTTCTCGCATGGGGGCAGGCCACGTCGCTCGACGACTTCATCGCGATCCAGAAGCGCTACGCGGCGATGCCATGGGTCAACACGTTCGCGATCGGCCGCGGCGATCCGCGCGTCTGGTTCGCCGATATCGGCATCGTGCCGAACGTGCCCGATACGCTCGCGGCCGTGTGCACGACACCCGCCGGCCATGCGTTCGATGCGCGTTTGCCGGGCGTGCCGTTTCTCGACGGCTCGCGGTCCGCGTGCGAGTGGAGCAGTGGCGGCGACAAGCGTGCGCGCGCCGAGACGCCGGACGAACTGCCGGTCGCCGCGATGCCGAGCCTGCTGCGACGCGACTACGTGGGCAATTTCAACGGCAGCTACTGGCTCACGAATCCGCAAGCGCCGCTGACGGGTTTCGCCGAGGTGACGGGAGAAACGGGCACGCCGCAATCGCTGCGTACGCGACTCGGTCACAGGCTCGCGCAGCAGTTGATGAGCGAGCCGGGCGGCGTCGCGCGCGATGCGCTCGAACAGACGGTACTGTCGAGCGGGTCGATGTCGGAGCGCCTGTTCCGGCAACCGCTGCTCGATGCGCTGTGCGCGCCGGGGCATCCCGCTCCGACGATATCGGTCGTGCCTGCTTCCGCTTCCTCCGCGCGGGGCAAAGCGGCGGCGCGCAGCGTCGATCTGGGCAAAGCCTGCACTGTGCTGCGCGCATGGGACGGCACCGCGAACGCCGACGCGCGCGGTGCGAATCTGTGGGACGAATTCTGGTTGCGCGCGCAGGCCATTCCAGCGGCACGACTCTACGCGACGCAGTTCGACGCGAGCCGCCCGCTCGCGACACCCGCGGGTCTGAACGCAGCGAACCCCGCGCTTGCACAGGCGCTGGCCGCAGCCGTGCTCGCACTGCACGACAACGGTTTCGCACTCGATTCGACACGTGCCGAAGCGATGTACACCGAACGCGGTGGTGCAAAGATTCCGCTGTACGGCGGCTGCGATCTGCAGGGGTATTTCACGTCCGCGTGTTCGGGACAGCCGATCGACAAGCGCGGCGATGATCTCGACGAGCACGCGCCGGGCAACAGCTATCTGCAGGTAGTCGGGTTCGGTGCGGACGGTCCGGAAGCGGACACGCTGCTGTCGCATTCGGAATCGGACGATCCGGCATCGCCGCATTCGCGCGACGCGACGCTCGCGTATTCGCGGAAGGCGTGGGCGCGGTTTCCGTTCACGACGCAAGCGATCCGTTCGGCGCCGGGCATGACGGAAACGACGTTGAGCGGGCCGCGTGCAACGGTTGTGACGCGCTGATCGGAGCGGGTAAGGTGAGTGTCAGGCGGCGCTGCGGTTGTCGAGCGTCGCCGCTTCCTGTTCGACCGATATTGCGCGGGGCATCGGCATAGACACGGAGGCAGGCGCTGCGTCCCGCCGCGGCATCGTGTACAGCGCCGCAACCTCGGGCGCATGACGAACGATCTGGATCGGTACCGGCAGCGCGCGTTCCGGTGTCGGTGCATCGGGTGTCGCCTGCACTGCGCGCACCGCGCGGATGCCGTTCAGCCCGCGTCGTCCGAAGCTCCAGCCGGTCCTCGCGATCATCAGCCCGATCAACGCGGCGGCGCCGTCGTCGAGTCGCGTGAGTCCCGCGAGGCTGCCGCAGATCGCGAGCGTCACAAGCAGCGATGAGATCGCGTCGGCGCGCACGTGCCACGCGTTCGCGTGCAGCAGCGTCGAGCGTGTACGTTTCGCTTCGCGCGCCATCCAGCGAAACAGCATTTCCTTGCTCGCGAGCGTGAACGCGGCGACGCCGAGCGTCATCACGTCGAAGACGCCTCCCGTGTTCGCGCCGAGTCGCACGACGGCCTGCCAGGTCATCTCGATGCCGGTCGCGCCGAGCAGCAGCCCAAGCGCAAGCAATGCAAGCGGTTCGTAACGGGGGTGACGGCGCGTCGGGTCGGCGGCGGCCGCGCGCGCATCGAGCAGACAGGCGAGGAGCACGAGCGCGTCGGCGACCAGGTCGACGAACGAATGCAAGGCATCTGCGAGCATGCCCGACGAATGGACATAGAGCCCGGCCGACGCTTGCAGGATCATCAACAGCAGATTCAGCACGATACTGGCGGCGAGCACCTTCGATGCCGCGCCGGCGACCGCGGTTCTATCCTGCAACGGGGTGGTCATGACATCCCGGTTGTGGGTTGGGATGCCAGACGTTAACGGTGCTTCGTTGCGCAACCGTGACAGTGGTGCAATTCCTCGCCGGGCCTTGCAGGCCCGGCGGCTACGCGTAACAGCCGCTGCATTACAGCCGTTGCAGGGCTCCCATAAGCGGGGCGAGCGCGTCGAGCAGCGCGTCCGGTGCACACGGTGCATCGGCGCCTTTCAGCGCGGCCTGGGCGCCGCTCCAGCCGTCCTCGAATTCGGCGATCTCGAGGCCGATCGCGCCGCTGTCCGCGAGCACCTGCGCGGCGGCGGACAACTCGTCGAGCGACAGGCCGCCGTCGACCGCGTACTCGGTCGGCACGATGCCCGGATTGAGCACGTCGCAATCGAGATGCACATACACTTCGCGGCCCGCGATCGCCGTTCGCAACCGCTCGGCGAGCCGGTCGCCGGCGGGCACCAGTGTGAGCGCGCCGGCGTCGATCAGCGCGCGCTCGGACGGATCGAGATCGCGCGCGCCGACGAGGATCACGTTCGCGAGGTCGAGGTCTGCGCCGAGGCCGGTTGCGTCGACGCCGGGTGCGTTCGCGCTCCAGCGTCCCGACGCGCCGGTCAGCACGAGACCGCCGAGATAACCGGACTTCGTCGTCGCCGGCGTGTTGCAGTCGCCGTGCGCATCGAACCAGACGATCGCCGCATCCGGCCGGTAACGCGCGACGACCGGCAGCGTCGCGAGCGCACTCGCGCAGCGGCCCATGACGGTCAACAGCGGCGCGCCAGGTTCGGCGCGCAGCAGCCGGTCGTAGCGTGCGGACAGCAGTTTCAGTGACGGCAGCGCCGCCGCGAGTTGCGCGCGCCAGTCGCCGTCGAACGGCGCTTCCGGCTCGCCGATGCGGACCGGTTCGAGCCCGAGACGTCGGGCGAGCGCGGCGCCGACTTTCGCGGCGCCGGCCATGCCGCGCGCGTTCCGGTCGGCAGTGCGGCCGGCGAAAATCGTCAAGGCTCGGCTTGCCGTGTCCATACGGGGATCCTTTTTTCGTGGTCGGCGGCGAGCGGACGGCGCGACGGGCAGTCAGTATGGCATCGGCGCACGGGCTCACGCAACGCACCAGGCGCCATATACATATAGACGTCTATACGTTTAAAATGGCGTCCTGTCGATACCCTCTCCCGAACCATCATGATCAGTTATCTCGGCGGCTTCGTGCTGCTGGCCGCGCTGTTGCACGCCACCTGGAACGCGCTGCTGCACGGCAATCGCGACCGCTTTCTGTCGATGACCTGGATGAGCGTGGGCATCGCGTGCATCGCGACGGTCGTGGTCGCGTGCGTGCCTTTGCCGGCGACGGCGTCGTGGCCATACATCGCCGCATCGGGACTGATTCACGGCGTGTACAACCTGAGCCTCGTCCGGGCATATCGACACGGCGATCTCGGCGAGGCGTACCCGATTGCCCGCGGCTCGTCGCCGATGCTCGTGGCGCTCGGCGCGATGCTCTTCGCGAACGAGCTGCCCGGCCTCGCGCAGGCGGCGGGCATCGTGCTGGTGTCGGGCGGGATCGTCGGGCTCGCGCTGCAGCGGAAGCGGCCATCGCGCGCGACGCTCGCAGCCGCGCTGCTGACCGGCGTGACGATCGCGGTCTATACGGTGGTCGACGGTATCGGTGTGCGGCACTCGGGGAACGCGATGTCCTATACCGCGTGGATGTTCACGTTCTACTGGCTGATGCCGCTCGTGTTCGTCTCGATGCGAGGGCGCCATGCGCTGCGTGCGCCGCTTGCCGACGTCGGCACGTCGATGGCCGGCGGTGCCGTGTCGATCGCCGCCTACGGCATCGTGATCTGGGCGATGCAGTTCGGCGCAATGGGAATGGTGTCGGCGCTGCGCGAAACCAGCGTCGTGTTCGCGGTGCTGATCGGCCGTCTGTTCCTGCATGAGGAGATCACGTTGCGGCGCTTCGCGTCGTGCGTGGTGATCGCGGCGGGCGCGGTGTGTATCGGGTTATGAGGCGGGGTTGTGAGACGGGGCTGCACGAGGTTCGCGATCGGGGCCGCGATGCGGGTCGACCGCCGACGGTCGTCCGACTATTTCACATCGTTGTTAACATCATTACATAATCTCCACCCAAGCCGGCCCAGACCGCTTTCCCGAGTGCCCGGACAGCATTAATCAGCCCAAGAATGTTATTGACGCATCATTTCGATGATGACAAGATCACAAACATAGTCGCGGCCCGTTCGCGGCACAAAAGAATTTCGTCTCGCCGACGAAGGAGACAATCCAGATGAGTGAGCCGGTTTTGTCCGCGGCCAGTTCATCGCCTCAGATGCCATTGGTCCGTGTTGCCGGCGTCACCAAGCGGTTTGGCGGCGTGCAGGCGCTGCGCGGCGTCGACCTCGAAGTGCTGCCCGGCGAGGTCCATGCGCTGCTGGGCGAAAACGGCGCCGGAAAGTCCACGCTGATCAAGATCCTCAGCGGTGTTCACAGCTACGACGACGGCGCAATCGAGATCGCCGGCCAGAAAGTCGCGTTCGATTCCCCCGCGCGCTCGCGCGAAGCCGGCGTCGCGGTGGTCTATCAGGACCTGAGTCTCGTCGAATCGCTGTCGGTCGCGGCGAACCTGATGCTCGGGCGCGAGCCGCGCACGCGCCTCGGCTTCGTGAAGAAGCGCGCGCTGCTCGCCGAAGTCGGCGCATTTCTGAAAACCCATGGCATTCCGCTCGATCCGCGCGCATCGGTCGGTTCGTTGCCGTTCGCGTACCGGCAGATGACCGAGATCTGCAAGGCGTTGATGGGCGACGTGCGCGTGCTGATTCTCGACGAACCCACGTCCGCGCTCACTGGCGGCGAAGAGCAGATCCTGTTCGACGCGATCCGCGCGGTGACCGGTCGCGGCGTCGGTGTGATCTATGTGACGCACCGGCTGAACGAAGTCTTCCGCATCTCGCAGCGCGTCACGGTGTTCCGCGACGGCTCGAACGCGGGCACGTTCGCGACCGCGCAAACCGACATGAAGCAACTGGTCGCGGCGATCGTCGGTTCGGGGCACGCGGCGCTGCATGCGCGCGAATCGCAGGCGGCAGCGGCAACGTCGAACGAAGCGGACAAGAACAACACCCCCGTGCTCGCGCTATCGAACGTCGGCAACGACCGTCTGCATGCCGTCGATCTGACGCTGCAACGCGGCGAAGTGCACGGACTCGCCGGGCTGATCGGCAGCGGCCGCACCGAAATCCTGCAGACCATTTTTGGACTGAAGTCGGTCGACCGCGGTGCAATCCTGCTCGACGGCGAACCGCTCGCACACCTGACGCCCGCCGCAGCGATCCGCCGCGGCGTCGCGCTCGTACCGGAAGATCGTCACGTGCAGGGCCTCGTGCTCGACCATTCGATCGAACGCAATCTCACGCTGCCGCGGCTGCGGTATTTTTCGCGCTGGGGCTGGCTGCGTAGCGGTGCCGCGACCGGTGCGGCACAACGCGCGATGAAGACGCTTTCGGTGAAGGCGCCGGGTACGTCGACCGACGTGAAGTTTCTATCGGGTGGCAACCAGCAGAAGGTCGTGTTCGCGAAGTGGAATCATCCGCGACCGAAGGTGCTGCTGCTCGACGAGCCGACAGTCGGCGTCGACGTCGGCGCGCGCGAGGAAATCTACGGCGTCGTGCGCGACGCGGCGCGGGAAGGCACCAGTGTGCTCGTCGTGTCGTCCGATCTCGACGAACTGCTGCGGCTGTGCGACCGCATCTCGATCGTGGTCGACGGACGCATCGTCAGCACGGTCGAGCGTGCGACGCTCGGCAACGCCGAAGAACTCCATCACCTGATCCAGCTTTCGCGCTCCCCGAACGAGTACGCATCATGAACGACTCCGTCCCCACGCTTGCCTCTGATCGCCAGGCTTCATCGTCACAAGTGCAGCCGGCGTCGCAGAGCCGCGGCAAGAAGCTCGCGCAACTGCTGCTGCAGGGCGACCGGCCCTACGCGTTGTACGTCGCGTTCGCGATCCTGCTGGTCGTATTCAGCTTCGCGTCGCCGTGGTTCCTGTCGATCGACAACTTCCTCAATATCGGCCGGCAGACCGCGCTCGTGTCGATCGTCGCGATCGGTATGACGTTCGTGATCATCGGGCGGCAGATCGATCTGTCGGTGGGGTCGACGCTCGCGCTGTCGGGCATGTCGGCGGCGCTCGCGATGACCCACGTCGGCGACAGCTGGATCATCGGTGCCATCGCGGGCATCGGTACCGGTGCGATCGTCGGGCTGATCAACGGCGTCGCGACGACGCGCCTCAACATTCCATCGTTCCTCGTCACGCTCGGCACATTGAGCGCCGCGCGCGGCCTCGCGCTGATGGTCACGACGACACGGCCCGAGATCATCACCAACGATTCGTTCATTTCGATCTTCGGCGAAGGCGATGTGTTCGGCGTGCCGGTGCCGATCCTGTGGACCGTGCTCGCGGTCGTCGCCGGCATTTTGCTTCTGCACTACAGCGTGTTCGGCCGGCGCGTCTACGCATGCGGCGGCAATCCGACCGCAGCGCTCTACTCGGGCATCAACATCCGGCGCGTCACGACGACGACCTTCGTGCTGACCGGCATGCTCGCGGGCGTCGCCGCGCTGGTGCTGTCCGCGCGCTCGCACGCGGCGCGGCCCGACGTCGTGCAGGGGCTCGAACTCGACGTGATCGCGTCGGTGACGCTCGGCGGATGCAGCCTGTTCGGCGGACGCGGTTTCGTACTCGGCACGCTGTTCGGCAGTCTGATCATCGGAACGTTGAACAACGGGCTCGTGCTGCTCGGCGTCAGTTCGTCGCTGCAACTGGTTATCAAAGGCGCGATCATCGTCGCGGCCGTCGCGTTCACGAAGAAGTAGAAGAAGCAAGGCAGAAGTAACGGTCCGTGCTAACGCGCGGCCGAGGACACCGCAGCCGCGTTCGCGCAGGCTGTGCAGCGGGCAGGAGACGCCTGAGATCAAGACCAACGGAGAAGAGACATGAAGCAGCGTCGTATTTCCAGAGCGGTACTGGCGAGTGTCATCGCGACGGCGAGTGCCGCGGTCATGCTGTCGCCCAGCGCGGATGCGCAGACGTGCATGAAGGGATTGACGGCGGACTCGATCGGGCCGAAGACGATCGTCGGGCAGGGGCCGAACGGCGAAAAGGCGGCGTCGGTGGACACCGTGCAGTTGAGCGCTGCGGACGCGGCGAAGGTGAAGGCGGGCAAGTTCAAGGTCGGCATTGCGATGCAGACGATGAATCTCGACTGGGCGCAGCTGCAGGTGCAGGGCATCACCGATACGCTGAAGAAATACGGCGTCGAAGTGATCGGCACCGCGTCGGCCGAGTATCAGGTCGACAAGCAGATCGCCGACATCGAGAACACGATTCAACGCCATCCCGACGGCATCATCTCGATCCCCGTCGACGGCACCGCGACGGCCGCGACGTACAAGAAGGTCTCGCAGGCAGGCATCAAGCTCGTGTTCATGGACAACGTGCCGACCGGCCTGCATCATCCCGATCAATACGCGGCGATGGTGTCGGCCGACAGCGAGGGCAACGGCCAGATCGCCGCGAAGGTGCTCGCATCTTGCATCCCGAAGGGCGGCACGATTGGTCTGGTCAATTTCGGTGTCGACTACTTCAGCACGACGGAGCGCACGAAGGCCGTCAACGACTGGATGAAGAAGAACCGCCCCGACATCCACGTCAAGCAGGTCGCCTTCACCGATCCGTCGAAGGTCGGCCAGATCGCCGGCGACTTCCTGACCGGCAATCCCGACGTGAAGGGCGTATTCGCGGTGTGGGACCAACCCGCGCTCGACACGCTCACGTCGATGCGCGCGCAGGGGCTGAACATTCCGGTGACGACCGTCGACCTTGGCCTCGAATCGGCAATCGAAATCGCGAAGGGCGGGCCGTTGAAGGCGACCGGCTCGCAACGTCCGTATGACCAGGGCGTCGCCGAAGCGCTCGCGATGATGAAGGCGTTGATCGGTCAGACGCCGCCTGCGTGGATCGGCGTGCAGTCTCTGCCGGTCGTGCAGTCGAACGTGCTCGAGGCGTACAAAACGGTATTCAAGAAAGACCCGCCGCCGGCGCTCGCGGACGCGTGCAAGAAAGCGAAGCCTGCGTGCGGTTGAGTGTTGGATGAACGGTATTAGTGAGCGGGAGTAGCAGGGCGAAAGCGCGCGTGTCGCGTGACACGGAAAGCTGCATGGCAGGCCGCTAAAGCGGTCATTGGATCGACGATATGCCAGGGTGATACGATGCTTGCCGCCGAGGGTGGCAAGCATCGTTTGCCTGCGTGGAACGATCATCATCGAACCGCGGCCTTCCTTGATACCGCACGATAGCGGCCAGCGCGCTTGAGGAGTTTCACGTTGATCCATGATGTTGTGATTGCCGGTGGCGGCCCCGTCGGTTTGTTTCTCGCCGGTGAGCTGCGTCTCGCAGGCGTCTCGGTCTTAGTGCTGGAGCAGGCCGCTGACCCGAGCTCTCCGTTGAAGCGACTTCCGTTCGGACTGCGCGGCCTGTCTGCACCCACCATCGAAGCCTTCTACCGTCGCGGATTGCTGGACGAGATCGAGGCGCCGCAACGTGCGAAAGATGACTCGGGTAGCGGCGCGTCGAATGTTCCGCACTGGATGCAGCAGGCGCGTCGCCCGGGCGGCCATTTCGCCGGCATCCAGTTCTTTCACGACAATATTGATACCTCGAAGTGGCCGTACCGTCTGCCGGGCCCTGCCGGCACCAGCATGGCGGTCGAGATGGAGCACATCGAATCCGTATTGGCCGCTCGGGCAATCGCGTTGGGGGTTGAGATCAGGCGCGGCCTTGGCGTCGAAGGCTTCGATCAGTCGGACGAGGACGTGACCGTTCGCGCCGGTGATGAAACGTTTCGCGGACGATGGCTCGTCGGTTGTGATGGCGGGCGCAGCACCGTGCGCAAGGCTGGCGGCTTTGAGTTCGCCGGCACCGATCCCGAGTTCACCGGCTATTCCGTGCAGGTCGAGATGGCGGATCCGGACAAGCTCAAGCCGGGCCGCCACTACACGCCGACGGGCATGTACACCTACCAGAAGCCCGGCATCATCGCGATGGTCGATTTCGATGGGGGCGCTTTCCATCGAACCCAGCCGGTTACGCTCGAGCATGTGCAGGCGGTGTTGCGCCATATCTCGGGCACCGATGTCACTGTGACGAACCTCCAGCTTGCGACAACCTGGACAGATCGCGCCAGTCACGCGACGGCTTACCGCAAAGGGCGGGTGCTGCTCGCGGGCGATGCCGCGCACATCCATTCCCCGTTGGGCGGTCAGGGGCTCAACCTCGGTCTGGGCGACGCGATGAATCTCGCGTGGAAGCTTGCCGCTACCCTTCGTGGCGATGCGCCGTTGGGTCTGCTCGATAGCTACGAGAGCGAACGGCAGCCGGTGGGAGCGCAGGTTCTTGACTGGTCTCGCGCTCAGGTCGCGCTGATGCGGCCGAGCCGGAGCACGCGCGCGCTCGAAGCGATCATTCGCGATCTTATCGACACGCGCGATGGTGCGACATACTTCGCCGAACGTGTGTGGGGTGTTTCTCTTCGCTACGATTTTGGTGGTAAACATCCGCTGGCGGGCTGCAGTGCGCCTGACTTCGAGTTGATCGATGGCACGAGGCTTGGTGAACTTCTCAGGCAGGGAAAAGGCTTGCTTCTGGACTTCGATACTCGTCCGTCGCTTCAAGCGTTGGCTAGCCGCTGGAGTGATCGCATTACGTATGTCGCGAGCGACGTCAAGGATCGGCTAGGCTTGAGCGCTGTGCTTGTGCGTCCCGATGGTTTTGTCGCGTGGGCTGGGGAGGTTGCTTCTTCAAGCGATGAGGAAGTCGCTCAGGCTGCATCGCGATGGTTTGGTGAACCCGGTGCAGGCGCGTAGTTCTGCTCTGCATGCATCAAGCGATTGCACCTGGCGGCGCAGCATGGCGTGCGAGGAACCGATCCAGTTGTGCAGCGAACGACTTGCTATCGTTCTGGCTGTACGGTGACGGACCGCCGGTCTCGATGCCTGAACTGCGGAGCTGATCCATCACGTCGCGCATCGTCAGGCGCTCCTGGATGTTCTCACGGCTAAACCAGCTTCCACGCGGGTCGAGCACATAAGCGCCTTTATCCAGGGCAGCAGCGGCAAGCGGAATGTCCGCCGTGATCACGAGGTCGCCATTCGTGACCAGTTCGACGATACGGTTATCTGCGACGTCGAAGCCCGCAGGCACTTGCAGTGCCTTGATGAAGCGGGAAGGCGGCGTGCGCAAATACTGGTTCGCGACCAGCGTGACGCACACTTCGACACGCTTTGCTGCGCGAAACAGCATCTCCTTCACGACGACGGGGCAGGCGTCTGCGTCGACCAGCACTTGCATGGGGGTGTTTCCGATGGAGGGGAGAGTGGGCATTTTACTGCTGGCGTGTGTGTCGAGGTAAAGCCTGATGTTGGTTGGCGCGCGGAAGACTGTCGTCGTTCTCGTCAGATCCCCAAGAAGTCAGTCTCTTTCTTCCGTTCATCTCGCATCCATTGCGCGTTGCTGCCCGGAGGTTTGAAGAATAATATTCACTTGGGATCGAAATCGATTTCTGTCGCTCCTGGTTCTTTTACGAGAGCCACAGCAGTGAATAATAAGTGCTGCCGACTGAGCCCACCTGGCACAAAGACAAGGAGTCCGACTGTGGTGGCAAACCAGTATTACGATGAGGTGGCCAGTAAATTCGCGCGCGACATCGAGACGGGGCCACGCAACGAGTTCCGCCTGCAAGTGATGTATCCGAGCGTGATGCAGGCAATCGGCGATATCCGCGACCAATCCGCGCTCGACCTCGCCTGTGGAACTGGAGTTTACGCGCGCTTTCTGCGTCAACGCGGCGCAGCACGGGTGACCGGCGTGGACATTTCGGCAGGCATGATCGACGTCGCGCAGTCTTACGAATCAGCCCGGCCGCTCGGCATCACCTATCTGGTTCATGACGTGGCCGAGCTTCCAACGCTTGGCGCTTTCGACGTCGCGGTCGCCGCGACACTGTTCAACTTCGCAGATTCGCGGCAAATGCTCAAGCGCATGTATGAGCGCATCCGCGCCAACCTGCGCCCCGGCGGTCGCCTGGTGGCGCTCATGCAGAACGCCCAGTTCGACCCAGGCGCAACCGTCATCGGACAGTTCGGAATGCATCAGCGCGATCACAGCCCCGAAGATGGTTCGACCGTTCTCGTCGATCTTGGCGATCCACCTCAGACAGTGACGACGTGGAGCTGGCACAGCGCCACGCACGAGCAGGTGGCGGAACAGGCAGGCTTTACGCGCCTTCAATGGCACCCGCACATCTCGGTCGCGGAGCCGGAACACCCAGACTATGCAGCGTTTAAAAAGTATCTCGACAACCCTCACATGGTGATTCTCTCTGCCGAGGCTGCCTGAGCGCACCTGGAGCAGTCTCGCTACGCTTACTCGATATCCTCGCGCCGTGCCGCGAAGCCAATGTCGCCATAGGCAAGACGATCCGTGTACGCTTTCGCGGGCGCGTCTTCCGTCGACAGCAGCTTCCATTGCACGTTCCGGCGTCTCGCCCGGAACTCCGCGAGCTGCGGAAAACGCCTGAGAACGTTCCGGGTGATCTGGTACTGCAAGTGTTGAATGGACTGGTTCTTTTCGTGGTGCCACGTGGACCGCACGATGTCGCGCACCCACTCCGCAGGGATGTAGCGATCCGTGCCCGCAATCGCATCCTGTGGGTCAAGGTAACGCCAGAAGAAGTCCTGTGCGAGGTAAAGAATCCGTTCGTGTCGCGGTGCGATATTGCTGTACTCGTCGCCCGGGAATCCCGCGAACGCGTTTCCATTCATCTTGACGAGATTCAGATTGCCGAGCCCGCACAGGTGCTCGCGCAGCACGATCTCTCCTTCCCGGATCTTTTCGTACTCGAATGACACTGTTGCGTGCTCGTTGTCCGAACGCTGATAGAGCGCATCGCTCTCCTGAAACCCGTCCGGTCCCGGCACCCGCACTTGCAGGAACGGCAGTTCGCTGCCCTCGATTGTCATGTGTGTCATTTGCGGATACCGACCCAGGAAGCCGCGTGCGAGGAAGTCGACGCACCCCTCGATCGTCGAGCCCTCGTAGGAGTCGGAGCTCTCGGAGATGTAGTTGCCAAAGGTCTGTGTCGGCACCAGTATCTCGTTGTCTCCTTCAGTGTAACAACGCTGATACGCAGCTCCACTCGTCGTTACGGAGATCCGCATTCCGATAATCGTGTTCGGCCTGCCGGTGAATTCGGATTCGGGGATCCGGCCGACCGAAAGTGGTCGTGCGTGGGTGCGGTAGAAAACGATATCGCCTTGACCGTAAAAAGTCCCTTCGCGTGGATGCATGATCACTCTTCCCCTGTATAAGCTGCGCCAACCCGTCGAAAACCTTGCTGGCTGAAACCACCCGACTGGCCGGCCACCTATCCCGAGAAATTGCACGAACCGAACGATTACCCCAAGCCGAAATCCGGACCAAAAAAGCCTATCGCCCGATCATCGCCCTCTCGACAAAGAACCCCGCGTCCAACCAGGGCCGACGCACCTCTTCGCGCCAGGATCGCTGTACGTCGTCAACGGAGTACCCAGCTTCCGCGGCGAGCGCCTCGAGCGACGCCGGCACATGTCGAGTCTGTGCCACCAACGACAGGAACCGATAGTGCAGCCGGGTGACCGGATACGTGTGGGTCAGAAAGTCGCGACGCAGGATCACGACATACGATGGTGTCGCAACCGGGAACTGTGGCGAACGGCCGGCGCGAACCTCGTGGTAGTACCAGGCAACAGGGTAGCGGTACTCGACGAGAGCGAGGCAAGGCTGGAGGATCAGCGTGCCATCGTCGGCGGCTATGTCGGGCCACGGCTGTCCCTCGTGACCCTGTGCGTCGAACAGCCGATACAGATCGCGCTCATAACCCGCCAGGTCGACCATGAAATCGATCCACGACTCACGTCCTTCCGGCGGCTCGCCGCGATCCGGCCGATTGTCCTCGAGCCATTCCGGAAAACGTCGACCGAGTTCGTGCAGCGTATAGCTGTCGGACGGGCAGACCCGCAGATACTCGTCGGCGAAATCGTCGAAAAGCGTCATCCCCAACGCGTGGTAGCTGGCAGGGAACTGCTCTTCCAGGCATTTCCGCAATCGCAGGATATAGCTGCGCTGATAGATGGCGAGGCAAGCCGAGGGCGACAGCTTCGGCCCCGGTAACAAGGTGGCTGCGATGGTGTCGACATCGGCGCCATCCGGCGCGATCAGTGTGTCGAGCATCCAGCGTTGCAGCGACTGCAAGCTATCTTCGCGAACGTTCATGACGGGCACACGACGCTATGGCTCATGACCTCGGGTACCAGGAACGCGACTGGGGTGGACACCGCTTCGACGCTGTCTGGCTGAGACTGCAAGGCAGCGTCGACTTCGACGGGCACGTCGCCGTCGATGATCTGTCGCGCCCGCATCAACTCGGCGTGTACGCGTTCGAACGCAGGTACATCGCCATCCCACTCGAGCAAGGTGGCAGCCTGTTCGCTGCGCTGCCAGGCCAGGCGAAACAGTGGCCACACCGCCGCCGAAACCGGGCGATCATGGGTGTCGACGATATGAGTGCCGCAATGCTGGTGTCCGGCCAGATGCAATTGCACGACGCGATCGAATGGGAACTGGTTCAGGTAATCCAATGGATCGGTGCCGGCGTTGAAGCAGCTGACATAAACGTTGTTGACGTCCAGCAGCAGCCAGCAGCCCGTGACGCGGCTGAGCTCACGCAGAAAGGCCGGCTCGTCCAGCGTCGACTGGCGGAAGCGGACATAGGTGCTGGGATTTTCCAGCACCAGCGGCCGTCCCAACAACTCCTGCGCCTCAGCGACTCTGGCGCTTACATGCTGCAGCGTCTTTTCGTTTAGCGGCAGCGGCAGGAGGTCGTGGCTGTTGACCCCCAGCGCGCCGGTCCAGCACAGATGGTCGCTGACCCACCGAGCCGATACCTCATCGGCCAGCCGGCGCAAGCGGGCGAGGTAGTCGCGATCGAGCGGGTCGGTACTGCCGATCGACAGCGAAACGCCATGCAATACGATCGGATAGTGCTCGGCGATCCGGCGCAGGACGGCGCGTGGCCGTCCCCCCGAATCCATGAAGTTCTCCGAGATGGCTTCGAACCAGTCCACCGGTGGCCGCGTTGCCAGGATGTGGTCGAAATGCTGGTTGCGCAGCCCGACGCCGAACCCCAGCCGATGTCCGGCCGTGTCTCCTCGAAGTTCAGTCATGTGCAGGCATTCCTCAGCTGCAACTGCCGGCGCCGCTCATGCCGCTGGACCCGCAAGCCGTCATGCCACGACCGCTATATTCCTGGATCCACTCGATCGTCGGTCCATACTTGAACAAGTCGGGATGCGGCGGTTCGGGCGGCTGGGCCGGCAAGGACGCGTTCTTTTTCTGCAGTGCCGGCCAGGTTTGCTCGGTGAACACTTCGCGCGCGCGCAACCAGACGCTCTTCCCGCGGTTGTGACCATCGGTGCTGAAACGCTCCGCGTTGATCGGCGTCGCGCAACAGCCCTGGGTGGCGCAGGCATTGGCGCCTGGCGTTTCCTGCTCTTGTCCCGTGCCATACAGGCCGCAACCGCCTTGACCGGCACAGGCGTTCTGCACGCGGCAGGTGTGATCCGATACCGACGGCGTGGCCGGGTCGGCGAAGTTGAATTCCAGCGCGGTGGAGCAATAGCCCTGGCCAGCGCATGCGTTATCGCGCGAGCGGCCTTGTCCCTTGCACTGGTTCAGTCCCATGCATGCATGCCGCACCTCGCCATGCACCAGCGCGCCGTTCTCGGGCGGGGTCTGCGGGAACGTCGGAATGCCCTGATATTTACTGACGTCGCAGCCAGGCTTGCCCAGAGTCGGCTGATCGGACGGCGTCTGCCATAGCCCGCTGACGTCCGGCAACGAAGGGACCATGTCGACGAAATATTGCGCGTCGCTGCTGTACCAGGATTCGCTGCTGTATTTGGCATCCATTGCGTTGCACATGGCGACCAGCGTCGCGAAGGCCTGGTCGCGCGGGCCTAGATTGATGTTCTCGAAAGTCGGCGCCAGCTGGTGGGTGCTCGGGAAGCCGTCGGTACCGTTCAGGGAGACTTTCCGCATGGCCTGGATGGCCTTGTCCAGAATCCAGATCATCGACCGGTGCAGCGTCTGGTTGAAATACAGCTTCTGCTGACTCGGTTCGACGCGGAAGATGCTCTCGGTCATGATCAGCATGTACTGATACAGGCCGCTGACGATCTCGGCGAGATCGCGGCGCCCGGGCGGGTAGGCGGCGGCAACCGGATTGTCGGGAAAATCGTAGATGATCTGTGCCAGTTCTTCCTGGCCGAACTGACGTGCTGCAGGGGGCGGCGGGGGTGGCTGCTTCCGCAGCTTCTCATCGTTGAGATCGTAGCCTGCTAGTTGCGATTGCAGCTTCAGGAACTTGTAGTAATGCGAGAGTTCGTGACCCGATTCATCGTCGAACTTGTCGGGACCGAAGCCTTCGCCTTCGGCGTCGATCGTCTGGATCGCCTGCAGCGCATTTTTTTTCGAGGCAATCGTCATCAGCGCGCTGCGGCCGGCATGGCTATCGCCGCGGCTCGCAAAAGCGGCAACGTGGGCTGCCGAGCCGTCGACCGGAGCCGGTACCGGGCAGCCGGAATTGAAGCCGGCTTTCGGATAAACCGAGTCGATGTTGTTGGGCGAATAGTTGGACGGCTGGATCTGGGCCGGTGCCTGGCCCTTCTGGAAATCGTCGTCGGTGATGTGCTTCGAGCTGATGATGCAGCGGAGGTACGAATATATCTGGCCGATCGTGTCCCAGTGATTCAGCTCAGGCGGGGCATCCGCCGTTGCCGGGTATTCGATTTCGAGGAACTGCCACAACTGCCCGGACGAAAACTTCGCCAGCGGAAGGGCCATCGGTTTGTGGTCCGGCCCGAGCTTGCCATGACCGGGCAGATTGCTGGGGTAGGGCGACGGCGAGCGCAAATAGAGCTGGGGCTGTACGCCAAGCGAAAAGAGTATGTTCGACGACAGGGACAGGTGAAGCATCTCCTCGACAGCCACACTCATCATGATGCCGCCCGCCTGATCGGCGAAGCGCGACAGGTCGGTTGCCGGAAATCCTTGCGGCACCCGGTTGATCGAGTAATAGGCGAACAGGTAGAGCGGCACCGTCGCCAGTTCGATCTCGACAGCGATCTGAAACCCGTCGCGCAATTCCGCCCGTGCGCGGGTGGGATCCCAATGCTCGTCGATATGCTGCACCAGGCGTTTCTCCGCTTCGGAGAGGGCGCGGACGGGAAGATCCACGTTCGTGGAGTCGAGCTCGGACATGTTTGTTTCTCCTGATCGGACGGTCACGAAGGCTTCTTCGTCAATGTGTTGACCGTCACATGGGGGAAGGACACGAGGCCGCCCTTTACCGGCAGCAGCAGTGTGATGGTCTGGCTGTATTGCAGTTGAGGAAAGCTGGTTCCTCCGTCAAAACTTTCCAGCCAGCCGGTGAAGTCGTAGCGGGTGACGTTGCTGTACTGCTGTTCGAAGTGGATGTTGCTGACAACACCGTTGCCGTTGGCTGAGCTGACCGTGAACTCAACGTAACTGTTCGGCGTTCCCCCCATCTTGAGCGCGTCAGTCAGCGCCTGATTCGGATTCAGGGTGTAGGTCGTGTCTGGATTCGCCACCGGGTCCTGCAGGGCGTACAGAAAGGGGTCGACGGCTCCCGAGGGCAGCACCGTCGCCGGCGGAATCGCCGGAGCACCGTTGCCGATGGTGTATGAGCCAAGGGCCAGGATCGAATTGCCGTGCGGGACTGCCACCTGTTTCGCAAGGTTGAAGGCCTGGGTAGGCGGAACGCTGTTCTCGACAGTCTGGTTGCCCAATCCTTGGCGAAAGGCATTTCCGTAGGGGCCGAGCAGCTGCTTCTGGTCGGCCAGCAGCAACAGCGAGCCGTTCTCCGCATGGACCAGCGCGTCCTTGTTGGGACCCACCGCGAAATAGACGCGCTGCGAATAGAACAGCGTGTACGAGACCTGTGCCCCAGTGCCGTTGCGATTGAGCACCGGACCGTGGATGGCGGTAAAGGTCAGCTCCTCGTAATAGGAGAAGTTCTTGAGGATATAGCCTGGAGGCCACGACGAATCGACTTGCGGCAGCGGCATCACGTTGTACGAGAATGGACTGTCGGGGCCGCCTTTTTTGGAGGTTCCCAAGGATTGGTTGGTCCAGGTGCCGATCAAATGATGCAGCGGCATTAGATGAGCGATCGGGATGGCGGGCGCCGGCTGCGGCGGATCGATGACGAGCGGTGTCGACAGGTCGGGAACGGTGTTGCTGGGATACACGAATACGGTAACGCTGCCGCTACGGTTAGCCAGGTTGACGGAGGTCGGGTCGCCATTGAAGACCAGTTCAAGCGTGCCGTCCTCGTCGGTTGGGACCGGCTTGGGGCCGTCGCCAATCAGGAACGGCGTCCCCGAACTGCCGACACGCCCGACCAGCGCACCCCATGCCTCATTGGGTAGAGGAGCAGCAGCGGGAGTGGTGTCCATATGACCTCCATTCGCGTCGAAGGGGGCCTCCACGTCGGGATCTTCTGACCACAGCCCGTATTGATACGCGATGGTTACGCCAATGTCGCCCTGGATCATGATCCCGGTCGACTGCCAGCCTTGATTGGCAGCTACTGTGATTGCTTGTGCGGAAAATCCCTGTTGCATTTGCTCACCCATAGAGGATAGCTACCGGCGTTGAACTGGATAATCCCTGAAAATAAGCCGCAGAATCACGACCGTTGTTTCAATTCCACTCGGTAAAGAGTTAAGAATATAGCTATCGATATTGATAGGTTTCTGTATTGGGAGTCGATTCTGGAAGGCTGATGCAGAGGGAGTTGCTTTTTTATGACGATCAAATGAACAATGATTACCGAAATCTGATAAGAAGCCGCTCCGTTTGGGCAAAGGGATTTACTTCGAAAACTCTGTCGAGGCCCGCCGCTCAGCGTTTTCAGGCTATAAAGGTTGGCTGGCTGCGCGAAGCAATCTCAGTCCGATGTGACATTGGCAAATGAGCCATTGCGAAATTACTTTACAAGACCTCGAAAGGTTATGGAGTTAATTTTGCATTGCAGCGGCGATACTGGTTTAGTGTCTATTTTTTATGACTTTCGCGTGTCATGGAAAACGGAATTGTCAATAATTGACGCCATTCATCTCATTCCAGAAATGGCGGATTGCTGTATTGCTCGATACCCACTATCTGGGCAGTTTCGATCTGCGATTTCCGTTGACTCGAAAGGGAATGAGCAAGCCGTGCACCCGGAATGCTTTTCTGAATGCATTCGGCTATATATCGCACCCGCATCCCGGGCCTTTACCCGGCCGACGATCATCCCTTTGTGCGCGTTTCGATATCAGCCCGGCCGCCGCACAATGAAATCGATCTCGACGAGCGCATCGCGCGCGAGTCCGGTCACGCCGATGCAGGTACGCGCGGGCAGACGGTCCGGCGGAAAGTATGCGGCGTAGGTCGCGTTCATCGTCGCGTAGTCGCGCTTGAACTCGGTCAGAAAAATGCGGGCAGACACCACGTGCTCGAGTCCAAGCCCGAGACCCGCGAGCACGAGTCGCAGGTTGTCCATCACGCGCGTGGTCTGCGCGGCGACGCCGTCGGGCAGCGGCGCGGAATCGTCGTCGGGTGACGTGGGCATCTGGCCGGTCACGAAGATCCAGCCGTCCGATTCCGTCGCGTGCGAAAAAGGACCGACGGGCGTCGGTGCGCCCTGGACCATCCAGAACCGGGTGGCTGCGTTCATTGCTGCGTTCTCCTTCGAAAGAGGGGGGATGCGCGCCGCGGACAGTGTCCGCCGCCGATGCCGCACGACGGTATCACGACGCAAATCGTCGCGTGCGTATGCCGCGCAGCGGCGAGTTGCACTAAACTGCCCGCTTTCCCGACCGGCGGTGCCGCGACCCCCGCACCGAATCATGATCGACCGATGACTCCCGACTCCGCCGACACCGATCCCCCTGCCGCATCCGTCTCTCCATCCGTCAGCCCGCTGCGCGATCCCGGGTTCCAGCGTTTCTGGTGCGCGCGCGTGCTGTCGTCGGTGTCGTTCCAGATGCTCGCGGTCGCGATCGGCTGGCACATCTATGCGTTGACGCACAGCGCGTACGCGCTCGGTCTCGTCGGGCTCGCGCAGTTCCTGCCTATGTTCGCGCTGACGCTGATCGTCGGCCATGCGGCGGACCGCTACGACCGCCGGCGTATCGCGGCGATCTGTCAGACACTCGAAGCGCTCGCGGCCGGCGTGTTCCTGCTTGGCACGCTCGGCGGCTGGCTGACGGCACCCGTCATCTACGTGCTGGCGGCATCGGTCGGCGCGGCGCGGGCGTTCGAATCGCCGGCGGTGTCGTCGCTGCTGCCGGGCATCGTCGGGCGCGACGAGCTGCCTCGCGCGACCGCGTGGGCCACGTCGGCGAACCAGTCGGCGCAGATCGTCGGGCCGGCGCTCGGCGGTCTGCTGTACGGCGTCGGGCCGCTCGCCGTGTACGTCGCGTGTGCGATCGCGTTCGGCTGCGCGGCGATGCTTGTCAGCACGATTCCGTTGCGCACGAAGCCGGCGACCCGCGCGCCCGCGACGCTCAAATCGATCTTCTCGGGCATCGCGTTCATTCGCCGCGAACCAGTGGTGCTCGGCGCGCTGTCGCTGGATCTGTTTGCGGTGCTGTTCGGCGGCGCGACCGCGCTGTTGCCGATCTTCGCGCGCGACATGCTGCACACGGGCCCATGGGGCCTCGGCGTGCTGCGCTCCGCACCCGCGCTCGGCGCGCTCGCGGGCACCGTGTGGCTCGCGCATTTTCCGCTGCGCACGCGGCCGGGCAGAGCGATGTTCGGCGGCGTGATCGCGTTCGGCATGGTGACGATCGTGTTCGGGCTGTCGAATCATTTCCTGCTGTCGCTCGTGGCGCTCGCCGCGATGGGCGCCGCCGACGTGATCAGCGTGGTCGTGCGGATGTCGCTCGTGCAGTTGCGCACGCCCGACGAGATGCTGGGCCGTGTGAGCGCGGTGAATTCGCTCTTCATCGGCACGTCGAACCAGCTCGGCGAGTTCGAATCGGGGCTCACCGCGGGCTGGTGGGGTGCGCGGGCTGCGGTGCTCGTCGGCGGCTGCGCGACGATTGGCGTCGCGCTGCTATGGATGCGAATTTTTCCCGAACTCAGGAAGATGCAGTCGCTCGAGCGCTGACGCCTTTGCAGCGCAGCGAACAGAACCGCGGTCAAACTACTCGCCGATCCACGACCCACGCAGATCGCTGTCATGCAGCAACTGCAGCAGCGTCCCCGCTGGACGGCTGAGCCGCTTCGCCGCCAGCGCGATAAATTCGACATCGGGCAGCACCGGCAGACTCGCGACATTGACCGGCGGCGCGAGCCCGCGTGCCGACAGATACTGCGGCCGCACCGTCACACCGAGACCACCGCGCGCCGCCGCCACGCAGCCGGCATGACTGCTGCTCGTGCAGACGATCTGCCAGCGAAAATCGGTCTGTGCGAGTGCATCGAGCACGACCGCGCGCGTCACGCTCGGCTCGGCGACGAGAATCAACGGCAGCGGCTGCGTGAGATCCACCAGTGTGCCGGTGCGCGCGAGCCATTCGAGTCGCCCGGTAAAAAGCGCGACACCGCGCCTGTCGCCGAGCCGTCGTTTGCCGACCAGCAGATCGATCGATCCCGCGTCGAGCAACTCATAAAGCCTGCCGGTCATGCCGATGGTGATTTCGAGCTCCACGTCGGGATGCGCGTTGCGGAATGCCGCGAGCACAGTGGGCAACGGGCCTAGCGCGATATCGTCGGACGAGCCGAGACGTACGCGTCCCTTCAGACGCGGCGCGCGGAATTGCGACTCGGCGCGACCCATCGCCTGCAGGATCACGCCAGCATGCGCGAGCATTGCCTCGCCGTCGGGCGTCATCGCGAGCGAATGCGTGTCGCGCACGAGCAGCCGCCGCCCGATTGCGTGTTCGAGGCGTCGGATGTGTTCGCTGACGCTCGACTGCGTGAGGCCAAGCTGACGAGCCGCCTCGGTGAAGCTATGGCAGGCCGCGACCGTCGTGAATGACTTGAGCCAGATGGGATTGAGCATGGTTCATTGTTATCGGCAACGCCTATGACAGTCAATGTCGTTAGTGGGGTTCCCGATTGGCAACGGTGACAATATCATGTCGAAATCCCCTATGAACGCGTCGAACGCCTGCGTGTCGACGCACCCGAGAAGGTTTGATGAGCAAGGATTCAACCCATACCGCGTTGTTGTGGATCGTCGCCGCAGGTTTTTTCATGCAGACGCTCGACACGACGATCGTCAATACCGCGCTGCCGTCGATCGCACACAGCCTCGGCGTGAAGCCGCTCGTGATGCAGCCGGTGATCGTCGCCTACACGCTGACGATGGCGATGCTGACGCCCGCGTCCGGCTGGCTCGCCGATCGTTTCGGCACACGTCGCGTGTACTTCGCCGCGATCCTGATTTTCGTGTTGGGCTCCTTGTGCTGCTCGAGCGCACACACGCTGGGGCAACTGGTGATCGCGCGGGTCTTGCAGGGCGTCGGTGGCTCGATGCTGCTGCCGATCGGCCGGCTCGCGGTGCTGCGCAGCGTTCGCGGCGAGCAATACGTGTCGGCGCTCGCGATGATTTCGGTCGCTGGGCAGGTCGGCCCGATCGTCGGCCCGACGCTCGGCGGCTGGTTTGTCGAAGCCTTTTCGTGGCACTGGATTTTCCTGATCAACGTGCCGATCGGCGCGATCGGGATGTTCGCGGTCCACCGCTATCTGCCGCGCGCGACCAGTGCAGATGCACCGCGGTTCGATCTGGCGGGTTGCGCGCTGGTGTCGCTGTGCATGATCGCGTTTTCGCTCGCGGTCGATGCACCGGTTCAATCGCATCGCGCCGTGTGGTCCGCCGGACTGTTCGTGCTCGGACTCGTCGCCGCGCTCGCGTACATCGCGTATGCGCGGCGCCGCGAGAATCCGCTGTTCAGGCTCGGCCTGTTTAAAGAGCCGAATTTCAGCGTCGGGTTGACCGGCAATCTGGTGTGCCGGATCGGCTCGAGCGCGGTGCCGTTTCTCGTCCCTCTGCTGATGCAACTCGAACTCGGCTATACGCCGCTGCGTTCCGGTTTGATGATGCTGCCTGCCGCGCTCGCGGGTGCGCTTGCCAAGCGCTGGATTGCGCCGCTGATTCGTCGCTATGGGTATGACACGTTCCTGCTGGTGAATACGCTGATCGTCGGCGGATCGATCGTCGCCTTTGCGCTGATTTCGCGCGGCACGCCGATCGCTGTCGAGATCGTGGTGCTGGCGATCTTCGGCGCGGCCAATTCGATGCAGTTCGCAGCGATGAACAGCGTCACGCTGAAAGGTCTGTCGCTCGAGGACGCGGGCAGCGGCAACAGCCTGTTTTCGATGGTACAGATGCTCGCGTTGGGATTGGGCGTGACGATCGGCGGCGCGCTGGTCACGCTGTTCTCCGATCAATGGGGCTCGGCGGCGCTCGGCTTCCGGATGAGCTTCGTGTGCGTCGGCGTGATTACACTGCTGTCCGCGGCGATTTTCCGGCGCATCGACGTGGCGCCTGCGGTCGCGTCCCCGGTCAATCCGGCGACGGTAGAGGGGCGGTAAAGGCCTTTCTTTCGACCGGCTGTTTCCGTAACGCGCCCCCACGCGATACGTAACGTCCGCGCGCCCCGGCAGCGTCGCCTTGCCGCCCGCAGCCGCGCGCCGGATATCATCGCGCCGTTGCGTTGAACGTTGAAGATGGCACAAGATGTGCATGTTGTCCGATGGGAGGCCGGAGCGAGCCGGTCGCGCAGTACCCGCTTTCACGACGAACAGAACGAGACAATCATGCCGATACTTGACCGGTCCTGGCAGGACTGGCTGACCACCAATGTAGAACGAGGCTGCAGCGCCGAATCGATGATCGACGCGATGATCGCCTCCGGCTTCGCGCGCGACACGGCCCGCGATGCAGTGAAACAGATCGTGCTGGGCAAGCCGATCGCGACTGTCGGGACCACCGTCGCGGTCGCGGCGCAGCCCGAACCAGCCGGCGCCGTCAGCCCCTATCGCTACGACCCGTGCCCCGTACCAGCGGGCAACGTCGTGCGCGCGGGCGGCCGGGACGTCAAGGTGCTAATGCGCTGCGAGCGCCCGCAGATCATCGTGTTCGGCGACGTGTTGAGCGCGGATGAATGCAACGAACTGAAGGAGCGCTCACGTCACCGGCTGAAGCGCTCGACGACGGTCAACGTCGACGACGGCAGCGAAGACGTGATCCAGAACCGCACCAGCGAAGGTATCTGGTTCCAGCGCTGCGAAGACCCGTTCATCACGATGCTCGACCAGCGTATCGCGGAACTGATGAACTGGCCGCTCGACCACGGCGAGGGCTTCCAGATCCTGCACTACAACGGCGGCGGCGAATACAAGCCGCACTTCGACTACTTTCCGCCCGACCAGGCCGGCAGCACGAAGCACACCTCACGCGGCGGCCAGCGCGTCGCGACGCTGATCCTCTACCTGAACGACGTGCCCGGCGGCGGCGAAACGATCTTTCCCGACGCGGGCATTTCGGTCGTCGCGAAGCAGGGCGGCGGCGTCTACTTCTCGTACATGAACAGCGAGAGGCAGCTCGATCCGTTGACGCTGCACGGCGGCGCACCCGTGCGCGAAGGCGAAAAGTGGATCATGACGAAGTGGATGCGCGAGCACGCGTACGTCTGACGTGTGCCGCGCCACTCCGCTCAATACGCGACGTACGGCCCGGTGCCTCCGGGCGTCGGCTGCTGTTCGATCGCGGCGTACACCGTGCGGCCGTAGAAGAACGGCAGCCCCCAGTCGAACACGGTCGACGTCACGAACGCAGGACCCGCGAACAGCGGCATCGCCGAATCGCTGCCGTAGGTCTGCACGAGCGTGACCGCATTGCCGACGCTGAACGACACCGAACTGTTCACGCCGTTCACGCCCTGGATCATCGCGCTTAACTGCTGCGTCGACGACGGACAGTAGTAAGCGTTGTCCGGACTCGAACACACGGGCAGATCGCTGGTCTGGAAGAAGAGGCCGGTCGAGCCGCTGTCGACGATACTCTTCGCGTACGTCGTGCCGTTCTGCACGGTCGTGAACGTACCGTTCGCGGCGCTCACGCCGATCACCTGCGCATTGCCAAGGCCGTTGTTGGTCTGCGTGCCGATGCCGAACACGAGCTGGCCGGACAGCGTTTTCGCGGCGTCCGCGACGGCCGGCAGCACGAGCAGCGAGCCGTTGTTGTCGGTCGTGAAGTACGGCACCGGGTTCGCGACCTGCAGCGCTTCGGCGAGTGCGGTCGACGTGCAGTTCGAACCGTCGCAGGTGTAGTAGGTGGCGGGCAGTGCCTGCTGCGTGCAGTTGTAGCCGCAGTCGTGCTTGAACACACCGATGCCGAGAATGCCGTTCGCACCGAGCGCGCTCGCCGTGTTGCGTGACGCGCCGACGTTCGCGCAGTCGGTCGGCAGCGACGCGTAGCCCGCATCGATCACCTGCACGGGCAGCGACGCGGCCTTCTCGCCGCCGATCTGCACGTCGGCGATGCGCACAGCGCCCCATGTGTAGCCGTCGAAAAATTGCATGCATTCGGCGAGCGGGCTGCCCGCTCCGTTTTTCTCCTGCGGCAGTGCGACCGATGCGGGCAGTTGCGACGCGAAGACGCGCAGCCCCCACGAACCCGTGTCGACCAGCACGTGATCGATCGTCTGGCACTGCGTGGTTGTGCCCAGCGAGCCCGGCGTGCACACCGTCACGCTGACGAAGGGCATGTTCGGCACACCGTTCACGCCTGCATCGATCGTGACCGCCGCGGCGTTCGCGGCGAGGACCTGGGCGGCGGGCGACGTGTTGGTCGTCTGCGTCGGCGACGATGAGTTGGCGGTGCTGCTGCTCCCGCCACCTCCACCTCCGCCCCCGCCGCCGCAAGCGGCGACGCACAGCGAAACCAGCACGACCGACAGACTCAGCAGCAGGCCCGGAAACCGGCGCATACCGCGCAACCGTGAATAGCTCATGGACGCTCCGTTATTGAATGACGCTGGCGTCGACGCCGACGGGAATCGCGTGGGGCAGGTACGCGCGTCCGGAGAACGCGCGCAGATGGCCCGCGGAGAACACAACGAGGTCGTCGCTCGAAACCGCGAGCGGCGTCGCGCGACGCGTCGCGTTGGCCGCGACGTAGCGATCGAACGACGCACCGAGCGTGGTCTTCAGATCGGGCAGCGTCGGACCGTCCCACGCGACGCCGAACACGATGCCGTCGTTCGCGGCGTACTCGCGCACGACGGTGCCCGACGCGAGCGAGATCGCGTGCACGGTGTACGCGGTCGCGGCGGATTCGCTGTGCGACACCGCACGCATCTGGACCTGGTCGGTGCCGACGCTGCTGACACCGGCACCGAGCGTCGCGTGAGCGGGAAGCGAGAGGACAAAAAGTGCCCCGAGCATTGCGTGAGCAATGCCTGTATGAAGCAGCGGTTTCAAGTGAATTCCTTCGCGGTGAGAACCTTCGCGCAAACCGGGCGGTGTGCGCGGACGATGAACAGGGACGCCTGGACCCGGCCGCTCGCATCGCGTTTCAAGCGCGCGGAGCGGGTGGCGTGAATGCGTCTACGGAGCGGTGGCGCGAAACTTTAGGCGGCACCGCAATCGTTTGCCTGCGGTCGGCGGGAACGTAGGTGCAGCGGTCGTCGCGCGATGCGTTTGAGATAAAAAATGGCCGTGCCGTGGGGCGGCCCGGCGCTGCGTGTTTACCCGGGATCAGGCGTTTGAAGCGGACACGTGTTTGACGGGTGGCGGCGCGCGAGAAATATTTTTCGCGTGAAGCGCGTCGGCTGCGCGCGGTTTAAAAGTCCGCTCCATCCGCGAGGGATGGCGAAGGGCGAGGGCTTACCGAAGTGAAAGCCGCCGAGCGTGTGGGGGCGTGTGTTGGGTCCGGCGACGAGATAAAAAATGTCAGCCGTCAAGCTTTTCGTGCATATCACGCGAAGCTTGAAACCTTTGAAAGCTCAATAGGTTAGCTCGACTTCTAACTGCCTGCGGAGACTGAGGCGTGGTTAGCTGGGAGTTAGTTCGGGGCTAAATACGCTGCGGTATGGCCTCTGCGAAAAAATCGGTGACTCGTCGCACGCGCGCCGGTACAAACCGGCGTCTTGGCCAGATGAGGCATATGTCTCTGGCGTCACCTACAAATTCGTCGAGAACGGTGATCGAGGCGTCTCTCGAGCGCGCCGATTGCCTTACTGATCGCTGACTGTGAATCGCCGGTTCGACGCGCGGCGGCGGTAAAACCGCCTGCTTCAACCACGGCTATGAAGGCGTTTAATTCGTGGAATCGATCCATCCCATTCCTCCTGGGAATTAATATTATGACAAATTAAGTCATTATCATTGATTCCGACATCACTCACACTCCAGCTTTCTCCACATGTTGAAGGACTGGTGTCATGAAAATCGATCTTACTGGCCGCAAGGCGGTCGTGACTGGGTCCACGGCAGGTATCGGCCGAGCCATTGCAGAAGGGTTGGCACGTGCGGGCGCCGCGGTCGTCATCAACGGCCGCCGCGAGGACAGGGTCGCCACAACGCTTCGCGAGTTGCGCGAGCTTTTCCCAAAAGGTGAGTTCACCGGCGTCATCGCCGATCTTGCGACCCCGGAAGGCGCGGCGAAGTTGTTCGCGCAGGCGCCGGATGCGGACATTCTCGTCAACAATGTGGGTACCGGGCGTCCGAAGTCCTTCTTCGACATTGAGGACAGCGAGTGGATCGATCTCTTCGAACTTAACGTCATGAGCGGCATTCGTGCCTCCCGCCACTATGTGCCGAACATGACGAAGCGCGGCTGGGGGCGTGTCGTCTTCATCAGCAGCGAGTCCGCGCTTGCCATCCCCAGGGACATGATCGACTACGCCACGACCAAGACCGCTCAGCTCTCCATTGCGAGGGGCTTGGCCGAGGTGGTCGGCGGAACGGGCGTCACCGTTAATTCGGTTCTCCCTGGTCCGACGAATTCGGAGATCATGGGTGGTTGGGCGCAGGCGAACGCAGATGCGCAAGGCATTACGCGTGAGGAAGCCGAGCAGCAGTTCCTGAAAACGAATCGCCCGACCACGCTCCTCAATCGCTTCGCGACAACCGAAGAAGTCGCCAACCTGGTCGTCTATGTCTGCTCGGAGCAGGCGTCGGCGACAACAGGTACTTCCTTGCGTGTCGACGGCGGTGTCGTTCGGACAATTGCATAGGGCGCCCGCTTTTTCACTCATTCAACGCGGCTTCGGGAAGGGCCAAACCATCGGTCCTTCCCGGGCTAGACGATAGCCCGAGTCAAAGGCGCCAGCACTCGTACGAGCATTTCCACTCTAAATCTGGAAAGCACCGGCATAGGATGAACTCGTCTAGGCCCTTGATAAACCTGCTATAGCAGGCTATGGCGTAGTCCAGCGAAATTCGATGCTGGAGTCAGCTTGAAATAAAAAAAAGCGGCTGCCGCGAGGAGCGGCAGCCGCTTGATCTGCTACATGCAGTGACGTGTGCGGAGCAATGCCCGCGCGTCTGACGTTCAGTACGCCCCAGGCGGAGGCGGCATCGAACCCGGCGGCGGAGGCGGCGGCGTATTCACATAGCCTCCCTGCGACTGCACGGTGCGCATCCGGCCCGACACCGGGATGCGATCGCCGGACGCGTACATGCATTGCAGGTACGCATAGTCGTAGCGACGCTGCACGTCATACGCGGACCCTTGCGCGGCACCCGCGCCGAACACGCTGCCGGCCAGCAGGCCAGCCCCGGCGCCGACCGCGGCACCCCTGCCGCCGCCGAACGCCGCACCGGCCGCCGCGCCGAGCGCGGTGCCCACTACGGCGCTGCCGACCGCGCTGTTCGTCGCGGCCTGATTGGTCGACACACCGCCGACCTGGTTGAACGCGAACTGACGGCACGAACCGTCGTCTGCGCGGAACTGGTCGAAGGACTTGCCGGTGCCCGGCAACGCCATCACGCTCGGACCGGTCGGCACGACCGCGCAGGCACCGAGCAGTCCGCTCGACGCAAGCGCGGCGACGAGAGCAAACCTGGAAAATTTCATGAGCTTCCCTTCAGGATGAATCGATGGATCGTTCGGGCGGCGTCAGTTGCCGGGCGCCGATGGTTGCGCGGGGACCGCCCGCCATCCCGAATGGCACTGCTTCGCGTACGGGTAGTACGTTTTCGTCGCGTCGCAGTAGTACCAGGTGCCGGGGGCTTGCGCGGGCTCGCCGTCCGCGGATGCCGCGCCCGGCTGGCCCTGCTCGACGTATTCCTGCGGCTCGGCGGGAACCGGTACCGGCACGGCCACGGCCGGTGGATAGGGCGCATAGGGCGGGTAGTAGTACGGCGCCCACGGGTAGTAGCCACCACCGTAGTAACCACCGCCGCCGATGTACACGCCTACGCGCGCGGCCTCAGCGACCCCGCTCGCGCACACGGCGACGGCTGCGACGGAAAGGCCGAGAACGACATTGAGTTTTTTCACACGGATCTCCACAACGAAACCACGGGAGCCGAGTCGCGCGCTCCGATATGGCTGAACGCTATGCCAGGCGGGGCCGCAACACAATTACGGGCACGGGCGTGTTTTTTTCCGCGTGTTACGCGCCGCGCGACCGCGTCTGGCGCGGGTCTGCGCGCAACGCGCGCAAAAGCCGTGGCGACAGCGTTCCGACGCTGCGACAGATGGCCAGGATGGCGAACGAAAAATTACCTGCCGGTAATATCCGCGGCGCGTTGGGAAGAAACGGAAAGGGGTGTGGCAAGGAGGACGAAAGCAACCGGAGGAACCCGGCAACGGGTGGACAGATCAGCGATGGATTAACGACAAGGAACCGTGCGGTTCGTGGGAACCGCACGGCATTGCATCGCGCGGGTGCCTCGATCGCGCGGAGATAGCGCGCTCAGACGTGGTGAACGCGCGGCGTATGGACTTGCGTACCGAGTCCCTGCGCGTCCATCGGAAGCGCGGAAATCCGGTCGAAGTCGTCGAGTTCAAGCAGCAGGCTGTCGACCGTGCACAGCTGACCCTTGGTCAGGTGATCGCGGTTCAGCAACTGATGCAGTCTGCGGCGCCAGTAGTTCGACGGGAGGATCGGCCCGGCCAGGTCGCCGACCAGCGAAGGCCGCATGACTCTGGCTATGTGCGAGATCTCATAATCGATGAAAGTAATCATGGCGCCCCCGTAGATTTCTTTGAAATTCGCCGACTCGTGTCGACGTTTTGTATGACAAAAATGTAGTTCAATTTTCGTAAATTGCAACCACGCAATCGATGTCGCGGCGAACTTTGCAGCGGTTGCAATAACTGCAGGGTAAGGGCAGCGCCGTCGCGCCGATTGCGCGATTACCGGTCTTTTCCGGCCGCAGTTCGGCATCTGCCGGTCGCAGGCCTTCACCGCCCGTCGGCAAGCCGCCTACCTTACGTTTGTTCATGACAAAAGCGCCATCGTTTCGCCAGCAAAGGGCCACGGTGCGCCGCCTAGACTCCGTTCCGTATCGCGATCGTCCGTTGCCTGTTCGTCGCATCTTCCCAGCGCGGATTGCGGTACGCGAGCCTCTTTCGCCCCTTTATCGTCTCGTCCCCAGGAGCCGCATCATGAACCGATTGCTTATCGCTGCATCGCGCCAATCCATTCGCGCGTCGTTCGCCGCGCTTGCCGCATTCGTCGCCGTCGCGGGCACCGGCGTTGCCTACGCACAAGACGCATCCGATCCCTCGCAACAGACTCAACCGATGCAACAGACCCAGCCCGTCGCCGCGACACCGGCTGCGTCGAACGACGTCGGCGGTTCGTATGCCGGCTCCGCTTCGTCGGGTGCTGCGGGTCTGACACGCGCCGACGTGCGTCAGCAACTGGTCCACTCGGAACGCGACGGCCAGCTCAAGCAGCTGGACGACACGCTGTACAAGGGCGGCCAGTAAGCCGTCCGCTGCCGGGCCGGGTGTGCGTCGCAGGCGCACGTACGCCCACGCACGTACGTACATGCCTATATACGTGCGACGGGTACCCGCCAACGGGTACCCGGCCCGGCCCTCTCTTTCCCGCGATGCTGACAAGCACGCCATTTTGGCGTCATGGTGGCGCCCGTCCGGCGCCCTAGCATCGCGGGTATTCGCTGATCCGCCTGCCGCGGCGGCCTTCTTTTCCATGACTGCGGGTTGCCCCCATGTGGATCGTCAATCTGGCTCTCAAGCGGCCTTATACGTTCATCGTTCTCGCGATCGCGATCGTGCTCGCCACGCCGTTCGCGTTGCTGACGATGCCGACGGACATCTTTCCGTCCATCGATATTCCGGTGATCAGCATCATCTGGAATTACACCGGTCTGTCGGCGCAGGACGTCGCGAACCGCATCACGTCGGTCAACGAACGCAGCCTCACGACGACCGTCAATAACATCCAGCACATCGAATCCGAATCGCTGTCCGGCATCGCGATCATCAAGCTGTTCCTGCAGCCCGGTGCGAGCCTGCAGACCGCAATTGCGCAGACGGTTGCGAACGAACAGGCGCAGTTGAAGCAGATGCCACCGGGAGCA
Organism: Paraburkholderia sp.; assembly: GCF_050742655.1. Classification (GTDB taxonomy): domain Bacteria; phylum Pseudomonadota; class Gammaproteobacteria; order Burkholderiales; family Burkholderiaceae; genus Paraburkholderia. Next base: position 306,822 of record NZ_JBOIGG010000002.1, on the reverse strand, counting down.
ACGCCGCCGCTCGTCATCACGTATTCGGCGTCGAGCATTCCGGTCGTGCAGCTCGGGTTGTCGAGTTCGACGATGAACGAGCAGGCCGTCGCCGACATTGCGATGAATTTTCTGCGCCCGCAGCTGATCACGATTCCGGGCGCACAGGTGCCGTATCCGTACGGCGGCAAGACCCGCGTGGTGTCCGTCGACCTCGATCCGCGCGCGCTGATTGCACGCGGTCTCGCACCGGCTGACATCGTCAACGCGGTCAACGCGCAGAACCTGATCCTGCCGACCGGTACCGCAAAGCTCGGGCAGACCGAATACACGATCGGCACGAACGGCTCGCCCGGCACGATCGCCGCGCTCAACGACATTCCCGTGCGCACTGTCAACGGCTCGACGGTGTATCTGCGCGAAGTGGCGCACGTGCGCGACGGCTATACGCCGCAGACCAACATCGTGCGTCAGGACGGCAGTCGCGGCGTGCTGCTGTCGATCCTGAAGAGCGGCGACGCGTCGACGCTCGAGATTGTCGACACGTTGAAGGCGCTGCTGCCGCATGTGCGCGATTCGCTGCCGCGCGACCTGAAGATCGTGCCGCTGTTCGACCAGTCGGTGTTCGTGCGCGCGGCCATCAGCGGCGTGATCCGCGAAGCCGCGATCGCCGCCGCGCTGACCGCCGCGATGATCCTGCTGTTCCTCGGCAACTGGCGCAGCACGGTGATCATCGCGGTGTCGATTCCGCTGTCGATCCTGTCGTCGCTGCTGGCGCTGCACGCGCTTGGCGAAACGCTGAACATCATGACGCTCGGCGGCCTCGCGCTCGCGGTCGGCATTCTCGTCGACGACGCGACCGTGACGATCGAGAACATCGAGCGCCATCTGCATCTCGGCACAGGCCTCGAGCACGCGATCCTGAACGGCGCGGGTGAAATCGCGACGCCCGCGCTCGTGTCGACGATGTGTATCTGCATCGTGTTCGTGCCGATGTTCTTCCTGACGGGCGTCGCGCGCTATCTGTTCGTGCCGCTTGCCGAAGCGGTGGTGTTTGCGATGATCGCGTCGTACATCCTGTCGCGTACGCTGGTGCCGACGCTCGCGCTGCTGATGATGAACCACAGCCCGGCTGCGCACCGCGCACACGATGCGAAGCCGGGCCCGTTCATGCGCGTGCATCTTGCGTTTGACCGCGCGTTCGAGCGGGTGCGCTCGAACTATGTCGTGCTGATGAGCATGCTGCTGTCGCGACGGCGTTTCTATGCGCTCGCGTTCGCTGGTTTCTGTGTGGTGTCGACAGGGCTCGTGTTCGTGCTCGGCCGCGACTTTTTCCCGAACGTCGACGCCGGCGACATCCGGCTGCACATGCGTGCGCCGAGCGGCTACCGGATCGAGGAGACCGCGCGTCTCGCCGACGAGGTCGAGCGCACCGTGCGCGAAGTCGTGCCGCCGTCCGACCTCGAAACGATCCTCGACAACCTTGGCCTGCCGTACAGCGGCATCAACCTGTCGTACAGCAACGCGGGCACGATCGGCACGCTCGACGGCGAGATCCAGGTTGCGTTGAAGCCGGACCACCGGCCGACCCAGGACTACGTGCGGCGTCTGCGTGAACTGTTGCCGCAGCGTTTTCCGGGGGTCGAATTTTTCTTCCAGCCCGCCGACATCGTCACGCAGATCCTGAACTTCGGGCAGCCCGCTGCGATCGACGTGCAGGTCGTCGGCCGCAATCTCGCGTCGGACATGGCAATCGCAGGCGGCCTGATGAAGGACGTGCGGGAGGTGCCCGGCGCCGTCGACGTGCACGTCGAGCAGCGCAACGACAATCCGCTGCTGACGATGCAGATGGACCGCACGCGGCTGCAGCAGGTGAGTCTCGCCGCGAACAACGTCGCACAGAACCTGCTGGTGTCGCTGTCGGGCAGTTCGCAGACCGCGCCGGCGTTCTGGCTGAACCCGCAGAACGGCGTCGAGTATCCGCTGACCGTGCAGACGCCGCAGTACCAGGTCGAATCGCTCGACGACGTGCTGCGCACTCCGGTCGCGCAGCCGACGACCGGCACCAACGGCAACCTGCAACTGCTCGGCAACCTCGCGACGGTGAAGCCCGGCGTGCTGCCGGTCGTCGTCACGCACTACAACATCCAGCCGGCCGTCGATCTGTACGTGAGCGTCGACGGTCGCGATCTCGGCTCGGTCGCGTCGCGCATCGACACGCTGGTGTCGAAAGCGCGCGCGACGTTGCCGCGCGGCACCGACCTCGTCGTGCGCGGCCAGGTGCAGACGATGCGTTCGTCGTACGTCGGCCTCGGCGTCGGCGTCGCGATGGCGATCGTGCTCGTGTACCTGCTGATGGTGATCAACTTCCAGTCGTGGCTCGATCCGCTGATCATCATCAGCGCGTTGCCTGCGGCGATCGCCGGCATCGTGTGGATGCTGTTCCTCACGGGCACGCATCTGAGCGTGCCCGCGTTGACCGGCGCGATCATGACCGTCGGTGTCGCGACCGCGAACAGTATTCTCGTCGTGTCGTTCGCGCGGCAGCGGCTGCATGAAGGCGCGATTCCGCTGGTGGCCGCGCTCGAAGCCGGCGCGACGCGGATCCGCCCCGTGCTGATGACTGCTGCCGCGATGATCATCGGGATGGTGCCGATGGCGCTCGGCCTCGGCGAAGGCGCCGAGCAGAACGCGCCGCTCGGCCGCGCGGTGATCGGCGGCCTGCTGTTCGCGACGGTTTCCACGCTGCTGTTCGTGCCGATGGTGTTCGCGGGCGTGCACAACCGCCTTGCGCGACGTCATGCGCGCCGCGACGCCCGTACCGATTCCCTTTCCTGATGCGTCACCCACCGACATGAACGACAAACATCACGAATCCCTCGCGATTCACGCGGACGATCCGGACCGCGGCATGGATCTGCCGTCGCGCGCGATGGTACGCCGGCGTGCACGCTTCGCACTGTACGGCGTCGCGCTGCTACTCGCGGCCGGGTCGATCCGCACGATCCTTGCGAACGTCAGCAACGACCACACGCTGTCGAAGACGGTCGAGCAGAACGCGCGGCAATACGTCGACGTCGTGATGCCGCAGCCCGCCGACACGGTCTCGGCCGCCGACGCACAGGTGACACTGCCGGGCACGCTGCGCGGCTATGCAGAATCGCCGGTCTATGCACGCGCGACCGGCTACGTGAAGCGCTGGTACGTCGACATCGGCGCGCATGTCGCGCAGGGCCAGTTGCTCGCCGAACTCGACACGCCCGAGGTCGACCAGGAACTCGCGCAGGCCGTCGCGCAGCGGCAGCAGTCGGCCTCGACGCTCGCGCTCGCGAAGGTGTCGTTCGCGCGCGCGCAGCAGTTGCGGCAACGCGATGCGGTATCGCAGCAGGAACTCGACGATCGCCAGGGTGCGTACAACCAGGACGTCGCGAACATCTCGGCCGCGGACGCGAACGTGCGGCGTCTCACGCAGCTCGAATCGTTCAAGCGGATCGTCGCGCCGTTCGCCGGCGTGATCACCCAGCGCAATATCGATACCGGCGACCTGATCGACGCGGGCAGCGGCAGCAGCACGCGCGCGCTTTTCGCGGTCGCGCAGTCCGATCCGCTGCGGATTTTCGTGCAGGTGCCGCAGACGTACGCAAATACCGTCGCGGACGGCCAGCACGTGCAGGTGCGCCAGGCCGAACTCGCGGGCCATACGTTCGATGGCGTGATCTCGCATGTGTCGGGCGCGATCGACGTCGGCTCGCGCTCGCTGCAGGTCGAAGTGCGTCTGCCGAATCCAGACGGCGTGCTGATTCCGGGCGCGTACGTGCAGGTCAGTTTTCCGGGCGCGGTGCAGGGCCATCTGATGCTGCCGGGCAATACGCTGCTGTTCCGCGCGCAGGGGCCGCAGGTCGCGGTGGTCGGCGCGGACAACCGGGTGCGGCTGAAGTCCGTCGTGATCGCGCGCGATCTCGGCACGACGCTCGAAATCGAGAGCGGCATCGCGCGAACCGATCGCGTCGTGCTGAACCCAGCCGATTCGATCGCGGACGGCGACACGGTCACGCTGGCGACGAAGGGTCCGGCGAAGGGTCCGGCGAAGGCGGTCGCGCCCGCATCGGGAGCGGCTGCATGACGCTGCTGCTCAATCGAACGCGAAACCGGCGCGGAGCGGCGGTTGCGAAACCGCTCGCCGTGTCGTTGATCGCGCTCGGCCTCGCTGCGTGCACGGTGGGTCCCAACTACGTACGTCCGCAGGTCGACGCGCCGCAGGCGTGGCGTACCGCGTCCGCGCCGCCGGGCTGGCGGCCGGCTGCGCCGGGCCATGCGCCGCTCGATCCCGACTGGTGGAAGATCTTCGGCAGCACTCGGCTCGACACGCTCGAACAGCAGGCGCTCGCGGGCAACCAGACGCTGCGTGCGGCGAGCGCGCATTACGATCAGGCGCGCGCGCTGCTCGCGTCGGTATCGTCGAATGCGGCGCCCGAGGTCGACCTGAACGGCAGCGCCGCACGCGAGAAAATTTCCGCCGACCGGCCGCGGACGGTCTACGGCACGGCGAGCCAGTCGACTGTGCAGAACGATCTGCGCGCGGGCGTCGGCGTGAGCTACGACGTCGATCTGTTCGGCAGGATTCGCCGCGAGATCGAGGCGTCGAGCGCATCCGCCCAACAGTCCGCGGACGATCTCGCGAACGCGCGGCTCGTCGTTACGACCGATCTCGCCACCGCCTATTTCGCGCTGCGCGAGCTCGATGCGGAGATCGACGTGCTTGACCGCTCGACTGCGCTGCAGGAGAAAGCGCTCGCGTTCGTCACCGCGCAGCACGACAGCGGCGCCGTGTCCGGGCTCGATGTGCTGCAGCAGCAGTCGCAACTCGACGCGACGCGCACGCAGCGGGAATTGCTGGTCAACCAGCGCGCGCAGTTCGACAGCGCGATCGCCGCGCTGATCGGCGTGCCCGCACCTGACTTCACGATCGAGCCGGCCGTCGAGGTGCCGCCGATTCCCGAACTGCCGGCCGGCGTGCCGAGCGATCTGCTGCAGCGGCGGCCGGACATCGCGTCGGCCGAACGCGCGATGGCTGCCGCGAACGCGAGCATCGGCGTCGCGCGTGCGGCATACTTTCCGGACCTGACGCTGTCGCCGCAGATCGGCTGGGAAGCCACGCGCTTCGCGAGTCTGTTCGGCGCACCGGCCCTGGCGTGGTCGATCGGTGCGTCCGCGGGCGAGGTCCTGTTCGACGGTGGGCGGCGCGCCGCCGGCGTCGCGTTTGCGCAGGCCGGCTATGTGGCCGCCGACGCGACCTACCGGCAAACCGTGCTGGACGCGTTCCAGCAGGTGCAGGCCGCGGTGACCGGCCTCGCCGTGCTCGACGACGCACAGCGCCGCGCCCGCGCGGGCGTCGACGATGCGCAGCACTTGCTGAGCCTCGCGAACGACCGCTATGCAGGCGGCCTTACCGCGTTCATCAACGTGCTCGACGCCGAACAGCAACTGTTGACGGCACAGCGCACCGAGGTGCAAATTGCGGGCAATCAGGCCGCGCTCGTCGTGCAGCTTGCGAAGGCGCTGGGCGGTGGCTGGCAGGGCGAGGCGCCGTCGAGCGCGACGACGGCTGGGGGCTCGCACAACGGTTGACGCCGGAGGCGGGGGCGATGAAGCGCGGCGCACATTGAGGACGCGATGAAAGTATTACTGATCGAAGATGAACCGAAGGTCGTCGAATACCTGCGCAACGGACTGTCCGAGCAGGGCTGGGTGGTCGACGTCGCAACCGACGGCGAGGACGGCGCGTTCATGGCGAACGAGTACGAGTACGACGTGGTGATCCTCGACGTGATGCTGCCGAAGCTCGACGGTTTCAGCGTGCTGAAGGCGATCCGCGCGCACAAGCAGACACCGGTCATCATGCTGACCGCGCGCGACCGCGTCGACGACCGCGTGCAGGGACTGCGCGGCGGCGCCGACGATTACCTGATCAAACCGTTCTCGTTCCTCGAACTGGTCGAGCGGCTACATGCGCTGACGCGCCGCGCGCGCACCCAGGAGTCGACGCTGATCTGTGTCGGCGATCTGCGCGTCGATCTGATCAGCCGCCGCGCGAGCCGCGACGGCGCGCGGCTCGAACTGACCGCGAAGGAATTCCAGTTGCTGAGCGTGCTCGCGCGGCGGCACGGCGAGATCCTGTCGAAGACGCAGATCACCGAACTCGTCTGGGACGTCAACTTCGAGAGCGACACCAACATCGTCGAGACGGCGATCAAGCGGCTGCGCGCGAAGCTCGACGGCCCGTTCGCGAGCCGGCTGCTGCATACCATCCGCGGCATGGGCTACGTGCTCGAAGAGCGCGACGGAGGCGCACCATGATGAAGTTGTCCATTTCGCGCCGGCTGTCGATCATGTTCGCGGGGGTCGCGCTGCTGGTGTTCACGTTTGCCAGCTTCGGGCTGTTCGTGATGATGCAGCAGCAATTGAACGGCGATCTGCGTGCGACGCTGAACGCGCGCGCCGAGATCGCCCGTTCGGTGATCTCGCATGTGGGCACCGCGCAGAAATGGCACTTCGTCGAGGAGCACCTCGCTGACCTGTCGACGGCTGGGCGGCCGCTCTTCTACATCGAGAGCAGCGATCCGCGCTTTCGCCTCGGCAAGTCGTTCGACGATGCCGACTTGGTCCGCACCGACGGAGCGTACAAGGTCGTTCGTTTGAAGAATCACCATGCCGACATGGTGACGACCGAATTTATCGTGCCGGCCTTCGGCGAACGGCCGGCGGTGCGGGTCGTGGTTGCGGGCGACTGCAGCGCAAGCGAACGGATGCTGCATCGCTTCGCGGTGGCGCTCGCGGTGCTGATCGTGCTCGCGAGTACGGCGGTGCTGCTGTTGAGCAGCGTCGTCACGCGCTTCGGGTTGCGACCGCTCACGCGACTCTCCGAAGAGGCGGGGCAGGTGAGGGTGGGCAATCGCGGCCAGCGGTTGCGCACCGACGCGCTGCCCGGCGAATTGCACGATCTCGCGACGTCGTTCAACGGCGCGCTCGAACGGCTCGATGGCGCGTACGGGCGGCTCGAATCGTTCAATGCGGACGTGGCGCACGAATTGCGCACGCCGGTCAGCATCCTGATCGGGCAGACCGAAGTGGCGCTTACGCGTGACCGCTCGATCGGTCAGTTGCAGCAAACGCTGCAGTCGAATCTCGAAGAACTCGAGCGCCTGCGCGTGATCGTCAACGACATGCTGTTCCTGTCGCGGCGCGACCGCGGCGAGCGCGCGGTGAACGTGGCCGACGTGTGGATCGCCGACGAGATCCGGCGCATGGTCGACTTCATGGACATCGCGTTCGACGAGGCACAGTTGCGTGTCGAACTGAGCGGCAACGCGCGTGCGGCGGTGGATCCGTCGCTTGTCGGCCGCGCGCTGATCAACCTGCTCAGCAACGCGATCCAGCACTCGGAGCCGGGCAGCGTCGTGTCGGTGAAGGCGGAGCAGCGCGGCACGCAGGTGTTCGTCGCGGTATCGAATGCGGGCACACCGATCGCCCCCGAACTGCGGATGAACATCTTCGAGCGTTTCTACCGGCTCGACGAATCGCGCTCGAACAGTGGCGAGAATCACGGCCTCGGGCTCGCGATCGTCAAGGCGGTCGCGGAGATGCACGGCGGCAGCGTGTTCGTCGCGTGCGAGGGCGGCGTCAATACGTTCGGTTTTTCCGTCGCGTCGGCCGACCCGGCGCCGGCCGACGGTCACCCATCGCCACACGATGAGCGCGACGGACGCGACGGTCGCACGATGCGACCGCATCCGGTGTCGCGCAGGCCAAGACTCAGCCCGGAAGGGACCGGGCTGTTCGCTGCGTCGCGGCGTCGCCGGCGCGTCTAGAACGCGCTTCGCAAAACGCGCAGTGCCCGCCCGGCGAGCCTGCGCGACCCCTCCACGATCCCACACGGCTACGCACGCCGTGCATTCCACGATGCGCCGCGCATGACCTGCACCCGCGCCGGCTCGCAGCGTTCTCCGGTACGCCCGTTCGCTTGCGCATCGGGTATCCCCCTAGATGACACAACGGTCATTTTCCGGCCAGCGTTTGGACAGGGCTTCCTGCCTAGACTGTCCGCATGCCGTGATAGCCGGGGTTCCACCTCCCGACGCAGCGGCGCACCGTAGGACCGACCCCCGCCGGTCCGGTGCATGAGCTACAGGAGCCGTTTCATGGATCATCTGGAATCGATGCGGATTTTCGTTCGCGTCGCGGATCTCGGCAGCTTCGCCCGCGCGGCACAGGCCATGGACGTGTCCGGCGCCGTAGTTACCCGTCACGTCGCAGGGCTTGAAGGCCGGCTCGGTGCACGCCTTCTGAATCGCACCACACGCAGCCTGTCGCTGACCGAAGCCGGTCAGCTGTATCTGGAGCGCGCGCGGCAGGTGCTCGGCGAACTCGAGGATGTCGAGCAGATGGTGCTGTCGCGCAACCATCAGCCGATCGGCACGCTGCGTATCGTCGCGCCCGTCGAGTTCGGCATGCATGCGCTCGGCCCCGTGCTGCAGAGCTATACCGAACGCTATCCGAAAGTGATTCCCGACGTCACGCTGGTCGACCGGCCGGTCGATCTGGTCGAAGAGGGTTTCGACGTCGGCGTGATGGCATCGCAGCAGGTGCGTGCGGGCAGCATCGTCACGCGTCGCTTCATGACGACGTACCTGATCGCATGCGCGGCACCGACCTACCTCGCGAAGCACGGCGTACCGCGCGAGCCCGAGCATCTGAAAGCGCATGCGTGGCTCGGATTGTCATCCGACGATAACGCCGCCGCGCAGACCTTCACCGGTGCGAACGGCAGCATGCGCGTGAGCCCGACCGACGCGATCGTCGCGAACAACGCGGAGATGCTGCGCCGTTGCGCGTTGCTGGGGATGGGCGTCGCGTTGCTGCCGGCCTATCTGGTGGGCGACGATCTCGCCTCCGGCCGGCTCGTGCGACTGCTCGACGACTACACGCTGCCGCACGTCGAGTACAGCGTCGCGTACCCGAGCCGTCGCCATCTGCCGGCGAAGGTGCGCACGTTCGTCGACCACGTCGTTGCGCGCTTCGGCGGTACGCCTCTGGATCTGCCGCCGGTGGTCGACAATGCGTTCGAGGATGCACTCGCCTGAGCGCTGCGTTTCCGTGCGCTGCGGCAGTTGCAGCGCACGAAGCACCGCTACGCGAGCGCGATCGCCATGATCTCGACCAGCAACTCCGGCGCCGCGAGCTGCGCCTGAACGGTTGCACGCGCCGGCGAGCAGCCCGGCGCGACCCATGCATCCCACACCTCGTTCATCCCCGCGAAATCGCGCTCGATATCCGCGAGCCAGATCTGCGCGGACAACAGCCGCGTCTTGTCGATACCCGCCTGCTTCAGAAACCCGTCGATCTTCGCCAGCACATGGGTGGTCTGCGCCTTGATGTCGGGCGTGCGCTCGACGGCGGTTTGCCCGCCGATGAAGACAAGGCCCGCGGCCTTGACGACGCGGCTCATCCGCTGGTTGCTGTCGATGCGTTCGATATCGGTCATGTGTGTCAATCCATCGAGTGAAAAAATCAGTGTGAGGCGGTGGCCGTGACGGGCGCATGTGTCGCATCGGAATGACCCGCATGTTCGAAGCGATCGATCGCAAACGCGTCGAGCGGCAACGATGCATGGCCGTCCAGCACGAGTTCGGCGACCAGTCGGCCGCATATCGGCCCTAGCTGAAAGCCGCTGCCGCAATAGCCGAACGAGTAAGTGAGATTGTCCGCACGGCGGCTGCGCGACAGCACCGGCAGTTCGTCGTCGATGAACGCTTCGACGCCCGCCCACGCGCGGTTGATGCCGAGGTCGCGCAGATGCGGGAACAGGTCGGTTACCGTCTGCGCGCTTCGCACGAGTCGTGCAAAATCCACTTCGCCGTGCCGGCCCGCCAGATCGGCGATGCCGATCAGCTTGCCGCCGATCACGACCGTGCCGTTGTCGAACTGCTTGAACGACAGCGGCCGGCCAGTCGCGCCGAGCGTCGCGCGGCAGAACGGCGCGACGCGATGCGTGACCATCAGCATCAGCCCTTCGGGATGCGCGGGCACCGGCTCGCCGACCTGACGCGCGAGGTCCGCGGCCCATGCGCCCGCGGTCACGACCAGATGCGGCGCGGAAAACGTGCCCGTCGGCGTGTGCGCAAACCATTGCTGGCCGCGCCGCTCGATGCGCGTGACCGGCGTGCCTTCATGAAAGCGTGCGCCGAGACGCTGGGCCGCGAGACGGAACGCGGTCGTCGTGCGATAGGGCAACGCATAGCCGTCGCGCTCCACGAAAATGCCGCCGGTGACGTGCGGCGCGAGCGCCGGTTCGAGCGCGCGCAGCGTGTCGCGATCGATCACGCGTTCGTGCGTGAAACCCTGTGCTTCGAGCAACGCGACACGCGCGCGGCACTGATCGAGTTCTGCTTCGCTTTCGGCGATCTTGATCTGGCCGGAGGGCACGAAACCGCCGTTGTCGCCGATCAGGTCGGCGAGGTTGTGCCAGATCTCGCGCGACAGTAGCGCCAGCGGAATTTCCGGCAGCGGCCGGCCGAGCGTGCGCACGCCGCCCGCATTCACCCCGGACGCATGACGGCCCACGTAGTCGGCTTCGAGCACGGTCGCACGCACGCCGCGACGTGCGAGATGAAACGCGCTGCTCGACCCGTGCAGCCCGCCGCCGACGATCAGCACTTCGGTCGCGTCATTCACCGGCGAGCTCTCCGAGCGTGAGCGGTTTGATCGGCGGACGGATGCGGTAATAGCCGACCGTTTCCGGTTCGACCTTGCGCGCGGCGGCGATGACTTCGGTGACCGTGAGCCCGCACAGACGTCCCTGGCACGGCCCCATGCCGCAGCGACCGAACGACTTCGCCTGATTCGGTCCGAGGCAGCCGAGCAACACGAAGTGCCGTACGTCGCCAGCCGTGACTTCTTCGCAGCGACAGACGGTGACGTCGTCGGCGGGAATGCGGTTCGCGTCGCGCGGCCGGTACAGCGCGTCGAGAAATGGCCGGATGCGCATGACGGCAGCGAGCTTCGCGCGATGCGGGCGCGCGGCTTCGTCGCGCGCGGCAGCATCGAGCTTGCCGAGTTGCGCGGCGACCGCGAGCGCTGCGAGTTCGCCGCGTTGCGCGGCCGCTTCGGCGCCGCCGATGCCCGAGCCGTCGCCGGCGACGAACACACCGGCCACGTCGAGTTCGCCCCATTCGTCGGTGTCGGGCGTGAAGCACAGTTGCGCGTCGTCCCAGCGATGCTTCGCGCGCAGCGCCTGCGTGAACTGCGTGTTCGGCACGACACCCTGATGCAGCAGCACCATCGACGTCTCGATCCGTTGCGCGACGCCCTTCACACTGAAGCGCAACGCGGCGGCGCGCGGCGTGCCGTCGTCGCCTGTTGCGCTTTCCACTTGCAGATCGTCGGCGGCTTCATGGATCGGCACACCGGCTTCGCGCAGCGTGCGCATCAAGTGCAGTCCTTTGCTCAGAAACGGCCACGCGCGCAGCGCCGCGAACATATGCTTCTTCGCACGCCAGCGATCCTCATGGCGCGTCGTATCGACGAGCGCGCGAATCTTCACGCCCGCGCGCACGTACTGCCAGCCGAGCAGGTACAGCAACGGTCCACAGCCGGCGAGTACCGGTGGCTCGGTGGGCACTTCGCCCGCGCTCTTCAGCAGGATCTGCGCGGCGCCTGCGGTCAGCACGCCGGGCAGCGTCCAGCCGGGCACAGGGAACGGCCGCTCGAGGGCGCCGGTCGCGAGGATCACGCGACGCGCGTCGAAGCTGCCGACCTTGCCGTCGCGCAGATAGTGGACGCTGCGCTCGCGCGTGACCTGCCACACCGATGCGCCTGCGACGTGGCGCGCGCCCGATGCGCCGAACGCAGCGGCGAGCGGTACGCCGGCTGCATAGTCGGGGCCGAGGATCGTGCGGCGCGCGGTGTCGCTGCGTTCGATCGCGCGATAGATCTGGCCGCCGACGGCGTCCTGTTCGTCGAGCAGTACGACCGACAACCCGAGCTGCGCGGCGCGCGTTGCCGCTGCGAGTCCGGCCGGGCCGGCGCCGATCACGGCTACGTCGATCGTTTCAGCGTCCATGAGCGTTCTCCGCGGCGGTGTGCGAGGGCGGGGGCGGCGGCAGATCGCGTGCGCCTTCCTGCGAACGGATGCGCATGCCGTCGCGTACGGCGACCATGCAGCTCTGGCGGCTCGGCACGCCGTCGATCTCGACGAGGCATTCGAAGCACACGCCCATCATGCAGTACGGCGCACGCGGCTCACCCGAGACGGGCGTTGCGCGGAAGCGGTCGATGCCGGCGGCGAGCAGCGCGGCGGCGACGGAACGGCCGCCGGGTACGCGCAGCGGTTCGTCGTTGAACCAGATATCGACGGGCGCGTCGGCGGCGCCGGGCAACACCCTGAAGAGCGGTTTCGTGGTCATGGGGAATGCGTGAAAGTCAGTGGCGTGGATCAATGAGCGTGATTCGTCGTGACGCCGGCATCGAGGAAGCGGCGTCCGGCGAAGGCGGGGAGTTCGTCCGGCATCGAAGCACCGGCGATCCACGGCGCGATCCGCAGCGCGTGCGCGGCTGCGAGCGTCACGCCGCTGTGGCAGGTCACGACGAATGCGCCGGGATACTGCGTCGATTCGTCGTAGACCGGGAAGCCATCGGGGCTGTAGACGCGCAGCGCGGCCCACATGCGCACGAGCCGCACGTCGCGCAGTAGCGGGAACGCGCGCAGGTTGCGACGCGCGATCGCGGACAGCACGTCGGTCGTCGTGAAGTCGTTGTAACCGACTTCCTCCATCGAATCGCCGAACTGCACCGAGCCTTCGTCGGTCTGCCGCACGTTGAGCGTCGGGTAATCGAGGAAGCGCGCAACGCGTTCGCTGACGAGCACCTGGCCGCGGTTCGGCGCAACCGGTGCATGCAGCCCGACCTGCGGCGCGAGCGCGCGATTGCCGAGCCCGGCGGCGAGCACGATGCGCGGCGCACGCCAGGCACGCTGCGTCGCGTGCGCGACGAAACCGCTGGCCTGCGGCTCGATGCGCCGCACGTCCACGCCGTTGACGAGCGTCACACCGCGCCGCTGCATATCCGCATGCAGCGCGCGCAGCAGCTTGAGCGGATTCACGTGACCGTCCATCGGCGTGTAGCTCGCGCCGATCACAGCAGGGCCGACCGCGGGCAGCCGGTCGCGCACCTCGCGTGCATCGAGCAGTTCATACGGATAGTCGCCGCCCAGTTCGCGTTGCAGCGTCGACAGGCGTTCTTTTCGGACGGCGAGTTCTTCGTCCGAGAAGCAGAAATGAAAACCGCCTGGCTGGCGCAGCGCGACGTCGATGCCGGTGCTGTCCTGGAGCGACGCCGCGAACGCGGGCCAGCGCTCCGACGAGCTGCGGGTCCAGCGCGCATACGGCGTGAGTCCATAACCTTTGCCCTGCACCCACACGAGACCGAAGTTGCCGCGCGACGCGCGAAAACCGCCGTCGTCCTGGTCGAGCACCGCGACGCGCGCGCCTGCGCGCGCGAGACCGCACGCGACCGCGGAACCCACGAGGCCGCCACCGATCACCAGCACGTCGGGGCTCGCGAAGGTCGTTCCGTTCATCGAGATTCTCCGATCAGAATGCGGTCCAGCCCGGCCAGCCGGTCGAGCAGCACCATCAATACGATCGTGCCGGCGATCATCAACGTCGCCACCGAGGTGACGAGCGGATCGATCGTCTGCGCGATCTGGTTGTACATCGCGACGGGCAGCGTCGTCGTGCCGGGTGTCGCGACGAAAATCGTCATCGTCAGTTCGTCGAAGCTCTGGATGAACGACAGCACCCAGCCGCCCGCCACGCCGGTGCGGATCATCGGCAGCACGACGCGGCGAAACGCGGTGAAGCGGCTCGCGCCACAGGACAGCGCCGCACGTTCCGCATCGCGGTCCAGTCCGATCGCCGCCGACAGCGCGAGGCGCAGCGCATACGGCAGCACGATCACGACGTGCGTCGCGGCGAGCGGCCAGAACGAGCCGTTCAGATGCAGCATCGACATGAAGCGCAGGAACGCGATGCCGAGCACGACCGCGGGGATCATCATCGGCGACAGGAAGAAGCTCGTGAGCGCCGCGCGGCCCGGAAAGCGATAGCGCGCGATCGCGAGCGCGGCCGGCACCGCGAACGCGACACCGAGTGTCGCCGCGACGAACGCAAGCCGTGCGGACAGCCAGAACGCGTCGACGATGTCGCCGTTCTGCAGGATGGCCCTGAACCAGCGCAGCGATGCGCCGTCGAACGGCATCGAGATGAAGCCCTTGTCGGTGAACGCGACGAGCACGACGACGATGAGCGGCGCCGCGATGAACATGAGGAACAGCGCGTTGTACGCCAGCGCCCAGAAACCGTTGCGCGTGGTCCCGTTCATTCGAACACCTGCCGGAAGCGGCGTTCGGCGAGCCGGCTGCAGCCCGCGACGATCGCGACGTTCGCGACCAGCAACAACACCGCGATGCTCGCGCCGAGCGGCCAGTTCAGTGTGCCGAGGAATTCGTCGTACGCGGCCGTCGCGACCACTTTCAGTCGCCGTCCACCGATCAGCGCGGGCGTGGCAAACGCGGACGCGGACAGCGCGAACACGATGATCGAACCGGACAGCACGCCGGGCAGGATCTGCGGCAGCACGACACGACGAAACACCTTCGCCGGCGAACCGCCGAGCGAACGGCCGGCCCATTCGACCTGCGGATCGAGCTTCTGCAGCGTCGCCCACACCGACATCACCATGAACGGCACCAGCACGTGCGTGAGCGCGATGATCGTACCGGTCATCGTGAACACGAGACGCACCGGCTCCGACGTAATGTGCAGCGCCTGCAGCGCGTCGTTCAGCACGCCGTTGTTGCCGAGCAGGATCTGCCAGCCGAGCGTGCGCACGACGACCGAGATCAGCAGCGGACCGAGCACGACGAGCAGACACAGCGACTGCCACGGCTGCTTCATCCGCGCGAGCACGATGGTTTCCGGTACACCGAGCACGATGCTCGCGAGCGTGACCGCGCAGGCGAGACCTGCCGTGCGCAGGAAGATCGTCCCGTAGTACGGATCGGTGACGACCTGGACGTAGTTCTGCAGCGTCCATGCGGCCTGGACGCCGGCCGTGTCGCTGAATGCGTGAAACGACAGCATGAGGGTGAGCACGAGCGGCACCAGCAGCAGCGCGCCGAACAGCAGCAACGCCGGCCCCGACAGCAGCCACGGCGCGGCGCCCGCGCGATCGTGTTCAAGCGTGGCCATCGGCGGCCTCCTGTTCGAGTACGCGCAGATCGTCGTCGGACCAGTCGATGCCGACTTCCATTCCTTCGGCGGGCGGCGGCGCGCCGAAATTCGGCTGCGTGACCGAGAGCTTGCCGAGCGCTGAATCGATTTCGAGTAGCCACTGATTGCCAACGAATACACGCGTTGCGATCCGGCCGCGCGTACGCGAGGCGGTTCCGTCATGCGTTTCCTGTGGCGCGAGGCGCATTTTTTCCGGCCGGATGTAGACGTGCACGCGTCCCTGCACCACACGGCCTTCGTGCGGCACTTTCAACGTCGTGCCCGCCACCGACACTTCCGCGCAGCGTCCATGGCGGCGGATCACTTCGCCGGGCAGTGCATTGGTCCGGCCGAGGAACGTCGACGCGAACGGCGTGCGGGGTCGCTCGTAGGCTTCGAACGGTGTGCTCAACTGCGCGATGGTGCCGCGATGCATCACCGCGATGCGATCGCTCATCGTCATCGCTTCGACCTGGTCGTGCGTGACGAGGATCGTCGTGATGCCGAGCCGTCGCTGGATCGCGCGCAGTTCGATGTGCATTTCTTCGCGCAGCTTCGCGTCGAGATTCGACATCGGTTCGTCGAGCAGCAGCAGGTTCGGCTGCATCGCGATTGCGCGCGCAATCGCGACGCGTTGACGCTGACCGCCGGACAGCTCCTTCGGATAGCGCGCACCGAGGCCGCCGAGCCGCACGAGGTCGAGCGCTTCCGCGATGCGTTGCATCCGCTCGGGCCGCTTCATGCGGCGCATTTCGAGGCCGAAGCCGACGTTGTTCTCGACCGTCATGTGCGGGAACAGCGCGTAGCTCTGGAACACGACGCCCATCCCGCGTTTTTCCGGGCGCTCCGCGGTAATGTCGCGGCCGTCGAGCACGATGCGGCCCGTGGTCGGCGTGACGAAACCGGCGATCATCTGCAGCGTCGTCGTCTTGCCGCAACCCGATGGTCCGAGCAGCGACAGGAATTCGCCGCGCTCGACGGAGAGATCGATCTGCTCGACGGCCGCGAAATCGCCGTAGCGTTTCGACAGGCCCTGCAACGTGAGGAAGGTCATGATCGTGTCGTATCGTGGGGCGGGCAGGGGAGCGGGGTGGCAACTAAGCGGCTAGCGCTCGACCGAACGGTTCCAGCGCTCCGTCCATTCGGTGCGGTGCGGGTTGATCGTCGCCCAGTCCATCGCGACGAGCTTCGCGATCTGGTCGGGACCGTACGGCACGCGCGCGGCGACCTCGGGTGTGAGCTTCACCGTGCGGTTGACCGGACCGAGGCCGATCGCCTGCGCCTGCATCGCCTGCACGTCGGGACTCAGCAGGTACTGGATGAACTGCTGCGACAGCTCAGGCTGCGCGTTTTCCGCGACGGCGCACGCGCCGACCTGCAGCGCGACGCCGCCTTCCTTCGGGTAGATAAACTTCAGCGGAAAGCCGGTGTTCTGCAGCGCGACCGCGCGACCGCTGCCGTACGGCGCGAGGATCACGTCGCCGCTTTGCATCAGCCCGTCCATCTCGCCGGGTGTCGGTGCCCACGACAGCACGTTCGGCGCGACCTGCTTCGTCATCACGGCGAAACCGGGCTCGATGTTCTTCTCGCCGCCGCCGTTCAGCCGTGCGAGCATCACGAGCGTGTGCAGGCCATATGTGTTGGTGATCGGCGGCACACCGATTCTGCCTTTCAGACGCTTGTCGGTGAGCGCGTTCCACGAATCCGGCGGGGGTAGCCCCGCTTTTTTGAACGCCTCTTCGTTATAGCCGAGACCGGTCGCGACCATGCCCACGCCGATTGCCGTCGGACCGAGCCGCGCGAGCGGGTACAGGTCCTTCAGCACCGGCGCATCGTCGATCTTCGCGCACAGGCCGAGCTGCATCGCCTGGTACATCGGGCCGTCGTCCATCACCGCGACGTTGATCTGCTGATGTCCCTTTTGCGCCTGCAGCTTCGCGAGCGTATCGCTCGAATTGCCCGCCACGTAGACGATTTTCACGTTGTGCGCTTTTTCGAACGCGGGGATGATCTTCTGCCGGTAAAGCTGTTCGTTCGAGCCGCCGACGTTCGCGACATAGAGCGTCGTCTCCGCGTGCGCGAGCACCGTGCCCGCGAGTGCGAGCGTCGCTACGAGCAGGCGGAAGGGCGGCGGATGCCGGCGGGAGCGGGACGGGGGCTGATTCATGAACGCTTCTCCGATGACGGTGGGTTCCAGAACGGCTATGTGTTGTATGAGGTGTTGTGTGTGGTCTCGATCGTGCCCAGCGAGTGTCCTGCGTCGGTGTTATATCGTCCAATACGAATAAAATAACTATCCATGCATTTTTGATATGGACTGGAATCGATGAACCTCAAACATATCGAAGCGTTTCGTGCCGTGATGTTGAGCGGTTCGATGACCGCGGCCGCGAAAGAACTGTTCACGTCGCAGCCGAACGTGAGCCGGCTCATTTCGCAACTCGAACGCGAGACGGGCCTGCTGCTGTTCCAGCGCAACGGTGTGCGGCTGATTCCGACCGGCGAGGGCAATGCGTTTTTTCGCGAGGTCGAGCGGACTTACGTGGGTCTGCAGGGGTTGAGCAACGCGGCGGCGCAGATTCGCAATCGAGGCACCGGACGGCTGCGCATCGCGGCGATGCCGTCGGCGGGACTGACGCTCGTGCCACGCGCGATCCAGCGGTTTCATGCGCGGCATCCGGAGGTCACGGTGTCGTTACATCTGAACACGTCGACGACGGTGAATCACTGGACCGCGTCGCACTTCTGCGACCTCGGAATAGTGGTGTACGTGAGCGAGCAATCGAATTGCGACACCGAGCTGTTCTCGAATCTCGCGGCCGTCGGCGTGCTGCCGGCGGGGCATCGGCTCGCGCGCAAGAAGACGTTGAAGCCCGCCGATTTCCACGGCGAATCGTTCGTGTCGCTATGTCATGGGGACGGCACGCGCACGCTGATGGACGAGATATTCGATCGCGCAGGCGTGGAGCGCGTGATGGCGCTCGAAGCGCAGTACGCGGCGATCTGCTGCGAGATGGTCCGCAGCGGCGCGGGTGTGACGCTCGCGCATCCGGTGGTCGCGGAGGCTTACGCCGGACCCGACATCGAGATCCGGCCGTTCACGCCGGCGCTTCATTTTCCGAATTACCTGCTGTTTCCGCCGCATCAGACTCGCGCGCGTCTCACGATGGAGTTCGTCGACGCGCTGCGCGAGGAGCACACGGAGCTGATCGCATCGATCGAGAAGCGTAAGCGCGCGGCGAGGTGAGGGGTGAGCTGAACCGCACGCGACGCGGCACCGTGTCAGGCCGGGCACTCGTCCGACGAAAGATCGTCCTGTGTCGCGTTGCAGTGGCGCTTCAGTTCTACCAGCACGACGTCCATCACGCCGCTGCGCTTCCACTGCAGCCAGCGCGCGTAGCACGTCTGCGAGGGTGGGTACGTGGCGGGCAGATGGTGCCACTTTTCGCCGTTCAACAGCACCCACAGGATGCCGTTGAGCACATCGCGGGACTGTCGGCGGGGCCGGCCGACGCCAGCGGTGCCGGCCGGTTCTTCAAACAGATGACGGACGTGCAGCCAGGCTTCGTCGGTCAGAGGGACGGTTGTCATACAGCACTTCAGTAACTAGTGGGTACATTGAATTATGCCAAATTCATGCATGAATTTAAATTCAAAAAAACGACCTGTTTTGCGCGCTGTTCGAGTAATTAACCCTCCGTGACGCTGCAGGCACCCAGGCTAAAAATGGTCAGACAATTTTTTTCGGTACCCGGTTGGAGGCCCAATCCGGGGGGCACGTCACCGGCTGGCTCAATGCGATTCAAACGGCAGGTTCGCCGGGCGGGACGCGGACGGAGGGGCGTCCAGCACGGCGGCGAGGTCGCCGGTGGGCCGCGAAAAGTGGAAGCCTTGCAGCAGCACGTTGGGCCATTGCTCGAGCCAGCGGGCCTGAGCGGCGGTTTCGACCCCTTCCACGACGACCCGCATGCCGAGGTCGTCGAGTAGCGCAAGAATGCCCGCGATGACCGCGCTTGCGCGCTGCCGCGCGGGGACGAACGTGAGCAGCTCGCGCGCGAGCTTCACGGTGTCGACGTCCATTTCGCTCAGCAGCGCGAGCGACGAATAGCCGGTGCCGAAGTCGTCGATCGAAATGCGGATGCCCGATTCGCGTAGCGGTCGCGTGAGCACACGCGTCGCGAGAATGCGCGCGGTGTCCTCGGTTTCGATCAGTTCGATGTCGATCAGCTCGGGTGCGATGCCGTGCATGTGCGCGATCTGTTCGACCTCGGTGGCGAAGTTTTCCTGCGCGGCCACCGAGGGCGGCACGTTGACCGCGATCGGCAGCGCCGGATGTCCCGCGCGAATGCATGCGCCGAGTTGCGCGCACGCGCGGTCGATCACGAAGTGCGTGATGTCGACGGCCAGCTCCGCGTCTTCGTCGAGCACCTCGAGAAAGGCATCCGGCAGCAGCAACCCGTAATCCGGATGGGTCCAGCGCAGCAGTGCCTCGGTGCTGACGAGCCGGCCCGTGCGCGATTCGTGGATGCCTTGAAACGCGAGATGGAATTCGCCCGCGCGTAGTCCCGCGCGGATCCGGTCGCTCAATCCGTTGCGTACCGGTGTGCCGGTCGTCTGTGTCTGTCTGAGTTGTTCGCTTTGCACCCGGGTCCCTCGCGTGTCGTTCTATTGATGTCGGCGTGTAGTGGACGTAATCGTCGTCGCAATCGCTCAATCGCTGCCCGGATCGATGCGGCCGCAGTGTCCCTACGGGAATCAGCAGATTCCATGCCATCGAAGAGCCCGTGCGACGCGGCTGGGCGCGGAGGTGCATGCTGCCCGGAGAGCACGGCAGGCCGTCGTTTCATGCATCGGGTGTCGACGCGGCGTACGAATCTGCCGCGCGTCGAGCGCCGCTGTTCCGGTCTGTTACGGCGTGGCGTTACGTAACAAGCGCTTCATCGAAACATCTTTCGCTGCAGCTGCACGCATGCGCCGTCGCAGCAACGCCCAGGTAAAACGCATACGTCATGCGGGCTGCGCGACGGTGCGCGCGTTTAAACGAGGCGCCAATACTCATTTGGCATGGATGCTGCTTAGTCGATGGCGCATTGCACAACCTGACATACATAAGACAGGACCTGTAGATGACTCATTGTTTGAATCGACCGCTTGGGCCCGGGGTGAGCCAGCGGATCTCTCTTCTTCCAACCCTGTCCGCGCGCTGCATGCGGACACGTCTTCAGTCGCGTGATCGTCGCGGGCACCTCGTGCGCGCGCAGCACTATTTACGCGGCTCTTAACACGCAGTTTCCGATGACCGGTTGAACCCGCGGGGACCTTCGCGTCCGCACGGCGAGCCGGCTTGTGTCGGGTTTTTGTAGTGCGCATTTCGCGTGCGGGGGAAGGTGTTGCCGCGCGAAACGCGATTGCAGGTGCAGTACCGCTGCGTCCACACCGCAGCGACAACATTCGAATAAATCGTGCGAGCCGGGAGAGCGGCCGTGCGTCTGTGAAAAAAGAGGAAGAACAGAATGAGCACAGACCGATCGAAACGCAGCATAGCGGCGGCGCGGGGGCGCACGTCGCATGGTTTGACCCGGTATTTGTCCGCACGGGACGCGGCATGAGTACCGTCGATTTCGCTTACGCGCGCCGCAGGGCGCATGGTCACGGTCCCGAGGGTCTGCTTGCGCGCGCAATGGACGTACTGCTGATCGTCGGCGGTGCGGCGGTCGCGGCGCAGGCGCGCTTCTCCGATCTCGCCGTCGCGCATCTCGACGTCGCGTTCGTCGCGTTTGTTGCATCCGCGACGGCCTTCACGCTGACGCTCTTTCCGGTTTTCGGTATCTATCAGTCGTGGCGCGGCCGTTCGCTGCTGAGCCTCGCGAGCCAGATGTCGCTGGCGTGGTTCGTCGTGCAGGGCTGCGCGCTGGTGCTGATGTTTTCGCTGCACCGGATCGATTTCGTGTCGCGGCTGTGGTTCGGGTACTGGACCTGCGTGACCGGCGGCGCGCTGGTCGTGTCGCGGCTCGCGACGCATGCGGTGCTACGCCGTGTGCGGAACGCGGGGCTCAACCTGCGCAACGTCGCGATCGTCGGGTGCGGCGAACATTGCCGCGACGTCGTGCGCAACATTGCCGCGTCGCCTGCCAGCGGCTTTCGTGCGGCGGCCGTGTTCGATGTCGCGCCCATTGCCCCCGTTATGCCGACCCAGGCGTCCGCAATCGCCGGCATACCGACCTTCGACGATCTCGCGCAATTCGTGCGTCACGTGCGCGCCGAAGGCTGGCAGGAGCTATGGCTCGCGTTGCCGCTATCGGAAGAACACACGATGCTGCGGCTCGTCAACGAGTTCCGTGACGACCTCGTCAGCATCCGTTTCATCCCCGACGTCAGCAGTCTCGCGCTGTTCGACAACTGCATGATCGATCTGATCGGCGTGCCCGCGATCAACCTCGTCGCGTCGCCGCTGTCGCCGCACGCGCTCGCGAAGAAGGACGTGTTCGACCGCGTGTTCGCCGCGGCCGCGCTATTCACGCTCGCACCGCTGCTCGTCGCGATCGCTGTCGCAATCAAGCTCACGTCGCGCGGACCGGTGCTGTTCACGCAGCAGCGCAAGGGTGCGGATGGCCGCGTGTTCCGCATCTACAAGTTCCGCACGATGCGCCCGCACGACGAGAAACCCGGTGTGATCACGCAGGCGACGCGCAACGACAGCCGCGTGACGCGCCTCGGTGCGTTTCTGCGCCGCACGAGTCTCGACGAACTGCCGCAGTTCCTCAACGTGCTGCGCGGCGAGATGTCGGTGGTTGGCCCGCGTCCGCATGCGCTCGAACACGACGAGCTGTACCAGAAGGTGGTCAACGGCTACATCCATCGTTACCGGATCAAGCCGGGCATCACCGGCTGGGCGCAGGTAAACGGCTTTCGCGGCGAGACCGATCGCGTCGAGAAGATGCAGGGGCGCGTCGAGCACGACCTGTACTACCTGCGCAACTGGTCGTTTGCGCTCGACATGCGCATCGTCGCGGCGACGATCGCGAAAGGCTTCGTACACGGCAACGCATTCTGACGGACCGATGACCGCGATCGCGCGCGACCTCTCAGCGCCGCGCGAATCGCGACACGACAAAACAGCAAACGATACGGGGTGAACCAGATGGGATTGACGATAACCAACCGGCCTGACGCAGGCCCTCCGCGTAGATGGAGCACGCGGAGCGCGCGAGCGTGCATGCTCGCGGCGAGCCTCGTGCTGTCCGCATGCGGCGTCGCGCCCGGCATGCGGATGATCACGCCCGCGACGCTGCCGGTCACGAGCGGCGATGCGCAGACGCAGCCGACCGACGTGCCGGTGCCGATCGCCGACATCAACACGACGCTGATCCGCCAGCTGCGCGATGCGGCTGCGCAGACCAACACCGAGCAACTGCGCGACCTGTCGGCGGCGCCGGGACCCTACACGATCGGCACCGGCGACGTCCTGCAGATCACGATCTGGGACCACCCCGAACTGACGGCAGCGCTCGGCGCGCAGCCGCAGACCAACGGCCGCCCGTTCGACCCGGCGCTCGGTTTCGTCGTCGACAGCGAGGGCAACGTCCAGGTGCCGTATGCGGGCAACGTGCACGTCGCGGGGTTGCAACCCGACGGCGCACAGCACGCCGTCTTTACGGAACTCGCGAAGGTGTTCCAGAAGCCGCAGGTAACGGTGCGCGTCGCGTCGTTCCGCGCGAAGCAGGTGTACGTGGACGGCGAAGTGCATACGCCGGGCACCGTGCCGATCAACGACGTGCCGATGACGCTGTACGAAGCGGTAAGCCGCGCCGGCGGTTTCAGTCCGAACGCGGACCAGAGCCGCATGGTGCTGGTGCGCGACGGCGTGTCGTATCCGCTGAACCTGTCGCGGATGCTCGAGCGCGACCAGAACCCGTCGAAGATCGTGCTGAAGAACGGCGACCTGCTGCGCGTCGTGTCGCGCGACGAAAACGGCGTGTACGTGATGGGCGAAGTGAACAAGCCCGTGACGGCGATTCCGTTGAAGACCGGCAAGCTCACGCTGAGCGATGCGTTGTCGCAGGCGGGCAGCCTGAACAGCACGAGCGCGGATGCCGCGCAGTTGTATGTGATTCGCGGCTCGACCGACGCGAAGCCGCAGGTGTTCCATCTCGATGCGCGTTCGCCTGTGTCGATGGTGCTCGCAAACCAGTTCGAACTGCAGCCGAAAGATGTCGTGTACGTGGACGGCAACGGCCTCGTGCGCTTCAGCCGCGTGCTGAGCCTGCTGTTGCCGGCGATCAACGCCGGCCTCACTACTGCGATTGTGACGAAATGATCGACCGAATCCTGGTGGTCTGCGAAGGCAACCTGTGCCGCAGCCCGATTGCGCAGGGGCTCCTGCGACGCGAGATGGCGGACATCGTGGTCGCGTCGGCGGGACTGTCGGCGGTGGCCGGTGCGGGAATCGATCCGATCGCCGCCTCGCTGCTCGCGACGCGCGGCATCGATATGTCCGCGCATCGCGCGCGCCGGCTCGACGAGCGGATGTGCCGCGTCGCCGACCTGATTCTCGTGATGGAGCTGGAGCAGAAGCACGCCATCGAACGCTTCTATCCGATCGCACGCGGCCGCGTGTACCGGCTCGCCGAAGCGTACCCGACCGACGTGCCCGACCCGTTCGGGCGACCGCATCGCAGCTACGAATACGCGTTGACGCTGATCGACCACGGCGTGCAGGACTGGACTCAACGCATCGCCCGCCTGTCGTTGAGCAGGAGCTGACATGACCTGTTACGACAACCGCTCCCGCATTCGCCTGTGCCCGTGCACCCGTGCCACGACAAACCTGCCGCGACCATGAACTCTCCGACTATTCACAACCATTTTTCCCGCGATAACCGCGATGCCGATGAGATCGACATCCGCGCGGTGCTCGACGTGCTGATCAAGAACGTGAAGACGATCGTTGCCGTGACGGTCGTTTTCGTGCTGATCGGTGCGCTCTATGCGTTCGTCGCGCGGCCCGTGTACAGCGTCGACATTACCGTGCAGGTGGAAAGCAACGGCGACCTCGCCGGTGCCGCGGCAGGCAACCTGATCGGTGGACTGAGTTCGCTGTTCGACGTCAAATCCACCGACGACGGCGAGATGGAAATCCTGCACTCGCGACTCGTCACCGACAGTGTCGTTAACGATCTTGGCCTGTATATCGACGCGCAGCCGCGCTATTTCCCGTTGCTCGGCTCGTGGGTCGCGCGACACGGCCGCACGCTGTCGCAGCCGGGACTACTCGGCTTCGGTGGCTATGCGTGGGGTTCCGAGCAGATTGCCGTGCGCCAGTTCGACGTACCGAAGGATTTCGAGGAAGACCGCTTCGTCGTCACGGCGCTCGGCGGCAACCACTACCGGCTGTCCGGCAGCGATCTCGATGCGGACGCGACCGGCCAGATCGGTACGCCGCTAAAAGTGCACACGTCTGCCGGCGACATCACGTTGCTCGTGTCGCAACTCGACGGCCACCCGGATGCGCAGTTCGTCGTGAAGCGCTATTCGAAGCTGAAGGTGCTCGACCAGTTGCAGAAGGACCTGACGATCACCGAGAAGGGCAAGGACCAGTCGGGCGTGATCGGCGTTACCTACGAGAATCCCGACCCCGTGCTTGCGGCCGCGGTGCTCAACGAAATCGCCGACAACTACGTGCGGCAGAACGCCGACCGCAAGGCAGCGACAGCGGATAAGTCGCTGCAGTTCCTGAACGCGCAGTTGCCCGACGTCGAACGCGACTTGCGCGTGGTCGAGGACCGCCTTAACGCGTATCAGAACAAGCATGAACTGATCGACCTGAGCGAGCAGGCGAAGGCGGTGCTCACGCAGTCGGTTGCCGCACAGTCGAGCCTGTTCGAACTCGAACAGAAGCGCAAGGAAATGGTCGCGCTGTACACGCCGCAGCATCCCGCGCTGGCCGCACTCGACCAGCAGATCGCCGCGGCCCGAATGAACGTCGATTCGTTCAACGGCTCGATCCAGCGCCTGCCCGATGCGCAGCAGAACCTCGTGCGACTGAAGCGCGACGTGACCGTCGAAACCGATCTCTACGTTGGCCTGCTGAACAGCATCCAGCAACTGCGTCTCGCGACCGCCAGCAAGATCGGCAACGTGCGCGTGATCGATCACGCCGTCGTTCCCGACGAGTCTGTCAAGCCGAAGCGCGTGCTCGTCGTCGCGATCGCCGCCGCGCTCGGTCTGCTGTGTGGCGTCGGCACCGCGGTCGTGCGGGCCGCACTGTTCGGCGGTTTGACTGATCCGATGGACATCGAACGCGACGCGATGTTGAACGTGATCGCGACGATTCCGCTGAGCGTCGCGCAACGCCAGCTGATGCGACCGGGAGAACGCTCCGACCACGTACCGTCGATCCTCGCGCTTGCACGGCCACAGGAGCCTGCCGTCGAAGCGCTGCGCAGCCTGTGCACCGCGCTGCAGTTCACGCTGCTCGAGCGGCCCGAGAACAACATCGTGCTGATGACCGGACCGTCGGTTGGCATCGGCAAGTCGTTCATTTCGGCGAACCTCGCGACGCTGATCGGCCTGTCTAAAAAGCGCGTGCTGCTGATCGACGGCGATTTGCGTCGCGGTCACCTCGCAGCCGATTTCGGCGTGCCGGGACGCGTCGGCTTGACCGACGTGCTGCGCGACGACACAGCGATCGAACAGGCGATCGTTTCCGACATCACACCGAACGTCGATTTTTTGCCGGCTGGACCGCTGATCGCACAACCGGTCGAACTGTTCTCCGCGGGAGGCCTCGCCGAGATTCTCGCGTGGGCATCGCAGCGCTACGACGTCGTGCTGCTCGATGCACCGCCCGTGCTGCCCGTCACCGACGCGACCGTGTTCGCGCCTTACGCGGGCGTCGTGCTGCTCGCTGCGCGTTCGGGGATGACCAGCAATGGCGAGATTCTCGAATCGGTGAAGCGCATCGAACGGGTCGGCGCGAAGGTGACTGGCGTCGTGTTCAACGGCTTCCGGCCAGGCCTGCGCTCGGCGCAATACGGTAACTACGGTGGTTACGCATATCGCGGCAACGAGCAGGAAGCGCAACTAGGCAGTCGGTAAACAGACGAACGGAGCTCATCATGGACATCGGCAGAAAGAAGATTCTCGTGACGTTCGGCACGCGGCCCGAGGCGATCAAGATGGCACCCCTCGTGCACCGGCTGCGAGCTATGGAGCAGATCGACTGCGAAGTGTGCGTGACCGCGCAGCACCGGCAGATGCTCGACCAGGTGCTCGACCTGTTCGCCATCACGCCTGACTACGACCTCGACGTGATGCGCGCCGGCCAGACGCTGACCGACCTGACGGGCCACATGCTCGGCAAGCTTGGCCCCGTGCTCGAAGCGAGCCGCCCGGACCTCGTGCTAGTACACGGCGACACCACGACGACGTTCGCGACGTCGCTGGCTGCGTACTACCAGCGCGTGCCCGTTGGACACGTCGAAGCGGGGCTGCGCACCGGCAACCTGTATTCGCCGTGGCCCGAGGAAGCGAACCGCAAGCTGACCGCCGCGCTGGCTGCGCATCACTTTGCGCCGACCGAAACGTCGCGCGGCAACCTGCTGCGCGAAGGGATTGCACCGGAGCGGATCGTCGTGACCGGCAACACCGTGATCGATGCGCTGCTCGCCGTGCAGGCGCGGCTCGATCGCGAGCGCGATCTAGCACAGCGCCTGCACCGCACGTTTCCGTTTCTCGACGACACGAAGCGGATGATCCTCGTCACCGGACATCGCCGCGAGAACTTCGGCCGGGGCTTCGAAGATATTTGCGCCGCGCTGCTGCGCATCGCCGCGACGCATCCGGAGGTGCAGATCGTCTATCCCGTGCATCTGAATCCGAATGTCCGCGAGCCGGTGAACCGGCTGCTCGGCAACGTGCGCAACATCGTGCTGATCGAGCCGCAGGAGTACCTGCAGTTCGTGTACCTGATGACGCGTGCGTGGCTGATCCTGACCGACTCCGGCGGTATTCAGGAAGAGGCGCCGTCGCTCGGCAAGCCCGTGCTCGTGATGCGCGACACCACGGAGCGTCCCGAGGCCGTTGCAGCGGGCACCGTGCGACTCGTCGGCACTGACGCGCAGCGCATCGCCGATACCGTCGAACGCTTGCTGAACGACTACGACGAATACAACGCGATGAGCCGCGCACACAACCCGTACGGCGACGGCCGCGCGTGCGAACGGATCGCCGCCGCGCTGCCCGCGGCGCTGTGGCCGACCGGCGCCGATGCACCGCAGCCGGTCGCCGTGCACTGAAAACAAAACACAAAAAGCGAAGAGACCACACACCATGTCATTCGAAGTCGTTTCCATCATTGGGCTCGGATATATCGGGCTGCCCACCGCGGCCGCGTTCGCGGCGCGACGCAAGACCGTCGTCGGCGTCGACGTGAACCGCGCGACCGTCGACACGATCAATCGCGGCGAAGTGCACATCGTCGAGCCCGAACTCGACATGCTCGTGCGCGCCGCCGTGACGCAGGGCCATTTGCGCGCGACCACCGAGCCCGAGCCGGCCGACGCATTCCTGATCGCCGTGCCGACGCCGTTCGGCGATGGCCACAAGCCGGACCTGAGCTATGTCGAGGCCGCGAGTCGCGCGATCGCGAGCGTGCTGAAGGCGGGCGATCTGGTTGTGCTCGAATCGACGTCGCCAGTCGGCACGACCGAGAAGGTCGCCGCATGGCTCGCCGAGATGCGACCCGACCTGAGTTTTCCGCAGCAGGCTGGCGAGGCTTCTGACATTCGCGTCGCGCATTGCCCGGAGCGCGTGCTGCCGGGCCACGTGATTCGCGAGCTGGTGGAGAACGACCGCGTGATCGGCGGGATGACGCGCCGCTGCAGCGAGACCGCAGCCGAGCTGTACCAGACCTTCGTGCGCGGCGAATGCGTGCTGACCGACGCGCGTACCGCGGAGATGTGCAAGCTGACGGAGAACTCGTTTCGCGACGTGAACATCGCGTTCGCGAACGAGCTGTCGATCATCTCGGACAAGCTCGACATCAATGTGTGGGAATTGATCCGGCTCGCGAACCGGCATCCGCGGGTGAGTATTCTGCAGCCGGGGCCGGGGGTGGGCGGGCATTGTATTGCGGTTGATCCGTGGTTCATTGTGGATTCGGCGCCGGAGCATGCGAGGTTGATCAGGACGGCAAGGGCGGTGAATGATGAGAAGCCGCATTATGTGGTGGAGCGGGTCGAGCGCGCGGCGAAGCGGTTTCGCGAGCCGGTGATTGCGTGCCTGGGGCTGGCGTTCAAGGCGAACATCGATGACCTGCGCGAGAGCCCCGCGATCGAAATCGTGAGCCAGCTCGCCGACCGTTTCGAAGGACAGGTGATCGCGGTGGAGCCGAACGTCGACGTGTTGCCGCCTTCGCTGGACGGTAAGGTGCGGCTTGGCGAGTTGGCGGGCGCGCTCGCGCAGGCGGATGTTGTTGTGATTCTCGTCGACCACACGCAATTTAGACGGATCGATCCGGTCAGGTTGCAGGCGAAGGTGGTGATTGATACGCGGGGGGTGTTGGCGCATGGTTAGGCCATTACCACCTGCCGACAATTGCGGATGCACGTCGCGAGATCGAAGAGGTGCGGCGTGAACGGCCCGCTTGTGACGGCGCGCATCGAACCGGGTTGCGCTCCCGCAAGCGCGGGACAACGCGTCGGGCGAAACGTGGTCGTCATGGTCGTGACGTTCGTTGTGAACTACCTCGCTGCGTTCGCGACGTTTCCTTACTTGACCCGTGTTTTGGGGCCGGCGCATTTTGGAGTTCTCGCTTTCGGTATGGCAACGGCGGCATACGGAACTGTCCTGACCGAATGGGGCTTCAATCTGAGTGGCCCTAAAGCGGTGGTCGAATGTCGCGATCAACCTCGATTGCTCAATAGCCTGATCTGGTCCATTGCTGGCAGCAAGGCATGTCTTTGCGTTATCGCTTTCGCAGCGCTCGCGGTCGTACTCTGGTTCGACCGGAGAATGGCTTCTTCCGGTGTCGTGATTCTGCTTTGCTGGATGGCTGTGGTCGGCAACGTCTTTACGCTTTACTGGCTTTTTCAAGGCCTTGAGCGCTTCTACCTCATCGCGGCAATGGTATTTGCTAGTCGTCTGGTGATGTTGCCGCTGACATTCTTCCTGGTGCACAAGCCGGACGACGTGATCGCCGCAGCAGCCATTCAATCGGCAGGACCTGTCGCAGGGGCATTCATTTCAATCGGAATCGCATGGCATCTCGGGATGTTGCGAAAACCCGATACCTCATGGAGCGCGATGCGGCAGCGACTCCTGCAAGGCTTCGACATGTTCGTCGCGACCGCCTCTGTCACGCTTTTTGGTGCCGCTAATACGGTCATTCTGGCTTCGCTAGCGGGTCCTTATCAGGTGGGTCTTTATGCCGCGGCGGACAAGCTCAGGACGGTCGGCAATCTGATCCCGACGCAGCTTACGGCGGTGCTTTATCCGCGCGTTTCCGGCCTGTTCATGGAAAACCGGCACGCTTCAGCGAGACTGACCTTGATCGGAGCGACGGTTACCGTAGTTGCATCCGTGGCGAGCGGTCTGTTCTTTTTTCTGCTGTCGGCGCCGCTAACGCGATTGTTTCTAGGTGGCGAGTATCAAGGCGCTTCGCCGGTTCTCTCCATTCTGTGCTTCTCCGCGATGTTCGGAAACCTTTCGTACCTGCTGGGTTTGCTGGTGCTCGTGCCTTTCGGCGAGGGACGGAAGCGCTCGCTGGTGACACTGATTGCTGGATGCTTGAACGTCGTTCTCGCGCTGACGCTGATTCCGCGTTTAGGCGCGGAAGGTGCGGCGTGGTCATTTCTTATCGCCGAACTGGTGGTTCTGGCTGCCTATGGCATCTCGATCGTGCGTCGTGAGCAATCGAGCCGCTACTTTTCCCACCTGCTGGACGGATGAGGTCACGCAATGTCCGATCGAAACGTCAGCCTGTCTGATGCCACGTGCGAAGTGACGCCGGGAGGCAGCCTCCGCGAGGGCGTGAGCGAACGTCCTCTGCAAGTGGCGGGGCAACACCTGATCCGGGTGCTTCACGTGGGGCCGGGCCATGGACAACGCGGTGGTATCGCCTCCGTGCTGGAAGAACTCGCGTCGTTTGAGAACCTGGCCCGCGAAGGAGGCTTGTCATTTTCGTTCTTCGAGACACATGGTTTTGGAAGCCTGCGTCACGCCCTCAGATTCCTGCTGCGGGATATTCCGCGCTTTGCGCTGGCCGCGATGCGAGGAATCGACATCGTGCATTTTCATGTTTCCGTACGAGGCTCTTTTTACAGGAAGTGGTTGCTTTTCCTCATAGCCAGAATGAACGGCAAGAAGACGATCTTTCATCTTCACGCGGGCAACTTCCGTCACTTCGAGGGCGAATCAATGAAGGTCGTCAGGCAGGCGATATCGTGGTTTATTCGACGTGCGGATGCGACGGTGGCTGTATCGACAGCGATCGCAGATGAATTGAGAGCGCTTGGTGCCAACCCTGGAACGCTTCACATAGTTGGCAATACCGCGTACCCGGCTGAGTCGATTTCGAATCGAACGATGGCTAGCGATGACTGTGTCGTCGACCCCTATATCGCTTTCGCAGGGCGCTTGACGAAGGAGAAGGGACTGGATGATCTGCTCAAGGCGATCGCGATGCTAGGCGCTCAAGGATGTTTCGTCCGCTTGAGACTGGCAGGTAGCGGAGACGTCGCACATTGGTCGCAGGTGGTGCGCGAACTCGGAATCGACGACCGCGTAACGTTCGTTGGATGGTTGAGTGGTGCAGAAAAATTGAAGTTCTACCGCAATGCGCAAGTGTTCTGCATGCCGAGTCACTACGAGTCGTTTGGCATCACGACGCTGGAGGCGATGTTCTCCGGTGTGCCTGTTGTAGGAACAAGGCTTGGCGGATTCCTGGATCTCGTCGAGGAAGGCGTCACAGGTTATCTGGTGGAGGCACACGATTGCGTTGCGCTGGCAACGCGTATTCGCTCGTTGATCGAAACACCTACGCTCGCCGCTTCGATGGGAAAGGCGGCACTCGCGCGAGCTAGTAAGAACTATTCGAGAAATTCGATCATTGCTCTGTATATCGACTGCTATCGGCTGCTGGCCGGAAACCGGGGATGTTATGAATAGTAGGTTAGCGCGACGATACGTGGCGCTTGCGGGCTTTGCCTGTCTGGTTGCAGCAATTGCAGGCTCGGTTGCGCAGGCCCAGACGATGGCGCCAAGCCCATCTCTGCAGGCCATATCGGCGTCCATGCGGACGATCTATGAATGGGACTGGCAGCGTGGTGTAGACCCACGTATGGGTGTGCAGGCGAATCCCGGTGATATCTCGGTTATCGACGATCCGGTAAGGCACGGGCACAAGGTCATGCGCGCAACGATCGATCGAGGAGAGAATTTCTCGCATATCGCCAATGGCGTCGCACGAGCCGAGGTGCTGTTTCCTGCGCCCGTGAGATTCGCGCAAGGAGGTGACTATCTGATCGAGTGGAGTACGTATTTGGCACCGAATTTCGCGTTCGACTCGAAGCAATTGATGATCATCACGCAAATCCATCAAGGCTCGCGGAAAGGCGGTCCTGCCGTAGCGCTCACGCTGTTGGGGACGCGTTACGCGATTTCCGAACATGGTGGCGCTGAACACAAGAATGTGTCTGCTGCCCAGTGGCTTTGCTGCGCGGATACCGATCGCGGGAAGTGGGTGCGCTGGGCACTGCACTATGTTCCGGACGAAACCGGCAAGCATGCGGTTGCCGAACTCTATAAAAACGATGCACTGGTTTTTACTGCGACGCATGCCGCAAACGCTTACCCCGATGCACAGGACGCGTACTTCAAACTGGGACTCTACAAACCGGACTGGTATTTGCAGCCGACGGACGTGAGCAGCAGCACCGTGCTTTACGGAGCTGTTCGTATTTCGCAGCGCTGAGATGAAAAAACTACCGGATTCGAGAATGCCATGAAGCGAATTGAACTGTTTGGTTGCCCGATGGATGCCGTCACGATGGACGAGACGGTCGCGTGGATATCGACCCGTATTGCCGAGAAGCAGTTCACACAGCATGTCGTTGTGAACGTGGCCAAGCTAGTGAACATGCAGACTGACTCGGAACTGGCGGCGTCGGTTCGCGCCTGCGATATCGTCAATATCGACGGGATGGGTGTCGTCTGGGGAGCACGCTGGTTAGGACACGATGTACCTGAGCGGGTGACCGGGGTGGACCTCTTTGGGCGACTGCTTGCAGACGCTGCACAGAAAGAGTTTCCCGTATTTCTTCTCGGCGCAACCGAAGTAGTCGTTCGGCGCGCGGCGGCTGAATGCTTGCAACGATACCCGGGCTTGCGGATGGCAGGCTATCACCATGGGTATTTCTGGAACGACGAGCAGGCAATCGTACGGCGGATTCACGAGTCGGGGGCGCGCATGCTGTTCGTCGCGATCGCATCGCCGATGAAAGAGGTTTTTATCAACCGTTGGAAATCAGAGCTTGGCGTGGACTTCGTCATGGGTGTCGGCGGAACATTCGACGTGGTCGCAGGGAAAGTGCAGCGCGCTCCTGTCTGGATGCAGAACTACGGGATGGAATGGCTGTTTCGTGTCGTTCAGGAACCGGGGCGGATGTGGAAGCGCTATCTGTTCACGAACAGCAGATTCGCGTTGATGCTGGGAAAGGCGTGGGTCAGCCTTCATCAACGGTAGGTGTCGCTATGGAAATGCCATTGAATACGGCAGTAAACGCACGCGCCCGTTATAGGGTGGAAAAGCCGCGCCATCTCAATCCGCTACTGCTATTTCTCGTGGTCTACGCAGCCTACAACCTGTTGGGGTTGATCGATACGCCGTGGATCGTCTCGGGTAAGTACGACAAGACCCTTGGATGGAGCCTCTTTCTGGTGGGACTGGCGGGTTATCTGACAGGGTGTGCGGTGTTTGGTCTGAGAGGGCGGATCGTCGTGGATCAGAGGATCAAGCCGAGAACGTCGAAGCAGTTGTCGGTCTTTCTGCTCTTCATCTTCGTGTGCTGCCTTGCGGTCGCTGTTATTACCAGTCACGGGCTGCCGCTATTGATGGGCGAGTCGCGTTTCGAGAATTCCGCGCTTGCGTCCAACCTCGCACCGCTTTATGGATTCTGGCTGATGGTAAGAATAATTTCCGACCGCGAACATGGACGGAAAATCGGCCTGATTCA
The DNA here is from genome assembly GCF_050742655.1 of Paraburkholderia sp. GTDB lineage: Bacteria > Pseudomonadota > Gammaproteobacteria > Burkholderiales > Burkholderiaceae > Paraburkholderia. Next base: position 273,284 of record NZ_JBOIGG010000002.1, on the reverse strand, counting down.
ACCGGTGATCTATGTCGTGGGCATCCTGATGCTGGGATATCGATCGCCGGTTCTTGTCTTCGTCGGGAGCTACTACGTCTATATGGTGGTATTCAAGCTGTCTGGTCGCAAGACGGTGCTGGTCAGCCTGCTGGTTGCCGCGTTGGTGTTTGGATTTTCCGCAACGTTTGCATTGGTGCGGGTCGCGCAAAATTACGACGTCGGGCACTTCTTCAAGAATGTCGATTTCCGGTTCATTGCGCACCATGCCTATCTGTTGCCGATGGCTCCGGCACTCTCCATGTTCGACTTCAGCCAGAACACGATAGCGACAGTGGGGCAGGTATTGCATGATCCTATGTATGGTGAGTTGTTCCTCAGCAACTATGCGACATTCTTGCCTGGCCGACACTGGGGCGCGCGCAACATCATCGGTGATCTGACTGGAGCCCGCTGGATCGGCGGACGTCCAATGAGCATTACGCCGACACTGCAGGGAGCACTCTATGTCGACTTCGGCCATGTGGGTGTCTTCTTTGGTTTCCTGGCTGCGGCGTTCGTCATTGCGAAACTCTACACCTATGCTGCGAGACGGGGCGTGCTCGCGAAGTTCAGCTTTTGCTATTTAATGACATCGATGTTGATAGCCATCCATTCCGGCTATTGGGACGTGAGCTTCGTCTTCTTTTTGTTCTTCCTGTTTTTGATAAGAGTATTTGACGGACTGAAGAAGCTGTGATCGCAATTTTGTTGCAATTACTGATGTGTGCTGGCATTGGAGCGAAGATTTACCGGACCTCGAATCTGCTGTATCGCTTCAGGGTGCCGTTTTTCCCCTGGTTTCTTAAGGTGGCGAACCGGATCTTGTTCTCAGTTTCGCTTCCGCCATCGGTACAGGTCGGGAGAAATGTGACGTTCGGATATCAGGGTCTCGGCATCGTCGTGCACAGACAGGCGGTACTGGGAAACAACATCACGATTGCTCCGAATGTCGTGATTGGTGGACGAGGGCGCGCAGGCGCTCCGGTCATCGAGGACGATGTACTCATCGGTGCAGGAGCATGTATCCTGGGGCCTGTAACCGTTGGTCGAGGTGCCCGAGTGGGCGCGAACGCGGTGGTCATGTTCGACGTTCCTGCCGGTGCGACTGCGGTGGGCATTCCTGCACGTATCGTTCGAAGTGGCGGCTGCATGCCCGCGTTCGAGGATCGGAAGAAACGAAGCGATGAGCGTGTCGATTCTGATATCGGAGATGAACACCACTAACGGCCGTGCCCCGAAAAGGCGCGAACCGCGTCGAACAGATGGCTTCGAATAACCGCACTTTGTCGTGTACTCTCCGACGCACATGTGCGTTGTAATAGACCGTAAGCGACGTCGTTACTTATCGCGTGCATATTCCGGATGACATCGCTTTTTGCCAACTAACATTGAACCGTACGACCTCATGAGCAACTCCGTCGCCTTCGCCGCACTCATCTGCGGCGCGGCAAACGGTGTCTCTAGCAGAGTACCCGCCGACTAACCCCGGCAAGTAACCCGCGCACACCGCCGCCTCACTTCGCGATGCGCCAGCGTTGAATTTCTTACAAGCCCCCATAAGTGCCGTGATTGAAATTCCCTTGCCGGACGCGGACTGGATGCGCGTCAAACATCTCTTCGTCACGCCGGAACCCACCGCATCGCGCGGCCGTCCGCGCCGCGATGCCCGTCCGCTGCTCAATGCGATTCTCTGGGTGCATCAGCATCATGAAAAATGGCATCGCCTGCCCACTCATTTCCCGCCGCAGCAGACCTGCTACGCGAAGTACATCGCGTGGCGGCGTGCAGGCATCCTGCAACGCGTCGCCGAGATTCTCGAAATCGAACCGTTCGATCCGTGACCCATCATGCCGATGAAGCACGCAGGCCAGGCTAATGAAAATTCCGCGTAACCGTCGTCAGGCCGCCGAGCAGATGCGACAGGTCGACGAGGCGTTGCGCGACCAGATGCCGCACTTCGCCTTCGCACTGCCACGTGCCGTACACCGCGAGCAGCGACGCGCCCAGGGTTTCCTTGCGCTGTCGTTCGAGCAGGCTCGGCCAGATGATTACGTTCACGTTGCCGGTCTCGTCTTCGATCGTGATGAAGATCACGCCCTTCGCGGTGCCCGGCCGCTGTCGCACGGTCACGATGCCGCAGCCGCGCGCCAACTGTCCGTTGCGGTAATGGCGCAACGTCTCGGCCGTCATCAGCCGTTGCGCGCGTAGCGTGGAGCGCAGCAGCGCGACCGGATGGCGTTCGAGCGTGAGCCCGATCGTGTGGTAGTCGCCGACGATGTTCTCCGCCTCGGACGGCGCGCCCAGCCACGGCATCTCGTCTTCCACGCGCGCCGCGGCGAGCATGTCACGATCGGGTACGGCCGCGACCGAGCGCCATAACGCCTCGCGACGATGGCCCGCAAGCTGCGCGAGCGCATTCGACCCGGCCAGCACCTGCAGATCGTGCCGGTCGAGCTGCGCGCGTCGCGCGAGATCGACGACGCTAGTGAACGGCCGCACCGCGCGCGCATTCTCGATGCGCTCCGCGGCGCCGTCGCGCATGCCGCGCACGATCGACAGCCCGAGCCGCACAGCCGGTCTCGGCGCGCCGATCGATTCGAGCGTGCTGTCCCAGCCGCTCACCGTCACGTCGGGCGGCAGCACTTCGACGCCATGCCGCTGCGCATCCTGCACGAGCTGCGACGGCGAATAGAAACCCATCGGCTGGCTGTTCAGCATCGCAGCAAGAAACGCCTCCGGCTCATGACACTTGAGCCAGCTGCTCGTGTACACCAGCAGCGCGAAACTCGCCGCATGACTCTCCGGAAACCCGTACTCGCCGAAGCCCTTGATCTGCTCGAAAATCGCGTCGGCAAACGACTTCTCGTAGCCACGCGCAAGCATGCCATTGACGATCTTGTCGTAGTACTTCTGCAGATTGCCCTTGCGTTTCCACGCGGCCATCGCGCGGCGCAGTTCGTCGGATTCGCCCCGTGTGAAACCTGCAGCGATGACGGCGATCTGCATCACCTGCTCCTGGAAGATCGGCACGCCGAGCGTACGTTCGAGCGCGACTTTTAGTTTTTCGCTCGGGTAGCTGACGGTTTCGATCTTCTGCCGGCGCCGCAGGTACGGATGCACGGCGCCACCCTGGATCGGCCCCGGCCGCACGATCGCGACTTCGATCACGAGGTCATAGAACGTTTGCGGCCGCAGTCGCGGCAGCATCGACATCTGCGCGCGCGATTCGATCTGGAATACGCCGATCGTGTCGGCGCGGCAGATCATCTCGTAGGTGCGGGGATCTTCGGTGGGAATGTCCTGCATGTGGAAACGTTCGCCGCGCCGCTCCGACACGAGGTCGAGCGTGCGGCGGATCGCGGACAGCATGCCGAGCGCGAGCACGTCGATTTTCAGCAGCCCCAGCGATTCGAGATCGTCCTTGTCCCACTGGATCACGCTGCGCTCGGGCATCGCGGCGTTCTCCACCGGGACGAGCCGCGTGAGCTTGCCGCGGCTGATCACGAAGCCACCCGAATGCTGCGACAGATGCCGCGGAAACCCGAGCAGCTGCGATGCGAGCGACGCCCATGCCTGGATCAGCGGCGTGTTCGGGTCGAGCCCGGATTCTTCGAAGCGCTTCAGCAGTTCGGCGCCGGTGTCGAACCAGTGATGCGTCTTCGCGACCGCATCGACGATCTGCGGATCGACGCCGAGCGCCTTGCCGGTTTCGCGCAACGCGCCGCGCGGCCGGTAGGTGGACACCGCGGCCGCGATCGCGGCCCGGTCGCGGCCGTACTTGCTGTAGATGTACTGGATCACTTCCTCGCGCCGCTGATGCTCGAAGTCGACGTCGATGTCGGGCGGCTCGCCGCGCTCGCGGCTGATGAAGCGTTCGAACAGCAGGTTGCCGCGCGCGGGATCGACCTCGGTGATGCCGAGGCAATAGCAGACCGCGGAGTTCGCCGCGGAGCCGCGCCCCTGGCACAGGATGTTCTGGCTGCGCGCATAGCGGACGATGTCGTAGACGGTCAGAAAATACGGTTCGTATTCGAGATCGGCGATGAGTTCGAGTTCGTATTCGATCTGCTGCTGCACGTCATGGGGAATGCCCGCCGGAAAGCGCAGATGCGCGCCGATGTAGGTTTCCTGCCGCAGCCACGCGCGCGGCGTGTAGCCGTCGGGGACGATCTCGCCCGGATATTCGTAGCGCAACTGGTCGAGCGAGAACGCGCAGCGCGCCAGCATGGCGACGGTCTCGCCGAGCGCGTGCTCCGGGTACAGATTCGCGAGCCGCAGCCGCGAGCGCAGATGCTGTTCGGCGTTCGGCGCGAGCGCGTAGCCGCATTCGTGCACGGGACGGCCGGTGCGGATCGCGGTGAGCGTGTCCTGCAGCGGCTTGCGCGAGCGCACGTGCATCACGACGTGGCCCAGCGCGACGACCGGCACGCCATGGCGCTGCGCGATGTATTCGATGGCGCCTCGATGGATGTCGTCCATCGCGCGCTGATGCAGGATCAGTCCGCACCATGCGCGGCCCGGAAAAGTCTCGTCGAGCCATTCGAGTTGCGCGTCCAGTTTCTCTTCCTGTGCGGGAAACTCGGGCACCAGGATCGCGAGGCAGTCGGGCATGCCACGCAGGTGGCCGTACTCGGGCTCGGGTCGCGACAGGTCTTGCGGCGTGAGCCGGTATTCGCCCTTCGGTGCGCGGGTGCGCGCGAGCGTGATCAGCTCCGACAGATTGCCGTACCCCTCGCGATTCTGCGCGAGCAGGATCAGTCCGAACGCAGGCGAGCCGTCCGCATGAACGAGCCGGAAATACGAGCCGATGACGAGCGGCAGGCTGGCCGCCTTTGCCGCCACGTGCGCGCGCACAGCACCCGCGAGCGAGCATTCGTCGGTGATCGCGAGCCCCGCGTAGCCGAGTTGCACGGCGCGCTCGACCAGTTCCTCGGCATGCGATGCGCCATGCAGGAACGAAAAATTCGACAGGCAGAACAACTCGGCATACGCCGGCAACGGACGGAAGGACGGTTCCATCGCATCATCCGAAGAGTCCGTGCAGGAACCAGTGCGGCTCCTTGCCGTCGCGACTGCCCGTGCGCTCGCGATAGATCCAGTAGCACGACTGGTCGTCAGCCTGGGCGACGAAGTAGTCGCGCGAGACGAGTTGTCCGTCGAACCAGCCGGCCTCGATGCGCTCGCCGGGCGACACCATCTTCAACGGCGAACCGTAGAATGGCCGCTCTTTACGCATCAGCAACTGCACCGGGGTTTTCAGCAACCACGTGGGGCGCGGCAATCCGGCCGGCATTGGAATGCCCTGCATACCCGATGGCAGAGCGTAGCCGAGCGGTACCCAGCGATTGGCGATTTCCGGCCGGTGATCGGGGAGCGGTGCGGGGCGCAGCACGTTGTCTTCACCGAGGCGCGCCACCAGCAATTCGACGAGCCGCGCGTGATCTTCCGCCGAGCCACCGGGCTCGGGAAAGAGCGTAGTCGAAGCGGGCGTGGCGGCCTGCACCTGCGACGCGTCGAGCCGCAGCGCGATGACGGGCGCCGCGAGTTCGACGCGCGCGAGCCGTTCGCGGATCAGCCGGACCAGATGCTCTTCGTGCCAGGTGGGCTCGCCGAGCGCGATGTCGATCGCGGTGGGCGCAATGGCCTGCCGGCCGCGCTCGTGTTCGAGCAGCAGTTGCACGCCGGTGACCGCCAGCTGTTTCGCGCACAGCCAGCCGCACATCTGCACGAGCAGCCGGTGCGCGGCGAAGAGCGCGCCCTCGGTGTGCTCGAGGCGGTCGGGCAACTCGATGCGCGCAGAAAAGGCGGGCGGCAGTTCGAGCCAGTCGAACAGTTCGGGCGCGGTGCCGAAAGCGCGGTCGAGCGAATCGAGCAGATGCTCGCCGCAGCGGCGTTGCAGACCCGCGCGCGGCAGCCTGCGCACGTCGGCGATCGTCGCGCAGCCGAGCCCCGCGAACCAGTCGGCGAACGGCCGCACCTCGGCGATCGATTCGAGCGGCAGCGCGGCGAGCCGCTGTTCGAGCGAGCGCATTTTCAGGAGCCGGCGATTGCCGTGCTTCGCGAGCAGCCATGCGCCCTGGCCGGTCGGCGCGAGGCTTACGCGCGCGCTGAAGCCGAGCGTGGCGAGCAGCGCTTTCGTTTCGCGGCACAACCGCAGCACGCCGCCGAACAGCCGCAGGCTTGCGCTGACGTCGACGATCACCGTAGCCTCTTCGGCCAGCGCGACCTCGGGCGAGAACTTCATCAGCGCGACCGCGACGGCCTGTTGTGCGTCGGCTTCGCGTGCCGGGTCTCGCTCGAACATCTCGACGCCGGGTTCGAGCGTCAGCACGCCGCCGCGCTTCATGCCGGGGCGAATGCCGGCCGCGCGCGCGGCCCGGCTGGCGACGAGCACGCGGTCCTGCTCGAGTACCGCGCAGCCGTGCGCCGGCTCAGGCAGCCACTTCGGCCTGAAGACTTCGAGCTGCAACCGGGGCAGGTGAACGGCGAGCAGTGCGCGCATGACGGGAAAGCAGAACGGGTGTGGGTTGAAGGGGAAGCGGCAGCGGGTCCGTGCGCAACGGCCCTCGTCGCTTGACTATGTCGACGGCGAGGCCCTCGCTGGTGGCCCGCAGCGCGAGCCGCAGCAGCGCGGGCGAGGTATCGGCCGCGGCGGCGAGTGGACGCACCGCCACGAAGAACGTGTCCGACGACTGCGCGGCCAGATGGAGCCGCCGCAGCGACGACACCGGCACGCGCTCTATCCACAGCAGCAACGCGCCGCAACTGCCGGCGCGGAGGATCTGCTCGGCGGCCCACAGCGCGTCGCCGGTGGTCTTCGCGTTGAGCTGCATCAACTGTTTGAGCGGCAGGCCGATGTAGTCGAGCCCGGGCCCGTTCGGCAAGTGGGGCGGCTGGACCAGCGCAATGGGCCGCCCGCCGGCTGCGCCAAGCGCTGGGCTCAGCAGCCGCATTTCGCCGACTCCCGGCTGCTGCACCAGCAGATCGACCAGCGCACCGACCGGCCAGCCGCCGCCGGGCAGTTCCGCGGACAGCGCCGCATAGCCGGTGTCGAGCGTGCGCGCGGTGTGGCGCGCAAGCTGCGACGCCCGCCAGAGCGACGGGTGTAGATCTTCCGGATGGGGGGCGGGTGAGGGCATCGGCTGGTTGCAAAAATCACTGTATATATGTACAGTATCCTACACCGAAAACGGAAACGGCAAATGGGTACTTCGCGGTACTTTTTTTAGCCGAATGGCTGTATCGGAAAAGGAGTCGTCGCCATGAACGCTTCTGCCTGCAAGTTGGTTTTCACGCCTGCTGTGGTTCATCCGATGCCGGAAACGGCCGCGTTCATCGCGCGGCTCAAGGCGGCGTTCGGCGCAGTGGAAATCGACGCGTCGATCCAGCGAGGCAAGGCCGGCGAGGCGACGTTTCATGCGGTTGAGAACGGTCACGAGGCCGGCACGGCCAGCGCACCGGCAAACAGCTGGGCCGTGGACGACACACTGCGAAACCGGCACTACTGCGCGGGCTGCGATGGCCGGTGCGTCGGTACCGCCAAATCGTGCACGCGCTGAATCACGAACATCACGAACCACGGAGCCATGGCAATGGCAATGGCAACGGAGAGCGAATCATGAATGCCCGCGCGCTTGCGCTGACAGCACTGTTTTTCGGCGTGGCTACAGCCGCCCACGCACAGACGTATGTCGAAATCTGGAATCCGCCGGAGGCGCGTGCGCATCCGCCGGTGCGTCATGGGGTGAGTGGTGTTAGGCCGAAGACTGTCGCCCAGGCGCCGCGTCTCGCGAAGCGGGTGACCGAGCCTGCACGCGCCGGCGAATCTACCGCGGCCGCCGCCATGCAACCGAAAAAGACCGGTGGCTTGCCGGTCCTGCCGCGCAAGATCGGCCCGGACGGCCGCGTGCTGCAGGTCTGACGGTTATCGCCACACCCATGACCATACACATCGACGAAAGCACGAATGAACGCACAGACGACGCGCTGACCACCCACGCCATCGCGAACCTGCTGTGCTATCTCGCGGTGAGCGAACTCGCGGCGGCCGTGCTGCACGACACGCCGTCCACCGACGCGCATCGGGTCGAATCCGCGCGCATCTGGCTCGCGCGCCGTTCGCTCGACGCGGGCTGGCTCGAACGCGTGACGCTCGCCCGCAAGGCACGCCGTATCGCGAGGCAGTTGCATGGTGCGCAGACGTGGTCTGCCGCGCAGTTGCAGCCGGCCAACCTGTTCATCGACGCGACCACCGCGAACCCGGCCGACCCGATCGTCGCGCAGGTATGGCGCGCGTGCGTGGACGCTACGGCCTGACGTAGCTCATGAACGTCGCCCCGGCCGTGACAGATCGTCGGGCACCGGCACGTGGCTCGTCGACTTCACCTCGCGCAACGCTAGACTCGACTGGATCGACGCGACCCCAGGCTGCTTGCGCAGCACACGTTCGACGAAATCGCCGTAGCTGTCGAGATCGGCGGCCAGCACCTGCAGCAGATAATCCGCGTCACCGGTCACCTTGTGGCACGACAGCACTTCCGGCAGTTTCGCCACCGCCTTTTCGAAGCGGTCCGGCGCGTTGTCGCCATGCGACTGGAAGCGCACGTGCACGAACGCGAGCACATCGAAGCCGAGCCGCCGCCGGTCCAGATTCGCCTGATAGCCGCGGATCACGCCTTCGTCCTCCAGACGCTTTCTCCTTCTCCAGCACGGCGTCACACTGAGCGCGAGACGTTCGCTCAACGCCGCGTTCGACAGCCCGCCGTCTTCCTGCAACAGACGCAGCATCGCGCGATCGGTGGCGTCGAGGGTCGCGTCGAGTCGGGCGGGAGGGCGATTCGTTCTCATGGATTCGTATCGGTAGTCTGTTCGTGCGAAAAGTGTAGGGTCGGGTAGATCGAAAAGCAAACAAAGTGCGGAAAGAGCTCGATACACTGTGCGTTCGACCTCGCAGGGACCTGACATGCTTACCGTATTCAGCGAAGCGCATCGTTTGCACTACGGCATCGAGCTTAAAGACGGCCTGATCGCCAGATCGTTTGAAAACCCGCAGCGCGCGGAGACCGTGCTTGCCCGCGTGCGCGCGACCGGTCTCGGCGACGTGATCGGCGAGCGGCAGTACGACCGCTCGCACTACGTTGGCGCGCACAGCGACCGCTACGTGCGCTTTCTCGAAACGGCCTGGGACGAATGGTCCGCGACCGGCCGCACGCACGACGCGTTGCCGCTGGTCTGGCCGGTGCGTAACTTGCGCGACGATATCGAACCCGCGTTCATCGACGGCAAGCTCGGCTACTACGCCATGGACGCCGGCTCGCCGATCGCAGCGCACACATGGGAGGCGGTGCGCGCCAGCGCGAACGTCGCGCTGACCGGTATGGACGTCATATCGGCCGGCGCGCGTGGCGCGTTCGCGTTGTGTCGTCCGCCTGGGCATCACGCGGCGCACGAGTACATGGGCGGCTATTGCTATCTCAACAACGCGGCGATCGCTGCGCAACGTGGGCTCATGCAGGGCGCGGAGCGGGTCGCGGTGCTCGACGTCGATTTTCATCACGGCAACGGCACGCAGGACATCTTCTACGATCGCGCCGACGCGATGTTCGTTTCACTGCACGGTGACCCGAGCGTGTCGTTCCCGTACTTCTCCGGTTTCGCCGACGAACAGGGAAGCGGCGACGGGCTCGGCTTCAACGCGAACTATCCGCTGCCGAAGGGTACCGACTGGCTCCGCTATCGCGACGCGCTCGCCGATGCGGGGCGGCGTCTCGCAGCCTATGCGCCCGATGTGCTCGTCGTGTCGCTCGGCGTCGATACGTTCGAAGGCGATCCGATCAGCCACTTCGCGCTGACCACCGGCGATTTCGTGCGCCTTGGCGAAGCGATCGCGGTGCTCGGTATGCCTACTTTATTTGTGATGGAAGGCGGCTATATGGTCGACGAGATTGGGACGAATGCGGTGAATGTGTTGATGGGGTTTGAGGGGCGGGTGGGGTGAGGCGGTGTTGCCTCAGCCCAGAAAGTGAAAACTGTGCCAGTAGTCAGTCAGTTAAAAATCGTCGTCTCAGATACGGCAAAAAAACCGGTTGATTCGATGGGTTGCATCGCTAGCCGGCGGGGCTTCTCCGGTACGCGACTCGTTCGTCATCTCTCAATGGAAACCGCCGGGACAATCGCGAAGGGGTTCCATTTCTGCGCCCGCACGACTCCCGCGCCTTCACAACTGCGCCGCAGAAGCGCCGGTTTTCGAACGACTGGCCATCGAGCGGCGGTAGAAAATCGGCGAGACCCCACGAGCCAGCTTGAACGCGCGACTGAATGAAAATTCGGACTGGTACCCCACGCGCGACGCGATTTCGCTGAGCCGCTGATCCGTTTCCTCAAGCAACTGCGCAGCAATTCCCATTCGCCAGCGGGTCAAATAACTGTGGGGTGGCTCACCTACCAGATCGCTGAAGTGGCGCGCGAACGCAGCGCGCGAAAGACCCGCTTCGCCGGCGAGTTCCTCCAGGGTCCACGTGCGTTCGGGCGCTTCGTGCATACGTGCGAGTACCCGCGCCAGGTGTGGCGAGCGTACTGCCGAAAACCAGTCTTTTGCGGTGAGCGAAGCGGCGCCGGCCCAATCGCGCATGAAGTAGACGAACAAGGACGAGAGCAGGTTACGGACCACAATCTGGTTGCCGAAGTTAGGTGTTTCCACCTCGTTACGGAGCATCCGCAGGGTATCGCCCAGCGCCGAACATCCGGGCTCCATCCCTGCATGGAGCAACACGGCTCGTGGCAGGGCCCGCAGGGCAGGAAGGGCCAGGTGCCGGTCCATATCGAACTGACCGCAAATCAGCGTGACGGCCTTCGGATCGCGATCGACTACACCATCGCGTTTCGCCAGGAACGTCTCCAGCGATACGGATTTGCCCCGCGCCGAATACGCCACTTCATGTGCACCGCCACGCGGAAACAAGACCAGTGCACCGGCCTGCAATTCCATGACGTCCACACCCGCTTGACGCACGAAGGCACGTCCTTCCGCCACGAAATGGAACACCACCGCGTCGCGTTGCTGGACCGAAAATCCCCAAGGGCCTGCCACGCGTGTGCGCACCAGTACCAGGCCATCGGCGCGAACTGCTTTCAACCAACCGTTCAATGCATACATGGTTGCATCTTGCCAGATTGAGACGAATTGCTATGTTATAGCGCGTTATGCGTATGGTCCATCTCTCCGGGGACTGCTCCAATGGCGGCACACACAACTCGGAGCCACCAGGCCATGACCAGAGATCGCATCCAGCACGTACTCGACACTATCTACGACCGGGTCTTCAACCAGGGCGAGGCCGACCTGCTGCCCGGTCTCGTGTCCGGGCCATATATCCAGCACAACCCGCTCTTCCCGAATGGGCTTGATGGAATCATGGGCTACATCAAGCAAGCCGGGCGCATACCCTGCGAGGTGAAGCGCATTGCCATCGATGGCGATCTGGCCTTCGTGCACGTACGCTATCTGGACTGGGGTGGCCAGGAAACCGCAGGCGTCGACATATTCCGCTTCGATACCGATTGCAAGCTCGTCGAGCACTGGGACGTGCTGCAACCGGTACCCGCTTCCTCTAACAACGCCAACACGATGTTCTAAGGAAATCAAATGTCCTTTTCATCACCCAGCGCGATCAGCGATATCGACCTCGTCGCGACACTGCCCGGTTTCAAGAACGCTTACGCCGAAGTCAACGGCATCCGCTTGCATTATGTGGAAGGCGGTATAGGTGAACCGTTGATCCTGCTGCCGAGCTGGCCGCAGACCTGGTGGGAATTCAGTCGTGTATTACCGCAGCTCGCCGAGCGTTATCGCGTGCTTGCTATTGATTTTCGTGGAATGGGTGGGTCGGACAAGCCCGATGGCGGCTACGACAAGAAAACGATGGCGTCCGACATCCGCGCTCTCGTATCCCAGTTGGGCTTGGGAACGGTAAATATCGCGGGTAACGATGTGGGCTCGATGGTTGCCTACAGTTTTGCCGCCAACTATCCTGAAGCGACGCGTAAGCTGGTGATGATGGACTCGCCGCATCCGTTCCCGGTGTTCGAACAGATTCCGCTGCTTCCAGCGCCTGGCACCTATGACCTGGATAATCCGGCGCGCGCGGTACATCCCTGGTGGTTTGCATTCAACCAGATTCCCGGGCTATCGGAGCGAGTATTTGCCGGTCGCTACGATATCGTGCAGGACTGGCTATACGACTACCTGGCGGCCGACAAAACAAAAATCACGGCGCACGACCGTGTCGTCTACGCTGCCGCTTACGACAACGCGGATGCGCTGCGCGCGGCCAACGGCTGGTTCTCGGCATTCGCAACAGATATCGCGGATGCCGCCCGGTATTCCCCACTGACGATTCCGGTGCTCGGGCTGGGCGGCATCAGTTACGACTTCCTCGCCGCGTTTCTCGGTACAACTGCGCCTGGCGCTACCGTGTTGAAGTTGCCCAATATCGGACACTGGCTACCGGATGAGCAACCCGATGAAATCGTGCGGTTGCTGACGGAGTTCCTTGAGTGATAGCAAGGAGCATGATCATGTCGAGGTGATTTGCCAGTTGATCACGATCTGGTGACCCCGTTGCCTTTCGTCTCGATGGTGACAGAATTTGGCAGTGTGCCGTCCTATACTGGGCTTTCCTCATCAACACTGCGAGGAAGCCATCACGACCAGCACGAACAACACAGCTCAGAAAATCGCGCGAGCCTACGCTCACGTACGGAATGCGTGTATTCGTCAACGGATGCGCTGGAGCGGCGAGCGAAGCGACATTTTGAATAGCCATGCGCTTGCCGCCGAAGCTGGCAAGCTTCGGTTCCGGATCGCCGAAATCGTGCCCTTGAGCAAGGCGATCGAATCCGGTCGTATGTTCGGCGGCGAGGGGCCTGTTTCGATGGACTGAGCATGTCTCGAAGCCAACGATTGTTCGATCTTATGCAGGTACTTCGGCGACACCGTGGAGCGGTGTCTGGCGAGGTGCTTGCGAAAGAAACCGGCGTATCGCTGCGCACGGTTCGTCGCGATGTCGCAACGCTTCAGGACATGGGAGCCGATATCGACGGCGCTCCGGGTGTTGGATACCTTTTACGGCCGGGGTTCGTGCTACCGCCGTTATCGTTCACCGAGGAGGAGCTGCAGGCGCTGGTTGCCGGGGTTCAGTGGGTAAGTCGCCAGACGGATGAGGTGTTGGCTCGTGCAGCGCAAAACGCGTTGGCAAAAATCGGTGGTGTCCTTTCCTCTGAAATGAGGGGGGCTTTGACTGACGATGCCCTGTATGTCGGCCCGAACAATGTGAACTCGACGCTTGATTTAACGCGCGTGCGGCAGGCGTTGCGCGAGCAGCGCAAGATGCACATCGCCTACGAGGACCATCATGGGGCGTTGTCTGAGCGCACGATATGGCCGATTGTTTTAGGTTTCGTCGAGTCGCGGCGGTTTATCGCCGCGTGGTGCGAACTGCGGGAGGGATTCCGGTTGTTCCGCGTTGACCGTATCGTCAAGGCCGTATTTCTGGAGGACCGGTATTCCAGAAGTCGAAGACAGCTTGTCAAGGAGTGGCGAGCGCTCGAGGACAGTCGGCAAGCGCGGCAGGGTTCAATCTGAGCGAACGTGATCAGGAAAAAATAGTAGGTCATGTAGTTTCCGAACACGATATCAACGACGGAGAAAAAAATGGAGCAGCAGTTTGAGCATGCGGCGATGCCATCGCTTGTCATCAACGTTGGCGACGTCAACGAAGTCGAACGCATGGGGGGCGATCATTGGGGAAGCGCATGGAAACCCTTAACGCCGGCCCTTGACGCCAGTCCGGGTCGTCTAGGTGCCAACCTGTCGCGGGTGCCGCCGGGCAGAACGGCCTGTCCCTTCCACACGCACGCAAGAGCGGACGAGGTGTTCTTTGTGCTGTCTGGCCGAGGTGTCTTCCGCTACGGCGATACCGTGCAGGAAATCCGGACGGGCGACTGCATCTCGTGCCCAGCGGGCACCGGCGTCGCTCACCAACTGGCGAATCCGTTCGACGAGGACCTTGTCTACTTTGCGGTTGGACTGAATGATCCGCACGAGGTCTGTACCTATCCGGACAGCGGCAAGGTGATGATCCGCAGCCTGAAAACAGTCGGCCGGCTGGCTGAGGCACCCTATATGGATGGAGAGCCGGACAGGCCGAAAGTGCTGGATCTCGCACAGTCATTCGTTGCGGCTGCAAAAACTTCGGGAGGCGACCGCAAGGGCGGCTAGCGCTAGCTGAACGGACAGGTAGTGGGTATGTTTTCGCGTCCTGTCGGAGATGGTCCCCGGAACGCGTTCGAATACGGCTACACCCAGCGTGTTCATGTCACGACGCAACTTGCCACGGTTGGACTTTTGCGGGAGTTGATTGCTCCAGGTTTGACCGGCCGCTTTCAGAGAGTTCAAAGCTCCGCTCTGGGGCGAGGACATCCGGTCGCAACGCTGACAACACAGGCCCTGTCCTACACCTGTGTAAACTGCATCCCATCGCACCCGACACGGCCGCACACCAACCCCCCATGAAAGCCCACTCCGACGAACTAAAAATCTTCGTCACCGTCATCGAGTCCGGCTCCTTGACGGCCGCTTCGCAGCAACTAAACCTCGCGCCGTCGGCAGTAAGCCGTGCGCTGTCGAAGCTCGAGGAAAAACTCGGCACGACGCTGCTGAACCGCACGACGCGTCGAATGAAGCTGACCGAGGAGGGCGAGTTCTTTCTGGAGAACGCACGCAGCATCCTGCGGCAGATGGACGATCTCGAAGAGCGGCTCGCAGCGCGCCAGCACCGGCCGGAGGGCCGGCTGCGCGTCAACGCGGCAACGCCGTTCATGTTGCACGCGGTTGTGCCACACATCGGCGCGTTCCGCGAGCAGTATCCCGGCATCGAGTTGCAGCTGAACACCAGCGAGATGAACATCGACCTGCTCGCGCAGAGCACCGACATCGCGATCCGCATCGGTACGCTCAGCGATTCGACGCTGCACGCACGTGCGCTCGGATCGAGCCGGCTGAATCTGCTCGCGAGCCCCGCGTATCTCGACGCGCACGGAATCCCCGCATCGATCGACGATCTGCAGCATCACGCGCTGCTCGGTTTCACTGAACCAGATAGTCTCAACGCATGGCCGCTAAAACATCCAGACGGCGACGGCTTCGCGATTCAACCGACGATCGCGGCGTCGAGCGGCGAGACGCTGCGTCAGCTTGCGCTGGCCGGGCAGGGCATCGCGTGCCTCTCGATGTTCATGACCGCGCACGACATCGCAACCGGCCAGCTCGTGAAGGTGATGCCGGAACTCACGCGCGTACGACGGCAACCGGTGCACGCGGTGTACTACAAGAATTCGCAACTCGCGCTGCGGATCCAGTGCTTTCTCGACTTTATGCAGGGGCGGTTGAAGAGCACGCTGAGCGACGCGGACTAAAGCGCGTCAGGTCAGCGCCGCACACAAACAATCAAAACGCGTGCCGAATCCCCAGCATCCCGACGAACTGCGACGGTCCCGATGACGGCGTCGTATTCTGCGAATCGCCGACCACCGCAACCGAGTCGGCAATAGCCACCCCCGAACCCGACGCGATTAGCGATTTGCCGCGCGCCAGTTGATACGCCTCGAGCGCATATAGCGTGGTGCGCTTCGACAGGCTGTAAGTCTGCTCGAGTGAAATCTGGTGATACTTCGCGGGATCGTCGATGCCGTTAGCCTTGCTCGCACGCGTGTAGCTGTACCCGATGCCAGCGGTCACGTTCGACGTGAACCGGTAGGTCGCGATCGCGCCGTACGTGTTGAACACCGCTTCGCTCGCGAACAGCGAGTGTGAGCCGGGCGTGTACTGCACGTTCGAATAGTTCACGCCGACCATCAGGTCGTTGTGCGTGTAGCGCGCGGCGGCCGCGATCATCTGCGAACTGCTCGCCGTCGCATAGCCGTTGTTGACCGGCGAATTGTCCGCGAAGCTGCCGAGCGACTGGCTCGTCGTGATGTCCTTGAGCTTCACGTAGCCCACCGCGGCCGAGAACGACTGGTAGTCGTAACGCATGGCCGCGCTGAAGTTGCTGCCGTTCGCGACGCTGCCCGGCACGCCGCCGAGTCCGTATTGCGCGGCGAACGTGAGGCCGGCGAAGTTCGGCGACGCATACGTAATCGAGTTGTTGAAGCGCAGCGTCGTGTCGAGTCCGTCGAGGTCGCCCGGATGCGCGCCCGTTGCACCCGTCAGCACGCCCGTCGGTCCGAGTGCGCCGACCATGTTGAAATACGGCGTGTACTGCCGACCGAGTGTGATCGTGCCGTACCTGTCGTTGCTCAAACCGACGTACGCTTGCCGGTTGAAAATCAAACCCGCGCTACTTTGCGCACCGGTCAGCGAATTGAAGCCGCTTTCCAGCCGGAAAATCGCCTTTGTGCCGCCACCGAGATCTTCCGCGCCGAGCAGGCCAAACTTGCTTGCCTGCAGGTTGCCCTGGCTCAGGTAGAAGTTCGAATGGCCCTTCTGATTGCTGGAATAGGTGAACGCGTTGTCGACGATACCGTACAGCGTGACGCTGCTTTGCGCCGATGCCGCGGTCGACAGCAGGGCGCCTGCGAGCGGCAGGCCAGAGAGGATCACTGCACGCATGCGCGTGCGCTTCGAAGTTTTCATTGCGTTAAGTCTCCGTTCCTATGCCAGCACCAGTTGCTGGTTGTTGTAAATGTGATCTGTCGATCTAGCGTGTCGCAGATTCAATGAGCAAGACGCAGCGTCAAACGGCGCCAACCGCCGACGACCGCATCGCTAACGATGCCCCCGCTTGTGCAGACAGCCGTACGCGTGTCGGACGCGGGCACATCGAGCCGCACTTCAGCCTGCCCCAACTGACCCGCCGGCATCTGTCCTTCGCGTTCGATCGAAATGCGCAGTGAAGTCGCGTCGCTCACGATCGAAACATTCCAGCGCCCTTGTGCACCGTCGCGCCATGCTTCGGTTTCGCCGTCGTCTTCGACGCAGCTGCCGTGCGCGGTGCCGACGCCTGCGAACGGCAGCGCGATGAATGCGCGTTCGTCGGCAGGTTGCGCGAAGTGCTGCTCGGCGACGTTCAGCGGAACGACGCCACCTTCGCGCAGCAGCATCACTGGCTGTTCGAACGGAGCGGGGAGCGTGACGATCTGCCCGCCGGCGAATACTTCGCCGCTCCACCACGAGGCCCAGCGTGTGCCTGCCGGCAAATAGACATCGCGTTCGCTACGTCTCTCGTCCACGACCGGCGCGACGAGCAGCGACGAACCGAGCATCATGTCGTCGCCGTCGACGAGGCAGTGCGGATCGTTCGGGAACTCCGCGAACATCGGGCGCAGCACTGGTTCGTACGAGCGATGCGATTGCCACAGCAGTTCGTACAGGTACGGAATGAGCCGGTAGCGCAGCTTGATCAGACCGGCGACCTGGCTCGTGACGTCGGGATGCATCCAAGGTTCGTTGACGGTGCCGTCGTCGTTCCACGAATGGATGCTGAAGCGCGGCAGGAAGATGCCGAATGCGACCCATCGCACGAGCAGTTCCGGTCCAGGCGCCGGACCTGAGAATCCACCGATGTCGTGACCGCTGTTCGACACGCCGGACATCGCGAGGCCGAGGCCCATTTTCAGGTTGTAGCGCAGCGTTTCCCACGACGTGTAGTTATCGCCGGACCAGGTCTGCACGTAGCGATGCATGCCAACGCCGCCCGAACGCGATACAAGGAACGGTCGCGCGTGGGGCGCGTGCTCGCGTTGCGCGTCACGCGACGCGCGCATCATCATCTGGGTCTGCAACACCTTTGCCTGTCGTGCCGGGAACGGCTGGCCGAAGCCGTGCGCGATCGCGTCGGGGCTCCAGATTTCGAATTCGTTGTTGTCATTCCATGTCGACACGATGCCGTAGCGCAGCAGGCTATCTTTGACGCGCGTTTTCCACCAGTCGATCGTCGCGGGGCGCGTGAAGTCGAGATACGCGCCGACCTCGTCCCAGAACTGCACCCATGCGGGTTCGCCGTCGCGTGTCTGGATCAGCAGGCCGGCGCGTGCGGTTTCATCGAACGCGGGATGATCCTGCAGCAGACACGGCTTGATGTTCGGGCATAGTCGTACGCCGTTGCGCAAATAGTCCTGCACGAAGCCTTCGATGTCGGGAAACTTCTCGTGATTCCAGTTGAACACATAGCGCTTCGGGCCGATCGACGTATAACCCGACGACAGATGAAACGAGTCGCACAGGATGTCGTGTTCGCGGCAGCGATCGATGAAGTCGCCCATGCGGCGTTGCGCATCGGGCGCATCGGTATAGCTCATCGTCGAACCGGAATAGCCGAGGCCCCACTTCGGCATAAAGGCGGGTCGGCCCGTTAGCCAGGTGAAGCGGCGCACCGCATGCAGCGGCGTGTCCGGCGACGCGATGAAGTAATAGTCCAGATCGCCGTGCTCCGCGACGAAGTGCCGATAGTGCCCGTGATAGTTGTCCAGCTCGCGGCCCATGTCGAAACGGCAATCGGCGAGCGTGTCGTAGAACAGGCCGTAACCGGTCGTCGTCTGCGGCTGCCACGTCACGTAGAACGGAATGTGCTTGTACAGCGGATCGGTGGTACGTGCGCTGTAACCCATCGCATCGACGTTGCGCATCTCGTAGCTCTGGTTCGCGCGATCCAGCGAGCCCGCGCGCTCGCCGAGGCCGACGTAGATTTCGTCGCGTTGCCGCTCGACGTAGTGATACACGCGCTCGTCCCACCAGCCGAAGTTGTACGCCTGGGTCTTGCGATCGTTCATCACGAGAAGCCACGCGCCGTCGCGCGCGATTTCCCATGAGCAGAAACCGCCGTCGAGCGCGACCGTCAAACGGATCTGCGCAGTTTTTATGATGATCTTGTCCGCGTCGTGTTCGAGCTTGAACGTCACGGGTGCGAAGCCGCTCAGGTCCCACCGGTCACGACCTTCGAGCGGCACGTCGTCCGTGCCGGGTGCAATCGACCAAGTGCGCGGACCTTGCAACTCGCCGTTGGGCAGCACAAGCACACGGACGATGTCGTCGGCGAGCACGAACAGTTCGATGCGTGCGCCATCGGCAGCGGACAGGACGATCCGGTTGCGGGTTTGGTCTGCCGCAGCGGAGGCAAGCGAAAAGCGCGGTGGGTTTTTTAACGTAGCCATGATGTGATGTGTTTCCAGTTCACGCAGTGCGGCCCGCGCCGGGTTGCAGACGATCGTCGCGCCACACTCCGCGCATCAGGATCACGAGCAGCGTCGCGCCGATCAGATCGAACGCGCCGAGGGCGCCGAACAGCGGGGTGTAGCCGATCTTGTCGGCAAGCGCGCCCACCAGCAGCGAAAAGCCGAGTCCGCCGATCCATGCGGCCATCCCCGCAAACCCTGCGGCGGTGCCGACTTCGCCGGGCTCGAAGACATCGGCGGCGAGCGTGTTGACGAGTGCGGAAATCATCTGATGCGCGAAGCCGCCGACGCAGAAGAGCGCGATCGCCTCATACGGCGAAGCGACCAGCCCGATGCACGCGGGCCCGATCATCATGAACGCGCCGAGCACGACGCCCGCGATACGCGACCAGATCAGCGGCATGCGCAGATGCTTCATCAGGAACGGCGACAGATACCCACCGAACAGGCCGCCGAGATCCGCGGCGAGAAACGGCAGCCACGCAAACAGGGCGATCTGCTTCAGATCCATATGACGTTCAGTGGCGAGATACAGCGGAATCCAGAAGCTGAACGTCTGCCATGCAGGTTCGGCGAAGAAGCGCGCCTGCGCGATCGCCCAGAAACGGCGCGTGCCCAGCACTTCGCGGATGCGGCGCTTGTCGCGCGTGCCGGCGGTCA
Source organism: Paraburkholderia sp. (assembly GCF_050742655.1). Taxonomy (GTDB): domain Bacteria; phylum Pseudomonadota; class Gammaproteobacteria; order Burkholderiales; family Burkholderiaceae; genus Paraburkholderia. Next base: position 253,376 of record NZ_JBOIGG010000002.1, on the reverse strand, counting down.
CGGGCGTTTGCCCTTCGACGATCGCGTTACGTTCTTTGTCGCCGATCCGCGGATGATCGGCGGGCGAGCGATAAAACGCGTACCACAGGATGGCCCAGATAAAACCCAAGGCGCCCGTGACGGCAAATGCGCTTTGCCAGCCGTAACGCAGCGACAGAAAGACGACCAGCGGCGGCGCGAGCAGCGCGCCGAGCGACGTGCCCGCATTGAAATAGCCGACCGCCACCGACTTCTCTCGATTCGGAAACCACTCGGCGACGACCTTCATGCCCGCCGGGATTGCGACCGCTTCCGACAGACCCATCAGACCGCGCAACGCGGCGAGCGACATCCAGCCGCTCGCGAAGCCGTGCAACATGCCCGTCGCCGACCACAGGCACGCGAAGAGCGCAAAGCCGAGACGCAATCCGATCAGATCGATGACGAGTCCGCAGACCGGCTGCATGATCGTGTAGCCGACCTGGAACGCGCCGACGACGTACGAATACTGCTGGGTGCTCATGTGCAGCAACGTCTTCAACTCGGGCGCCAGGACGCCGAGCGCGTTGCGCGACAGGTAGTTCACGATGGTCCCGAGGCACACGAGCGCGATGATCCACCAGCGCAGACCAGCGATTGTTTTCAAGTCTGTCTCCGTTCCTTTATAGGCCGGGAGGTGAGGCCGTCCCGACATTGGCACTGGACGATGCGCGAATTCGAACATTCGTCCTGCGTTTCTGATCAGTCATCGTATCACTTGGTCGGTAGGTGAGTACCAGGGGAAACCATGAAAATAAGCGTTAAACCTTTGATAATTCCTGAAAAATTCATGCTTTTATGTAGTGGTGGTCAGATCACATGAGCGGTGCAAAAATACAACTGCCGACGATAAATGTTCTTTCGAACATTGACTTGTTCTTTTGTGCGCGTGCTTAACATGGGCCGCGATTCGTGAGGATCGCGCAGCCGCACGGCGCGACGCCGGCGCAGGCCGTGCTCGCGTGGGCGTTGCAACTTGGATATGCGGGGAACCCGTCGTCGTCGACGAAATGCGCGAATCTGGAAGGCAATCTTGCCGCACGGACGCTCACGCGGATCTCGCGGAGGTTGCTATGGCGAACGGCTGACGAGTCCGGACGGGCTGGCGCCGGTTTGGGATTGAGGGAGGCGGTTAGTGCTGCGGGGCGGCGATCAGTCGGCGATCGACAATGGCCACACGACCTCGAAGCGCTCGAACACGGTTTCGATTCCATCGTGCATCGCGAACCCTTCGTCCGCTGCCTGGCCGCTGAAGAACGCGCGATGCGCGTCGAGCCACCACGCGCGGGTGCGGTCGCCTTCTCCCTCGTCCCAAGCAAAGCGCTCGTCGACGTCGACAAGCGCTTTGACGGTCACTTCGGTCGTGCGCCACACGGCGCGCGGCACGCCGTCGCCGTCCACCATCACGACGTGGTCGCCGGGCTTCGGCAGTGAGTCTGGTGTAGAGGCGTAGTCGCGCAGCAGCGATGCGGTCGCGCGTTTGATACCGGCGGTCACGAGGTTAGCGAGTTCCGTCGCCATCCCGGGACTGTCGCCGAAAGCGACGACGTCGTAGCGGGCCGACGCAACCTTGGCGTGCAGCGCGTAGTCGCGCCAGAATGCATCCGACTGCGGTGTCTTGTCCGGCATGGCGGGGACGTAGGAGAGAGTGGACCAGACGCGATTCTAGGCCCATGTCGCGCACCCGGTGCGATTGCCCGATTGACCGGGCGATCCGCGGCCGGGTGCGCCGCGCTACAACGCCCCCGGTCGCGGATCCCCCACGAACCCATCGCGATTCGGCATCCGCACTTTCGGCAACGTCTTCGCGTCGAGTCCAGCCGAAGCCGGCACGATCCCGTTCAGATACAGCAGGTACGCGCTGACTGAATAGACCTCGTCGGCGGACAGCGACTGCGGCGCGTTGTACGGCATCGCGCGGCGGATGTAGTCGAACAGCGTCGTCGCGTAGGGCCAGTAGCTGCCGACCGTCTTCTTTGGCTTCGCGCTGGTCAGCGTGCCCATGCCGCCAACGAGCGGATCGCCGATGCCGCCCTGGCCCTGCGCGCCGTGGCACATCGCGCACTTCGCGGCGAAGATCTGCTTGCCGAGCGTGACGGTGCCGTGACCCGGTGGGAGGCCGCGGCCGTCGGGGCTGACGTCGATGTCCCATCTGGCGAGCGCGGATGGTGCGACCGGCGTGCCGATGTCGTAATGCTCGTGCGTTGTGGCGGCGGGCTCTGCGGTTGTTTGCGCTGCCGTTTGCGCGATCGCATCAACCGTTCCGAGCGCGAACGGAATCAAAAATACCAGGGCCGGTACCCTAAGCATTGCGCACCTCGCCATCCGCGCCAACGCGCCAGCTCTGGATCGCGTTGTAGTGATACTGCGTGTTCAGCCCACGGGCCGCGACGAGTGCGTCGCGGGTCGGCTGCACGTAGCCGGTTTCGTCGACGGCTCGACTTTGCAGCGTCGCGGGGCCACCGTCCCAGTGCCAGTCCGCGACGAAGCGCGTCAACGCGCGGTCGTGCACTGCGCCGACGAGACGTGCCGCGCGCCACGTGTGCCCACCGTCGTCGGACACGTCGACGCCGCGAATCCTGCCGCGCCCCGACCACGCGAGCCCGCTCACCGCGTGATACCCGCGCGCGGTGAGTCGATGCCCCGGCGAGGGCCTCGTGATTACCGACTTCGCATCCATCTCGAACACGAACTGCCGTGCGTACCCGTCCGGCAGCAGGCTCGTGTACTTCGACGTTTCCTCGCGCGTCATCTCCGGCGCGCGGATCAGCTTGAGGCGGCGCAGCCACTTGATGTTCGTATTGCCCTCGAAGCCCGGCACGATGAGGCGCAGCGGATAACCGTTTTCCGGCCGCAGCCGTTCGCCGTTCTGCGCATAGACGACGAGCGCGCGTTCGAGAATCCGGTCGAGCGGCAGGCTGCGCGTCATCGCCGCGCCATCCGCGCCTTCGGCGAGCAGCCATTGCGCGGATGGCGTGACGCCGGTTTCGTCGAGCAGCGTCGACAGGCGCACGCCGGTCCATTCGCAGCACGACAGCAGCCCGTGCGTGAGCTGCACCGGCAGACCGCTCGGGCCGTTCCATTCGCTGCCGGTATTGCCCGAGCATTCGAGAAAATAGATGTGCGATTCCGACGGAAAGCGCAGCAGGTCGTCGACCGTGAAGACGCGCGGCTCGCGCACGAGGCCGTGAATCGCGAGACGGTGCCGGTCCGGATCGATCTGCGGCACGCCCGCGTGATGGCGCTCGTAGAAGAGGCCGTTCGGCGTGATGCTGCCGGCGAGATCGGCGAGCGGGGTCATCGACGAACCCGAGCCGGGCATCGCCGGCGCCCGCGCGACACGGCGGATCACGCCGGCTTCGAACGACGCGGGCACGCCGTACGGCGGCGATAGCAGTGGCGCGCCGGGTTCGAGCGTCCATGGCGCGGGTTCGAGTGGGGTGTCGGGGGCGATGGTCGCGGGCCGTGCAGCGGTTGCGAAGCCGCCCGCGAGCGTGCCGGCGAGCGTGCTCGCGAGTCCACCGAGTACGCGCCGGCGATTCGGTGACCGTGGCTCGGTATGCGGTGGTTTCGTATCGTGCGTCATGAGTAGCGATCCGGCAGGCGAACGATGCAGAATGGATATCGTAGCAACGCGACTGCGTGCCGCTAACTGACCGTTTCAGCTAACCATAGCAGGTTCGTGCATAACGATCGTTCACAACCCGCAAATTCCCGTTCGCGGAATCGATAGCAGAAAAAACTCGAAGCCGTGCATTGACCCGCGCGGATTGCGCCACGCATGATGCGTGCACATCCGAAGATCAGATTCATCGACAGGCAGACGCACATGGCATCGAAAAAAATCTCAATCGACCACACGGGCAACGACCTCTCCGACATCACCAGCGTCACACGACGCACGTGGCTCAAAGCCGCCGGCGCGGCCACCGTCGGCAGCGCGCTCGCAGCCGCACGCGGCACGGCGCTGATCGGCGGCGCGGCGGCGCTTGCCGCAAGCAGCGGCGTGCATGCACAGGGTAATGGCAAGACGCTGCGCATCGGTTATCAGAAGTACGGCAATTTCATCGTGCTGAAGGCACGCGGCTCGCTCGAAAAGCGGCTCGCCGCCGAAGGCGTGACCGTGCAGTGGCTCGAATTTCCCGGCGGTCCGCAACTGCTCGAGGGCCTGAACGCGGGCGCGGTCGACATCGGCACCGTCGGCGAGACGCCGCCGATTTTCGCGCAGGCGGGCGGCGTCGACTTCGTCTACATCGGCAGCGAGCCGCCTGCGCCGAAGGGCGAGGCGATCATCGTGCAAGCCGACTCACCGATCCGCACGGTCGCCGACTTGCGGGGCAAGCGTGTCGCGCTGAACCGTGGGTCGAACGTCCACTACCTGCTCGTGAAAGCGCTGGAGCAGGCGAAGGTCGGCTATCCGGAAATCGTGCCGACCTATCTCACTCCCGCCGACGCGCGCGCTGCGTTCGTGCAGCGCAGCGTCGATGCGTGGGTGATCTGGGATCCGTACTACGCGGCCGCGCAGCGGCAGGCCAACGCGCGCGTGATCGTCGATGGCGAAGCCCTCGTGCGCAACACGCAGTACTACCTCGCGAGCCGCAAGTTCGCGACCGCGCAGCCGCAGATCGTGCATACGCTGCTCGACGAAGTCGCGAAGGTGGATGAGTGGGCGCGCGACAACGTACCGGCAGTGGCCGCGCAACTGTCGCCGCTCGTCGGCCTCGATACCTCTACGCTGGAGCTTGCGTTGAAACGCCAGGGCTACGGCGTGCAGAAAATCGACGACGCGACGCTCGCGTACCAGCAGCAGATCGCCGACACGTTCACAAGCTTGAAGCTGATTCCGCGCAAGCTCGACGTTGCAGAGACGCGCTGGCAATCGGCTTGACTCCTGGTCTAATGCCGGCTTGAGGTTTGCGCCAACACCCGTGTCGCTTGCTTCGTGCGACATGGGTGTTGTGCTGTTCGGCGTGACGGGAAACGCTATCTAGCGTGCACTCACCACCTGCGGCGTTTGCGTACCACGCAGCGCATGACGATTCACCGCCCACCCCTCGTATTCGGTGCGGAACAGCCCACGCCGCTGCGGCTCCGGCACGACCAATTCGGCGAATTCGCTGAGCCCATCGGATAGCCACGACGCCATGATGCTGAAACCGTCGGCGCCTTCTTCCTCGAACCACCACTGCAACTGATCCGCGATGCTCTGCGGTGCGCGGATCGTCTGCTGGTGTCCGCGCGCGCCCGCGATGCGCAGATAGAGATCGCGGCACAGTACGAAAGTACCAGTCGATCTAGTCCCCGCAAATCTGTGCACGCGGTTCGCGCGGCGCTACATTCGCAGCCGTCCGGTCCGCTGCGGATCGTCGTCGGAGCGCTGCCATGGATCACGAGCGTATCAAGGAAGCGGCACGGGAAGTCAACGGGACGATCCGCGCAGCCGTCGACCGGCTGGACGGCATGCACGCGGCGAGCGCACAGCGGACACCGCTCACGAACCCTTCGCGAAGGCCCGCTCCTGCCGCGAGCGACCTCACCACGACCGACATGACGACATCCCCTTCACCGAACGACCCCGACCCACGCGACGACGACACATCGATGCACGTGCTGCAGATGCGCGAGGTCCATCATCGCGTGCGCAACAGCCTGAACCTGATCTCGTGCACGCTGCAGTTGCAGGCGCGGCAATCGGGCAGCGAGGAAGTGCGTCGCGCGCTGACGCTCGCGGTGGAGCGCATCGACAGTCTCGCGCGGATTCACGGCCATCTGTACGGGCACGATGCGCCGCACGAGCGCGACGCCGTGCCGTACCTCGAGAACCTCGTGCGCGACCTGCAGGCGGCGCTGCTGTCGCCGCACGACGAACGCCGCCTCGAACTGCTGTCGACCGAGCCGTTTTCGGTGCGCGACGACGCGCTGATGTCGATCGGTTCGATCGTCACCGAACTCGTGACGAACGCGATCAAATACGGCACGGGCGACATTGCCGTCAGCGCGCGGCGCACGCCGGAGCAGGTGACGATCGTCGTCGAGGACGGCGGGCGCGGTTTTCCGGCGGACTTCGATGCGACTGTCGACGCGGGCTTCGGGCTGCGTCTCGTGAACCACCTGTGCGCGCGCTCGGCGGGTGCGATGACGATCGACCGGGCCGCGGGGCGCGGCCGGGTCGTCGCGTGCCTGGGCTTGCGAGGTTAGTTCGTCAAGGCGTCCAGTGATAAACGACGATGCTCGAGCCGGTGTAGTTGTCCTTCGTCACGACATACTCGCCGGTCGAGCGCAGGTACGCGCGCAGGCCGTACATCGAATCGACGTCGGTGCCGGTGTCCACCGCGGTGGTGTTCGTGTTGATCAGCGTGGTCGTGAGGCTGCCGCTGGACAGGTTGTACACGTCGATGTTCGGCACCGTGTGCACGTAACCGACGAACAGATAGCTGCCGGCCGCGGTGATCGATTTCGGATTCGCGTTGGTGAGAGTGATCACCGGGTTAGGCGACGTCTTGTTGCCCGCGCTCCAGCCGTGATACACCTCGATGCGCGTGCCGATCGACGTCCAGTCCGCGCTGCCGACGATGCCCTGCGCGAGGATCATCGTGTCGCTCTCGGCGAGATAGATGATGCGCGTCAGCGGCCGGATGCTCAGCGGAATGGAGATCGAGATGCCGGCGCCCCACGTCGGTTTGCCGGTCGCATCGAAGCCGGTCAGCGGGTAGTGATAGATGTGGTTCGTCCGGTCGAGGCCGGCCCAGACGTCACCCTTGCTGTCGAGACTGAAGCCACCGGTGACCGGCGCGGTCGTGTTGAACGCGGTGCCGGGAATCGATGCGTCCGGTATCGCGATGTAGCCGTTCGCCGCGTTGAAGTGGAACAGATAGTAGATCGCGGGATTCTGTCCGGTCGCGACGAGCAGACGGTTCCCGCCGACGTTGACCAGTTGCCCGAAGTGCTCGTCGCGCTGCGTATCGTTCGGGTTGATGCGCGGGTCGGACGGATAGGTGAACGGATCGACCGTGTTCGCGACGAAGGTGCCGCCCGCGGTGCCGGTATAGATGTTGGTGCCGCTGTAGTAGAGCGCGCCGTCCGTCACCGGGTCCGGCGCGGCCACGCCCTCGAAGTTCAGCGCCTGCAGCTTCCAGCGGAGATTGCCCGAGCCGTCGTACGAGTGGATGTCGGTGCCGCCGTTGCGGCCCAGGTCCCATGTTCCGCCCCACGGATTGTTGAGCACGTACAGGTTGCCGGCGGCGTCCTTGCCGATACCCGTCACGCGCGTGAAGCGTTTGTCGCCGACCTGGCCTTTGGTGCCGCTCGTGCTGTCGAGGTAGCCACCCTGAATGCCGAATGTGCCGGCGGGCGTCGGTATGCCTGACACGTTGTACTGCTTGATGTTCATGTCAGGCCCCTGGTCGCCGACCAGCAGCAGTCCCGACGTCGCATCGAAATACAGCGCCGACGGCTGCGACTGCGCGGGCATCAGAATGGTATTCATCAGTGCGCCGGCCGCGCTGAATTCGGTGACCGTGCCCAGACTCTGCTGCGCGACCCACACGTTGCCGGCGCTATCGATCGCAAGCGCGCCGGGACTCGTCACACCGATGTCGCGTTGCCAGACGCCGTCGGTCGTATAGACGCGCACGCGATTGCCGGGCAGGTCGCTTGCATAGAGCAGCGAGCCTGACGTGGCGAGCCCGGTGATGACGTCGCCACGTGTCGAGGTCGTCGTCGTGCTGACGGGGATCAGCAGATCGCGGGCCTGGGTGGTCCGGTTGTAGCGTCCCACCGCGCCGCTGCCGTACGACGGGCTGTATTGCAGCGCGGCGAAGATCGACGTCGCGTTGCCGGTGATCGCGCTGCCCTGGAACTCGTTGTGAATGCCGATCGAGCCGATGCTCTGGTCGTTCTGATAGATCGCGACGCCGCCTTCGTTTTCATCCCACAACGACGCCGTGTAGATGACGCCTTCCGGTGCGACCCACATCGAACGTGCGCCGTTGCCCACGTGATTCGCGATCGTGCCGTATGTGTTCGCGAGCCAATCGGTGGTGTACTGCGCTTCGGATGCCGGTGCGAGCGCCGCGATCGACATCGTAAACAACACAGCACGGATTCGTTTCCTGAACATGAGTGAGGCTCCTGAGCAATGGTTCCTCGACACTATAGTTCGCAGAATGTGAACCGTTGGTGATTACATCAATATCAACCCAGGATGCATACGTTGTCCACGGGTTGTGCGCGCTTTAGATGCACGAGTCGCAATGCGTGTGCGTATCGCACTGTGCGGGTGCGTGATGATGTGCATGATCGAGGGCACGACGGCTGATACTTTTCGATACGCGTGCGTCGACGTGCTGGTGAAAATGCATGGTCGTAGTGACGCATATGAGCGCGATGCGTGTGCCGCACATCGGGACGCGGATCACGACACTGACGAAGACGCAACCGCGAGCACCGGGACGTCGTCATCGCGATCGTCTCCCGAAAGGCTTAACATCGAGGTTTTGCCGCGCGGCCGGCCCACCGTCCCCATTCCAAGTTCTCGATGAACTCCCGACTCACCGACCTCGCCCGCATCCCCTCTTTCATTCCGCTTGCCGGTGCCACCCTGATGCTGGGCGTCGCGATGTCGTTCACCGCGCCGTACCTGTCGCTGTTCGGCGTCGAGCATGCGGCGATGACGCCGCTGCAACTCGGGCTGTTCATGACGCTGATTGCTGCGAGCGGTGTCGCGGCGAGCGCATGGGCCGGTAAATGGTCGGATCGCCACGGCCACCACCGCGCGCTATTGATCGCCGCGCTGATCGCGGCGACGCTCGGCTTCCTGTCGCTGTGTTTCGTGCGCGACTACCGCGCGCTGCTCGTGATTGCCGTGCTGTTTCTCGGCGCGGGCGGCTCGGCAATGTCGCTGGTGTTTTCATTTGGGCGTGCGGCGCTGCAGGTGCGCAACGAAGCCGAGCGCACGTTCGCGACGGCGACGCTGCGCACAGTGCTGTCGGGCGCGTGGGTGTTCGGGCCGTCGGTGGGCGCGCTGGTGCTCGCGGCCGGGGACTTCTACGGGCTGTTCCTGTTCGCCGCGGCGAGCTTCGCGGGCTGCGGCGTGATCGTCTGGCGGATGCGCGAAGCGCCAGGCGGCGTGCCGCCCGAAGTGCCGGGGCACGTGGCGGGCGATCCCGCGTCATCGCTGGAAGTGACCGTGCGCGAACCCGAGACGCCGGTGCAGCCCGACTTCGTGCATCCGGTCGCGCCGTCGCGGCTCATCTGGCGTTCGGTGATCGCGCTGACACTGATCGGTCTCGCGGCCAACGCGACGATGATCGTGTTGCCGCTGTATGTCGTGCATGGACTCGGCGGCGCGCGCATCGACGTGTCGATCATGCTCGGCCTCGGCGCGTTCCTCGAGATCCCGATGATGCTCGCGCTCGGCGCCCGTGGTTCGTCGCTGAACAAACTGCGCTGGCTCGCCGCATGCGCGGCCGTGCACGTCGTGTACTTCGTCGCGCTCGCAGCGGCCGGGTCGATCCCGGTGCTGATCCCGATGCAGGCACTGAACGCGTTCGTCGTCGCGGTGACGTCGTGCCTCGGGATGACCTACGTGCAGGATCTGATGCCGCGCACGCCGGGCGCCGCGACCGCGCTGTTCTTCAACTCGGCGCGGGTCGGCTCGATCCTGTCGGGGGTGCTGTCGGGGCTGCTGGTCGCGGCGCTCGGCTATCGCGGGACGTTTCTCGTGTGCGGCGTGCTCGCGGCCGGCGCGCTGATCCTGTTCGCCGATCCGCCGTGGGGGCGGATGTGGCGCGCGGTGCGGGACTGGCGGCGCTCGCGCGAGCTCTACTGAACGCGGTTTGTGCCTACTCGTGCGTCTGCTGCTGCAGCCACACGAGCAACGGCTTCAACTTCTCGCGGTACTCGTTGCGCGGCGGATGCACGAGGTAATAGCCCGCGCCCGTTTCGAGTACCCGCGAAAACGGCCTGACGAGCGCACCGCTCGCGAGGCTCTCCTGCAACAGATTCAGATCGCCTAGCGCGACGCCGAGACCGCGCGCGGCCGCGCTGAACGCGAGGTCGAGCGTGTCGAATACCTGTTCGCGAAACGTGTGTGCGGCCAGTTCGCCGTTTTCCTGCTGCAGCCATAGCATCCAGCCGCGTCGGCCGAAACTCGAATGCAGCAGCGTGTGAGACTTGAGGTCCGCGGGCTCGGCGAGCGGTGGCGTGCCTTGCGCGATCTGCGGCGAGCACACGGGCGTGAGCCGCTCACGCATCAGCGGCGTCGCTTCGAGTCCATCCCAGCGGCCGGTGCCGAACAGGATCGCCGCGTCGAGCGTGCCTTCGCCGAAGTTGGTCGGCAGGAACCACGCGGTATCGATGTTCAGCTGCGTGCCCGGCGCCTGCATATAGAAGTCGGGCAGACGCGGCAGCAGCCAGCGCGCGGCCAGCGTCGGCGTGACGCGCAGCGTGACGGTCTGGCCGCCGATGCTCGTGATCTGCATCGAGCGGCGCGCAGTGGCCAGCAGTTCCTCGACGATCGGCACGAGCCGCTGGCACTCGACCGTCGGCACGACCATCCGCGTATGGCGGACGAACAGCGCGCAGCTGAAATACTCCTCGATCTGCTGGATGTGCCGGCTCACGGCGCTCTGGCTTAGAAACAGCTGTTGCGCGGCCGCGGTGAAACTGCCGCAGCGCGCGACGACCAGCAACGTCTGCAGCACATTGAACGGCGGATAGCGCTCGATCTTCATTTATGCGATTCGTGCATGGGAACCATGAGATTTTACCGTTTGCCGCCCTAAATTTGGCGTTCATAAAATCGACTCGACCTATGGCTTCAACTGCCTCGACCTTGTCGTGCGGGCCTGCACGACGTACCGCAGCCGCTCGCCTTCCACCCTTCTTACACGGAGTTTTCGCATGACCCAGCACACCGACCGGCTATGGGGTGGACGTTTCCGGACGGGTCCGGCCGCGGCGCTGACCGCGCTGTCGCGCTCGGATCCGAGCTTCTTCCGGCTTGCCCCGTACGACCTGGCCGGTTCGCGCGCGCATGCGCAGGAACTGCTGCGAGCCGGGATTCTCGACGAAGCCGAACTGCGGCAGCTGCTCACGGAAATGGACCGGCTGGAGGCGCAGTTTGTCGCCGGAGAAGTCGGGCCCACGCCGGAAGACGAGGACGTGCACACGTTTCTCGAGCGCGAACTGACGCAGCGGCTCGGCGCGACCGGCGGCAAGCTGCGCGCGGGCCGCTCGCGCAACGACCAGGCCGCGAACGACCTGCGGCTGTATCTGCGGGACAAGGCGCGCACGCTGACGCACGCCGTGATCGATCTGCAGAATGCATTAATCGACCAGGCGAATGCGCATATCGCCAGCGTGGCGGCCGGCTTCACACACCTGCAGCCCGCGCAGCCGGTGGTGTTCGCGCATCATCTGCTCGCGCACGCGCAGTCGATCTACCGCGACATCGACCGGCTGGTCGACTGGGATCGCCGCAGCGCGCGCTCGCCGCTCGGCGCCGCCGCGCTCGCGGGTTCGGCGATCTGCGTGCATCCGGAACTGTCGGCGGCCGAACTCGGCTACGACGGCCCGTGCGAAAACTCGATCGATGCGGTCGCGTCGCGCGACCACGCGGCGGAGTTCGTGTTCGTCGCGAGCATGCTGGCGGTGAACCTGTCGCGGCTCTCCGAGGAAGTGATCCTGTGGACGTCGCGGCAGTTCGGCTGGGTCGTGCTCGACGACGGCTACGCGACCGGCAGTTCCATCATGCCGCAGAAGAAAAACTCCGACATCGCCGAATTGACGCGCGGTAAGGCGGGCCGTCTGATCGGCAACCTCGGCGGCCTGCTCGCGACGTTGAAGTCGCTGCCGCTCGCGTACAACCGCGACCTCGCCGAAGACAAGATCGCCGCATTCGATTCGATCGACACGCTCGAACTCGTGCTGCCCGCGATGGCCGGGATGATCCGCACGATGCGCGTGAATGTCGACGAGATGCGTCGTCAGGCGCCGCTCGGCTTCACGCTCGCGACCGAGGTCGCGGACTGGCTCGCATTGCGTGGCGTGCCGTTCAGCGAGGCGCATGAGATCACCGGCGCGCTGGTGCGCACGTGCGAGGAGCAGGGCATCGAACTGTCCGACGTGTCGACGACGACGCTCGAACAGGTCGACCCGCGTCTGACGCCGACGGTACTCGCGCACGTGACGCTCGAAGCAGCGGTGGCCGTGCGCAGTGGCTACGGCGGTACCGCGCCCGTGCGGGTTGCCGAGCAGATCGCGCGGTTGCAGGCCGCGCTCGCGCGGCAACTGGAGTGGGCCGCTTCTTACGGAGGACCGACATGTTGAGCGCATCGAGGAACGGACAGCCAGCGGTGCTCGCTGCGGACGAAGCGAACGAAGCTGACGGGTTTGCCGACATCTCGCAGCTCGAACACGTCAAGCGCCGCCACTGGGGCCGCTATCTCGCGTCGGTGCTGATCGTCGCGGCAATCGTCTACGTGGCGGTCGCGTTCGCGCACGGACAGATCGAATGGCGCTACGTCGCGCGCTTCCTGACCGCGCGTTCGATCCTTACCGGCCTCGTGAACACGGTCGTCATGACGGTGCTCGCGATGGCGCTCGGCATCGTACTCGGCGTGCTGACCGCGATCATGCGGCTGTCGACGAACCCGGTGGTGCGCACCGTCGCGCAGGGCTACGTGTGGCTGTTCCGCGGCACACCGGTCATCCTGCAACTGCTGCTGTGGTTCAACCTTGCGCTGGTGTTTCCGTCGATGGGTATTCCCGGGCTGTTCGAATTCCGCACCGTCGACGTGATGACGCCGTTCCTCGCCGCGCTGCTCGGCCTCGGCATCAATCAGGGCGCGTATACGTCGGAAGTGGTCCGCGCGGGGCTGCTCTCGGTCGACACCGGCCAGTACGAGGCGGCGAAGTCGATCGGTATGCCGCGGCTGCAGGCGCTGCGCCGCGTGATCCTGCCGCAGGCGATGCGCGTGATCGTGCCGCCGATCGGCAACGAACTGGTCGGCATGGTCAAGCTGACGTCGCTCGCGAGCGTGATCCAGTACGCGGAGATGCTGCACAACGCGGAGAACATCTACTACGCGAACGCGCGCGTGATCGAACTGCTGATCGTCGCGGGCATCTGGTATCTGGCGGTCGTGACGGTGCTGTCGTTCGCGCAGGTGCGCGTCGAACGGCACTATGCGCGCGGCGCGGGCCGCGCATCCGGGCGGCAGTGATGCGTCGCGAACAGAATCTCAACGGGAGTCACGCGACATGAATCCGATCGTCCGCGCCGTCGACGTGCGCAAGTCGTACGGCGATTTCAAGGCGCTACAGGGCATCACGCTCGACATTCCGAAAGGCGAAGTGCTGTGCGTGATCGGGCCGTCGGGCTCGGGCAAGAGCACGTTCCTGCGCTGTATCAACCAGCTCGAGGTAATCGACGGCGGCGCGCTGTGGGTCGGCGGCGAACTGGTCGGCTACCGTCGCGTCGGCAACCGGTTGTACCCGCTGTCGGAACGGCAGACCGCGCGGCAGCGGCTCGCGACCAGCATGGTGTTCCAGCGCTTCAACCTGTTTCCACACAAGACCGCGCTCGAAAACGTGATCGAAGGACCGGTGCAGGTGCTGAAGCGCCGCCGTGCCGACGCGATCGACGAAGCACGGGCGCTGCTTGAACGCGTCGGCCTCGGCCACAAGTGCGATGCGTTTCCGGTCGCGCTGTCGGGTGGACAGCAGCAGCGCGTCGCGATTGCGCGCGCACTGGCGATGCGTCCGCAACTGATGCTGTTCGACGAACCGACGTCCGCGCTCGATCCCGAACTGGTCGGCGAAGTGCTCGCCGTGATGCGCGATCTCGCGCAAAGCGGGATGACGATGATCGTCGTCACGCACGAACTCGGCTTCGCACGCGAGGTGGCGAACCGGGTCGCGTTCATGGATCAAGGACAGATCGTCGAGAGCGGACCGCCCGACCAGGTGTTGTCGCAGCCGCAGCAGCGGCGTACCCAGGACTTCATTTCGGCCGTGCTGGCCTGACGTAGCGCATCGCGCATTCCCTGCCGTGTCACGCACGGTTCACTTCGACTAAGGCGAGTTTTCATGAACGCATCCTTTTGTTTGCGGCGTCCGCTGGCGCGTGCCGTGCTGGCTTTTGCGGTGCCGTTGTCCGCCGTACTGGCGGTGCTTGTCGCCCCGTGCGCACAGGCGGCCGGCACTACGCCACCGATCGGCAAAACCACGCTGATCGCGGCGATCGTGCCGAACTATCCGCCGTTCGAATACAAAGACCCGGCCACCGACAAACTGATGGGCTTCGACGTCGACCTCGGCGAGGCGCTCGCCGCGAAACTCGGCGTGAAGCTGCAGTGGGAAGAGACCAGCTTCGACCAGATGATGAATGCGCTCACCACGCATCGCGTCGACGTGATCCTGTCAGGGATGACGGATCTGCCGTCGCGTCGCGACGCGGTCGATTTTCTCGACTACATCACCACCGGTCCGCAGTTCTACACGGTTAAGGCCCGCGCCGGTGAATTTCCGGACATGCTCGCGCTGTGTGGCAAGACCGTCGGCACGAGCCGTCGCACGTCGTTCCCCGATGACATCGCGAAGTGGAGCAACGCGAACTGCGTGAAGGCGGGCAAGAAGCCGATTAACGTGGTCGGCACGAACGGATCGTCCGATGCGCGCGTGCAACTGCGTCAGGCGCGTCTCGACGCGGCGGTGCAGGGCGGCGAGACGCTGCCGTACCAGAATTCGATCGAGGAGAACGCGTATGCGCCGATCGGTAAGCCGTTCCTGTCGCAGTACACGGGCATCGGCATCTCGAAGAGCAGCCCCGCGATCAACGCGGGGCTGACGTCGGCGCTCAACCAGCTGATCGCGGACGGTACCTATCAGAAGCTGCTCGCGAAATGGGGGCTGCAGGCCCACGGCGTGCAGAAGGCGGTGCTCAATGCCGATAATTGAACGGCATGTGCGCGGCGCGATGCCTGCGCGAGCGCATGCCGAAGCGCCGCGCTGGCCGCATGGACAGCGGTCGTGTGTCGCGCTCGCGTTCGATCTCGACGGCCCGACCGGCGACGCGATGCTCGACGGCTCGATCTGGCGTAATCCCGCGTACTTCACGCTCGGCAGCTACGGGCCGTGGCGAGCGTTGCGCCGCCTGCTCGACATGTTGTGCGAACGCAGCGTGCCCGCGACGTTCTTCGTGCCCGCGTGGGTCGTCGAGCACTGGCCGCGGCAGTGCGCGGCGATCATCGAGGGCGGTCACGAGATCGCGTATCACGGCTATCGGCACGAGGCGTTCTGGACGCTCGATCGCGACGGTCAGCGCGCCGTGATGGAGCGTTCGGCGCAGGTGTTCGAACGGCATCTGGGCATGCGGCCGGTCGGTTTTCGCACGCCTTCGGGCGACTGGGGACCCGACACGCTGCGCGTGCTCGCCGAAGCCGGCGTGCGCTATTCGAGTTCGATGCGCGGCGACGACCGGCCGTACCTCGTGCACGCGGAAGGTATCGCCGAGCCGATGGTCGAGATTCCTGGCCGTTGGGAACTGGACGACTACGCGTCGCTGGCGTATCACCGCAATCCGGATTTTCCGGCGAGCCTGGACCGCATCGCGAGCTACGACACGACGCTCGATAACTGGCGGCGCGAGTTCGACGGCTCGCATCGCGACGGGCTGTGCCTGACGACGCTGTTTCATCCGAAGGTGTCGGGCAAGCCGGGGCGCATTCCGCTGCTCGAACGACTGATCGATCACATGCGCGAGCAGGACGGCGTGTGGTTCGCCGCCTGCCGCGACGTCGCGCAATGGTGGCGCGACACGTATGCGGCGGGTGCTTCCGAGGATGTTCCGCAGGATCTTCGAAGATGAGCATGAAAGACAACGAACACAGGACGTGGCCGCAGCGCGCGCGCAGCGCCGTCGTCGTCACGGTCGATTTCAACGACGACCTCGGCATTCTTACGCAGGAGCCGCGCATCGCGGGCCGCGAGAAATCGCTGTCGGTGTGGCGCTACGGCGCGAAGCGCGGCGTGGACCGGGTGCTCGACGCGCTCGACGAAGCAGGCGTACGTTCGAGCTGGTTCGTGCCTGGCCAGGTCGCGAGAACGCATCCGGCGCTTGTACGCGACATCGCTTCGTGCGGCCATGAACTCGGCACATCGGGTGACCGCTGCGAGAACTTCGACACGTTGACGCTCGCCGAGCAGCAGCATGCGCTCGCGGCGGGACTAGACGCACTTGCTTCGGTGACTGACCATCGCGCACAGGGCTTTCGTTCGTTCTGCGGCAACTGGGCGCCGGGTTTCGCGAACGTGCTGCGCGACGCGGGTATCACGTGGTCGTCGTCGTGGCGCGGCGACGATCTACCGTACTTTCACCTTAACGATGGCGCCACCGACGCACAAGTCTCGCCACTCGTCGAACTGCCGCTGCACTACGAACTCGAGGACGAACCGTACTTCGTCTACAACCTGTCGCCGCCAGTACCGGTCGGGCAGCCGCGCATTCCGTCGTACCGCGAAGTGCTGTCAAACTGGAAACAGGACTTCGCCGCGTTCCATCGCTTCGGCCTGTGCTTCGTGCTGCGGCTGCATCCGGAGATCATCGGTACCGCGGGACGCATCGACGTGCTCCGCGAACTGCTCGCGGACATCCGTTCGCACGACGACGTGTGGTTCGCGACCGGCGCCGAAGTAGCCGACTGGTGGCGGCAGAGCGTCACGGGCAACGAACCCGGTCATCCGGTCGAGGTGTTCGCGCGCTATCGTCAGACAGGGCAGGTGGCCGCATGAGCGCACGCGACCTGTCGCTGTCCGAACAGCTCGCGGGCTTCGTCGCCGGTCTGCCTGACGATGCGCTGCCCGAACTGGTCGTCGAGCGCGCGAAGCGCCATGTGCTCGACACGCTCGGTGCGGCGCTGGCCGGATCGACCGCGCTCGAAGCGCGTAGCGCGCGTGCAATCATGCAGCCCGCGCGCGCGGGAGACGCCGGCACCGCAAGCGCATGGGGCACCACGCTCGCGTTCGGCGCGCGCGACGCGGCGTTCGTCAACGGCGTCGCCGCGCATGCGCTTGAACTCGATGACTCCGGCGGCTGCGATCATTCGGGCGCGGTCGTCTTGCCGGCCGCATTCGCCGCACTCGCGTGCAGTACACGGCCGGTGTCGGGCCGCGCGTTCGTCGCCGCGGTCGTGCTTGGCTACGACGTGGGACGCCGCGTACTCGAAGCGTGCGGTGGCTACTCGCCGCACAACGGTCGCGGCTGGCATTCGACGATGACCTGCGGCGTGTTCGGCGCCGCCGCCGCGGCGTCGCGATTGCTCGGGCTCGATGCGGCACAGACCGGCGCGGCGTTCGGCCACGCGGGCAGCTTCGCGGGTGGCCTGTGGGGTTTTATCCACGATGCGTCGCAGACCAAGCGGATGCATACCGGCCGCGCCGCGGAGGGCGGCCTGCTCGCCGCGCTGCTCGCGCGCGAGGGCGTGAGCGGCCCGAGCCAGGTTTTCGCCGACGTATGGGGTGGCTTCTTCAACGCGTTCGCCCCCGATACGCAGGAGCCGGCCGCATTGCTCGCCGAACTCGGCACGCGCTGGAAACTGCTGCGCTGTTCGATCAAACCACATGCATCGTGCCGCAGCGCGCACGCGGCCGTCGATGCGGCGCTCGAACTGCTGGGCCATCGCGCGTGCGATCTCGAAGCGCTGGATCGCGTGCACGTGCGGCTTAGTGGATTCGTCGAACGGATGTGCGGCGGACGTGATCTGCATCCGCTCGCGTCCGCACAAATGAGCTTGCCGTATGCGCTCGCCGCGGCGCTCGTGTATGGACACGCGGGGCTCGACGTATACGCCGATGCTCAGCGCCGCGATCCGCGCATCGAACGGGCGATGGTGCGCATCGTGCTCGAAGTGGACCCCGAAATGTCGGACCTCGATGAGCCGTTCGTCACGCTTGTGCTGCACGGTGCCGCGCCGCGTTCGATGCAGGTGCCGGTGCCGCTCGGCGATCCGCGCAACCCGCTGTCCGACGACGCGCTGTTCGCGAAGTACCGCTCGCTCGCCGGTCTCGTGCTCGCCGATGAAGCGCGCGATGCGCTCGCCGACGCAGTGCTCCGCCTCGAACGCATCGACGACGTGCGGACACTGCTGCCGTGGCTCGCCGGCCACGCGGACGCTCGTGCCCCCTCGTGTTGAACGCTCGCCGATTTCCGTTGCTTACTTTTCTAAGGATGTCATCGATGAATTTTTCCCCGCTGCGCACCGCTTCCGGCCTGGTGGCACTCTGTCTGTCGATGCTGTACGGCATCGGTGCCGCGCATGCGCAGGCGTTGCCCGATGCGATTGCGAAGTCGAAAACGATCAAGGTCGCGGTCAATTCGATCTACCCGCCGATGGAGTACAAGGACCCGGATAGCGGCGAGCTGGCTGGCTTCGACATCGATCTCGGCAATGCGATCGCGAAGGAACTCGGCGTGAAGCTCGACTGGCAGGAATCGGCCTTCGAGCAGTTACTGCCGTCGCTCGCGACCGGGCGCGTCGACATGATCCTGAGCGGCCTGAGCGACGTGCCGAAGCGTCGCGACAGTGTCGACTTTCTCGATTACCTGAATTCGGGCGCGCAGTTCTACATTCTTGCGTCGCGTGCGGGTGAGATCCGCGACGCGGTCGATCTGTGCGGCAAGGCGGTCGGTACGAGCCGCAGCACGTCGTTTCCTTCGGACGTCGCCGCGTGGAGTGCGCAGCATTGCGTCGCAGCCGGCAAGCCGGCGATCACCGTGACCGGCACCGAAGACACGTCGGCCGCGAGGATGCAGCTGAAACAGTCACGCATCGCGGCGGGCGTACAGGGCAGCGAGACGCTGCCGTATGCGATGAAGCTCGAACCGAACACGTACAAACCGATCGGCGAGCCGTTCGCGAGTTCGCCGGAAGGGATCGCGTTCGCGAAGACCAATCCAAAGCTGCGCGACGCGGTGCTCGGCGCGCTGAACCGGCTGGTCGCGAACGGCACGTATCGTGCGATCGTCGTGAAGTGGGGGCTGCAGTCGAGCGCCGTTGCGAAGATCGGGGTGAACGGAGTCACCGCGCCCTGAACGCATTATGATGCCGCTTCGAGCGCCCGCACGCGTGGCATCACTTCTTCGGCGAAGCGTCTCATGTCCGCTTCGAACGGTTGAAACTGCAGCATGAAAAGCTCGATGCCCGCGCGGCGAAACGCGACGATTCGCTGCGCGACCGCGTCGTAGCTACCGACGAGTCCCGCCGCCGTGCCGCCGTTCGAACCGACGCGCGGCGTCTGCGCGAACGTCTGGAACATCACGGCCTTCGGATCGATATTCGCTTTCTGCTGCGCGCGCAGCGGCGCATCCTTTGCGGCGAGGGCAAACAGATGCGCGAGATGATCGGCGGCGAGCGCATCCGATTCGCGCGCAATCGCGAACGCCGACAGCCCGAAGCGCAGCGGCGCTGCGCCATCGGGGCGCGGGCGGCGTGACACGTCGGCGATCAGCGCGGCGACGTCGTCGAGCGGCTGGCCGTTGATGAACCACACGTCGCCCGCATCGGCGACGAGCGCGCGCGCCGGCTCCGATTCGCCGCCTACGTAAATGCGTGGCCGCGCGCGGAACGGATCGGTCGGCCGCAGCTGGTAGTCGTCGATTTGAAAATGCTCTCCATCGAGGCGCGTGCGTTCGCCGCGCAGCAGCGAATCGACCACAGTGATCCATTCGCGTCCGTACGCATAGCGCGCGTCGTGCTCCGCGAAGCCAATGCCCGCGCGCTCCAGTTCCGGACGATTCCACGCATTGACGAGATTCAGCGCGAAGCGGCCGCCGCTGATGTGCTCGATCTGCTGCGCCATCTTCGCGAGCACGACAGGGTGGTACAGGTACGGCTTGATCGCCGCGATGATCTCGATGCGCGACGTTAACGCGGCGAGTGCGGCTGATGCGGTCCACGCTTCGAGTTGATCGAGGTTCGGATCGTGCGGATTGATCGTGTGTTGCGCGACCAGCACCGAGTCGTAGCCGAGGCGCTCCGCTTCGAGCACGAGCGCGCGGTTGCGCGTCCACGATGCGTCGTACGGTTCGTCGGGATCCTGCAACGCCGCGCGGCTGCCGTGAACGAGTGCCCAGATGCCGAAGCGGGCAGGGAAGGTCGACATGAAAAAAACGCTCCGCGAATAACCGTTGAATAGTCGGACGATCATGATGCCTGTCTGCTCGAGCAGATGTTCCAACTTCTGTCGATATCGATCGATGAAATCGGCATTTGGCGGATGCCGCATTGTTTATATATTGGTCGGTTCCCTGGTTAACCGGATTCCGATCAATGCGTGCCTTCCTTTTCCGACTCTTTCGTCTGCGAACCTTTTCTGCGGGGCTAGCACTTGCCGGTGCATTGACCTGCGCGCTCCTCGCACCGCGTGCCGCGGAGGCGCGTGAGACCGTGTCGATCAGCTACCAGCGTTCGTCGACGCTGTTTCTCCTGCTCAAGCGTACCGGCGAGCTGGAGAAGAAGCTCGGCGCGCTTGGCTACGACGTCAGCTGGCACGAGTTCTCGACGGGCCTGCTGCAATCACTGAACGCGGGGAGCGTCGATCTGCACGCGGACGTCGCCGATGCGTTCGCGCTGTTCACGCAAGCCGCCAACGCGCCGCTCACGTATTACGCGGAGGAAACATCGGCGCCGTCCGCGCAGGCGATCATCGTGCCGCCCGACTCGCCGATCCATATGGTCGCTGATTTGAAGGGCAAACGCGTCGCCGTATCGAAAGGCTCGGGCTGCAATTTCCTGCTGCTGGCTGCGCTCGCGAAGGCGGGCCTGACGATCAACGACATCCAGGTCCGTTACCTCGAAGCACCCGACGCGCTCGCCGCGTTTCGCGGCGGCAACGTCGATGCGTGGGTGATCTGGGATCCGTTCCTTGCCGCGCAGCAGCGCGAAGCGCACGTGCGCGTGGTCGCCGACGGCTCGGACGGGCTCGCGCAGTACAACCGTTTCTATACGGCGACGACATCGTTCGCGGAGCGTCATCCGGACGTGCTGCGTGTCGTGTTCGACGAACTGAACGAAACCGGTAAATGGGTGAAGGCGCATCCGCAGGAAGCCGCGCAGATTCTCGCGCCGGTGTGGGGCAACCTGCCGGCGCCGACCGTCGAACTCGCGAACCGTCGGCGCAGCTATGCGATCGTGCCGGTGCGGCGCGACCAGCTCGGCGACCAGCAGCGGATCGCCGATACGTATCATGCGGCCGGGTTGATTCCGGCGACGCTGAAGGCGACTGATATTCGGATCTGGACGCCGCCGGCGCATTGAGCAGTTCATGTCTGCAACGCGAAAGCCACGACGTGCACGTATCCCTGCATATCGTTATCGCCTTTTCTTGGTTGCCTGCGACCACACCCGAAATCTATTCTGGCTCGTTGCAGACCTACCGGAGAGCACCATGACGACGATCCCGGTCCCGTTTCGGGACACGGAAGCGCCCGCCAACGACGCCGAACTCGATGCCCGCTTTGCGCCCGTGTTCGAACGCATTGCCGCGGGCAACATCGACCGCGAACAGCGCCGCGAACTGGCGTACGACCCCGTGCACTGGCTGAAGGAAGCTGGTTTCCCCGCGCTGCGCGTGCCGCGCCGCTACGGCGGCCTGGGTGCGACGCTGCCGCAGTTTTTCCGCTTGCTGACGCGGCTCGCCGAAGCGGATTCGAACTTGCCGCAGATCCTGCGCGTGAATTTCGGCTTTATCGAATCGCGGCTCGAAAGCGAGGACGAAGCGCTGCGCGAACGCTGGCTCACGCGGATCGCCGCAGGCGAGACGGTCGGCGCAGCGATCTCGGAGCGCACGGGCGCAACGCACAACACGGTCACGCTGTCGCGCAACACGAACGGCGACGGCTGGACGTTGAACGGCGAGAAGTACTACAGCACCGGCACGCTGTACGCGGACTGGATCGACGTGGCGTCGCACGATGGCGACGACGATGTACGCGTGCTGGTGCGCGGCGATGCACCGGGCGTCACGCGTCTCGACGACTGGGACGGCTTCGGCCAGCGCCTGACCGCAAGCGGCACGACGCGCTTCGATGCAGTCCACGTGCCCGACGATCAGATTCTCGTGCGCTACAAGGGCTCCGAGCCACGTCGCAATACGTCGCTGACCGCGTTCTATCAGACCGTGCATCTGGCGACGCTCGCGGGCATCGCGCGTGCGGTGCTGCGCGACGGCGTCACGTTCGTGCGCGGTCGAACGCGCACGTTCGGCGTGGCGGGCCGTTCGAGTCCGCGCGACAACCCGCTCGTGCATCGCGTGGTGGGGCGTCTCGCGAGCCTCGTGTATTCGGCGGAGAGTCTCGTCAGCGCGGTGTCTGCTGCGCTCGAAAGGGCATGGCAAGACCGGCTCGCCGGCCGCGCGACGACCGACACCTACATCGCGCTCGACGTCGAAGCGTACCAGGCGCAGCAGATCGTGATCGAGCAGGTGCTAGAGGCAGCGACGCTGGTGTTCGAAGTGGGCGGCGCATCGGCGACGAGCGAAGCGCTGCGACTCGATCGTCACTGGCGCAACGCGCGCGTGATCGCGTCGCACAATCCGGCGATCCAGCGCGAGACCGCAGTCGGCAATTTCCATCTGAACGGCACGCCGCCCGCCGAGCGCTTCAGCCTCGTGCACACGAAAGCGGAACTGGTCGGTGCGCCGGCTACGGATGACTACGAGCAGGCGGCAGTGCTCGACTGACGCGGTGTGACGCTCGCGGTGGCCGCTAGGTGGCCGCCATAGCGGCGTACCCCTCGCCGATATCAGCGCGGCTTGCACCCCTTCGACTCGCTGCCAGACAGCGGCCGCGTTTCATCGCTCAGCGTTGACGTCGTCGTGATCGGCGGGCGGCGACCGCGTAAGCGTGGCCGCCGATATCCCTTCTCATATTCTTCCATCTGTATCTTGATATTCGATCGATTCATCGAGATTAAAGCACGGCATTTTTATTCTGCTGCAATGCGGAGAAACCATTAATACAGGTTAATCGCGAATCCACCGATTAATTGTTGTGTCAATGCGTGTCAACAAGCTAATCCTCAATAATTGTTTTCAACTACCTTCCGGGAAGAAATTTTTTGAAAGCAAGTTGACACGGTATCGTTTGCCAAATTAATCTTCCTTCCATCGCCGACAGCCCGCCGGTCTGAATATCTTTCCAGCAAAGGCAATCAGACCGCCCGGGTGCATGGCGAATTCTGCGAAGACGAAGCCGCGCCAGAATGGCTTCCTTCAAACTGTTTTTCTAACCAGGGAATGAGCATGCAAAGAATCAGCTAATCGCGCTGAGGGTAATGCACGTCCGTTTGTCGAGAACTCCGGTTACTCGCGTGGGAGACCATTCGCTTCGCGAAAAGTGAATCCATCAATAACGAGGTTATAACCGCACATTTTCCAGTCATTTTGCCGGTTGAGGATCAAAATGCGTATAAATTTCCGATTGCAGATACAGTGCCTGGCATTAGCCGGGATACTGGTGTTGAACGGGTGCGGCGGCGGAGACAGCCCGCAGTCGATTTCGAACAAGACCCAGACGGGCCCATCCGTGCCCGCGTCCGAAGCCGCGGTCGTGCCGCCGGCCGCACCGGCCGTCGCCAATCCGACGATCAACAAGACGGTTTCGCCGGTCGAGTTGCCCGACACGGTGACGCCGCTCAACTACAAGCTCTGGTTCCGTCCGAATCCGGCGCTGTCTTCGTTCGACGGCCGCGCGGACGTCGAGATCAAGGTGCTCAAACCGGTCAACGCGATCGTGATCGCCGGACACCGGGTCAAGTTCGTCAACGGCAAGACGACGCTGCAGCCGGGCAACGTGCAGCTGATCGCGACGCCGCAGGACGACGGCGACCACTACCAGCTGCGACCGGTCAGCGGGCAGATCGCAGCGGGCACGTATTCGCTGCATATGGAGTGGTCCGGGATCATCAACTTCAAGACCTATGACGACCCGGTCGCGAAGACCGGCGGCAGTTGCGGCGACGATCACTACCCAGGCTGCTCGGCCGCCGAAGGCGTGTTCCGCGTCGACCTGAAGTCGACCGACGGTACCACCAGCGGCGCGATCCTCACGCAGGGCGAAAGCGATCTCGCGCGGCAATGGTTCCCGGGCTGGGACGAGCCCGCGTTCCGTCCGACCTACGAGGTCAGCGCGGAAGTGCCGCAGAACTGGCGTGTCGTGTCGAACGCGGCGGAGTTGCCGGCGGTGAACGTCGATAGCGGCTACAAGCTGGTGTCGTTCGAAAAGACACCGCCGATGCCGTCGTATCTGCTGTTCTTCGGCGGCGGTCAGTTCGACGTGCTCGAGGACGACTTCACGAGCCCGCTGCCCGACGGCAAGGGTCTGCATCTGCGCTTCTTCACGCCGCCCGGCATGAAGGACTGGGCGAAGCCCGCGATGCAGGAAACGAAGCAGGCGCTCGACTACTACTACCGCTATACCGGCATCCCGTTGCCGCTGAAGAAGTTCGATACGATCGCGGCGAACGATGCGTTCAAGGCGCAGAAGGATCTGAACTTTGGCGGCATGGAGAACTGGGGGGCGATTCTCGAGTTTGCCGACGACATCCTGCCACCGCCCGGCACGCCGATGTCCGACTACGGCCTCGTGGTTCTGACGCACGAAGCGTCGCACCAGTGGTTCGGCGATCTCGTGACGCTCGACTGGTGGGACGACGTGTGGCTCAACGAGTCGTTCGCGACGTTCTTCGAGACCAAGACCAAGATCCGTTTCTTCCCGGACCGCTTCAACTGGGTCAACGAAGTACGCAACAAGTACGCGGTGATCTCGGCGGACCTGAAGTCGACGTCGTTCCCGGTGCAGCCGAATTTCAACGCGTGGGCGTCGAACGATTTCGTGCTGAGCGCGAGCGCGTTCACGTACGACAAGGGCGGTCACGTGCTGAAGATGCTCGAGAACTATCTCGGCGAAGATGTGCTGCGTAAGGGGCTGCAACAGTATCTGGCCGACTACCAGTTGGGCAACGGTACGCCGAAGCGTCTGTGGGACGAACTGTCGACGGCGAGCGGCCAGTCGATCGGTCCGATCGGCGACAGCTTCGTGCGTCAGACCGGCGTACCGCTGGTGTCGCTCGATACCCAATGCGACCTGACGAAGAACCAGACCGTCGTGACGCTGAAGCAGTCGCCGTATCCGAACCAGAACCAGTATCCGGGTACACAGTGGACCATTCCGCTGACGCTCGCATACGGCAACGGTCTCACGAACCGCAAGACGATCGCGATGAAGGACACGCAGATGCAGGTGCGGCTCGACGGCTGTTCCGCGGTGCTGGCCGACCCGACCGGGCTCGACTACTACGTGACGAACTACGGCGACAACGCGTGGAGCCAGTTGCTGGCCCAGGGCAGCGCATTGCAGGACCCGGTGCTGCTGACCAGCCTGCAGATGGAAGCCGCGCTGCTCGTGAAGTCGGGTCTCGCCGCGCCGTCGCGGGCGACGAGCATCGGTTCGATCAACCCGGCTGCGCTCGCCGTGATGCGTCAGCAGTTCAAGGCTACGCCGCAGGTGCAGTCCGCCGACCAGGTGCAGCCGCAACGTCCGACGATCCGGTTCCAGGGGCAGTTCAAGCTGCGCCAGAAGACCGAGTAATGGTGACGCTCGGGTGACGTTCGGGTGAAGTGCGCGCGGGCCGCATGATGTGACGTGCGGTTCGCGTGGCGAGGTCCGGTGCGATGCGCCGGACTTCACCGTTGCTGACGCCTGCTTTCATGTTCCGTCGACGCGTGTCAGGTTTTTCGTCTTCGTCTGCGTTGTGACGCACGCGTGCCAATGATGTTCAGCACCTGGGCTGCGCCGACCTCGATGGCAAGTATCGCGAACAGCAGGAGGACAGCGAGCGTGAGCCTGACGATGATCATATTTTCTGCAGTAGCCTTACGTTTGGCATCGGACACGCTGTCACGCTGACCATTGCCAGCGGACTCTCCGCGTTTCCGCGCACGTGATCCTGTCTCGCATCGTACCGCAGGAGCCATGAGGTACGCCGGCTCGGTGCCACTCACGACAGCGGGATCTCCGTCGTCGACATAATTTCCTTGAGCACCATGAAGCTGCGGATCTGCCGCACGCCGGGCAGATACAGCAGTTGCTCCGCGTGCAGCCGATTGAAGCTGTCGCTGTCGCGCGTGCGGATCAGCATGAAGTAATCGAATTCGCCGGTCACGACATGGCACTCCATGCACCCGACGACCTTGCGCGCCGCTTTTTCGAACGCGGCAAACGACTCCGGCGTCGACCGGTCGAGCACGAAACCGATCACGACCGCCATCCCCGCGCCCAGTCCCTCGGGATCGAGCAGCGCGACGACGCGGCGGATCAGTCCGGCTTCCTTCAATCGTTCGACGCGCCGCAGGCAGGCCGGAGCGCTCAGCTTCACGCGCGCGGCGAGGCTCACGTTCGAGATCGATGCGTCCTGCTGCAGCTGCTTCAGGATCGCGCGGTCGATCCGGTCGAGCGGCGTCGGGGCCCGTTCGGTATGCGCGGTACGGTCAGGCACGCGGCGAAATTTTGTTGCGTTCATGAACGGTCCTGAAAAATTTAGGAAAGTCAAAAAGCCGATGTGAAAGTGGATATTCGGTACTGAATGCCGAATTCGCAAGCTCATTTTGCCTGTAATTTCCTACCATGTATCAACCGCAACGACGGCCCCGTTCCATGTCCCGTCCCGCGTCCATCGACGAACCGAGGTCCTCCATGAACCTGAAACGCTTTCCCCGCTATCCGCTGACTTTCGGCCCGACGCCGATCCAGCCGCTGCGCCGGCTGTCCGAACACCTTGGCGGCAAAGTGGAGCTCTACGCGAAGCGCGAAGACTGCAATAGCGGTCTCGCGTTTGGCGGCAACAAGACCCGCAAGCTCGAATATCTGATTCCCGAGGCGCTGGCGCAGGGTTGCGACACGCTGGTGTCGATCGGCGGCATCCAGTCGAACCAGACGCGCCAGGTTGCCGCGGTCGCCGCGCACCTCGGGATGAAGTGCGTGCTGGTGCAGGAGAACTGGGTCAACTACTACGATGCGGTGTACGACCGGGTCGGCAACATCCAGATGTCGCGGATGATGGGCGCCGACGTGCGTCTCGTGCCCGACGGTTTCGACATCGGGTTTCGCCGCAGCTGGGAGGACGCGCTGCAAAGTGTGCGCGATGCGGGTGGCAAGCCGTATGCGATTCCGGCCGGCTGCTCGGATCATCCGCTCGGCGGCCTGGGTTTCGTCGGCTTCGCGGAAGAGGTGCGGCAGCAGGAGGCGGAACTGGGGTTTCGCTTCGATTACATCGTCGTGTGCTCGGTGACGGGCAGCACGCAGGCGGGGATGGTCGTGGGATTCGCCGCTGATGGACGCGCCGATCGCGTGATCGGTATCGACGCATCGGCGAAACCGGAGCAGACGCATGCGCAGATTCTGCGAATTGCACGCAATACCGCGGAGCAGGTCGATCTCGGTCGCGACATCGCGGCTGAAGACGTCGTGCTCGACGTGCGTTATGGCGGACCCGAATACGGCCTGCCGAACGAAGGGACGCTCGAAGCGATCCGGCTGTGTGCGCGGCACGAAGGCATGCTGACCGACCCGGTTTACGAAGGCAAGTCGATGCACGGGATGATCGACAAGGTGCGGCGCGGCGAATTCCCGCCGGGCTCGCGCGTACTGTATGCGCATCTCGGTGGCGTGCCGGCGCTCAGCGCGTATAGCTTTATTTTCCGCGACGGTTGAGTGTGGACGGGGCGTCGCTATGCGGTGTGTCTGCGTCCGGTATTATTCGTGTAGAGCATAAACGTAAAATATTCTCTATAGGAATATTTGAATATTATTCCTGACAGGAATATAGTGTGGATATTCTCCATGGGAATATTCGCCATGAAACTTGTCATGAGTACGCCGGCCCAACTGGCAGAAATCCTGTCGTCGGCCAGGAAGGCGAAGGGCATGACGCAGGCGGAAGCCGCGTCGCGGGTCGGCATCGGGCAGCCGCGGCTGTCGCTGCTCGAGACCACGGCTACCGAGACGATCACGCTGAACCAGATGCTCGCGCTGACCGCGCTGTACGGCCTCGAACTGTGCGTGCAGTCGAAGGGCGATGCAGTGGCGGACCACGCACAGGCGGAGTGGTGACGATGGGCCGCGCCTCCCGCTCCCGCGCACTGTCGATCTGGGCCAACGGCCAGCGCGTCGGCACGTGGCACATGCCGACGCGCGGCGACATGGAACTGCACTACGAGCCTACGTGGAAGCGCTCGCCCGAAGGGCGGCCGCTGTCGCTGTCGCTGCCGTTCGGGATCGGCGACACGCCACTGAAGGGCGACCGCGTGCGCAATTACTTCGACAATCTGCTGCCCGACAGCCAGGCGATCCGTCGCCGGCTCGCCGCGCGTTTCCGGACCGATACCATCGAGGCGTTCGATCTGCTGCGCGCCATCGGCCGCGATTGCGTGGGCGCGGTGCAACTGCTCGAAGAAGACGAGGCGCCGGTGGGCGTCGACCGGATCGACGGCACGCGGCTTTCCGACGACGACATCGAGCGGCTGCTGCTCGACACCACGGGCCCGTCGATCGGCGCCGCGGACGACGACGACTTTCGCATTTCGATCGCCGGCGCGCAGGAGAAGACCGCGCTGCTGCGCCATCGCGGCCGCTGGATGCGTCCGCACGGCGCCACGCCGACGACGCACATCCTGAAGCTGCCGCTCGGCCTTGTCGGCAACAAGCGGGCCGATCTCAGCACGTCGGTCGAGAACGAATGGCTGTGTCTCGCGATCCTGCGCGCGTACGGCTTGCCGGTGCCCGACAGCGAAATTCTCACGTTCGGCTCGCAGAAGGTGCTGTCGGTGACGCGCTTCGACCGGGTGAAGCATCCGCGTGCGCAGCGTCTGCTGCGGCTGCCGCAGGAGGATTTCTGCCAGGCGCTCGGCATCGCGCCGCATCGCAAGTACGAAGCGGATGGCGGCCCGGGCGTGCGCGAAATCGCGGCGATCCTGCGCCAATCCACGCATGCGGCCGACGATCTCGAGAGGCTGCTGGCCGCGCAACTGCTCTTCTGGATGCTCGCGGCGCCGGACGGCCACGCGAAAAATTTCAGCATCCACCTGCGGCCGGGCGGCCGCTTCCGGATGACGCCGCTTTACGACGTGATGTCGATCTGGCCGGTCGAAGGCGCCGCTGCGAACCAGTGGTCGTGGCACAAGGCGAAGCTCGCGATGGCCGTCACGGGCAAGAACCGGCACTACCTGATGCGCAACGTCACGCGCCGCCACTTCAACGCAATGGCGCCGCTCTGCCACTACGGCCCGACCGCCGAGCCGGTGATCCAGCGACTGATCGGCGCGACGCCAGGTGTGGTCGCGCAGGTCGCGGCGACGTTGCCGCGCGGGTTTCCGCAGAAGGTGGCTGACCGTATTCTCGGCGGGCTGCAGGATTCGGCAAACCGGCTTGAGGCAATGCCAGCTGGCTGAGCGGTGTTCGCCGCGAGCGAATCGACCGGCGCCGCAGGTACAATCGAGGCTTTTATCGATTTGGCAGGCGTCATGGGCTTCGAACAACTGGCCGCGCTGAAAGCGCAACTCAAGAAACAGGCGGAGCAACAGCGGGCGCAGCAGGCGCCGAAAAAGTCCCGGCCGGCGCGTCCCGCGCGCCCGGCGTCGGCGTCTCCGGCCGCGCCGGGGGCTGCGAAGGGGGCTACGAACGGGGCTGCTGATGCAGCGGCCAGAAACGCGCCTGCGAACGCGGCCGCGTCTGCCGCCGCGCATGCCGCAAAAGCGAAACCGGTCGATCCGGTGGTGCAGACTTTCGCACGGCTGCAGAAGCGTTTCCCGCTCGCGTTCCCGAAGAACCCGGCGCCGAAGGTGCCGCTGAAGGTCGGCGTCTTTGAGGATCTGCTGACGCACGCGAAAGTGCTGGGCGTCGACGAGGCGGGGCTACGCGACGCGCTGCGTACGTGGTGCCGCGGCAGCCGCTACTGGGCGTGCATGGTCGAAGGCGCGAAGCGGGTCGATCTGGAAGGCAACGAGGCAGGGGAAGTGACGCGCTCCGACGCGGTGCGCGCGCTGGCGTTGAAGAAAGGGCGTAGCGCGAAGCCGGCGGCGAAGAAGGCGGAAGTTGCCGCTCCGGTTGCTGCCACCGAGGTTGCCGCCGTTGAGGTTGTCGCCACTGAGACGACCGCGACCGCTGATGCAGCAGGTGAAGTACCCACCGCAACGTCGATCGCACACAGCGAAGTCGACGCTCCTGCCGACACCGCCGGTTCGCAACGCGACGCCTGATATTTGCGAAAGCGCACGCTCGACCGGCACTCGATATCCCGTAGGCGGCAGTGTCGGTCGCAGCCAGCGACAACTAAAAAAGCGCAGCCCGATGCATCGGCTGCGCTTTTCCATGATTGACTCCCGTGCAGGGAGTCAATCGACTACGGCTGCGATTGCAGATAACGCTTCACATCGTCGAAGGTCACCTTACCGGTCTTGTTGACGTCGATCTGGCTAAAGTTGTTGGCGATATAACCCAATCTGTTCTTCTGCGCCTGTTGCTGCGTCAACGAACCACTCTTTGTCACATCGGCCGCATCGAAGCTGGTTTTTAGACGCGTCATAGCCTGCGCCTGCAGCGCATCGCCAGTCGATGCTACCGGCGCCGCTGTGGTCGGCCTCGTGGCAGGAAAGAACGGCCCATCCACGTGCCTCACGACGCGGCCCGCGGGAGCCGCGCCGATATCGCTGGCTTGCGCCACGCCGGCCATTGCACACAGGGCAAATGCCATCGCATAAAGTGTACTTTTCATGGTATTTCCTTAACGCCTTTCTTGATCATGGTCGATCCAGCGCCATTGACGCTGGTTCTGCGAATAGCAACAAACGCCTAAGGCGTACCGGCCGGTGGCTGATCGGACCACGGTTGCG
The DNA here is from genome assembly GCF_050742655.1 of Paraburkholderia sp. Taxonomy (GTDB): domain Bacteria; phylum Pseudomonadota; class Gammaproteobacteria; order Burkholderiales; family Burkholderiaceae; genus Paraburkholderia. The sequence goes on along the minus strand of NZ_JBOIGG010000002.1, from coordinate 222,413 downwards.
GTAATTGCCTGAATTTCATCGCACCCTCGATCGGGAAGCCGTAGTAGTAACTCACCAGATCGGCTTTCATGTGCGGCCGCGAGGTGTCTTCCAGATAGATCATATGACCGCCGGCATAGTGCGTGACCTGGATATCCGGCCGGATACCCTTCACGCTCTTGAGCCGTCCCAGATCCTTTTCGGTCATGAAGAATGGCGTGACCAGATCGTGGTAGCCGTTTTCAACCAGCACCTTGAGATGCGGGTTGAGCGTCAGCGCGGCCAGCAGGTCGGGAATCGTGTCCGGCTCCGACAGACCGCCATGGCTGAAATCCCAGTTCCCGTTGGCGGTATCGCTCAACGTCACATAGGTGGCATTCGGCGCGGTGTATTTCAGATAGTCGGGCAACTGCTGGTTCAGAATCAGCGGGAACGGCGTGGACAACAACGCATCGGATGGATCGGAATCGCTGGCTATGATCGGGCTGTTGTTCGCCGCGGAAACGCGGCCGTCGTAACCGCCGATGGTGTAGCCGGGAATCAGCGCGGTATTGAGTGGATTCGGTCCCAGATAAGCGCTCAATGCGCTGACGTTGACCGTGCTCTCCGCCGACAGTTGCGTATACACAGCCGGCGTCGGAAATACCGGCGGATTAGCCAGGCCAAGGAAGGTCGGGCCGTACGGCAGGAATTGCGAATAGTCCCGGGTCGAGAACTCGCGCATCATCTTGGCGAAGCTGCGTAACCACGGCAGTGGCGGCGTCACCTGCAAGCCAAACGGCGGAGGCGGCGTCACCAGTCCGAAGAATGCAGCCACTTCCGCGTAGCCCGGCAACAGCGATACCGTGTAGTCGGTGGCGCGCTGCAAATCCGAGGCGCTCGGGTACTGGTCGTTATAGTCCAGAATGCATGACTGCAAGACAATCCCGGTTAGCTTCACCCCCGCTTGTTGCAGCAAGGGTGCCAGCACATCGGTACGCGGTGTGCCATACGATTCTCCGTACAGATATATCGGAGAATCAGGCCGCGGATTGACTGCCAGATAACGCAGGATGAAATCCCGCATTACGCCGGCATCCTGATCGACGCCCCAGAAACTCTTATTGGTGTTGGGCAATACAGCTTCAGAAAATCCTGTGCCCGGAGGATCGATGAATACCATGTCGGTGGTATCGATCAGGCTTTCCTGGTTATCCACCAGCGGAAAATTAGGCCAGCCGGTGGTGTACGGATCGGGCGTGGCTACCCGGCTCGGTGCAAACGAACCGAGCCGCAGCCAGATCGACGAAGATCCAGGACCGCCGTTGTAGAAAAAAGTAACCGGACGCGGGAACGGTCCTCGGTTCTTCGCGATATAGGCAACGTAGAACATCGACGCTTCAGGGTTGCCATTGGCGTCCATGGCGGTCAGATGTCCGGTCGTGGTCGTGTACTCGACCTTCCGGTGGTTTGCGGTGTAAGTCAACTCGTGATGAGCCACCGCGGTATTCTCGTTCACGGCCTGTGCTGCCAGGCCATCGGTAGCGCCGAATGCATAAGCGGTGTTATCCACGTAGGGCTGGTCGGGCGGAACGGTCGCGGCCGAAGCCGAGGCAAGAAAAATCCCGCCAACGCCAACGGCCAGCGTCAGCGTTGGCACCGCAGTGCATATAAGCCTTCGAAGTATTTGACGAGCATTTATTACATTTGCGTAACGATCTGTTTTCATCTTTTGTCCTTTTTTGTCAATGGCATATCGCCGCATTTGCATTGCAGCAGGGCATCGGCAAGCACACTCATAATCAGGCGAGCTAGTGCCGCGACATATGCCAGGTTTCAGGCCAGGTTTCAGAACAGACTTCTGCGACGCATACGGAATTGCATGACGCTTCCCCATCTTGTGACGCGGCAACGCCTTGCCAGGAAGCAATGGGAAAGGAATTCGTCGATGAGACCGCTTCACGGAGCGTGCGTTGCGTGAAATACGCTCCGGTGCTGGGGAGGGCTACCTTCTTTTAAGAATGGTGGATGATCGATGCGGCCACCGGCGGAGAGCACGGAGCACATCACTTCCCCTGGCGCTTTGGTGCGCCTCTGCTTTCTAATAATTACATGCGAAATATTAGGATGACGATCTGGAACGTCAAGGGGAACCTATGATGCGGCGCCGTCAGCTTTTTCATATTGGCGAGGTCGTTGGTCAAGATGCCGCGATGAAAAAGACGAAATCGTTTTATCGCGGTCACCGATTCACCGATTCACCGATTTCCGGCTTCGCGCATCGGATAGCGCGCGAGCCTGGCACACCTGGCGCTTCTACCGCGGCACCACGAGTTCCGGCACAGGCTCAGCGGCAACTGTAGCCTCCACCGACTGATTACTCACATAAGCCCACAGCCGCTCGGCCGCCTGACCGCGCTGCTTGACCGGACGATACAACCGTATTTCGAGATCGGTCGACCATACGTCCGAGCCCGCGCGCACCAGATGCCCGTCGGCCAGTTCCTTCGCGATACAGCTCTCGGGCAACCAGCCGATCCCATGGCCGGCCAGTACCATTCCCTTCAGCGCCTCCGACATGTGTGTCTCGAAGCAGCGGTACAGCGCGTACGGTTCGGCTGCGTTCATCAGCAGCATCTCCACCACGTTGCCGAGAAACGCACCCGACGAATACGCGAGCAGCGGCAGCGGTCGACCGCTTCTGCCGGGTAGTTCGAAGAGCGGACGTCCGTCGCTGCCCGCCGCGGACACCGGCAGGATGCGCTCGACGCCGAGCGTCATGAACGGAAAGTGATTGGGGTCGAGCGCGACCGGCAACTGCGGATGGTGATAGCCGATCAGCAGATCGCAGTCGCCCGCGACCAGCTGCTGTACGCCCTCGGGCACGTTGACCGCCTGCACCCGTGCCATCACGTTGCCGAGGTGGTCGGTGAGGCGTTTCAGCCAGTCGGGAAACAGCGTGAAGACCAGCGTGTGCGCGACCGCGAAGTGCACGACGTGATCGTTCTCGGCGAACTGCTCGTAGCCGCCGACGAGGCTGCGCGCCGCATGCATGCTGCGCAGGATGTCGGCCGCGAGGCTGCGGAACATGCGTCCCGCGGGCGTCAAGGCGACCGGATTCACGCTGCGGTCGATGAGCCGGGTGCCCATCCACGTTTCGAGCGCGACGATTCGTCTACTGAATGCGGACTGCGTGAGATGGCGGCTGCGCGCCGCACGCGAAAAACTCTTCGTATCCGAGAGACTGAGAAAGTCTTCCAACCACTTCGCTTCCATAGCTGTCACTCGTATTGGGTCGTCCACATCGGCCACCGGTGCGATGCCGGTGGCGTCGGCCGCCGTGATGCGTTTTCAGGACAGATGCGTTTTTGGCTAGCCGTTAGTCGAAAAACGCATGGGCATTGCCCCGATAAATTGGGCTACATACCGTATGCCTGAATGCCCTCGTCACGTTGAAGCGGCCACCGCGCCAGATTCCTGGCGATCCTGCCGATCGTTCCTGGTGCTCGCTTTCTCGTTGCTGGTGTGGTTGCCTCGCATGGAGGGTGAATGCCATCGTGTCGGGGCGTGTCTCTCCTGACCGGTCGAGTGAAATGATGTGTCCGCGTATCCGCATATCCGCGATGACCTGCACGCGCGTACGCGTCCTTACGGTATCTCCGCTCAGTTTTTGAAGTCAAGCGCTCAAGTGCAAGGATGAACTGACATGGCTACTCCCGATATCCCGCAATCCCCTGCGTCCGCCGTTCCCAGTGGTGAGATCGACAAAAAGAGCTGGCTCGAGTCGCACGAATCCGGCTATCACAAGACGTTGGGCAACCGTCAGGTTCAGATGATCGCGATCGGCGGCGCGATCGGCACCGGGCTCTTTCTCGGTGCCGGTGCGCGGCTGCAGATCGCGGGGCCGTCGCTCGCGCTCGTCTATCTCGCGTGCGGCGTGTTCTCGTTCCTGATCCTGCGCGCGCTCGGCGAACTCGTGATGCACCGGCCGAGCAGCGGCAGCTTTGTGTCGTACGCGCGCGAGTTTCTCGGCGAGAAGGCGTCGTTCGTCGCGGGCTGGATGTACTTCCTGAACTGGGCGATGACCGGCATCGTCGACATCACCGCGGTCGCGCTCTACATGCACTACTGGGGCGCTTTCCTCGCGGTGCCGCAGTGGGTGTTCGCGCTGATCGCGCTGTGCATCGTCGCGGCGATGAACCTGATCGGCGTGAAGTGGTTCGCCGAGATGGAGTTCTGGTTCGCGCTGATCAAGGTCGCGGCGATCTCGCTGTTCCTCGTGATCGGCACGGTCATTCTCGGCACCGGCATGCATGTGGCGGGCAATACGACGGGCGTGCATCTGATCAGCGAGAACGGCGGGCTGTTCCCACACGGGTTGCTGCCCGCGCTCGTGCTGGTGCAGGGCGTGGTGTTCGCGTTCGCGGGCGTCGAACTGGTCGGTACGGCGGCCGGCGAATGCAAGGACGCGCGCAAGGTGCTGCCGCGCGCGATCAACAGCGTGATCTGGCGGATCGCGCTGTTCTATGTGGGCGCGGTCGTGCTGCTGGTCTGCCTGCTGCCGTGGAGCGCGTACCGCGCGGGACAAAGCCCGTTCGTCACGTTCTTCGGCGCACTCGGCGTGCCGGGCGTCGGCTCGGTGATGAACATCGTCGTGCTGTCGGCGGCACTCTCCAGTCTGAACTCCGGTCTCTATTCGACCGGCCGCGTGCTGCGCGCGCTGTCGATGGGCGGCTCGGCGCCGGCGTTCCTCGGCCGGATGAGCGCACAATCGGTTCCCTACGCGGGCATTCTCGTGACCGTCGCGATCTACGTCTTCGGCGTCTTGCTGAACTACCTCGTGCCGTCGAGTGTTTTCGAGATTGTGCTGAACATCGCGTCGTTGGGTATTCTCAGCACGTGGGGTTTCATCATCGTCTGCCAGATGCAGTTCCGGCGCGCGGTGGCACGCGGCGAAGCGGAGCCTGTCACGTTCCGGATGCCCGGTGCGCCCGTCACGTCGTGGCTCACGCTCGCGTTCCTGGTGGGGGTGCTGGTGCTGATGGCCTTCGACTATCCGAACGGCACATGGACCGTCGCATCGACTCCGATAGTGGCGCTGCTGCTGGTCGCTGGATGGTATGGTGTACGGGGTCGCGCACGAACGCTATTGAAGCCGACAATTCCGTCGGTTACGCTGACACAGAGCGTGTACGACAACGATCCGCACTAGCACGACAAAAAGCCACACGTATAGACAGGATCCACGGAGGACAGCAGTGAAGCCATTCGATGAGATGCTGACGTCCGGAGACGGCGTTCGCGCGCCCTATGAGCTGCTCAAGCAATGGCTCGATACGCAGGATCCCGCGAATCTCGCGCAGAAAGCGACGGACGCGGAAAGCGTGTTCCGCAAGACCGGCATTACGTTCGCGGTGTACGGCCAGCAGGAAGCGGCCGAACGGCTGATCCCGTTCGACATCATCCCGCGGATTATTTCCAGTGCGGAATGGACGCGGCTGTCGCAGGGCATCGAACAGCGCGTGATGGCGCTGAATGCGTTTCTCGACGACATCTATCATCGTCAGGAGATCGTCCGGGCGGGGCGCGTGCCCAGGGAACTGATCACGCAGAACGAGGCGTTCCTGCCGGAGATGATCGGCTTTCGTCCGCCGGGTAACGTCTATACGCACATCATCGGCGTCGATATCGTGCGCACCGCCGAGAACCAGTTCTACGTACTCGAGGACAACGCACGCACGCCGTCGGGCGTCTCGTACATGCTGGAGAACCGCGAGACGATGATGCAGCTGTTCCCCGAGCTGTTCCAGCGCGTGAAGGTGCGGCCGGTCGAAGTCTATCCGCAGTTGCTGCGGCAATCGCTCGCGGCCGTGTGTCCGCCGGGCGGCAACGCGGAGAATCCGACCATCGCGGTGCTGACGCCCGGCATTCACAATTCCGCGTACTACGAGCACGCGTTTCTCGCGGACCAGATGGGCGTGCATCTCGTCGAGGGCAGCGACCTGCAGGTGGTCGACGGCCACGTCGCGATGCGCACGACCGAAGGCTTCCGCGCGATCGACGTGCTGTACCGCCGCCTCGACGACGCGTTTCTCGATCCGCTCACGTTCCGTCCTGACTCCGTTCTGGGCGTGCCCGGCATCATGGACGTCTATCGCGCGGGCAACATCACGATCGCGAATGCGCCCGGTACCGGCATCGCCGACGACAAGGCCATCTACTCGTACATGCCGGAGATCGTCGAGTTCTACACGGGCCGCCAGTCGATCCTCGAAAACGTCCCCACGTGGCGCTGCTCCGAACCGCAGAGCCTCAAGTACGTGCTCGAGCATCTCGACGAACTGGTCGTGAAGGAAGTACACGGTTCGGGCGGCTACGGGATGCTGGTCGGGCCCGCGTCGTCGAAGCAGGAGCAGGAGGAATTCGCCGCGAAGCTGAAGACGCGTCCGAACAACTACATCGCGCAGCCCACGCTCGCGCTGTCGACCACCCCGATCCTCACCGAGAAAGGCCTCGCGCCGCGACACGTCGACCTGCGGCCATTCGTGCTGATGTCGGACCGAATCCGCATCACGCCGGGTGGCCTGACGCGCGTCGCGCTGAAGGAAGGGTCGCTGGTCGTCAATTCGAGTCAGGGCGGTGGCACCAAGGACACCTGGGTGCTCGCCGACTGATCCGGTTGATCCAGCCGGCCGCAGCAACGCATACAACGATCAAACAGAAACAGAACTGGAGCGGCACATGCTTCTTGGTCGCACAGCAAGCGGGCTCTACTGGATGCACCGCTATATCGAGCGGGCGGAAAACATCGCCCGTGTGGTCGACGCCGGTTTGCGCATGGCGTTGACCAGAACGTCCGACGCGGCCGCGACGTGGTCGTCGGTGGTGGTGACCTCGGGCGCGGAAGAGGGCTTTCGCGCGAAGCACGATACCTACACGGCCGACACGGTGTCCGACTATCTGCTGCGCGACACGGACAATCCGTCGAGCGTACTGTCGAGCATCGAGGCCGCGCGTTCGGACGCGCGGATGGTGCGCACCGCGCTTACGCGCGAAGCGTGGGAAAGCGTCAACGAAGCGTGGATGGTGATCCGTCGCGAACTCGCCGCGCCAGTGCGCTCAGCCGAATTGCCGGCGGTGCTCGACCGCATCAAGCGCGAGGCCGCACTGATTCGCGGCACGTTCCACGGCACGATGCTGCGTAACGAGATCTTCAATTTCTCGCGCATCGGCACGTTCATCGAGCGCGCGGACAACACCGCGCGGATTCTCGACGTCAAGTATCACCTGCTGCTGCCGGCCATTTCATACGTCGGCACGACGCTCGACAACTACCAGTGGGAATCGATCCTGCGCTCGGTCGACGCGCACCGCTCGTATCGCTGGGTCTACGACGTGCAGTACAAGCCCACCAACATCGCCGACTACCTGATCCTCAACGGGCGGATGCCGCGCTCGCTGAACTTCTGCTACGTGAACATCGTGCAGAACCTCGGCTTTCTCGCGGAAGACTACGGCGTCACGCATCCGTGCCAGCAGACGGCCGCGACGACGCTCGCCACGCTCACCGACAACTCCGTGAAGAGAATCTTCGCGGGCGGGCTGCACGAATTCCTGACCGCGTTCATCGCGCAGAACCACCGTCTCGGCTTTGAAATCGCCGAGACCTACAACTTCGATTGAGCCGGTCATGCGTATTGCCATTCGCCATCTCTCGCGTTACCAGTACGATCAACCCGTGCCGTACGCGCTGCAGCGGCTGCGGCTGCGTCCGCAGAGCGGGCCCGGACAGACGGTCATCGACTGGCGGGTGACCGTCGACGACGTCGAACCCGCGTTGTCCTATACCGACGGCCACGGCAACCGTATCGATTTCGTGCGCCACCAGCGCAACACGCGCGAGATCGTCATCGTTGCGGCGGGCACCGTCGAGACCGTCGACCGCGCCGGCGTCTACGGGATGACCGACGGCATCGCGCCGCCGTGGATCTTCGAGCGCGAAACGCCGCTCACGCAGGCCGGCGACGCGGTGAAGGCGCTCGCCGCGCAGGTAAGTGCGTCGGCCGCGCAGCTCCAGATGCTGCACGAGCTGATGCAGACCATCCACGAACGCGTCGCGTTCGAGCCCGGCTCGACCGGTGTCGGCACCGATGCGGAGACCGCGCTAAGCGAGGGCCACGGCGTGTGCCAGGACCACGCACACGTGCTGATCGCGGTCGCGCGCGTCCTGCGGGTGCCGGCGCGCTACGTGTCGGGCTATCTGCTGATAGAAGGCGTCGACGATCAGGCGGCGAGCCACGCATGGGCGGAGGCGTATCTGGACGGTCTCGGCTGGGTCGGCTTCGATGCGGCGAACAATCGCTGTCCGGACGACCGCTATGTGCGGATTGCCACCGGCTTCGACTACCGCGATGCGATGCCGGTCTCCGGCATCCGGATCGGGCAGAGTGCCGAGACGCTCGACGTCGAGATCACCGTGCAGCAGACCCAGACGCAAAGCCAGAGTCAGAGTCAGGGCAAGATCTGAACGCGCGATGTCGCACGCAGCGCGTGGCATGCGCCACGCATCGACCGGTTTAATCACACGGCAAGGAGCCAGCATGTCCATATCCAGCAATGCAGCAGGCGATCCCGGTACGGCATTGGCGGACGCCGCGCACGCATCCGGCCTCGATGCGCTCGATGCCGAAAAGACGGTCGGGAAGATACGGACCCGTCTGAAGCGCGCGAAAGACAGCGTCAGGGAGAAGGCCGCGGACGCGCAGGTGATCGTCGTCGAGAAAGGCCGCAAGACCGCGCGTGCGGCAGACGGCTATGTGCACGACAAGCCGTGGACGACCGCGGGCGTCGCGCTCGGCGTCGGGGTGCTGATCGGCATGCTGATTTCGCGCAGGTAGCGCGGCGCGGGCGCGGCACGTTGCGTGCGTATTGCATGCGTGCGTTCGCGTAGTGCGATTCGTGCCGTAGCCGCACCGCGGCTGCGCCGCTACAATCCTCGGCAGAACGCCGCCGCTCACACGGCGGCCACCCCACCCGAGGAGCGCTTCATGCAATTCACGATTGGCCGGTTCGATACGCTATACGCCAAACACGGTTCCTGGTTCTGCATGCTGCAGCCGGGGCCGAGCCGCACGCAGACGGTGAGCGGCCTCGAATGGAAGTGGTCGATCTTTCGCGACATCAACGGCGCTCCCGATATGAACGACGCCGTCGCCCAGGGCCGTGAGGACAACGCGACGCTCGCGCTCGACGCCATCAACACGTGGCTCGGCGATCATCCTTCGGTCTGATCGGGCCGTTTCGCTTCAGTACAACCCGTACAACAACGACCTCGTTATGAGGTCGCCCGTGCCGCGCATCCGGCCCGCCCGCAATCTGCAATTTTTGCCTGAGCGAGCGTGCGTCATTCCATTTTCGGTAAATTCCGCTCATTGGCTTTATAGTCGCTGCCACGGATTTTCATTGTCTTTTCGATTGGCGGCGATATAAGCGATTTATGTGCGTCGCATTTCGGAACGAAATGGAGAGAGGGTTAACCGGATCGATGCTCAATAAATATCAAATTCTCGACAAGAGGATGAAGGCAGATTTTCGTATATTGGTTTTACCAGCTTGAAGAAACATAGCGATTTAATGAATCTGAAAGAATCGGGCGGAAACGGAAAATGTACCCGAACGTTCATTCAACCAGTCGCCGTGGCGCACACCGGCCCTGCAGGCCACTCCCGTACGAAGTTGCGACGACTTCGCGAGCACCGGAACCCCGTATCGCTCCCTTTCTAGATTAATACAGATTCAAGACGTTGGCATAACACGCTCTTGCGCTGCAAAATAACCAGCCTTGACAAGCTATCTCCTTACAAACTATTTTTTCTATGCGGCAGAAATTAGAAAATCCCTTCAGTCAACGAGGCGGAGGAATAAGCGTGCCTTTACCAGTTCAATAGGCCATTCAGGCGAAATAGACAAGCAGGTGAATTCCCGCTATTGAACGACGACGTTGCGATCCGCCCGGGTCGCAACGACCACTGCGTTCCCGCCAGTACGGCGCCAGTCGTCCGGTTTGTCGTGTGCCGGCCCGGCGGAAGCGGCCTTTGTGAAGCGTATCCAACCTATCACCAGGGACAGAGATGAAACCAGACAGGAGCTGTGCGGGCTATCGCCGTGTGCGTCACGGCCGGCTAGCCGTATTGAGTGCAATGACAGTCGGGATACTCGCGCTGGCGGGCTGCGGCGGAGACAACGGCTCGCCGTCCGCGAGCGCGTCGAGTCTGAAGCAGGTCGCGAACGACGCGCAGCAGCAGAGCCCGAACCAGAATCAGGCATCGGCCAAGAACCAGCCGTACGTCGACCCCGTCGCGTATTCACCGAATGCGGGAGATGGCCTCGCGGTGTCGCAGGTCTCGGAAAAGGCTGCGGTCATGCACTACACGTGGTCCGGCAAGACGAAAGTCAACTACACGACCACCACGGGTCACCTGACCGCGCAGGACCTGAACGGCAACCCGGAAGCGTCGATGTCCTATGTCGCGTACACGGCGCCCAGCAGCAACGGCAAGCCGCGTCCTGTGACGTTCGTCTATAACGGCGGCCCCGGCTCGTCGTCGATCTGGCTGCGTCTCGGCTCGTTCGCGCCGACCCGCGTCGCGACGCCCGATCCCCTGTTCGGCAACAACTGGCCGAACTATCCGCTGATCGACAACAAGGAAAGCCTGATCGATACGACCGACCTGGTCTTCATCGACCCGCCGGGCACCGGTCTTTCCGAAGCGATCCTGCCGAATACGAACCAGAAGTACTGGGGCAGCGATGCTGACGTCAACATCATGCGCGACTTCGTGGAGCGCTATCTGAACGTCAACAACCGCAACAGCTCGCCGATCTATCTGTACGGCGAATCGTACGGCACGCCGCGCACCGACATGCTCGCGCTCGCGCTCGAGTCCGCCGGCGTGCATCTGACGGGCATCACGCTGCAGTCGTCGATCCTCAACTACTTCGACGATGCGGTCGAGGCCGTGGCGATCACGCAAAATACGCTGGGACTGCTGCTTCAGACCGATACGCTGGCGGGTTATTACCCCGGTTACGCGGAGGTGGCGGCGTACTACGACCAGGTGTCGCCGGCGCCGCTCAGTCAGGGGTTGCTCGCGCTTCAGGAGGAAGTGTTTGCGAGTGTCTTCTACAACCAGTTCCAGAAGTATTCGCAAACCTGGGTGCTGACCCAGCTCGGCATACCCACTGCGCTGGGCACGCCTGTCTACCCCAGCAACGCGACGCTCGTGCAGTGGCAGATCCCGTCGAGCCTGTCGATACAGGCGCTGCAGGACTACTTCGGCCAGAGCACCACGCAGGTTCCGTACGGCACGACGCTCAAGCCGGGCTTTACGATCGGTCGCTACGACGGACGTGTGTCGTTGCCGAATTCGGACCCGCGGCTGCAGAGCGATGGCGATCCGTCGGACATCCTGATTTCGCAGCCGTTCACGAACGCGCTCGCGACGCAGATGCCCGATTACCTCGGCTACACCGCGCCGAATGCGACCTACGTGCCGTTGAACGACGCCATCATCAACGTATGGGACTTCTCGCATGCCGGACAGCCGTTGCCGGACACGATCCCCGATCTGCTCGGTGCGCTGACGCTGAATCCGCAGTTGAAGGTGCTGTCGGAAAACGGCTTCCACGATCTGGCGACCCCGTTCTTCACCACCGAGAAGCAACTCGCGCGGTTGCAGACGGTGCCGGGGCTGAACGCGGATCTGCAGGTCAATTTCTTCCCGGGCGGGCACATGATCTATCTGGACGACGTCGCACGGCCTAAGATGAAAGCAGACCTGGCGCGGTTCTACCAGAACAGGCGGCTGCCGGATGCGCTGACGCTGTGGACCCTGCCGCCGCCGTGGCAGGATGAAGGCCCCGCCGGTACGCCGACGGGTTCGACACCGGCATCGGGCGCCTCGGCGGCGACGCTGCCAGTGGTCCAGACGGCAACGGCACCCTGATCCTGATTCGCACAGCGATTTTCAGGGAACCTACAGTTCAATCATTCATTGCGAGCGATCATGTCTCTCATCGATATCTTGCGGCGCATTTCTCCGTTGATCGTCCTTGGCGTCCTTGCCAGCAGCGCGCATGCCCTGCCTCCGCAGGCGGTGGCACCCGTCACGCTGCCGCAGGGCAGCAAGGGCGTGGACGGTCCTTTTTTCCCTCATAACCGTGTCGCACCGGTGGCGGCAGCCACCGGCACCACGCTGCAGCAGCAGGCGCAGCAGCGGCTCGAAGCCAGGTTGAACACCAACTCGGCACTGAGCAACGGCGCAGCCGTGACGAAGGCGCAGGCGCAGAGCAACGGCCTAGGCTACGTCTCGAAGCACTTCGACGAAATCGACACCGCCCACAGCGGGCGCGTGACGATGACCGACGTGCAGAAGTACATCCAGCTGCGTCAGCAGCAGGCGCTGCAGCAGATGCAGCAACAGCAGCAACAGTAGCGTGACGGTGCACGGTGCGCGGTGACGGCCTTCGGGTCGTCGCTGCCGTGCCGTGACCGTGTACGGAAACGCAGCAGGGGCGTCGCGAGACGCCCCTTTTTTATCCGCATTTATCTGCGTTTATTCGCGGCGATTGGAGGCAACGGTCGAGCGAAATCGACGAAACGAGCGTGCTATTTGTGTATGCTGGGTCGGCACCTGCAGCGTGCGGAGCGGGCGGCGCGATCGGCACGACCCACAACGACGTCCGCGCGGCGCCATTCAAAGGAGACAGAGATGAGTACGTTGCTTTCCGCGCAGGACAAGTACCGCAACGTCCCGCGCCCGCCGCAGTTCGCGACCCTCGCCGAAGAGCGGCTGCATCGCAGGCAGCGGCTCGCGGCGGCCTTCCGGCTGTTCTCGAAATTCGGTTTCGACGAGGGCGTCGCCGGTCACATCACCGCGCGCGATCCCGAGTTCACCGATACGTTCTGGGTCAATCCGTTCGGCGTGCATTTTAGCCAGGTCAACGTGTCGAACCTGATTCGCTGCGATCATCACGGCGACGTGGTGGAGGGCGATTACCCCGTCAACGCGGCCGCGTTCGCGATCCATTCGCGTGTGCATCAGACGCGCAGCGACGTGAACGCCGCTGCACATTCACACAGCACCTACGGCCGCGCGTGGTCGACGCTCGGCCGAACGCTCGATCCGCTGACGCAGGACGTCTGCGCGTTCTATCAGGACCACGCGCTGTACGACGATTTCGGCGGCGTCGCGGTCGAGCTGGACGAAGGGCAGCGCATTGCGAACGCGCTCGGCGCGCACAAGGCGGCGATCCTGCAGAACCACGGTCTGCTAACAGTCGGCCAGACCGTCGACGAAGCTGCATGGTGGTTCATCACGATGGAGCGTTCGTGCCAGGTGCAGTTGCTCGCGGAGGCCGCCGCCGCTCGCATCGGTAGCGCGCCCAAAACGATCTCCGATGCCGCCGCGCGGCAGTCGTACGCGATCATCGGATCGTCGCAGGCGGGCTGGTTTCAGTTCCAGCCGCTGTATGCACGCATCGTCAAGGAACAGCCAGACCTGCTGGACTGAACGATGGCCTCTTCTTCGTCCCCGTTCGCGGGCAGGATCGTGCTGATTACCGGTGCGTCCGATGGCATCGGTGCCGAACTCGCGCGACGGCTCGCGCAGCAGGGCGCGCGCATCGCGCTGGCGGCGCGCCGCATCGAACTGCTGCACGCACTCGCGCAACGCATCGCGAGCGAAACGCCAGGCGCCGACGTGATGGTGCTCAAGGTCGACGTCGCAGTGCGTGCCGAATGCGAGGCGATGGTGGCCGCGGTCACGGAGCGGTTCGGCGGACTCGACGTGCTCGTGAACAATGCGGGCGTGTCGGCGCACGGCTATTTCGAGCAGGTCACCGACATCGGCTACTACGAGCAGGTGATGCGCGTGAACTACTTCGGCGCGATGTGGTGTACGCACGCCGCGCTGCCGTGGCTGCGCCAAAGCCGCGGGCTGGTGGTCGCGGTGTCGAGCCTTGCCGGCAAGGTCGGCGTGCCGGGCCGCACCGCGTATTCGGCGAGCAAGTTCGCGCTGGCCGGTTTCTGCGAGGCGCTGCGCACCGAACTGAGTGGCAGCGGCGTCGACGTGTGCGTCGTGTACCCCGGCGTGGTAGCGACCGCGACGCGCGTGAACGGCTTCGGTCCCGACGGCCAGCCGCTCGGCGAGAGCCGGCTACGCGAGGACGACGCGATGTCGGTCGATACCTGCGTGCAGTTGATGCTGGACGGCATGATGCGGCGCAGGCGCGAAGTGGTGATGACCGCGAAAGGCAAGGTCGCACAGTGGCTCAAACTGATCGCGCCGTCGCTGGTGGACCGGATGGCGCTGAAGGCACTGAAGCAGACGGGGCATTGAGCGTATAGCACGTTCGCGAGGCATACTGTCGGCTATCGATGCGGACTGCACGGTCCGCTGCCCCACGTCACTTTCGTCATTCTCAACGACCCCCGCGTACTTCGATCATGGCCACGACCGATTCCAACACCGATACCCGCACCGGTACCCACGAGCTTGCCCATCCTTCCGAACACACCGAAATCTGGTTGATCCGGCACGGCGAAACCGAATGGAGCCTGTCCGGACAACACACAGGCCGCACCGACATCCCGTTGACCGAACACGGCCGCGAACAGGCGCGTTCGCTGCGCTCGGCGCTCGCCGCGCAACCGTTCGACCATGTGTTCACGAGCCCCCGCGTGCGGGCGCGCGAGACGTGTCGCGAAGCAGGGCTCGGCGACCATGCGCAGGTAGAGCCCGATCTCAGCGAATGGGACTACGGCATCTACGAGGGCCGCACGACGCACGACATCCGCTCGACCGAGCCCGACTGGGCGATCTGGCAATCGGCGATTCCGCAAGGCGAGAGCCGCGATCAGATCCAGGCGCGCGCGCTTGGGCTGATCGAGCGGCTGCTTCCGCTCGGTGGACGCATCGCGCTGTTTTCGCATGGCCACTTTCTGCGCGTGCTCGGTGGTTGCTGGGTCACGGAAACGGCGGCGTTCGGCGCGCATCTCTTTCTCGACACGGCGTCGGCGAGCGTGCTCGGTTTTGAGCGCGATACGCGCGCGATCCGGCAGTGGAACGTGCGCTATCCGGTGAACGCGGGGTGACGGGCGCATTCAAGTTACCCGAGAACCTCGGCCTCGCGACCGATCTGCTGCTGCACGCCGAAATCGGTGTGGTCGAACAGAGCGAGCCTTATATCGTCGCGCGCACGCCCGATGCACCCGAATACTTTTTCGGCAACATGCTCGTGCTGCCGGCACGACCTGCGAATAGCGATGTCGCCCAACTTGAAGAAGATTTCGCGCGACTCGTCGGCGCGCCGCCGCGCATCCTGCATCGCACGTTCGTGTGGGCGGAACAGGGCGATGATCCGGTGGATCTCACTGCGTTCGTGCAGCACGGTTACGACGCGACGGTGTGTCGCGTGCTGGTCGCGCAACCGGAGGATCTGCGCCGGGTGTCGACGAATGCAGCCGTGGCAGTACGGCCGCTGAATTCGAACGAGGACTGGGATGCGTGGGCGACGATGCTGCTCGCCGACATGGACGACCCCTCCGACGTTACGTCGATCCGTTACGTCGCATGGCAGCAGGCGGCTTACCGGACGCTCGTCTCGCGAGGGCTCGGCGACGAATGGGGCGCTTTTATCGACGGCGAACTGGCCGGCAGTCTCGGACTCTTTTTCATCGGCGGCATAGGGCGTTTCCAGTCGGTGCTGACCGGCGAGCCGTATCGGAATCGCGGTGTGTGCAAGACGCTCGTCAGCGAAGCGATCGCGCGCACCGCAGGCCGTGCGAATCGCCTCGTGATGGTCGCCGACGAGTCGCATCATGCGGGCACGATCTACGAGACGCTGGGGTTCCGGCGCCGGGACCGGATGGGGCGTGCCTGCCGCGAGCCGCAGTGAGGGCAGTGCGTTCGCGATACAGCGATACAGGCCGCACCACCTTTCCGGAAACCGGTGCGACCTGTCCACTCATCCTAGAACCGCGTCCTTACCCCCGTCGTCAACTCCAGCTGATTCTTCGCGCCGTACGTCGTCGAGACGACATAGCCTCCATGCAGCCGCATGTAGTCGCCCGCCACGTATAGCTCGGTGCGCCTCGACAGGTGATAGAACACCGATGCGTACAGCGTCTCCTTGTAGCCGCTGCCGGTGCCTGTGTCCGGATCGAAGACGAGGTTCGCGTTGGCCGTGCCGCCGTTGTCGTCGAAAGCGGCGTTCGTCGCGTGCATCTGCTGGTAGCCGATTTCGTAATCGAGCGGTCCCTTCGGCGAGAGCTTGAACGACACGGTCCACGCGTTGTCCGTACGCTTGCCGAGCGCGCCCTGGTCGCCGGTGTAGTGGAAGAAGCCGGCGTTCAGGCGCGCGATGTCGTAGGTGTAGTTGCCGCCGATCGAGTACGTCTTGTTGGTGAAGCCGTTGTTGTTGACGTGGTTGTAGAACGACGACAGGTTGAACGGCCCGCCGTTGTAGCCGAGCGCCGCTGTGTAGGTCGCGTTGTTGCCGAAGCTGGTGCGGTTGCCGAACGCATAGCCCGCGGCGGCGAAGATGCCGTTCTGGAACAGCTTCTTCCATACGATGCTGTTCTGATAACGGGTACCGGTCGCGCTGCCCGCGTAAAAGATCAACTGCTTGAAGTTGTTCGTGTTGGTCCAGCCGCCTTCTTCGGTGGTCAACGACGCACTGGTGTACGGGTCGCCGTAGATCGCCGCGGCGTCCCGTGCGACGGTGTCCTGAAAGCCGGCCGTGATCTTGCCGAGCACGGGGCTTTCGATGCCCACCCACGCGTCGCGGTCGAAGATCTGGCCGGGGTCTTCCATCGCGCCGTCGCTCACGCGGTATTCTGCTTCGAGCTTGAAGATCGCCTTGATGCCGCCGCCCAGGTCCTCCGCGCCCTTCATGCCGAAGCGGCTGCCGCTGAACCACGGCTCGCCGTTGATCCCCATCGAAATCGTATGGCCGCCTGTCGCGCTCGAATGGGTCTGGTAGGACACCGCGCTCAGGTCGATCAGGCCGTAGAGCTGCACGCTCGACTGCGCCTGCGCATGGCCCGCAGCCAGCGCGCCTGTGCCTGCCAGCAGCCACAGGTGGGTCTTTTTCATCATCGTCTCCTCCGCTTTGTTGAATTGATCCGACTTCGTTTCGAGCAGGAGCCCAAAGCATAGTCAGGCCAACCCTTCGCGCTTCTTTCGCGGCGGGCGGGGAAACCTCGGTACAAACACTAGACCGGCGCACCTCCTTCACCGGCCGCGGCGGCGCTACCGGCGGCGTCTTCACGGACGATGTAGCCGAGCCCGCGCAAGGTCATGATCCTGGCGGTCGAACCCGTGAGCTGCTTGCGCAGCCGGTGGATGTAGATGTCGATCGCGTCCGCGCTCGGTTCGTCGTCGATGCCGTAGACGGTCGCCATTAGCGCCGCTTTCGACACGGTCTTGCCCTGTCGCAGGATCAGCGCTTCGAGTACGGCATGTTCCCGACGGCGCAGCGGTAGCGGCGTGTCGTGCAGCACGAATTCGCGTGTGTCGAACGAGTAGAAGAGGTCGCCGCATACCAGATGGCGTCCCTTGTCGCAGGGCGCCTGGCGGCGGATCAGCGCCTTGATGCGCGCGACCAGTTCGCGGGCGTCGAACGGCTTGACGACATAGTCGTCGGCACCGGCCGAGAAGCAGGCCACCTTGTCTTCGGTCGAACCATGCGCGGTCAGCATCAGCACGGGCACGTCGTCGCGCCGGCGGCGCAGCCGCGCGAGCAGCTCCTTGCCGCTCGTGTCGGGCAGCCGCAGATCCAGCAATACGGCGTCGTAGTGCTGCAGCCTGAGCAGGGTTTCGGCGCGTTGCGCGTCCTCGGCCCAGTCCAGTACGAAATTCTCGATCTCCATCAGGTTCATCACCCAGCGCGCGAGATCGGCGTCGTCTTCCACCAGCAACAGTTTCATGCCGCTCTCCTCGAGTCCACGTCGAATGGTCCGCTGGCTGGCCCAGCCCGTCCTAGCCGCAAGTCGACACTCGCGATGAGGCCGACGCCGCCTTCGCCCGCGTCGAGCGAGATCGAGCCGCCTTGCCGATGCGCGATTTCGCGCACGATCGCAAGGCCGAGGCCCGTTCCTTCGGTTCCATTCGATACGCGGTAAAAACGTTCGAAGACCCGAGCGCGCGCATGCGCGGGAATGCCGGGTCCGTTGTCGATCACCTGCAGCCGTACGGCGGTCTCGCTGCGCCGCGCGACAACGGTTACGCATCCGCCGGGTTGCGTATAGCGCAGGGCGTTGTCGACCAGATTCGTGACGAGTGCGGTTGTCAGCGTTTCGTCGCCGCTGACGTACAGCGCGTCGTCGAGTTCGGCACCGAGGTCGATGTGACGCGACTGCGCGAACACGATCAGTTCTTCGAGCACGCTCGCGATCACCGCGACCAGATCGACACACCCACGCACCGCCGAAGGCGTGGCGGATTCGGCCTGCGCGAGCAGCAGCAGTTTGTCGGTGAGCCGGCTCATCCGCCGGCTGCTGCGCTGCATGCCCGCGAGCGCCTCGACGAGCGGCGCGTCGGCGGTGTTGCGCTGACGCGCGAACTGGATCTGCGCGTCGATCAGCGTAAGCGGCGTGCGCAGCTGGTGCGCGGCGTCCGAAATGAACTGACGCTGCACGGTGGCCTGCTCGCGCATTCGCGCGACGCACTGATTGATCGCATCGACGATCGGCCGCAATTCGAAGTGCAGACGGTCCGCCCGGATCGGTTCGAGCTGCGACGGATTGCGGCCCGCGACGTCGTCCTTCAGCTGCATCAGCGGACGCAGCTCGAACGTCAGACCGAGGTAGACGAACAGCATCGCGAGCAGCAGCGTCAGCACTTCGCCAAACAGGTGCGGACGCAGCAATTGACCGATCAGCGCGTCGCGCGATGCCTCGGTCTTCGCGACGATCACCGTGACCTGCTCGGTGCGCCCGGAGTCGTACAGGTCGCGCACGTAGGCAACCGCGCGCACGCTGCGACCATCGGCGAGCGTTGTGTCGTACGGCGTTGGAACATGGCTGGGCTTCCGCGGAAACGGCAGATCCGGCGTACCCGACAGCAGCCGGTGCCCGCCCGTCTCGACGCGATAGAAGACGTTGTCGCGCTCCTCCGATTCGAACAGCTCGAGCGCGGCCGGTGGAATCTGCACGCTGACGTCGCCATCTTCCCAGTCGATGTCCTCGCCGATGATCCGCGCCGACGACACGAGCGCATTGTCCTGCATGAGGTCGGCGGTGGTCTGCGCGGTGCGGTACGACATCATTCCCGACGCGCAGACGACGGCGGCAAGCGGCAGCAGGAGCCACCAGAGCAGCCGGTGGCGCAAGCTCACCGGCATGGCGGACTTCACGGGACTGGATCGGTGTCGCATCGGCGCTCTCTTTGTTGTTTGTAGCCGTTCATGCCGTCCGGTCGATCGCCGAAGCGTCGCCTCTTCGGCGAACCGACGGACGGGCAGGCATAGGGGATGCCACGGGCATTTTAGAAAGCGCGACCCTTCCATGGGCTTTCAGTCGACGTGCTTTTGCGCACGGCAAGGGTTTGTCCTGGCCATGCGAGGCATCGAGGCGGGCGGGTGCAGACGTGAATTCAGGACTTCATGCAAACCGCGGCGTTATGCCAGGTCAAACCCGGTCAAACCCCGTCAAGCCCCGTCAAGCCAGGTCAAAGCTCCGGCTTGAGCCGCGCATACGTGCCGGGCGTGATCCCGTAAGTGCGTTTGAACAGCCGGTTCAGTTGGCTCTGATCGTAGAAACCCGCGGCCACCGCGGCATCGGCGGGACTGTGACCGGCCGCGAGTAGCTGCTTCGCGTGGATCAGACGGACCTGGTTCGCGTACGCGTGCGGCGGCAGACCGTACTCGGCGCAGAAGCAGCGCATCAGATAGTAGCGGCTGAGATTGACGAGTGCGGCCAGCTCGTCGACCGGGATATCGCGTTCGCTGTGTGCCGCGATGTAGTCGCGCACGATCGCCATCTTTCGCGTCTCGTGGCCCACGGTATCGACGATGGGCTTCGGCTGGCCGTAGCGGCCGAACAGCATTCCCATCGCTGCCCACCAGTTCGCCTGACGCTCCATCATCGGTGTCGCGCCGTCGCGGTCGAGGCTTGCGTGTGCCTTGATCAGCAGAGCGGATAGCGCTTCGTCGCGATAGAGGCCGGGCGGGATGACGAGCGAACGGTCGTCGCGCGACTCGCCGCTGAAGACCGCACTCAACGCGGCGAGCCCCTGCATGTCGAGATAGATCGCGCGGTAGTGCCACGCGTTGTCTTCCCATACCTCGCCGCTGTGGTATTCGCCGGGACCGAAGACCCGCACCGTGCCTGGTCCGGACACGTCGCTGCCGGCGCGCGTGCGGCATTCGCCGGCGCCGCGCTCCGTCATCACGATGACGAGTTCGTCGTGCACGTGCCGCGAGAACTCGTACGCGCCGTAGCGTGCGGTAGCGAGGCACGCACCTTCGAGCGCGGCGTCGCGTGCGTACAGCACTTCGTGTTGCCGATTCCCGTTCCTCATGCGCGTTTTACCTCGTCGTGTCACACGCGTCAGACCAGCTCGATTCTCATGCGCCGGTTGCGGCGTCCCTTGTTCTCGATCTTCGTCACGCGCACCGGTCGAGACTGCGCGGTGTTCGTCAGATGCGTTCCGCCGCACGCCTGCCGGTCGAGCGTGCCGATCTCGACGATGCGGATCGTGCCGTCCGGCGTCGGCGGCGGCGCGACCGACAGACTGCGAATCAGCCCCGGCGTCGCTTTCGCATCGCTCAAGCGGAGATACGACGCACGCACTTCCATGCCCTGACGGATCACGTCGTTGAGCGGCGCTTCGAGCGCGCGCAGCGCATCGTTGGTCGCATCGGGCAGATCGAAGTCCATGCGCGCGATGCCGTCCGCGCCGATCTGCGCACCGGTCACGAGCGCGCCCTCGAACTGCTGATAGACGAGTGCGTTCAGGATGTGGGTTGCCGTATGCAACTGCGCGACGGTCGAACGGCGTTCGGCGTCGATCGACACATGAACGCTGCCCGACAGTTCGAGCGGCGCATCGAGCAGATGCCAGTAGAGGCCGTTTTCAACGCTGATGCCGACGATTCTGGCGATTCCGTGCGCGTGGGTCAACGTCGCGGTATCGCAGACCTGACCGCCGCCGCCGGGATGCAGCGCGGAGCGGTCGAGCCGCACGGCGCCGGGTCGCGCATCGGTGACGGTCGCGTCGAACGCCAGCAGATCAGGCTGTTCGTGGCAGAGATAGTGTGGCATGTCGGGCCCTGTTCGCGTGGCGGTGAATATCCGCGCCACTGTAGGGCTGGGCCGGCGCGGCCGTCTTGGCGAAAAGTGCTGCCGCGCCTGAACGTCGGAATTGTCGGAATCGTCAGATCGGTCAGATCGGTCAGATCAATTCCATTTTCGACGTGAGGTACGTCAGCTCGATCCGGTTCGACACGCCGAAGCGCTTGCGCAGTTTGCGCAGGTGATAGTCGACGTTGTGCGCGCTGGTGTCGAGCCGCTTGCCGATCTCCTTGTCGGACGCGCCCTCGGCGATGCCGGTCAACAGCTTCTGTTCGAATGCAGTCAGACCGTTCACCGAATGTTCGCGCGCGGCCGCAATCAGTTTCGGGGAACTGAACTTATGCACCGACAAGCCGATCGACAGCACCTGCTCGATCGTGGTCGACGTGATCCAGTCGCGGTTCAGGCGCGGCGCGGTGAAGCTCATGAACGCATGCAGCCGTGTGCCGGGAATCGCCATCGAATACATGATGCCGCTGCACATGCCGTCGTCGCGCATCGTCTGCAGGAAATCGTCGAGTGTTTCACGCCTGGCCGGCAGCCCACTCTCGCGGCCGCCATACTGCTGACGCAGCTTGCGCAGGTCCCACACCATCGGCACGTTGCACATCCGCGCGCCGAAGGTGCGCGGGTCGACGTCGAAGTGGCAACGGTCCACGTAATCGCCGCGATAGGTCGCCGGCGTGAACGCGTCGTGCAGGAAGAGGCGCTGCACGCTCTCGTGCGTGAACTCGAGCGCGAAGTAAGCGAACGTCGAAAAGCCCATCAGATGCAGCAGGCTCGCGACGATGCGCGCACGCTCGGCTTCGCTCTGCGCGCTCGCCAGTATGTCGGCGACGCCGAGACGCGGCGCGTCTTTCTGGTCGACGGCGATCTGCTTCGCGTCGTTGTAGCGAACCACGGGAATCGAACGTATGCGGGGTTCGTTGTCGTGCGCGCAGAGCGACTCGCAGAGCTCCGCGAACGCATCGCCTTCAGCCGGACTTTCGCTTAACGCAAGGTCGTGCATGAGTAGGTCCTTGACGCAGCATTGCGGTATTTCACGTGAACGGTAGACGGCGGCGAGCCGTTGGTCGAAGACCGTTCACGCGCGAATACGTGGCAACAGGAATTGGAGCAACTGGAAGAAATCTTGAAGCCACATTAGAGCAGCGAGCGGTGTACATCTCGTCAATCGCTCGCGTAACATATCGTAATATCAAAGCGCGCGCTGACTCAAGCAGACTCGCCAGAAAAAGAAAAAATAGCAATAGACCAGCGGTATATCGGGGTTAGAGAAAAACACCAGGCAGAACAAAGGACCCCCCAAATGACCCCGTGTGAAGGCACGCCCGTAATCGACTGGTTTTCCTATGCCGACGTCCTCGCGCAGCGCATGGCGAATGCGGCGACGGCAGCCACGGTACCTCGCATGCCACGCGAACTTGCGTCGTCCGTGCGCAGTGATGGCGCGGTTATTACCACCTCGACTACCTCGCGCGACAACATCGGCAAATCCGACCCGTTCGAATTCGACCTCGACGACTGCCGGGCACAAATGCGCCGCGCGGGCTTTAGCACGCTCAACTACGGCGCGTTCGAAATGATCGGCCAGCGTGTGCTGCACGCCCATCTGCTGCGCGATCTGACGCCGGCCTCGTACGTCCAGCCTTACTTCGAAGGCCTGTGGTACGAAGCCGATCCGCGCTTCGCGAGCGTGTTGCAGAGCGGCTTTCCGGTCGCGTGGCAGCTCGATGGCATCGAGGAGGAAGCAGCGCGCACCGGCGATCGCCGCACGCGCGCGCTCGCCGCGTCGTTGCGCGCGCACGCGATGAACAGCGGCGTGATCTTCTCGCTGTCGGCACCGCAGCTCGAACTGCGCGTCGGTGTCGGGCTCGCGTCGGAGATGCACGACTCCAGCTGGATCGACGACCGCGTGACCGGCGCCGCGCTTGCTGTGAGCCTTGCCGTTCATCGCTTCGTGCAGCCGTTTCTCGAAGAGCGTGTGCGCAGTCGCCGCGCGATCACGCTCGAGCAGGAACAGGAAGCGGTACTCGAAAGGCTCGTGCAAGGTTTGTCGGATCAGGAAATCGCCGACGCGCTGCATCTGTCGCTGCACAAGGTCGGTTATCACATTCACGCACTCGAACGGATGTTTAACGTGCACAACCGGGCGCAACTCGCGTACCTCGCCGCGCGACGTGTGCGTGCTTAAAGACGTGAACGCATAGGGGATTTTTCACAGCATCGCGTCATGCGGCGTATTTCGTAGTCGCTCGCGCCACAGCCCGTCAAAGCACGTGGATCGCTACGAGGCAGCCCCCTTCATCAGCTGATTGGCCCCGCTACACTCGATCGCATTCGGATAACTAGCAGGCATCGGCTTCACTGCGCGCAGCGCGGGTCCGATGCACGCAGACCGGGCCGGCGCGTGGACCGCACGAGGCTGCCGGCCGGTCCCAAACAGCTTTCGCAAACAGGGAGCCGGTACTCGACGATGGCAGATCTGAAGGCGTTTCCGCGCGACTGGCGGCGGACGCTGTTCGCCGGTGCGAGCGTGTCCGGCGCCCGGCGCGCTGCTTCGCCGCGTGCCGACCTGTTCCTCGCGGCGTTCATCGTCTCGGTCGTTGCACTGTTCATCCTGCCGCTGCCGCAAGCGGCGCTCGACGGGATGATCTCGCTGAATCTCGCGATCAGCATCGTGCTGCTGACGGTGTCGACCTACGTGCCGTCCGCGGTCAGCTTCTCGTCGTTTCCGGCGCTGCTGCTGTTCACGACGCTGTTCCGTCTCGCGCTGAACATCGCGTCGTGCAAGCTGATTCTGCTGCACGCGAACGCGGGCCATGTGATCGACGCGTTCGGCCGGCTGGTGGTCGGCAACAACGTCGTCGTCGGCGGGGTGGTTTTTCTGGTGATCGCGGTCGTGCAGTTCATCGTGATCGCGAAGGGTTCGGAGCGGGTCGCCGAAGTCGGCGCGCGTTTTTCGCTCGACGCGATGCCCGGCAAGCAGATGAGCATCGACGCGGATCTGCGCGCGGGCATCATCAGCGCGGACGAAGCGCGCGAGCGGCGCGAAAAGCTCGAGCAGGAATCGCAGCTGCATGGCGCGATGGACGGCGCGATGAAGTTCGTCAAGGGCGACGCGATCGCGGGCCTGCTGATCGCGTTCATCAACATCGTCGCGGGCATCGCGGTCGGCACGCTGATGCACGACATGAGCATCGCCGAAGCGCTGCAGCGTTACGCGATCCTGACGGTCGGCGACGGGATGGCCTCGCAGATTCCGTCGCTGCTGGTGTCGATCGCGGCCGGCATCGTCACCACGCGCGTCGCGACACGCGATGCGCGGCAACGCCAGCTCGGCGAGCAACTAGGCGAACAGCTCGGCGCGCATCCCCGTGCGCTGCTGATCGCGGCGCTGGTGCTAGCCGGTTTTCTGGTCGTGCCGGGCTTTCCGGTCTGGTCGTTCGCGCTGATCTCGGCCGGGCTCGCGACGATCGCGATCCTGCAGATGAAGCGCCGCACCGTCGCGCCGTCGTTCAACCTGATCAACGTCGCGGGCCGCGCGGACGGCGTGCAGGGCGAAGGGCAGGCGGCGCGGGTCGCGCACGTGGCGGGCGTGACGTCGCTGATCGCGGTGACGCTTGCAGAAGACTTGCGCAGCACGCTGAATCTCGCGCAACTGCAGGCGGCGCTGTCGAACGCGAAAGCGCGTGTCGACGCCGATATCGGCACGGTGTTTCCGCGCATCACGCTGAACGACGACGAGCATGCGCCCGACGGCACGTACCGCGTCTATCTGCAGGACGTGCTCGCCGCGCACGGTGCGCTGAAGCCGGGCTGGCTGCTGTGGGACGGCGTGTCGCCAGTGCCGGAGCAGGCGGAGCGTCAGCCGGCCGAAGCGTTCGGTCCGTTCGCGACCGCGCTGTGGTTGAAGGGTGACATGAAGGCCGACACCGCGACGCAAACGGAAGGCAAGCACCTGACCTGCGAGGCCGCGCTCGCCGCTCACGTCGAGCAGATTGTGCGGCAGCACGCGGACGAACTGCTTGGCATCCAGGAGACGCAGGCGCTCGTGCATCTGGTGCGACGCGAGCATCCGGAGCTGGTCGGCGAACTGACGCGGCTCGTGCCGCTGCAACGCGTAACCGAAGTGCTGCGGCGGCTGCTCGCCGAGCAGGTGCCGATCCGCAATTTGCGGGTGATTTTCGAAAGCCTGATCACGTGGGCGCCGAACGAACCGGACGACGTGATCGCGCTGGTCGAACTGGTGCGCATCGACCTGCGCCGGATGATCACCGACCGCTACGCCGGCGCCACGCGGCAACTGCGCGTCGTGCTGTTCGAGCAGAACCTGCAGGAGCGCATCGAGAACGCGGTGATGCGCACGAAGCAGGGCAATTTCCTGGCGCTGCCGAGCGGCGTCAAGCAGGACATCTGCGAGCAGGTGCGCGCCATTGCGAATGCGGCGGGCGCGGCGCCTGGTCCGCACGGCAACGCGCGGCTCGCGGTGATGATCGCGCTCGGCGCGCGCCGCTACGCGAAGTCGATCCTGCAGCCGGTGCTGCCCGATCTGCCGGTGCTGTCGTATCAGGAGATCGAAGAGGACGTGCAGTTGCATACGATCGGCTGGGTGAAGAATCCGCCCGACGACGGCACGGTCGGCGCCGGCGCCGAAGTGCGCAATACAAGAACGGCAGCAACGTCATGACGAGCTCGACGATTCTCGATCTGACGCAGCAGGCGCTGATGCTCGTACTGCTGCTGTCGCTGCCGATCGTGCTGATCGCGACCGCGACGGGGCTCGTCGTGGCGATCCTGCAGGCGGTGACGCAGGTGCAGGACGCGAACATCGGCATCGCCGTGCGGCTGATTGCCGTGATGGTCGCGCTGGTGGTGTTGTCCGGGTGGCTGGGGAGCGAGGTGCTGCGTTTCGCGCAGCAAGCGCTGACACGATTGTTCGTTTCTTCAACGGGTATGCTCTGATGCGCCGACGTGCGGTAACGCTTCGATTCGACAGACGGCGAGCCCAGCTCGCCGCGACGATGTTGTTCGCTGCGGCGCTGCTGTCGGCATCGCTGTTCACGCCGATCATGCATTCCGCGCGCGCGGCCGAACTGCGCTGGCGCAACCGGCCGTTCACGATCGTCGCGAACGGCCGCAAGATCGCGGACTTCATTCGCGAGCTCGCGTCGTCGCAGGGCATTACCGCAGTCGTCGATCCGAAGGTGGACGGGACGATCAGCGGCCGCTTCTCCGGCACGCCGCAGCAGACGCTCGACACCGTGTGCGCGACCTACGGCCTCACGTGGTACTACGACGGCTCGTTCCTGTACATCGATCCGGCCGATCAGTCGCAAAGCCAGGTCATTCCGATTCCGCCGAATTCGGCCGGCGAAATCAGCCGCGCGCTGCAGACGATGCAGATCGCCGACAAGCGCTTCTCGCTCGTCATCAACGACCGTTCGAACAGCATCTACGTATCGGGTCCGCGTCGCTACATCGAGCTCGTGCGGCAGGCGGTCAGCACGGTCGGCAATCCGGCATCGAACGGTCAGCTCGCGGACGTGCACGCATTCCGGTTGAAGTACGGCTGGGCATCGGACTTCACGGTGAACCGCTCGGGCAAGGAAGTGGTGATCCCGGGCGTCGCGACGATGCTCAAGCGGCTGTACGGCAGGGATAACACGCCCACGACCGCCGCGCCCGTGAACGCGACGCTCGGTTCGGCCGCGCGGCAGATGAAGCTCGGCTCCGGCGTGACGATTGCCGTGCCGCGGATCGAATTCCCCGACATCGCAGGCGGTCCCTCGGGTAACGGTGGCTACGGTGCGTCGGGCCTGTCCAGCGACGGCGCCGCGCTGCCGTTCTCTTCCGGTTCGGGCGGTGCCGACGTGCTGCCGCACATCGAGGCCGATCCGGCGATCAACGCGGTGCTCGTGCGCGATCTGCCGGAGAACATGTACCGCTATCAATCGTTGATCAGCGAACTCGACGTGCGGCCGCGCATCGTCGAGATCAACGTGACGATCATCGACATCGACGATACGTCGCTCGACAGCCTCGGCATCGACTGGCGCCTGCATACGACGCACGGCGACATCCAGATCGGCAACGGCCAGAATCCGCTGAACGGCAACACGCAGTACGGCACCAGCGGCAACCCTCCGCTCACGTTCGGTGTCGGCACGACCGAGCAGGGCCAGACGGGCACGTTCGCGCCGACCGGTATCGCGCTCACCGCATCGATCGGCGGCTCGCTGCGCGACTATCTGCTGACGCGCGTGAACGCGCTCGCGCAGACCGGCAAGGCGGAACTGCATTCGAAGCCTAAGGTGCTCGCGCTCGACAACACCGAGGCGATCCTCGAGAACCTCACGCAGTTCTACGTACAGGTGAACGGCTTCCAGGATTCGTCGCTGTACAGCGTGACGACCGGCACGAGCATCAAGGTCACGCCGATGATCGTCGACGACAGCGCGACGCAAGCGGTGAACGCGACTCCCGAGAGCGTGATGATGTCGATCGACATCCAGGACGGCAACATCGTGCAGGGCCAGGCGGTGTCGAACATTCCGGTGATCCAGCAGCGCAACATCGTCACGAAGACCATGATCGACGAAGGCCGCAGCCTGCTGATCGCCGGTTTCAACGACGACCAGGTGCAGCTCAACAAGAGCGGCGTGCCGTGGCTCTCCGACATCCCGCTGATCGGCAACCTGTTCAAGTACACCGACAAGACCGGCTCGCACATGGAGCGCTTCTATCTGCTGACGCCGCGTGTCGTCGAAACGGCGTCGATGTATGCGCCGGACGGCTCGCCGATCAATCCGGGGGCAGGCGCCGCGCCGGATTCGAACGGCCTCACGATGTACCGGCCGCCCGACAGCGACATCGCGATGCCGCTCACACCGACGCCGCTGCCCGGCACGCGCCTCGGCCCGGCGCCGCTGCCACCCCCGCCAAAAGGCCCAGCTTCCCCGTCCGCTGCGCCACCCGCAGTGACGCAGACCGGAACCACGGATCATGGCTACGAGCACCCTTGATCCGCACACGGCGCTGAACGGCGGCGCGTCGGCCCAGCCGCGCGACGCCGCGGTGTCGCCGTGGAATCTGTGCTTCCTGAGCGGCCCGATGTATGGCCGCACGATGTCGCTCGCGCGTGGCGCGAACTGGGTCGGCACCGCGGCCGACTGCGAAGTGATCCTGCCGGATCGCGAGATCGGCGCGAAGCAGGTGTGCCTGCAGGTCGGCGCGCTCGCAGTGACGGTGCAGAACTTTGGTGCGGCGAACGATACGACCGGCGGTGCACCGGTGCTGTTCAACGACGAACCGCTCG
The DNA here is from genome assembly GCF_050742655.1 of Paraburkholderia sp. Taxonomy (GTDB): domain Bacteria; phylum Pseudomonadota; class Gammaproteobacteria; order Burkholderiales; family Burkholderiaceae; genus Paraburkholderia. Next base: position 193,782 of record NZ_JBOIGG010000002.1, on the reverse strand, counting down.
ACGCCGCGCGCCGCTCGCTGACGCCGAACGATGTCGTCACCGTCGGCTCGATTCGCCTTGGCATCGCGCGCAACGCACAGGCGGCTGCCGCGTTGCCCGCCGAGAGCGAAAAGCCGCGAACCGATCGCAATTCCGCGTGGCCCGCATGGCTTGCCGATGCGATGCGGCGCGTCGGCAGCCGGCGCTTCGTGATCGTACTCGCCGCACTGTGGGTCGGCGTGCTGCTGGGTGCGTTGGGCTACGGGCTGGTCGCGTGGTCGGGCAGTCTGCCGTGGCAGCATGAATCGGCGCTGTCGCGCGTGCACCGGCTGCAGCAGGCACTGCGCATCTATCCGGAACTGAACGTCGCGCCACGCGACGACGGCGCGCTCGTCAGCGGCTACGTGAAGGATTCGGCGGAGCGCGACAAGGTCGCGCAGATCGTCGCGGGCGTCGACAACGCGGCGCTGGGTACCGTGTACGTCGTCGGCGATCTGCTCGCGACCGCGCAGACCTATTTCAGCGACACGCCGCTCACCGTGTCGTATCTCGGGCACGGCAAGATCGAACTGACCGGCGACGCGCCGCATGCGCAGATCGCACAGCGGATCCAGAACTACATGAAGGACGCGCGGCCCGCGCTCGAGGTCGTCGATCGTGTGCAGTACGCGGAGCCGGGTGCCGGTGCGACGCGCGCGGGGATGCTCGGCGGCACCGCGGGGATTCCGGAGATCGTCACGGTGTTCGCCGGCGACGGCGACCAGCGCTACATCGAGACCGCGGACGGCAGCCGCTATTTCGAGGGCTCGAAGATGAAGCACGGGCCAACCGTCGTGTCGATCGGTCCCGATGAAGTGGTGTTCGACAACGACGGACGCAAGGTGACGATGCCGCTCGGTGGTAGTTCGGCGGGTGCGCCAGTTGCTGCGTCTGATACGTCGGCGTCGGCCACGGTGGTCGCAAGCGGCGCGGCGACCGGCGTCGCGTTGCCGGTGTCGGGTGCGGCTGCGACCGTGACGGCGAATCCACCGACCGTTTCGGCAGGCAGCGCAACTACCGCAACTACCGCAGCAACCGCAGCAACCGCCGGTACGACACCGGGCGTCGCGAGCATGACCAGCGCCGCAGGCGCGAACGTCGCTGCGGCCTTCGGCGTACAGCAGTCGCAGCAGAAGCCGCAACCGTAGCGGCGCAACAGCATTCGCGCGCGGCGCTCCGGCGCCGTGCGCAACCAGGACCGCACGCCGGTGCGCTCGTCGAGCGCGGTGGCAGGCGGAGCGGCAGGCGGCACGGGGCCGTCGGGCCGTCTATGTTGAAGCGTTAACCAACGAAGGAGTCACAGATGGCAACCGTCCCAACCGATCCCACCGCCGTTCAAGACCAGGCGAACCAACTGATTCAAGCGCAGGAAAAGCTGACCGAGATCCAGTTTCAGGTGCAAAGCTCGACGAGTACGTTCCAGACGACCGGCGCAGTCACGTCGGCAGCCGGGACGGCCGCGTCGCAGGCAGCAGAGCACATCGGTTCGGCTGGCCGCTCCTGACGCCGGGCGCTGGCCGCCCGCCTGTCGCAGTACCGCGACGCCGATGACGTGCATCGGCGGCGGGATTGTGCACGCGCGAGCGCGGCCGGCTACCCGACGTCGCAGTGATTCAGCACCGTGATTCAGACAAGGAGGACAGATCATGACTGTCTCAGGTGTCGCGCCGCCGTCGGCGGCCGCGCTCGCGGGCACCCAGTCCGCCGCGCAGGCCGCGCAGACGGATGGTGCACAACACACAGCACAGGTCCGGCAGTTCGACGGACTGATGCAGTCGACCGGCCACGTTGCTTCTGCCACGCCCGCGGCGTTGCCGCCGCAGACCGTGCAGCCTGTGCAGACCGCGCAGGCAACCCAGGCAACCCAGGCAACCCAGGCAACCCAGGCAACCCAGGCAACACCGGCAACGCAGCCCGTCACGCCAGCGTCTTCTGACGTCCGCATGACGCCCGTGGACCCGAACCATTCTTCGCTGGTCGACCGGCTGCGCAGTTTCACGAACGACCTCGACACGCGCTACTCGAATCTGCAGAAGCACCAGACCGAGATGCTCTCGTCGATGACGCAGAACGCCAACGACCCGTTGATGTCGATGGCCCAGGCAATGGACTTCCAGTGGAGCGCGACGACGACGATCTCCGAATACCAGTTGAGCCTCGCAGTCGCGCAGGCGACGAACGGGCTCACGCACTCGATTCTGAAGAATCAGGAATGACCGCTCATCGATCGATCCGCTGGCGCCGCCACGCGGCGCGCGTCGTTGTCATGGGCGCGCTCGTGCTGCTGGCCGGCTGCCAGAAGGAGCTGTACTCGGGCCTGAGTGAGGCGGAGGCGAACCAGATGATCGGCGTGCTCGCCGACGCCGGCATTTCCGCGTCGAAGGACAACGACGCGCGCGACACGTCGGATCGTCAGTCGTGGCTCGTCGAAGTCTCCGACGACGACATGCATTCCGCGCTGACCGTGCTGCATTCGAACGGCCTGCCGCACCCGCACTACGCGAGCATCGGCGAGCTGTTCCAGAAGCAGGGACTCGTGTCGACGCCTGCCGAAGAGCGCATGCGCTATCTGTATGGCGTATCGCAGGATCTGTCGCGCACGCTGCAGGACATCGAAGGCGTGGTGGTCGCGCGCGTGCAGGTCGTGATTCCGGAGAACGATCCGCTCGCGGACAAGATCAAGCCGTCGTCGGCCGCGGTCTACATCCGCTACCGGCCCGGCGTCGATCTTCGCGCGATGGCACCGATGGTGAAGGACCTCGTCGCGCACAGCATCGAAGGGCTGCAGTACGACAACGTGTCGCTGTTCCTGCAGCCAGCCGCGGAAAAACCGCTGCCCGCGAACGGCATCGGCAACGCACTGAACGACATCGTGCATCTGCGCTCGCCGCTCGGCTGGCTGGTTGGCGCGCTGGTGCTGCTGACGTTCATTGTGATCGCGCTGTCGGCGGCGCGGCGCGGGATGTTCGGACGGGGGCTTGCCGGATTGCTCGGCAGCGGTCGTGCGAATGGTGGGGCGAGTGGGGCAGGTAGTGGTGCGCGTAGCGGCGTGCGGGTTGCCGATAGTGCACGCGATGGTGCGTAGCCCGTACCCACCCCGCGGCCCGACGACGACGCACCCTTCGCGATGACACCCGCCGACCGTTCGCCCTCGCTGCCCTGGATGCAACCGCTCGAGCCGCCTGCGTCGCCGCGTCGCGCGACGTTCTACCGGATGGTGTGCGAGTTCAACCTGCGCCCGGACACCTATCTGCACGTCACGCGCGTGCCGGCCGCGTGGCCTGACGCGTACCGCTCGCTGTCGCGCTTCGGCGACGCGGGGCGGCGGCTGATCGCGCGGCATCTGCTCGATGCGCACGGCGTCGCACAGATCGCGGACTTCGACGCGGCGACACCGTCCGCGCGTCTCGCGCTGCTGCCGGGCGCGGCGCTCGAACAGCTTGCGTCGTTCGCGGGTTTGCTGCTGCACCGGAACTGGCTGCGCGACGCGCTGCACGTGCGTCGCGTGCGCACCGAGGTCGCGGCGAAGTTCGGTGCCGACGCGCTCGAACTGACGCTCGAACGCGCGCCGGAATTCGGCGTGCTCGGCGAGACGCTCGAACCGTGGCGCAACGATCCCGCGGTGTTGCCTCCGTTGATCCGCGCGCGCGGCGGTCGGTTGCTGGCGGATTTCGTCGCGGCGGCCGGCATGCCGGTCGAGCGCCGCGCGCGCCTGAAATTCAACCGCGCAATCGACGACGAAGCGCCTTATCTGCTGAATCATGCGCAGCGCGACCAGTTTGGCGAGCTGCTGTTTTTGTTCCTGATACCCGAGAGGTTCGCGGCATGGGACTGGCTTTTCTGATCACGAGCGACAACCTGCAGTTGCTGTCCGAGCGCAAGGTGCTCAAGGAACGCGAATACGCGGCGCTGCTCGATGCGTCCGCGGTGATCGCGACCGCGCGCGAAGAAGCGGAGCGCATCGTCGCGGCCGCGCAGCGCGAATTCGACGCGCGTCAGGCGGCCGGCTACGAGGAGGGACTCCGCCGCGCGCAGCGGGAATACGCGGCGCGAACCTACAGCCAGGCGCTATCGGCGGCGAAGACGATGGAGTCGATGAAGGACGCGATGGCGGAGATCGTCGTCAAGGCGGTGCGCGCGATCGTCGGCGAGATGGGCACGCAGCGTCTGTACGAAGCGGCGCTCGCGCGCATCATGCCGCTCGTACGCGACGAGCCGTTGCTGATCGTGCACGTCGCGCCGGGGCATCGCGAAGAGATGGACGATGCGCTCACGAGCGCGTTCGCCGGCCAGGTGCGGTCGCAGAAAATCCGTGTCGTCGAGGACGCGCAGCTTGCGGCGCGCGCCTGCATGGTCGAGACGCCGTCGGGCCGCATCGACGCGAGCCTTGACCTGCAGATCGACGCGCTGCGCCAGGCGATCCGTCGCGAACCGTTTGGCGGGGTCGCGAGATGAGTACCTACGCCGACAGTGACGACGAACCACTCGTCGACAGCGGGCGGCTGGTCGGCGATCTCGATGCGGGGCTCGCATTTTTTTCACCGGTGTCGGTGCAGGGCCGCGTCAATCATGCGGTCGGGCAGATCCTGAACGCGACCGGCATCCGCGCGCGGCTCGGCGAAATCTGCGAACTGCGCACGCCGAACCAGCCGACGCTGCTCGCGGAAGTCGTCGGCTTCTCGCGGCAGACTACGCTGCTCACACCGCTCGGCGACGTCGCCGGGCTGTCGCCGGAAACGACGGTCGTGCCGTCCGGTCGCGAGCACGTGTTTCCGGTCGGCGCGAACCTGTTCGGCCGCGTGCTCGACGGGCTTGGCCAGCCGCTCGACGGTCGCGGTCCGGTCAGCGGTGCGACGTGGGTATCGACGCAGCAGGCACCGCCCAACCCGCTCGCGCGACGGATGATCGACACGCCGTTCGCGACCGGCGTGCGCGTGATCGACGGACTGATGACGCTCGGCGAAGGACAGCGGGTCGGCATCTTCGCGCCGTCGGGGGTCGGCAAGAGCACGTTGCTCGGGATGATCGCGCGCGGCGCGAAGGCCGACGTCAACGTGATCGCGCTGGTCGGCGAGCGCGGCCGCGAAGTGCGCGAGTTCATCGAACACTCGTTGTCGCCTGAGGTGCGTGCGCGCTCGATCTTCGTCGTGTCGACGTCGGATCGGCCCGCGATGGAACGCGTCAAGTCGGCGCTTGTTGCAACCGCGATCGCCGAGCATTTCCGCGACGCGGGGCAGCGTGTGCTGCTGCTGGTCGATTCGCTGACGCGCTTTGCGCGCGCACAGCGCGAGGTCGGCCTCGCGAGCGGCGAACCGCCGACGCGCCGCAGCTTTCCGCCTTCGACGTTCGCGGTGCTGCCGCGGCTGCTCGAACGCGCGGGGCAGGGCGAACGCGGATCGATCACCGCGCTGTACACGGTGCTCGTCGAAGGCGACGAGGAATCCGATCCGATCGCCGAGGAAGTCCGCTCGATTCTCGACGGTCACATCGTGCTGTCGCGCAAGATAGCGTTGGCGAACCGCTATCCGGCGATCGACGTGCTCGCGAGCCTGTCGCGCGTGATGCCGCTCGTCACGAACGCCGTGCATCAGCGCTCGGCTGCCCGGCTGCGCGAACTGCTCGCGAAGTACCAGGAGATCGAACTGCTCGTGCAGATCGGCGAGTATCGCGAAGGCAGCGACCGGCTCGGCGATCTCGCGTTGCGCGCGCGCGATGCGCTCGGCGCGTTCTGCACGCAGCTCGCGACCGAGAACGTGTCGTTCGACACGATGCTCGCGCGCCTCACCCGTCTCGCGAACGATCATGTCTGAGATCGAAGAGATGCTCGCCCGGCTACGCCGCGTGCGCGCGCTGCGCTCGCAGCTCGCGCGGGTCGCGGCCGCGCGCCAGCAGGGCGTCGCTGCGGAGAGCCGACGCGTGCTCGACAACGCACGCCAGCACCTCGATCGCCAGGTCTCGGCGAAGGCTGCGATCCAGCAACGTCTTGCTGCTGCGGCTGAAACGACGGACCGCTCCGCACGCACACTGCACGAAGCCGCTGCGGACACGCGCACGATGAATCTGCAGATCGGTACCGCGAACAGCTCGATCGTGCGCGCGAGCGCGACGCACAAAGGCCACGAGACCGAACTCGCGCAGCGGCAGCGCGCGGTGCGGCGCGCGAAGGCGGCCGAGGACAAGCTGGAGAAAGTCGGCGAACGGACCCAGCGAGCGCTCACCGCGCGCAGCGAACGCGCCGACGACGAAATCTCCGACGCATACGCCGTACGCCGCTTCACGCCGTCCGACCCTGATGCATTCCATACGCCCACGCCGGACCCCGACGCCGACGACGATCAAGACCCCGCCGACACCTTCCGCCCCGACACCCGATGCTAGATCAGGCGCAGAACTTCTCCGACATCGCGGCTGGCGCGAAGCCGCTGCTCTACGTGATGCCGCGATTGTTACCGGTGATGCTGATCATGCCGGTCTTCAACGAGGAGATCGTGACCGGCCTCGTGCGCAATGGGCTTGCGGTCGTGATCGCGGCGTTCGTGTCGCCGGTGATCGACCCTGCGCAGATCGTCGACCTGCCGTTTCTCGTCTGGTGCCTGCTTGCTGCAAAGGAGGCGCTGATCGGCATCCTGCTCGCCGGCGCGATGAGCGCGGTGCTGTTCGCGATCCAGGGCGTTGGCTACCTGATCGACTTCCAGACCGGCAGCGGCAGCGCCGCGTTCTTCGACCCGATGGGCGGCCATGAAGGCGGCCCGACGTCCGGCTTCCTGAACTTCGTCGCGATTGCGCTGTTCGTGACGGCCGGCGGTCTGCAGATGATCGTCCAGGTGTTCGCGCAGTCGTATACGTGGTGGCCGATCGGCTCGCTGCTGCCGAATTTCTCCGAGGTGCTGTCGACCTTCATCCTGCGGCAGACCGATGCCGTGTTCGTGTGGATGGTGAAGATCGCCGCGCCGGTCGTGATTGTGCTGGTGCTGGTCGACGCGGGCATCGGGCTGATTGGCCGCGCGGTGCCGCAGCTGAACATCTTCACGTTTTCGCAGCCGGTGAAGAGCGCGCTCGCGATGCTGATGATGGCGCTGTTCCTGCCGCTCGTGTATGCGTCGCTGCACGATCTGCTGAGTCCCGACAGCGGGATGATCGCACTGCTGCGCGCGCTGCTGCAGCACGGCCACTGAGGGCGACCGGCGATGGCGGAGAAGAGTCAGAAGCCCACTGCGAAGCGCCTGCGCGATGCACGTGAAAAAGGCGAAGTACCGAAGAGCGCGGACACGATATCGACAGCAATTTTTGTCGGTATCTGCGTCGCGCTCGCCGCGGGCATTACGCAGATGTTCGCGCGGATCGACGCGCTGTTCCGTCTCGTGTTCGACGCGGTCGGCGCACCCGATCCAGGCGCGCGGATCGCGACGCTCGTCGACGGCGGCGCGCACACGTGGATGCTGCCGTCGCTTGCGTTCATCGGTATCGGGCTCGCGGTCGGACTGCTCTCGGGCTTCGTGCAGGTGGGCGGCGTGATGGCGTGGAGCCGGCTCGTGCCGTCGCTCGCGCGGATCAATCCGGCCGAGGGCCTGAAAAACCTGTGGTCGATGCGCAACCTCGTCAACCTCGCGAAGATGTTGCTGAAGACCACGCTGCTCGTCTCGACGCTCGGCTGGGTGATCTACACGTCGCTTGATCCGGCGGTGCAGTCGGGTTTCACGCGACCGCTGTCGATTCTCGCGCTGATCGCGCATCTGATGCTGATGCTGTTCGGCTGGGCTGCGCTGGTGTTCATCGTGATGGCGCTGATCGATATCGTGCATCAGCGCTTCGAGTTCAGCCAGAAAATGAAGATGTCGATCGAGGAAGTGCGGCGCGAATACAAGGAAAGCGAAGGCGATCCGCACGTGCAGTCGCGGCGCCGGCAGATCGCGCTCGAAATGCAGCTCGCGTCGCTGAACGACCGGATCGGCTATGCGTCGGCGGTCGTGTATTCGTCGCGCGTCGCGGTCGCGCTGTACTACGGCGGGCTTGGCACGCTGCCGTGGGTGCTCGCGCGGGGCGAGGGCGAAGCAGCCGAGCGGATCGTCAAGCTCGCGCAGGCGGGACTGCGACCGACGCTCGCGAATACCGGGCTCGCCGAGGCGCTATACGACGCGACGCCGGAGAACGGGACGATCGGGCAACGCCACTTCGACGAGGTCGCGCGGCTGCTGAAGTGGGCGAAGGGCGCGGGCTAGGCGGCGCCGCTCGACACCTGGCCTCAGCGTCAGGGCGCTACGGTGCAAGCTGCTCCTTGAAGAAAGCGAGCACCTGGGCATTGAAGTCGGCGTGAAAGGCGACACGGTCGAAGCCGGGCGGATCGCTGCAAATCTCCGGTTTGGCTTTGAGCAGAGCCGATGAGCACGGCAGAAGAAAGCCGAAGTGCGACGCATTCGGTACCGTGTGAAAGTCGGGCGGGTCGGGCAGATTGTGCGCGACGGCGGCCACGCTTTCCGGTGTGACGCCGTCGCCACCGAAGGCCGATGACCAGAGTTGAATCGGGATCGTCACATCCTTCAATCCCTCAGCCGTGAAGATCGGGGCGAACGGGTCGGCAATCACGGCTGCGTCTATGCGGTCGTCGTGAACCACGGGCGCGGCAAGCAGTTCCTTGAAGCGCTGGTGGAGCTGCTGGCACGCCGGGCCCTCGGGTGCAGTCACGCAGGGCGACGACGGCGGAGGCCCCAGCCGTTCGAAATCGGGATCGGCGCCGGCAAGGACGAGGCCGGTATAACCCCCCCTCGAGAAACCGTAGAAACCGATGCGGTCGGCATCGAGTTTCGCGTGCCCAGGCCATTTATCGAGCATGTAGTCGAGCAGCCGGCTGACGTCCATCGGGCGGGTCGCGAAGGCGAGAATCGTGTCGTCGGGGCCGCCGCGAATCCGGTAGTTGTCGTTCGAGTGATTGACCTCGGCGACCACGAAGCCCGCATCCGCGAGTTTTTCCGCGGTGTCGTGCTGATTCAGGAAAGAACCGCCATAGCCATGCGACATGACGATCAGCGGCAGTTGCGCGCCGGCGAGCGGGCAGTCGCGGGTCGCGTCGATGACCGTCCGGTCGACCGCGATTTTTTCGGTGGGGGCGTCACAGGGCGTCCATACGGCGCCGTATAGCGCGGGACCATCCTTGTCGGCGGGTACCTGGATCAGATCGAAACCCGCGGCGTGCGCAAGACTGGCGCAGAGACCGAGCGCGATCGGGAAGAGATGACGACGTAAGCTTGAGAAGCGAGTGCGCTGAAACATTCCTCGTACCCCTTTCAGTTTTTGTTTGCGGTGCCTTTTGTGCAAGACAGCCTGCATGACATATCGACTACCTGCGGTTTCTCTCCGGCAATCGTCAACTCGCTGCGGCTGCCGTACATCTTTGAGAACGAACCGGCGATCGACGGGTTGAAACGTATCACGGCGCTCTTGTGAAGTTCTTGCGGATTCTGGCCGATGACGTGGGATACGTAGAGGCCGGAAAAACGGTTTGATCGCCGGCGGCATCGCGAAGTATGCGCCTCCTGGCGGAGCGGAGGAACGGCGCGACGTTTTGAAAGAGGAACTTCGTCGATGCGGCCGACCGGCAAGATCGGCCGCGCCGCTTCGAGTAAGCGGCGCGGTTGCTGAAGCAGGCAGAAAGACAGCGGATAAACCGATACCCTTAACCCACGATGATCGACTGCCCGCTGTAGATCAGGCCGGGATTTTTCGCGGCCTGCGGATTCAGCTGCAGGATTTCCGCGAAGGCCACAGCTTCCTGCTTGCCGGTCGACATCTGCTTCTGGTCGGCAGCGGAGACGTGCGCGGCATCGAGGAGCGACTGACGATGACTGTCGGCGATCGCCCACAACGAATCGCCGTGTACCACCGTATAGGTTTGCGGTGGATTCGACGGCGCGGTGGTGGAGGTCGATCCGGGCGCGGGCGTCGTTGCCGATCGGGTCGGCGTTGGAGTGGGCGTGGCGGGCGTCAGTGGCGTAGACGGCACCGCTGGGGTCGACGGCAGGCCTGTCGTCCCCGGCTGCAGATGCTGACCATTGTTGTTATTGGTCTGCGGCGGTTTCGGCGTATTGCTGTTCGGGCTGGATCCGTTTCCTGAGAAGAAGCTCGAGATCGTGGTGCCGAGGAAGATACCGACCGGCAGTAGCGCGAGCACGGTCGGATAGCGGTCCATCCAGCGGGTCGCGTTCGGGAAGTGCGTGTGAATGCGCCCCGCGCCGAGCAGCGTCGACGATGCGAATGCAAAACCGGCGAGCACGGGATGCGGGCTGAGTTCCGCGACTCCGCTTGCGACGCCGGCCAGCGAGCCCACCACGTCACCGTTCGCGCTGAGGACGCGCACAGTACGGCTACGGGTTTCGATGTTCACATCGTGTGCGTTGTGGAAATAGATGAGGCCCGTGTAAGCCGCGGTGAACGACGCGCCGACCGTCGTCAACGCGGACGACAGCGCCGGATGCGCGACGAACGACGCCAGGTTCAGCGTAATCGTGCCGCTGTAGCCGACCAGCGCGAGACCCCGGCCGAACAGGCCGATCGAATGACTCGGACTGCCATGGTGCAACTGCTTGAGCGAGCTGCCGCCCACGACGCCTTGCATCTGTGCGAGCAACTCCGCAGCGATGGCCTTGGTGTGGTCGGCGGCATCGCTGAACGGAATGAGTCCGGCTTCGTTCGCCGCGCGCAGTTGCGCGGCTTTGGCCTTGCCTTCCTGCGCGAGCTGCGACAGTTGCAAGACCCGCGCACTGTCGAGGCCGTTCGGTTCCAGTTGCGCGCGCAGCCCGCGCTCCAGCCGGTCGACGACACTATTGAATACGCGCGGGTCGCCGTTCTTCAGGCTGGCAACCGCACCCTGGTGCAGCGCCTGGAACACGCGCGCCGCGCGGGTCCCGACGAAGAGCGACGTGGTGGTGTGGCGCAGGCCTTCGGCGCTAAGCACATGCGCCCACTTGAGCGCACTGGACGCGACCGCTGCCGACGCCGGGCCACCGGCCCCGGCCAGCAAAGCGATACGCCGCCGGCTCTGCGGGCTGCCGGCAAGCTCTTGCACGCGCAGCGCATTCAGCTCGGCAGCTGCACGCACCTCGTCCGGGATTGCCTCATGGTCGAGTTGCGCCGCGAGCTTGCGGACCGCGCCGATCGGCTTGCCTTCTCTGAGCAGTGCCGGATCGGCGACCACGGTTTCCCAGTGCGCGTACGGATCGACGGCGCCGGTCGATTGCGTGCGTACCGGTGTTGCGTTGACATGCGCGCCGATCTCGTTCATCCAGTGAGTCGCAAAATTGCGCGCCAGTCGTTGCGTGCGATTTGCCGGTGGATTCTCGCTGTCGAGCCAGATCGGCGACGCATATTCGATCGTCGCCTTGCGCGCGCGATTCAGGAACGCGGTCGTATTGCCCTCGTAAAGCTGCGAGCGCAACCCATCCAGCTCCGCGGGCGTCATACCTTCGGCGCTGCCGATCCGCTGCACTTCGTTGAGCAGCAGTTGATGCTGGTCGGCGAGACGCTGTGGACTGATCCGGTTGAACACCCGTGTCAGCGCATCCGAGCCGTGCAGCCGCGCAAGCTTCGCCGGGTCGTCGTGATACTCGACGATCAGTTTCGCAAGCGCTGTCGTCAGATCCTGATTGCCGATAAAGTCGGCGCCGTGCGTGCCGTACGACAGACCCATGTGAACCCACTGCAGTGCATCGCGGTTGAGCACGGCGTCCAGCAGTTGCGCGTGGCCCGGGCCCGGCACCGACTCCAGCACCGCGTCCCAGCCGGGGAAGGTCACCATCACCGATGGCGCCGCACTGTCGGGATGATCCTTCGCCCATCGTTCGAGCGCGCCGAACGTACGCACGAAGTCGTCGTAACTGTCGTTGGTACCGGCGACGAAGCGGTGGTCCTTGTTCGACACGAGCGCGCGCGCGGGCGCGACTTCGAGGCGGATCGCGAAGCCCGACTTCACTGCTTCATCGAGCCACTTGTCCAGATGCTGCAGATCATCGAGCGCAAGATCCGGATTGCCCGAGCCGGGCTCAGCCTTGATGATGCCGTTGCGCCCGTCGAACGTGGCTTTCCCCTGGTCGCCGAGGGCCTTCACTTCGCGCAGGAACTCGGGAGCATGCGGCTTGCCCTCCGCGGCTGCGAGCGAATGCGGATCGACCACCAGCGTGACCAGCGGCATCACGCCGCCGTTTCGCTCGATCTGCGCGGTCATTAGCGCGGGATCGTCGCGCAGCGTGAAGGAGCGCGCCATCGGCACGATGCGATCCTGCAACGCCGCGTCCGAGCGCGCGAAAAGTTGCGTCATGCGCTTGTCTGCAACCTGCGCGGCGCTGAAGCGGTGCGACAGCGCGCGGTTCGGAATCGGCGCGTTGCGCGACGGCATGCTCGAGACATCGCGCGCGAAATAAAGCTTGTTGCCGAGACCCTTCCACATCACCACGTCGGCCATGACCGCCTGCAGCTCGCTGTCGAACTGAAGCTGACGTTCGTCCGGTCCGCCGCTGCGTTCGTTGAACGCCTTGATACGGCCGATTTCGGGGAACCACTGCTGCAGGTCCGCTGCACCGAAACGCAGCGTCGACTCGATCTCCGTGGTCGCGGCCATTGCAGGTTGATAAGGCTCGATCTGCAGCGGGTCGGGTGAGCTTTTGCTGCCCTTTTTCTGCAAACTCTGGGTCAGTTTTTCGATCAGGGCGTTCGCTTCCTTGCTGCGCTTTTCGATCACTTCCGACAGCTGTTGCAGCGGCGTCGTCTGCTGACTGCCGCCCATTGTCTGTTGCCACTCGTCGAGCGCCTTCACGCTTGCGCTGGTCGCTTTGAGCGTAGTGGCCTGCGTGTGCCGGAAGAAGTCACGCGGTTCGAGTCGCGTCAGCAGAAAGTGGACGTTCGCGCCGTGAGGACCATTGCCTACCGGCATTGCATCGAGTGCGATGCCGGGCTGGTCGGGTTTGCTGGCCTGTTTTTTGTCGGCAAACCAGCGCGCCTCGCCGTCACGCATCGCGATGATGCCGGCCGGCTTGTCCAGGGTTTTGGCGAGCGGCCCTTCGGTGTCGTACACGTAGATGTAGTGCTCGTCGTCGAGCGCGTTCAGGTCGATCGCGCGCAGCAGATGCATCGTGTTCTGGCCGCTGAAATCGATCGCGCTCAACGGTTTTTCGGTCGAAGGCAACAGGTGAGGCTCGATCAGCGGATTGCCGCTGTCCGGTTCCGTGGTGCCGCTCTTGCCCGGCAGATGCGAAAGCCCTTTGCGTGTGATCTCGCCGACGTGGCCTATCTCGGTCTGGGCAATATCGCCGGCCTTGAGGCGCGGTTTTTCTTCGACACTGGTCGTGTCCTTGCTCCCGGCCGGCTCGAAACCACCGACGCGCGACACGTCCGAGGGTTCGACGCTCGTCACGAGGAATTTGACGCCACGCTTTCCCGAGGGCCCATAAGCAATCCCCGCTTTGTGGCGGCGGAACGCGAGATTCAGGTCGTGAGGCTCGATTTTCGTGTCGGCGAGCGCGGTTTTTTCGGTGTACGTCCACGAGTGATCGGTATTGCGCACTGCGTAGCCAAGCACCTTGCCGGTCTTTTCCTCGACCGCGTAGATGATCTGCCCCGTGGGCGCTGCCCTGGCGGCCTGTTGCGGACGCTTGAACGAGGTCGCGTCGGTGAGCGTGCCGATGTGCTCGACGACCTGCGCATCGATGGGGTTGCTGGAGGGTTGCGCCGTCCACGATTGCTTGCCGTCCATCGACTCGATCTTTACCGCGCCGCCGAAGTGCGCGAGTTCCTCGACGGGCACCGGCGATACGTAGAAGTCGTATCTGGCGCGCAGCTTCCGGCCTGCCGGATTGGGATCCGTCAGCGCCTGCGTCAGCTTCGATGGCACGCCCTTGCCGGTCATCAACGACTGCGGCGTGCCGAGCGCGCCGTGCTCGTCCGTTTCGACCGTGGTGATGAATACGGGCTGTGGATGTTCGGCATCCGGGGCGGGCGCCGGGATGTGCTCCGCGACAAGAATGTGTGCCCCTCTGCCGGCGTTGGCTGCCAGCGCGGGGAGCTTCGGTACCTGCGTGCCGTCGATGCGGCGCAGCGTGCGCAGATCGTGGCTGTCGAGCCACGTCCCGGCGCGTTCCTGCGTGATGACGACGGGCGCAGGAGCGGACGTTTGCGCAGGGGTGCCCGACGTCGGGGCCGGTGTCGAACTGGCGTGCGGATCGGGTGCCGGGTCGGCTGCGCCGGCTATCGTCGGAATCGGTCCACGCTTGCTGAAGCCAACCGAGCGCGCGCCGGTGGGGAACACGACCTCATGCTCCTTCGGCAGGCCGGAGTCCAGGGCTTCGATCAGATGCAGCGACGTCGCGCCGGTCTCGGGATCGGTCATTTGCGCCGCGAACATGTCCTTGCCGGCGGGTTTGACGATCGTGCCGTCGGGCGTATCGAAGTGGAACTCCGACGCGATGTCGTAGCCGAGATCGGACAGGCGATGCATCGCGACCGGCGTGCCTGCTTCGACCGCGGCGCGGTTGGCCGCCGTGCGCGCGTTGAAGCGATCCAGCGGTGTCGCATCGGCTGGTAACGCAGCGACAACGGCCGCTTCGTCGGGCAATGCGTCGGTCCTCATGAACACGTAGCGGGGCGGCGCGCTGTTCTGTTGGTGGTTGGCGAACGCATGGGCGAGCGCGTCCTGCGAGATGTTCCCGGTGTCGCCGTCAGCGCTGTGATGACCGGCTGGATCGGTAGCGTGCGCGTCATCGCCGACTTGCGCGCTGAAGCGGAAATAACCCGCTTCCGGATCGAGCTGCATGATGTCGACGCCAGGGGCGGAGAGATCGATGCCAGTGTCCTTTCCCGTCATGAACATCGCGCGCGGCTGAGTCATGCCGCCATCGACGAACGCCTGCAGCGTCGCGTCGATCACGGCGTGCGGATCCGCTTCTTCGAGAAAGCCGCTCGGCCGCTCGAGACTCACCGTGCCGCCCGGACGCGTCACGCGAGCGACGTCGCCGAGCACGCCCGGCCGGTCCGCGAGCGCACTGGCGAAGTCCGGTGTGAGCGATACCGAGTCGAACGTCGCATCGGGGATGCGCGAAAAATCGAAGTGCGGATCGCCGAGGGGCAGGTTGCGTACCTGCGGCGTCGGCGGTTGCTGGGGCGCTTGCCCAGAGGCCGCATCGGTTGCGTGGGAGGTACGCGGACCCGCGCTGCCGGTTGCCGGGCGCGCGCTACCGCGCGTCCATGCCGGATCGCCGTCAAAGGCCTGCATCGGCCGACTGTCGCCGGTGAATTCGCCGGTGGCCAGCTTCGTTTGCCGGACGGTCATCGTGCCGTCCGGCGACACCATCAGGACGTCGGGCGGCGCCCATACCGTGCTGCGCTGTCCGTTTATCTCCGCGAGGCGCTGCGCGAGCGCCTGCGCAAAGGCCCGATTGCTGGCGGCTACGTGCGACGAGCCGCCCGCGCGCAGCGGGTCGCTCCGGTTCGAGCCCGCGTAGCACGAGTACAGCGTGACGTCTTTCCCGTCCGCAACCAGCGGTGCGATCTGCGCGGCCACTTCGTCGACGCCGATCCGCTGACCGTCCGGGCCCTGCATCTCACCGGGCGAGATACCATGACCGAAGACGACGTGGTGATCCGGCGGCGACATCAGGCCGCTGCGGCCGACTTGATGCAGCGGGTCGGTGGGCGGCATCAGCAGCGTATCGGCTGGCCGCAGAAAATCGGGGTACTCGATGGCCTTGAGGCCGGTCACATCGGTAAAGCCGTATTGCACGATCGATCCGCGATCGCCGGCGAGCGTCGTGACGATGCCGCTACGGTCGCCCAGCAGTTTGCGGTGCGTATAGGACTTGCTGTTCGTCGGATACGTCTTCTGCGTTTTGGGCTCTTCGTTGTCGGCTTCGCGCTGTTCCCGTTGGGCAGCAGTGGTGATCCCGTCGGGTTCGAAGACGAAGGGTTCCAGTGCGGTGCCCGGATTCGCGACGGGTCCCTGCGCGCCCAGCGGACCGGCGGCGGGCTGGGCAGGCGCCAGCCGGTTCACGCCGGGCTCGGGGGGAGGCGCGGGCGCATGCGTTGCGCGGGGCGCCGCGCCGTTGGGCGCCTGCCGCATCGGCGACACGCGTTGCGGCGAAACGGGATCGACCTTGCGCCAGCCCTCGGCGTCGGTCGCGCCGCGCCGTCCGTAGACCGGCGCATGCATCAGATCGGCGAACTCCTGCAGTAACGCCGGATCGGCGCCGCTGCCTGGACCGTCGAGCGCGATGGTACGACCACGCACGTAGTTGCGCTGCGTCGACGCGTTAAAGGCCGCGGCCATCTCGTCCGCGGTGGCGGGGGTGCCGCTGTGCGGGTCGACGACTTTGCCGTTGCCGGTCGGCACGCTCCACAGATAGACGCTTTGCGGCGAGCGCGCCTCCTGTTGCGGGCGCGGGCCGGAACCGTCCCAGACCTGATCGGCCGGACGCGGCTCGAAGTTGCTCCAGTCGATAGGACGATCACCCCACGGGACGAGCTTCAGTCCCGGCCGGAAGCGAATCACACGAGGGGGTTTGCCATCGTTGAGCGACGTATCGATCACGCGGCCCCTGGCGTACGCACCGGGCGTGATCGCGATGCCGGTTACGTAGCCGCTCTCGAAGTTGACGCTCCCGATGTTGCCGTCCGGGTTGGGTGCCATGGGTATTTCGACAAGCCCGGTCGCACCGTAAACGTCGACGCCCAGAATGCTGGCGAGCTGTTGCGCCAAGGGTACCGCGCGCATCCCCGCACCGCATGAATACAGAATGACGGGCGATTCGCCGTCCCAGCCCGCATCGCGGATGCGTGTCGCCATCTCGGGCGCATCGAAGGCCATGTTGTTGGAATCGGCAAAGGCATCGGTCCATGCGTGCGAATACACGGCGAAATGACCCGGCGGCACCGGCAGCAGGGGCCGCTCGCCATTGCTAGTCTGGTTCTCTGGCTGACTTTGAGTGTCCGAGTAGATCGCGAGATCCGCCTCGCGGCGCGGGTACGCGGCCCACTGCGTCTCGATGTGCTGCGGCAATGTGTTGATCGCGTCGATGTACCGATCGTTTTCCACGCGAATCAGCGGCTTGCCAGGCTCGAAATTGCGTGGGTACAGAATACGCAGTTCGTGCTGGAACCCCGGGTTCAGCACGAGTTTCAGCTTCGGCTCCGGCTTCGACTTCGGCTTCGAATTGCCGGCGTCGGGCATGTCACTCTCAACGATCGCCCCGGGGCTCGCCGAGCCGTCAGGTTCCAGCGCGTTGGGATTGCCGGCGTCGAGCACGTAACGACCAACGATCGCGCCGGGGCTCGCGGAGCCGTCAGGTTCCAGCGCATTGCGATCGACCAGCGCGATGCCATAGTGGCCCGAGACCGCTCCTTTAAGGCCCATATCCAATGCGTCGAGCAGGCCCGCATAACGGGTTATCTTCAGGGTCGGTGTGTAGTCGCCTTCGGGGTTCTGCGCGGCAAGTGCGTTGTCGTGCGCGACCGTGTTGAGATCATCGAGGTAATTGCCCGGTTCGCTCGGCGGCAGACCGTGTTTTTCTGGCTCGCGCACGCTGTCGCCCGCTTCGCCGTGCAGCGCGTAGATGTAGTACTCGACGCCGTCGAGCCTGCTGCCGGTTGCGGTCGCTTCTTCGATCACCTGTAGCAGTACGCGCGGATTCTCGCGGACCTCCGCGGGCACCGTCCACGCGGCCCGTTGCGGTTGGGTGAGCGCGGCGTCGGTCAACGGTTGGGCAGCGGGTAGGGTGGGTGGGGTGGGCGCCGCCTGCACTTCGTTGTCGGGAGGCGTATCGCCGTCGGCGGGCAACGTATTCCCGTCGACGGACCCGTCATTGGGTGGGGCCAGCCGGTACTGGGCACCGGAAGTCTGCGTGGGTGTGGTGCTGTGGCCGGTCGTCGAGCGCGCGAGCCGCGCCTCTGCAAGCGCGATGTAGCTGTCGATACCCCGCAGGGTCGATTCTTGCGGTGGCGTGTTCGGGACGATTTTTTCGACGTCCGCGATATCGAAGGTACCGTCCCCACGCACGAGAAACTGCAGGTCCTTGATGTCGACCTGCTGGTCGATGAGCCAGTTCTTCGTCGCGGTGAGGCTCTCGATGCTGCGCTGGTTGAAGAGCGTCGTGTCGAAGACCGGTACGTGGGTGCCACCAACGTCGATCATCGAGGCTTTCAGCAGCACCCGGTCCGCCGAGCGATAGGTGTCCATCACCAGCGCGTCGAGCCCGTAGACGCTCGTCATGCCGTCGATCTTCGCGAAGTGCGGCGCGCCCAGCGTCTGGAGCTGCTCCGTCGTCGCAATCATGTCGGTTGGGACGTCCCGCTTGAAATGGATGCCCTCGCCCGGCATCGGCGGGATGTCGCGATAGACGATAAGCGTCTTGTTGCCGAGCTGGATCGCAGTCTTGAAGACGCCCATGCCGCGCAACTGGCCGAGGTGGTCTTCGGGCGAGATGAGCCGGCGCGAGCCGTCTTCCCCCACGACATGGAACGTGTCGTTTGCCGCATCGAACTCGACCGGGCCTTCGAGGTTGCCGTGCGTCGGCTGTGGAGTCAGCGCCTCCCATTCGAGCGGCGCATCGGCGCGCGTCGCGAACACGGGCAGGCCGGTCACGTTCGCGAGGGTCTGCGCGTGCGCGAGCGTCGTATCGCTGGGCTCGCTGAACGGTAGCGCGATGGATTCGCTGACCAGGCCCTCACGATCGAGGTAAAAACGGTTCTGCAGCACGAACGCATGAACGCCCATCGTGGGCAGTTCGTCCGCGTATTCGAGCCACGTTGGATAGCCGAACGGCGAACTGGCGAGCGCGGCATCGAGCCCGGGTTCCATCGCGTCGAAGTCAACGGGCGGGTGCTCAGTCGCAGCGGACAATTCGAGCCCCTCGGGAGGCACCACAGGGTGGCCGCCGTCATCCACGTGGCCGCCGTCATCCACGTTGCCGCCGCTTTCCGTCCCGGGCGCCGGCATCGTGCGGCCTGCATTTTTCCCCGTCGCTTTTGCCGCACCATTGCCGCCCGCGGCGTGGCGTGCATAGGCGTCGTTGTAGAACCCGGTGTAGGTCTGGTCGACAGCACCTGACACCGGTGCGTCGGCGAACGCGTCCATCAGGTGCCCGACGGTTTCGTAGTAGTCGCTCTCCGGTGTCCACTTGTCGGCCACACGCTGGATCGCTTTCGGCAGTTGCACGTACCTGGCGATGTCGCCGCCGCCTGCCATGTCGATCTCGTAGCGCGCCTCGAACGCGTTGATCTGCGCGCGTGCCTCTGCCTCGAGCGCCTTGCGCGTGAAGCGACCCTGTCCTTCGCTGTAGTCGAAACCGCGCAAGCCCTGGACTGCTTCGACCGCGTGCTGCGCTTCGTGGGCGAGCGCGTAGGTCATGGAGCCGGGTTTGCGCAGGTTGCCGTCGATGGTCACGCGTTTGCGCTTCGTGTCGACGCGGCTGCCGTCGCCTTCGCGGCCCATCTTCACGCGCCAGCCGTTGTCGTTGAGCATGCGCAGCTGTTGCGACAGCGTGCCGGACTGTTCAGCGAGCGCGCTGACTTCGTTGGGCAGCGGCGCGCCGCCAAAGCGCATCTGCAGGCGCGTGAGCAGGCCCGGCGTGCCGGGGGTGCCCGCGGGCGTCTCGTCCATCTGCGGATGGGCGAACGACATGCCCTCGTCCTTGACGCCTGCGCGCGGGGCGGCCTTCTGGCCACTCTGCGTTTCGTATGCCTCGTCTGTTGCGCGCTGTTGGGCGGCGATATTTGTCGGGTCGCCGTCGGTCGTGCTGCTTGCGTCCTTCGGCACATAAAGGCCGTTGGTATAGGCGCCCGATTCGCTCGACGCGAGCGGCCGTTCGCTCGCCGGTAGCATGCCGTCGTCGGGAACCAGCAGGCCGCTGCGCGATACCACGAATGCGCTGGGCGCGTTCGTCGCCGTGAGCGGCGCGGGATCGAAGCGCACGAAGCCGCCGTTCGCGGTCCCTGCGCGCGCGGTGCCGTCCGCTGCAAGCGCGCCGCTCGCGGCGACGAACACCGGCGTGCCCGTGGCGTTCGCGAGCTCCGCTGCGCTGCCCGCTTCCGGGCTGCCCTCGATGAAAACGATCGGCTGCCTTGACGACGTACCCGGCGGGAGCAGCGAAGGTGCGGCGGCTTCCGGTGCGATCGCTTCGTTCACTTCGTTTGCGCCGTTCGACAGCGGCCGTCCGTCTGGCCCGAGCAACGTCGACGGCTGCGCTTCGTTATTGCGCACGACGTACAGCGTGCGGCCATCGACATCCTGCGCTTCGATCGTCTGCGGCGTGCGCTGCGCAGGGCTGCCCACGGGCGCCCCGATGTCGCTGTCGACGTTGCTGCGCTCAGGCGGCGCTTCGGTTGCATTGCGTACGGTCCATGCGACGCGCTGCTGGACGGTCACCGGCTCGGGCGTTTCCGCGCCGCCGTTCCTGAATGGATCGTTCATGGGGCGCGGTGCGGTCGCGTTCTGCTCGCTGTCGTGGCGGACCGCGTGCACCGACAGGACGATGTCCTGATCGGCCTCCTGACGGCGCTGGCTTACCTCGGCTGTGCTTTGCAGTTCGTCGGAGATGACGCGCGCCGAATTCGTCATGATCTCGGCGAGTGTCGATATCGCGTTGCGCGTCGCCTGCTGCATCAGCGGATCGGCGGTTTCGTCGAAGACCGACCTGGCGGGGCGCGGCGCTTGCGTGGTCGTGGGATCGACGGATTGATCGAGCGTCGATGGCGACGCGCCGGCGTTCCTGCCAGCCAGCTGCGAGACGGTCTGCGCGATCTCGTCGGGCGTCTTCACGTTGGCGGGATCGCTGAGCGACAGATTGCTCGACAGTTCCAGATTGCCGGACTCGTCGACGGTGAGGTGAGCGTCGGTTTCGATCTGGTTGACGGAGGGCTGGCCGCTCTCCGGGTCTTTCGCGGGATTGAGGATCGTGACGTTGCCGTCGCTGCCGAGCACCGCGGTCGGACCTTTGGGCATGTATTCGCCGGTAGGGTCGTCGGGGTTGCCGCCAGGCTGCTCGCGCACCGGGATACCGTCGTAGGTCAGCACCTGGCCACCTGCGCGCACCGTGCCGTCAGGGTCCACCGTGACGGGGTCGTTGCCGGGCATCGCCGCATTGCGGTTCACCGTCGGCATGCTGGTCGTGTTCATGTCGGACGACTCGGCCGGCTGGACGGTCTGCGGCGTCACGCGCGGGGGCTCGGAGATACCGAACGCGGCGCGGATCGGCGCTTCCATCATTTTCGATCCGAGCCCGGACTGCGCGACGCCGAGGCCGAAATTGAACAACGCCTGGGCGCGCTGGGAACCCGACATCGAGTCCCAGTTCTTCACCAGCGAAATGCCCTGCTCGCCGCTGAGGTCGATACCCGACGCGCCACCAATCAGATTGAACGGGCGGGCCGTGCCTCCGAACGTCTTCGCAGCGCCATCGAACGCCGTTGCTTCGTCGGCAAAGCGCGCATCGTTGCCAAGCGACGTCGACACGGCATCCACCGAACGCAGCAGCGACGCGCCATCGGAGAGCGTCTTGGCGGCGACGCCGAGGCCACCCCCCAGCGCGCCCGTGCCGCTGCCGATCAGACTTATCCAGTCGGAGCGCGCCGCCGCGTTGCCGAAGCCGATCGATTGTCCGTGCGCACGCAGATTGTCCAGATCGCTGATTGCCGTCGGCACACCCACGGCCATGCCGGTACCGACCGCGGCCCAGGCCGCGCCCAGCAGAGCATCGACAGGGGCACCGACACCGCTCGCGAGCAGCACTACGCCGCCGACTGCCGCCGCAACGCCGATCGCTCCCTCGCCCCATTGTTTGATATGGTCCCACTCGGTCGTGATGTGCGCGGCAACCGACTGGTACTGCACGTGTCCTGCAGCCGACGAATCGATGCCCAGATCTTGCGGCACGTACAACTGACCGTTATCGGACAGAGCGTTGTTGTGCTGGAAGTCGCTCAGGTCGTTGTATTGCCAGCCGCGGTCGTCGACATAGGTGAACGTTTTCGGGTCGTTCTTGTTCTGTACCTTGAACAGTGCGCTCGGACTGGCACCCGAATCTTTCGACACATAGTAGATCGGCACCAGTGTGACGACCGGATGATCGCCACCCACCGTGCGGATATGATCGGCCACCGTGTTGATCAACGAGGTGGCGGCCTGGTTCTGCTGATACAGCGACTTGCCGCCGTTGAACGATGGGTTCGAGACGATCAGCTGTTCGAGCATGGCCATCGACGGATTGTCGTTCGCATCGGTCGGCACGAGCGCCGGATTGTCCGGCTGGATGCCAATCCCCGCGCCGATGAAGCTGTCCAACTGGGGCGAGCCCGCGGTGAACTGATGCGCCTTGTTGTCGTAGTTGGTTTTGAAGTCGTCGAAGTACGGTTGCAGCGATTGTGCCGGATTCGACTCGAACAGCTTGTAGCTCGCATCGGCATTCGCCTTTTGCCGCGAGCTCTGCACTTTGCCCTCGCCTTGCGAGAGCATCAGCTGGAAATCGTTCGCAAAGCCGATCTGAAAACGCGGGCTGCTCTGCATCTGCGTGAGCAGGGTTTGCGACAGCGTTGGGTCGAAGCCGCTGCTGACCGTATCGCGAATGCTGTCGAACCCGTACGACGTACTGTCGCCGCGCAGGATGTAGATCATCGACTTCGCGCGGCCGTTCTGATTGAGCAACCACGATGCGACGTCGTTTTCCCGATGTACCTGACTGCCGTCCTTGGCCGGCGGCTGCAGGTCAGCGAGTCCCACCGCTTTGCTGAGGCCCTTGTAGAAATCGACGCCGCGCTGAAAGGCGGGTGTCCCGGTATTCGACGCCAGCCACTTGTCGCTGAAATTGTTCTCGACGCTGTTGATCACCACGTTCGCGAACTCGGGCGGCGCATTCGCGAGGATGCCTTGCATCCATTTGCCGACCTTGTCGGCGTTCATCGTGTCGTCGTTGAGCGCGCGCACGCTGGCGGGGTCGTTCGCGGTCCTGTCCGGCGTGACCATCAACTGGTCGGTCTGCGTCTTGACGAACGCCTCGTTGAAGTGCGGCGAGCCGGCCTGATCCCAGATATTTTTCCGCTCGTCGGGCGAAAACGCTGCGTCCATGTTGGTTTTCAGCACCGCGAGCGCGGCGTTCGCGTTGCCCGGGTTTTTCATCAACGCGTTGACCGTGTCCTGCGTGTATTGCAGGCGCACGGCCGGCGCAACGCTCACAAGCGTCTGCATCTGAATGAAATCGGGGCTCTTCTGGTCCGCGTACTTCATCGCGTACTGGAACACGCCTTGGTTGAGCTCGCTTAGCTGTGGCTTGGTCAGGTGCGCCGGATTGACGTCGACGCCGGTCAGCTTGACGAACGCATCCGCCAGCGGATTCTGCTGCGCGAGCACCCTCTCGGCGTCCGATATGTCCGTCGCTTTCGGATCGACCGTCTTCCCGGTTTCCTGCAAGAGCGCGAACGTGACCGGATCGGTCTGCGCGAGCAGCTTCATCTGCGGCGTGAGCGTCGGGTCGTTGGGATCGACGTTGGCGACGTCGCGCTGCAACCGGCTCTGCGCGGCGACCGCGTCGATCAGGCTGATCTGCGTGCCGCCGTTGCCATCGGGCGTCGGGGACGAGAACCAGTCGTTCTGATGCTGCGTCTTGAGGAGCTGAGTCGCCTGCGTCTGCTCGTCTGGCGTCACGGAGGTCAGCGCCTTGTCGTTGCCGGCCAGCACCTGGTCATGCTGATATTGAGCCTGCGATAGTTCCTGAATGACGTCGCTTTCATCGGAGCGCCGGATCTGGATTGGTTCTTTTTGCCATGCGGCGTAGCCGGCCTTTGCGTCCTTCAGACGCAAGGTCGCCGCCTGGACGTTGAATTCATGCAGCAGCGCGCCCTTCAGGCTGTCTTGAGCGTTGCTCGCGTTCTGGTCCGCTGCCGTTGCGTCCTGCGTGAGGCTGCTCGGGGATTCCTGCGTGTTGGCCGCCGCAGCCGCCTGCTTCTGCTCGTCGGGCGTGACGTCGGTCAGCGCGCTGTCGTTGCCGCCCGTCACCTGGTCATACTGATATTGAGCCTGCGATAGTTCCTGAATGGCGTCGCTTTCATCGGAGCGCCGGATCTGGCTTGGTTCTTTTTGCCATGCGGCATAGTCGGCTTTCGCGTCCTTCAGACGCAAGGTCGCGGCCTGAACGCTGTACGTATCCAGCGTGTTCTTCGCAGTCTGGGCGTTCTGCGCAGCGAGCCCGAACTGGAAGGCCTTTTCGTTCGTGTTGTGCACCTCGGGCGTCTCCGACGAGACCGTCGTCTGCGCGCTCGTGATGACATCGCTGAGTATCGGATCGTTCGGTGCCAGCGCCTGTATATTGGTGGCCGCTGCCGCCACCGCCTGCTTCGCATCGCCGCCGCCATCGATGCTCACGCGCATCTGGTTCTCGACCGACGCCTGCACCGCGCCCCAGGCGGTGTTCGCTTTATCGGTTTGCGCGTCGATATCGGACTGACGTGCACCCTGGTCGTACATCTGCTGGAGCGTCGTCATCTCCTGCTGCGCCTGCTTTAGCAGCGCGGCGGTCTCGGCCTGGGCTGCGGCGAGCGCCTTCTGTTGTGCAATCTGGGCCGCGGTCGGTGGAGCCGCCGTCGAGGTCGGCTTGTTCTGATTCGCGGGCGGCGGGATATATGCCGGGCCACCGCCGCCGCCAATTGCCATTAATGTCATCGCCGTTTTCTCCACGAGCCTGCGCCGCATGGCCGCAGCGCAACCAGTCTGCACTGTGCAATGGAAAATTTTGCCGCCGGGGGATGGCTGTGTCGGGCTCTCGTCTCGTAGTGGTTGCACACATGTGCCGAGGTTCGCACCGTGGTTCTACGATTCGACTTGCTGCATCGCAGGCGGCCTGACCTGGATTCGTGGAGGGAGAGCGGAACAAAGCGGGTGCTGGAATTGATACGCCGCCGCCTCAAACTTCGCCCAGGCCGGGAGGCTCATTGCCTGGCTCTCTGTCTTGACGATCTTGTGATTCGCTGCGTCGACGACGCAGGTCAGCGATCGAGCGCGACAATCATCAAGCGCAACCGGACTAATGCGCCGGCAGACAACGCACACACAACGCGCGGATCTGCGCGGCGCTCAGGCCGCGGCATACGGTGATGATCGGTGCAGCGTGACATGACGGAGCCGTGCCGACAGTCGCGCGCACCGGGCGGAGCAGGGTGCGCGGAGGAGAGGGTGCAGCACGAGCAGCCTGAGTCGATGCGGCCGACGTCGCGGAGTGCTCGTGCCTCACGGCCCCCGCATCCACCACAACCGGAATCGACCGCGCACCGCCTCGCAGCGCATCGATCCGTGCGTTCGTGACGACCTTGCCGACGTAACCCGCCCGAAACCCGGTCGTGAAATTCCCGCTGTAGTAGCACGACAACGCGGCGCGCAACGCGATCTGCCGATCGACAGGCGCTTCGCTCGAACGCGCGAAGCATTCGGTCAGGATCGCCGCGCCTGCATGCAGGTTACGGCACGGCTCGAACAGCGTCGCTGCTGTCTCACCGTACTTCGCAAAATTCCGGTTATTCACCTGCGTGAGTCCAACGCTGTAGATGAAGCCGCGCGCGTCGAGTTCGCGCACTGTCGCGAGCGCTTCCGCAAGCGAGACCGGCTGTCGTTCCAGATGCCCGCCGACCACGCCGATCGCAAACGGATTGAAGCCCGATTCGGTGCGCACGAGCGCCGCGAGCGTCGACGGATCGACGTTGGGCGCGCACGCGCGCGCGAGGCCGTCGAAGGCCGCTGTTTCCGGATAGGCATACGCGGGCGTGACCCCCGTGCCTGTCAGCGCGAACGCAGCGAGCAGCAAACACGACACGTACC
This sequence comes from Paraburkholderia sp., assembly GCF_050742655.1. Classification (GTDB taxonomy): domain Bacteria; phylum Pseudomonadota; class Gammaproteobacteria; order Burkholderiales; family Burkholderiaceae; genus Paraburkholderia. The sequence continues at coordinate 167,936 of NZ_JBOIGG010000002.1, read as the reverse complement.
GCACGAGCACCGCGGCGACCCTCATCGACCGGCAGTGCACCACGCCTGTCATCCCGCCACCCGATACGACAACACGAGCCCATGCACGAGCAGCGACCATCCATCGAGCGCGACGAACAGCAGCAGCTTGAACGGCACGGAGATCGTCGTCGGCGAGATCATCTGCATGCCGAGCGCGAGCAGGACGTTCGCGACCAGCAGGTCGACAACGATGAACACGATGTAGATCACGAAGCCGATCTGGAACGCCTTCGTCAGCTCCGCGAGCGTGAAGCTCGGCACGAGCACGAGCAGGTCGTCGTCCTTTAATCCGTCGGCGCGGTTTTTCGGCCACACGCTCGTCGCGGTCTTCACGAAAAATTCGCGATCGCGCAGCCGCGTGTGCGCGACGAGAAAGTCCTTGATCGGCGGCAGCGCGGCGTCGGTGAGCGCGCCGATGTCGGCGGTGGACAGCTGGCTCGATGGATTGAAGTTGCTCGCCAGCAGCGCGTCGCGGATGTTCATGCCGACCGGTGCCATGATGAACAGCGACAGGATCAGCGCGATGCCGTTCAACACCATGTTCGGCGGCACCTGCTGGATGCCGAGCGCCGAACGCAGCAGGCCGAGCACGACGACAAGCTTCGTATAGCTCGTCACCATCAGCGCCGCAAACGGCGCAATACCGAGCGCGACGATGACCGCGATCATCGATACCGGATTCGGCAGATTACCCATCCTGGCGCTCGCGGGGCGCGTGCGGAGCAGGCGGCGTGAGCGTCGTGACGCGCACACCGAGCTTCTGGCCGACAGCGATCAGATGCCCGGTGCCGATCAGCATTCCGTTCGCGACGATATTGATCACGCTCTGATTAACGCCTTGCTGCAGTTCGATCACGCCGCCGGGCTGCAACGCGCCCAGTTCGCCGAGCGGCATCGAGCACGGCGGCAGCTGGAACGTGAGGTCGACTGCGAGCCCGTCGAACTGGCGCAGCGCGGTGGACGACGCTGTCTCAGCGTCGGTGGACTGCGCGCGCGGCGCGTCCGGCGATTGGATGGGTTCCAACGGCATCTCCCTGATTCGTTCGACGACAAGCCGGTTGCCCGACGGGCGCGCGACGATTTCCCACGCGGGTGCGGCCGGTATCCGGGCCACGCACAGCAGGTTCTGGCCTTGCGAGCGCCAGAACTCGATCGCGATGATGTCGCCCGCGGCGACGTCGGCCACTTCGTGCGCGGTGAGGCTGGTGTGACCGAGTTCGAACGCGAGCGGCACGGGCAGCGTGGTAAAAGCGCCGTTGTTTTGCGGTGACTGCGGCGCCGTCGCAAAGAACACACCGAGCGCATCGGGTGCATCGAACTGCAATGCGCCGTGACAGCGCCACGCCGTGTCCGGGCGTCGCAGTTCGAAATACAGCGTGGCGGGTGCGTGGCGCCACGCGGCACGGGTATCGATATTTGCAGCGGCCGGCGGGAGCAGTTCGACGCGTTGTCGCGTCAGCGTCTGCAGCGTCGCGGTCAACGGCGCGCACAGATCCGCGAGCAACGCGGCGCGCAGCACCGCCGGCACCGCGGGGTCCGCTGCGTCGCCGAGCCATTCCGCTTCGGCCGACGGATCGATCCACAGCGTGCCGTGCGCGGGGCCGATCACGAAGCGGTACGCGTTCGCTTCGGCGACGGGCTCGGCATCGGCGCGCCACGTCACCTGGTACGCAGTGGAGCCGAGCGAAAACGACAGCGGGTCGCGTGCTGCGTACGCATGCGTGAGTCCGCGCGCGGCGGCCGGCGATAGCCGCGGCAGATACGGAGAGGCATCGAGCGCGGTCGCCTCGGGACCGGGCGCGGCGAGTGCAACACGTGCGGCCGGCGCGGCGGTCGAGGTTTCGTCGTGCTTCACCTGATCCATCGCGTCGTCGACGTCGGCTTGCATAAGAGACAGAGGCAGCGCATGCACGGCGGGATCAAGTTTGGGTTCGCGATTTCGCTTGTCTGGAACGCTGAAGGGCCGCCCGGCAGGGGCGGCAGGGGTGACCTGATCCGACGATTGTATTAACGCGCATCGGCACGCGCCGCGCGAGGAATCGTAGTTCCCGCGCGGATGGAGTGGCGTTGCGGCGGTGGCGCTACGAACCGGGACTCTGCACCGCGCGGCTACCCGCGCACACGCCCCGTCGACGCACGCGCGACCAGCACCGGCACCGGCGCGAGCCGCATCGGATCGGTGACCGGCTTGCCGGCGATCAGCGCTTCGAGCAGTTCGACCGCGAGGGTTGCGGCGGCGTCGGTCGGGATCGCGACCGTCGACAGGCCGGGACGCGATTCGCGCGCGAGCTGGATGTCGGTGATGCCGATCACGGAGAGGTCGTCGGGGATGCGCAGGCCGCGGTCCATCGCGGCATGCATCGCGCCGAGCGCGGGCAGATCGTTGGTCGCGAAGAGCGCGGTGAGGTCGGTGTGCGTGTCGAGCAGTTGCGACGTGGCCTCGTAGCCGCCCCGGATCGAATCGACGGTGAAGTGCACGTCGCGCGGCCGGTGCGCGACGCGGGCCGTTTTCAACGCGGCGCGAAACCCGGCGTAGCGCGCGGCCTGCACACCGTCGCGCGACCCGCCGACGACCACGCCGATCCGCGTATGTCCCAGCTCCAGTAGATGACGCGCGGCGATTGCGCCCGCCTCGGCGAAATCCACCGCGACGCACGGAATGCCTGGCGGCTCGTCGGGTCGTTCCCACATGCACAGGACGACCGGTGTGCCGCGCGTCTGGGTCCGGCGCAGTTCGTCGAAATCGAGGTCCGCGTTCATCACGAGGATGCCTTCGGACAACGAACCCGCGATCTGATGCAGATACGTGCGCAGGATTTCTGGATCTTCGTTGGTGTTGCAGACGATCAGAAATCGTCCGCTGTGGCGGGCCGCGCGTTCGACCGCGAGTGCGAACTCCGGATAGAACGGGTTCGCGATGCTCGACACCATCAGTGCGATCGTCGGTGTGCAGCCTTCGGCAAGTGCGCGCGCCGTGAGGTGAGGGCGATAGTCGAGCGCTTTCACGGCATCGAGCACACGCTGGCGCGTCGCAGCGCCGACCTTGCCGCGCTCGCGCAGCACGTTCGAAACAGTGGCCGGCGTGACGCCGGCGCGGCGGGCGACTTCGGCAAGCGTGGTCATGGGGAAGCGGGGACGAAGAGCGGCAAAAGCAAAAGCCAATGCGGCCGCACTGTCGCAAGCCGGCGTATAACGCGCAAGCGGCGGACGGGCTGTCCATATTTCGGGACGACTTCCCGGTATTTGCATAACTGTGCGTTCATCGCTAGATTCGCTCCCAACACAGTGACAAGAAACACGACGGAGACAGTCCCAGGACAAGCGATCCAGTGGCATGGATCGTTTTTCTGGATCATAAGGTTAAGCGCTTAACCTTGCGCTGTCTCCCCGGTGAAACACGGAGACGTCCAGCATGGCGAGCATCTCGTTGCAAGCGGTTCAGAAGGCCTATGGCGATCACGCACCGGTGATCCGCGACGTCGATCTGGAGATCGGCGAGCATGAGTTCTGCGTGTTCCTCGGTCCTTCGGGCTGCGGCAAATCCACGCTGCTGCGGATGATCGCGGGCCTCGAGGACATCACCGACGGCGATCTGTACATAGGCGGCAAGCTTGTCAACGACGTGCCCGCCGCGCAGCGCGGCGTTGCGATGGTGTTCCAGAGCTACGCGCTGTTTCCGCACATGACGGTCTACGAGAACATGGCGTTCGGCCTGATGCTCGCGAAGACGCCGAAAAACCAGATCGATCAAAAGGTGAGGGAAGCGGCCCGTGTGCTGCAGCTCGAGGCGCTGCTCGACCGGCGGCCGAAGGCGCTGTCCGGCGGTCAGCGGCAGCGCGTCGCGATCGGCCGGGCGATCGTGCGCAGCCCCGGCGTGTATCTGTTCGACGAGCCGCTGTCCAATCTCGATGCGACGCTGCGCGGCCAGACGCGCGTCGAGATCGCGCGGCTGCACCGGCAGTACGCCGACGCGAGCATGGTCTACGTGACGCACGACCAGATCGAAGCGATGACGCTCGCCGACAAGATCGTGCTGCTGCACGCGGGCGCCGACACGGCGAAGCACGGCAGCATTGCGCAGGTCGGCGTGCCGCTCGAGTTGTATCACCGGCCCCAAAGCCGCTTCGTCGCGGGCTTCATCGGCTCGCCGCGGATGAACTTCCTGCCGGCGCGCGTCGTGTCGCGTAGTGCTAACGGCGTGCAGATCGCGCTCGACGTGACCGGCGAGCGGATCGACACGCTGCTCGATGGCTCCGCGTTGCAGCCGGATCAGCCGGTCACGCTCGGCATTCGTCCCGAACATCTCGAACCGGTCGACTCCACCGACGGCGTCCAGCAGATTGTCCGTGCGGTGTCGCTCGTCGAGCGGCTCGGCGAACACAGCTATCTGCATCTCGATCAACCCGGTAGTGCATCGGACGCGCACGCACATGCCACTGCGGTGACGCTGATCGCGAAAGCGCCTGGCGATCGCACGCCGCGCGCCGCCGAACGCGCAGCGTTCCGGGTGCCGCCCGCCTCATGCCATCTATTCACCGAGGACGGCTTCGCCGTGCCGTCGTCCGTCACACGTCCTTCCGCGTAGGAGCGCATCGCATGCATCTTGGAGTCTGCTATTACCCCGAACACTGGCCTGAATTGATGTGGCGCGACGACGCCGCGCGGATGCGGGCGCTCGGCATCGAACGCGTGCGGATCGGCGAATTCGCGTGGAGCCGCATCGAGCCGTCGCCGGGCGAATATCGCTGGGGCTGGCTCGACCGCGCGCTCGACGTGCTCGGCGACGCCGGCCTGCAGGTGGTGATGTGCACGCCAACCGCGACGCCGCCGAAGTGGCTGATCGACCGGCATCCGGACATCCTGCCCGTCGGCGCGGACGGTCGCGCGCGCGGCTTCGGTTCGCGCCGGCACTACGATTTCTCGTCGCCATCGTATTTCGACGCGGCGTACGGCATCTGCACGGCAGTCGCCGAACGCTACGGCCGCCATCCCGCAATCGCGTTCTGGCAGACCGATAACGAACTCGGTTGCCACCATACGGTCGTCAGCTATTCGCCGGCCGCGGCCGAACGTTTTCGGGGCTGGCTGAAGGCGCGCTACGGCAGCATCGACGCGTTGAATGCCGCCTGGGGTACGGTCTTCTGGAGCATGGAGTACCGCAGCTTCGACGAGATCGATCCGCCGATCGGTACCGTCACGGAAGCGCATCCGTCACACCGGCTCGACTACCGGCGCTTCGCGTCCGACGAGGTCGTGCGCTTCAACCGGATGCAGGTCGAGATCATTCGCGCGCATTCGCCGGGGCGGCCGGTCGCGCACAACTTCATGCAGCTTTTCACCGAGTTCGATCACTACGACGTCGCGGCCGATCTCGATATTTCGACATGGGACAGCTATCCGCTCGGCGCGCTCGAAGAGCAGTGGTTCGACCCGTCGGTCAAGGCGGCGTGGCTGCGCACCGGTCATCCGGATTTCGCGTCGTTCAATCACGACGTCTATCGCGGGATGTCGAAGCAGCCGTTCTGGGTGATGGAGCAGCAGCCCGGCCCGGTGAACTGGGCGCAATGGAATCCAGCGCCGCTACCCGGCATGGTGCGGCTGTGGAGCTGGGAGGCGTTCGCGCACGGCGCGGGCTGCGTGTCGTATTTCCGCTGGCGTCAGGCACCGTTCGCGCAGGAGCAGATGCATGCCGGGTTGAACACACCGGACAACCGGCTCGATCTCGGCGGCGAGGAAGCGTCGGCGGTTGCGCATGAGATCGCGCGCGTGCTCGACGCCGGCGGCGACGTAAGCGTGCGTGCGCCGGTCGCGCTGGTGTGGGACTACGAAGCGAAGTGGCTGTTCGAGATCCATCCGCAGGGCGCGGATTTTCATTACCCGCGGATCGCGTTCGAGTACTACAGCGCGCTGCGCAGCCTCGGACTCGACGTGGACGTGGTGCCGTCGAGCGCATCGTTCGATGGCTACCGGATGGTCGTCGTGCCGCCGCTGCCGATCGTGCCGGACGGCTTTGCGGAGCGGCTGGCAGCAAGTGGCGCGCAGGTGGTGCTCGGGCCGCGCACGGGCTCGAAGACCACCCATCTGACGATCCCCGACACGCTGCCGCCGGGTCCGGCGCTTGCGGCGTTGCTGCCGATCCGCGTGTGGCGCGTCGAGTCGATGCGTCCGGGCATCGTGGAGAAAGTCAGTGGCAGCGCCACGGGCGACGCATGGGGCTGGCGCGATTTCATCGAAGCTCAGGACGGTGTGTATGTGGATGTGGACGCGACATTCGCGGACGGTCATCCGGCCGTCGTGCGGCACGGCGCGATCCGTTATCTGGCCGGACTGTTCGACGAAGCGTTGACGCGTTCGCTGTTTCGCGACGTCGCGAGCGACGCGGGCCTCGAACCGCAGACGCTGCCGGAAGGCGTGCGGATCAGCCGGCGTGGTCCACTGACCTACGTGCTCAACTACGGCGCGACGTCGTACCGGATCGATGCACCGGGAAGCTTCGTCGTCGGGCAGCAGGACGTCGAGCCACAAGGTGTCGCCATCTATCGAGCGTGAAGAACCTGAATCCGGCCGGCACAGTCGCGACTGGTCGACCTGCGAAGCGTAGTAATCGAAGCATAGCGAAGCAAACGGTAGTCACTAAAGAGGAGACACGCATGAAACTTTCGATTCGCACCAGATTAACCGGCACGGTTCGGCCCGCTGTTCTGGCAACGGCTTGCGCCATAGCGTTCGCGGCATCCGGCGTCGCGCAGGCCGGCACGCTCACCGCGAACATTGCGTTCAAGGGCGCAAGCCAGCGCGCGGTGTGGCAGCAGGTCTTCGATGCGTTCCACAAGGCGCATCCGGATATCGACGTGAAAATCTCGTTCGTCGACGAGGAAGCGTACAAGGTGCAACTACCCGGCTGGCTCACGACGGTCGCGCCCGATATTGTCAACTGGCACAACGGCGAGCGGATGGCGTACTACGCGAAGCGCGGCCTGTTCGAAGACCTGACGCCGGACTGGAACCGCAACAACTGGAACGCGATGTACGCATCGACGAAGCAGTCGTCGACCTACAACGGCAAGCAGTATTCCGCGCCGACCGTCTACTACGCGTGGGGCATGTTCTATCGGAAGGATCTGTTCCAGAAGGCCGGCATCGCCGCCGAGCCGAAGACCTGGCCGGAATTCCTCGATGCATGCAAGAAGCTGAAGGCGGCGGGCATCGTGCCGGTCGCCGTCGCGGGCCGCGACGCGTGGACGCTCGCCGGTTGGTTCGACTACCTCGATCTGCGCCTGAACGGCAACGCGTTTCATCAGAAGCTGATGGCCGGCGACATCGCGTACACCGATCCGCGCGTGAAGAAGGTCTACACGACGTGGAAGCAGTTGATCGACGACAAGACGTTTATCGACAACTCGCTGTCGTACGATCTCGATGCGGTGCAGCCGTTCCTGTTCCAGGGCAAGGCTGCGATGATGCTGATGGGTACGTTCATCACGGCGGGCTTCCCGGAGAACATCAAGCCGCAGATGGGCTTCTTCCAGTTTCCGGTGATCGACGACAAGGTGCCGACTGCTGAAGACGGCCCGGTCGAATCGCTGCACATTCCGTCGCGCGCGAAGAACAAGGCGGATGCGCGCACCTTCCTCGCGTTCGCGGAAACACCCGCGATCAGCGCGGAGCTCGCGAAGGGGATGGGCTCGTTGCCGGCCAACAGCCAGGCACCGGAACCAGACGATGCGATCTCGAAGACCGGCTTCCAGATCCTGTCGAAGACGACGGGCGGCATCGCGCAGTTCTACGATCGCGACATGACGAAGGAAATGGCCGACGAGGGGATGAAGGGCATGCAGCAGTTCGTATCGGACCCGTCGAAGCTCGACGACGTGCTCGCGCAACTCGAAGCGACGCGCAAGCGCATCTACAAGAAATGATCGGTAACCCGGGCGGGCGGTGCGTGGCATGCATGACTCACGTGCCGCCAGGCCCGGCGAGGAGAGCATGATGTCCGAAACCCTCGGCGTGCCGGCGGTGAAAGCGAAACGCCGCCGGCACATGTCGGCCGCTGCGCGACAGCAGCGTCTCGCCGCGTTCCTGTTTCTCGCGCCCGCGTGCGCGATGATCGCCGTGTACGTGGTGTGGCCGATCCTCTCCAGCATCGCGCTCAGTTTCTACAACTGGGACGGGATGTCGGAGAAGACCTTCGTCGGCCTCGCGAACTACGTGGAGCTGTTCCATGCGCCGACGTTCTACACCGCGCTGCGCAACAACCTGCTGTGGCTCGTGCTGTTCCTGCTCGCGCCGCCGATGGGTCTCGCGGTCGCGCTGTACCTGAACCAGGCGGTCGCGGGCATCCGCGTCGTGAAGTCGCTGTTCTTTGCGCCGTTCGTGCTGTCGGGCGTGGTGGTCGGGCTGATGTTCAGCTGGTTCTACGATCCGACCTTCGGTCTGCTGAAGCTGATACTCGGGCACGGCGTGCCGGTGCTCGGAGATCCGCGCTACGTGACCTTCGGCATCATCTTCGCGGCGCTGTGGCCGCAGACCGCCTATTGCATGATTCTCTACTTGACCGGCCTCACGTCGCTGAACGCCGAACAGATCGAAGCCGCACGGATGGAGGGGGCGAAAGGCTGGTCGATGCTATGGCACGTCGTGCTGCCGCAACTGCGGCCCACGACCTTCATGGCGATCGTCGTGACGATCATCGGCGCGCTGCGCAGCTTCGACCTGATCGCCGTGATGAGCGGCGGCGGGCCGTTCGAAAGTTCGACCGTGCTCGCGTATTACATGTACGACCAGGCGATCAAGTACTACCGCATCGGCTACTCGGCCGCGATTGCCGTGGTGCTGTTCGCGATCATGATGGTGTACATCGTCTATCACCTGCGCCGACTGCTGCGCAGCGAGCAATAGGGGAGTGCCTTATGTTTCCGACTCCGGTCGCCCGCTGGAAACCCGTCAACCGCGCGCTGTACAAGCTGTCGCTGCCGGTCGCGCTCGCGATCTGGCTGCTGCCGCTGATCGCGGTGATGGTCACGTCGATCCGCTCGTCCGACGAACTCGTCGAGGGCAATTACTGGGGCTGGCCGCGCCACTTCTCATTGATCGCCAACTATCGCGATGCGCTCACGACGTCGCCGATGCTGCATTACCTCTGGAACAGCGTGCTGATCACGGTACCCGCGGTGATCGGGGCGATCGCGCTCGCGGCGATGGCCGGCTTCGCGCTCGCGATCTATTCGTTCCGCGGCAACACGACGCTGTTCGCGACCTTCGTCGCGGGCAACTTCGTGCCGATCCAGATCCTGATGATTCCGGTGCGCGACCTGTCGCTGCAAATGGGCATCTTCAATACGGTTGGCGCGCTGATCCTGTTTCACATCGCGTTCCAGACGGGTTTTTGCGCGCTGTTCCTGCGCAATTTCATCAAGCAGCTGCCGTATGAGCTGATCGAGGCGGCGCGCATAGAAGGCGCGGGCGAGTGGACCGTGTTCTACCGGATCGTGCTGCCGCTGATTCGCCCGGCGCTCGCCGCGCTCGCGATTCTCGTGTTCACGTTCGTGTGGAACGACTACTTCTGGGCACTCTGCCTGACGACCGGCGACGAGGCCGCGCCGATCACGGTCGGCGTCGCTGCGCTGAAGGGGCAGTGGGTGACCGCGTGGAACCTCGTGTCGGCCGGCTCGATTCTCGCCGCGCTGCCGTCGGTGCTGATGTTCTTCGCGATGCAGCGGCACTTCGTGGCGGGGCTGACGTTTGGGGCGACGAAGGGGTAGTGCGGTCGTTGAGCCGACGTGACGCCGTGGTGCCGTGGCGCAAATTCTCACTAATCCTCATCGCGTACCCCCCACGTGCGGGTTCCGTCGCGTTAAATTAATCCGCGCTGTATTGTGACGAACTTGCCGATCGCGTTAGTCTTTGCGGCGCCTCGTTACTCAAAGAGTCCACATGAAGCCAACAAAAGGTTTACTCGCTGCGACACTCGCGCTGACTTTCGTCGCCGTCCCGGGTGTGTCCTGGTCCGCCGACGGTCAACCGGTGGCACCTGTGCGTCCCGTGACCACCACGTACTTCGGCACGCCCGTGGTCGACAACTACCGCTACATGGAAAATCTGGGCGACCCGGAGGTCCAGCGCTGGATGAAGGCGCAGGCCGGCTATACGCGCAAGGTCCTCGACGGTATTCCCGGCCGCGCAGCGATGGCGCAGCGTATCCAGGGGCTGATGGGAGGCGATCTGGTTCGCGATGAATTCACCCGGCGCGGCGAGCGGATTTTCTATCGCGTGCTGGAGCCGGGGACCAATCTGCCCAAGCTTGCCTATCGCGATGGCGTGAAGGGCGAAGAGCACGTGCTGGTGGATCCGGCGAAGCTCGCGAGCGACAGCGCGCATCACTTCGCGCTCGACTGGTATTCGCCGTCGTGGGATGGACGCTATGTCGCGTATGGCGTGTCCGAGGGCGGTTCGGAAAAGAGCGTGCTGCACATCATCGATCTGCAGACCGGCAGCCAGCTTCAGGAAACCATCGACCGCACGAGCGACTGCATCGTCTCCTGGCGCAACGACAACCGCTCGTTCTTCTACCTGCGCTACCCGAAGACCGGACCCGATACGCCGCCCTCGCTCAGCGAGTACAACGCGGTGACCTACCTGCACGTGCTAGGCGAGCATACCGACGGCGAAGGCGACGAAGCGGTGTTCGGACGCGGTGTGTCCGCCTCGCTCGATGTGCCTGAGGGGCAGGGCACCTATGTGCTGCTCGCGCCCGATTCGCCCTTTGCGGTGGCGGTTGCGAATCACAACATGGACAACACCCCGAACAGCTTCTACGTCGTGCCGCTCGATCAGATTCACGGCGCGCAAACGCCTTGGAAGAAGATCGCGGCGCCCGTCGACGGCGTGACCGACGTGCAGCTGCGCGGCGATCGTCTGTATGCGCTGTCGGAGAAGGGCGCGTCGCGCTTTCAGATCCTGTCGACGCCGCTTGCGCATCCCGATCTCGCGCATGCGGACGTGGTCGTACCCGAAGGCGAGAACGTCATCGACGCCTTCGACGTCGCGAGCGACGGCATGTATATCGGCGAACGGGCGGGCGCGAGCTTCCAGTTGCGGCGCGTGTCGTTCGACGGCAAGCGCAGTCAGGCCATCGGTCTGCCGTTTGCCGGCACGGTGCGCGATCTGGCGACCGATCCGCGTTCGCCCGGCGTGATGTTCAGCCTTCAGGGCTGGGTGAAGGCGCCGCGCGAACTGGCCGTGGATCCAGGTGCCAGTGCGGCGACCGATACCCGGCTGGTTCCGCCGTCCAGAACGGAATCCGACGATGTCGGCGCACACGACGAGTTCGCGACCAGCTACGACGGCACCCGCATCCCGGTATCGATCATTGCGAAGAAGGGCGTGACGCGGGACGGATCGCATCCGACGATTGTTTTCGGTTACGGCAGCTACGGTCTTTCGATGGACCCGATCTATCGTCCGCAGTGGCAAGCCTGGGTCGATCAAGGCGGCATCATCGCCGTGTCGCACATGCGCGGCGGCGGCGAATATGGCGATGCGTGGCACCGTGCAGGGCAGAAGCTCACGAAGATCAACACGATGCTCGATTTCATCGCGTCGGCACAGCACATGATCGACGAGCACTACACGCAGTCGAAATATCTGGCGGCGAACAGTGCCAGCGCGGGTGGCATCGTCATGGGTGGCGCGATGGAGATCAACCCGGGGTTGTTCCGCGTGATCCTCGACGACGTCGGCCTGTCCGATGCGCTGCGCTTCGAAACCGAACCGAACGGGCCGCCCAATGTGCCTGAAATGGGTTCGAGTTCGAACGAACCGGGTTTCCATGGTCTCTACGCGATGAGCGCCTATGCGCACGTGCACGACGGCACGCCTTACCCCGCCGTGATGTTCACGACCGGTGCGAACGACCCCCGTGTCGCGCCGTGGCACATGCTGAAGATGACGGCGCGGGTCCAGGCCGCGACGAGCAGCGGCCGGCCGGTGCTGTTGCGCATCGACTATGACGCGGGTCACGGCATCGGCTCCAGCGTGTCGCAACGCGCGAACCTGCTCGCGGACGAATGGTCGTTCGCGCTGTGGCAGATGGGCGAGCCGGCGTTTCAGCCGAAACAGTAGCGCAGGGATGGACGGATCGCGCGGCTTGCCGCGCGAAGTCTTCATCCATCAACGAGGAACTCGCATGCTGACCGTCCATCACCTGGGCACATCGCAGTCCGAGCGCATCGTATGGCTTTGCGAAGAACTCGCTATTCCGTACGAACTCAGGATTTACAACCGGGACCCCGTGACGAGGCTGGGTCCGCCCGAGTACAAGGCGCTGCATCCGCTGGGCACGGCGCCGATCATCTCGGACGGCGAGACGGTGCTGGCCGAATCGACCGCGATCATCGAATATATCCTCGCGAAGTACGGCCGCGGCAATCTCGTGCCGGCTGTTAGCGATGCCACGTTCCCCGACTATCTGTTCTGGTTTCACTTTGCGAACGGATCGCTGCAGCCCAACATGGGACGCACGATGCTGCTGAGGCGGGTCGGGCTGCCGGCCGGCGATCACACGTTGAACTGGGTGAACGGGCGGTTGGACCTCGCGTTGAACCTGGTCGAAAACCGCCTGGGCGAGACCGCGTATCTGGCCGGCAACGCGTTCACCGCAGCGGATATCGTCGCGGTGTTTTCGCTGACGACGATGCGAATTTTCCTGCCTTTCGATCTCTCGCCTTACCCAAATATCCTCGCGTATCTTCAGCGCATCGGTGCCCGCGATGGCTATCGGCGGGCGATGAAAAAGGGTGACCCGGATATGGTGCCGATGTTGACCTGAGCGTGGCGCGTCGCGCCCGGCGACGCCTCCACCTCTCCTCTTGCCCGGCGCTGATCCTGTTGCGTGTCCGTTGAGACATCATCGCCTGTCCTGCGGCGTTCTCGCGCGTCGCACCTTCGCGCGTTGAAGGCAATACGAAATTTTTCCGATTGCCAATCGAAATGTTTCGCGAGAGTATCGACCGCCTCGTCCGCCGTCCGGACGCGATGCGTTTCCCGGTCATACGAACCCGACAATCCATTCCTCACAGTCGATGAACCAGACAAAGATCGTGCCGTACGTGTCCGCTCTACTCGCGGCGACCCTGATGGTCGCCTGCAGTGGCGACATCAAGAACGATGCCGGCCCTGTGGCCACGCCGGACGTCAGCTGCCTCGCAGTCGATAGCAGCGGGGCGACGGTGGTGGTCGGCTCGAACCAGCCCGGCGACCCGTCGTTGCCTGAAGCGGCGTCCGGCTACCGGACGGGTCTCAAGCCCGTCTACGCGAAAACCTACATGGTGGCGGCGTCGAATGCGTACGCGAGCGCGGCCGGTTGCGCGGTGCTGAAGAAGGGCGGCACTGCCGCCGATGCCGCCGTCGCCGTTCAGGCGGTACTTGGGCTGACCGTGCCCGAGGCGACGGGCCTTGGCTCCGGCGGTGTGCTGCTCTATTACGACGCGAGCAAGAAGACCGTCGACGCGTACGACGGACGCGAAACGGCACCCGCCGCCGCGACCGAAAACTACCTGCGCTACGTCGACGACGCGACCGATCACTCGACGCCCGTGCCGAGCGCACGCGCGAGCGGTCGCTCGATCGGCACGATCGGTGTGCCGCGGCTCATCGAGACGCTGCAGCACGATCACGGCAAGCTGCAATGGAAAGACCTGTTCGGCGATGCGATCACGCTGGCGACGAATGGCTTCCCGATCGGCGGGCGTCTCGCTGCCGCGATCGCATCGAACGCGGCGAGCCTGAAGCGCGATCCCGAAGCAACCGCGTACTTCTTCAACGCGGACGGATCGCCGAAAGCGCTCGGCACCGTGCTCAAGAATCCCGCGTATGCACGCACGCTTTCGCTGATGGCGCAGAACGGTGCGGATGCGTTGTACACGGGGCAGATCGCAGAGGACATCGTCGCGAAGATCGCGACGACACGAGGGGCCGACGGTTCGGCGATCACACCGGGCAAGACCACCGTCGCGGATCTCGCCGCGTATCAGGCCAAGCGGCGCGATCCGGTCTGCACGACCTATCGGACCTACTGGGTCTGCGGGATGCCGCCGCCTTCGTCGGGCGGGATCGCGGTCGCGTCCGCGCTCGGCATACTCGAGAACTTCGATCTCAAGTCGCTGAAGCCCACGGCGATCGATCTCGAGGGCGGCAAGCCGACCGTCGCGGGCGTGCATCTCGTCACGGAAGCCGAGCGGCTCGCGTACGCGGACCGCGACAAGTACGTCGCGGACACCGACTTCGTGCCGCTGCCCGGCGGCACCTGGGACACGCTGCTCAACAAGCCGTACATGAAGACGCGTGCCGCGCTGATCAATCCGGCGAAGAGCATGGGCACCGCGCAGCCGGGCGATCTCGGCGCAGTGCCGCTCGGTGTCGACCACACGCTGATCGAACACGGGACGAACCAGTTCACGATCGTCGATGGCGATGGCAACGTGCTGAGCGCGACGACGACTGTCGAATCGAGCATGGGTTCGTTCCACATGACGAACGGTTTCCTGCTGAACAACCAGCTGACGGACTTCTCGGCGAACCCGACCGACAGTAGCGGCACCCCCGTCGCCAACCGGTTGTCGCCGGGCAAGCGCCCGCGCAGCTCGATGGCGCCGACGCTCGTGTTCGCGCAGGCCGCTGACGGCTCGAAGGGCAGCTTCGTGATGGCGACCGGATCGCCGGGCGGCGGCACGATTCCGCAGTACGTGGTGAAGACGCTCGTCGGCACGCTGGACTGGGGGCTCGATGCGCAGCAGTCGGCCGGCCTCGTCGACTTCGGCGCGAGCAACAGCCCGACGACGACGATCGGCGGCGAGCATCCGGACGTCGACATTACGGACAATGGCGCGCACGATCCGCTGATCGCCGGACTGACGGCGCTTGGTCACACGGTGTCGACGGCTGCGCAGGCGAGCGGCGTCAACACCGTGCTGCGGGTGCAGCTCGGTCAGTCGTTTGCACTGCAGGGCGGGACCGATCCGCGCCGCGAAGGCGTCGTGCTCGGCGATACGTTCGCGCGTTGATGCGTATGACCCGTTCGCGCGCCTTCGTGGCGCGCGAACGGGTCAGCTAGATACTCAGCGTTATCGGGCCAAGCAGCGCTTTGTATCCGTCATCGAACAGGTACCACACGTCGTACTGACCGGACGGCAACGCGGTATTGCCGCTTCGACTGGCCAGCATCGCCGATCCAACGCCCTTGGGTGTATAGACCCATGCCAGCGACGCCGACGCGCCCGGCGTCACGCCCTGCTTGTAGACGCCGACCCAGTTTTTCGGACTATGCAGCCACGGCGGCGCGACGTAATCGAAACGGAGCGTCGCGTAGGTCGAACCCTGGATCGCAAGCTTCGGAGCGAACTGGCTGGTGTTCCCGATAGCCGGGTCCGTGTAGAGCGTCCCGGACTGCGATTGCACACAGCCTGCGACACGCCGGAAAAAATTGACGTCGTCCGCTACACGGATACTCGCGTCGTACCAGCCTGCATTGCCCAGCCACGTGACGTCGCTGCTCGCGCCCGCCGCGACGGTGACTGTCGTGTACGAATTTTTTCCGTACGCGTTATCGGTGAGCTGAAACGCCGCCGCTTGACTGCCCGCGGTGTTGTCGAGCGTCAGGCGAACGTTTCCATTCTGGACGTCATAGCACAGGCTGATCTCGGCATGAGACCCCGTGGTCCCTGACGAGCCGATATTGCCGCGGAATTCCTGCACGAAGCCGTTCGGTCCGGAGATCGAAAAATCGTAGCTGCCGTCTGTGTTTACCGCCAACGTGTCCTGAAGGCTCGCACACCCGCTCGAAGACGGAGCGATCGTGTAGGGGCGAGGCGGAATAGCTGAGGTACCCGCTCTGACCTGCAAGCTCACGCCGGCCAGTCCGGTGTTGGTGAACGTCAGCGACAACCCTTTCGCTGTTCTGTTTGCCTGACCGGCCACAAAAAACTCATAAGGTAGCCGGCACGCGACACGCTGGTTGACCGGCTGAGCCGGCAACGTCTGTGTGCTGGGTGGGAAGGCGCCGACCACGGGCCCACTCGGATTCATATTGCTGGCAGCGGCCGCAATCGACCATGCGGACGAATCCGACGCAGTGAAATCGAACGCCGACGTCAGGTCGCCGCAAACGGCGCGACGCCATGACGTGATATTCGTCTCTTGCAGCGGCGACGCTGCGGTGCTGAATCGCGCTTCGATGAAACGGATGACGGACGTATGGTCGAACACCTCCGAGTTGATCTTCCCTCCCTTCGACCAGGGCGACACGACGATCATCGGAACACGCGGCCCGAGACCGTAGGGCTGATCGCCTGACAGTGAGCCATCCGATGCGGCTCCGCTGCTGCTATAAAACTCCGCGGCCGTGCTGACACTGGATTTTCCGTTAGCGGACGTCGGGGGCACCGGCGGCGGAACGTGATCGAACAACCCGTCGTTCTCGTCGTAGGTGATCAGGAAGACGGTACTCGCCCAGACGGCAGGATTCGACGTCAACGCGTTCAACACGTTATTGACGTACCACTCGCCGCCGCTTGCCGCCCACGACGGGTGTTCGCAATAGGCATACGGAGCCACGATCCACGAGACCTGCGGCAACGTGTTACTGGCTACGTCGTTCTGAAGTTGCGTAAAGAGCCCGGCGTCGTACTCCTTGCCCCCTCCGGTCGGATCGATCTGTGTACCGTTGAACGCGGGGGCGAGTGGATCGGTGGTGCCGAGATTCTGATACTGCGTGAAATTCAGCAGAGGGTTGTCGCCATAATTGCCGTTCCACCACAGATCGCTCGATGTCCCCGTCGCATACTCGCCGACACCGCTGTTTGCAGTGAGACCCTGTCCCTTGTCCTGATAGACCTTCCAGGTAATTCCGGCCTGGTTGAGGCGCTCCGGCAGCGTCTTCCAGTTATATCCCGACGTGCTGTTATCGACGTGAGGCGATGACCCCGGGACATTGCCGCAGCAACCGGTCCACAGATAGATGCGATTGGGATCGGTCGGTCCGAGCATCGAGCAATGGTAGCTGTCGCATACCGTAAAAGTTTGCGCGAGCGCATAGTAGTACGGGATGTCCTGGCTCGTGAAATACGCCATCGTGGATGAGCCCTTCGCGCTCACCCAACTGTCGTACCACCCCTGGTTCCATGCGCTGTGTGTCGACGTCCAGTCGTGAGCGAGGTCGGCATAGTAGACATCCGCATTCGACGATGAGCCCGGTCTGAACGGCAACACATTCGACAATGACGACGCCTGATACCAGACGGGATAGCCGCTCGGCAAAACAACGGGACGCGGGTCGCCGAAACCGCGAACCCCGGGCGCGTTACCGAGGTAATGATCGAATGAGCGGTTTTCCTGCATCAGGATAACGACGTGTTTGACATCCTGAATGGTGCCGGTGGGACCGGCGGCGGGTATCGACTGGGCTCTGAGTATGCTCTCGGGCAGTACTGCAGCCGTAGCGGATGCCCCTGCAAGCTTGAGGGCATCGAGCATGAACTGACGTCGGGACGCGGTTTTTTTTAGCATGATCTCTCTTTAGCGCGGATCGGAATCCGGGCCCGCGATCTCGATCGGCGGGCTTGAGTATGCGCAACGCACATAGACGGGAAATCGGGCAGTGAGACTTCTTTGACGTTACGAGCAAGCCGATGCACAGTGGTAGACGGGAGCCGTCGATGCATTGCTGCCGGCCGTAGTTGCAGGATGGGTGGTTGCACTATTCGATGTGGGCGACGCTACAGGGGACGCGGTATTGCCGTTGTCCCCGCCGCATGCGCCAAGCGAAATGCATAGCAAGGTGGCCATCAGGTATGCAATCGGTGAGGGCAGTGGCAGGGGCGTACCGGGTTCATGGTTCGTTGTCATGCTTCATCCTGTAAAGCCAGACTCGAAGGTTTGGTTATCCTGAAAATATACGAGACGTCCTGACGGATTCTATGGGGATAATCGTGACGATTCTAGGAATGAGTCGCTGGCGCCATGATCGACGCGCCGCCGACTGCCCAGCTTAACCGGAGGAAGGAAAAATGACGGAGACGATACGCGCCATTGCAATTCTCAAAGCACAACCGGGAAAAGGACAGGAACTGGTTCAATTCACCA
Source organism: Paraburkholderia sp. (assembly GCF_050742655.1). GTDB lineage: Bacteria > Pseudomonadota > Gammaproteobacteria > Burkholderiales > Burkholderiaceae > Paraburkholderia. Next base: position 149,780 of record NZ_JBOIGG010000002.1, on the reverse strand, counting down.
TCGATTGCCTGCCACAGGTACGGTCAGCGGAAGGCCTGGCCCGGGTCGAGATGAGCCGGGTGGCCGGCGATCCTGACCGGCTGTTTCTGTATTACTGGTGGCAATCCATCGGTCATTCGGAGCGCTATATGGCCGGCCCGATCTACCAGAAGATTGCACCCGGGCTAATGGATCTGATCGAAGATCATCTGCTGCTGGTCGGCGAGCACGTCGACGCGTGACGATCGCGCCGGCGAGCGCAGACGAAGCGTGCCGGTGCGATCTAACCCGCTCCATGCGCGAACTGCGCAAGCACCCGTTGGCGAATCGCCGGCCTGATGTTCGAATGCGTCATGTCGCCGCGATAATGCGCGACCACGCGCGGGTTCATCACGTGGAACCACAGCGGCGGCACGTACGCGAACATGATCATCGTCGCGTAGCCCGACGGCAGTTGCGGCGCGGTCTCGAAATGGCGCAAGGCCTGATATGACCGCGTCGGATTCGCGTGGTGATCGGCGTGGCGCTGCAACTGATACAGGAACAGGTTCGTCACCACACGGTTGCTGTTCCACGAATGCTCCGGCTGACAACGTTCGTAGCGGCCGTTCGGCAACTGCTTGCGGCCGAGGCCGTAGTGCTCGAGATAGTTGACCACTTCGAGCAGCGACGCGCCATACGCCGCCTGGATCAACAGGAACGGCACCACGCCTTTGCCGAACACAGCGATGACCGCGCCCCACAGCACGACCGTCATCGCCCATGAATGCAGCACCTCGTTACGCCAGGTCCATGGCGATTTCCCGAGTTGCGCGAGCCGATGCTTCTCGAGTCGCCACGCCGACGCGATGCTGCCGAGCACGGTCCGCGGCAGGAACGCCCAGAACGATTCGCCGTAGCGGGCGCTGGCCGGATCGGGTGGCGTCGCGACGCGCACGTGATGACCGCGGTTGTGTTCGACGAAGAAGTGTCCGTAGGCCACCGGCGCCAGCGTGATTTTCGCGAGCCAGCGTTCGAACGGATCGGTCTTGTGGCCGAGCTCGTGCGCGGTGTTGATCGACACGCCGGTGGCCGCGCCGAGCGTCAGCGCGAAGCCCAGATAGTCGTACCACCTGAGCGTATGCGTGCCGACGACCCACACCGCGCCGAAGAACGACACGTATTCGATCAGCGTCGCGAGATAGACGATGCGGCGGTAATAGCGCTCTTTTTCGAGTGTCGGGATAACGTCGTCCGGCGGATTGCTCGAGTCGTCGCCGATCAGATAGTCGAGCACGGGAATGATGCCGAACACGAAGATCGGTCCGAACCACCAGAACAGGTGAATGCCCGTCTGCAACGCGAGTTGCGCGCCATGCAGCGGCAGCGTGATCGTGAGAGCGCCCAGCAGCCACAGGTAGCGCTTGCCGTCGACCCAGCGCTTCGGTCCCGCGGATTCCGTTCGTGCCGATGCCATTGTCTCCCTCCATTTTTTTCGGGCTCCTGCCGGTCGCGGCGGACCCCGTCTGATCCCTGATTTATATGGCCTTGCACAGGGCTTCGCCAAGGGTTTGCTCCAGGCGGCGCGCTCCAAACAAAGGTCGATGCGCGAGCGCGGGCGGGGCGTGTGTCGAGCGGACGAATGAAACGGGCGTTGGACGCGCAATTGACGGGCAGCGCTGCCCGAGCTTGGGGACGCCTGCACCACGATGCCTGCGGCCGTCCGTTCGCGCCGGCCAGCAGAGGCGGCCGCAGAAGATCCACGAAACCCTTGTCCAGCAAGGATTCGCGAGGAATCGACCGGAGCGGAAATACGCCTGGCACGGCTGCTGCTTGGTTGCGTTCAAATTTGTATGCAAGATTGAACGCATGAACGCACGCGCTCCCGGCGATATCCGGTAGACCCCCGCTTAACCCTCGATCAGGACAGAACGACATGACCAGTCGCCGCCATTTCATCCAGCGTGCCGGTGCGCTCGCGCTCGGCAGCATGCTGCCTTTCGACTCCGTGTTCGCTGCGGGCAAGACCACGGTGGGCGTGATCTACGTCGGCGCGCGCGGCGACTACGGCTACAACCAGGCGCAGGCTGCGGCGGCGGCAGTGATCCGCAAGCTGCCGGACGTGAAGGTCGTCGAGGAAGAGAACGTGCCCGAGACCATCGCGGTGCAGAAGACGATGGAAGCGATGATCGAGCAGGACGGCGCGACGCTGGTCTTCGCGACGTCGTTCGGCTATTTCGATCCGCACGTGCTGAAGATCGCCGCGAAATATCCGAAGGTCCGCTTCGCGCATTGCGGCGGTCTTTGGAAGCCGGGCAATCCGCCGAACATCGCGAGCTACTTCGGCTACATCGACGAGTGCCAGTACCTGAACGGCGTCGTCGCGGGTCACATGACGAAGAGCCGCAAGCTCGGTTTCGTCGCCGCGAAGCCGATCCCGCAGGTGCTGCGCAACATCAACGCGTTCACGCTCGGCGCACAGTCGGTCGATCCGTCGATCACGACGCAGGTGATTTTCACCGGCGACTGGTCGATGCCGGTGAAGGAGGCGGAAGCCACCAACAGTCTGGTCGATCAGGGCTGCGACGTGCTGACGTGTCACGTCGACGGTCCGAAGGTCGTCGTCGAGACCGCCGAGAAGCGCGGCGCAATGAGCTGCGGGTATCACGCGAGCCAGGCCGCGCTCGCGCCGAAGGGCTATCTGACCGGCGCCGAATGGGACTGGGCGACGCCATACAAGGCGCTCGTCGCCGATGCGCAGAGCGGCAAGTCGCAGCCGAACCTGCTGCGCGGCGGCCTGAAGGAAGGCTTCGTGAAGATGTCGCCGTACGGCGCGAAGGTCACGCCGCAGGCGAAGCAGGCCGCGGACGCGGTGAAGGCCAGCATGATGGCCGGTCAGTTCGTCATCTTCAAGGGACCGCTGAAGGACAACAAGGGCGGCACGGCGATCGCGGCGGGCACGTCCCATGTGCAGACCGACTACACGCTCGAAAGCATGAACTACCTGGTGGCCGGCGTCGTCGGCCAGATCTGACGCAGGCGTTCGTGCGAGTCGATGCAAACCCATGCGAACCCATGCAAATGAAGGAGCCGCGATGCGTGCTGGTGCCCCCGCTGCACGAGTGCTGCTGAGTCTGTTGCCCGCGCTGCCGACGGTGCTGGCGCTGCTCGGTACGCTGCTGCTGTTCTCGTTGTTCCTGCTGGTGCAGGGACAACCCGTGCCCGATGCGATCGGGCTGATTTTTGAAGGCGCGTTTGGCTCGTCGTTCGCGTGGCAGAACACGCTGCTGCGCGCATCGCCGTTGATGCTGACCGCGCTGTGCGTCGCGCTGCCCGCGCAGGCGGGGCTGATCGTGATCGGCGGCGAGGGGGCGCTCGCGCTCGGCGGACTCGCGGCGGCGGTCGTGCCGTCGGTGTTGCCGGCCGCGACGCCATGGTTCGTCGCGACGCCGCTGATGGCCGTGGCCGGCATGCTCGCCGGCGGCGCGTGGATCGGCGCGGTCGGCGCGCTGCGGCAGTGGCGCGGCGTCAACGAGACGATCAGCAGTCTGCTGATGTCGTATATCGCGATCGCGCTGTTCAAGCATCTGGTCGAAGGGCCGTTGCGCGATCCGGCGAGTCTCAACAAACCGTCGACGGCGCCGCTACCCGATGCGATGACGATCGGCTCGATGCCCGGTCTGGAAATGCACTGGGGCCTGCTGTGGGGCGTTGTCGCGTGCATCGCGGCGTGGGTGTTCGTGCAGTTCAGCACGAAGGGCTTCGCGATGCGGGTGGTCGGCGGCAGTCAGCGCGCGGCGCGGCTCGTGGGTCTACCGGTCGACGGGCTGACGCTGGCCGCGTGCGTGCTCGGCGGCGCGGCAGCGGGACTCGGCGGCATGTTCGAAGTCGCGGCGGTGCAGGGCAGCGCGAACGCGTCGCTGCTCGCGGGCTACGGCTACGCGGGCATTCTCGTCGCGTTCGCTGCACGCCAGAATCCGCTCGCGATCGTCGTGTGTGCGCTGATGATCGGCGGCATCGAGGCGAGCGGCAGCCTGCTGCAGCGGCGGCTCGATCTGCCCGACGCGACGACGCTGGTCTTGCAGGGGCTGCTGTTCGCGAACCTGCTCGCATGGGAAGCGCTCGGCGGACGCATCGCCGCGTGGCGCATCAAGCTGCAGGCCGCGGTGCTCGCCGGCGCGCCGGTTCCGCTGGAGAGCCAGCATGCCTGAGATCCATTCGCCGATCGCGATCCTGTTCCTGTCGCTGTTCGCCGGCGCGATCCGCGTCAGCACGCCGTATCTGTTCGTCAGTCTCGGCGAGTGTCTGACCGAGAAGGGCGGCCGCGTGAACCTCGGGCTCGAAGGCATTCTGGTGTCCGGCGCGATGAGCGGCTATGCCGGCGCGTATCTGAGCGGCTCGCCGTGGCTCGGCGTGCTCGCCGCGGCGCTGGTCGGTCTGCTGCTCGGCGCGCTGCACGGGCTCGTATGTTCGCTGCCGCGCGTGTCGGACATCGCGTTCGGCATCGCGTTGATGCTGCTCGGTACCGGTCTCGCGTTCTACCTCGGCAAGCCGTTCATCGAACCGCAGGCGCCGATGCTGCCGTCGATCGATCTCGGCGCATGGACCGCCTCGCCGCAGTTGCACAACGCGCTGCGTATCAACCTGCTGTTCGTGATCGGTGTCGCGCTTGCATTCGCGTTGCACTGGGGGTTGCGCAGCACGCGCTGGGGGATGACGCTGCGGCTCGTCGGCGACCATGCGGAGACCGCGCGCGCGATGGGCTATCCGCTCACGCGCATCCGCATCGTCGCGACCGCGGCCGGCGGGTTGCTGGCCGGCATCGGCGGGGCGTACCTGTCGCTCGTCTATCCGGGCAGCTGGAACGAAGGGCTCTCGAGCGGCCAGGGTTTGATGGCGGTTGCGCTGGTGATCTTCGCGCGCTGGCGGCCGGTCGGCTGCCTGTGGGCGGCGCTGCTGTTCGGCGCGGCGGGCGCGCTCGGTCCCGCGTTGCAGTCGATCGGCGTGACCCGCGGCTACTACCTGTACAACGCGGCGCCGTACGTGCTGACGCTCGCGATCATGATCGTCAACTGTCGGCCCGACCGCACGCTCGCGGGCGCGCCCGGCGAACTCAGCCTCACCCGCTGACCTTATCGAAGCACCTTGAAGCCTGTTGAAGGATTCCGACACCATGAACCGGTTCATCGAAGCCCGACCTTATCCGTGGCCCTACGACGGCAATCTGCGGCCTGACAACACGGCGCTCATCGTGATCGACATGCAGACCGATTTCTGCGGCTTCGGCGGCTACGTCGACAAGATGGGCTACGACCTGTCGCTCACGCGCGCGCCGATCGAACCGATCCGCAGCGTGCTTGGTCCGATGCGCGCGCAGGGTTTCACGATTATCCATACGCGCGAAGGGCATCGCCCGGACCTGTCGGATCTGCCCGCGAACAAGCGCTGGCGCAGCCGGCGCGCGGGCACCGAAGGGATCGGCATCGGCGACGACGGCCCGTGCGGCCGGATTCTCGTGCGCGGCGAACCGGGCTGGCAGATCATCGACGAGCTGGCGCCGCTGCCCGGCGAAATCGTCATCGACAAGCCGGGCAAGGGCTCGTTCTGCGCGACCGATCTCGAGCTGATCCTGCGCACGCGCGGCATCGAGAACCTGGTGCTGACCGGTATCACCACCGACGTCTGCGTGCACACGACGATGCGCGAAGCCAACGACCGCGGCTTCGAATGCACGGTACTCGCCGACTGCTGCGGCGCGACCGACCCGGGTAATCACGACGCGGCGCTGCACATGATCACGATGCAGGGCGGCGTGTTTGGCACCGTGTCGGATTCGCGCGCGCTGCTGGCCGTGCTGGACGCGTGATCATGCAGGTCACCTCGCAGGCTGCAAGAATCGAAGCGCTGAACGCTGGCAAGTCGTTCGGCGCGTTTCGCGCGCTCGATGGCGTGTCGATCGACGTGCGCGCGGGCACGATCCACGCGCTGCTCGGCGAGAACGGCGCGGGCAAGAGCACGCTCGTGAAAGGGCTCGTCGGTTACGGCCTGCTGGACGAAGGGCAGATCGCCGTAGACGGTCGCGAGGTGCGGATTGCGTCGCCGCGCGACGCGCAGGCGCTCGGCATCGGCATGGTGTATCAGCACTTCACGCTCGCGGCGGGGCTGTCGGTCGAAGAGAATCTGCTGCTCGTGCGCGGCAGCCTGCCGTGGAAGATCGACTGGAAACGCGAACGCGCGGCGCTGACCGCGTTCATGCAGCGGATGCCGTTCCGTTTGCCGCTCGATGCGCCGGTGTCGACGCTCGCCGCTGGCGAAAAGCAGAAGCTCGAAATTCTCAAGCAGTTGTATCTGGGGCAGCGCTTTCTGATTCTCGACGAACCGACGTCGGTGCTGACGCCGCAGGAAGCCGACGAGGTGCTGGGGCTCATGCGCGCGCTCGCATCGCGGGGCGAGCTGACGGTGCTGATCATCACGCACAAGTTTCGCGAAGTGATGGCGTATGCGGACGACGTCACCGTGTTGCGCAAGGGGCGTCAGGTCGGCACGTGCGCGGTCGCGCGGACGAATCGGGATGAACTCGCTGCGTGGATGATGGGCACGAACAACGTTAGCAACGTGAGCGATGGTGCGAATGCGGTTGCGGTCGAGACTCCTCGTGCGGCGCGCGCGCCGGTTGCAACGTCGGCGGAGTTGCGTCTCGAGCTGAACGACGTGTCGATCGACGACGATCGCGGGCATCCGGCCGTGCGCGATGCGTCGCTCGCGGTGCGCTCGGGCGAGATTCTCGGACTCGCCGGCGTCTCCGGCAACGGACAGAAAGAACTCGTGGAGGCGCTGCTCGGTCAGCGGCGCGTGAAGGCCGGCAGCATGCGCGTTGCCGGGGCGCCGTATCGTGCGACTCGCGACGAGATGACGCGTCGCCGTGTCTTCGCGATTCCTGAGGAACCGTTGAAGAATGCATGCGTCGCTGCGATGAGCGTCGCGCAGAATCTCGCGCTGCGTGACTTCGATCGCGCGCCGCTGCGGCGCGGCGGATGGCGGCTCGACCGGCGCGCAATGCGGCAGCGCGCAGCGCATCTGATCCACGATTTCGACGTGCGTCCGCCGATGCCGGAACGCGCGATCGGCACGCTGTCCGGCGGCAACGTGCAGCGCGCGGTACTGGCGCGCGAACTCGGTCAGCCAGTCGACGTGCTGATCGTCGCGAACCCGGTATTCGGTCTCGACTTCGCGTCGGTCGCGGACATTCACGCACGCCTGATGGTTGCGCGCGCCGCGGGTGCCGCGATCCTGCTCGTCAGCGAAGACCTCGACGAACTCCTCGAACTCGCGGATCGCATCGTCGTGATCGCGGAAGGCGAGTTTGTGTTCGAAACGCTTGCCGCGCACGCGGAACGTGCGGTGCTCGGTGGTCATATGGCGGGGCATCGCGACACTGCTAACAACGCCGCGCTCGATGCGGGCGTGTTGAAGGAGGTCGCCGGATGAGCACGACTGTGGCGGCCCAACCCGGGCCATTTATCTTCGAGGCCGCCCGCACCGCACTCGTCGTGATCGACATGCAGCGCGACTTCATCGAACCAGGCGGTTTCGGCGCCGCGCTCGGCAACGACGTGACGCTGCTCGCCGACATCGTGCCGACGGTCGCCACGCTGCTCGCACTCGCGCGCCGCGACGGCTGGCTCGTCGTGCACACGCGTGAATCGCACGCCCAGGACCTGTCCGACTGTCCGCCCGCGAAACGCCTGCGCGGCGCACCGCACGCGCGGATCGGCGATGCGGGTCCGATGGGACGCATCCTGATTCGAGGCGAGCCGGGCAACGCGATCGTCGATGCGCTCGCGCCGCTCGACGGCGAGGTGGTGATCGACAAGCCGGGCAAGGGTGCCTTTTATGCGACGACGCTCGACAGCGATCTGCGTGCGCGTGGCATCACGCACCTGGTGTTTGCCGGCGTGACGACCGAGGTCTGCGTGCAGACGTCGATGCGCGAAGCGAACGACCGCGGCTACGACTGTCTGCTGATCGAGGATGCGACCGCGAGCTACTTCCCGGCGTTCCGGCAGGCGACGCTCGAGATGGTGCGCTCGCAGGGCGGCATCGTCGGATGGACGGCGCCGTTCGTCGCACTGACCGAAGCCACGGAGAGTGAACCACGATGGAAGTGAACCGGCCTGATGTCGTCGCGGAGGTGACCGCGGCGTTTGTTGCGTATGAAAAAGCGCTCGTTGCGAACGACGTCGCGACGATGAACGCGCTGTTCCGCGATGCGGACGAGACGGTCCGCTACGGCATCGCCGAGATCCAGCACGGCGGCGCGGCGATTCGCGCATGGCGCGAAGTCTGCGCGCCGGTGCCGCCGTCGCGCACGCTGCATCGCACGGTGGTCACGACGTTCGGCGCCGACTTCGCCACCGTCAGTACCGAGTTCACCAGCGATGCGACGCCGCTGCTCGGACGGCAGATGCAGACGTGGGCACGTACCGGCACCGATGGCGGATGGCAGGTCGTCGCGGCTCACGTCAGTCTTATCGCGGCCCCGTGAAATGTCGATAATGACGAAAAACGGGCCACGAACCATGAGCGACGATTCTGAAGTGACAACGGAGACTGGGGTGGAGACAGCCGCCGGACCGGGCACGACCCCCAACGCGCTGGCCGAGCAGGTCTACCAGAAACTGAAGAGCGACATCTTCAGCTTCCGGCTGTTTCCCGGCGACCGCTTTTCCGAAAGCGACATCGCGCAGCACTACGGTGTGTCACGCACGCCGATGCGCGACGGGTTGTTCCGTCTGCAGCGCGAGGGCTATCTGGAAGTGGGTTTCCGGCGCGGCTGGAAAGTCGCGGCGATCAACTTCGATCAGCTCGATCAGCTGTACGACCTGCGCATCGTCCTCGAACTGGCGTCGATCGAACGGCTGCCGGGTGCCGGCGACACCGCGCATGCGTCGATCGATGCATTGCGACGTGTCTGGTGCGTCGAGCAGGACGCGCGTATCGACGATCCGGTGAAGATGTTCGGCATGGACGAGAATTTTCATCGGCAGCTGGTGGCCGCAACGGGCAACGCGGAGATGCTGCGCGTGCACAACGAGGTGACCGAGCGCATTCGCATCGTGCGGCGGCTGGATTTTCTGAAACCGCATCGCACGAGCGCGACCTACGACGAGCACGCGACGATGCTTAATCTGATCGACCGCAACCGGCTCACCGAAGCGCTGATCCTGCTGCGCGCGCACATTACGCAGAGCAAGCTCGAAGTGCGCAAGATCACGCTGTCGATGCTTGCCGAAGCACGCGATAGCAAGCTGCCGTTCGTTTCGTGAACGTGCTGGCTGGTGCTGGAATGCGGCACACGTAGTGCGGTTTCGACGTGCACTGTAGCGGAACGCTTCACGAGACGTTCTGCGTTTTTCCTGTTCGATCTCTTGTCAGATGGATCCGGATTGCCCGTTGTTTATGCGGCGGCGCATCGTATAGAACCCATTCATCTCTCGCCGGTCACGCGCACGAAGTGTATGCGCGCGCACGCAGCGTCGCATCTCCGCAGGCGTAGTCTCGATCGCACGGTGTGGCGAACACACGTTGTACATCTTCCGTGTGATGTCGCACTCAACCCCTTCAACAATAACTGCGAGACCTCGTCTTATCGACGGCGACCGGCGTCCCGATCCCAATGAAATGGCGATCCAGAGTCGTCCGCGATAGACCTGTTTAACGGCAATGCTCATACGGGGAGCGTGTCCATGAACGTCCAGCCTTCGTTCGACCAGATAAACCGGCGAGCGTGGAATTCGCGCGACGCGTTGCGCGAATTCACACGCGACAAGACATGGACCGATCCCGGCGAGGAGGCGGCATTCGCGTGGTGTGAAAGCGAGTGTCACGATCAGCCTCTACTCGATATCGGTATCGGCGCGGGCCGCACGATACCGCTGATGAAACAGATTTCATCCGACTACACCGGCATCGACTACACGGCGAGTCTGCTCGACGAAGCGCGCGCCCGTTTCCCGGACACCACGCTACATCAGATGGACGCGCGCGATATGTCCGCGCTGCCGTCCAGTCACTATGCGTTGACCGCGTTCAGCTGGAATGGCATCGACTGCGTGAGCTATGAGGACAGGGTGCTGATCCTGAAGGAGATGTTCCGGGTGACCCGGCCGGGCGGCCTGGTGCTGTTCTCCTCGCATAATCGCGACGGCCCAGGGTTCCGCGAAAACATCTGGACGCTGATGCCGCGCTTCACGTTCAATCCGCTGCGCTATGGATGGCGTACGCTGCGCACGATGCGCGTGCTCCCGCTCTCCAGCTACAACTATGTGCGTCATTCGCGCTTTCATCGCAACCACGAGGGGTATTCGATCAAAACGGCATCGGCGCATTACTTCGGGATTCTGATCGTCTACACGACGTTGATCGAACAGCGTCGGCAACTCGCGTCGCTGGGTTTCATGCCGGGGGTCGCGTTCAGTTGTAGCGATGGCCACTGTATTGGCGATGCCGTGCAGACGGACGACGCGTGGTGGCTGCACTTTGTTGCGCGTAAACCGCCTGCTGCGTGAAGCGCGAGAACGAGATTTAAAACCTCGCGTTTCAGCTGTCAGACCCAGTGTCCGTGCAGTCCGTCGCCAGGCCCGGTGTCGGGGTACTGGTGTTGCAATCCGACGGCGCAGTGGGCTGCCCGTAGCGAACGGGCAGCACGCGCGCGTCGTCCGGTTGAGCCCGCACGCTACTCGTGGGATACAGCCGCGCATTGAAGTTCTTCATCTGCGACATGACTTTACGTGCGTAACCGCGGCCACCGCCACTGTAGCGAAACAGCGCGGCGTCCAGATCGCCGTCCGCGGCATCGAGGTAGTCGCGCAGAATCGTGGACCCGATACGCACATTGACGGTGGGATCTGAGAGATCCTTCGCGTGCGCGATCAACCGGGGATGCGCGGACGGCAGAATCTGCATCAGGCCGCGCGCGCCGGCGCTGCTGACCGCATGACGGTCGAAGCCCGATTCGATGGACATCACAGCAAGCAACAGGACCGGGGACATCGCCTGATGTTGCGCTTCGTTGAGCACGGCGTCAGCGATGCGGACCGAGTCGTTGCGGGCCACGCGAAACTGCTCACGTAGCATCGTCACGATATCGCTCGAGGCGAGCGCCGCGGTATCGTTGTGCGTGTCGTCGTGCAGGTCGCTCGCGGCGAAGGGAACTGCTGCCAGTGACTGCGCACCGGCGCCTGTCACTGGACCTGCCAGCAACAGCGCAGCAAATACGGCTGCGAATGCGGGACGCCACGGAAGCAATCCCGGCTGCCCGATTCCATTCTGGTTTCTATTCCCGTGCATGTGCTCGACGACTGGTTGGGGTGCGGAAACTGTAGGCGATCCAGGAGGGCAATTTCCGCAAAGAAATACGGGTGCCGTATAAAGGATTTATCAAGATCGATGCGCACGCCGCGGCGTATACGCGTTTTTTCTGCTTTCATTCGAGCTGTTTATCCCATCGATATCCGGCGACTGTCAGACTTCGATCGTCCACTGTCTATAGACGAGCGGTGCCATGTCTGATTTCAACCTTCCGCATTACGCCGGTGCAGATCATCTTCCGCAGGATTCGCGACACCGGTCGGGTATTGCCGCAAGGCAGGTCCGCCGACGCGTACTGGTCGCGTCCGCGGTCGCGAGCGGCGTGGTTGCGGCGGGTGCGATCGCGGTCGGTTTGCCGGCTGCAGGCATTGCGGTTTATCTGGTGGCCACGTTGCCGTTCACGTTCTTCTCCTGAGTTTTTCTGAACGCGAGGCAGCGAGGCCGCCATGTCAAAGCACGTACAACGGGTTCAGTCGATCAAGGTTGCTTATGTTCGTCGCGGGGTTCAACCCGTCGACATACGCCGGTTCGATCCCGCGCGCGATGCGTTCGACGAACTGACCGACATGCTGCATCGCGCGTTTGCACGGCTCGGTGCGATGGGACTCGATTGCACGTGCGTCGATCAGCCCGTGTCGGTGACGCGATCGCGTGCGATGCGTGGCGACTGTCATGTCGCGGTATGCGACGGCCAGATCATCGGCACGATGACGCTCGAAGCGCCTGATCGAAACTCGCCGTGCGAACTCTATCAGCGTGACGACGTCGCGAGTGTGCGACAGATCGGCATCGATCCTGCATGGCAGAACCGGGGCATTGGCACGCTGCTGCTCGCGCTTGCCGATCACTGGGCCGCGACGCGCGGCTACGCTGAACTGGCGCTCGACACGCCGTATCCCGCCGCGCACCTGATTGCGTTTTACCGCAGCCAGGGCTTCCGGATCGCGGACACCATGCGTTTCGAAGGCAAGCACTACGACAGCGCGATTCTCAGCAGGTCGGCAGTTGCATCGCGTGCACTCGCAGCGTGGTCGCGCCGGATCGAACTGCCGCGCGACGTGATCGCGTGTGCAGCCTGAATGCCGCCTGAGTCTTTTCTCTTCGTTCTTCCTGTGTTGACGCACGGTGACGGCCTGCTAGACTAATGCGCAGCTGGGCCATGTATGCCGTAACTATGGAATAGGTCGACACATGGTGCGTCCCGTTCCGTTTTCGCCAACGTCGGTTCGTCATTCTCCAAAAGGCAAACGATGAGCAAGGTTCGGGAGGCAGGCGTGCCTGCACAACAGACGCGCCGCGTCTGGCTAAAGAGCGCAAGCGCACTGGCCGCGTGGTCGGCGGTGGGTTCGATCGCGGCGACGCCGTCTCAACCTGCTGCACGCGCGCAATCGAAGTCCGTCGCGCACGCGCAGTCGGGCAAGCCGCTGTTTGCTTATGTCGGCACGTACACACCGAACGGTCTCGGCATTCACCGCTTTCGGGTGGACCGCGCGACCGGCAAGCTCGACGCGCTCGAACCGCAGCGCGGTATCGACAACCCGAGCGCGTTGCTCGTCGACCCGCAGCAGCGTTTCCTGTTCGCGGTCAGCGAGGTGAAGAACTACAACGGCACGACGAACGGCTCGGTCAGCGCTTATACGATCGAGCAGGGTACCGGCGCGCTGCAACTGATCAACACGGTCGACTCGCAAGGTGCGGGGCCTGTCTTCTTGAGTCTGCATCCGAACGGCCGCTTCCTGCTGGTGGCGAATTACAACAGCGGCAGTGTCGCGGTGTTGCCGGTCGCTATCGACGGTGTACTCGGCGACGCGTGTTCGGTGCAGCGTCCGCAGGCGCCAGCCGGTGCGCAGCACGCGGCGGAGGGCGTGCCCGGCAGCTTCGCGATCAGCGATCACGACGGTCCGCATGCGCATGCAATCGTGCCTTCGCCCGACGGCCGCTTTGCAATCTCGACGGATCTTGGCGTCGATCGTACCTACGTGTGGAAGTTCGATGCGACGACCGGTGCGTTGTCGTCGAACGATCCGCCGTTCGTCGCGGCATCGGCGGGTGCCGGTCCGCGGCATCTCGCGTTTCACCCGAACGGCCGCTACCTGTACGAAGTGACCGAGGAAGCGTCGACGCTCGTGTTCTACGAATACGATGCCGCGTCCGGCGCGTTGACGCAGCGGCAGTCCGTGTCGACCTTGCCGCCGGGATACCAGGGAACCAGCTTCGCGTCGGAGATCGTGCTGTCGCACGATGGGCGCTTCGTCTATGTCGCGAACCGTCTGCACGACACGATCGTGCAGTTCCGCATTGCAGGCGATGGGCACGTCGAGCGTCTGCACGAGGTGCCGACGGGCGGCGACTATCCGCGCGTGATCCGCTTCGATCCGTCGGGCCGCTTTCTGTATGCGCTAAACCAGCGCAGCGACCACATCGCGGTCTTTGCCGCCGATGCGGCAACCGGCAAGCTGCGCTTTACGGATACTTACGTAGGCGTGGGCAGCCCGTCGGATATTGTTTTCGCGTCGGTTTGAGGTCCGAACCGGGAGCGAGTGCGGGATGACCTTAAAGGTCGTGCGCGGCCTTTCGCAGCAGATCGCCAGGCGGCGTGTGGTTGTTGATCCCATCGACGATGTCGGCGAGAAACCACGGCAGGATCAGTTGCGTGTTGGGGTCGCTCACGCCGACACGCAGCACCGGCACGTGGGCCTGCCTTACATTGGGTGCATCTGACGTATGTGACGCAGGTGACGTAACCGTTGCCGCCGGAACGTCGTTCGTATCGGACCACGCAGGCGCGGATGCGGCGGCAGACAGCATCAGTACAGCGGCGCAAGCAAAGACTTTCATAAATACCTTCCTGAGGATAAGACTCGGGTGAAGCCCGGAACGTCTGTCGAGACGCCACGTGCTTCATTGTCCATTCTAGTCGACCTGCGGGACGCGTGAATTTGCCGAATCTTTGCCTTTGTATTACCGAAGATGTGCGCCTGATGCTTCAGTAAGGCACGTGATCAGCCGTCGATCGGACCCACCGTCCGCGAGGCTGCCTGCCGGTTCCTTATCACCGCCGCCTCCGCCGACATCGTCGAGAAAGCACAGCGTGTTGGTCGAAGCCACTGGAACAAAACGACCTCTCCTTGGCGTGGGTCGCCGGAGCATGAAATCGACAGCCCGATGAAGGCCATGCGAAAGATTGGCGCGTGCGTGGGTGTCAAGCATCGTTAATCAACCGGGCAAGGACCGCTCAAAGGTAGAACGCGCTATTAACGCCGCGGCGGTTCCGCTGTATCGTGCCGACATTGCGATACGACATTTAAAAAGGGGAGATCATGACGCTTGGCACCGATGTTCATCTCGTTCCTGCAAAGCTCGAAGCATTGCGTCCCACGCAAATGACTGTGGGATATCGGGAGGTCAAGGCAAAGCGCAAGCACTGGAAGGCGCTCAACAAGCAGGCCCGCAAGGCGGCAATCGACTCGCACTGGTTTCCCGCGGTGCTTGGACCCGGCAACGAGTACTTCATCGTCGACCACCATCATCTGGGGCTCGCGTTGATCGAGGAAGGGGTGAGCGACGTCAAGGCGATGCTGCTCAAAGATCTGTCGTGGCTCGACGAGACGATCTTCTGGCGAATCATGGAACATAACCAGTGGGTGCATCCGTTCGGCGCCGACGGCACACGACACGACTACAGCCGCCTGCCCGGCGTGCTGACCCAGTTGAAGGACGATCCCTACCGAAGTCTTGCCGGCGAGTTGCGTACGGCCGGGGGCTATGCGAAGGACACGACGCCGTTCAGCGAGTTTCTGTGGGCCGATTACCTGCGCCCGAAAATCACGCTATCGAACATTAAAAAGGACTTCGCGAAAGCACTCGACGCGGCGCTGGATCATGCGCACGGACAGGACGCGCGCTATCTGCCGGGATGGTCCGGTCTGATCGCGCCAAGGGGTTAAGGCCGGGCCGATACCCGCTTGCCGTTCGTTCATCGCATTCTTTTTCGCCGACCACATGGACATTCCTCCGAGCCGTCCCGATGCGGGGCCGCAGCACGCCGCGCATTTTTCCATAGCGGGTGAGTCGCCCGCACCGCGCAGCGAACGCGCGGTGCGCGATGCGCTTGCGGGTATTTCGATTGCCGGTTTGCTGATTCCGGAGGCCGTCGCGTATGCGGGCCTTGCGAATCTTCCGCCGCAGGCGGGTCTGATCGCACTGCTGGTCGGGTTGATCGTCTATGCGCTCACCGGCAGCAGTCGCTTCGCGATCGTATCGTCGACGTCGTCATCGGCTGCGGTGCTTGCCGCCACCGTGCTGTCGGAGTCCGGCGCGAACGTCGCTACGCAGCTTGCGCTTGCTGCCGCGCTCGTCGCAGTGACCGGTGTGTTGTTCATTCTTGCCGGTGCGGCACGGCTCGGCGGTATGTCCGATTTTATTGCGCGTCCGGTGCTGCGCGGCTTCACGTTCGGTCTCGCGCTGACCATCGTCATCAAGCAGTTGCCGAAGATTCTCGTCGTGCCCGTCCAGCACAGCGACACGCTGCACGTCGCGCTCGACCTGCTACGCGGACTGGCGCACTGCAACGTCTACAGCCTTGCGCTCGGCGCGACGGCCCTGGCCATCCTGTTTATCGTCGGGCATCGTTCGCGCGCGCCCGCGACCCTGATCGTCATCGTGCTAGGCATCGCGGCCGGCTACTGGATCGACTGGCAGCACTACAGCATCGCGGTGGTGGGCAAGATCGATCTGCAGCACATTGCGTTCGGCGTACCGACGCTTGGCCGCGCGGCATGGATGCAGACCGTCGAACTCGGCTTCGCGTTGATGCTGATTCTCTATGCGGAGTCGTACGGATCGATTCGAAACTTCGCGTTGAAGCATGGCGACACGGTGTCGCAGAATCGCGATCTCGTCGCGCTCGGTTGCGCGAATCTCGTGTCGGGACTCCTTCACGGGATGCCGGTCGGCGCCGGGTATTCGGCGACATCGGCCAACGAGGCGGCCGGCGCGCAAACGCGGATGGCCGGTCTGTGCGCGGCGGTGGTGATCGCGCTGATCGTGTGGCTGCTGTTGCCACAGCTTGCGCGCACACCCGAAGCGGTGCTCGCGGCGATCGTGATCTTCGCGGTCAGTCATTCGCTGCATCCGTCGGTGTTCAAACCATACTGGGTCTGGCGCAGGGATCGTCTCGTCGTGATCGCCGCGCTGCTCGCGGTGATCGTGCTGGGTGTGCTGCAAGGATTGCTTGCGGCGATCGGCGTGAGCCTGCTGCTGACGTTGCGCAAGCTGTCGGAGCCGAACGTCAGCGTACTTGGCCGTCTGCGCGATAGCCACGATTTCGTCGACGTGTCGATGCACGAGGACGCGAAAGCGATTCCCGCTGTGCTGATCGTGCGGCCCGAAGCGCAGCTGTTTTTCGCGAACACGGAACGCGTGCTGAACAAGGTGCGGCAGCTCGCGCATGCAGCTTCCACGCCGGTCCAGACGGTGATGCTGAGTCTCGAGGAATCGCCCGATCTCGACGGCACGACGATCGAATCGCTGAAGACGTTCGCGGCCGAATGCGAGGCCCGTCACTGGCGGCTCGCGATGGTGCGGCTGAAACCGGACGTCTTGCAGGTACTGCAGCGTGCAGCCGACGACACGCTGCGCGCGTGCGTTTTGTCGGAACTGAGCGTCGACGAGAGCGTGCAACAGGTGCTCGCGGCGCAGAAGACGTAGGGTGCTTCTCGCGCTGTGTCAGTCAGCGCGCGGCACCACGGGATGCAGATCGATGTACAGCACGACCAGCCAGCGCTTCGGACAGTTATCGGCGATAGCCACCGTTCCCGATCGGGGCGGCCCACTCTTGATGAAGCCGTTCTTCCTTGCAAAGGCGAATGCGCGCTGCGCATCCGCCTGCAACCAGAACGACAGCAGGCCGGAGGTTACCAGTCCAAAGATCAGGATGGCCCGGTCCGAAACGTTCGCATCGAATTGCCGTGCCATCCAGCCGAACGCGACGATCAGAATCTGATTACACGCGAACACGATAAACACGACTTTGGCGATTCCTCTGAATACCTGCACGACAAACCTTGATGTTCAAGTGGGCGAACGATATCGATGCCGTTCGCGCAAGCGCTCGCTGGAAGAATCATCGGCGTTTGAGACGCGTCGTCGGGAGTCTGTCCGGTCTAACGCGATGATCGGGTTTCCGCAAGCGCTTGAGCGAACGGCACGGCGCGAGCCGGATTCGCGCTTGCCGCTATGAACTGCTCATTGCACTTCGCAGTTCCTGCAGCGAGTCGCGCGCTTCTCGCAGCCGCGCGACGAGTTCGGCGGACGCGGGACTGATCGGCATCCGCGTTTCGGCGGAGATGGGAAGCTCCATCGCGAGCATCGCCTTGATCGCGGCCGGGTTCGGTGCCGAGAAAAGCAGCTTTAGCAGCGGGCGAATCGATTCGAGAAGGGCATAGGTTTCCGCCTGACGGTTCTGCTGCGAGAGGTCGTACGCTTCGATCAGCAGGTCGGCGCAGATATGCGCGGTCGCGAGAATTCCACCAGCGCCACCGCGCTTCAGACACTCCCCGAACGCGTCGTCGGTGCCGCAGAGCACGCTGACAGGCGCGCTCCTCAACGCGTTGAAATTCTGCGGATCGCACTCCTTGACCGCGACGATGTTGTCGAACCGGGTCAACCTGTTGACCGTTTCCGGATCGATCGACACGCCGGTTCGGTGCGGCACGTTATAGAGCACGATCGGGCGCTCCGTCGCCTGCGCGACCTGTTCGAAGTGCCATTGCACGCCGGCCTGGTCGGGGCGCACGTAGGACGGCGCCGACACGAGATAGCCCGCCACGTCCCAGTGATCGAACCGGCGGATTTCGTCGGTGATATTGAGCGTGTTGTATCCCGCGACGCCGACGATTACCGGAAGCCGGTTGCGGGCGACGTCGGTGATCGCCTGCAGCACGGTTGCCCGCTCGGTGTCGCTGAGTAACGCGGTTTCGCCCGTCGTGCTCAATGCGACGATTCCGCTGATGTCCGCTCGCAGGTAGTGCTCGGTGAGCAGTTGAAGTGCCTCGATGTCGACGATCCCGGAACGGAACGGTGTGACGATCGGCAGCCAGATCCCGTTGTACATGTCAGTGGATCCTCCAAGCGGTCTCGCGTTGCGCGTTTTGTTTCGCGGGGCCGATCAATGCGTCCGGCAGTATCGACACCAGCATATGCAGCGTGAAATCGAGGTCTTCAGGAGCGATGTCGAGCTGGGCGCGAACGTTCTCGCCGGACACGTCCGTGCGGGTGACGTACACGCCGAGCGGGGAGCGGAGCAGGGCGGTCAGATGCGCTCTCGATGCGGCGGCGTTGTCGCCGCCAGGGATCACTTCCAGCAGTAGCCGTGTCGGATGCGACGAAGATTCGGGAGATTTTTTGGTGCGACGCTCGAGGGCGTCGTGAGACGTGACGGATTCCATACCCGCGGTTCACCTGTGTGCATTGCGAATGTATGTAGCGTAGCGGTGTCGGTGTAAAGGCTGCGTAAAAAGCCGCGGTGGGTGCGTAAGAAATTCACATCGCGCCGGTGGGCGGGTTCACGTGAGCGGCGGTGCCGTTCGCCCTAAATCAGCGTTTACCCTCGGAGACAAAGCGGACTCAGCACTCTAATCTCTGTATACAGAGTTCAGAGTTCTAAACTGCGAGACGCAAATCTGGCGCAATCACTGGAGGACGGACACCATGAGCATCAAGTCGGACAAGCTGGAAGGACAAAAGAGCGCGGGCGGCGCGCCGGTGGCGAAAAAGCTCATCCCTTACGGCGGTTATTACACGAACAAAGCGCCGGGCCACGATCCGGAACTGACCGAAACCGGCCCGGGCACGCCAATGGGCGAGTTCATGCGCGCGTTCTGGCATCCGGTCTGCATGTCGATAGAACTCACCGATACGCCGCGTTTTCTGAAGATTCTTGGCGAGGAACTGGTCGCGTTCCGCGACGGCTCCGGGCGCATCGGCGTGCTGCATGCGCATTGCGTGCATCGCGGCGCATCGCTCGAATACGGCGCAATTCAGGAACACGGAATCCGCTGCTGTTATCACGGGATGGTGTTCGACGTCGACGGTGCATGCCTGCACGTGCCGTTCCCGAATGGCGAGGAAAAGGAGGCGGAGAAATACGCGTGCTCGATTCGCCAGGGCGCGTACAAGGCGGTCGAACGCAACGGGCTCGTGTTCGCCTATATGGGACCGCCGGAAGCCGAGCCACCGTTTCCCGAATGGGAAGGCGATTTCACCGTGCTACCCGGCGACGAACTCGTGCCGTACAGTAACTTCCAGCACTGCAACTGGCTGCAGGTGCAGGACAACGCGGCCGACAACTATCATCCGACCGCGCTGCATGCGGGCAGGAACGTCGTTGACGGTCACTACCAGGGCACGACATTCGACGAAGTGGGCGCGGCGTCGATGGAGGTCGCGCCGGACATGCACTTCGTACCGGTTCAGCAGGGGCGCAGTCTCGCGTGTGCGGGTGCGCGACGGGTGAGCAAGGACAGACTGTTCGTACGGGTCCAGCATCAGGTGCTGCCGAATCTGAGCCTGCACGCGTACACATCGGAAGACGGCTCTCAGAAAAAGCTCTTTAGCCGTTTTCACATCATCCGCTGGACGGTGCCGGTCGACGACGAAAACAGCAAGATGATCGGCTGGCGCGTGATGGGGCCAGGCATCGACACGCGCGGCGTCGGCGAGAAGGAACTGGTCGGCTACGAGTCGATCGACTTTCTCGAAGGACAGGTTGCGATGCGGCGTCCGGAGCGCTTTGGCGAGTACACGATCGACGATCTGCCGCCGATTCCGCCGAACCATCGCGAGCGCGCGAACTACAAGGACACGCAGTACGCGCCCGGCGACTATGAAGCGATCATCAGTCAGCGGCCTATCGCCGTGCATGCGCTCGAGCATCCGACCAGATTCGACGCGGGCGTTTATCAGTTTCGCAAGCTGCTGCGTGATGCGCTACGCGGCACCAATGCGGCGGCGTCGGCACAGGAGTTTGCGCAATGGTTCCGGGAGCACGGTGGAGCGCCGAACAGCTTTTGTTCGGGCAACGTCTTCGAGATTCCCGAAGGCGAGACTGTCGAGCAGGAAGTGCAGCGCCGTCGCGCGGTGACGAAGAAGATCGTCGAGATTCTCGTGCAAAGCGAAGCAATGAGAGGCGCCGAACGCGCCACGTTCGTGCGCGACCAGTTCGAGTCGCTCGAACAATCGATGAAGCGCTGAGCGCGCTACGCAAACATGGAAATTGCAGACAACTCGCCGGATGGTCATGAGCACACGTTGCAGCTGCTGGTCCGGCAGATCCGCTTCGAAGGGAAGGGCATCCAGTCTTATGAACTCGTCGATCCGTCGGGTGCCGATCTCCCTGCGTTCGATGCGGGCGCGCACCTCGACGTGCATCTCGGCGATGGTTTGATTCGCCAGTACTCGCTGTGCAACTCTCCGGACGAGCGCAAGCGCTACGTGATCGCGGTGCTAAGAGACGATGCGGGACGCGGCGGTTCGAAGGCCGTGCACGAACGGTTGCATGTGCAGGGCATCGTGCGGATCAGCCGGCCGCGCAATCATTTTTCGCTCGTGACCGATGCGGAAAAAGTGATCCTGCTCGCGGGCGGCATCGGCGTGACACCGCTCAAGGCGATGGCGCATGCGCTCGATGCACGGGGCGTCGATTACGAACTGCACTATTGCGCGCGCGATGCGACATGCGCCGCATTCGGCGACGAACTGGCCGCACTGCATGCGCGAGGCCGGTTGCACTATCACTTCGACGGCGGCAATCCAGGTGCTGGACTGGACATTGGTCGTCTGCTGACGAAACCGTCGCACGGAACGCACGTCTACTACTGCGGTCCGGGTCGGTTCATGAAAGCGTGCGAGCAGGCAACCGGTCACTGGCCTAAAGAGACCGTGCACTTCGAGCATTTCAAGGCGCCTGAGCGTCCCCCTGCGGAACAACCTGCGGATGCATCCGGCGCTTTCGACGTTCGCATCGCCAGCAGCGGGCAGGTGATTTCGGTGAAGCCCGAGCAAAGCATCGTCGATGCGTTGAACGAAGCGGGCGTGGTACTCGAAACGTCGTGCTGTTCGGGGCTGTGCGCGACCTGCAAGGTGCGCTATCTGGAAGGCGAAGTCGACCATCGCGACTTCATTCTCGGCGAGGACGAGCGCGCCGACTATCTGACGGCCTGCGTGTCCCGCGCGACGAGCAAGCTGTTGGTGCTGGATCTATAGCACTGTAGCTGCAGTTCAGCGCGCGTCGACGCGTGGCTCAAGACCGACCGCCGCGAGCAGCCAGTCGCGAAACCGTCGGACCTTGTCGACGTTGCGTTGACTCTCCCGGTATGACAGGAAATGCGTCTCGCGCGCGAGCGGCTTGAACACGCCTGCGCCGAATTCAACAAGATCGCCGCGCAGCAGCTCGCGTTCGGCGAGGCGCGTGGTTTCGAGCGCGACGCCCATCCCGTCCACAGCCGCCGACAGCACGAGCGCCGCACGGTCGAACGACGGCCGCGGCCGCACCGGCAGTGCGATGCCGTTGTACGCGAACCAGTCCGACCACGTGATGCGGCTCAACTGTGAGTCGATCAACGTCAGCTCGGTGATCAACCGGTCCGGCGCAACGCCATCGCGCAACAGCGACGGCGAACAGAGTGGCACGATCCGTTCGTCACCGAGCGCGACCGTGACGACGCCCGGCCGTTCCTGCGCGAATCCATACGAAATGGTCACGTCGACTTCATGCGCGCGCGTCATGTCGAGCGGCTCCGCGCCCGATGAGAAGCGAATCGTGATGTCCGGATGCGCCTGAATGAATTGCGGTAGCCGCGGCCCCAGCCACTTCGCGGCGAAACTCGGCGCGCTGTGCAGCACGAGCACCTGCGCATCGGGCGCGAGCGCGACCTCGTTACACGCGGCTTCGATCACATCGAACACGCGTCCCAGGCTTTCCTGCAGCCGCCAACCTTCAGGCGTCATCTCGACCCGTCGATTACGGCGAATAAACAGCGGGCGGCCGAAATATTCCTCGAGTTCCTTGACCTGATGGCTGATCGCCGACTGCGTCAGATGCAGTTCTTCCGCAGCGAGCGTGAAGCTCTGCAGCCGCGCCGCCGATTCGAAGGCGCGCAACAGCACAAAATTCGGAATCCGTCTCATGGGGTGCTCGATGTATGAACCTGATTCATCTTTCTGTGAACAGCCATCGTTTGTCAATCGGTAACGCTCCCGCGACCATGGATGCATTCAACCGTCACCGCCGTACTCGCACTATCAAGGAGAAATGCATGTCCATGGATCTCGTCGAAGAAAAGCCGGAATCGATCGTCAAGCCCGGCAAACTTTCGATCTATCAACCCGATCAGCAAGGCCTGATCTTTCCCGAACTGCCGGTTTTCCGGAACGCAGCGGAGCAGCGCAGGCATCTGAAGGAACGTCTCGTCGGCGCGTGCCGCGCATTCGCGCTGCACGGATTCGACTACGGCTTTGCCGGCCATCTGACGGTACGCGATCCGGAAAACCCCGCGCTGTACTGGACCAATCCGATGGCGATTCATTTTTCGCAGGTGAAGGTGTCGAACCTGATCTGTGCCGACCATCAGGGTAATGTCGTCGAAGGCGATTACGCGGTCAATCGCGCGGGCTTCGTGCTGCACGCCGCCGGGCATGAAATGCATCAGGACATCGTCGCGATGTGCCATGCGCACACCGTGTACGGGACGGCATTCGCGTCGCTCGGCAAGCCGCTCGATCCGATCACTCAGGACGCGGCGGCCTTCTACGAAGACCACGTGGTGATCGGCGACGAGGCCGGCAAGGTAGCGGTCGAAGTGAAGGGCGGCAACAAGGTGGCCCTTGCGTTTGCGGGCGTGAAAGCCGCTATTCATCAGAATCACGGGTTGTTGACGGCGAGCCGTCACAGCATCGATTCGGCCGCGTTCTGGTTCATCGCGCTGGAGCGCTGCTGCCAGCAGCAATTGATGGTCGAAGCCACCGGCGCAACACCGAAGCTCGTCGCACCAGAGCGCGCCCGCTATAGCCGCGAGCATGTCGGCAGCGACTACATCGGCTGGCTGCATTTTCAGACCCTCTGGAACGAACTCATCGCGACGCAGCCCGACATGTTCGACTAGGCGCGACGCATCCCCCTTGCGTTGCCATCGCACGATTGCGTCGCGGCTAGCAGGGGCATTACTGCACGACGACCGAAAGAGCGCACGACACGCCGCGGTCGCCGGCCGGGCAAGAACACCAGGAGACATCACCATGAGTTCCCACAACGCGGCCGCGCGTTCTGACTGTGACCAGCCGTCCACCTACGCGAAGTTGATGTGGCGGCTACTACCCTTTCTGTTTCTTTGCTATCTGTGCGCGTATCTCGACCGGATCAACGTCGCGTTCGCGAAGCTGCAGATGCTGAAGGATCTCGGCTTTAGCGAAGCCGTGTACGGTGCGGGCGCCGGCGTGTTTTTCGTCGGTTATCTGATCTTCGAAATACCGAGCAATCTGATTTTGCTGCGCGTCGGTGCGCGGCGCTGGATCGCACGGATCATGGTCACGTGGGGCATCATTTCCGCGGGCATGATGTTTGTCACCACGCCGACGAGTTTCTACATCATGCGGTTTCTGCTCGGCGTCGCTGAGGCGGGTTTCATTCCAGCGATCCTGCTCTATCTGACCTACTGGTTTCCCGCGTCGCGGCGCTCGAAGGTCACGGCGCTGTTTCTGACGGGCATTCCGATGTCGGGCGTCGTAGGCGGTCCACTATCGGGCTGGCTAATGACGCATCTCGGCGGCGTGCACGGCCTCGCCGGCTGGCAATGGTTGTTCCTGCTCGAAGGGATTCCAACGGCGGTACTCGGCGTCGCCGCGTTCCTGCTGCTCGACGACAAGGTAGCGGACGCGCGCTGGCTAAGCGATGCGCAAAAGCAGATGGTCGAGCGCAACCTGAGAAGCGAAACGCCCGCGCACATGATGCATTCGATCAAGGACGGTCTGCTCAATCCGACGATCCTGCTGTTGAGCGCGATCTATTTCTTCTACACGATGGGCCTGTATGGCGTGAGCTTCTGGCTGCCGACGCTGATCAAGGCAAGCGGCGTCAAGGACACGCTCGACATCGGTCTGCTCACGGCGATTCCGTATGCGGGAGCCGTCGTCGCGATGCTGCTGGTGAGCCACAGTTCCGACCGTAGCGGCGAGCGGCGCTGGCACCTCGCGCTGCCCGGCCTCGTCGGTGCGGCAGGGCTGTACCTAAGCGTAGTCTTCGCGCACTCGACGACGATCGCGATGATTGCGCTGACTGTCGGCACGATGGGTGTGATGACGACGATTTCGCAGTTCTGGGTGTTGCCGCCCGCGATTCTCGGCGGCTCCGCCGCCGCGGCGGGACTTGCGCTTGCGAATTCGGTGGGCAGCATTTCGGGCGTGGTCAGTCCGTCGGTGATCGGCTTCATTCAGGCCGCGACGGGGTCGACGGGCTCGGGCGTGCTTGGCCTCGCGGTGAGTCTCGTGATTGGCGGGGCATTGGTGTTCGCTGTGCCGGCGCACCTGGTCAACAATCGACGGACGCTTGCGGAACCCGAAAGAACGCGTCACGAGCACGGGGTCGCTTAAGCCGTACCGACACAAGCGGCGTCGCGCAACCTAGCGCGCGACGCCGCTTTCGTCACCGAGCACTTCGCTGATGCGTTTGACCAGGTTCGCGCTTGCGATCTGCGTGTGTCGCTCGCTGAGTTCTATCGCGAGACGCGCGTTGCCGTCCGCTATCGCAGCGGCGATCGCTGCATGTTCGTCCCAGATCGATTTGCGCTGGCCGGAGCCTTGCAGCACCGCGCCCATCACGCGGCGCAGGTGAACCCAGTGGTTGTGCGCGGTCTGCGCGATCAGCGGATTGCCCGACGCGACATAGATCGCGGAATGGAACGCGACGTCGGACTCGATCATCGCCTTGACGTCGTCGCCCTTCGACGCGCGCCGGCCATTCGCGATCAATGTCTTGTCGAGCTTGAAGCGCTTCTCTGCCGCGAGGCGAGCCGCGAGCGAATCGAGCGAACCGCGGATCTGATAGAGGTGGGCGATCCAGTCGGCGTCGAGCGGCGCGACGAGCAGCCCGCGTCCGGGCGCATCGAGCACCAAACCATCCTTCTTCAGCATTCGCAGCGCCTGCAATACCGGCGAACGCGATACGGCGAGCTGCTCGGCGATGTCCTCCTGCGTCAACCGGGTGCCGGGCGCGAGCGAACCCTCGCTGATCGCATCGACCAGCACTCGATAAACCTCGTCGACATAGTCGGTTCGCGCCTTGAGTCTCGCGAGCGGTGCGGCCATTGTGGATTCTCTCTGGATACGGAATACCGACAGGTTACACAATGGGTGGGAGAGGGGGCAAGGGTGGGGGCCGCTGCATGTGAGGCAGTTCTTCTATTGCGTTGTTCAACGTTCGTCGTCCAGTCTCTTCCGCAACAACACCAGCAACGCCGCCAGCACAGGCGAGACCTGCTTGCGCGACGGGTAGTATAGAAAGAACCCAGGAAACGGCGGCGTCCAGTCTTCCAGCAGCCGGACCAGACGACCCGACGCGACACACGCCGCCGCCTCATGCTCCAGCACGTACGCGACGCCGAGCCCATCCACGGCGGCCTGCAGCATCGGATCGGGTTCGTTGAACGTCAGCGGCCCCGACAGTTTCAAATTCAGACGACGGCCGTCCTTTTCGAATTCCCACGCATACAGCGTGTGCGCCGTGACCATCCGGTAGTTGATGCAACGGTGCGCGTGGAGGTCTTCCGGTATCGTGGGAGCGGGGTGCCGCGATAGATAATCCGGCGACGCGACGACGGCCATCCGCAATTCCGGTCCTACCCGCAACGCCACCATGTCCTGCTGCAATTTCTCTCCTAACCGGATGCCGGCGTCGAAGCCATCGGACACGATGTCGCGAAACCCGTAGTCGGTGATGACTTCGACCGTGGCAGCCGGATGGGCCGCACAGAAGTCTGCGAGCACGGGGCGGATCACCGCTTCATAAGCCTGCCGGGTCGCCGTGATCCGCAGCGTCCCCGACACGCGATCGTGTTCCTCGCCGAGCGTACCCAGCGTGTCGTGGATTGCATCGAGTGCGGGCTCCAGCGTCAGCAGCAGTTTCTGTCCCGCTTCGGTGGGGGCAACGCTGCGGCTGGTTCGCCGCAGCAACGTAATGCCGAGCCGCTGCTCGAGCCGCTTTATCGTGTAGCTCAACATCGAATTCGACACGCCCAGGTCAGCCGCCGCACGCGTGAAGCTGCGCGTTCGCGCAACCGTCGCAAACGCGGACAGATCGTCGAGGTTGCGTCTCAGCATCGTTCGATCAGATTGCATGGCTCATTCGAATTATTCGACATGATTGCAAGGATAATCGTCTTTACCATGAGGTCAAGGTGCTGCTTCGACCTGCGATCGGCATAGGCGCGCCGCGTTCGGGCAGTGATTGACTTCACAGGACCAAAGGTACGGACATGATCAGGAAAAACGCAGTCTGGCTTATCACCGGATGCTCGAAGGGCTTGGGCCAGGCGCTCGCGCGGCAGGCGCTGGAGTCGGGTTATCGCGTAGTCGTCAGTGCGCGGGATGCATCCACCGTTCAGGACCTCGTGACGGAGTACGGCGACGCCGCCGTTGCGGTCGAACTCGACGTGACACAACCCGATCAGGTGACGGCGGCGGTCGCCGCGGCTGAAGCGCGGTTTGGCGCCATCGACGTGCTCGTCAACAACGCCGGATACGGATACCTCGCCGCGATCGAGGAGGGCGAGGACGCCGACGTCCGGGCGATGTTCGAAACCAACGTGTTTGGTAGCTGGAACATGATCAAGGCGGTCCTGCCGGGCATGCGCGAGCGTGGGCGTGGACATGTCGTCAACATCAGCTCGGTCGGCGGGCTGACGACGTTCCCGGCGGTCGGTTTCTATCACATGGCGAAGTTCGCCGTGGAGGGCTTGTCCGAAACGCTGGCCAAAGAGATTGCAGCCTTCGGCCTTGGCGTGACGGTGGTCGAGCCGGGTGCGTTTCGTACCGACTTCCGGGGTGGGTCGATGAAGCAGTCGAACGTGCGTTTGCCGGCCTATGCGGACACCGTCGGCAAAGTGCGCGACGGCGTGCTGGCCGCACACGGCAAGCAGCAGGGCGATCCGGTGCTCGGCAGCAAGGCCATCATTACGGCGCTGCAAGCGGATCGGCCGCCGCTGCATCTGGTCATCGGCGGAGACGCGCTCGATCTGATCCGCAACAAGATCGCGGACCTGCAGCACGACCTCGACACATGGGAGACGTTGACGAGGAGCACAAACTTGCAGGCGGCCGAAAAGGCGTAGGACACCCGACCTGGAGCCCCGATTGACACTGCCGCGCAGCGACCGTTACAGTCGCGACGCGGGGCGGTGGGTCAAGCACACGCCCGGAACAGGCAGCCGATGTTCCTGGACTACGGGGCTACCCCGTGGATGAGATCGACTCACCGATGCATCGCAAGAGCGGGACTGCGCGTTGCGCAGGACGGCTCTCGCAGCACCAGGCACGTTGGCTCATCGTCCCGCCTTCAGCTCTTTATGGTCTCATCCCTGTACGACATCACGCGCGCGATCGCCAAAGCGATGCTGGCCGGACCACCGGAAACCGATGGCGTGGCCGCGCGGATGGTGGCCGTGCTCGGCGATTCGCCGTTGTGGGTACACGACGTCGCGGTCGGTGCTGTCAAGATCTTCGGTACGCGTTGGACCGAGGTCAGTCCCCGCGACCTGTCGTTCTTCATCACCGATGCGCCGCGATTTGTAGAGGCGTGGCGAAGCGACGACCCGCCCAGGATTGCCCGGATCGTGCTGCAACCGCCCGTGCAACGGCCGTTGCCGCCTGCGCTCGCTGGACTCGAGCTTCCACGATGGTCGACGTCACGCGATCTCGCCGACTGGCTCGGCCTCGCGATACCCGAGTTCGAATGGCTCACGGATCACTGGCGCGTCGAGCCCCGCAGCAGCGGAACGCCATTGCATCACTACACGTACCGCATGTTCGACAAGCGCGACGGCGGATGCCGTCTGATCGAGATTCCGAAGGGCCGTCTGCGCGAAGCGCAACGCAGGATTCTGCGCGGGTTGCTCGATCGCGTTCCGCCGCACGATGCCGCGCACGGGTTTCGAAAAGGGCGTGGCATCGTGTCGTTCGCCGCGCCGCACGCGGATCGCGACGTCGTGATCCGTTTCGATCTGATGGACTTCTTCGTGTCGGTCGGCGCGAAGAAAGTCCATGCGCTGTTCGACACGCTCGGCTATCCGGTCGAAGTCGTCAGGGCGTTGACAGCGCTGTGTACCAATCGCGTGCCGTCCGCGCGGCTGCTCGCGTCCGACCTGCGTGACAGACTGGACTCGTCCGGCCGTCAGCGCTATCGCGACCGTCACCTGCCACAGGGCGCGGCGACGTCGCCCGCACTCGCGAATCTGTGTGCGTTCCGGCTCGACACGCGGCTTGCCGCGCTCGCACGTTCGCTCGATGCGACCTACACGCGCTATGCCGACGATCTCGCGTTCTCCGGCGGTCTTATGCTCGCGCGCGCAGCCGAGCGGCTGCCGATCTGGGTCGCCTCGATTGCGATCGAGGAGGGTTTCGCGCTGCAGTTACGCAAGACGCGCGTGATGCGGCGTGGCGTGCGGCAGCGGCTCGCGGGCGTCGTCGTCAACCGGCATCCGAATTTCGCGCGCGACCAGTTCGATACGCTGAAGGCGATACTGACCAACTGCGTTCGCCAGGGATCGGCGTCGCAGAACCGCGATGCGCATGCGGATTTTCGGGGCTACCTCGCGGGACGAGTCGCGCACGCGACGATGCTGAACACGGCGCGCGGAATGAAGCTGCAGTCGATCTTCGACAGGATCGCGTGGGACTCGATGGAACCTGATGTTGCGACATGACGCACGCGATGATATTTTGAAGGCGTTGGGGTACCGCTACCTTTCCCTGCTCGCATGACGCTCGGTATAAGCGTCGAGCTGGCGAGGTACGCGTATGTTCACCACTCAAGCCGCATGGCTCATTCTGGCTGCAAGCGTTGCAGCCGAATCGCTGGGTACAGCGGCACTCAATCTCTCCTCCGGTTTTACCCGCCCATTTCCTTCCGCGTTGACCGTCGCGTGCTATGCGACCGCTGTCTGGCTGATGGCGCTCGCCACTAAACGAATCGAGATCGGTTTGGCTTATGCTGCCTGGGCCGGTAGCAGCGCTGTGCTGACCGCGTTGATCGGGGTCGTCTGGTTCGGTGAGGCGTTAAACGTCGTTAAGGCTGTGGGGCTGTGCACGGCAATCCTGGGGATCGTGTTGTTGAATCTGAGTGGAAGTGGTGCCTAGTGGATGGTGTCAGGTCTTATCACGTCATCGTCGCGATCGCTTCGAATAACGCGAAGTTCAGATGCTTGAGATCGTTGTCGGTTGGTTGCGGCTGCGATGAGAACTTCGCGATCACCGTTTCGCGTAACGGGTCGACGTATAGCCACTGGCCGTGGATGCCGATCGCGAAGCAGGCTCCGCTCGGGTTGCAGACCTGATACCACTTGTTGCTGTACTTGCCGCTCGGCAGCCAGTCAGAGAACGACCCGTTTCGCCATGCGTCGGCATCGCCGCCCGACAGCATCTCTTTCATCCACTCCACCGGCACCAGCCGGCGTCCGTCGACGATCCCGCCAAGCCGCACCATCTCGCCGATCCGCGCGAGGTCGCGCACGGTCATGCAGAGGCCGCCGCCCGAACGTGCGGTACCGGCGAGGTCCACCGTCACGCAGCCGTCCTGGCGCAGCCCGAGCGGTTGCCACAGCCGCGTGGCCGCGAAGTCCGCATAGCGCGCGCCCGACGCGCCCTCGATCACGAGGCCGAGCACGTCCGAGTTGGGCGAGCAGTAATGAAAGGGGCCGCCGTGTTCTCCGGGGCCTTTGCGCAGCGAAGCGAGGAAACCGATCACGGTCTCCTCCGGCACACCGTCGAGCCGCGGATCCAGCAAACCGGCGCGACGATAGCGGGCGAAGTCGCCAAGCGGATCGAGATAGTCTTCGCTGAATGTGAGACTGGTGCGCATGTCCAGCACATGCCGGACGCGCGCGTCGCCGAACGCCGACCCAGCGAGTTCTGGCACGTACTGCGTGACCGGCGCGTCGGGGTCCAGCAGACCGTCACCGACGAGCATGCCGGCGAGCAGGCCCGCAATCGACTTGCTCGCCGAGAACAGGATGTGGCGGCTTTGCAGCGTGAAGTGCGGCGCGTGAAAATCGGCGACGATGCGGCCGGCCTTCATCACGGTGATCGCATCGGTGTGGGTCTGCCGCAGAGTCGCCTCGACCGTGCGGCGTTCGCCGTCGAACGTGAACTCGTGTTCGATCAAAGTAGCGGCATCGACCTTCGGTTCTTCGACGAGGCCAGGCGTCGCAGCGATGCGTGCGGTCGGAATCAGTTCGTGGACATGGCGAAACGCCCACGTACTCCAGGGCGCTTCGCGCCAGTTGCCGAGCCGGACACTGTCCCGACGAAACCCGTAGTCGCTTTCGAAGCGTGAAGAAATCATGGTGGCTGCAAACTCCAGTGGGGGATCGTCGTTAACTGCGCGGGCAGGGCATCAATGGACGTGCTGCAGAAACTCACGGAAGCGTTCTCCCGGCGGTGCCGACAGCATCTCGACAGGCTTGCCGTCATGCACCACGCGCCCCGCTTCCATGAAGAGCAGGCGCGAACCCACGCGCTGCGCAAAGCCCATTTCATGCGTGACGACGACCATCGTCATGCCCTCGGCGGCGAGCGTCTGCATGACCTTTAACACTTCCTGACGCAGTTCGGGATCGAGCGCCGACGTCGGTTCGTCGAACAGCATCAGCTTCGGCTGCACGGCAAGCGCTCGCGCGATCGCAACACGTTGCTGCTGACCGCCGGAAAGCTGCGACGGATAGTGGTGCATCCGCTCGGCCAGGCCGACTTTCTGCAGCAGCGCGCCTGCGATCTCGCGTGCTTCCGTCCGCGAGCGACCGCGTGCGCGGATCGGTCCGAACATCACGTTCTGCATCGCGGTGAGATTCGGAAACAGGTTGAACTGCTGGAACACCATGCCGGCTTCGAGCCTGATGCGCCTGACGTCGCGCGCGGAACCGAGCACGCTGATGTCGTCGACGCGCAGATCGCCGCCGCTGATGGTTTCGAGTCCGTTGATGCAGCGGAGCAACGTCGACTTGCCGGATCCGGACGGCCCGACGATCACCGCGACTTCCCCACGCTCGATCGCGAGATCGAGCGGCTGTAGCACGACGTGCGGGCCGAAGCGCTTCGACGCCTGCTGAAATTCGATCATGCTCATGGCAGACGCACTCTCCGTTCGAGCACGCGCAGACCCAGCGCGAGCAGGCTGATGACGATCAGATAGATGACCGCGACCGCGCTCCAGATCTCCACCGCGCGGAAATTCTCGGCCATGATTTCCTGGCCGCGTCGCGTCAGTTCGCCGACGCCGATGACGAGAAAGATCGACGTGTCCTTCACCAGGCTGACGAACTGGTTGCCCATCGCCGGCAGCGCGCGGCGGAAGGCGATCGGCGCGATGACGTGAGCCAGCACCGTGCGAAAGGGCAGACCCATCGCGAGGCCGGCTTCGCGCAGTCCAGCCGGCACGCCGTCGAGCGCGCCGCGGATGATCTCCGCGTTATAGGCGCCCGCGTTGACGATCAGCGTGATGATCGCCGCGCTCGTCGCGCTGATGCGCAGGTTCATCATGATCGGCAGCGCGAAGTAGACGAACATGACCTGAACCACGATCGGCGTGCCGCGAATCAACGCGACGTAGAGCTGCGCCGGGACGACCGCGATCCGGCCACCGTAGGTCAGTGCGACGCCGGTGAGGATACCCAGTGCGACACTGCCGGCCAGTCCGGCCAGCGCGATCAGGATCGTCAGCCGAAGACCTTGCAGCAGATCCGGCAGCGCGGCAACGACGGCTGCCCAGTCGAAGCTCACGACGTCGCCTCGCCGAACCATTTCAGGTTCAGCGCCTTGAGCCGCCCGTCGGCCTTCATCGCGGCGAGCTGGAGGTTCGCCGCGGCAACCAGCGGGCTGCCCTTCTGAAAGCCGATGCCGACGTCGCGGCCTTCGAGCGGAGGCTGCACGACCCGGACCTTGTTCTTGCCGGCCGTGTTCGCGTAGTAGAGCAGCAGCGGCTTGTCGTAGATGACCGCATCGGTGCGGCCGGCCTGCAGCGCCAGTAGCGCGTTGTTGATGTTCGGCAACTGCTCGAGCGTGGCGTCCTTGATGTGATCCTTGATGTAATCGACGGCGATCGTGCCTGTTTCGGTGCCGATGGTTTTGCCGGCGAGATCGGCGGGCGTGTGGATCGTCGTGTTGTTGCTGCGGACGACTGCGATCAGGCCGCTCCTGTAGTACGGGTCGGAAAAATCGATGACCTGCTGACGCTCCGGCTTGATGAAGAGCTGCGAGACCACCACGTCGAGGTTGCGGGTTTGAAGCGCGGGGATCAGCGCGCCGAACTCCATCGGCTGCATCCGCCATTTGCGGTTCAAACCCTTCGCGATCTCATTCCAGACATCGACGTCGAAGCCGGTGTAAATGTCACCCTGCTTGAACGCGAACGGCGGGGCGCCCACGTTCGAGCCAACGACCAGTTCGGCATCGGCGGCCCGGACGGCGCGGGACAGCACGAGGGCGGGCGCGGCAGCAAGGCCGAGTTGCAGCAGTTGACGACGATTCATGGTTCTCTCCACGGTAAGTGATCGCGCGGGTAGGCCGTTGTCACGGCGGCCCGGCGGGTTGTTATGTCGTTGGTGTTGTGGGTGTAGCTGATGTCAGCGCGACGGTGAGTTCGATCTCGAGCAAGCCGACGCCCGGCAGGCTCGCGACTCCAAGTGCCGATCGCGCATGCCGGCCGCTTTCGCCGAAGATGTCGTGGAGCAGCGCGGAGGCTTCGTCCAGAACCTGGCTGTGATTCGCGAAGTCCGGCACCGCGTTGACGAAGCCGCGCAGAAACAGAATGCGTTCGATTGCCAACGTGGCCGGCAGCGTCGCGACGAGCACGCTCACGGCGCGCAGCACACAGGTTCGTGCCGCGTGCCGGATGACTTCGGGTGGCGTGTCGTGATCGACCGGTCCGGCGATGATGTCGTCGCCGACGCGACTGACCTGGCCGCTGACGTAAGCGATGCCGTCGTGGATCACTACCGCTTCGTAAGCCCCCCGCGGTGACGGCGAGGGCGGCAGCGTCAGGCCCAACTGCGCGAGCCGGCCGACGATGTTGGTCGTCATGACGTGGCCCCGGCATGCGCTTCGAAGCGCACAGGACCGCCAAGCCAGCAACCGCCCGGATGACCGGTGTCGAAACTGAAGCGCACCGAGATCTGCGACGGACGTTTCATCGCGCGTCCCTGGCGGATCGTGATGATCCGCTCCGACGCCTCGACCATGCCGTTCGCGAGAAGCCCGAACGACAGCGCGGACGCAGCGATTCCGGTGGCCGCGTCCTCCGGATAACCCGACGCGCGCGGGAACTGGCGGGCATCGAAAATCTGGCCGCAGGCATCGAAGGTCGCGTAGGGGTAGAGGCCGGTCGAGCCGATCCGCTCGCACAGTGCCTCGATTTTTTCGAAGCGCGGCTGCAGCGCGTCGAGATCGGCGGGGCTGGCAAGCGGAATCAGCGTCTTGACGCGGCTGGTGCAGGCGTTCTGGATGGGTAAGGGCGCAAGTTGCGCGCTGATGATGCCGAGCGCGTCGAGGATCTCGTCGCGGCTGCGTGACTCGTCGGGTAATGGTTCGAGACGACCCACGGGCTGGGAAATTTCGACCGCGGCGCCGTCGGTAGCGCTGGAGTCGATGCGGACCGCGACCTGGCCGCTGCGGGTCTGCACAGTCAGCCGGTCGCGCTGTAATCGTCCGGTTTGATGGAGCAGCCAGACCGCGCCCACGGTCGCATGCCCGCACATCGGCATCTCGTGATTCGGCACCCAGAAGCGAAACTCGTAATCGCAGCCGGAGCCGGGCGGGGCAGGCAGCACGAAGCCGCTTTCGTGGCCGTAGTGCAGGGCGACCGCCTGCATCTCTGTGTCGGACATGCCGGCGGCGTCGACGACGATGGGCGCCGGGTTGCCGCCGCCGGGGCCTGCGGCGAATACGCTGACGAGTTCGACTGTGTGACGCTGAGACATGACCGAATGAGCCCCGCTGACCGGAGTGCGTGTTTCTATCCGGTCAGACTACGGGGATCGGCGGCATGCCGCGCGTTCGGGCGGGCCCTAGCTTTTGACCGGGCGGGCCATCGTCGTGCGCAGATCGGAAGGGGCATGACCGCCGAGGCGGCGCATCGCGCGCGCGAGGGCCGCGCCGCTTTCGAAGCCGACGCGAAACGCGACTTCGCCGACCGGCAGATCCGTTTCGGCGAGCAGCCGGCACGCGTTCTCGTAACGCGTGCGCTGCTGGAACTCGCCGATCGACAGGCCGGTGCCCGCGCGAAACAGACGCGTAATGTGGCGGCGCGAGATGCCGAAGCGTTCTTCGAGTGCGTCTAGCGGGATGTCCTGATCGGCATGGCTGGTTACGAAGGCTTCGAGGTCGGCGACCAGCGCCATGCCGTGCTCGCCCGGCGAGGTCCCCGGCAACGTCTTGCCGGCGATCACTTCGGCGATGCACTGCATCAGCAACGCGGAAGAGAGTGCGTGGCGGATCGTCGGGCCGCCGTAGGTGCCCATGTCGTTGCGCAGCGAGAGTTCCTGCAGTGCCCGGATCGCGGCGGTCCGGCGCACGAGGATAGGTGTGCGCGTACGCCGGCGGAATTCGCCGAGCGAGCCGACGCCGACATCGAGCCGGCGCAGCGCGTCCGCGGTCACGTAGACGGCGACGTGTGTGTGGGTCGCACAGCCCGCCTGGGTCTGATGCGCGCGTCCTGACGGGACGACCGCGAAGCGGTCCTGCGACAGCCAGGTGCCTGCGCGCCGGTCCTCATGCCGAAGCTCGACAGCGCCGTGGCTCGGCAGGATGAACATCAGGCAATCGTGCCAGTGCCACGGCATCGCGTAGGTGCCGCCGCCAGTGAGCGTTGCGTGTCCGTCGTCGGCGGCGACCAGCAGGTTCTTGTTGGCCGGCTGGCAGAGTTGAATGAACGATCGCAGCATGGCGGTACCCCCATGCGAGTTGAAGTAGGTGTCATGCCTTTCGACGGCTTTGATGCGCGTCTTGGAGCGCGATCAAGACGATGTCGGTCCGGCATGAACGGGATCCAGCGAGCATAGCAGCGCAAAAAAGCGGTGGGTGCCTTTCAGTTTCAGCTCTGCTCGGCCGGCACCCGTTCCGGCGCTGTCGCTTCGCGGTAGCCGAGCCGCGCCGAAATGGCGAGACCCGATTGTTTGAGCAAGCCGATGTAGTGCGACTTCGTGTCGGCGCCGCAGCGCATCGTCGGAAACGAAATGGACAGGCCGGCGATCACGCGGCCGAAGCGGTCGAACACCGGCACCGCGAGACATTGCAGGCCTTCTTCCTGTTCCTCGTTGTCCTCGCCATAGCCCTGTTCGCGCACACGCGGCAGGATGCTCAGCACGGCCTCGGCGGAGACGAGCGTCTTTTGCGTCGACCGGCGCAATTCCACGCGCGACAGCACGTCGCGCGCGTCGGCGGGGTCCATCCACGCGAGCAGCACCTTGCCGATCGCCGTGCTGTGCAGCGGATTGCGCCGGCCGATCCGCGACTGCATCCGCAGCCCGTAATCGGCGTCGATCTTGTGGATGTAGATGATGCCGTCTTCGTCGAATGCGCCGAGATGGATCGCTTCGCGGGTGGCCTGCGCGATCCGGCGCATCTCGACGTCGGCCTCGCGCACGAGGTCGACGCTTTCGAGCGCCTTCGCGCCGAGTTCGAACAGTCGGATGGTCAGGCGGTAGCGCTCGGTTTCGGCTTCCTGCACGACATAGCCGAGCACCTTCAGCGTCTGGAGCACGCGGTGCACGGTGGTCTTCGACACACCCAGCCGCTGCGACAACTCGCTGATGCCGATCTCGCCGCTGTCGCCGACCGCGCCCAGAATCGCGAAGACCCTGCCGATCGACGACGCCGGGTCGCTCTTGTCATTGCTGTCGGCGCGCTCCGCATCCTGTGCGGATGCGACAGGTGCCGTGGCGCCGCCCCTGCGCCGGCCACCGATTCCACTGATTCCGCCGATTGTCGTCATTGTCGTTACTCCCTGTCGAGGCCTGGCGGTACGGAGCACACCAGGTCGTGCGGATTCTAAATCTGGAACATCGATCCGAAAATATTGTACCGCCAAACCAGTGCTGGAAAGGCTTTCCGGTGACACTCGGGTAAACGACGATCCGTTTGTGCTTAAACAAATGGAACGACGTTCCTAAGTCGATGCTATATTGCGCCGAAAGGGAGTCGTCTGACGACAGACGCCAAACCATTCCCAGGTCATCGCCTGGCAACTGGACGCCAAGTCCATGGAGGAGACATGAAGCTCAAGAAGGCCATCGACCGCATTCCAGGCGGTCTGATGCTGGTGCCGTTGCTGCTTGGTGCCTGTGTTCATACGTTTGCGCCGGGCGCGGGGAAATACTTCGGTTCGTTCACGAACGGGCTGATCACCGGCACGGTGCCGATTCTCGCGGTGTGGTTCTTCTGCATGGGCGCGACGATCGATCTGCGCGCGACTGGCGTGGTGCTGCGCAAATCGGGCACGCTGCTCGTGACCAAGATGGTGGTGGCGTGGATCGCGACGATCGTCGCGTCGCACTTCATACCCGTCGACGGCATCAAGGCGGGGCTGTTCGCCGGCCTCTCGGTGCTTGCGATTACGACGTCGATGGACATGACCAACGGCGGTCTCTATGCGGCGGTGATGCAGCAGTACGGGACCAGAGAGGAGGCGGGGGCGTTCGTGCTGATGTCGGTCGAATCGGGTCCGCTTATCAGCATGATCATTCTCGGCGCGACCGGTGTCGCGTTCTTCGAGCCGCGGCTTTTCGTCGGTGCGGTGCTGCCGTTCCTGATCGGTTTCACGCTCGGCAACGTGGACAGCGACATGCGCGAGCTGTTCGGCCGTTGCGTTCATCCGCTGATTCCGTTCTTCGGCTTCGCGCTCGGTAACGGCATCGATCTGAACGTGATCGTGACGAGCGGTATTCCGGGTCTGGTACTCGGCCTCTCGGTGATCGTCGTGACGGGTATTCCGCTGATTCTCGTGGACCGCTGGATCGGTCGCGGAAACGGTGCAGCGGGTCTGGCCGCGTCGTCGACCGCCGGCGCCGCGGTGGCGAATCCGGCGATCATCGGCGAGATGATTCCGCGCTTCAAGCCACTGGTGCCGGCCGCGACGGCGATGGTCGCAACGGCCTGTCTCGTGACGGCGATCCTCGTGCCGATCCTCACTGCGCTGTGGGTGCGTCGACATCACGCGCGTCATGGGACGACGGCGAATCTCGGTGCAGCAAAAGTGCAGCCGCAACCGCTCAACGAGCGGGACGTGCACGTCTGATGCAACGGCCTTGCATGGGATCAGAGTAGTTGCTCTGCATGGGATCAGAGTAGGTGCCCTGCATGGGATCAGAGTAGTTGCTCTGCATGGGATCAGAGTAGCGCGCTGAAGCGCGAACTCTGATCGACAGCTGAAGCGCGAACTCCGATCGACACGGGAGCGACCTCTTCGCGCCTGAAAACCACGGCGTGTAACGAGGTGCTCCGTGGTTACCGGATCACGCATCACTCTGGAATGACCGTGAAGGGCCTGCGACTGGAGCATGGGCCCGGTGCGGTCACGTCCATCGAACGTACTTTTGATTCTCAAGGAGTTGGCTCATGAAGAAAATCGTGTTGACCCTCGCGGCCGGCGTGCTGCTCAGTTCGAATGCATTTGCGAGTCCCGCGGATGAAAACGCGGTCAACGACGCGGTCCAGTATTTGAGTGCCGCGATGATCGCAGGCAACGGACAGCAGATGACCGATCTGACCGCCACGACGCTGTCCTACGGGCATTCCGACGGCCATGTGCAAACCCAGTCGGAATTCGTCACGACGATTGCAAGCGGACAGACGAAATATCGACGGATCGATTTGACGGATAGCACCACAGCCGTCACCGGCAACGATGCTGTCGTTCGCGATCATTTTTCCGGCACAGTGGATTCGAACGGCAAGGTCACCGAAGTCAACTTCAAGGTTTTAATGGTTTGGCAGAAGGAGCACGGTGCGTGGAAGCTTCTTGCGCGGCAGGGCTTTCACTGAGGATTATCCGCACACATAGGCCACACCCTTTCCCCACGGAGATATCGCATGGACGTCCGGCAAAGCATCCACAGCGAGCATGCGCGCACGCTCGATACGCAAGGGCTGCGCAAGCAGTTCCTCGTCGAAAACCTCTTCGAGGAAAACGCGCTGAAGCTGACCTATAGCCACATCGACCGGATCATCGTCGGCGGCGCGCTGCCGGTGACGCGGCCGGTCGAAGTGTCGGCTGCGCTCGGCAAGGCGATCGGCGTGAACACCCTGCTCGAGCGCCGCGAACTAGGCGCGATCAACATCGGCGGCGCGGGCTGGATCGAAGTGGACGGCACGCGTCACGATGTCGGCAACGAAGAGGCGCTGTATATCGGGCAGGGTGCGCAGTCGGTGACGTTCGGCAGCGTCGACGCGACGCGGCCCGCGAAGTTCTATCTGAACTGCGCGCCGGCACACACGTCGTACCCGACGCGCCGCATCACGCTCGCCGAGGCATCGCCGGAAACGCTCGGCGATCCGAAGACCAGCAATCGCCGCACGATCTACAAGTTCATCGTGCCCGAGGTGCTGCAGACCTGCCAGCTGTCGATGGGCATGACGAAGCTCGACGAAGGCAACCTGTGGAACACGATGCCGTGCCACACGCACGAGCGTCGCATGGAGGTCTATTTCTATTTCAATCTCGCCGACGACGCGGCCGTCTTCCACATGATGGGCGAGCCGCACGAAACGCGGCACATCCTCGTGCATAACGAACAGGCGGTGATCTCGCCGAGCTGGTCGATTCACTCGGGTGTCGGCACGCGTGCCTATACGTTCATCTGGGGGATGGTCGGCGAAAACCTCGTATTCAAGGATATGGATCATGTCGCGGTCGCCGATCTCCGCTGAGCACAGCATGACTCACGACATGCCAGGCGCTATGCGCTGCTTCGATCTGACCGGCAAGGTCGCGGTCGTCACGGGCAGCAACACCGGGCTCGGTGCCGCGATGGCGCAGGCGCTTGCGGCTGCGGGCTGCGATATCGTCGGCGTGCATCACAGCGGGCCGGGCGACACGCCGGGCATCGTGCGCGATCTCGGCCGGCGCTGCATG
Source organism: Paraburkholderia sp. (assembly GCF_050742655.1). Taxonomy (GTDB): domain Bacteria; phylum Pseudomonadota; class Gammaproteobacteria; order Burkholderiales; family Burkholderiaceae; genus Paraburkholderia. Next base: position 110,068 of record NZ_JBOIGG010000002.1, on the reverse strand, counting down.
GAGGTACATGCGGACCTGTCGAGCATCGAGCCGGTCGAGCGGATCGTGCGCGAGGCCGTCGACGCGTTCGGTCATATCGACGTGCTCGTGAACAACGCAGGGACCATCCGCCGCAACGACGCGCTTGATTTCACCGAGGCCGACTGGGACGCGGTGATCGGCGTGAACCTGAAGACGGTGTTCTTTCTCGCGCAGGCGGTCGCGCGGCAGTTCGTCGCGCAGGGCGGCGGCGGCAAGATCATCAACATCGCGTCGATGCTGTCGTTCCAGGGCGGCATCCGCGTGCCGTCGTACACCGCGGCGAAGAGCGGGGTGCTCGGGCTCACGCGGCTGCTCGCGAACGAATGGGCCGCGCGCGGCATCAACGTCAACGCGATCGCGCCGGGCTACATGGCAACGCGCAACACCGAGCAACTGCGCGCGGATGCGCAGCGCAACGACGAGATCGTCGCGCGCATTCCAGCGGGACGCTGGGGCGCACCGGATGATCTCGCGGGGCCGGTGGTATTTCTCGCGTCGTCAGCGGCGGATTATGTGCATGGGCATACGCTTGCCGTCGATGGCGGATGGCTCGCACGCTAGTATTTGCATCAGCCTGGTTGCTGCTGTGTCGTGCAGTGGATTCCACCGCCGCCTGCAGCAACGCCGTCGATGTTCAACTGAATGATCTCTCGTCCAGGGAACAGGTCTTTCAGCACATCGCGCGTATTGCGATCCGTCTTGCCGTCGCCGAACTGCGGCGCGATGACGGCCCCATTGCACACATAGAAATTGATGTAACCAGCCGCGAATTCGCTGTTTTCATACTTCGGCCGTACGGTCGATGGGCCTTCCAGCACCACGACCTTTAACTTGCGTCCGCTGGCGTCAGTGGACTTTCTTAAAATGTCCAGGTGCCGCTTCGTCACCGCATGGTCGTAAGACGAAGTGTCCTGATCGAGTCCGGCGACGACGGTACCAGGGCTCGTGAATCGTGCGTAAAAATCGGTATGCCCGTCGGTGATGTCCTTGCCCGCTATGCCGGGTAACCAGATGACCTTCTGGGTCCCCAGCAGACGATGCAGTTCCGCTTCGCACTGAGCCTTGCTGACGTGGGGATTGCGATTGGCGTTGAGCACGCAGCTCTCGGTGATGATGGCCGTGCCTTCGCCATCCACTTCGATGCCGCCGCCTTCGAGCACCAGCGACGTTTCGATGAATTGCGCATGAGCGCTTTGGGCGACGAAACCGGCGATCTGGGCATCGTGCTCATGCTCCTGCTTGTTACCCCAGCCATTGAAATTGAAACCGACGGCGCCGAGCTTGCCCGACTGTCCCTTGACGAAGACCGGCCCCGTATCGCGCATCCACAGGTCGTCGATGGGGTGGGGTACGAGGGTGACCGACGAACCGCATAGACGCGCGGCGATGTCGTGGTCCTCTTCGCGCACCAGCATGTTGAGCGGCTCGTGCGCCGCAATCGCCTTTGCGATGCTCGCGAGATTCTCCCGGGCTACCGGTAGCAGTTTGCCGCCCCATATGTCCTCACTCGGGCCGAATGCCATCCAGGTCGCTGCGTGAGCGGCACCTTCATCCGGCATGCGCCAGATGTCGTCGTCCGCCCGAGCGGTCCTGTTGAAGCCGATACCGGTTATGCCTGCCATCGCAGAGCCTCCCGAGGCGAGCAGCGCTCGCTTGATAAATTCACGTCGCGTTCTCATGGGGATATCCAGAGCTTCGTTACTTAAAAAAATTGAAGGCCAGGCTGCGTCGATCGCAACTCTCCGCTTTGACACCATTCGGACACGCTTGCCGTAGATCGTGTTCCCGAGCGTCGATCATTATGATCGACCGTGCGGATGGTACGGATGGCGAGGTCGGCGAGGATGCACGCTCGCCGAATCGCCTTTACTATTCGCACGAGAACCCGCTGCTCCAGCAGCATGGATCGCCCCGCAGCTTTCAAGGAGATTTCTCATGCCAAAGGTATCGACGACCGGCACGGCTGCCGCCTCCCTCGAGACTTCACTGTCCGGCTACGAGTTGCTGGCCGATTCGCTACTGAACAAAGGAACCGCGTTCACCGAGACCGAGCGCGACACGTTCGACCTGCACGGTCTCCTGCCGCCCAACATCGGCACGCTCGAAGAACAGGTCTCGCGGCGCCTGCAGGTGCTGCGCAGCTTCGCGACGGACCTTGATCGATATGCCTTTCTACGCGACCTGCAGGACACCAACGAGACGCTGCTGTTCGCGCTGCTCGTGCAGAATCTCGAAGAACTGTTGCCCGTGGTCTATACGCCGACGGTCGGTGCCGGCTGCCAGCAGTTTAGCCGTCTGTTCCGCAAGCCGCGCGGGCTGTTTCTGAGCTTGCCGCACAAGAACCGGATCGAGTCGATCCTCGCGCATCCGCGCTTCGACCGGGTCGAGGCGATCGTCGTGACGGACGGCGAACGCATCCTTGGCCTCGGCGACCAGGGCGCGGGCGGCATGGGCATTCCAATCGGCAAGCTCGAACTCTATACCGGCTGCGGCGGACTTCATCCTGAGACCACGCTGCCCATCATGCTCGATGTCGGCACGGACAACCCGGATTGCCTGAGCGATCCGCTTTACATCGGCTGGCGTCATGAGCGCGTGCGTGGCGCAGAGTACGACGATTTCATCGAGGCCTTTGTCGCGGCCGTCGTGAAGCGCTGGCCGCATGTTCTGCTGCAGTGGGAGGACTTCGCGAAGAACAATGCGACGCGCCTGCTCGAACGTTATCGCGATCGTTTGTGTACGTTCAATGACGACGTGCAGGGCACTGCGGCGGTGGCGACCGGAACGCTCCTGTCGGCCATCAACGTGACCGGTGTGCCGCTCACCGAGCAGCGCATTGCTGTGATGGGCGCGGGGTCGGCGGGCTGCGGGATTGCGAGTTTGATCCGCCGGGCGATGATCGATGCCGGACTGTCGGAGAGCGAGGCCGCGCGACGCTTTTTCATGGTCGACCGCGACGGACTGCTGGTCGAAGGCATGAGCGATATCGCCGTGTTCCAGCAACCGTTCCTGCAGGAGAAATCGATCACCGACAACTGGACGCTGGATCATCCCGACCGGGTGGCGTTGCTCGATGTCGTGCGCAACGCGAAGCCCACTGTGCTGATCGGGGTGTCGGGCCAGGCCGGCGCATTCTCCGAAGCCGTGGTGCGGGAAATGGCGCAGCACAACCAGCGACCCGTGATATTTCCGCTCTCCAATCCCACCTCGCGTGCGGAGGCGACGCCTGTCGACCTCGAGGCCTGGACCGAAGGCCGCGCGGTGATCGGCACCGGCAGTCCGTTCCCGCCGCTGGAGCGCAATGGCGCGCGCTTCAAGGTCGATCAGACCAACAACTCGTATATTTTTCCCGGTGTGGGGCTCGGCGCGATCGCGGTCAAGGCCACACGCGTGACCGACACGATGTTCATGGCGGCTGCGCGAGCGCTCGCCGCGGCGTCGCCGGCGCGCAGCGACCCGAGCAAGAATCTGCTGCCGCCGGTTACTGCCTTGCGCGAAGTCGCGATCACAGTCGCGCTTGCTGTCGCGTTGCAAGCGCATAAGGAAGGTCTCACGACCGGGGTGAGCACGGACCAGATCGAAGGCCTGATCCGCAGCAAGGTGTGGGCGCCTCACTACGTGCCTTACGTACGGACGAAACATCGCGCGTCGTAAATCGTCAAGACAACCGGGAGCCTGGTTTTGATCGACACCATTCTGAATGGATTGCTGCCGGTTGCGTTCGTGATCGTGCTCGGCTGGCTTGCGGGGCGCATCCGCCTGCTGAAGCATGAGGATGCGGGCGTGCTGGCGACATTGGTCATCCGCTTTGCGCTGCCTTTCGCGTTGTTCGAGGGAGCGGTCAAAACCTCGCCCGACAAGTTGCACAACGTGGGCTTCGCGCTATGCCTGACGCTGGGGCTGATGGGTACCTATGTGCTCGCGTTGGGCATCGGCCGTTTCGTGTTCAGGCATGACCTGCGCACGGCGACCATGCAGGCGCTGGTGTGCGCTTTCCCCGATATGGCTTACTTCGGCGCACCGGTTCTCGCTGCGGTGTTCGGGCCGGAGGGTTTTCTGGCAGTGCTGGTGGGCAATCTCATCACCAGCATCTTCATGTTGCCGCTGACGATTGTCCTGACCCATCTCGGCGACAAGGGCGAGGGCGGGGGCAACAAGCCCGACGTCCTGCGTATCTTCGGGCAGAGCGTTGCACGCGCGGTGATCAATCCGATCGTCTGGCTGCCGATCTCCGGCATGGTGCTGAGTTTTTGCCACGTCACGCTGCCGGGTCCGGTGCTGACGTCCGTCGACCTGATTGCAAAGGCGGCAGGGGGCACGTCGTTGTTCGCGCTTGGGCTCATGCTGTATGGCGAGCGCTTCATGATCAATGCCAATGTGCTGACCAATCTCGGCATCAAGAACTTCCTGCAACCGGCCTTGATGGTGCTTGGCGCCTTCCTGTTCGGCGTGACGGGAGCGTCCGCGCATCAGGCCGTAATTACCGGGGCCGTGCCGACTGCGACCGCCGCCGCCATGTTCGCACTCAAGACCAACACGTACACGGCGGATGCTACCGCGACGATCCTGATCAGTACGATACTGGGTGTTATTACGGAAGCGTTGTTGATTGCGTATTTCTTTTGACTTTGGACGCGTCGGCCTTCCTTTGTGCCGAAGTCAGTTTCGAGCGCAAGTTTCCACACCCAGTAATTCGGCCACCGCATCAATCACACGGTTTGCATCCAGCGTTGACAGGCAATGGCTTCTACTGGAAATATGGCCTTCGCAGCCTTCCCGTTTGCACGGCACGCAGGCGCCGACGCCCTGAAGCAGATAAACATTCCCTTGTTGCCCCGAGCCACGCTTTTGCCATGGGGTCGTGCCGGTCCAGTCCTTGGGCCAGGGACCCCAGCGGACCGGATTCGACGGTCCAAACAGTGCAATCGTCGGGGTGCCAGTCGCGGCAGAAACATGCGATGTCGCGGTATCGGGCCCGACGAAGAGCCTGGCGCGTCTAATGACTTCGGCGGTTGCGCCCAGACTCAGTTTTCCGACCAGATCGATGACGTGCGTTCCCGCCTGCTTGATGAATTCGCTCGAATAGGCGACTTCGGCTTCCTCGGAACCGCCGGTCAGAACGATCGCATAGCCGCGTTCGTGCAGGAATGCAACAAGCGCATGCCAACCTTCGGCATGCCACATCTTGTAAACGTACCTCGGGTACAGATGTATCACCACAAACGGTTTGCCCGCGGCTGGCGCCAGAAGCTGATCCAGTCGAAGCAGCCGCTCCGGATGAGCGCCAATGGAGGGTGGGACGACTTCGAAACTGGGAGGGATGCCGAGCAGGGCGGTCAGCACCGCACCGCTCTGGACGACATGCCTGGCATCGTCGGAATCGACTGCAAACCGGTTAAGGACGGGCTGCCTGAGCCATCTTTTGCGGGTAGGAGGAACGAGGCCAATCCGCTTGTGTCCCGCAATCCAGCAATAAAAACTCGCAACACCGGATGTTCTCAAGCTGCATGCGAGATCGTACCTGCGCCACATCGCCCTGGCATCCGCGAAGCGTCTGACCCGGTTCGCATGTCGTGCGATCGATAACACACGCCTGATGTCAGGGTTGTTTTCAAGTACGTCGCCGGTGCCGTCGAAGACCAGCATATCGATCTGCGCGTTGGGCCAGTGTGACTTGAGCGAGCGCAACACCGGTGTAGCGAGCAATACATCGCCGATACGACCCGTGCAGATGACGAGAATCGTGCGAGGCGGGGCGGCTTCAGCGAAGAATGCAGGCATGGCGCACTCGTTTGGACCATCTACATCGGAGGATCGATTGGCGGGCGGTCAGAGTTCATTTCCGCAAGGAACTTCAATCGTGCACTGTTCATGTGGCATAAAGGTTGATGCGTACCGCGTCCTCACGTACACAGACGAAGTCAATAGACGCCCGGTGTGCCTGCCGGGCGATGCTTGAACCGTCGATGTACCCAGTAATACTGTTCCGGAAAGCGCAGGATCTGCTGCTCGAGAAAGGCGTTCATCGTGCGTGCGTCGAGCGACTCGCTGTCTGTCGGGTAGTTTTTGAGCGGCTCAAAGATCGTCAGCTTGTATCCGCGAAATCGGGGTAGTACCTCGGTTACAAAGGGCACGACCCGCGCACCGGTTAGCCTGGCCAGCCGCGATACCGAAGTGAGCGTGCAAGCCTGCACGCCGAAAAACGGGGCAAACACGGAGCCCGATGTTCCATGGTCCATGTCCGCTGCGAGCATCACCGGTATCCCCGAGCGCAGAAGCCGGACAAGGTGCTTCGCGTTCGCACCGCGATCGATCATGTTTGCGCCAAACCGCCCCCGCTGACGCCTTGCCAGATCGCAGAGACGGAGATTCGACATACGCGTGTACACCGCCGCGACCGGAAGGCGCGCGGAATAATGCATGCAACCCACCTCGATTCCAACGAAATGAAAGCCCATGAAAATCGTAGGTGGCGCGTCCGGATCATGCAGATCGATGTGACTGTCCAGCTCGACCAACCGGTTAATCGAGCGCGCGCTGCCGAACCACTGGAATCCTCGTTCCAGGTAGCTGCGTACGACATGCCGGAAATGTGCTTGCGCGAGCGCGTCTCGTTCGCGTTCGGTCTTCATGGGAAAACAGAGTCGCAGGTTGACGAGAACCACGTGCTTGCGGTGACTCGGTACTTCGTACAGCACCCGGCCGAGCGCGCTGCCGAGCATCGCAACCAGTGAATACGGCAGGACCGACAGGAGTCGTAGCAAACCGAGCAGAAGATAGTAGGCGATGGTTTTCATGGTCGATCTGTTCAATTGACTGCCCGGTGCTGCTCAGACTAGCCGCAGAGCGGGAGCGGCTAGTGTCCGAAGTCCATATAACAACGCTATGTCGACGAGAATCAATCGCGACAGCGGTAGCCATGCAATCCGAGGTGCAACTGGACGAGCCATGCATGCGGGCAGTCAATGTCGATCGACGCGAGGAAACCGGTTTCCTCGGCCGCCCGAACCTTATGCATCGCTAACGCCGAACCGTATGCCTGCCAGGCGTGCCAGCGCAGCAGCAGCATGACGAGCGATGCGAGCAGGAAGGAACTGGTCTGGAAGACCAGTGCAGGAAAATTGTCTCCGAGCAGGTCGAATATCAGGGCGACACCAATGCAAGGGGCGAGTGTTACGCCGGTCGAAATAGAAAAGAGCACGATGCTCGCGCGCAGCGCTGTCAAAGTGGGGCCTTTCATCAACGAGATCCTGCTGCTGGGAGACGTAAAGGCCATATTGAGCGAATACGGCTTACCGGATACTTACCGCCCGGTGACGAGACGCTCATGTGTCGACAGCACAGCCGCTATACCTCGACTCGTCGTGCCTTGTCTGTACACGCGGCTCGTTGCGCGCGCCATATCAGCAAAAGGATCGCGAGCGCGAGGCCGGTAATCGCGGCGCTCAGGAGCAGCGATAGAAGGAACGCCAGGATATCGCCAACGTTGGTTCCCCACCATCGAATCACTACCACCGTCGCCCAGTAACTGGTGGTGCTGACCCATGCCGTACGTGCCCTGATACCGAGGATCAGGAACAGTGCGACGGTAGCCATCGACGCCGAAAGAGGGACGCCGGTCTGGACCGACCTGAAGGAATGGCCGATGCCGTCCGCGATCACTGTACCGAGCGATCCCGCGGTTAGCATCGTGAACCAGTAGAGACCGTCTGCGGGCGGCAACGCGCTGCTCGTCGGTTTAGGCCCCGACTTGCGATTCAACAGGATCAGACAGGCGAGGATCAACGCTAACGCGGCCGAAACTTCGGCGTACGTGAAGTTCGCGTGGCTGATCGAGTAGTCGGCGATGTTGGTGGCGGCCGCCCGCACAATGAGGATCGCTACCCAGTAGAACGCTTCGCTTCCCTGCACGGTTGCCCGCTCGGCTAACGCAAGCAGCGCGAACAGGGTCGTTAGCATAATCAAGCCTGCGCCCGCGCTCATCTTTAGCGCGTCCGGGACGATGTCGCCCAGGTTCGTTCCACACAGGCTTGCAATCGAAATGGCGACCCAGTATCGGGGTCCTACACGCGGGGTTACCTTAAATTGCATAAGGAGCTCTCCTGTCCTTGTTTAGCGAAGCCAACCCCGGGATCCATGCGCTAAGGCGGTCAGCTGATTTCAGAATGCGCAGGCTTTAAAACACCCTATGAGGACATGCTCAACAAAGAGAGTCGAGGCAATTGATTCCTCAAAGCGGCGTCGATGACCTCATCATCGATTGAGAGGGCTTACCCGGCACTTACCGTCATTGCGCGCATGCAGTGGAAATACGTCGGGTGTCTGCACGTTTCTTTGAGTAAGTACCAGGTAAGTCTGTCGGTCCTAGAGTCGATGCTGTCTTGTCCCCACTCATAGGATCGACCGTGAAAAGAGCCTTTTGTCGCAATCGTCCGCTGTTGTTAGCCGTTGCTTCGGTGTGCCTGCATTCAGGTGTCGTGAGGGCGCAGAGTTCAAGCCAGGAGCCGGTCGACACCGACAGCACCGGCTTCACCGTGCTCAGCAATGCCACGAATGTGACCCACTGGGGGCTCGGCGTCGGAGCAGGCGTGGAGTCCGCTCCCTACAAAGGCTATGGCGCCAAGTTTTCGCCGCTTCCGCTTATCTACTTCGACGACAAATGGGTACACGTGCTTGGCACGACGCTCGATCTGAAAGTCGGTACATGGAGTAACGTGAGTGTCGCCTTGCGCGGAAAATTCGCCATCGGCGACGGATACAAGGGGTCGGATGCGCCCATCCTGAACGGTATGCAGAATCGTAACGGCGCGTTCTGGTATGGCCCGACAGTGGCCTGGCGGACTGCATTCGGTACGCTCTCCGCTGACTTTCTTGCGGGCGGCAACAAAGGTCTGACGGCGCACATCGATTTTGGGAAGTCGTTCGACTACGGCGACTTTTCGTTCGAACCACATGCGGGTGTCGAATGGCAGAGCAGAAAGTATGTCGATTACTACTACGGCGTGCGACCGTCCGAGGTGCGATCCGGGCGTCCGGAATACAACGGAACGTCAACCTATAACATGTCGGTCGGAACCCGTGTCGACTATAGAATCACCGCTCATCAGAGCATGATTCTCGACGTAGGCGTGTCGCATCTTGGCAGCGGCATCACCGACAGCCCATTGGTGGGTAAGCGATTCGTTCCCGAGGCCAGGATCGGCTACCTCTATCGGTTCAATTGACCACCGCGTTATGTCCAGAGTCGCACTGATCGAGGACCACGTACGCCTCGCCGGCATGATTCGCCGCGCCCTGTCGGCGGCCGGAATCGAAGCCGATCTCTTCTGCAATATTTCAGAAGCCCACTATGGGGTGAGCCAGGCCGACTATGCGGTGCTGATTATCGACCGCGGCTTGCCGGATGGAGACGGACTCGCGTTCTTGCGGGCGGTGCGTTCGGCAGGGCGGATGACACCGTGCCTGATGCTGACTGCCCGCGATGCGTTGCATGACCGTCTCGACGGACTCGAGAGCGGTGCCGACGACTACGTGACCAAGCCGTTCGCGATGAGCGAGCTCGTCGCCCGCGTGCGCACGCTGATGCGCCGGCCAGCGGCACTGACCGCGCTGGTGCTGGTTTTCGCCGATATTACCGTTGATCCTCAGCAGCGCGCGATGCGCTGCGGCGCGGAATCCGCGCTGCTCGCGCCTGCTGAACTGCAGGTCATGCTCTGTCTCATGAAAGCGGTGGGCGCGACGGTACGGCATTCGGCGCTTGAACATGCGGGGTGGGGATGGGGAGAGGCGGTCACGCCGAATGCACTGGAAGTTACGTTGTACCGGCTGCGCAAGAAGCTGGCCGCGATCGAAGCAAAGACGCGGATCGTGAACATCCGGGGTGCTGGCTTCGCGCTACAGGTGCAGTCAATGCCTGCTGATGCACCCGATCGACACGGGTCTCAAGAGGGCGATATATGAAACAGCGGATTCTGGTAGTCGACAGTGATGCCGTCTGTCGCGATGCATTGCGCACCTGCCTGCAGTCGAACGGATTCGATGTGGCGGTGCTGTACGAGCCGGGTAAGGTCGCGACCCGTGTCGAGGATGAGAGGCCGGCGCTGATCGTATTGAGCAGCGGACCGTCTTTCGGCAACAGCCTTGCCGCGTTGACGGCGCTGCGCAGCAGCGGTGACGATCTGCCGCTCATCATGCTCGGGCAAGAGGATGACGTCATCCAGCGGATCGTGGCACTCGAATGCGGCGCCGACGATTTCATCTCCAAGCCGTTCAATGTTCATGAAGCGCTGCTGAGAATCCGTCGCGTGCTTAAATGGGCGGCACACGGCTCCTTGCAGTATCCGGTGATCAGACCGCCGTTCCGGTTCGGTGGCTTCGAACTGGACTTTGCGTCGCGCAGCCTGACGTTCAACGGCGAACCGGTGCCGCTTTCCGAAACGGAATATGCGGTGCTTAACCTGTTCACGACTGCGCCCGGACGGGTTTTCTCGAGGGAAGCCATCGCGCAGCGCATGCGGCCCGATGCGGCAGGGCAGCTTGCGTCCGTGAGCACCTGGGTGCATCGTGTGCGCAAGAAGATCGAGCACGACGCAACGTCTCCGGAACTGATTCAAACCGTGCGTGCCAGAGGGTATGTGTTCCGTCCGGAGCGCGACGACCGAAGCACTGACTCATTGCAAGGCCGTAACGTTGCGACATCGGTTTCGATGGGCGGGAAGCATCGAATTCAGTCTATCGCTAGTTGATCCGCTCCTCGACTTATGCATCGAATGCTAACCGGCACCTGTTCCCTATGTTCAACCATTGGATTCGGAGTCTCTCCGCCCAGCTCTGGGTGACGAGCGTTGCAGCGCTCGCGGTCAGCCTGACCCTGCTGGCCGTCATTGTCATCCACGCGTTCAATCATTTTCCGAATCGGACGCTCGGCGGGCACGAGGAGATGGAACGAGCGTCCGACGTCGCGAGCGGGATCGATTTCGACGCCACGGGTCGGCCGGTCTCGGCGCGGCTTTTGGGGAAGGCCGCCTGGGTGTTCGACGCACTGCCTGCCGATTTTCAGTACCGGGTGCTCGACGAGCAGGGACGAACGGTGCTCGCGTCGGCGAACGCCAGGGAAGGTGCCGCATGGATTACTGGCGACCTTTCCGAAGCCGTCGACAAGGTAGTGCCGACGACGATCGGCAGCAAGCCGTTCCAGATCATGACGATTCGGGTCCCGCACGGGCATGCCGTCTTCTATGTTCAAACGATCACCAGTGCGCGCCTGATGGAGACACTGATCGGCACGAAGGTCCAGGAGATTCCCGCGATCGTCAGAACCACACTCATCATTACGACGATTATTTTTGGCCTGACGCTGACTTTGGCGCTTCATCGTCTGCTCAAGCCGCTCAGGGAGGCATCGCGCGCCGCCGCGCTGATCACGCCGCGCAATCTCGCCACGCGCCTGTCGCTGAAAGGCGTTCCTAGCGAGATCAAGCCGCTCATCCGTGCGTTTAACGAAGCGCTCCGCAGACTGGAACGAGGTTTCGCCGTTCAGCAGCAATTTCTTGCCTCGGCGGCCCACGAGCTGCAGACCCCGCTCACCTTGATGCGAGGCCAGATCGAACTGCAGCCGGATATCGAGGACAAGGAGGCACTGCTGCGCGAAATCGATCTGATGGCTCGACAGGTTCGGCAACTCCTGCATCTGGCCGAAGTCAGCGAATCGCAGAATTTTACGTTTGGCGAGGTGAACAGCGTGGATGTCGCACAGGACGTCGTCGACTACCTGGAGCGCAAGGCCGACAGAAATCAGGTAAAGCTGATGCTCGAAGTACCGGTTACGCCGTCGCCGATCTGGGCGGACCGCGGAGCGTTGTTCATCCTGCTCAAGAACCTCGTGGAAAACGCGATCAACGTTTCGCCGCCCAATAGCGTCGTATGGTTGATCGTCGATGATGTCTCCATCGAGGTCCGGGACGAGGGGCCGGGCATCAAACAGGAGCACATACCGTTTCTTTTCAAGCGGTACTGGCGTGCGCCCGATGCAACCCACGACGGAGCAGGTCTGGGATTGGCCATTTGCAAGGAAATCGCGATTGCCCACGAATGGAAGCTAACCGTGGGTAGACTGCTTTCGGGAACGAAGTTTAGTGTCCTCTTTGGCAATCACGGCAACGCGACGGCTGAGCGGTCGCCTTCAGACAGTGTAGCGGTCTGACCGATAGGCGAGCGAAATGGCAGGATGTTCGCCGATGCTCAGCCTGCACGTTCATGTTCGATCAGACTACTTTTTGCGCGCTGCTTCGCAAGCCAGTGCGACAGACGGTCAAACCATAGATGCACTACCGGCGTCGTGAATAGCGTCAGCATCTGCGAAAGGATGAGCCCCCCGACGATCGCGATGCCGAGCGGCACGCGCAACTCCGCGCCCGCACCGTGACCGAGCGCGAGCGGCAATGCGCCGAACAGCGCGGAGAGCGTCGTCATCATGATCGGCCGGAAGCGCAGCACGCAGGCCTGGCGAATCGCCTCGCGCGGTGACAGGCCCTGTTCACGTTCGGCGACGAGCGCGAAGTCGATCATCATGATCGCGTTCTTCTTCACGATGCCGATCAGCAGGATGATGCCGATCATTCCCATAATCGAGAGATCCTGGCCAGATAGCATCAGCGCGAGCAATGCGCCTACACCGGCCGAGGGCAGCGTCGAAATGATGGTGAGCGGATGGATCGCACTCTCGTACAGGATGCCGAGAATCAGATACACGACGACCAGCGCCGCGGCGATCAGGTACGGTTCGCTCGCAAGCGACGCCTGGAACGCCTGTGCCGTGCCCTGGAATGAACCCGTCAAGCTGTCGGGTTTGCCCGCGGCGAGCTCCGCCTGGCGGATGGCGGTGACCGCATTGCCCAGCGACTGCCCCGGCGCCAGATTGAACGAAATCGTGACGGCGGGGAAAAGCCCCTGGTGATTCACCGAAATCGGCGACACGTTGTTCTCCACTCTGGCCAGCGTACTGAGGGGCACGAGTTCGTTGGTGAGCGGCGAGCGCACGTACAGGTGCGCGAGCGCATCGGTGGTCAACTGGAAGCTCGGGTCCACTTCCTCTACGACGTGGTACTGGTTCAGCTGCGTGAACAGCGTTGCGATCTGCCGCTGGCCGAACGCATCGTAGAGCGTGTCGTCGATGGCTTGCGCAGTAATGCCGAAGCGCGAGGCCGTGCTGCGATCGATCACGAGCGTCGCGCTGGTTGCAGCCGCCTGCTGGTCGGAGGTGACGTCGGCGAGTTGCGGCAGCTTCGACAGCCTGTTGGTCAGCACGTCTGCCCAGTGGTTGAGTTCGCCGATATCGGGGTCCTGCAGCGTGTACTGGTACTGCGCGGCGCTGATGCGGCCACCCACCTGAATATCCTGGCGAACCTGCATCGACAGCGAGATCGCCATCACCTTCGCCAACTGCGGTTTCAACCGGTTGAGCACCTGCGCGGCACCGTCTTTGCGCTGGCCGAACGGCTTCAGGTTGATCATCACGCGGCCCTGGCTCACGGTCGGATTCGCGCCCATCCAGTAGTAGACGTTATCGACCGCGGGATCGGCCTCGATGATATGGCCTAACTGCTGCATCTTCTGCGACATCGCGCGCGGCGAGATGTCGGGTGCCGCCTGCGCGACGCCCATGATCAAACCGGAGTCCGCCTGCGGGAAGAAGCCCTTCGGAATTATGACGAACAATGCACCCGTCGCGACGACGGTTGCCACGGTCACGCCCAGCATCAGCTTCGAACGATCGAGCACCCAGTCGAGACCGCGCTCGTAGCGCCGCTCCACGGCGACAAAGCCCCGTTCGAGCCACGCTTCCAGCTTGCGCATCCGGCTCTTGCCATCCGGCTCGGGCAAGCGGATCAGCCAGCCGCACAGCATCGGCGTAACGGTCAGCGATACCAGCGCCGACATCACGATCGCCGCGCTCACGGTCACCGCGAATTCGCGGAACAGCCGCCCGACGATGCCGCCCATCAGCAGAATCGGAATAAATACCGCGATCAGCGAAATGGTCATCGAGATGATCGTGAAGCGCACCTCCATCGCGCCGAGCAGCGCGGCCTTCATTCGGGGCACACCCTCTTCGATATGCCGCATCACGTTCTCGATGACGACGATCGCATCGTCCACCACGAAGCCCACCGCGATCGTCAAACCCATCAGCGACAGATTGTCGAGGCTGTAGTCGAGCAGATACATCACGCCGAACGTGGCGACCAGCGAGAGCGGAATCGTCAGGCTTGGAATGATCGTCGCCCACACGTTGCGCAGAAACGAGAAGATCACCATTACGACGAGCGCGACCGTCAGCATCAGCGTGAACTGCACGTCGTGCACCGACGCTTTGATGGTCTGGGTGCGATCGCCCACGACATGCAAATGCGCGGCGGCGGGCAGCGTTGCTTCGAGCGCGGGCAGCTTCGCCGTGATGCCGGCGATGGTCTGCACGACGTTGTAGCCCGGCTGCTTGTGAATGTCGAGGATGATCGTGCGTTCGTGCTGAAGCCATGCGGCCTGCTGGTTATCTTCGGCCGCGTCCAGCACGGTGCCCAGATCGGAGAGGCGAATCGGCGCGCCGTTCCTGTACGCGACCACGAGATCGCGATATTGCGACGCGGTCGTGATCTGGTCGGTCGCATTGAAAATCACCGAACGATCCGGGCCGTTCAGGCTGCCCTTTGGCGCATTCACGGTCTGCAGGCCGACGATCGAGCGGACGTCTTCGAGCGTGAGGCCGCGCGCGGTGAGCTTGTCGGGATCGAGCTGAATACGCACGGCAGGCCGTTGCTGGCCGTGGAAGTCCACCAGACCGACGCCGGGCATCTGCGAGATCTGTTGCGCGAGATAGTCTTCGGCGTAGCTGTCGAGCTGGGTGAGCGTCAGCGACGGCGACGTTAGCGCGAGCGACAGCAACGTGAAGTCGGCCGGGTTGACCTTCTCGTATGTCGGCGGATTCGGCAGATTCTTCGGCAGCGTGCCACCGGCCGCGTTGATCGCGGTCTGCACATCCTGCGCTGCGCCGTCGATGTTGCGCGACAGATCGAACTGCACGGCGATGTTGGTGGTGCCGAGCGAGCTGGACGAGGTCATCTGCGTCACGCCCGCGATCAGCGAAAGCTGCCGCTCGAGCGGTGTCGCGACCGAAGTCGCCATGGTCTCCGCACTCGCGCCAGGCAATTTCGCCACGACCTGAATGGTCGGAAAATCGACTTGCGGCAACGGCGCGACGGGCAGCAGAAAATACGCCACCGTGCCGACCAGCAGCACCGCGATCGCGAGAAAGCTGGTCGCGATGCGCCGCCTGATGAACCACTCCGCGAGACTCATGACGGGTCGCCCGGATTCGCCTGGCTGCCCGCCGCGTTCGAGTTCGCCGGCGCTTCGGCCACCGTCGCCACCGGGGTCGCTGCGACGCGTACGCCGGGATTGAGCCGGCTTTGTCCGTCGAACACGACCCGCTCCGCGGGTGCGACGCCGCTGCGGATTTCCGTCATACCGTCGACCGTGACACCGGTCTGCACTGACCGGATCTGCGCGGTGCCGTTTGCCGCGATCACATACAGCTGCGTGCCGTTCTGCGTATTCAGCACTGCGCGGCTCGGCACCGCGAGCCGCTGCGCATCGGTACGCACCAGGACGCGGGCGTTCACCAGCTCGCCCGGCCACAGCGTGCGATTCCTGTTGGTGAAGGAGGCCTTCAGTTTGATCTGGCCGGTCGTGGGATCGACCGTGCTGTCGATGAAAACGAGCGAACCGTCCGCGAGCGCGGTACTACCCGAACGCGTGGTGACGTTCACCGCGAGCGGCGCTTTGGCCTGATTCGCAAGCAGGTCGGGCAGCACGTCTTGCGGCACGGAGAACAGCACGGTAATCGGCTCCATTTGCGTGACAGTGACGATGCCGGTCGTGTCGGTGGGGTGGACGATCGAACCGATATCAGCCTCGCGCGCGCCGACCCGGCCGGTGAACGGCGCGCTCAAGGTTGTGAAGCTCAACTGCAGCTGGTCGCTCTGGACCAGCGCGGCGTCCGCGGCGACGCTCGCGGAGAGCGCCTCCACTTGCGCCTTTGCGGTGTCCACGACCTGAGTGGTGGCCGCACCGATCCCGACGAGCTTCGAATACCGCGCGAGGTCGAGGCGGGCGTTGTCGAGCGATGCCTGGTCCTTGCGCTGCGCCGCTTCCGCCTGATGCAGCTGGGCGGTGAGCGGTCCCTGGTCGAGCTGCGCGAGCAACTGGCCCACTTTCACGTCCTGTCCTTCGGTGAAGGCGATGCGCTGCAGTTGCCCGTCCACGCGCACTTTGACGTCCACGGTATTGAGCGCCTGCACGGTACCCACCGCGGCGACGCGGATCGGAAAATCCCGGCTCACCGGATGGCCGACGTTGACCGGCACCGGGGCTGCCGCCTTCGCAGCCGGATGCCTCGGCCAGAACCACGCCGCCAGAAGCACGACAAGGACGCCGCCCGCCAGCGCAAGCGGCACGCGACGGCGCCCGCGGGGCACCTCGTGGTTTGAAGGGTCTGCAGATTTCATGAGCGGGAAGGCGTAGAGGGGGAAGCGGTGCTGTCATCGGTGACGCCGAAGCCGCCGCCGAACGCGCGAAACAGGCTCACTGATGCCTGCAGGCGCGCAAGCCGCGCCTGTACCAGGGTGTCTTCGGCTTGATAGAGCGTGCGCTGGGTATCGAGCACGGTCAGAAAGTCGACGGTGCCGAGCCTGTATTGCGCTTGCGCGAGCGTGGCGGCTTTGCGCGCGGCGTCGACGGCGTCCTGGTCGGCGGCCTCCGCAAGCTGCTGCTGTTGCGCGGCCGACAGCGAATCCTCGACGTCCTGCAACGCCGTCACTACCGTCTGCCGGTAATCCGCGACGCTCTTCGCCTCGGCCGCCTGACTCGCGTGCAACTGGCCACGCAGCGCGCCGCCGTCGAACAGCGGTGCCGCGAGCGAGGTCGCGAGACTCGCGAACGGGCTCGACAGGAAGTGCGACAACGATTTACTGCTGAGGCCGCCGTCGGCGGTGAGCACGATGTTCGGCAAAAAAGCGGCGCGCGCCGCGCCGACGCTCTCGTTCGCCGACTGCAACTGCGCTTCTTTCGAGCGGATGTCGGGACGCGTTTCCAGCAGACTGGCAGGCAGATTCGGGCGTGGGCGGGGAACGACGATGTCGGCGAGCACGGCATCGTTGACCGTGAACTGTTCGGGCGCCGTGCCCACCAGCACCGCGAGTGCATGCACATTGGTGTCGAGTTGCTGTTGCAGCGCCGGCACCGCGGCCTGAAAGGTGGCGAGCGCGTTGCGCTGCTGCTGCACCTGCAGCTCGGTCGCGACGCCCGCCTCCTGCTGTGCGAGCAGCAACTGCAGGATGTGGGAGGCATCGTCGGCAACGGATCGCGCGATCGCGAGGCGGCGGCGCAGGCTTTGCACCTGGAAGTAGGTGTCCGCCACCGATGCGGTCAGCGTCAGCGCCACCGTGTCGCGGTCGAACCCGGACGCACGCGCGAGCAGGTCGGCGGCGCTGGCGTTGGCGGCGTTGAAACCCCAGAAATCCGCCTCGTAGCTCGCTTCGGCAAACAGACTCTGAGACTTCGTCGTCGACCCGCGCCCTTGATGGGCGCGACTGAAGGTCGCGCCCAGCGACAGCGACGGATACTGCGGCGCACCGGCTTTCTGGGCGTTGCCGCGCGCCTGTTCGACGCTCGCAATCGCGGACGCCAGCGTGAAGTTATTGTGCAGACTGCGCTCGACCAGCGCGTCGAGCGCCGGGTCGTGATATTCGCGCCACCATCCGCTTCTGACGGGGACCGTATCGGCGAGCGACGCTCCCGCCGCGCCGTCGAAGCTTTGTGCGAGTGGCACGCCCGGCCGCTGATAGCCGGGCACGAGCGAGCAGCCTGTCAGCACTGCGGCGCCAAGCGCGCAAACGGCGGCGCGCACGGCCAGACAGCGGGCCAGAGCGCTGACGACGCGCGCCGCCGGCGCCGGATGGAGCAGCCCTGACATTGAAGAACGCTCCGGCAACATGGACATGTCGCCAGAATAGTCAGCGGGTCCTGTCGGCGCTTTCGCCCAATGATTAAAAAAATTTAATGCGCGGCAGCAGGGGGCAACGAGGCCTGCGCAACAGCGTCAACGCGGCTCGAAGTGCTTCCAGGGCGTCGGGTTCAGCACGTAGCCCGCGCCCACCACGGTATGAATCAGGGTGACTGGAAAGTCCCGGTCCACCTTCGCCCGCAGTCGATGCATGTGCATATCGATGATGTTGCCGCGTGGCTCGAAATCGTAGTTCCATGCCGCTTCGAGCAGCATGCTGCGCGTCACGACCTGACCTTCGTGCCGCGCGAGGCACTCAAGCAACAGGAATTCGCGGCGCTGCAGGCGCAGGCTGTGGCCGCCGCGCGTCGCGGTTCGGGCGCGGGTGTCAAGCACGAGATCCGCGCATTCGAGCCGCTCGCTCATCCTGCTGCGGTCCGCGCGCCGCGCGAGCGCCTCGATTCTCGCGAGCACTTCGACGAACGCGTAGGGTTTCACGAGATAGTCGTCGCAACCGGCGCGAATACCTTCGACGCGGTCGTTCAAACCGCCGATCGCCGACAGCATCAGCACCGGCGTCATGTCGCCGCCGGCACGCAACTGCTGCACGAGGGCGATGCCATCGAGCGCGGGCAGGCGCCGGTCGGTCAGAATCACGTCGTAAATGCCCTCGCGCGCATACGCGAGCCCGGTTGCACCGTCGGCCACCGCGTCGACGATCAGACCGCTCTCGCTCAAGCCGCGCGCGAGAAACTGGCGGCCGCGCGCATCGTCTTCGATCAACAGGATTCGCATGCACTCGGGCCCGGACGGAGGGGCCTACATTAAAAATTTTTCATGTTCGCGCGAAACGCCTGTGCGGCTTCGCGCGGCATACTGCGGTTTTCGCAGGTACGAGCGTAGCGTAATCGGCCGTCTCACGCAGGCGTGCCCGCCCGCCTGTTTCTGGATTCTGGAAGAAGGCATGTCGAACGTATTGGTCGTCGAGGACGACGAGCAGACCCTCGCGGAGATCATCGAAGCGCTCACCGATCACGGCTGCAAGGTGCAGGCCGCAAGCACGGGTCGCGACGGTTTGATGCTCGCCGTCGCAAACAGCTACGACGCCATCGTGCTCGATCGCATGCTGCCGGGCGGGCTCGAAGGACTCGGCATGCTGGCGGCGTTGCGCAGTGCCGGTGTGCTCACGCCGGTGCTGATCCTGAGCGCACTGTCCGCGGTCGACGAACGCGTGCGCGGCTTGCGAGCCGGCGGCGACGACTACCTGACCAAGCCGTTCGAGTTCATCGAGCTGACCGCGCGGCTCGACGCGCTGATGCGTCGGCGCGAGGCCGCGCCCGGCGTACAGGAATATCAGGTCGGCCCGCTGCGGCTCGACCCGCTCAAACGCGAAGTGACCTGCGCCGGCCGCCCGGTACCGCTCCTGCCGCGCGAATACCGGCTGCTCGAATACCTGATGCAGCACGAGGGGCAGGTAGTGAGCCGCACCATGCTGTTCGAGGCCGTCTGGGACTACCGGCTCGATGAGCGGACCAACGTGATCGACGTGCACATCAGCCGTTTGCGAAAGAAGCTCGACCCGGACGGGACGGCTCCGATGATCGATACCGTGCGCGGTTCAGGATACGTGCTGCATGCGCCTGACTGAACTGCACCGCACCACTGGCTTTCGCCTCGCCACGTTGTTTCTGGCGCTGTTCGGCGTGATCGCGATACTGCTGTTCGGCTACCTGTACCGCGAGGTGACGGGCTTCGAACAGGAACGCATCGACGACTGGCTGATGCGCGAGCACGCACAGTTGAGCCGCGAAGAGCCGGACGAACTGGTCGCCCGCTTCGAGCATCAAAACCAGTTCGACCCGCGCCATCAGCGCCCGTTTGGTTTGTTCGACGCCAGTGGCAAACACCTTGCCGGCGGTTTTCTGGGCGATCTGCCTGCAATTCCCGTGTTCGACAAGCCGTTTTCGATGCGGCTCGCGAATCTGCCGAAACATCCGCCCGGCCGATGCATTGCCGCGCGCGTACCGGATAACCGCATTGCGTTGCAATGCCAGAACACGCGCGAGCTCGATCACTTCGACGAAGAACTGCTGCATGCGCTGCTCTCCACGGCGATGATCACGCTCGTGATCGGCCTGATCGGAGCGAGTCTGATCGGCATCTCGGCAATGCGGCGGCTCGATGCGGTGACTGCCTCGATCGAGGAAATCGTCGCGGGCAATCTCAGCAGGCGTTTGCCGGTGCATTCGAAACAGGACGACGTGGATCGGCTGGTAGGCGTCGTGAACGGAATGCTCGACGAAATCGAGCGGCTCATGCACGAGGTCAAAGGCGTGTGCGACGCCATCGCGCACGACCTGCGCACGCCGCTCACACGGATGCTCGGCGGACTCGAACGCGCACAGCGGCGTGCCAGAACCGACGTGGAATACCGCGCGGCGATCGACGAAACCATTCTTGAAACCCGCGGCCTGTTGCGCACCTTCAATGCATTGCTGCGGATTTCTGAAATAGAAAGCGGTGTGCGCCGCGCGGGCTTCACTCATGTCGATCTGGCCGCTCTCGCCGACGACGTGTTCGAGTTCTACGAGCCGGCTGCCGAAGACAAACACATTGCATTCGAACTACAGCGCACAGCATCCGGCCCGCTGGCAATCACGGGCGATCCGAATCTGCTCTTTGAGGCACTGGCGAATCTCGTGGAGAACGCCATCAAGTTCGCGCCGCACGGCGGAGCCGTGCGCATGGTGCTGTGGCGCGACGCACGGGGCGCCGGCTTGACGGTACGAGACAATGGACCGGGCATCGCACCAGCCGAGCGCGATGCGGTGCTGCGCCGCTTCTATCGTGGAGAGGCGAGCCGCCATACGCCCGGCAGCGGCCTGGGCCTGAGTCTTGCCGCCGCCGTGGCCGGCATGCACGGCATGATGCTGACGTTCCACGACACGAACGCCGGTTGCGAGGTCAGTCTGATTAAACCTGCACACTATCATCCGGCCGATACCGCCTGATCGAAACATAGCGGCATACGCCAATCGCCGCTTCGGTGTGACCGGCGGTTCGTACACCGCCGGCGAGCGCCCGAACCCCGTCGGGGGCCGCGACCAACGACCTAGTCGTCGTCATCCTCACGATGATGGCGCTCCCATCCCCGATGCCCATCGTCACGCCAACGCCGCCTGTCGCCGTCGTCGCCTTCATAGCGGTATCCGTAACCGTAGGCAGGGGGCGGCGGCGCATAGATTACCGGAGGCGGTGCCTCATACACGACCGGAGGCGGCTGCACATAGACGGGGCCCGGCGCACCCAGAAAAATGCCGATATCCGCGTGAGCAAGAGCCGCACTGGATGCACAGGCAGCGGAAATTCCTGCCGCGAGAAAGAGGGTAGCGCGCTTCACGGGTTCTCCGATCCTGTCCGGCTCTGGCGGGTGCCAATTGATAACCGACGACGCGGATGATAAGAGCGCCAGGCCCCGGCAGGTACGACCGCATTGTCAATCCTGTAACCAGCGGTAACCGTTACGGCTTCGCCTGATCCGCGATCTGCATGCGCAGCCGGAACAAGCGGATCGACCTGCAATACGGCGGGAAAAATGGTGTGATTTATTTTGTTCTTAAGGCTCTCATAAGGAGTGGTTTCATCCGTTTTTTATAAACAAATCTGGAGTACGGAATATATTTCATTTCATTACATGGACATATTCACTGCATACGCTCGTCACCAGTCCGCAGATCGATTCTACTGATGCGCACTCCCCGGAAAGGCTTGTCTCGCTCAATAAATTCTACCTGTCGGTCTTACCTCTTAAGGATAACTTAATATTGGTGGGGATATGAAAAGCAAGTGTCTATTTTCTGTAATGTTTTCGGCGTTGACGCTCGCGGCATGCGGCGGCAGCAACAACGTGACGTCGTCGCCGGGAGCGGCTCCTGTCAGTACGGCGCAGATTCCGAACACCGCGACGGCAACCGGCTACTCGCTGTCGCTGTTTGCGAAAGCACCGTCCTCGTCGGCTAAACCGGACTCGATCGTTCAATACAACAACACCGTTTTTATCGGTTATCAGATGGCCGGCGACGTGAAGGATGGTTCGGTCCCAGGTCTGACGAATACGGTGGTCCAGTACGATCTGAGTGGAAACGCGCTGAAGAGTTATACGGTGCCTGGGCACGTCGACGGGTTGATGGCGCGCACCGACACGAATGCGTTGTGGGCGATGTCGAATGAAGACGGCAATCCTGAGCTCACCATCATCGACCTCGGGTCCGGTGCGCAAAAAACCTATCAGGCAACGGTCAATCCGACGGCGCATGGCGGGGGCTACGACGACATGCAGCTTATCAACGGCGTCGTGTATGTCAGCGCGTCTGCACCGACCACGCCGGGTGCCGCTCCCACCGTCGTCTCGCTCACGCTCAATGCGAACGGCAGCACGTTCGACGTCGCGCCGGTGCTGGCGGGCAACGCACAGGCGACCGACCTCACGCCTTCGGTCGGCGGCGCGACCAATCCCACGTTCAATCAGGCGGTCACACTGAGCCTCACCGATCCGGACTCCGAAGCCATCGATTCGGCGGGTGACCTGGTGCTCGACAGTCAGGCCGACGGCAAGCTCATATTCATTCACAACCCGGGTGCGAGCCAATCCGTGAGCGTGCTGACGCTGACGCTCTACAACGACAAGGACGGCCCGGTTTATCCGGTGGACGATACGCGCTGGGTGCCCGCGCCGGGCTCGACCGGCAAGACCTTCATGCTGTTCACCGATGCAACCAACAACACTTATCGCGTGGATGCACCGTTCAAGCAGGGCGACTCCTATAGCGCCGGCCAGGGACAGGTGATGCAGCTGGACACCAAGACCGGGCATCTGACGCCGGTCGTCGCGGGTATTGGCAACGCCTCGGCGCTGCAGGATCCCCACGGTATGCTGTTCGTCGCGCTGTAGTCTCGCACCCCAGGCCGCGATCCGGGGCCCGCTCTCCCCAGTTTCAACGGAGGCGGGCCTGTCGCGCATGCAATGACGGAATTCGTCGAGGCGGTTCTGGGGCACTCGACGAAAGGGCGCCAGGGCCCGTTGACAATCAGCAGAACCAGATGCGTCGTCAGCCCTTTCCGTTCCCGCCCGCCCGCTCAACCCAACGCGTTCACCCCCCGTCGCCCCTCGATCACGCCTGCCACCTCCTCGAGCGAATCGACGAACCCATCACAATCCAGCATCGCAGCACCGGTCGGCCCCGCATAACCATAGCGGACGATCAACACCGGCACACCCGCCGCGCGCGCGGCCGCGACGTCGACCGGCGAATCGCCGACCAGCGTGCTGTGTGCCGGTTCGACATCGAGCAGCGTGCACGCATGCCACAGCGGTCCTGGCTCCGGCTTCATGCCGGCAGGCGAGTCGCCGGCGACCAGCACGTCCAGATAGCCGGCAAGCCCCGTCATCAGCAGCAGCGGTGCCGCGAGCGCTTCCGGCTTGTTGGTCACGCATGCGAGCCGGTAGCCGTGGCGACGTAACGACTCGAGTCCGGGGGCCGCGCCGGGGAACACGCGGCCGATGCGGCCGTTGGTCTGCGCATAGTGATGGTTGAACGCATGCAATGCGTGCGCGAAATCGATTCGCTGATCGAGACCAGTCGCTTCGAGCGTGCGTCGTACGAGATTCGGCACGCCTTTGCCGATGAAACCGCTGACGGTTTCGAACGGTAGCGCGGCGGCATCGAACTGGCGCAGCATCCGGCTGACTGCCTCCACGATGTCCGGCGCCGTGTCGATCAGCGTGCCGTCGAGATCCACCAGCACGGCCTTGTTCCGCGGCTCCGTCATCGGTGCGTGGGGTGAATGCAGTGAATGCATGCGGCGTTCATCTCACGCTGCCTCGTGCTGCGTGAGCCGATGCCAGCGCCGCAACGTGGCGACGTCGATCCAGCCCGCGCGTTCATCCTGCATCGGCGATGCAACCGGCGCATCCGGCTCACCGAGATGCGGCAGTACCGCCAGCGCGCCGTCGAAACAGTCCTGCGACGTGAACGCGGTCGGCGTCACGACGGTCGGCACACCGGCGGCGCGTGCCGCGAGCAGGCCGTTTGCGGAATCTTCGAACGCGATACAGTCGGCGCCGCGCAGGCCGAGTTGCCGCAACACGTCGTGGTAAACGTCGGGGGCAGGCTTCTTCGTATGCGTCGTACCGGCATCGCAGACCGCGGCGAAGCGCGTGCGCCACGCGCTGCCGAACGGCGTGCCAAGCAACGCGTCGAGATTGGCGGGCGTCGTGGTCGTCGCGATTGCGACGGGAATGTCGGCCGCGTGCGCCTCGTCGATCAGCCGCGCGATGCCCGGACGCAGCGGCAAACCGCCGCCGCGTATCTGTTCGGTGTAGTGGCGGGTCTTGATCGCGTGCACGGCGTCGATCACGTCCTGCACCTTCGCGCCGTCGGCTTCTTCCAGATCGGCGACGCGCCAGTAGTGCCGCAATCGCTCCTTGCCGCCCGCCACTTTCAGCAGGCGCGTGTACAGCGCCTCGTCCCAGAACCAGCCGAGGCCGACCTCGGCGAACGCGGCGTTGAAGGCCCGCAGATGCGCGGTCTCGGTATCGGCGAGTGTGCCGTCGACGTCGAAGATGAGGGCTTGCATGATCCCGGTCCTTGTCCGGCGTCCGCGCAACGATGCCGTTGCGCCGCGCGCCGGAAGAAGTCATGACATCACGATAGCGGAGCGTCCCGCCGATTTGAATTCAGAGTTTGTTTCGGCTGCGATAAGTGCTGCTTTGAGTGCATGCGGTGCGTTATCGCTTCGTAAGAAGAGCAGTCACAGAACGGTTTCCCTCGCGAAGCGACCCGCGCAGCCGCAATTCGGGAAATTCTCCTGCCCGTTGTCCGTTGTCAAACCATCGTCCGATGGGATACTTTGACTGGACAACCCGATCACATGACGGAGTCCAGATATGCTGGAGACACGGTTTCGTTTCACTTCCCCTCGCTTCACGTCCCCCTTGCGCGCGTTCGCACTGGCCGCGTTGACGCTCGCGGCGGGCGCGGCCCAGGCCGCCGCGCCGCTCGCCTATGTGACGAGCGAGACAGCCGGCGTCGGCGTCATCGATCTCGACAGCATGACGCTCGCGAAGACCTTCACCGACGGCGCCGACGGCCCGCGCGGCCTGAGCCTGAATGCGGACGGCACGCGGCTTCTCGTCGCGAACAAGAATACAAGCGATCTCGCGGTGATCGACACCGCGTCGGGCAACGTCGTCGAGCGCGTGAAGATCGGCAAGAACCCTGAATACGTGCGCGTGCGCGGCGGCTATGCGTACGTGACCTACGAGCCCGGCGAGGTGGGCGGTCCGCCGTCCGCGTCACCTCCCGGCAAGCCCGGCACGGCTGGCGGCGACGACGACGCGAACAAGCCGCCCGCCGAAATCGCGATCGTCGACATGAAGACGTGGCACGTGATCCGCTCGGTGACAAGTGGCCACGAAACCGAGGGCATCGAGTTCTCGCGCGACGGCAGCACGATGCTCGTCACCAACGAGGGCGACGACACGGTATCGGTCTACCACGCGCGCACCGGTGCGCCGCTGCGCACCGTGAAGCTCGCCGCGGGCGGCCGGCCGCGCGGCATCCGGCTGTCGCCGGACGGCAAGGACTACGTGGTCACGCTCGAATCGCTAAGCAAGTTCGTCGTGATCGACGCGCACACGTTCAAGGTCGTCAAGACCGTCGACACGAAGCTCGGACCGTACGGCGTCGCGTTCGGTCCCGGAGGCAAGCGGCTTTTCGTCGCGGCGTCGCGCGACAAGACGATCCAGGTGTTCGACGGCCGCACCTACGACCACGTCGCCGACGTGCCGGTTGGCCAGCGCTGCTGGCACTTCAGCTTTACGCCGGACGGTTCGAAGCTGATGGTCGCATGCGGCCGCTCCGATGCCGTCTACGTGCTCGACGCGAAGAGCTATCAGCCGATCGGTCAGATCGGTTCGTTGCCACTCGCGTGGGGCATCGTCACCTATCCGCATAGCGACGGCTCGATCGAGTCGCATTGAAGCAGATCGAATTGCATCATCGCGTCGGGCGGCCGGTTCACACTGGCCGCCCGTTTTCCTTATCTGCCATTACTTGCCGCTACTTCCACGCGTAGCGCAATCCCACCCACACTCCACGCGGCGCACCTGGCCCGATGAACTGTTCGTTCGTCGGATTCGCGCCATCGAACGTGTGATTCGGTCCGTTGAAGAAATTCTCGCCGAGCACGCCGAAGCTCGCATACTGCTTGTCGAACAGGTTCGTCACCGATGCGAAGACCTGCAGTTGCTTCGTGACCTGATACGTGGTGTCGAGATCGACCAGCAGGTAGCCCGAGATCTTGCCGTTCGCGTCCTGGTTGTTCTCGTCGCCCTGCGCGTAGACGCTGCCGCGCCACGTCAGGTTCGTGCCGATGGTCCACTTCGATGTCGCGTCGTAGTCGAGCCGCAGCTTGACGGTGCTCGCCGGAATGCCCGGGATGTGATTGCCCGGCTTGACGGTGATGTTGCCGTTGGCGCCGGCGCTCGAATTGCTCTGGCTGCTCTCGGTCCACGTGGACCGGTAGGTCGCGTCGACGTAGCTGTAGCTGGCGGTCACCGCGACCGGTCCGAAGCGGCTGTGCCCCGCGAGTTCGAGCCCTTGCCGGCGTGTGCGACCGACGTTCTGGAAGAAGCCCTGCGAGCTCGATGCGCCGTTGGCGCTGATGAACTCGATGTCGTTGTCGAGCGTCGTGCTGTAGGCGCTCGCGCTCCACGTCGTCGAATGGCCGATGCGGCCGCGCGCGCCCACTTCGAAGGTCTTCGAGATCACCGGCTTCAGCGCGGGATCGGAGACGAAGTCGTTCGGCAGCGAGCACGGTGCGCTCGGGTCCGCGCACGCGAGTTCGATCGCGGTCGGCGAGCGCATGCCCTCGTTGTACGTCGCGTATGCGGTGAAGCCGGGCACCGGGTTCCAGTTGATGCCGAACGCCGGATTGAAGCGCGAGAACGTATGGTGACCATCGAGCTGCGGTTGCATGCCGCTGACGTCGCCGATCGACGCGTCGGCCCAGTTGTAGCGTCCGGCGAGCGTCACCGACCACTGCGGCGTGATCGACAATGTGTCCTCCAGATAGATGCCATAGCTGCCATTGTGCGTGCGCGCGTCGGTCTGCTGCGCGAAGTCGCCGATGCCGATGGTCGCGCGCGAATCGGTGAAAACCGCATCCTGCGACGACTCCGTGTAGTGCGAGTTGGCGATGTCGGCGGACACGCCCGCGACGAGCTGGTTCTGCATACCACCGAGTTTGCCGAGCAGCGTGAGCTGCAGGCTCGCACCGTAGCTGCTGGTCGCGACCGACGATTTCTGGTTGGTCGCCTGCGTCGTATCAACGTTGCCGCTGCTGTCGACCGAGCCGAAGTTCGTGTTGTTGTTGCTGCTGATGTTGGTGTTCAGAAAGCGCCGGTAGTAGGCGTTGCCGCTCAGTTCGACGTGATCGTTGAAATAGTGGTCGCCCGATAGCGTGACATAGCCGAGGCTGTTCTCGTTCTGGTCGGGATACGTGTACGGCTGCTTCCGGTTGTCGAGGAACGAACGCGGAATGGTCTGCACGCCGTGCAGATCGTTGTCGGCACCGCCCGCCGAGAACGTCAGTGTGGTATCGGCGTCGGTGTAGCGCAGCTTGCCGAACGCCTGCCGCACGCGGCTCGCGTTCTGCTCGGCCCAGCCGTCGTCGTTCGCCATGCTGCCGGTGAAGTAGTAGTCGAGATGGTCGCCGATCGTGCCACCCTGTTCGATCTGCGCGGTTTTGCGGCCCCACGAACCGGCCGTCACCTCGGCCTCGCCGCCGGGGCTCGTCTTGCCGTTCTTCGTCGTGATCGCGATCGCGCCGCCGAGTGTGTTGAGCCCGTAGGTCGGATTCGAGCCGGGAATCAGCTGGATCGTGTCGATCGCCTGCTGCGGAATCAGGTCCCAGTTCACGACGTCGCCGAACGGCTCGTTCACGCGCACGCCGTCGACGAACACCGACAGCCCCTGCGGCGTGCCAAGCAACGGCGACGCGGTGAAGCCGCGATACGTGAGGTTCATCTGATACGGATTGCCCTGTGCATCCGAGATGTCGACGCTCGGCAGGTTCTTCGCGAAGTAGTCGGTGAGCGTGCTGCGATGCTGCCGCTCGAGATCGGCCGCGTGCACCGTCTGTACGTTCGCGGGCACCTGTGTGAGCGGCGTACCGATGCCGACAAGCGGTGTGGTGCCTACGACGATAATCGGCGCGAGTGTCGTTTCGGCGGTGGGGGGCGCAGGCTGTGTCTCTGCGGTCGCCGCTGCGGCAGTGGGTGCGTTCTGCGCCCACGCGGTGGCGGACAGGCCCGCAAGCGCACTGCCGAAGCACAGCGTTAGGCTTGCTCGCTGCCGCAAACGAAGGGTGAGGACGGCACGGTATCGCATGCTCATTGTTTTGTCTCATGTCATCCCGGCGCCGTCGCAACCCAACCTAACGCGCGCATGCCGGTGTAATGAAAGCTTCGCATGCTCGAGCCGCCGATGACCCGGGAGCTTTTCCCGTTGTGACGGGGAAGCGTTCCCAAAAGCACAGCCAGAAATCGCCGTTGCGGGTCGGGCTGAGTAGAATGCAGACGTGACGTCAAGCGATCCTTCCAACCTCTCTTCGACACGCCCCGCGCCGCCGCCTCCGACGGTGCGGCGCGATCTCGCGTGGGTGCTCGCGGTGACCGTGCTGGCCTGGGTGCTCGGTGCGACGTTCGACGTGAGCGAGCATGCGTATCGCTGGACCCGCGGGCTCGAGCGCTTCCAGCTCGACGAACTGCCGGGCACGCTGTGCGTGCTCGCGATCTGCCTCGCGTGGTTCGCGTGGCGCCGTTATCGCGACGCGCGCCACGAACTGCGCCGCCGCTGCGCGCTGGAGGAAGAAGCCGAACGGCTGCTCGCGGACAACCGCCGGCTCGCGAGTCAGGCGCTGGATGCGCAGGAGATCGAGCGCCGTCATCTCGCGCGCGAACTGCACGATGAACTCGGCCAGTATCTGAATGCGATCGCGCTCGACGCCGCGCGCATCCGCGACCTGTCGACTGCGCGCGAGCCCGAGATCCATCGTGTGGCGCTTGGGTTGATCCAGAGCGCGAGCCACGTTTACCGTCAGATCGGCGGGATGATTCGCCGGCTGCGGCCGATCGGTCTCGACGAATTCGGTCTGCCGAGCGCGCTCGAACATTGCGTCGATGGCTGGCGCGAGCGGTTGCCCGCCGCGTCGTTCTCGCTGACGATCGAAGGCGACTTCAGCGGTCTCGCCGACCCGCTGACGATCACGCTATACCGGCTCGTACAGGAAGGGCTGACCAACGTGTCGAAGTTCGCGCGCGCGGCGCGCGTCGAGGTGTTCATGGTGCGTGCGCCGCGCGAGACAGCGGCGGGGCAGCACGGCGAGCCGATCGACGAGATCGTCGTGACGATGGCCGACGACGGTCCCGGCGTCGATCTCGCGAAGCCGCGCAGCGGCCTCGGACTGATCGGCATGCGCGAGCGCGTCGAGGCGCTCGGCGGCGAGTTTCACGTCGCGAGCCAGCCCGGCGGCGGCTTCCTGTTCTGCGCGCGCGTGCCCGCTCAAGCGGGGCTGGCTGAACCCGTGAACTGAAGCCCGAGCCGGCTTGCCATCTGCGCGAGCTGCACGCCGTTGTCCGCGCCGAATTTCTGGCGAATCACCGACTGATGATTGGCCACCGTCTTCTGGCTCAAGCCCAGCTTTTCCGCGATGCTCGGCAACGTGTAGCCCTGCACGAGCAGCCGCAACACCTCGAATTCGCGCGCCGACAACTGGCGTCCCGGCGGCCCCTCGCTGAACGCGTTGCGCATCGCGAGCGCCTGCGAAATGTCGGGGCTCAGATAGCCGGCTCGCCGTGCGATCGTGCGCACCGCTTCGACGAGCACGTCGGGCGCGCTCGCCTTGGTCACGTAGCCGAGCGCGCCCGCGTCGAGCGCGCGGCGCACGAAGATTGCCTCCTCGTGGACGCTGAAGATCAGCACGCGCGCTTCGGGCGCGCGCGCGAGCATCCGTCGCATCGCTTCGATGCCGCTCGCGCCCGGCAGCGCGACGTCCATCACGACGACGTCCGGCCGCAGCGCGCAGAAGCGCTGGTACGCGTCGCCCGCATCGGCTGCTTCGCCGCAGACATGCACGTCGTCGTTCAGTTCGAGCAGACGCCGGTAGCCTTCGCGCACCACCGCGTGGTCGTCGACGAGCAGCACGGAGATGTCCGCTACGCTCATGATCGTGCTCCTTGTTCGCCGGGTTCGCCGGGTCCGTTCGCATCGCCGCGCGCCGCTGCGGCGAGCCGGCGCGAGTTCGCATCGTTGCGGAACACGATTGGCTGTTCGCGCGGAGCCGCGGGCGTAGCGGCTGCATCGGCCGCGCGACGGACCACGTTCACGACGGTCTCGTGGAACGGCGACTTGTCGCACACCGGATCGGCTTGCGCCGCATCGCCGGTGAGCAGGTACGCCTGACAGCGGCAGCCACCGAGGTCCTGCTCTTTCTCCTCGCAGCTGCGGCACGGCTCCTTCAGCCAGTCGAGGCCGCGAAAGCGGTTGAACGCGGCGCTGTCGTACCAGATCTCGCGCAGCGGCATGTCGGTCACCTTCGGCAGCGCGAGGCCCGGCAGGCTGCGCGCCGCGTGACACGGCAGCGCGGTGCCGTCCGGCGCGATGCCGAGGAACACGGCACCCCAGCCGTTCATGCAACGCTTCGGCCGGCGCTCGAAGTAGTCGGGCACGACGAAGAAGATCTTGCAGCGATCGCCGTGAACCGCGCGATAGCGCTGCACGACCGCCTCGGCCTCGTCGAGCTGCTCGCGCGTGGGCATCAGCTGTGCTTCATTCGTATGCGCCCAGCCGTAGTACTGCGTGTTCGCGAGTTCCAGATACTCGGCGCCCATCGCGAGCGCCATCTCGATGATCCTGTCGACATGCGGCAGGTTATAGCGATGCAGCACGCAGTTGAGCACGATCGGAAAGCCGTGTCGTTTGATCGATGCAGCGACACGCTGCTTCAGGTCGAACGTGCGCGTGCTGCTGAGGAAGTCGTTCAGCTGCTGCGTCGAATCCTGGAACGACAGCTGGATGTGATCGAGGCCCGCAGCCTTCAGATTGCCGAGCCGCGTATCGGTCAGGCCGATGCCGGACGTGATCAGGTTCGTATAGAAGCCGAGCTTGCGCGCTTCCCCGACCAGTTCCTCGAGGTCGTCGCGCAACAGCGGTTCGCCGCCCGAAAAACCGAGCTGCGCTGCGCCAAGCGCACGCGCTTCGCGCAGCACGTCGACCCATTGCGCGGTGCTCAGTTCGCGGTTGTGATCCGTGTAATCGACCGGGTTGTAGCAGAACGCGCAGTGCAGCGGGCAGCGGTACGTCAGTTCCGCGAGCAGCCATAGCGGCGGCGCGATGCCGGCGGTGGAGCTGGTTTGTGCGTTGGCGACGGGATGGGAGAGATCGGTCATCGGGCTACTCCAGCCAGCCGCGTCCACGCGCGTCGGCGACGAACGCCCGCACTTCAGAACCGAGTCCGGTCGTGTTGAACGCATGCTCCAGCTCGGCGATCAGCGCATCGAGATCGCGCGTGCCGTCGCAGCGCTTGAGGATTTCCCCCGCGCTCTGGTTGAGCTTCACCATGCCCTCCGGATAGAGCAGCACGTGTGCGTTCTGCGCGGGCTCCCATTGCAGGCGAAACTGTTTCGCGATCGCGAGTCGATTGGTGGACGAAGCATTGGGACTGACGTGATGTGCGATGTCGTTCATTGCGGAAACGCCTTTTCGATCGAGTCCAGCATCGACCACAGGATGTCGAGCTTGAACTGCAGGATGTCGAGCGCGCGTTCCTGCTGGTCGCGCCGCGTGAAGTGATCGAGCGTCACTGCGAGTCCGTGCAGTACGTCGCGCTGCGCGAGCGCGATCCGCGAACGGAAGTACGCGAGGCCGTCCGGCTCGATCCACGCATAGTGTTCGGGCCAGCTCGCGAGCCGGTCGCGATGCACTTGCGGCGCGAACATCTCGGTCAGCGACGAGCACACCGCTTCCTGCCATGGCGCACGGCGCGCGAAGTTCACGTAGGCATCGACCGCGAAGCGCACACCTGGCGTGACGAGCCGCAGCGACCACAGTTCGTCGCGCGACAGTCCGACCGCATCCGCGAGTCGCGCCCACGTTTCTATGCCGCCTTCCTCGTCGCCGTAGCCGTCGTGATCGAGAATGCGCAGTACCCAGCGGCGCCGCGTGTCGCGGTCGGTGCAGTTCGACAGCACGGCCGCATCCTTGAGCGGGATGTTGATCTGATAGTAGAAGCGGTTCGCGACCCAGCCGCGGATCTGGTCGCGCGAGCATCCGCCGCTGTTCATCTTCACGTTGAACGGATGATGGATGTGATAAGACGTGCTCTTCGCGCGCAGTTGCGCTTCGAATTCGTCGCGGGTCCATGCGGGTCCGCGGGACTCGTGCGGCGCGTGAGTCGTGCGCGCCGGCGCCGTGCCGAAAGGGTCTTTCGCGTTCATGCCGTCTCCGATGGTTCTGGTTTCGTCGCGTCGCAATGCCGCTGCAACGCGTTGCATCAAGGTCTTCCACTACAGGTCGAACGTCATTCCGTCGTATGCCACTTCGATGCCGTGTTCGGCAAGCGTCCGGCGCTCGGGACCGTCCTCGACGAGTATCGGGTTGGTGTTGTTGATGTGGATCAGCACCTTGCGTACGTTTCGCTGCGTTGAGTTGCTCACGTTCATCGAATTCGTCGTGCCCAGCGAATCGAGCGTGTCGATCATTCCGCCTGGGCCGCACTGAGGCAGATGACCCATGTCAGCGGCAGTCTTCTTCGACAGGCCGAGGCGGATCATCTCGTCGCCGGTCCACAGCGTGCCGTCGACGAGCAGCAGGTCCGCGCCGCGCATCGCGTCGAGCACGTGCGGCTCGATCGCGCCGAGGCCCGGTGCGTAGAACACGCGCTTGCCGGTCTGCCGGTTCGTGAACACGAGCCCGAGGTTGTCGCCGCGCGCGGGCGCGTCGCGATGCGGCGAGTAGGGCGGCGCCTTGCTCGACAGCGGTAGCGCGTCGATCTGCACGCTGGCCAGCGCGCCGAGTTCGAGCGGCGTGCCGTCGAGTGCGATCCGGCGATGCTCGACGCCGCAATAGTGCGAAAGGATCGGGCCGACCGGAAAACCGCTGCACAGGTCCTGCCATACCGCGTCGGTCGCGTAGAGCGGCAGCGGCGCACTGTGTTCGCGCAGCATCAGCAGCCCGGTGACGTGATCGATCTGCGCATCGATGACGAGCACCGCGGCGATACCCGTATCGCGCGCGCGGCGTGCCGGCTGCAGTTCCGGATGCGCGGCGATCTGCGTGAGCAGATCCGGCGACGCATTGACGAGCAGCCAGTCCTCGCCGTTCGCGCTGACCGCGATCGACGACTGCGTGCGGCGCGTCGCCTTCAGCGTGCCGCGACGCACGCCGTCGCAATTGCGGCAGTTGCAGTTCCATTGCGGGAAGCCACCGCCTGCCGACGAACCGAGTACCTTGATCTTCATGCCGCGCAGCGCATCGCGCGCCCCTCGTGGACGCGTGGATCGAATTCGAAACACGCCGCGAGTGCCGGGTCGCTCGCGAGATGGCCTGCGTGCACTCGGGGCATCGTCATGGCAGCATCCTCGCGAGCAGGTTGTCGCGGTCGATCCACTGATGCTTGATCGCGCCCGCGACGTGCAGCACGATCAGCGCGATCAGCCCATACGCGATCGCCTGGTGGAGGCCGAAGAAGAGCGCACGCAGGCCGGCATCGTCCCAGCCCCACTTCGGCAGCGGCAGACCCCAGAAGCGCGTGCCGTAGTGGTTGAACGACGAGCCGAGATAACCGGCGAGCGGCATCGCGACCATCGCAACGTATAAAAGACCCTGCGTGATGCGCGCGGCGGCGCGTTGCCACGGACGCATCGGCGGCAGCGGCGGCCGGGTGGAGGCCGCACGTGCCAGGATGCGCAGAAGCACCAGCAGGAAAACCGTCAGGCCGAGCGACTTGTGAAGGTTGATCAGCGTTGCCTTGACAGGCAACCCCTTCGGCAACCCGACCATGTAGAGCCCGAGCGCGAGCAGCGCGATGACGCCGAGCGCGATCAGCCAGTGCAGCGCGATCAGCGAGCCCGTATAACGCGCTGGAGGCGCGTCGGCGTGCAACGTCGCGGAGGGAGAATGCGTTGTCGTCATGGCTGTTGTCTTGTCCATGTGTTTCGTGTTTTGCCTCGGGCCGTTTCGTCGAACCTGCTGCATCGTCATCCCCGGACGTATGTCCCACATCATCCGGCGATCAAAATTTCTCCCCGGCCGTCGACCGCGAGATCGCCCGCATAGCGGATCGGCAGATGGTCGGCGCGCCATTGCGAAAACGGCGTAATCTCGTGCGCGAGACTGTGCACGAGCAGCGCCCAGAACACGTCGAAACCGACGCCGCCGGTGGTGAAAGTCGATGGCAGCGGGGCCGGTGCATGCGCGAGCAGCAACGTGCCACGCCGCATACCGTATGCATAACGCGGGCCCACGCTGCCTGCGATGCCGACCGTGCCAGCGACGAGCCGCGCGGCGGCAAACGCGCCCGCGTCGCCGCCGACCAGCACGAGCCCGCGACGCATCCGGTCTGCGAGCCGCGCGCCCGCGTTGCCATGGATCGTCAGCGTGCCGCCGGTCATCCCTTCCATGTCGCCGGTCAGTGCGCCGGCAGCGAAGTCGCCGCTGTCGCCCGTTACCGTCAACCTGCCGCCGCGCATTTCGCAGCCGGTGAAATGTCCCGCGTGGCCGTCGACATGCAGCGTGCCGCCCGTCATCCGCCAGCCGCTGTAGTCGCCCGTCGAACCGTGCACGGCGAGGTGCCCACCGTCCATCTGCGCGCCGACGCGGTCGAGCCACGGCCCGGCGCCGTCGATTACCAAAGCGGGACCCGCATCGACTGACTGGTCACGCGACACCGCGAACAGATCGCCAACCGCGCAGCGTTCGTTGCCGGCCGGCAGCACGATGCGTTCGATGTCGGCGATCGACAATTCCGCGAGCGGCACCGGCAGCAGCACCGATGCGTCGATGCGGAAGGCGGGCGCGATCTTCACGCGCAGCGTCGTCGTGCTCATGCGCGACTCCCGTCGACACCCGCCGCGAGCGCATGCAGATGGAAGTGATAGGGCCCAAGCTTGCCGCCGTAGTTGCCCGCCGAGATCCGCAGCATGCCCGCCGCGCGGCCGCGCGCGGTGGCCGCGGCGATACCGGCCGTCATCGCCGCGCCGACGTCGGCGTCGGTCAGCCCGTCGATCACGATCTCCAGCACGCAGCGGACGTCCGCGCTCAACTCGCTGCGCGGCGACAATCCCACGAGCGTCGGACAGAACGCGTCGTTGGTCGACGCGCTCGCGCCGCGATACTTCGAACCGACCTTCGAGCCCGAACGCACGACGCCGCCCGGAAACGGCATGATCACGTTCGGTAGCGCGCGCATCGCATCGACCGCGGCTTCGGCCGCCGCCAGCGCGGCGTCGACGTCGCGCGCGAGCAGCAGCAGGTTGCCGCCGCCAACCGCCTTCACGGTGAGCGCCGTGTCCTCGCAGACGAATTCGCCGTCCATCACCGGCACGCGCCAGTAGCGCGTGTCGCCGAGCATTTTCGAAATCTGCCAGCCGTCGCCGAAAAAACGCAGGCCGCTGCCGAGCGACGCGCGGTCGGATAGCGGCGCGCGGCTCGTCGCCGGATCGATGCCGCCGAACACCGCGGTCGTCGGGCACGTGAGCACGCATTGCCCGACGCGCCGCTCGATCTGCTTCGCCAGTTCCTTCGACGACACCGCAAATAGCAGCACCGCAACGCCCGGACGCCTGTCGGGCGTTTCGCCGGGCGCAAGCGTGCGCTCGATGCCGGCCTCGCAGCCGCAGCCAATCACCGACGTCGCGAAGCCGGTCAGCGAATGCGCGGCGTTCAGCGCCCACGCGGGCGTGTGCGCGGTGATCACGAGCCGCGTCGCCTTCATCGGAAACGCTTCCGCGAACGTCGCATCGATCGTCGTGCCGTTGATCTGCAGGGTCGCCGGGTCGCTCATCGTCGCGGTTCGCTGTGCATGGGTCAGTCGTCGGCGAAGCACGCGACCGGCAGCAGCCGGCCGCCGCGGCAGCAGCTGCACGCTTCGTCGTCGCTGATCGCCGCGTGCGCGAAGTTGCTCGCGAGATGCGTGTCGCTGTACGCGCGGAGGGTCTTCTCGATGCCGCGGTCGAATTCCGGCGACACGAAATGGATGCCACCCGTCGGTGTGGCGACGAGCGTGCCGTCGCGCGCAACCAGTTCGCCGTCCTTGAACACGTACGCGGGCGACGTGAACATCCGCTCGCGATCCGGCTCGTCGCGGTACACGGCGACGTCGGCGGCCGCGCCCGCGCCGAGATGGCCGCGGTCGCGCAGCCCGAGCAGACGCGCGGGGCCGGCGCGTGTGATGATCGCGATCTCGTACAGCGAAAACTCGCGTTTCAGTTCGGGCAGCGTGCTCGCGACCGGCGCGTCGGGATGCAGTTTCGCAAGCTGCTCGTCGCGAAACGACTTGTCCATCAGCAGGCGGATCAGATGCGGATAGCTCGTGAACGGGCCGCCGTTCGGATGATCGGTCGTCATCGCGACACGCCACGGGTCGTCGACCAACAGGAAGATTTCCAGACCGATAATCCATTGCAGCGCATTCACGAAGC
This sequence comes from Paraburkholderia sp., assembly GCF_050742655.1. Taxonomy (GTDB): domain Bacteria; phylum Pseudomonadota; class Gammaproteobacteria; order Burkholderiales; family Burkholderiaceae; genus Paraburkholderia. The sequence goes on along the minus strand of NZ_JBOIGG010000002.1, from coordinate 73,229 downwards.
TCTGCTCGCGATAGCGGAACGGCACGACGCCGCAGCCCGCATCGCATTCGATGTCGCCTGCGACCCACTTGTGCGGCCGCGCGAGCGGCGCGTTGCGGAACTGCATCATCGTGTCACCGGACGCGGTGACCGTCTGTCCGAAGATGATCTGGCCCACGTCGATCGACACGTTGGGCCGTGCGTTCACCGCATCGGCGATGCGCCGCGCGCCCGACGAAAACTTCTGCGGGCCCTCGATGCCGTAGCTGTGAAACTGGATGTGCGTCAGGTGGACCGGCAGGCCCTCGGCGGCGTCCATCGTTGCGATCGTCGAATCGACGTTGCCGGGCACGCCCAGGTTACTCGCGTGCACGTGCAGCGGATGCGGCACGCGCAGCTCGGTCAACGCGTGCGACAGCGTGCGCAGCACGTCGCGCGGCGTGATGCCGTAATGCGTGTGCGCTTCGTCGACGTCGAGCGAGCGCTGGTTGAACTTGAACGCCGAGATGCCGCCCGGATTTACCACTTTCACGCCGAGCGCCTTGCTCGCGTGAATGGTCCAGCCGACGTAGTCCCGGAGTCGTTCGAAATCGTCGCGCGCGGCGAGCATCCGCAGGAACAGTTCGTCGTTGCCGAGCATCACGTACGCGCCGTGATCGATGATCGGCGTGTCGCCCATTTCGAGGTGCGCGTGGCGTGCGTTCGACGGCATCATCGCGGGCTCGAACGCGGCCGTGTAGCCCATTTCGGCGTAGCGGTAACCGGTCGCGAGCGTGCCAGGCGCGCAGACACCGCACGACGGCAGCCGCAGGTAACGGCCGCCCGCGTCGCGCGCCGCTTCGTACGCGGCATCGCGGACCGGGTCGTCGCGATGGTCCTCCGGCAGCAGCAGGCGCGACAGGTTGGTCTTGCCGCCGCCGATGTGCGAATGCAGGTCGATGCCGCCCGCCATCACGATCATGCCGGTCGCGTCGTACTCGCGATCGGCGGGCAGGCCGGCCGGTACGTCGACGATGCGGCCGTCGCGGAACACAAGGTCGCGCCGTTCGCCGTTCACGCCGTTGGCGGGGTCGTAGAGCGTGCCGCCTTTGAGCCGGATCGTGCTCATCGGGTGGCCTCGCCGGTGGCTTCGTTTGCGTCAGTACCGGATGCAGCGAACGTGGCGGGCAGACGTGCGGACAGCTGCGCGGCGATCGTCGCCACCGAAGGCAGCGAGACACCGCGCGCGGCCGCGAGCGGCATCACGACCGAGCTGTCGACGCGAAACAGATGCCCACCGCTGTCGATGCCCGGCGTCGCGACGGGAATGAACACGGTGCCCGCGCCGCGCGCTTTCGCGGCGTCGGCGAGTGCGGGATGACCCAGCACGACGATGGGCACCCGTCGATCGAGCGCTTCGGGCCATGCGTCGGGCGCGAAGCTCGCGACCCACAGCAATGCGTCGATCTCGCCGCGTGCGATCAACGTGTCGGTGCGATAGCGGTATGGGTCGTGATCGAGCGGCGCGGTGCCGGCGAGCCGCGACGGCATCGCGACGCGCGTGCGCAGCGGCAGGCCCGACAGCCACGTCGTCGTCTGGTTGACGGTCAGCGCGCCGTCGTCGCCGCCGAGCGCGAAGCACGCGGCGCGGCTCGTACGGTTCTCCGCCTTGACGATGCGGTTCAGCGCTTCGATCAGCAGTGCCGCATGCGGACCCGGCAGCGCGGCGGGTTCGTAGACGATCACCGCGTAGGGGGCGGCGACGATGCGCGTATGCAGCGCCGCGAGCGCCGCGACGATGTCCGCGTCCGCGTGCGGTAACGTGTCGGCGCGACGGCCTTCGCTCAACGCGGACCACAGCGCGAGCGAGTCGTACGGATCGGTGTCCGGCAACACGGTGCCGATGCGCGCATGCGCGTGCATCGATGCGGCCGGATCAGGCTCAGTGCCGACAAAGATCAGTTCGCGTGCGGAAGCCTCGTCGCCGTCGACGCGCGCAAAGAACCGCGGATAGCGCAGCGACGGCCGGCAGTGGAAAAACACCAGCAGGTCGGCGCGATCGCGCACTTCGGAGAGCGTCGTGAAGAACGATCCGCGATCCTGCAATGCGAGCGTGGCTGCGCTCAATGCGTCGCCGTGCAGGTGATCGAGGATCGCGCCGCAGCCGGCCGCGAGCGTATACAGCGCACGTGTGCCGGCGACGTCGGTAGCGAGCCCGCCGAACAGCGGACGGTGCGCATCCGACACGATCTGTGCGCCGCGCGCAAGCGCGGTGTCGAGGTCCATGTCGCTGCCGTCGACGATACAGCGGCACGACGCATCGGTGGCGCGATAGGTCGACAGTGCGTGAGCGAGCCGTGCGCAGTCGGTGTCCGGCGCGCTGAGCGTGTCGTCGGCGTGCGTGTGGACCACGAGATCGTCGCACAGCAGCGGGCAGAACGGACAGACCCAGTCGCGCGCGGTCGACCGCACCGGCAGGCCGGCCGCGCTCGAGGGGTTCGCGTTCGATGGATCGATGGACGAAAGGGACATGGCGCGTTTTTAGCAAGGTCCATGCCGACCGATAAACGCACGCAGAAAATGCACGGACACGCGAACCCGCGATGCGGCGCGATGCATCGCGCGTTGCGAGAGACACCGCAGCACACGCATGCGGATGCCTGGGCGAAGAGGCGCGCGCGTCGCACAGGTTGTGTGAGACGCCGGAGCAGAGTGTCACACGTCGTGGCACGAGCTTGCCGCCGGTTTACACGTAAGCGTCGTGCTGCCGTTTTTCGTGGTTTGGCATGAAACGTGTATGGCTGCTCTATGTGTGCGTGGCAGATGCCGGGCCCGAGCCAGACGGACCTAACCGCCCATCGTGCAACGCGGATGCGACGAGCCAAGCGTTGGCGCCGCTGCGCTCCGCGGCCGCGAGGTCGGCGCGATCGCGAATGCCGCCCGCGCCGATCAGCATCGTGCCGGCCGGCGCGTCCGCGCGCAGGCGTTCGAACGTCGCGAGGTCGGGGCCTGCGTCGCTGCCCACCTGATCGAGCGTCATCGCGATCACGCGCGCGGGCCACCACGACGACGTAGGTTCGAGCGCGGCGGCCTCTAGCAGCGCGCCGCAGCGACGGTCGAGCGACAGGATCGGCGCGAGGCCGTCGCGAGCGGCAGCACGCAGCGCGTCGACGTCGCGCAGCGACTCGGTGCCGAACACTGGCACGAGCGTCGCGGCGGTTGTGGTGGTTGTGGGAAAGAGGCCGGCCGCATCGATACGCTCGAACAGCGCGCGCATCGACGCATGGTCCGCATAGCCCGCGTCGAGCCAGATCTCGATGCCGGGGAGTGCGGTGCGTAACGCGGCAAGCACGTCGACGTGTGCGCCGGTTTCAAGGATGGCGCCGAGGTCGGCGATATACAGCGTGCGCGCGCCGCTCGCGGCCAGCAGTGCGCGCGCGACGGGCAACGGCTCGCTGGTGGACGCGAGCGACGAACGGATGGGCCGGTAGGCCGTCCGCTCGCCGCGTACCGCACGCACCACGTGACCGTCGAGCAGATCGAGAACCGGTATCACCTGCATAGGGGCGCGTTCCTTTGACCAAGATCTTTGTCTACGAGTATCTTACCGGCGGCGGCATCGATCCGGCGCTGGCCGGCGCGAGCGGTCTCGCCGATCTCAGCGCGCTCGTCGTCGAAGGCCGCGTGATGCGCGATGCGCTCGTCGCGGAGCTGCGCGCGCTCGACGACGTGCACGTCACCTTCGCGAGCTCGCGCTTCGAGACCGTCGATCCAGCGCTCGCGCACTGCCGGGCCGCACCGGGCGAATCGATGATCGACTTCGTCGCGCGGGCCGCACGCGAACACGATTATGCGTGGATCATCGCGCCGGAATGCGACGACCTGCTGCTGAACCTGCACGACGCGGTCGGCGAGGCACGCTGGCTCGGCTGCACGAAGGACGCGATCCGCATCGCGTCGAGCAAGCGCGCGACTGCGACGCGGCTCGCCGCGCACGGCATCGCGGCGACGCCTGCGCTCGATCCTTCTCAGTCTGAATCGAACGATATGACATCCACCGGACGCTGGGTCGTGAAACCGGACGACGGCGCAGGCGGCCTCGACACCTTCGTCTTCGACCGCTTCGCCGATGCGTGCGCCGAGTACGATGCGCGCATGCTCGCGGCGCGCAATCCGGTGCTGCAGGCGTGGATCGACGGCGAGCCGCTCAGCCTGTCGCTGGTGTGCACCGGCGAGGCGGTGCGGCTCGTCAGCATCAACCGGCAGCAGATCGGTCTGCGCGGGCCCGATACGTCGGAACATCGACCACAGGTCGTCGAATTCGACGGCGTCGCGGTCGATCAGATCGAGCGCTCCGGCGACCGCGGCCGCACGCTCGATGCGCTCGCGCAGCGTGTCGCGGCGGCGATACCGGGGCTGCGCGGCTTCGCGGGCATCGACGTGGTGTGGCATCCGCAACGCGGGCCTGTCGTGATCGAAGTGAATCCGCGTCTGACGGTAGCGTATGCGGGGCTGTCCACGACGCTCGACGGTAATCTCGCGCGCACGCTGCTCGCCGCGCATGGCGTGCGGACAGGAGGGGCGAGCAGCGTCCCACAGTGGCACGAGCCGTCGTCCGCATACGGAGTCCAGCCGTGAACGCGGCCCATTCGACCTTCGACTTCGCCCGGTCGGCCGCGCTGTTCGGCTGGGATGTCGGCGGCGCTCACGTGAAGGTGTCGCTTGCGGATGCGTCGGGGAACGTGCTCGATGTCGCGCAATGGGCGTGTCCGTTGTGGCAGGGCCTCGATCATCTGGAGCGCACGATCGATCTCGTGTTCGAGCGCTGGCCTACTGCGCGGGCGGCCGCGTCGCGGCACGCGGTGACGATGACCGGCGAGATGGTCGACCTGTTCGCGGATCGCGCGGAAGGCGTGCGCGCGATCGCGGCGGTACTCGCCGCGCGGCTCGGGCCTTCGCTGCGTTTCTACGCAGGTGACGTCGGCTGGCTCGCGACGGCCGCATGCGCGGCGCGCTGGCGCAACGTAGCATCCGTGAACTGGCTCGCGACCGCGAGCTGGGTCGCGACCCGCATCGCCGATGCGGTGCTGCTCGACATCGGCAGCACGACGACCGACATCATCCCGATCGCGAAAGGCTGTGTGGCCGCTAGGGCATCGACCGACGCGGGGCGGCTCGCAAGCGGCGAGCTCGTCTATCAGGGCATCGTGCGCACGCCGCTGTGCGGAATCGCGCACCGGATCGACTTCGCGGGCGCCGCCGTCAACGTGATGAACGAATGGTTCGCCACGAGCGCCGACGTGTACCGGCTGACCGGCGAACTGAACCCCGCACACGACCTGTACCCAAGTGCCGACCAGGGGCCGAAGACCGAGGCTGCGAGCGCGGCGCGGATCGCGCGGATGATCGGTCGCGACGCGCACGAGGCGGAGGCCGGCGACTGGCGCCGGCTCGCGCAGCGCTGGCGCGGCCTGCAACTGCGCGAGATCGGCATCAATCTCGCGCGCGTGACGGCCGCGCATCCGGAACTTGCTGCGGCGCCGCTGGTGGGCGCGGGCTGTGGCCGGTTTCTGGTCGCGGCGCTTGCTCGCGAAGAAGCGCGCGGCTATGTCGATTTCGGTACGCTGGCAAACCTGCCCGGCGATTGCGCGGACCGCGCGGCGACCTGTGCGCCGAGTGTCGCGGTCGCGCTGCTCGCCGCGCAGGACGGGCAGGACGGATCGCGCGAATCGCCCTACCGGCGCGACGAACGCTCCGCGCCACGGGTCGCATGACGGATGGTACGGACGCAACGCAGGAAGGCAGTTAACAGCAAGCGAGGACAACGCTCATGTGGGTGGTCAAGATCGGGGGCAGCCTGAGTCACGAGCCGATGCTGCGCCGCTGGCTCACCGAGCTGTGCGAACTGGGGGGCGGGCGCGTCGTCATCGTGCCCGGCGGCGGCGATTTCGCGGACAAGGTGCGGCAGTACCAGAGCGAGTGGTGTTTCGACGATCTCGCCGCGCACAACATGTGTCTACTCGCGATGACGCAGTACGCGATCCTGATGCAGGGCGTACTGCCCGAACTCGTGCTTGCGTCGAGCGAGGCGAAGATCCGCCGCGCGCTGCGCGACGGTCACGTCGCGGTATGGATGCCGACCGCGCTGATGCGCGACACGCCCGATGCGATGAGCAACTGGGACACGACGTCGGACAGTCTCGCCGCATGGCTGTCGACGATGCTCAACGCGGAGCGGCTGATCGTCGTGAAGTCCTGTCCGATCGGCGCGGACGACGGGCTCGACACGCTCGCGGCGGCGGGCGTGGTCGATCGCCGCTTCGCCGACTACGTGAATGACGCGAACTACGTCGTCGAGCTGTTCAACAAGGACAACGTCGAGTTGATGCGCGACCGGCTGCTGAACACGCAGACGATCTGACGCTGACGTGCTGTTGTGTGATTACAGCCGTCGCGCGGTGCTCCCGCCGTCTCCCGCTTGCGCAGCGGCGCCAACGGAGACTGCGCCGCCCGACCGATGCAACGCGCTGACCCATTGCGCGACGCGCTGTGGGTCGAGCCGCGAGCGGCGGCCATCCGTGCACAGCGCGGTGCGAAAGCCGGCGACGTCCGGCGCGACCGCGCGGATCTGCTCGAGCTGCGCCCAGCCGAGCGCACCGGCGATCCCGCACATCGAACCGCGCTCCCGCGTGAGCCGCAGCCAACGCGCGAGCGTATCGACGCTCACGTGATCGAACAGCGTGCTGCCATCCTTCGCCGACGTATCGAACATCACACCGACAAATCGCAGCGCGGCTGCATGCAGCACGAGCGCATCGTCGACGGCGGCGTTTTTCTCATCCGCGCCGGTGCCCACGTCGCACAGAAACACCGGCACGACCGTGGCCGGCAGTGTCGCGAGCTGGTCGAGGCAGCGGCGCGCGGCCGGGCCAGGCGTCACGCCGACCTTCACGTAGTCGATGCCCGCGTCGCTGACTTCGATCACGCGCGTGGCGATTTCGTCGAGCGCGTCGGTCGGCACGTCGCCGATCGTCGCGCTGATCGGCTTCACCGGATAGCGCGCGCGCAACTGCCGGGCGATATGCACGATGTTGTCGATCGACAGGCCGCCGAGCGCGCCGGCATCCGGCTCCTTCAGGTCGATCAGCTCGGCGCCCGCCTGGGCGGCGTCGAGCGCTTCGTCGTCCGAGCGGACGCTCGCGAGCAATGCGGCCATCGTTGTTCTCCGAAAAGCGGGTAAGCAGGAAAGCTCAATGCGGCGCGCGAGCGGCGGTCGGACCGTCGACGGCGCTGCCGGCACGATGTCGTTCGACCGCGGCGACGAGCCAGCTCCATGCGGTGCGCTCGTGGTCGCCGGCGGTCTTGTCGATCGCGATCTGCAGGTAGGCCATTTCGCGGTCGACCTTGTCGGCCGGCAACATGAAAAGCCGGCTCACCAGAATCGCGCCCTCGACGACAGCCGCCTGCGCACGGTTGAAGCCCGCGAACGGCGCGTGATTTTCGCGGTGCACGCATTTCATCCACAGCACGGGACGCTCGGCGTTGTTATCGGTGCCGTCGATGTGGTCGAGTTCGAGCTCGGCGTGCGCGAGCGATGCCGCGAGCCGCACGCTCGCGACGCGGCTTGCCGCGACGGTCGGCCAGTCGGTTGCGCGATGCGTGATGCAGCCGGCGAAGATGCGCACGTCGGTCGTGAAATTCAGTACCGCCGCGTGCGACGCGACGATGTTGTCGAGCGTCGTCGACGGGCGGAACGGGGCAAGCACGACGAAGTCGCCTTCGTAACGGGCGCCCATCGGCGCCACGTGAGGGCGGCCGTCGCGCGCTGCCGTGGTGACGATCGTTTCGTGGATCATGGTTGGGAACGCATGTCCCGGCAACGCGGACAAAACAGGCCGCTCCGGTCAGAAAAAAACTACCGCGACAGGGCCGCGTCACGCGGCCCGTGCGGGCCTAACGCGTAGCGATATACATCGTGACTTCAAAGCCTAGACGGATATCGGTGTAGCTCGGTGTCGTCCATTGCATCGTCATTCCTCCATGGGGTTGACACAGCATTGCGCCGTCGACCCGGCGCGATGCCGGGCTTCATTGGCCTTCGGCATCACGCAAGCTCCATGCCCATCGCGCATTGCTATCCCGCGCCGCGCAAGCTGCCCGTACCGGTGAGCCGTCGCGGGGCGAGTGTCGCGAAAACGCAGCAAAGTGTTCCGCCGACAGCAGGTGACGCTGTGGCGCACCTGACGAAATCCCGCTTCGCGATGCGCGATCGATAACGGATCGCTTAAGACTGGCGAATGAAATCGTGAATTCCCAATAGCTGCGGCTGTACCTACAGTGCAACTCAGGCGCTGCTCCGTTTCCGGCGATGCGCTGCTCACCTTCGAGGACACGTCATGAACGATTTCAGTCAACCGGTGATCGAGCCGGCCCGCTCTCCGCGCGAACGATACGCAGCAGGCGTCATGAAATACCGCGAGATGGGTTACTGGCAGCCGGACTACACGCCGAAGGACACCGACGTCATCGCGCTGTTCCGCATCACGCCGCAGCCCGGCGTCGAGCCCGAGGAAGCAGCGGCCGCAGTGGCCGGCGAATCGTCAACGGCGACGTGGACGGTCGTGTGGACCGACCGGCTCACCGCGTGCGACATGTACCGCGCGAAGGCGTACCGGATCGACCCGGTGCCCGGCGCGCGCGCCGACGAGCCGCAGTACTTCGCGTACATCGCGTACGACCTCGACCTGTTCGAGGAAGGGTCGGTCGCGAACCTCACCGCGTCGATCATCGGCAACGTATTCGGCTTCAAGCCGCTGAAGGCGCTGCGGCTGGAAGACATGCGCATTCCGGTCGCGTATCTGAAGACCTTCCAGGGGCCACCGACCGGCATCGTCGTCGAGCGCGAGCGGCTCGACAAGTACGGACGTCCGCTGCTCGGCGCGACGGTGAAGCCGAAGCTGGGACTCTCAGGCAAGAACTACGGACGCGTCGTGTACGAAGGGCTGCGCGGCGGGCTCGATTTTCTGAAGGACGACGAGAACATCAATTCGCAGGCGTTCATGCACTGGCGTGACCGCTTCCTGTTCTCGATGGAAGCGGTGAACCGCGCGCAGGCGGAAACCGGCGAGGTGAAGGGCCATTACCTGAACGTCACGGCCGGCACGATGGAGGACATGTACGAGCGCGCCGAATTCGCGAAGCAGCTCGGCTCGTGCATCGTGATGATCGATCTCGTGATCGGCTGGACCGCGATCCAGTCGATGGGACGCTGGGCCCGCCGCAACGACATGATCCTGCACCTGCACCGCGCGGGACACGGCACGTACACGCGGCAGCGCAATCACGGCATTTCGTTTCGCGTGATCGCGAAGTGGCTGCGGATGGCAGGCGTCGATCATGCGCACGCGGGTACCGCGGTCGGCAAGCTCGAAGGCGATCCGCTGTCGGTGCAGGGCTATTACAACGTGTGCCGCGACGCGCACAACGCGGTCGATCTGTCACGCGGGCTGTTCTTCGAGCAACCGTGGGCGGGGTTGCGCAAGGTGATGCCGGTCGCGTCGGGCGGGATTCACGCGGGGCAGATGCATCAGCTGCTCGACCTGTTTGGCGACGACGCGATCCTGCAGTTCGGCGGCGGCACGATCGGCCATCCCGCCGGCATCCAGGCGGGCGCGATCGCGAACCGCGTCGCGCTCGAAGCGATGGTGAAGGCGCGCAACGAAGGGCGCGACATCCTGCACGAAGGGCCCGAGATTCTCGAAACGGCCGCGCGCGGTTGTACGCCGCTCAAGCAGGCACTCGACACGTGGCGCGACGTGACCTTCAACTACGCGTCCACCGATACGCCCGATTTCGCGGCGACGCCGACCGCCGCGTGACGCGTTGCGTGACCCGACGCAAAGCGTGCGAAAAACCGCGACATCCATCAACGAAACGAGGTACGTCATGCGCATTACACAAGGAACGTTCTCCTTCCTGCCGGACCTGACCGACGAGGAGATCGGCTTGCAGATCGACTACGCGCTGGGTCAGGGCTGGGCCTGCTCGATCGAATTCACCGACGACCCGCATCCGCGCAACACCTACTGGGAGATGTGGGGGATGCCGATGTTCGACCTGCGCGACGCGGCCGGCGTGCTGCAGGAACTGAACGCGTGCCGCGCCGCGCGTCCGCAGCACTACATCAAGATCAACGCGTTCGATTCGGTGCGCGGCTTCGAGACGATGCGGCTGTCGTTCATCGTCGGGCGGCCGGACGACGAGCCGGGCTTCCGTCTGACGCGTCAGGACAGCGTGGGGCGCGTGCAGCGCTACGGGCTCGTGAGCTATGCGGGCGACCGGCCGGCGGGCGAACGCTACGGCCCCGTACGCTGATGCGCACGACTGTTGCATGCGATGTGCCGCTATCGATCGGTCAGGCTACGAACAGGGAGGCTAAATGACGGACGTTGCCGATGCACAAGCCGCGCAGGCCAGTACCGAAGACGCCACGCCGCAGGTCGATCTGTCCGCGCTGTATCGCGACTCGGGCATCGGCGACGTGCTCGCCGAACTCGATCGCGATCTGGTCGGCCTGGTACCGGTGAAGACGCGCATCCGCGAGATCGCCGCGCATCTGCTGGTCGAACGGGCGCGCGACGCGCTAGGCCTCGCCGGCAGCGCGCCGACGCTGCACATGTGCTTCTCGGGCAATCCCGGCACCGGCAAGACGACGGTCGCGCTGCGGATGGCCGAGGTGCTGCACCGGCTCGGCTATATCCGCCGCAATCATCTGGTGTCGGTGACGCGTGACGATCTGGTCGGCCAGTACATCGGCCATACCGCACCAAAGACCCGCGACGTGCTGAAGCGTGCGATGGGCGGTGTGCTGTTCATCGACGAGGCGTACTACCTGTACCGCCCGGAAAACGAGCGCGACTACGGGCAGGAAGCGATCGAGATCCTGCTGCAGACGATGGAGAACCAGCGCGACGACCTGGTCGTGATTCTGGCCGGCTACGCGTCGCGGATGGACGTGTTTTTCGAAAGCAACCCGGGTTTTCGGTCGCGGATCGCGCATCACATCACGTTTCCCGATTACGACGAAACGGAATTGCTAGAAATCGCCGCGCGGATGCTCGACACGATGCACTACCGCTTCGACGCCGACTCGCGGCACGCATTCGCGGACTACCTCGCGCTGCGCATCCGTCAGCCGAATTTCGCGAACGCGCGCTCGGTGCGCAATGCGCTCGACCGCGCGCGATTGCGCCAGGCGAACCGGCTATTTGCAGCCGCGATGCGCGGCGGTGCGCCCGCCGATGCCGCCACGCTCACGCTGATCGCCGCCGACGACATCCGCGCGAGCCGCGTGTTCGACACGCCGCAGCACTGAATGACGACTGTCTCCGAGGAGAACGCGATGCAAGACGGACGCACGACGCTTTCGAAGTTCCTGATCGACACGCTAGACCGTCAGCCCGCCGGCGGGGCGGCGCCGGAAACGGCCGGGCTGTCGGCGCTGCTGATCGACGTCGCCGCGGCGATCAAGTCGATTTCGGCGATGCTCACGAAGGGCGCGCTCGGCGGCAATTACGGCTCCGCGCAGACCGTCAACACGCACGGCGAGGAGCAGAAGAAGCTCGACGTCGCGACCAACGAGATCTTCGTCCAGCAATGCGAGTGGGACGGTTTGCTCGCCGCGATGGTGTCCGAGGAAATGGAGAACGTCTATCCGATTCCGCGTGGCTATCCGCGCGGCGACTATCTGCTCGCGTTCGATCCGCTCGATGGGTCGTCGAACATCGACATCAACGGCGTGGTCGGGTCGATCTTTTCGGTGCTGCGGCATCGCGGCACGGTGGATGGCGAACCGGGTGACTCCGTCAGCGACGACGCGTTCCTGCGGCCCGGCCACGAACAGGTCGCGGCGGGCTACGCAGTCTACGGTCCGTCGACGATGCTGGTGCTGTCGGTCGGTAACGGCACGCACGGTTTCACGCTGGAGCGCGACATCGGCAATTTCGTGCTTACGCACTCGAACATCCGCATTCCGGAGGACACCGTCGAATTCGCGATCAACGCGTCGAACGAACGCTTCTGGGAGCCGCCCGTGCGCCGCTATGTGCAGGAGTGCAAGGACGGTCGCAGCGGCTGCCGCACGGAGGATTTCAACATGCGCTGGATCGCGTCGATGGTTGCGGAGGTGCATCGCATCCTGATGCGCGGCGGCGTGTTCATGTATCCGCGCGACTCGAAGACGCCAACGATGGAAGGCCGCCTGCGCCTGCTGTACGAGGCAAACCCGATGAGTTTTCTCGTCGAGCAGGCGGGCGGCGCGTCGATCACCGGGCGCGAACGCATTCTCGACGTCGCGCCGCGCACGCTGCATGGCCGCGTGCCGGTGATTCTCGGCTCGAAGAACGAGGTGGAGCGCATCGGCCGCTATCACGGCGAATACGACCGCGGCGAGGACAAGCCGTACACGTCGCCGCTGTTCGGCCGCCGCTCGCTGTTCCTGCCGGATTTCACGGCGTAGACGAAGCGTAGCGAAAACGTTCGTCCAGACCGACCAGATCATCACACTCCGGAGACGCGCATGTCAGTCAAACATCCGATCATTGCGGTAACCGGTTCGAGCGGAGCCGGCACGACCACGGTGATGAAGAGCTTCACCCACATCTTCCGGCGCGAGCATATCAATGCGCAGATCGTCGAGGGTGACGCGTTCCATCGCTACGACCGCAACGGCATGCGCGAAGCGATGAAGCAGCATGAGCGCGACGGCGCGCCGAACTTCAGTCACTTCGGGCCGCAGGCGAATCTGCTCGAGGAGCTACAAGCGCTGTTCGTCGGTTATGGCGACAGCGGCACCGGGCAACTGCGTCACTATGTGCACGACGAAGCGGAAACGCGTCTCTACAAGCAGGATGCGGGCACCTTCACGCCGTGGGAGGACGTGACGCCCGGCACCGACCTGATGTTCTACGAAGGGCTGCACGGCGCCGCGGTGACCGATCGCGTCGACATCGCGCGGCATGCGGATCTGCTGATCGGCGTCGTGCCGATCATCAACCTCGAGTGGATCCAGAAACTGCATCGTGACCAGACGATGCGCGGTTATTCGCACGAAGCGGTAGTCGACACGATCCTGCGGCGGATGCCGGACTACGTGAACTACATCTGTCCACAGTTCTCGCGCACGCACGTGAATTTTCAGCGCGTGCCGACGGTGGACACATCGAACCCGTTCATCGCGCGTGAGATTCCGCAGCCCGACGAGAGCTTTGTCGTGATCCGCTTCGCGCGGCCGAAAGGCATCGACTTCCAGTATCTGCTGACGATGCTGCACGACTCGTTCATGTCGCGCCCGAACGTGATCGTCGTGCCGGGCGGCAAGATGGGTCTCGCGATGCAGCTGATCTTCACGCCGATGATCCTGCAGCTGCTCGACCGGCGCGCGCGGGCATGAGGCGGTCTCGATTGAATCTGTGCAAGGAGAGCTTTAATGAGTGCCGTTGCTGAATCCGCTGCGCTGTCTACCGGCCTGTCGACAGATCTGGCTATAACCGGCCCGATGGCCGACGCGCTGCGCATGCTCGCCATCGATGCGGTCGAGGCGGCGAAGTCCGGTCATCCGGGCATGCCGCTCGGCATGGCGGAGATCGCCGTCGCGCTGTGGGACCGGCATCTGAAACATAACCCGCGCAATCCCGCGTGGCCGGATCGCGACCGCTTCGTGCTGTCGAACGGACATGGCTCGATGCTGCTGTACGGGCTGCTGCATCTGACCGGCTACGATCTGCCGGTCGACGAGCTGAAGCGCTTTCGCCAGCTGCACAGCCGCACGCCGGGGCACCCTGAAGTCGGCGTCACGCCCGGCGTCGAAACGACGACCGGACCGCTCGGTCAGGGGCTCGCGAACGCGGTCGGCATGGCGCTCGCGGAAGCGCTGCTCGCGAAGGAATTTAACCGGCCGGGCCATACGGTCGTCGATCACCGCACCTATGTGTTCGTTGGCGACGGCTGCCTGATGGAAGGCATCTCGCACGAAGCCGCGTCGCTGGCCGGCACACTGAAGCTCGGCAAGCTGACGGTGCTCTACGACGACAACGGCATCTCGATCGACGGCCACGTCGCGCAGTGGTTCGCCGACGACACACCCGCGCGTTTCGCCGCATATGGCTGGCACGTCGTGCGCGACGTCGACGGGCATGACGTCGACGCGGTCGACCGCGCGTTGCAGGACGCGCGCGCGTCGGACCGGCCGACGCTGATCTGCTGTCGCACGGTGATCGGCAAGGGTTCGCCGTCGAAGGCCGGCACGCACGACGTGCACGGCGCACCGCTCGGCGCCGACGAGGTCGAACGCACACGTCGCGCGCTCGGCTGGACCGAGCCGCCGTTCGCGGTGTCCGACTCGGTACGCGAGCGCTGGGACGCGACCGCACGCGGCGCGTCCGCGGAAGCGGACTGGACCGCGCGCTTCGACGCGTATCGCGCGCGCCATCCGGACGAGGCCGCCGAATTCGAACGCCGTGTGCGTGGCGTGTTGCCGGTGCAATGGCGCGACGCGGTGCGCGCACTGGTACGCGACGCAGACCTCGCGGCCGAATCGATTGCGACGCGCAAGGCGTCGCAACAGGCGATCGGCGCGCTCGCGCGCGCATTGCCCGAACTGCTGGGCGGCTCGGCCGATCTGACCGGCTCGAATCTCACCGACTGGAAGGCCGCAGTCGACGTGCGCACCGATGCCGCCGGGCTGCAGGGTGGCAACTATCTGCACTATGGCGTGCGCGAGTTCGGCATGAGCGCGGTGATGAACGGCATCGCGCTGCATCGCGGGTACATTCCGTTCGGCGGCACGTTTCTCACGTTCTCCGACTACGCGCGCAACGCGCTGCGGATGGCCGCGCTGATGAAAACGCGCTCGATCTTCGTGTTCACGCACGACTCGATCGGCCTCGGCGAAGACGGACCGACGCACCAGGCGGTCGAGCATGCGGCGAGCCTGCGACTGATTCCGGGGCTCGACGTCTGGCGGCCGTGCGACACGGTCGAGACCGCGCAGGCATGGGTCGGCGCAATCGAACGCGACGGGCCGTCGTGCTTGCTGCTGAGTCGACAGAACCTGCCGTTCGTCGCTCGCGACGGTGCGACGATCGACGCGATCGCGCGGGGCGGTTATGTGCTGCGCGACTGGTCGAATGCACAGGATGGACAGAACGCGCCCGCGCGCGTCGTACTGCTCGCGACCGGCTCCGAAGTCGCGCTCGCGCTCGCGGCAGTCGCGCCGCTCGAACAGGACGGCATCGCCGTGCGTGTCGTGTCGATGCCGTCGACGAACGTGTTCGACCGCCAGCCGCGCGCGTGGCGGGACGCGGTGCTGCCGCCGGGCGTGCCGCGGGTCGCCGTCGAGGCGGGCGTGACAGCGTTCTGGCGACAGTACGTGGGGCTCGACGGCGGTGTGCTGGGCATCGATTCGTTCGGCGAATCGGCGCCCGCCGCTGCGTTGTTCGCTCATTTCGGGCTGACCGCGCAAGCGCTCGCGGACGAAGCACGGCGCGTCGTGCACGAAGCAGCGCACAGCGCCCGCTGACCGGTTTCGATTCGATCACGAGGAGTTCGAGATGGCCTTCATCGCACTGCGGCAGTTGCTCGATCACGCGGCCGAACACGGCTACGGCGTGCCGGCGTTCAACGTCAACAACATGGAACAGATTCACGCGATCATGCGGGCCGCCGAGGCGACCGACAGCCCGGTGATCCTGCAGGCGTCGGCGGGCGCGCGCAAGTATGCGGGCGAGCCGTATCTGCGACACCTCGTGCTCGCCGCGGCCGAGGCGCATCCGGATATTCCGCTCGTGCTGCACCAGGACCACGGCGCGAGCCCGGCCGTCTGTCAGCAGGCGATCCGCTCGGGTTTCACGTCGGTGATGATGGACGGCTCGCTGCTACCCGATCAGAAGACGCCCGCCGCGTACGACTACAACGTCGACGTGAGCCGGCGCGTGGTCGAGGCCGCGCATGCGGTGGGCGTGTCGGTCGAAGGCGAGCTGGGCTGTCTCGGGTCGCTCGAAACCGGCACGGCGGGCGAGGAGGACGGTGTCGGCGCGGCGGGCACGCTATCGCGCGACGAGTTGCTCACCGATCCGCACGAGGCACAGATCTTCGTCGAAGCGACCGGCGTCGACGCGCTGGCGATTGCGATCGGCACGTCGCACGGTGCGTACAAGTTCAGCCGTGAACCGACCGGCGACATTCTCGCGATCGACCGCATCGTCGAGATTCATGCGCGGATTCCGGACACGCATCTGGTGATGCACGGCTCGTCGTCGGTGCCGCAGGAATGGCTCGCGGTGATCCGCGAATACGGCGGCGAGATTCCGACGACGTTCGGCGTGCCGGTCGACGAGATTCGCCGCGGCATCGCGCACGGCGTGCGCAAGGTCAACATCGATACCGACATCCGGCTCGCGATGAGCGGTGCGATGCGCCGGTCGCTCGCGACCGCGCGCTCGGAGTTCGATCCGCGCGCCGCGTTGAAAGCGGCGACGGCGGCCGCGAGTGCGATCTGCATCGAGCGCTTCGAGGCATTCGGTTGCGCGGGGCACGCGTCGCGGATCAAACCGCTGCCGCTCGACGCGATGGCGCGTCGCTACCACTGAACGGTACCACTGAGCACGAACCGCTCGCGAGGAGACCCCCATGCGCGACTTTCTGATTGCTCCGTCACTGCTGTCGGCGGATTTCGCGCGTCTTGCCGACGAGATCCGCGATGTCACCACGGCCGGCGCGGACTGGATCCATCTGGACGTGATGGACAACCACTACGTGCCGAACCTGACCATCGGGCCACTGGTGTGCGCGGCGCTGCGGCCGCACGCGACGATTCCGCTCGACGTGCATCTGATGACGATGCCCGTCGATCCACTCGTCCCCGCGTTCGCCGACGCCGGCGCGCACACGATCAGCTTCCATCCGGAAGCGTCACTGCACGTGCATCGCACGATCGAACTGATCCGGTCGAGCGGCGCGCGGGTAGGGCTCGCGCTCAATCCGGCGACGCCGCTCGCGGTGCTCGATCACGTGCTGGATCAGCTCGACGTGGTGCTCGTGATGTCGGTGAATCCGGGCTTCGGCGGACAGGCGTTTATTCCCGAGACGCTCGACAAGCTGCGTGCGTTGCGCCGGCGCGTCGACGCGGCGATCCAGCGCACCGGCCGGCGGTTGCTGATCGAAGTCGACGGCGGTGTGAAGACGTCGAACATCGCGCAGATCGCAGAGGCGGGCGCCGACGTGTTCGTTGCCGGGTCGGCGGTATTTGGGGCGGGCGGCGGAGGCGGCGTCGATCGCTACACGCAGGCAATCGGCAGCCTGCGCGAGGAACTGAACGGTGTGTTCATCGCGGCGACCGCGCGACGAACGGCCGGCGTCAGCGTTTTTTCATCGTCTCGCCGGGCGCGCGCCAGGCGGTTAGGTCTTCCTCCGGCCGCTCGACCGCGCAGCCCCAGTCGAGCGGCTGGTCCTGATCGAAGCGCTTGCCGAGGCGCCACGCAATCTCCGCGCGCGCGAGTTGCACGCCCATGTAGAACGCGTGGCCGCCGTCGGTGTCGAGCTTCAGCGCAGGGTAGAGTGCGAACGGATCGTCCGAACGATGATGGCCGTCGCGGTTGTACACGTGGATGCCGTCGGCGCCGACCTGCACGCGGAAGTTCGGGTCGCGCACGTCGCGGGCGAATTCGTCGATCTCCGCGGCGTTGTAAGGAAATGGCCGCTTCGCGTGGACCGTCGCGAGCGCACCGGTAATGCCCTTCGGCAGCACCTGCGCTTCGCGTGCGGCGTGCATCATGCGCCGCGCGACGTCGGCTTCGCGCACCGCGCGCCGCGCATGCAGGCTCACCGACGTGGTCAGCACCGCGCCGATGCGCAGTTCGGCCGCGATGCCGAGCAGCACCGCGTTGATGCCGCTGGTGTCGGCCTCGGTCAGTTCGGTGACGTTGCCGATGCCCATCATGATCGCGATGTCCGGGTAGCGTTCGCGCAGCCGCACGTAGCGCGCGATCGATGCGGCAAGGCCGAACGGAATCGGGTCGAGAATCGGGTCTGCGTAGAACGCGCGGCCGCGCGCGGCGAGCCGTTCGATCGCGGCGTCGAGCGAGGCGGGGTCGCCCGGTTCGCGCGCGACGAGAATCGGCGTGGCCGGCACCTCGTCGGCGATCCACAGCGTGTCGAGGTTCAGGCTCATCAGGTAGTCGGCGCCCGCGCGGCCACCGCGCAGCAGTTCGTCGGTCAGCATCGAATCGACGCTGACGCGAAAGCCCTCGGCTTTCAGCGCACGCACGGCGTCTTCGAGATGCGGGAATGGCGTCTCCGGCAAACAGCCGACGTCGATCACGTCCGCGCCTTGCGCCGCATGTTCGCGCGCACGGGCGACGATGCCGTCGACATCGAGACGCGGCGCGTCGACGATCTCCGCGAAGATCTCCGTGTCGTAGCGCGAAAGGTCGACTGGATGCGCCTCACGGCCAAAGAACTGCGGCAGGTCCTTCACTTCTTCGGGGCCGCGTTCGACCGGCACGCCGTAGTGGCGGCTCAACGCATCGAGGTCGCCGCGGCAGCGGCCCGGCACGATCATCCGCTGCGCGGCGAGCGGCGCGCTCACGCGGCGGCCGATCATGTCGGCGGTCATCAAGGCGGCGACTTGCAGGCCGATCTCGCGCACTTCCCAGCTGAACGGCGTGGGCGCCATGCTTTCCAGCACGCGTGTCAGACTCTTTTCGGCGAGCCGGCCCGTCAGGAAGAGGATGTGGTCCATGCGAGATCGAGCGTCGACAACCGTTGATCGAGCGCCGCTTTCAGTCCGTCCAGCGAGCGCGCGAGCGTCGTATGGTCGAAACGCGCGAGGCGTTCGACGTTGTCGAGTTCGATCGCCCGCGGACGCAGCTCGACCCATTCGTCGGGGCTTTGCGTGATCACGGTCGGTTCCGTGTCGCATGCAAAGACGATGCCCGGGATGCACTGCTTGCCCGCCTGCGCGAACATGTTGGTCGGCAGCGTATCGGAGATGCCGAATGCGCATTTGGCGACGGTGTTGCTCGTGGCCGGCGCGATCACGACCGTGTGATAGATGCCCTGGTACAGCATGCCGACCGGCACGCCGCTCGCGCTGTTGTCGCGGAACACGCGAAAGTGCTTACGCAGTTCCTCGAGCGGCCAGCCGTAGAGCGGCAGCACTTCCTCCGCGGCCGCGGACAGGAACAGGTCGGCGCGCGGCAACTGCCGCGCGAGTGCGATCGATTCTTCGAGCAGATGGCCGGAGCCGGTCACGCACCACGCGAAGCGCGCGTCCGGCCTGAAGTCGTCGAGACGGCGCGCGGGTGCGTGGGGCATGCGGTTTATGCAGGGGTCATGCGTCGACGCCGGGCGCCGAGCCGTCGTGCGACAGCCGGATGTGCAGCCGGCGCATCTTCCGGTACAGCGTGTTGCGGCTGATGCCGAGCGCCTTCGCGACGTTGCTGACGTTCCAGCGGTGCTCGGCGAGCAGCGACAGCACGGTCTCGCGCTCGTTCAGCTGGATTGCGTTGAGCATCGAGATGTCGGCTTCGTCGGCGGGATGCGGGTCGAGATCGGCCGTCGCGAGGCGCAACGCGGTCGGCATGTCGATGTGCTGCGTGCGCTGCGTGATTTCGGCGGGCAGATCTTCGCGACGGATCGGCTCGCCGTCGGACAGCGCGATCACCATCTGCAGCACGTGGCGCAACTGACGGATGTTGCCGGGCCATGAATAGGTGAGCAGCGCGTGTTCGGCTTCAGGCGACAGCGCAGGCGGATCGTCGGTCTCGCTCTCCAGCAGATGATGGATCAAGGCGAGCTTGTCGACCCGTTCGCTAAGCGGCGGCAGATTCAGTTCGACACCCTTGAGCCGGTAGTACAGATCCTCGCGGAACTGGCCGCCGTGCACGAGTTCGAGCAGGTTGCGGTGGCTCGCGCTGATCAGCTGGAAGTTCACCTTGACGGTGGTTTCCGCGCCGAGCGGTGTGACCTCGTGTTCCTCGATCACGCGCAGCAGCCGCGCCTGCAGCGCGAGCGGCATGTCGCCGATTTCGTCGAGAAACAGCGTGCCGCTGTTCGCCTGCACGATCTTGCCGCGCCGGCCTTCGCGCTGCGCGCCGGTGAACGCACCCGCGCGATAGCCGAACAGCTCGCTTTCGATCAGGTTCTCCGGCAGCGACGCGCAGTTCACCGGCACGAACGGACCGCTCGCATGCGGACTGATGCTGTGCAGCGCCTGCGCGAAAACTTCCTTGCCGGTGCCGGTTTGCCCGCGCAGCACGATCGGAATCCTGCGCTGGATCACGCGCGCGCCGAGCTGGATCTGCGAGGCCATGCGCGGGTCGCCGAATTCGAGGTGCGCGATTTCGTCGAGCCGCGGCGTCGGTGTGCGGCGCTCGGGAGGCGGGTTGCTGTGGCGCACGGTGGGGTCGGTGACGAGCATGCGCGTCGCGCGGCCGGCGCTGTTCTGCGGCGTCTGCGCGACGAGGAAGAAGCGGTTGGTCGCGTTCGCGCTGTACACGGTGACCGGATGAAACGAGCCGCGGATGCTGCGCGCGATCATGTCTTCGAGCGACGCGTTGAACGCTTCCTCGATGCGTTTGCCGCGCAATTCGCCGAGCGTACGGAAGCCGAGCTGGAACAGCGCGCTGCGGTTCGCGGCGAGCACGGTGCTGTCGTCGGCGACCGCGAGCTTGCCGCCGTGCAGCGTGCCGACGAATTCGGGGCGGCTGTGAAAGTGGATCATGTTCGCGTGCCGGTAGCGCGAGTCCAGCAGACGGTTTTCGATCATCTGCCGCGACATGCCGACGAGCACGAGCGAGTGCTGCTGCAGCAGCTTCGAGCGGCTCGTTACGTCGAGCACGCCGGCGATCTCGCCGCTGTCGTCGAAGATCGGCGCGGCGGAGCAGGTGAGCGACGTATAGCGCGGATAGAAATGCTCGTGCTGGCAAACGGCGATGCAGTCGCGTTCGGCGAGACACGTGCCCATCCCGTTCGTGCCCGCTTCGCGCTCGCTCCACAGCGCGCCGACGCGAAAACCGTCGGCGGCGACCGCTTCGGCGAACGGCACCGACGACACCTGATGCACGATCGCGCCGCCCGAATCGACGAGCACCACCGCGAGTTCGGGGTCGGCCAGCTGTTGATAGAGCGTGGTCATCTCGAGCTTCGAGCACGCGATCAGATCGCCTAGCGCCTCGCGGCGCGCATTGAGTTCGTATTCGGTGAGGATGGGCGGAACGACGAAGCGTGATGGGTCGAGCTGGAACTCGTTCATGCAGCGAACCCACGACTGGGCGACGGAATCGCTGGTAGGGCGCGTCGCCAACTGGTGGTTGACGACGTTCAACACCTCTCGGACGTGCATACTGGAATCAGCGAGCAACGACATGGGGTTCGTCTCCGTTGCGGCACCTCGGACGCGCACGACATGCGTGATCTGCTTCGCATGACTCGCGTGACGAGCACCGCTTTATCGATAATGTTTCCCCGCGCGCGCTGCGACGTTCTCGGCCCCGCATGCGCATCCGGCACTCGACCCGCGTGCCGTATTTCCATCCACCTGATACAACGTGCTGCAGCTACATGACCATTTAAAACTCTACGCCCGATGTCGGTTTGGTTCAAGAAAAAGTCGCATTCTGTCTGGTGCTGCGCCCGATTTTTGCTTTTCTCTTCTTAATGCGTTCTCCTGCGCGGTTTTCGCGGGCCATGGCGCAGGAATTGTTGCCGTGTCGGTACAGGTTGTTGCGTACCGTCTGTACTGTCCCGTCACCTGTCCCTTGCCGCGCTGCGGCGGAGCCCACCATGGACCGTATCGATACCGTTCGTCTGACCCGTTCCTTCAGCCAGCGCGACGATGCGTCCGCCGCTTCGTTGACCGCCGCACCGCGTGACAGGATGGACATCGTGTTCATCGAGGACTTCACGGGCCAGACGGTGATCGGCATCGACACGAGCGAACTGCTCGTGCCGCAGCCGGTGCGAATGAATCTCACGATCGGCGTGCCGTCGCTGCGCGCATGCACCACCGACCGCATCGAAGACACGATCGATTACGTCGCCGTGCGCGACGCGCTGCATGCGCTGCTCGCGTCGCATCGCGTGCAGCTGCTCGAAGCGCTCGCCGAAGCGGTCGCGCAACTGCTGATCGCCGATTTTGGCGCGCACTGGGTGCGCGTGTCACTCGCGAAACCCGCCAAGTTCGACGACGTCGGCGCGGTTGGCGTGCAGATCGAACGGCAGCGCGGCGATGCGCTCGCGTCGGACGCGTACATGGCCAGCTATGCGTCGCTCGGCGAAGGGCTCGTGCCGAACTGATTCTCCTTACTGCATGAAGCGCATCGCGTGCGCTTCATGCCACTTCATCTCACGTCACTTCGCCGCGGCCGTCTTCTGCGGACCGAGTCCGCACGCGTGATACGCGGCGGTTCGCAGCGCGACGAACTTCTTCGCCTGCGCTTTCGCATGGTCGACGCGAAACTCCGCGCCGCCTTCGCCGCCGAGCGACGCGTACTTCGAGAACGTCGACTGGTCGACGAAATCGTCGTACGGTAGCGCGGCCGCCATCCTGTCGATCACGCACGAGCATTTGTAGACGTTCACGAAGTCGTGTCCGTTGTCGTCCATACAGCCCAGCACGTATTCGACACGACCCTGCGTCGGATAGTTGTATCCGCCGGCCGGGGCTTGCGGCGCTTGTGGCGCTTGTGGCGTCTGGCCGTCCGCCCATGCGAGCGGCACGGCGAACGCCATGCAGGCGCAGGCCAGCAGCGCGCGACATCGTATGCTCATTTCAGGCCTCTCTCGATATAGCGTTCAGGTTGCCCGGCATGCCGTCCAAATGTTTAAGGGCGCAGCGCGTGCGCGAACGGGCGAGCCCATGCCGCGGCCCGCCCGTCGTCGCGCGAACCGGCGCGCCGTCAGTTCGGCGCGAACGGATGCGCGACGCTGCCCTTTTTCGCGACCACCTCCGCCGCGCTGGGTTCGCCATTGACGGCGCGCTTGATCGCTTCGCGCGTCGCCTCGTAGTTGAACTGCTGGATCTTCTTGTCGTCGTCCGCCTGCCAGTGGATGAAGACGCCGACGCACAGGAACAGATCGTCTGCCTCGTCCTTCGGAATCGTCCCGTCCTCGACGCTGTCGGCAACCGCGAGCGCGACCGCGTGCTGCGCGGGACCGAACATCTGCACCGCCTGTTTCGCGCCCTTGATCGTCACCTTGTTGAAGAGGATCGTGTTCGGCTTGGTCAGCAGATTCGGCGCGACGACTGCGAGCAGCGACGTGAAGCCATCCTTGTTGTTGGTAAGCGCGTTGCAGAACGCGATTTCTGCAGCCGAACCTCGCGGTCCGATCAGCAAGTCGATGTGTGCGACTTCGTTGCCGTCGCCGACAAGCGACTCTCCTATCAGGACGCGATTGATCTTGGCCATGCTGTTCCTCCGATGAGTGGGTAGGGGCTTGCTGACTCGCCATTGCCCGCGACGATCCTGGTCCGCGATCGCCGCGGCGGCGCATCGACGCGCGGTGGCTGCGGTGGCATTAACTAACAGGTTCCGTGCCAGTTGCGTTATCGCCAGCGCCGGTGGTGTGCCGCGCGGCCTCGAGGCAACGCGCGACGAACAGCGTCGCGACCGTCAGGTCCGCGCTGGTGCCGGGGTTGATCGCGCGTGCCTTCAGATCGGCGTCCCACGCATCGAGCGGCGCGGCGGCCGTTTTGTGCTGTCCGGTCGGGAATGCGTGCAGCCATTGGGCGTGGTGCTCGCGTGCCGCAAGCGTGACACTCTGCGCCAGCGCCTCGCCGTGCTTGCGCACAATGTGAGAATCGGGCCGGCCGCCGAGAAACGTCAGGAACACATGCAGCGTGACGACCGACGGCGCGTTCGACGGCGCATCGCGCACCGCAGCAAGCCCGGTGTCGAACACGTCCGCGAAGCCGTTCGCGTATTGCCGCGCGATGCTGTCGCGCGCGGCGGCGAGCGTCATCGCGTCGCGCAGACCGATGCTGGGTGCCGCATGGACGGATTGCTCCGGCGCATCGCCGAGGCCGCCTGGATTGGCGAGCGCGATCGCGCGGTACGCAAGACGCGTATCGTCGAGTGAAAGCCGCGCGAGCACGTGTCCAGTCGCCGCGCGCCAGTGGTCGGCGGTGAGCGGTGGGGCGATGTTTTCGAGCGCGGCGGCAAGCGGCGCGATCAGCAGCACGATGCCGAGGTTTGTATTGCAACCGACCGCTTCGTGCGTGCGCGTCACCGCATCGAGGATGCGCGCGCCGACCGGTACGCCGCACGCAACCAGCGCATCGGCGGCCGCCTGCGCACTCGCGACGAACTGCGCGGCGAACATCCCGTGCCCCGCGCTTTGCACGCTGACGTTGCCGGGCTTCGGCGTATCGACGTCGAGCCGGCACGCGTCGACGAAGGCCGCGCGGATCGCTGCCTGCAATAACGCGCCGCGCGGCTCGCGCACTTCACGCATGGCGGCCGGGCAGCGCGACGACGGCCGGTTCAATGGCCCGCGCGGCAAGCCGGCGGTCCAGCAGGTCGTCGGCGAGTGCCGTGGCGATATCGAGCGACACGACCGACTGCAGCCCACGCCACGCCGCGACGCCGTTGACTTCGAGCACCAGCGGCCGTGCTGCGTCGTCAGGATCGGGGATCAGGTCGACACCCGCGTAGTCGAGACCAAGCGCCTGCGTCGCGCGCACCGCGGTCTGCGCGAGCGGCGCGTCGAGTTCGGCTGCTTCGCAGACGGCTCCTTGCGCAAAGTTGTGAATCCAGCCCTTGCCGCCGACGCGCCGCATCGCGGCGACCGCGCGGCCGCCGATCACCAGCACGCGCCAGTCGAATCCCGGCCGCGTGCCGTCGACGTAGCGCTGCAGATAGGCGACCCGGCTATACGGCGCGAGCGACGGCAACGGCGTCAGCGAGCCGCCGCGCGCGCGGCTAGCGCCGAGTCGTTTGAGCCCGTGGCCCTGCGAGCCGAACAGCGGCTTCAGCACGACCTGGCGCCCGGCGGCGGCTTCGCGCATCAGTACGCGTTGTGCGAACGCGGCCGATTCGCCGGCCCATGTCGCGGGGGTCGGTACGCCGTGGCGATGCAGCAGAAAACTGGTCATCGACTTGTCGACGCTGCGCTCGATCGCGCGCGCGTCGTTGTATACCGGCACGCTGGATTCGCGCAGCGCGTGCAGGATGCCAAGGCGCAGCGTCACCTGCTCGAACGTGCCACCCGCGATGCCGCGCACGAACACCGCATCCGGCAGCGTGTGGCCGAAGCCGGGCAGCACGAGCCCGTGCGGCTGCCATGTCGTGTCGATCCGGCAGTCGGCGAGATCGATGCAGCGCGCGTCCGCGCCGCGCGCGCGGAAGGCCTTCTTCAGACGCCCGGTATGCCAGCCCGTTTCGTCGGTCATGATCGCGATGCGCAGCCCCGCATGACTGCCGCCGGACGGAAGGGGCGTCATGCTCATGATGCGGCGGCGGGGCCGCCGCCCCATTGATCCTGCAGCAGCGCCGCATCGACACGGCCGCCGTGATACGTCGCGCCGCTTTCGAGGCTGGCGACCCACACTTCGGCGGGCGCGAACAGCGCGGGATCGATCTGGTAGAAGTCGTAGTTGAACGACGTGAAGATGTCCGCGAACGGGCGCCCGTAATCGCGCGAACCCGACGCGGGCAGCTCGGCCGCGAGCCGCCGTGCAACGGCGTCGTGTTTCACGACGAGGTGGACGCGGCCACCGTAGAGGATCGCGTCGTTGGTGCGGCCCATTGCCTGAATGCCGTCGGGCGCGGGCGGCGGCAGCGGCGCACAGCCCGATCCTTCGACCACTTCGTCGAGTTCGACGCCAAGCACGTGCGTCTTGTGCAGTGCGACCTCGACGACGCGCGCGACCACCTGTGCCGTTCCCGCGACAGCGTGTGTCGGTGTGACGATGAGCGTCAGCCGTTCCGGCGCGAGGCCGCAGTCGCGCAGCACCTTGTCGATCACGATCTGCGGCGGCAGCCGGTCCACTTCGAGCACCAGCACGCCGCGATCGTGGCGATCGCGATAGCCGAGTTCCGCGAACAGCGGCTCTTTGACCGCGAGCGCGCGCGCGGGCCCGGAACCGAGCGAGAAAAACTTCTTGCCGCCCGTCTGCTCCTTCGTCGCGGACAGGCTCCAGCCGGCGTACTGGCTGCCGAGGCACGCGAGCACCGGCGACGACGTGTGCACGTCGAGCATCGTGGGCCACAGCGGCGCGGCGTCGAAGTTCATCCGCAGCGCGACGCGGCCGAAGCCGCCCATGCAGATGCGCGCGATCAGCACGCCGGCGTCGAGGCTGCCCGGCGCGTCGATGCCGGCGTCGACGAGTACCGTGCCGGCATCGGTGCGGCTGACCGCGACGCGCAGACGCGCGGCGTCGTCGACGAGTCGCGCGACGAGCCGCTCGCTGAGCGCGTTGACGCTCAGTGTGGCGGACGAAAGTGGCCCGGAGGCATCAGGCGGGGCAGGAGTGGGGGGCATGGTCGGTTTCGTGGCAGGTTTCGATGCGTTGCAGGACGAGCGCACGCTGCCGCTCGAGCGCGTGCCGTACCGTGTCGGGCGACGCGGCGTCGACGAACAGCGTGCAGACCGGTTGTCCCGCGACGATGTGTGTGCCGGGCATCGGCACGTCGCGACAACGCGGGTCGCGCAGGCACGCGTCGCTGAATGCCTGCGATGCGGTGAACGACACGGGGGCGAACAGCACCTGCTGGCCCGCGCACGCGCTTCGCGCGGTGCGCGTTTCGGGTGGAGGCAGGCGACCCAGCCGGCACGCGTCGAGATGACACGCGAGCAGGCCGCGCGGCCACGCACGGGGCGACGCGGCTTCGTACAGCGCCATCGTCGCCGACGGGCGCGCGTTGATTTCGAGCAACTCGAACGCGTCGCCGTCGAGCAGGAAGTCGCAACTGTTGATACCGGTCAAGCCGGTGTTCGCGCACAGCGCGTCGATCGCATCGCGCATGCGCGCGTCGACCCGTGGAGGCACGTCGATCGGCCCGATCGACCCCGCGTGCACGAAGCGCAGATCGCCGAGCGTGCACGTAAGCTGTTCGGCGAAACCGATCACGCGTGCATGACCGCGCGCGCCGACGAACAGCGCGGACAGCGGACGACCGCGGCTCAATCGCTGGAAATAGGTGTCGGCTGGCGGCGCTGGGCCATCGGGCTCACGGGCATCTTCAACCTGCATTCCACCGCAGCCGTTCGCGCGTTTTTGCAACCAGCCATCCGGTTCGGCTGGGCAAGTGAACGATACCTCCGGATGTGGCACGCCGAGCGTGTCGAGCAACGCGAAGAAGCGCCGCGGGTCGCGCACCGCGGCTTCCGCAGCGGCATCGTTGCCGATGAACGGGGGCAGTCCCTGCGCGCCACGCAGCGCCGCGACGCACGGCTCGAGCCCGCTGCCGCCGATCCAGCCGATAAGACGCGGCAGCCGCGCGACGCGTTCGAGCGCACCGGCGAGCTTCGTCGGATCGATCGTCAGTCCTTCGCCGCCGATGTCGAACCACACGTCGGATGCCGCGCGCGTGTCGCGGTCGCCGAACAGATCGAGCGCGGCGACACGCAGGCCCGCGCGCACGGCCGACTGCGCGAGCATCCGCGCAGACAGTCCGGCGACCGCGACGAACGGTGCATGCGGGAGCGAAGGGCGCGCGATCATGGCGTCAGAGATGGCTCAGCCCAGACCCGCGGCGACGTCGCGGGCCTCGTCGAACGCCTGCGGAAAACCGAGGTAGACCGGCTTGCCGCCGGTGCGCATCCGCATGAACAGCCGGTGCTCGACCTGGTACTTGACGTTGCCGATCGCGAGCGCGCCGATGCCGATCGCGCCTGCGTTCGGCACGCCTTCGATCGGCTTGCCGTCGTTCATCACGTTGACGCCCGCGATACCTTCCGGCGGCACGGCGTTGACGTCCGCGGCGATCAGCAGGTGCTTCGCATACGCGAGGTCGGCCGCGCCGACCACCTGGATACCCGCGATCGCGGTCGCGAGGACGATCTCCGCTTCGCCGAGCGCGTGCCGCAATTCGTCGGGCGTCGATGTGGCGACCGCGTGCGTGACGATGCCGAAGCGCCGGTTGACGTCGTCGCTGACGTGCTGCGCGCGGCCGAGATCCGTGTGGCTCGCGATCGCGACGTCGGCGCCGCGCGACGCGGCCATCGCCGCCGCGACGCGTCCCACTGCGCCGGTGCCGCCGAGTATCAGTACGCGCTTGCCGCCGAGCTCGACGCCATGCTCCTTGACGAGATGCCGCTCGACCAGCGCGACGAGTGCGGCCGCCGTCGTGTACGAGCCGCTCGGATCGGCGAACACCGAGACTTCGAACGGCGGGACCATCGCCTTGCGCGCAATGTCGAGCATGTCCGCGGCGAGCATCACGTCACGTCCGCCGATGAAGATGCCGGTGCGCGACACGCCCTTTGGTCCGCGCGAAAAGATCGCGTCCTGCGTGAGGTTCGCGACCATCCCCGCATCGACGTTGCAGTACGGAACGATCACCTGGTAGCCGGCGTCGGCGGCCATGTTGACGTCGAACGGGCTCATCTGCGGCGTAGCAGTGAACATGTGCAGGATGTAGGGCCTTTCAGTGGTTTCGGACATGGCAGGAGGCTCGTTTCAGTGGCGGTCTCATGGCGGTGCGGCAATTCGCCGGCGGAAAGCGGCGCGGGGTCAAACGGCATCACGCTGCGTCACGCGGCGTCGATGCGCGGCTGACGCGATTCCGCGGCGCTGATCGTCGCGCCGCGGTTGCGTCCCGCGACGATCGTGCATTCGATGTGGGGCAGCCCGCGCGTTGCTTCGCGTGCGGTCGCGAGTGCGCTTTCCGCTTCGCGCGCGCCCGCGACGATCGCGAAGCCCGTCGGCCCCCACGAGGTCTGGCCGATGCCCGCGATGCGTTCCGCCGCGACCGCGCGCAGCGCGCGCTCGACGTCGGGGCTCGCGAACACGCCGCCCTGCACGGGCGCGAAATATTCGCCGATGGTCTGCTGCAGTTCGGTGAGGCCGTGCGCGAACGGCACGATGTTGCGTTCGGCGGCGCCGGGCAGAATGCGCATCAGTACGAGGTGACACAGATGCGCGGCGAGGCTCTGCGGAAACGGTGCGAGCGCGGCGAGTCCGCGGCGCTCCTCGGCGCCGTGCAGTCCTTCGCGCGAATGATCGCTGACGAGCAGGATGCGCCACGCGTCCGGGAACGGCTGACGCGCGAGCAGCGGCGGCACGTCGGGATGCAGACCGCCGGACGGCCCGCCGTCCACCAGCAGGCCGCCCGCCTCGAAGCCGAGCACGCCGATGCCCGAGCGCACGCCGCGACCGAGCAGGCTCGCGAGTTCGGCACCCGTTGCCGTGCGGCCGAGCAGCTGCACGAACGCCGTGCCGACGGCCAGCGCGAGCTGCGTGCCCGAGCCGAGGCCGGTATGTGCGCGCGGCGCATGATGCACGTCGATCGCGAGCGTCGCGGGGCCGTACGCTGCCTGCAGCCGCGCGAGACAGATCGCGATGCGCTCGCGCTCAGCATCGTTCGCCGCGCCGCCGATCTGCTCATTCTCGGCGAGCCGCGCGTCGATGCGCGTCGACGGCCCGTCGATCACGAGACCGAGGCTGCCGAACGCGCGGCCAAGCGACGCGTTCGGATCGAGAAAACCCAGATGCAGACGCGCGGGTGCGTCGACGGTCACGACGGCACGAGGTGGGTGGCGGCGAAACTGGAGCGACATCGCAGGTGTCCTTGAGTGGTCTTTCGAGTCGCCCTTCGAGGCGGACCCGGCGGGGCAGAAGGTCGCCGTGAAAGCGGCTTGCGGCGCGCGTTGCAGTGCGGTTTGCAGTGCAGTTTGCAATGCAGGGAAACGGCGCGCCGGGTTAGTTCAAGCAGAAGCCATACCAGCCGCGCGCTCAGGCGATTGCCGCGGTACGACGTGCGCGTGCATGGGTTTCTCGCGTCCGGACCGCGATGTGCATCGGGGAGATGTTCGGGCGGGCGTTCGGGTAAGCGTTATGTGCCGCCGGAGGTGCACTGTGTCACGTGTATCGCGGCGTCGAACCGTGTGGAACGGTGCGCGCCGCGCGCCGTGTCAGGCCGGATCGGGTGCGTCGTACTTGATATAGCGAAAGCGCGGATCGCCGGTCGGCGTGCCTTCGAGCGGGCCGTCTTCGTGGCCCGGCTGCCATTGAACGACGTCTTCGATTTTCGTGGCGAGCGCGAAGTCCTTGTCCGTGATGCCCTTCGCCGTGTGCGTCTTCAGCTTCACGATCACGAACGCGTACGAGACCGTCAGGTCCGGGTGATGCCACGCGGCCTCCGCGAGATGGCCGACGGTATTGACCACCATCAGCGTGCCTTTCCATCCTTCGGTGCGGTATTTGCGCCGCAGCCAGCCGTCTTCCAGATACCAGTGCTGCAGCGGGCCGGCGAGACGCTGCCGGACCTCGTCGTCGGAATACACGTGTTCTTCCTGTGCCATGACCGTTGCTCCTCGCGCGCGAATGCCGCATGAAAAGGAAAGAACGCAGCAAGTGGCGAGCCAGTCGTGCGGGGCCTATCGATCAACACGCGGTCGTCATGCCTCGTCACGACCGGCTACGTATCTCGCATCGATCGGCCGCCACAGTGGGCACGCTTCGTATCGCGCGGGTGACACAGTATGTCTCGCGTCATCCGAAGCAGGCGGCACCGGCTGTCACGTCCGGGCCGTGCCGCGCGACGGCCGCGGTGTGCGCGGACACGCCTGTGCTGGTCCACGCGGCGCGGCGTTTCGATTCCGGCATGGAATATGCGTTTGCCCTCCATGCGCCACAAAGCCCGACGTCGAATCGGGAAGGGCGTTGATCGTTACCTGCATTCGAGATGGCGCGCACGATGCAACGAGGTAGCGTGGGTCATTCGTGAGTTGAACAGCAAGACAATTCTGGAGGAGACATGAACTTACGCACCATGGTTCTTGGGCTCGCGATCCTCGCATCGGCAGCCTTCAGTACTATCGTCGCACAGGCCGATCCGCAACTGGACGGGCTCATCAAGAATCCTGCGAACTGGGCGACGCAGGCCGGCGATTATGCGAATCACCGTTACAGCCCGCTGAAGCAGATCAACGAAAACAACGTCGGCAAGCTACAGGTCGCATGGACCATGTCGACCGGTGTGCTGCGCGGCCACGAAGGTTCTCCGCTGGTGGTCGGCGACACGATGTACATCCACTCGCCGTTTCCGAACAAGGTCATCGCGATCAACCTGAAGGATCAGACGTTCATCTGGCAATACCAGCCGAAGCAGGACGACCAGGTCGTGTCGGTGATGTGCTGCGACACGGTTAACCGCGGCCTCGCGTACGGCGACGGCAAGATCTTCCTGCAGCAGGCCGACACGAAGCTCGTCGCGCTGAACGCGAAGACCGGCGACGTCATATGGACCGCGCAGAACGGCAACCCGAAGGCCGGCGAAACCAACACCAACGCGCCGCACGTGTTCGGCGACAAGGTGCTGACCGGGATCTCGGGCGGCGAGTTCGGCGTGCGCGGCCGTCTGATCGCGTACGACATCAAGACGGGCAAGCCTGCCTGGACCGCGTACAGCACGGGTCCGGACAAGGACATGCTGATGAACCCCGACAAGACGATGACGTACACCGACGGCAAGATGGTGCCGGTCGGCGCGGACTCGTCGCTGAAGACGTGGAAGGGGGATCAGTGGAAGCTCGGCGGCGGCACCACCTGGGGCTGGTATGCGTGGGACCCGAAGCTGAATCTTGTCTACTACGGCACGGGCAATCCGGGCACGTGGAACCCGACGCAACGTCCGGGTGACAACAGGTGGTCGATGTCGATCTTCGCGCGCGACCTGAACACCGGCGAAGCGAAGTGGGTCTACCAGATGACGCCGCACGACGAATGGGACTATGACGGCGTCAACGAGATGATCCTGTCCGACCTGACGATCGACGGCAAGAAGGTCCCGGCGATCGTTCACTTCGACCGCAACGGCTTCGGCTATACGCTGAACCGCGTGACCGGTCAGTTGCTCGTCGCCCAGAAGTTCGACCCGGCGGTGAACTGGGCCGACCGCGTCGACATGAAGAGCGGCCTGCCGATCCGCAACGCCGCGTACTCCACGCAGGCGGCCGGTTCCGATCACAACGTGAAGGGCATCTGCCCGGCTGCGCTTGGTTCGAAAGACGAGCAGCCGGCGGCCTACGATCCGTCGACGAACCTCTTCCTCGTGCCGACCAATCACGTGTGCATGGACTACGAGCCATTCGACGTCGATTACGTGTCGGGCCAGCCGTATGTCGGCGCGACGCTGTCGATGTACCCGGGACCGGGCGAGAACAACGCGATGGGCAACTTCATCGCGTGGGACGCGGCGAAGGGCAAGATCGTCTGGTCGAAGCCCGAACGTTTCTCGGTGTGGTCCGGCGTGCTCGCAACCGCGGGCGGCGTGGCGTTCTACGGCACGCTCGAAGGCTACATCAAGGCCGTGCGCATCAAGGACGGCAAGGAACTGTGGCGCTTCAAGACGCCGTCCGGAATCATCGGCAACGTCTTCACGTACGAGTATCAGGGCAAGCAGTTCGTCGGCGTCTATTCGGGCATTGGTGGCTGGGCAGGCATCGGCATGGCCGCGGGTCTGCAGAAGTCGACCGAAGGCCTTGGCGCAGTGGGCGGCTATCGTGAACTCGCGAAGTACACCGCTCTTGGCGGCACGCTGTTCGTGTTCGCGATTCCCGGCGGCGCGAGCTGATATCGACGATACCCACGACCAGGAACATTGAACGCAACGAAGCATCGACACGCGCATCCGTTACGCCGGTACGTCCGCCGCGCGTAACGGAGCCGCGCCTCACCAGAAGGAGACATGTGCATGAAAGGCCGATCCATCGTGTTGCTGGGGGCGTTGCCCGCAGCCCTCGTCCTCGCTTCCGTCGTACTAACCGCCGTGCATGCGCAGAACAGTCCGCAGATGTCGAAGGTCGCGTACAAGGTGGTCGACGGTAACAAGGTCGACGGCAATACGCTGCTTGGGTGGAAGACCTGGCGCGCGCTCGACTGTGAGCGCTGCCACGGTGCGCAACAGCAGGGGCTCGTCGGACCGTCGCTTGTCGACGCGTTCAAGACGCTCGACCAGACCGAATTCCACCGTACGGTATTCGGTGGTCGGGTCGACAAGGGCATGCCCGATTTCAGCTCCAGCCAGATGATGCAGAAGAACTGGGAAAACCTTTACGCGTACCTGAAAGGACGCTCCGATGGACAGATCAAGCCGGGCGATCTGCAGGCCATCGACGCGAAGTAACGCACTGATGCCCGCGATGCTATCCAGCCGGAGGTTCCCGATGCGTTATCGCAAAGCAATGTTGCTGCATGCCACGCTCACGGCGGCCACGCTGTGCTGCGCGGCATTCGTGAGCGCGGCCGTCCGCGCGGACGGCCCGGCGCTGCCGAACAACGACGGCGCCGACGGCGTGCTGAGAGTGTGCGCCGATCCGAACAACATGCCGTTGTCGAACAACAAGGGCGAGGGCTACGAGAACCGGATCGCGAGCCAGATGGCAAGCGACTTCGGCTACAAGCTCGAATACACGTATTTTCCGCAGCGCATGGGCTTCGTGCGCCACACGCTGCGCGAGAAGGAAGCGGACAGCGGACGCTACAAATGCGACCTGATCATCGGCGTGCCGAAAGGCTATGACATGACGTCGACGACGCAGCCGTACCTGCGCTCCACGTACGCGATGGTGTTCGCGAAGCGTCCCGAACTCGCCGGCATCAATACGCCCGACGATCTGCTCAAGTTGCCGCCCGACCAGCTGCACAAGCTGCGCTTCGGCATGTTTTCGCAGACGCCTGCGGTGGACTGGCTGCTCGCTCACAACCTGATCGACCAGGCGGTGTCGTACCAGGTACAGAGCGGCGACCCGCAGGAGTATCCCGGCCAGATGATCGAACACGATCTGAGCGCCGGCAACGTCGACGTCGTGTTCCTGTGGGGGCCGATTGCCGGCTACTTCGCGAAGCGCGCCGGCGACACAGTGAAGCTCGTACCGTTCCCGGCCGGGCCGGGCATCCGCTTCGACTACACGATCTCGATGGGCGTGCGCTACGGCGAGAAGGCGTGGAAGGACAAGGTCGATCAATGGATCGGCGCGAATCACAACAAGATCGACCAGATCCTTGCAAGCTACGAGGTGCCGCAGCTCAAACCGGTCGATGCACCGCCCATGCAACCCGCGAAACCCGCGGACGCGTCGCCATGACGGATGCGCGCGCGCTTGCGCGCCGCGGTGCAGGGCAGGCGTTCACGGCTGCGCGGGCCGCGTGCGTGGTCTGGGCGCTGGGCGCGCTGCCGTTCGCCACGCCCGCCGCGGCGAGCGATGAGATCACGCCCGCCGAACGGCTCATCTTCACGACCGATCATCTGCACGGCATCGCGCCGCAAACCGAACTCGACTACAGCGTGCTCAATTCGGACGGGCCGAGTCGCAAGGCGGAATTCGTCAAGGTGCTGATCGTGAGTCCGGGCAACGCGAAGGGCGATGCGCAGGTGTCGGACCGCACCGGCAGCGTCACGCTGCCGGTCGGCAACCTGCAATGCAATCCGGTGATCATCTATTTTCTCGAACACGACATCACCGAAATGCAGCAGCTGACCGGCGGCCAGCGGCGCTACTTCCAGCAGCGGCTGCGTCTTGCGCTCGCCGCGGGACCGAAAATCGAGACCGTGACGAGCCAGATCGGCGGCAAGCCGGTGAAGGCGCAGCAGATCGTCGTCGAGCCGTATCGCGACGACCCGAACGCGGAGCGCTTCGCGCAGTACACTGGCAAGCGCTATACGTTCCTGCTCGCGGACGGCGTGCCGGGCCAGGTCGCGCAGATTCGCGCCGAGATACCCGGCGCGAATGGCGACTTCGGGCATCCGCTGCACACCGAGACGCTGACGTTCCAGGCCGCGCTGCGCAAATTGCCGCCGCCGAACGGGCGGCCCGGTACGCCAGCGAAACCGTCCGACGCGCCGCGGGCGAGCCGCTAATCGCTGCCGGTTCGCCGCCGCGGTTCGCGACGAGCCGCACACGTCTGCGCGCGGTGCGTCACTGATCGATAAGGAGGTCAGCATGTTGATCGACACGCAGGACTACACGCCGAAGCTGATGCAGGCGATCGGCGCGCTCGGCGCTACCGCGCCCGCGACGCTCGCCGGTTTTCAGGCGCTCGATGAGGCTGCCGCGCGCGGCGGCGTGCTCGACGCGAAGACCCGCGAGCTGATCTCGCTCGCCGTCGCGGTGACGACCCGCTGCGACGGCTGCATCGCGATACACAGCGCGGCTGCGGCGAAGGCGGGCGCAAGCCGTGAAGAAGTGGCCGAAGCGCTGTCGGTGGCGATTGCGCTGAACGCGGGCGCGGCACTGGTCTATTCGGCGCGCGCTCTCGATGCGTTCGGCCAGCAACCCGCCTAGCGTGATGAACGTCGCCATCGCACTTCGGCCGGGATGGCGCGGCTCGTCGCGCGTCGCGGCGACGTGAATTTCATTCGATCGCTGACCTTGCGTCAGCTGCAGATTTTCGTGGTGGCGAGCCGCTACACGAGCTTCGCGCGCGCCGCGGAGGAACTGCATCTGACGCAGCCGGCGGTGTCGATGCAGATCCATCAGCTCGAGGAGGCGGTCGGCCTGAGGCTTTTCGAGCGCATCGCGCGCAAGCTCGCGCTGACCGAGGCCGGCGAGAAGCTCACGCATCACGCGAGCCGTATTCTCGGCGAGATCAAGGACACCGAAGACGCGATGACGTCGCTGAAGCAGGCGGACAGCGGCTCGATCGCGGTCGGCATCGTGAGCTCCGCGACGTACTTCGCGCCGAAGCTGCTCGCGCAGTATTCGCGGCTGTACCCGAAAGTGGACGTGCATTTTTCGGTCGGCAACCGCGACGCGCTGCTGCGCCTGCTGCAGGATAACGCGATCGATCTCGCGATCATGGGACGCCCGCCGCCCGAACTCGACACGACGACCGAGCCGCTCGCCTCTCATCCACAGGTGGTGATCGCGCCGTTGACGCATCCGTTGCGCGACGCGCGTCGCTTCGACCTGCAGGAACTGCGCGGCGATACGTTCCTGCTTCGCGAGCCCGGCTCCGGTACGCGCGCGGCCGCGGAGGAAATGTTTCGCCAGCATCTGTTCACGCCAGTGAGGGTCGTCACGCTCGGCAGCAACGAAACGATCAAGCAGGCGGTGATGGCCGGCATGGGCGTCAGCCTGATTTCGCTGCACACGCTGCTGCTGGAACTGCGTACCGGCGAGATCGCGCTGCTCGACGTGACCGGCACGCCGATCGAGCGCACGTGGCAGGTCGTGCACCTGCGCTCGAAGCAGCTGTCGCCCACCTGCGTGGCGTTTCGCCATTTTTTGCTCGAACACGCGGCCGTGTATCTGGAGCACGAGTATGCGGCGTACGCGAAGCCGTCTGCCCGTGCGGCGATCGTGAAATGACTGGTCTGCTGCTTCGGCTCGCGGCGAGGACGGCGCTGCCGCTCGCGGCCTGCGCGTTCATAGGTACAGGCACGGCGCACGCACAGGGCTCGGTCACGCTCTACGGCGTGCTTGACACCAGCATCGAAGTTACCAACGCCGGCAACGGCTGGACGCCGCGTATGGATTCCGGTGCCTATCGCGGCTCGCGCATCGGCCTGCGCGGCAGCGAGCCGCTCGACGGCGACACGAGTGTCGTCTTCGATCTGGAGAGCGGCTTCGATACGGCGAACGGTATGCTCGAAACCGCGGGCACGCTATTCAACCGGCAGGCGTGGATCGGGCTGCACGGCCCGTGGGGCGAGACGCGCTTCGGGCGGCAATATTCGCCGCTCTACATTCCGTTCAAGGGCGGCCTCGACGCGTTCGGCGCCGGCACGATCGGCTCGGGGCTGAACAACCTGTCGAAGATCACGCCGTACACCGACAACGCGCTGACCTGGCTGTCGCCGAAGTTCGCCGGCTTCGACGTCACCGCGATGATCGCGTTGCGCGATCCCGGGGACGGCAACGGTCTCGGCGGCTACTTCGTCACCGCGAACTACACGCACGACGCGTTGCGGCTGTCGTATGCGCGCCAGCAGACGCACGGCGAAGCGGGCCTGCGCGCGAATTTCGCGGGGGCGTCGTACCTGTTCGGCCCGGTGCGCGCGTATGCGGCGTACTTCAACGGCGACGGCGGCAGCCCGCGCTATCACGACGACGGCGTGTCGCTGTCCGCGTCGTGGGCGATTTCGCCGCGGGCCCGCGCGTCGCTGGGCTACACGCATGCGCGCGACCGCAGCGGGGAGGGCAACGATGCCGACCAGTTCAGCATCGCGTTCGAATACACGATGTCGCGCACGCTGCTGGTCTATTTCACCGCCGCCGATCTCGAGAACCGCGGCAAAGCGGCGTTCACGCTGCGCGGCGTCAACGTGACGGGCTTGCCGGTCGCGTATCCGGGCGCCCCGGTGCGGGGTGTGCAGATCGGGATGATCGAGCGGTTCTAGCCGCGGCTCCGTACCGGACGTGCGATGACACACTGTGTCTCCGCGCGGCGTGACACCGTGCCACCGGTTCGCATGCGCGCACGGGCCCGGTGCGATGCTGGGTGCGCGATTCGCGCTGTCGGCACGATCGGCACAAAGTATGCATCCGGTGAATGCATTCGCGCACGCGTACGCGGGGTAGCGCTCGCGTCGCCTGTCTCCGACGGCCGCACGATAAGCACACGACTACAAGGAATCGAATCGATGGGTGCTGGCGAACAGCTTCACGACTGGCGTGCCCGTGCACTGCAGATCGAGGACGAAGTCGCGAAGGCCATGATTGGCCAGCGCCAGACCGTCCGTCTCATCAACGTCGCGCTGTTCGCCCGCGGCCACGTGCTGCTCGAAGGCGGGGTCGGGGTCGGCAAGACCACCGTGCTGCGCGCGTTCGCGCGGGTCGTCGGCGGGGAGTTCGAGCGCGTCGAGGGAACCATCGACCTGATGCCGGGCGACCTCGTCTATCACACATACGTCGATGCGGACGGCAAGCCGCGCATCGATCCCGGTCCGCTGCTGCGTCACGGCGAACGGCTGTCGACGTTCTTCTTCAACGAGATCAACCGCGCGCGACCGCAGGTGCAGTCGCTGTTGCTGCGCGCGATGGCCGAGCGCTCGGTGTGGGCGTTCGACCGCGAGCACCGCTTTCCGCACATGACGGTCTTCGCCGATCGCAACAAGGTCGAGCGCGAAGAGACCTTCGAACTCGCGTCGGCCGCGCGCGACCGCTTTCTGTTCGAGTTGAACATGCCGACGCCGGCCGAACCCGACGTGCGCCGCGCGCTGGTGTTCGACCCGGCGTACCACGACGTCGATGCGCTGCTCGAGCGGCTCGCGCCGGCGATCGTGCCTTGGGAACAATTGAACGCGGTCGGTGCCGCGATCCAGCGCGACGTGCACGCGAGCGAAACGATCGAGCGCTACGTGCTCGACATCTGGCAAGCCACCGAAACGCCGCAGCAGTTCGGCATCGCGCTCGACGACGTCGACATGTCGCGGCTCGTGCTCGCCGGCGCGAGTCCGCGCGGCATGAGCGCACTGCTGCGCGCGGCGCGGGTCGTCGCGTGGCTCGCGGGACGCTCGCATCTCGAGCCGGAGGACATACACGCGGTGCTGATGCCCGCGCTCGGTCATCGCGTGTTCTTCACGCCGGTCTACGAACTGCGCCGCCATGAGCTGGCCGAAGCGCTCGCCGCGCAGATCATGGCGCGGGTCGCGGTGCCGTGAGCGATGAACGGACCCGCTGAATTCGACTACCGGCTGCCGATGCGCGCAGCTGGCGTGCGACCCGGCTCGCATCGCGGCGCGAGCTTCGGCTTCGGCCAGGAGTTCGCGATGCACGGCCGTCTGTTCGACTACCCCGATCCGCGTCGGCTCGATCTGCGCGCGAGCGTGCGCGCGGCCCGTGACGAGTGGCTCGTGCGCGTGCATCTGCAGCGGGTCGCAGTGCCGGCGTATGCGCTCGTCGACGTGTCGGCGTCGATGCTGTTTGGCGCGCACCGCACGAAGCTGCAGGTCGCCGCGGACTTCGTCGAAGCGCTTGGCTACAGCGCGTTTCGCGCGGGCGATCCGGTCGGCCTGTCCGGTTTCGACGCGCGCGACCTTGACGAGCTGTTCATGCCGGCGCGTTATGGACGCGGCATCGGCGCTGCGCTCGCCGGGATGCTGCGCGACCGTTCGAACGGCGCAGTCGCGGAGCGCGGAGGGATCGAAGGATTGCAGCGGTCCGCGGCGAAACTTGCGGGACGGCAGGCGCTCGTGTTCATCGTGTCGGATTTTCACTGGCCGCTCGCGGGGGTGTCCGCCGTACTCGATCTGCTCGCGCATGCATGCGTCGTACCGATGGTGGTGTGGGACGCGGCCGAGATCGAGCCGCCCGATGGCGGTCCGCTGCTCGCGGTACGCGATACGGAATCGCGCGAGCGGCGCACGCTGTGGCTCGACCGGCGCGCGAGAGAGCGCTGGCGCGATGCGGTCGCGCGGCGTCGCGACGAGATTGGCCGCGTGTTCGGCAAGCGCGGCGTGCGGCCGTTTTACGTCGAGCGCGGGTTCGATCCGCAGGCGCTGTCGCGCTACTTCCTCGAGGCGGTCGTATGAGCGTTCGCGCGCTGTGTCGTTTTGCGATGGTTGCGGCACTCGCGTGCGCGACCGTCGGTGCGGCTGCGCAATCCGTTTCAGCGACCGTGCAGCAGCCGCGCGCGTTCGGCT
Source organism: Paraburkholderia sp. (assembly GCF_050742655.1). Taxonomy (GTDB): domain Bacteria; phylum Pseudomonadota; class Gammaproteobacteria; order Burkholderiales; family Burkholderiaceae; genus Paraburkholderia. Next base: position 33,465 of record NZ_JBOIGG010000002.1, on the reverse strand, counting down.
ACACGATCGGCGACGTGCTCGAACAGCGCATTCTGCTGCAGGCAGGCGGCAAGGATCTCGGGACGGTCGCCGCGCCGTCGGTGGGGCGCACGGGGCTGTGGCTCGAGCGCCGGCCATCGCGTGTCGAAACGGATCGCGACGGTCGCCGCTGGATGGTCGTCGGCTACCAGATCGTTAACGCGCCGCAGACGCTCACGCGCATCGCGCTGCCGGCGATGACGCTCGGCACGGCTGCGGGCGCTGCATTGCAGGTCGCCGAGTGGCCCGCGAGCGTCGGCCCGTTGACGCCCGCGGATGCGTTCGGCGCAGGCAATCTGCAGCCGATGCGGCCCGACCGCGACGCACCGCGTGTCGCCATCGCGCCGTTGCGGCAGCGGCTCGAGATAGCAGCGGGCCTGTTGATCGCGACGCTGCTCGTGTGGGCTGGCTGGTGGCTGTGGCGCAATCATCGCGAAGCAGGGCGGCTGCCGTTCGCACGGTTGTGGCAACGAATGCGGCGTGTCGATCCGCGCGATGCCGATACGTCCGTCGACGCATGGCTCGGCCTGCACCATGCGCTGAACGAAACCGCGGGGCAGGTCGTGCACGCGGGCGCGCTGGCGACGCTGTTCGACCGGGCGCCGCATCTGCAGCCGTTGCACGAACGGATCGAGCGCTTCTACCGGCAGTCGGCGCAGCGGTACTTCGTGTCCGCTTCGTCTGCGGCGTCCGCTGATCCGCATGCGCTGCGCGATCTGTGCCGCGCACTCTATCTCGCCGAAAGGCGTCGCCACCGATGACCGGGGTTTTCGATTTCGCGCGACCGTGGATGCTGGTCCTGCTGCCGCTTGCGGTGTTGCCGCTGCTGCCGCGACGTAGCGACACGCTGCCGTTCCCGTCGGTCGCGTGGTTGCCGGTAGACCGAACGGGTCGCTGGCTCGAATGGCTTGCTCGCACGGGCGCGGTGCTGACGATGCTCGGCATCGTCGCCGGCCTCGCCGGGCCGGGACGCTCGCATCTGCAGACCGTGCACATCGGCAGCGGCGCCGAAATCCTGATCCTGATGGACCGCAGCGCAAGCATGGACGAGATGATGGAAAGCAAGGGCATCGAGTCGACCGGCGATTCGAAGAGCAAGGTCGCGCGCGCGTCGCTGACCGGTTTCGTCGCGAAGCGGCCGAACGACCGCGTCGGGCTCATGATGTTCGGCATCAGCCCGGTACTCGCGATGCCGTTCACCTACGATCATCGCGCGATTGACGGTGCGATAGACGGCACCGCGATCGGCCGCGGGATGCCTGATACGCAGCTCGATCGCGGACTGTTGCGGGCGATCGGCGAATTCGACAGCGCGACGTGGGCGGGACGGCGCGCGATCGTCCTCGTGTCCGACGGCGGCGCGCGCCTCGACGAGCACGCACGCGCGCTGATCGAAGCGGGCCTCGCGCGAAGCCGGATCGCGCTGTACTTCATCTATCTGCGCAGCAGCGTCTACAGCCCCGATCTGAACGCGACCGTGACGACGAATGCGGGGTCGCCTGAAGCAGATCTGCATCGCTATTTCCTCACGCTGAAGACACCGTACCGGTTGTTCCAGGCCGGCGACGCACGCGCGATGACCGCAGCGATGACCGAGATCGACCGGCAGCAGAACGCGCTGACGTCGTTCGTCGAACAGTTGCCAAGACAGGATGCGAGCCCGTACTGCTTCGCGGTCGCGCTGCTCTGCTGTGCGCTGCTGCTGGTGCTGCAGCAAGTCCGGGTGAGGGCGTGGCCATGATGCGCAACCGGGTCCATCTCGTGTTTGGCGCGATCGCGCTGTGCTGTGTCGCCGCGATCGGCTACAACGCTGCGTGTCTGCTGCGCGCGCAGCACGTGAATCGTGCGATCGATGCGGCGAGCGCGTCGCCGCGCAGCGGTACCCCCAACGATAGCGGTGTGCCCGAGGCGCGGCTTGCGCGCGCGGTGGCGTTGTCGAAAGCGGGTGCCTACGACGCGGCGGGCAAGCTCTACGATGAACTGATTCACACGCGCGCACCCGACGACGTCGCCCGCACCGCGCTCTTCGATCTCGGCAACCTGTACCTGCGCGAAGGCATTGGCAATGCCGTGCCCGGTGCGGTTCCTTCGGTCGCTATGATCGACGAGGCGAAGGCCCGCTACCGCACGCTGCTGCGCGCGGCGCCCGACGACTGGGATGCGCGCTACAACCTCGAACGGGCGCTATGGCTCGCGCCGGAGACACGCGAGCCGCCGGGGCCACGCGACGTGCAGTCGCAAAGCAACATCAAGGTCCACGATCCGCAGAGCAAGGATCTGCCGTGAACACCGGCGCGATCGTGCGAGGTTTGAGAAGCTGGCGCCATGGGTTCACCGCGGCGGCGTGCGTGCTGCTCGTGGCTGCGGTCGTGCTGCCGCGTGTGACGTTACCGCGTGACACGTACAGCTACGTCGTGACGTTCGACATCACGCAGAGCATGGACGTCGAGGACGAAAGTCTGAACGGCGAACCGGTGAGCCGGCTCGCATTCGCGCGCGCCGCGATGCGCGATGCGCTCGCGCAGCTGCCGTGCGGATCGAAGATCGGATGGAGTGTGTTTACCGGCGAGCGCACGCTGCTGTTGCTGGGGCCGATCGAGGTGTGCAGCCATTACGATGCGCTGCTTGCGTCGCTCGACGCGATCGACGGACGCATGCGCTGGACCAACTGGAGCCGCATCGCGGAGGGCGGTGTGTATTCGGCGGTGCGGGTCGCGCGCGAGATCGGACGCGGTGTCGCGGTGATTTTCGTTACCGACGGTCAGGAAGCACCGCCTGTGCTACCGTCCGATGCGCTGGTGCGCGACATTAATCCAGAGCAGGTCGGCGGCTGGCTGATCGGCGTCGGCGGCGATCAGCCAGCGCCGATTCCGAAGACCGATGCGAACGGCGAGCGCATCGGCTACTGGCAGGCGAACGACGTGATCCAGGTGCCGACGCCGCAGGGAGCGGCGTCGCCGGATAGCCACGAAGAACGTTCGGCGTTGCGCGGGCAGTACCTGGCGGCAGTGGCAGGGCGGATCGGCTTCGGCTATCGACGTCTGCTGACGCCGGTTTCGCTGAGTGATGCGATGCGCGATGCGCGGCTTGTACATCGCGAGCCGGTTGCGACCGATGTGCGTGCGTATCCGGCGTTGCTTGCGCTGCTGTTGCTGGTTGTGCGGTTTATGCCGGAGAGCGGGTGGTTTCGTTGGATGCGGCGGGATGCGGGGGGCTAATGCGAGTTCGTCGGCCAGACGGTTGTGACTCTGACTGATCGCTACATGGGCGCTCAACGGTTGAGTTTGTTACCTCGGGCGAAGCGGGGCAAGTCTGAGAACAGCGAAGACAATTTGCTCAATGCGGCGAAACGTGCAAAACAGCAGGTGCGGCAGCGCTGCAAGGCCATTCAGGCCGATCACTTGGTGACGCTGACGTTTCGTGGCGCGATGATGGATACGGAACGGTTGAAGGCGTGTCTTGACCAGTTCCGCAGGCGCGTGGCGAGGATTGAAGGGTTTGAGTACGTCGCGGTGCCTGAGCGGCACAAGAGCGGCGGTTGGCATCTGCATATCGCAGTGCACGGGCGTGTGCGTGTGGAGTTGATGCGGCGCATCTGGTGGAGCATCGTTGGTCGGGCGATGGGCAACATCCATGCGCGCAGTCCGTACAGGGAGAAGGGCCCGCGTCACATGCTGGCGGGCTACCTGTCGAAGTACATCGTGAAGGGTTTCGAGTCGCACAAGTTGAACGAAAAGCGCTACTGGACGAGCAGGGGCATTTTGGTGCCTGCCGCTGAGTCGATCGATCACATTCTGTCGGACGATCCGATGCGCGTGATCAAACGTGTATTTGCTGCCGCCAAATGGGCGGGGGCGACGCTGAATCGATGTCAGGTGTATTGGCAGCAGGAGTTGGGGTGTTTTTGGCTTTCAACCAGATAGCTATAAGTCAACGATTGTTGACTTTGCTAATTTTGTCGCTGATGCTGCTCGGTTCTTGTCCTGATAAGCTTGACATGGCACCATGATCGAGTCGAATTACGTTCGCTAACGGCTTTGAAGATCACATGGGTCCAGTCGCGCTGTTTGATAAGTCGTTCCTTCAATCGCTGACCGTTGATGAATCGGTCTGGTTTGATCATTTTTTCTATCCGAATATTTGCCCGCTGTTTTACGTCGAAACGCTAGCTGATCTGACGAAGGCCACCAGTTCATCGGGGCGTACGAGTGAGCAGTTGGTCAGGATGATCGCCGATAAAACACCGGGCTTGACTGGTGTGCCGTGCGCTCATCACCGTGAACTTTGCGTTTCTAATCTGATGGGAATGCGGCTGCCCATGAGTGGGCGAATACCTCTCGCCGGAGGCCGTGCTGTCCGGTCTGCTGATGGAAAGGCGGGCGTGGTGTTTGAGCCGGCCCCTGAGGCCCAAGCATTTAGTCGTTGGCAGCGTGGCGAGTTTAAGGAGGTCGAGCATCTTTTCGCGAGAGGTTGGCGAGACATGTTGTCGACGCTTGATTTGCCCCGCACGGCGGAGCGCATGCGGAAGGTCGGTATCGACTCGAAGGACTGTAAGTCTGTCGAAGACGCACACCAAATTGCAATGGATTTGGTTCGGTCTAAGACGCAGTCGTTTGAACAGATGGCGCTGCTCTTCGCTTTTGTCGATATACCTCGTGAGTTGCATCACCCCATACTCCAACGTTGGGCGATTGAGTTGTATCGTCCCCTTTACGAGTACGCCCCGTATGCCGCGCACGTGTTGGCGGTCGAACTGTTCTTTCAGATTTGCATGGCCGCCAGTCTCATTTCGGCTGAGCGTGCGTCGAATCGAGTAGACATTGGTTACCTGTTATATCTGCCGTTCTGCATGATTTTCGTGTCGTCGGATAAGCTTCATAAACGATGTTCCGTACCGTTCCTTCGTTCGGACCAGAGCTTTGTTTGGGGACAAGATCTAAAAAAGGAGCTTGGGCGACTGAATGGACACTTCGCGAGTTTTCCCCAAGAGGAATTGGAGCGCGGCATTATGCGGTTTGCGCCATCGCCGGTCGGAAGCGACGACGCGCTGATAATTCGGTTGTGGGACAAGCATGCCCCTGGCTGGCGAGAGAGCCAACAGTGGAAGGCGGAAAGTAGTCCAGAGGGCGATAGGAAGATCGTGGAGAGCCTACGGAATTTTACTGATGCACCGACTGTCGAATCGGGTTCGGAAAGTCCGGAGTTTGTTGATCCGGATCACGTTGCGGTAGAGCGGATAGTGAAAAAGAGGAAAGGAAGTTGGTGGGTTCTCCCGAAAGATCTCAAGACCGACGATGAAGAACCCGATTCGCAGTAAGGTCGGTAACAATGATCGCATTCGGCATGGTGGCAAAATCTCGCGCTACCGTGGTGTGAACAGTGAGTCGCTGGGGACTGTTTGTCCTTTTAAAAGAATCGCCGCAGCGGTCTTATCATCAGTAGATGCTCCATCGGTAAGCTTTTCAGTTGCCCACGCCTTGATCTGTCTTTGCCTCTCAACCGCCGCAGAAGACGTCAATGCCGAGCCAACTGTGACGTAAAAAGTATGCCCGTTATAAGGTCGGACAACCATGGCATTATTGCCACCCAATACCGTCGATCCGAATGATTTATTCAGAAAATCGGCAGTTTTCGATGCCGTTTGCTGATCGTTAGATTTTCCAACGACGTAAAAAGTGGGCTGTTCCGATGCGATTCCTAGTGCCGCCTTAAAACCATCCGCAATACCTGGAGCGGCGTAATCCCTTCCAAGAACAAACGGTTTTCCATTGGCGTTCAATAGTGCACCTTGATCGTCAGTTGGAGATTCCGCGAAGCTGTCCGAAATGAAGGGAACAGGGAAGGGTATCATCGAAATGTTGGTGGATAAGGTTGGAATATCGGGGATTGATGATTCGCGTGCGAGTTGAGGGTTTGCGAAAAGAGCAACTACTAAACCCGGTGCAACAATACCCGCGATGAACGCGCTGCGTTTTGTTTTTCCATTATCTGCGTAATCCTCAGCGAAATGCTCAGCAACTACAGCACCCACTATGATGTAGCAAAGACTTCCGATTCCGAATCCAATCATGGCGGCGAAACCAGCTGTGATATATTTTCCCGCAGTGAATTTAACAATTGAAAGACAGGCGGCTCCCATAGCGCCCCTGATTGCCTTCGTTTGCGATGTAACTTTTTGAGCTGTATCCGTCTGATCTGTAGCCATCTTTTAATTCTCCTGTGCCCGCACGATACAGAGAATGGCATTGGAAGCGATTTTGATCAATCCTGGATTATCACGCAGCGAGTTTGTGCTCATAGAACGGCTGGATGCGGTCGTGAAGGATCGCATACTACGCGTCTAGATTCGAAGGGCCAGGATTGAGCCACGCGTCGATGTGTTCGGGCTTGATCGGAATGATGCAGCGGTCGTGTCCGGCCGCCGCGATGCTGGTTCAGCACGTGAATGTGATGAAAGCCCTACATGGCGGGGCTTTTTCATTGGCGGTTAGGCAACGATGGCCCGATGCGAATCAATGCTGACCGGCGTTCAGAAGTATCTGTATCTGCTTTCGGAGTTCGCCCGCCATGATGCGGGCGAACGCTGCGTCGCAACGCTTGCAGGTGTAGTGTTCTTCAAGGACGACATGGTTGTTCATGTCCCTGCCCGCATTCGTGAGATGTTCGTGTGCATCAGTCGTCGCTGGCCGACCATGAAGGTCGGCACAGTCGGGGCAGGGTTGAGTCCAGAGATCCGCTATCTAGATCATGTGGTGAGATTTGGCGTACTCGCGCAGCACTTCATTTATGCGCGTTTGCCAGCCATCGCCAGTAGAACGAAACGCTTCGAGGACGTCACGGTCGTAACGAATGCTGGTCGCGACTTTCGTGACGTCGACCGGAGGTCGTCCCATGCGTGCATGGCGCGGTTTCATTTCGGCGATCTGCTCCCGGGTGATTTCGGGGCTATCGGGATCATTCTCGATGCCGCGATTGATCGCTGCATTTTCGTCGTCGCCTGGACGGATCAATCTACGCTTGTCGGACATAGTCGTCGTACTCCCGTTGGTTTGCCTTGCGCAGGCTGATGACCCGCGTTACGTTGCCGCGCTCGGTGTACACGATGACGTACAGGCGATTTTCGAGTGGTGCGAGACCGACATAACGCGCCTCACCATAGTCGGCACGGTCGTCGCGCCGTTCCCAGCACTCGTTCCAGTCCAGTTCAGCGGCACGGGCCAGTGAGATGCCGTGTTTGCGGATGTTGCTCTCGTCCTTGGCAGGATCGAATTCAATTTCCATGATTTATTGTATATACAAAAAGTGTGGACTGCAATGGAAGGGCACGCGGCTGTCAGTGTGCGAAACCGGGTAACGGGAGTTGGTGTCGCGTTCGCGGTTCATAGACGGCTTCGTTCGCGGCAGGCATCGTGTGCTTCAGCGGGATGGCCGGCGGCCGCTGTGCATCACGCTCGATGGCCGTGTAGCCCATCTGGTCGCGTATTAGCTGGTGCTCGAGCGTTTGCAGGCGCAGCGTGGCGATGGCCCAGGGCGGGATGACGGCCTGGCCGCTCGTCCATCGACGGATGGTGCGCGGGTGACGTTGCAGCATCCGGCACAGGTAGTTGGTGGGGATGCCGCGCGCGTAGTACTGGAACTCGTTCAGCGAGGCGGCGTTGTGACGTGTGAGGAAGTGATGTTTTCGGATGGCCATGCGGGTCTCTCAGGCTGGTTGTTGAAGGCGAAAAAAAAGACCGGATGAGGTGTCCAGTCCTGTTTCTACGGCTGGAATCTGTGAGGTCTGAACTCTGATTTAACTATCCACTTGACTGTTGATAAATTACGACCAGCTGTCGTAGCCATTTCAAGATGTCGTAGCGGCAGCTATTTAGAAATGTCGTGTTTTCAAGGGCTAAAGGGTTCGTTTATAAAGGGTTGCCGCTCACGCATTGTTGAAGGACGGCGCCTGAAACAGCAGGGCGCTTGCGTCCACTCAGCCAGCACCTGCAGGCCGACGGCCGGGTTTGCCGGGTGATTTTGGCTGTCTGCGTTGTGCCAGTTCCACGACCACTTCGTTGATGTCGTCCTGCGTAAATTCGCGCTGCTTCTTCGTGGCCTGCGTGCGCTCCTTTGCGCGAACCGGTTGTCCCTGATTCGTACGCGAAGGGGAACCGGAGATGCGCCGGTTATCGCGCTGCGCCTGAATGACCTGAGCGACCTGCAGGACGTGGCTCAGGCGCTTGTGTTCCACCACCGTGCCGCGATCGAGTTCTGCCAGCCTGTCGTACTGCCGGCACGGCAGCACCCGCTCATCGGCACGGATCTCGATGCGCCCGTCCGGGTACTCCCACACATCGATATAGCGATGAATCAGCTTGCGATTCTCCGGTGTGTCGTCCAGCAGGTACATCACCCGGTCGTACTGCACCGTCAGCGATTTGGTCACGCGCCGGGTTTCGCGCCACGTCATCAGCAGATCGAGATTCTCGTCGGCCCGCAGCGGCCGGTGTGCGTCGAAATCGCTCCTCGGCGGCTTCGCGAAGCGTGCGTTGTACGACGCGATGAAGGAGGGCGCATAGGCATTGGCTTCAACGATCGTGCTGATGCCGCGCAGCCGCAACTCCTTCACGAGCCGGTCCTGCAGCGTCAGATGCGCACGCTCGACGCGCCCCTTGGCCGGGCTGCTGTTCGCGCAGAACGTGTCAATGTTGAGTTCATACATCGCGCCTGCTGCACCCGATTCCCGGTACCTGAGTACCAGCCGTTCGATCTGCCGGACCGTCACGCCCAGTTTCTCAGCCGCACGTCCGGGCTTCAGGCCCGTGTCCACAACAGCCTGGATTACCTTCAGACGGTCGAGTTCTCGCATGTTCAATGTCACCAGGGTGGCTGGATGCATGGCTGGCTCCGTAGTCCCACGAGGAACCGGCCAACATACCGAGGCCCAAACACGACATTTCTAAATGGCTAGAACACGACATCTCTATAAAGCTACTACATCAAAAAGTTCGCTAATTTATATTATGTCAAATATACAACGGTCGCACATGTCACCCATGTTGCGCGGCCAAGCTGACGTGCAATTACCGAAAGCTCGTCGGCGCTGCCGCCGCAGGCCACACCATCCACGTTCTTGCCCAGGAGATTTGCCGGTCACCCACACCGAGATCGACACGTATGTCGGGATACCGCGCGATGAAGGGATCAACACGCAACTTGCGCTCGGCGAGCCGATGTGGATGCGTAGCCGTCCATGTCCTCGAGTTCCTTCAGCACGCGCGCAGCGCGCTTCTCGTAAGCCGCCCCCTCTGGAGTGACTGTGACCCGTCGCGTGGTTCGCTGGAGCAGCCTGATGCCGAGATGTCGCTCCAGTGATCGCACGAGTTTGCTCACTGTGGCAGGCGGCATGTCGAGCGAGTCGGCGGCACGCGTGAATGCGCCCGTTTCGACAACGCGAGCGAGCACCCGGACGGCATGCAGCTGGTCCATGTCGATTATCTATGTGTGTGGATAAAGATATCGCGCCTGGCCACTTTATCAACAATCTTTGGGCTTCTATAGTCGTCGTCATCCCGCATTGAGTCGGAACAGGAATTTCGCCCCATCAAACGTATAGAGGTTTCTCATGACATCAACTTCGTCCGACGCTTCGACGTCACTTAGCGTGGACTTCATGCGTCGCAAAGCGCTTCGAGCCGCTGCGTGGCTTGGCACGTTGAGCCTTGGAAGCGGCTTGACGGCGGTACGAAAAGCAGAAGCGAAAGCGACGGCTATTGCGCTTCCGTTCACCTCAGAAGCCGTAACGCCCTTCCGTGTCGCCATTCCAACTGCTGCGCTCCAGGATCTGAAGGCGCGACTTGCTGCAACGCGTTTTCCCGAGAAGGAGACCGTCAGTGACTGGTCCCAAGGCGTGCCGCTAGCAAAGATGAAAGCACTTGTGGTGTATTGGCGATCCGACTACGACATGCGCCGTATCGAACGACGGCTGAATAGCGTTCCTCAATACCGGACCCAGATTGACGGTCTTGGCATTCATTTCTTGCATGTGCGATCGAAACACCAGAACGCGTTGCCGATCATCCTTACCCATGGGTGGCCAGGCTCGGTTGTCGAGTTCCTCAAGGTTATCGGACCGCTAACAGATCCAACAGCGTACGGCGGCACACCTGATGACGCTTTTCATGTCGTCGTACCGTCGCTGCCGGGATACGGGTTTTCTGACAAGCCGACTGAGCGCGGATGGGGCTTGCCTCATATTGCGAAAGCCTGGGCCGTGCTAATGAAGCGCCTGGGCTATTCAAGCTGGGTTGCGCAAGGTGGAGACTGGGGCGCAGGCGTTACGACATGGATGGCTAAGCAGCATGTGGACGGACTGAAGGCTATTCACCTGAACCTTCCCATTCTGTTCCCACCACCGGTTGAAGGAGAGCCTACCGCCGAAGAAAGGGCCGCCATCGCTCAACTCACGGCATTCGCCAATAACGGTATGGGATATTCGAAGCTCCAGTCCACGAGACCGCAGACGATTGGCTACAGTCTTTCGGATTCGCCGGCCGGTCAAGCCGCGTGGATATATGAGAAATTTGCCCAATGGACCGACACCAACAATGAGCCAGAACGAGAACTGTCGCGCGACGAGATGCTCGATAACATCACGCTCTATTGGCTGGCTAATACGGGGGCCTCTTCCGCGCGCCTTTACTTTGAGAGCTTTGCGACGGACTTTTCGCGGCAGCAACTTGATATCCCCGTCGGCGTGTCCGTTTTTCACGGCGAGATCTCGCGACCACCCAGAGTTTGGGGCGAGCGTACCTACTCAAAGCTCTTCTATTGGAATGAGGTTGCGAAAGGCGGGCATTTCGCCGCCTTCGAGCAACCGGACCTCTTCGTCGCTGAACTGCGCGCCTGCTTTAGCCAGCAGCGCTGAACGAGAGTCAGCGCGGGCGCCAGCCTTTGCCCTCTGCCCGGAACGCCTTCCCCAAGAACAGTCACTAAACCGTCTCGAACAGCGACTCTCTCCCGTTTCGTATCTGAAGGTTGGGAATCTAAGCCGCTCGAACCGTTTGATGCCGTACCTGCGCAATGCGCCACACCACAGAGCGTTGATCAATTGCTGCATGCACAGGTGAATCTGCCATCTCGACCATGATCCGCTCTGCCGCGTCGGTTCCCATCGCGACCGAATCCCAAATCAGCACGTCTATGATCGAACCATCCTCCAGCTCCGCAATGCGCCGGGACCGAAAACCCGGTTGACGATCTAGCCACTCATCGATGTCGACATTGGCAGCAATAAAATCCTTCACCGTAAGACCTCCAGCAAGCTTGAAGGTCGTGATCTCTATAGCCTCCCTCTCCCGATTCCTCGTCATCTCGATCATCCCTGGGCAGTCGCGCGAACGATTACCTCGCCGACATCGACGTTCTCTGGCTGGCCGATCGCATAGCCGATAGCCTCCGCTACAGCGGACGCTGGAATAGACGCCTGGTCCATCATCGCGCGAACCGCTGTCTTCAACGGTGCGACGCCGATTCCATCAAACAGCTCGCTGCGTGTGAAGCCAGGGCTGACCACTGTCACGCGGACATCCTTGCTTTCTTGCCGAAGCCCCTCGGACAGTGCCCGTACCGCGAACTTGGTCGCGCTATAGACCGCTGCGGTCGGGTCCACGCGGTGGGCGGACACCGATGCCACGTTAACAATGTGTCCAACGCCCTGTTTGCGCATGATCGGCATAACCGCAGCAATGCCGTAAAGGACTCCTCGGAGGTTGACGTCGATCATCCGATCCCACTCGTCGATCCTTAGATCCTCCATCAGCGAAAGTGGCATCACACCAGCGTTGTTGATTAGTACATCGATACGGCCACATTGGTCGTAAGCCGATGCGGCGAAGGATCTGACGCTCTCCAGGTCCGTTACATCCAGATGCCAATGAAACGCCTTGCCACCGGCTTCCCGGATCTCCTGCGCAAGCAAGCCAATCCGATCTGTACGTCGCGCACCAAGAACCACCGTATGGCCGATCGCTGCCAGATAACGACCTGTAGCCTCGCCAATACCACTGCTTGCACCGGTGACCAGAACGACCTTGCTCGACATGGGCGGCGCTGAACTCGTCATTGAATGCTCCTGTTCTGGTTGACTTCGAGGGGGGGCCCGCGGCCCTTACTATCCGATGAAGTACTGGCTCGACGTTATCTCGATTCTGCAAAATTTATCTACGATCCTGCAAATCTCTCAGGAAAAGATTCAGCGGATCGCAGAATTAGATATCATCGCCGCACTGTATCGACTTGCCCATTGCGGATATCAATGACAACCATCCCAAACTCCCACAGTGCGGAAATGGCATCGATCATTGCTCGATTCGCCAGCAGCGATGGCGAGTATGCAACCGCTATCGATGGTCTTTTTTTCGCCAGGCGTTCCTCACCGACGCAGCCTCTTCACATTGCCCAGTGGCCTTGCCTTGCACTCGTGGTTCAAGGAGCCAAGAGCCTGCGACTCGGGGAGGAATTGCTCAGTTACGGGGTCGGGGATTATCTGGTGACCTCGATAGATCTTCCCGTCGCATCTCGTGTGACCAGGGCGAGCGCCCAGACGCCGCAATTGGGTTTCGGCATGGCCATAAAACCAGATCGCCTGAAACAGGTTCTCGACCTGGTTGCTCCGACGAAACAGGCCTTCGCCACCCATGAAATGCGAGGCGTGGCCGTTAACGCGGCACAGGCAGATCTCCTCGATGCCTCTGTCAGACTGTTGCGACTTCTCGATCGACCTGACGACATTCCGGTGATGGCACCTCTGTTCGAGCAGGAGATTATTTATCGACTTCTGACCGGACCATTCGGTCCGCGAATGATGCAGATCGCGATGGGCGAGACCCCGGGTAACAAGGTTGCTCAGGCTATCGGCTGGCTCCGGGAACATTTCACCGCGCCCCTCTCTATCTCAGAACTCGCCGACCGGGTTGGGATGAGTATCTCTTCGCTGCATCATCACTTCAAGGCGGTTACAGCAATGACGCCAATGCAATACCAGAAGCAACTTCGTCTCCATGAGGCTCGCCGTCTGATGCTGACGGAGTGCCTTGATGTTGGAACTGCGGGCTACCGCGTCGGATACCAGAGTCCGTCACAGTTCAGCAGGGAATACAACCGGATGTATGGGCTCTCGCCACTGCGCGACGTGCGAGCAATGCAGCAGACCATGTCGGCCCAATAGCCTGTAAGCGTTGCACCGACGAACCGTCTTCCGGAAACTGGCCGATTGCTACTGACGACTCGTGGCTCAATTGCGTCGCATGCCAGTTATCCTTTTCACATTGAGAGCGCCTCCCGCATATGACGTGACATTGCCGTGAGCAACACCCAGAAAGCTGATCTGCGCTCATGCGAGCGGGCGGTCAAGCTGACCGCGTCACAACTCCCCTATCCTCCCGGCAGACACCTGATCCAATTGGCGCCCGCATTCATGTCTTATTTCCGGGCGGCTCGAGATACAGCGAAACTGTCCTCGAGCATCACATACGTCGCGACCTTGTCACCTGCGAAAGTGAGTATGATCGCGAATGCCGTCTCGATCAGCTTTCCCGTATGGTTAATAAGAGTCTTCAGTTCACCGACGATCACAGCGCGCTCCTCGCTGGCGAGGACATCCTGAATGTCCAGGCTCACCCGCTCGACCATGGTCGCGGTGTCGCGGAAGAAGTCGGTCGCGGCGCTACGCCCAACCTTTCGTCCGATCCATGGAAGCGCCCCTACGTCACCAGGGATGTCCCAGATAAGGTCCGGGGTAAACAGCTCGGCAAGTTCTTCCGGGCTGGCACCAGAGCCCAGTTTGGCGAGAAAGGCCTGGGCTAGAACCAGGTTGTCGTGTGCGCTCATTTGGATGTTGATTCGGTGGATGATTGACGCTGCTGAGTCTATTGCGTTTCGCTTAGCAGATAAACTAGCGAGGTGTGGTTTCTCCTTTCACGTGGGTGGATAATTGACCGTCCCAAACCATCGACGCATTTGTCTGGCCCATGAAAATCGGTGACTGTGGTATCCGCAAGGCCTCGCAGATAGGTGGCGTTGACGCCATAGCTCCAATCCTCGTTGCCGGGATCGTCAGGCCAACGGGTCGCGGCAACACGGCGCCTTACATCCTCGATCGCGGTGTCGGCTATGCGGCGCCAATGATGCCAATCTTCACGATTCCGTTTCCCAAAGTCGTCATATATCCCGACCACGCATGCCCTGCCGCGTACCCAGAAGGCGCGGCCACGAACCGGGCCGGGGGTAATCTTCCCTTTCGTACCGCGTGGCCCATCCAGCTTCATTCACACCGACGCGAATAGCGCACTCACCCAGTCGACAAACACCCTCACCTTGGTGCTGTATCTCCGGCTAGGAGGATACGCAATATAGACTTCAAGAGGACCAGGGCGCCATTTAACGAGAATGGGCACGAGCTTCTTCTGGTCGATGAACGGGCGCACCATGAAGTCCAGCGTGTGAACTATGCCCAGACCCGCTAGCGCCGTTGCAAGGTGAGCATTGCTCTCGCTCACGAGCACGACGTTGCGTGGTCGGTCGAGCGTAATTTCCTCGACACCGCGACAAAATTTAAGTGGCTGGGTAAGACCGGTACTCGCGGAGAAGTATCCGACAACAGGCATGTCTTTATCGACGATGTCGCGCGGATGCTTCGGCGTGCCGTACTTCGCCAGATACGCGGGACTCGCGCATGTGGTCCACGCGAGCGCGCCGATCGGATGCGTCACAAGATTGGGATCATCGGACGTGCTCCGAATCGCACAGTCGATGTTTTCGGCGATGAGATCTGCGGTACGGTCGGTGACGCTTAGTTGCACCTGAATATCGGGGTAGCGCGCACAAAAGGCTGGTAAGGCGGGGATTAGTATGCCGCTCGCGGTCGACCCGCCGGAGTCGACCCTCAGCGCGCCGCGCGGGCTTGTCTGGGCCCGGCCAAGCGTGGCTTCTATGTCATCCAGTTCCATGAGCAGATGGCGAGTACGTTCATAGTAAGCGGCGCCATCGGTCGTCACGCTGACGCTCCTCGTGCTGCGTTCCAGCAACTTCACGCCAAGATGCACTTCCAGCGATTTGATCCACTTGCTTACCGTCGCATTAGGCATTTTCAGCGAGAGCGCTGCCCGGCTGAACCCCCCTGTTTCAACGACCCGTGAAAAAATGCGAATAGCTTGCAAATGGTCCATTGACTTACCTCAGAAATTATTCACCGATGTGAACAGAGTTTCCACAAACCCGCACTATTTATTCTATTACGTTTTTAATATGCTCGCCGTTTGAGGGCAACGGCGAGGGTGGCTGAGGGCGTCTCGAATATTTAGAGTTGGCAAAGGAAAAGGTTGGCTATGCAAAAGACTCTGATAAGAAACGCGACGATCATCACGATGGACCCATCGCTCGGCGATCTGCACGGCGACATTCTCATCGATGGGTCCGTGATCGCCGCGCTCGGTCAGGAGCTTCCTGACGCAGGTGCGGACGTGATTGACGGTCGCGACTCTATTGTCGTGCCAGGTTTCGTCAACGCGCATCTGCATACCTGGCAGACATGTATGCGAGGAATCGCGTCTAACTGGACCTTACCGGAATATCTGCGCTGGATTCATGCAGGGCTCGCCGAGAAATTCTCGCCAGCAGACATCTATATTTCGACGCTTGTGGGAGCACTCAATCAGATTGACTGCGGCACCACCACGCTGGTTGACTGGTGTCATAACAACCCAACGCCCGAACATACGGACGCGGCGATCGATGCGCTGAAGGTGGCTGGCCTGCGAACACTGTTCTTGCACGGTTCCCCGAAGCCGGACCCGAAGAGTGGGCGTCGTCCGTTCTGGGAAACGCCGCACCCACGCAGCGAGATCGAGCGACTGTCAAACGTGTGCAAAATGGAAGAAGGTCTGCTGTCGTTAGGCATGGCAATCCTCGGCCCTCATTACTCGACAATAGATGTCGCCTTTCACGACTTCGAACTGGCCCGCGAGTTTGGACTCGTCGCCTCGATGCACCAGGGCGGCGGCCCAGCCAGAAGTCCTGGCGGCTGGTTAAGCCTGCACGCAGCCGGATTGCTGGATGATCGGGTGAATATCGTCCACGGGAACGATCTGTCTGATACGGAGCTGGAGCTTTTGATGGACGCGTCTGCCACGTTCACGACAACAGCGGAAAGCGAGATGATCTGTGGGCACGGGCATCCGATTATCGGGAGATTGCGGGCGCGGGGCCACTCGCCTTCACTGGGCAGTGACATCGAGTCTGCCGTTTCAGGCGACATGCTGACGGCCGCGCGAATGGCACTGTCGCACCAGCGCTCCCTTGACAATATGGAAGCGAAACACGCAGGCGGCGTGAGCGGCAAGAGCAGCATCGGCACCCGGGAAGCGCTTGAATGGGTTACAACGAATGGTGCCCGGATGACAAGGCAGGCAGCGCGAATCGGCTCCCTTTCGGTTGGCAAGCAAGCTGATCTAGTCATGCTGTCTTCGCGCGCATTAAACATGCAGCCCATACATGATCCGGTGTCGGCGGTCGTCATGCATGCCAATCCGTCCAACGTCGACTCTGTGATGATTGCCGGCAACTGGAAGAAACGTCACGGCAGACTGTTGCATGAAGGCTTGCCGGAACTGATGGAGACGTTGAATGAGGCGGGGAAGCGAATTATCAGTGAAATGGGGATCGGGATGGACGATATCCACCCCGCCTCCAATCAAGCGACTCCTCTCTCTAGAAGATGATTTCACAGAAGAGTCTGATCCTGTTCGTCGTAGCAGCAAGGGAACGTTGCGTGTGGGAACCGCCTTGCAGCTGCAGGGTCTTCGTCGATCCGCCCGGCGGTTCCTTCGGCCTCGATGCGATAGACCGGGGTTACGCGTGACGGACAAGATCCCGGTTTTGACTTTGTTCAGCGCGGTTCTGCTCAGGTCATACACTGAGTCGAACCTCTCGCATGGGGATACGGACCTGAAGACAATCGGACGGCTGTGACGGGCATTGATGTGGAAGTGACGCGCAACGGAAAGGTTCTGGAGCTGCCGCATTCATCAACGGATGACGGTCCGCATACCCGCGCAGTCGCCGGTTCGTTAGACGTATAAAGAAAGCCCCGCCCGCTTCACTACCCTTGTGATTGCTCCCGTTTCTCCCGGTTGAAACGGTTGCGAGATGGGGCGTACATCCGGAAGAAAACGTCGCTCTTCCACGGCGTAGTCGTAGCCGTCATTCGCATTTTGAAAGCAATTCTTATGGGTTCAACCCCGCTTCCACCGGAAGTGGCCTCACCGATCGCATCAACGTGACAGCATGATCTGCTGCAATGTAATACGAATACAGTCATTTCAACTTTGACATGTCGTTTCGACAACGCAAGAATAACGCAACTACAGGTATCCGGAGACTATCGGACGTGTTGCCGGGCACGGTTCATTCGAGCACGTTGTGTCCGATTTCCGCTCGTACCGCTTGTACGTTTGCCGCGAGATCGAACGCAACCGCGCACACGACGATTGCAATGTAGGTCCTGCGGAGAGTTCAGATGCCCAATCGGTTTGGTGTGACGGAAAAGACGGTAGGCGATGTCTCTACTCGGCAGCTCGATGCGACGGACGTCCAGATTCTCAAGTTACTGCAGAAGCATGGTCGCGCGACCAATCAGTGGCTCGCGAATCAGATTCACCTCAGCCCGACACCATGTCTCGACAGAGTGCGTCGCCTTGAGCGCGAAGGTTATATCCAGGGTTATCAGGCGATCGTACGGGCAGATCAGGTTGGCTTTCCAATGCTGATCTTTGCATTTGTGCTGTTTGATCGTGCCGTTGATGGTGCTTATGAAAAGTTTCGCGCAGGTATCGCGGCAATCGATGAGATCGTCGAATGCCACATGATTACAGGCGACGTTGATTTCGTCATGAAGATCAGGGTGCCAGACATAGCCCGGTTCCGGGTATTGCTGGAGGACCGGATTCTGAAGCTTCCAGGTGTGCGAATTACCCACTCTTATGTCGCGATGGACGAGACTAAGGCGGGAACCTCTATTCCTATAACTATCTGAAAAATCGCCAGTACATAAAAAATTCGTGACAACGTTAGCCACATATATTTTGCAATCCTGCATATTTTATCGATTTTTAATTATTGCCATTTAGATGTCTGTTTGAATGGTGATCAATCAAGCGACCATTGCAATGCAGTTTCGTGTGAGAAAAGATTTGCGCATATTGATCTGCTTACCACGTCACAACGTTGCTGCGACCGGGCGGTCAATTTCAGACTGGAGACGTGAAAGATGAGTGAGAGAAACAGCAAGTCATTGGCTACAAATGCAAAGGAAGATAGCGTCGAGGCTCTGACTGGTGGCACCGCATACGTTGACGGAAAGGTCGTTCCCTTGAGTGAAGCGAAGATTTCGATGCTCGACTGGGGTTTCCTGCATTCGGATGCGACGTACGACGTGATGCATGTATGGAGTGGACGGTTTTTTCGTTTGCAGGATCACCTTGATCGCTTCGAGCACGGAATGAAGCAGCTTCGAATGAAGATCCCCTACGATCGATCGCAGATTGAATCTATCCTCAAGGAATGCGTAATCTCGGCGGGCCTTGACAATGCATATGTCGAGGTCGTGTGTACGCGAGGCGTTCCCCCGCCGGGTTCGCGTGACCCCCGACAATGCACCAATCGATTCTATGCGTTCGTAATGCCATTCACATGGATCGCGACTCGCCAACAGCAAGAAAGGGGCTTACGCATGCACGTTAGCACCGTGCACCGCATCGCACCGGAAGCCGTCGATCCCACCGTTAAAAACTACCACTGGCTCGATCTAATCCGGGGTCTTTTCGAAGCATATGATCACGGCGACGAAACGACCGCCCTGACGGACGGCCGAGGCAATGTGGTTGAGGGTCCGGGCTTCAATATCTTCGCGTTCGTCAACGATGTGCTGATAACGCCTGGTTCGGGTGTGCTGGAAGGCATCACACGCAAAACCACGATTGAGATTGCAACAGGCATGGGCCTGAACCTCCAGCAGCGAGATCTTCCGATCGGCGAGCTCATGCAGGCTCAAGAAATCTTCGTAACGAGCACGGCTGGAGGCGTGATGCCAGTCGGCTGGATCAATGGAAAATCAGTGAGCGTCGGCACCGCGGATTCTGTCACTTCAAGGATTCGCGACAGGTACTGGGAGATGCATACAGATCCATCCTGCAGCGTCGCGGTGGTTGACCTGGTGCCTGGCCGGCCTGCACTTACGCGAGTGGATATTTGAAGCGATACGAACGAATCGAACGTGTCCCGAGAAGCTAATTTTCCGAGTCGTCTAACATTACGTCAGGATTGACAATATATGAAACACCTCAAATTCTACGTTCCCGTGATCATCGCCAGCATGAGCATTTCGTGCCAGGCTGACCAGATCGTAAAGATAGGACACGTTGCTCCGTTGACTGGAGGTTTGGCGCATCTAGGCAAGGAACTTGAAAACGGTGCACAGCTCGCAGTGGAGGAAATAAACGCTAAGGGTCTGTTTGTGGGTGGGGAGCGAATCACGCTCGTTCTGGACAATCAGGACGATGGTGGCGATCCACGACAAGGCACACAGGTGGCGCAAAAAATGATCGATGATGGTGTGGTCGCCGTTGTCGGTCACCTGAACTCGGGCGTCAACATTCCCGCCTCTCGCCTCTATAACGATGCGGGCATCACGAACATCACGCCTGCAGCAACGAATCCGCAACTGACGCTTCAGGGATTCAAGGTAACGTACCGGGTCGTCGGGACAGATGCACAGCAGGGGCCCGCACTCGCGCGATACGCACACTCGTCAATGGCCATCAAAACGGTTGCTGTCGTTGACGACTCTACGGCGTATGGGCAAGGGCTCGCTAACGAGTTCGAGAAGACCGCCGCTACCTTGGGTATCAAGGTCGTTTCGCACGATGCGACGAATGACAAAGCAACTGATTTCAAGGCAGTTCTGACAAAAATCAAAGGGGAGCGTCCTGACGCGATCATGTATGGCGGTATGGACGCGACGGGAGGGCCGTTCGCCAGGCAAGCCAGGGCACTGGGTATCAACGCCAAGGTTCTGTTAGGCGACGGTGCGTGCACGGGCAACCTTGTCGACCTCGCAGGTGCTGCAACCGACAGCGTGGTGTGTTCTGAGGCCGGCCTGGCGCTCGAAAGAATGCCCCGAGGCCAGGAGTTCGCGAAAAAGTACGAAGCGCGATTCAAGCGACCAATCGAGCTTTATGCGCCGTACAGCTACGATGCGGTATACGTGATTGTCGATGCCATGAAGCGCGCTAACTCGGTCAAGGCATCGGCCATCCTGGCCGCGATGCCAAAGACAGACTACAACGGCATTATCGGCAAGATCGAGTTCGACTCGAAAGGAGATCTCGCCCATCCGACGATTTCTCTTTACGACTATAAGTCGGGGCAGAAGTCCCTCCTGGACGTCGTAAAAATGTAGGGGGAATCACGACCCGTCGGCCCAGACGCCCTTTTTCCCAAACAATTCTGGTGCGCACTAATATTGCATCGACTACGCCTGGAGTTTCGACGAAGATCCTGGCGTAGTATCTGGTTTCAACCGATGTTGCTTCGTAATGGCCACGCTACGTGCGACAGCATCGAGGAACCTGGTTCGCGTATTCGCAGACTGGGTGACGCAGATATCTGGAAGCATCCAGAGTTCATCGGCGCACACGACCGACGGCGCACGCTAAGGCGAAAGCCTTATTTCTTTGGACAGGGAAGCAAGCAGGGACCCTTCATGCTAAAGCGCAACAGTCACGTTCTCGTCGACGATATCTTGTGTGACGCGCCATAAGCGGGCGGCCAGGGCATCATCTCTGAACTTGTCGTTTTCAGGTGCAATCTGGCAATCAACCCAATACTCTCCCGTGACATCGCTTGCCATCGGACTTGCGGCAAGAAACGTTTGTGTCGCCGCGCCCTGCTCCGCCGTCTTCATGAACAGCCTTGCAACCTTCAAAACCAGATTCAAGGGAAATCCGAGTGTGCGGTTCAACCCGGTTCCGCCTGTGGCTCCCGGGTGCAGGAAATTCACAGTGATGCCCCGCGATGTGAAGCGCCTGGCGAGTTCCCTGGCACACAAAGCCACGGCAAGCTTGGATTGCCCATAGAACAGGAACGGCTTGTACATCTGGTGCCCATCCAGGTTATCGAACATGATGCCCACTTTCGGCGCTTGTTTGATGGCGGCATCACTGCTGACCATCACGATGCGCCCCGTGCGCGCTCGCATAGCGCTCTCAAGGCGCGTGATGAGCAGGAAGTGCGCGACATGATTGACCAGGAACTGAAGCTCAACACCGTACTTTGCTTCGAGCTTTGGCGTAGCCGCGATACCCGCGTTGGCGACGATGGCATCAAGTGGTTTGCCCGTGGCCAGGATTTCATTCGCTGCCCGGGCCACGGCATTCAAGTCGGTGAGATCGCAAGCCATCGCCGTGGTTGAACCGCCTGCCAACGAGCATGCTGCCTGGGCCGATCTCAACGACCGTGCCATGCCAATGACGTGCGCGCCTCTTCCAGTCAGCGCCTTCATCGTCTCAAGCCCGAGGCCGGAGTTGCAGCCAGTCAAGACGATTGTTTTGCCCTTGAGATCCAGGTCGGCGACGACATCGTGAGCCGTCGACTTTGCGCCAAAGGGCCCTCTAGCCTGGAAGCTTTCCATAGGTGCCTCGTTATCCATGTAGAACGTGGTGCTTATTCGTCAGCGGGCCTTTTTGCCGCCAGCCGAAGGATTGAGAAGGATCAGTACGGCGATTTCGACAGCCTCCACGAACTCTTCGTGCGATCGACTCGCCTGCTTGGCGCCCTGAGCAGTCAAATGGAGGCTTCGTGCCAGATCCCGCGCGGATAGCTTGGCTACCGCATAAGACCGGGCGATTCCTTCCGTAGAAATGACCTCTGCCAAGGCAGCTTCAAATTTACCGCCATATGACGTGAGGACATCGGCGGCCATCGAGCTGCTTGATGCCTGCAGGTCCAAGGCATCGGGTCCGAGTTGACCGATGTACTGACCGACCCAGGCATCAATCGCGGCTACCAATCGCGCTTTTACCGAAGCGTTTCGTTTGTCCAATACGTCGGTGGCCGCTTCCACATGCTGCTCCAATGCGAACTCGACGGTCGCACGGAAAAGCACTTCCTTGCTCGAAAAGTGCAGGTAAAGCGCCTGCCGGGAGATATTCACGGCTGTGGCGACGTCATCCATGGACGTCTTTCGGTATCCGAACCGGGCAAACACCCCGATCGCCGCGGCCAGGATGGCTGAGCGACGAGCATTCGGCTGACCCGGAGGGCTATTCACATGACTCATGAGTCACATCTTGACACAATGACTAAATATGTCAAGTACGTAAAGACATTGATTCGACCCGCCCAGACCTCTTTTCGAACCAAAGAAAAGGCAGAAATTCTACGTAACGACATCATGATCGCCTGATCGGCAACGCCTGCGCTGGGGTAGCCAGCGCAATCCGATGCGCCGAATACTGCTTCGCCAACGGCACTAACAATCCCGGAAAGTTCAAGTCCGATCCCACGTGGCATGTTCCCCGGAATTGGCCACTATGCCTGGTGTTCCGGTCGAGCCAATTTCTGGCGGCGCGATGATCTCGATTCCAGATTCCCCGGCGAGCATGAGCAATTGCGCGACTTGCTCCGGGGTTGGTAGTGCAAGCACTGGCGGCGTGTCAGCGTTAACCGCTATGCCTACGCGTGCGATGAACTCATCGAAACCACCAGGCGTCGTGACAACACACGCTGATCGGCTCATCAATGAAGCGGCAGGTCGCGAGATCACGGACGAAGACGCGATTGAAGTTGGGGAGTCGGCACCATAATGGGCTTGCACCGACTCCTGGGGGAAGCAGCCTGATGTGTCAACTACAGGTATAGCTTGAAGCCGATCCGGTGTTGCCCCCGTTATAGGTTAGTTTAGACGGGTACATGCACAGCGGACGACTGATCGACGAGTCTGAGTTCTGCACGACAATCTTGTCCGGCGGTACATCGTTTTCGACCCAATTCACCAGCGTACTGTACAACTGCCCCTGCGCGGGGAGAGGTGGATTTGCGGCGGGACTTGTGCCCGCTACGCCATTTACTGAGCCGGCTCCCGAGCAGTGCCCCATGCCAGGAATCTGAAAATACCGGTAGAAGGACTGTATCGTGGGAATTCCGCCCATCCCGGCCGCGACTTTCTCATAGTAATTTGTCATTCCCTGAATCGTGATTAATTGGTCCGCCATGCCGTGGTACGCGAGCAACTTGCCGTTACGCGCCTTGAAACCCGTCAGGTCTGGGTTGTCGGTGTCGATGTTGCCGAACATCGACTGCAACGCTACGCCTTGTGCCGACGCATGCGCCATTTCCGCGTACGACAAAGACATCCAGCCGTTCTTCCCGTTGCTTGTCGCATTGATAAAGTCCGGTGTCGCCAGAGCTGAATTCTGCAGTTCGAGAGCGATCTGACTCGTAGCAATGGCAAACGGCACCGGCGTACCATTTGTCGATCCAGCAAGCCCTGGGACACCGAGCGCGGATAATGTGCTCATCTGGGTGCCTCGCGTAATACCGAACCATAACTGGTTCGTCTGAAGCTGAGACGTATATCCGTTACCTTGCGACGGCGAAGGCACGCTGCCGTCCACGGTCTGTCCATACCACATCTTGTTGATTGCCTCGGCCTGCGCGGTACTCACGCAAGCGCTCGTCGTGTTCGCCCCTCCGCTTGATGGGCACAACACCGCCTTATCCTGCGTCGGGTCATATTTACACGACGCAGGATCGCTAATAAAACCGTCATGCTGACCGGTAAGCGTGGTGTCGCACGCACTCACCGCCGCAGCCGACACTCCATCCAGTTGCGCGCCGGTCAGTGGCACGGCCCCCAGATCGCGCTGCATGACAATCTGAGGATAGAGTTCGCTTGTGATGAACGAGGTCCAGTTGATCGCTGCGTCGCCCGCAAGAATGCCGTCGAAATCGGAGGGATTCGTTTGCGCTTCCTCATTGCCCTGACGCCCTCCCGTCGAGCAACCGTCCCAATACGAATATTTGGCGGACTTCGCGTAATAGGCAGCGGCTAACGCCTTGGTTTCGACAGCCATCTCGTGAATTCCGCGGCTCGCAAAGTCAGTCCACAAAGTCGTGTTGATGCTGCCATCTGGATTCATCGCGAACGCGCCGTCCAGTGCGCTGCCGACGTGGCCTGTATCAGTCACCGCACTAACCGCACCTTCCATGCCGGCGACCTGCACGGGCGCGGCGGTGCCGATCGGCGTGATCCCTGACACCTGGGTTAAGGAGCTGATCGTCGGATCGCCCACAAAGCCACCTCCGCCCAGCACGTGAATGCGGTTGTTCCAGTTTGCTGGCGACGGCATCCAGATCTCAATGCCGATCCCCGCGGAAGTCGACGGCGCACTAGCCGGTCCCGGGTTGCCTGGGCCAACATTCAGTTTGACCACGCACAAGTCGTTGGGTGCCTTCACGCCTGATGGTGTCCCGTTCAGGTTGATGTCCGCACCCTTGCTGAACGAGCGAACGAGCGTCACCGTCGTATTGGCATCGGGCTTGAACGCCGTCTTCATCGAATCGTCGCAGGTCAACGCCTTTGCAGAAGCCACAGGCACAGACGAGTCGACATGCCCTCCGCACGCAGCCACCAGCACCATGCTTGCAGACGTCGCAAGCAATACTGGACCACGTGCCATCAAAAGGCGGGATATTGTCCGGGATGGACGGAGTGATTTCATCGCATCGTCTCCTTGCCAGTCTCGCTGGCTTTTGTCATAAAGTGCGCTGGCTGCCACGTTGATCAACCGTGTCCAATAGCGGCCAGCGAAATCGATCGAGACTACGAACTCTCCCGGGTCGTTCTGGCAGCCCGGTAATAGCAGAGAGTTTCAATAACGGAGCGGACAGCGTCACTGCCCGAACATGCCGTCGTCGCCAGGTCAAAACAGGTGCCGGATACCGGCCATCACGCCGGTCTGCCCTTCGCCTGCATTCGGCGTGGTGCCGCCGCCACCGGAGCTCACCGTATAGCGGCCGTGCGCACTGTTCGACAGATACGCCGCCTGCAGATACACTGCCGTCGCCTTCGACAGCGAGTACGTGCCGCGCAGCGTGGTCATCGTCGCGCGCGCATCCTGTTCGCGGTTAGTGATCCGGTAGACCTCGCCGTCGAGCGTGAATGCCGGCGTGATTGGGTACGACGCGCCGAGGTAGAACATATTCGAGCGCACGTCAGGTCCACCTGATGCGTCGGCTTCGACCATGCGTCCGAGCCAGCCGCCGCCAAGGTGCACGCCAAACACGTTGGCCCAGCCGTTCAGCTGCATGCGCACGTCCTTGTCGGCTCCGCTCGTCAGCGGGAACGGCGTCACGCCGTCGAAGAAGTTCGCCGCCGCCGAAGCGCCGCCGCGCTGTTCGTCATAGGCCGCGGCCACGCCGAACGACGCGGCGTCGTACTTCAGCATCGCCGACCATTGACGACAGTTGTTGGACTGCCCCGGCACCTGCCCTGCGCAGGTCCCCTGGCCCGGCGAGTTGCCGGTGCCCGCGCTGTCGCGACCGAACGACCAGGTCGCGCCCACCGTCAGGCCATGAAACGTGCCTTTGTATGCAACCGTGTTGTCGCTACGCGCGTTCGGCAGATAGGAATCGAGCGAGCCGCTGCCGTAGATGTCCGGACCGAGCACGTCGGAATCGATCATCGCCCAGTAGGTCATCGTGTACACGCGGCCGAGTGACAGTTGCCCATACGGGCTCGCGATACCGACCCACGCCTGGCGGCCGAACAGCCGGCCGCCCTGGCCCGAGTCGCCGCCGCGCGTGTTGAAGCCGCTTTCCAGGTTGAACACCGCCTTGTAGCCGCCGCCAAGGTCCTCGCTTCCGCGCAGGCCCCAGCGCGATGGCAGCTCGCCGGTGATGCCCGGCATGCGCACGACCCCGTTACCGGCCGCGTTCGCATGCGACACATATTCGACGCCGGTATCGAGAATGCCGTACAAGGTCACGCTGCTCTGGGCGTATGCCGATGCGCTCAACGCGCAACAGCTCGCCGCTGCGACATGCTGCCATTTCATGTGCCGTCTCCAGACTTGTATTGATGTTTTTTATTGACCAGGGGGTGCGTCGGGGAGCCGTGCAGACAACCGTGGAGCGTGGACATCTGGTCCATTGACGGCGCCAACACAAAATGCAGTTTATGTCATGTTTTAACTGACTTAAAGTGCGTGTTAACGCGTAAACCTATGGAGCACTCTTTTGAGAGTGCAATGTAATTCACTTTCGTCGTGTGCGAGACAATGCATCCTCCATGCAGCACCAGTGCCCCTTCAGACACGCATGCCCGAGACCGGATGGCATTGGAGGTGGGCAGGAGCCGGCTAAAACGTCGGCGGTATACTGCGTGTCGACAACGCGCCGGTCGTTCGTATGTGCGCAACCCGTGCCCGGCGCGCACCCCGTCCACGTTTGCAGCGCTCCTCAGGAATTCCATGAATCCATCGCCGACCGATGCGGTCGCTGAAGTCGTCACGAAAGAACCCGTACTGGTCGCACTCGGCAATCAGGTTCGACTGCTGCGCGCGCGCCGCGGCATGACACGACGCGATCTGGCACGTCAGGCGAACGTGTCCGAGCGGCATCTGGCGAACCTCGAGATGGGTACGGGCAACGCATCGATCCTCGTTCTCGAGCAGCTCGCACAGGCGCTCGGCTGCCCGCTTGCTGAACTGCTCGGCGATCCGCTCTCGTCCTCCACGGAAGGCGCACAGATTCGCGAACTGCTGCGCGACAGGACGCCGGCCGCGCTGCGACTCGCACTCGACGCGCTCAGACAGGTGCTAAGCGAAGTGCCGGCGGACCCGAACCGGCGCAGGCGCATCGCGTTGATCGGTCTGCGCGGTGCCGGCAAATCGACGCTCGGCAAGATGCTCGCAGACGAACTCTCGGTACCGTTCATCGAGATCACGCGCGAGATCGAACGGATCGCCGGTTGCCGGCCATCGGAGATACATGCGCTCTACGGCGCGACCGCTTACCGGCGCTACGAATATCGTGCGCTCGAAGAAGTGCTCAAACGCGAATCAACGGTGATCATCGCGTCGCCGGGTGGCCTCGTCTCGGAGACCCGCACGCTCAACCTGTT
Source organism: Paraburkholderia sp. (assembly GCF_050742655.1). Lineage (GTDB taxonomy): Bacteria > Pseudomonadota > Gammaproteobacteria > Burkholderiales > Burkholderiaceae > Paraburkholderia. The sequence continues at coordinate 6,230 of NZ_JBOIGG010000002.1, read as the reverse complement.
GCTGACGCACTGCTTCACCGTGTGGCTACGCGCCACGCCAGAAGACCATATGAAGCGCGTGATCGACCAGGGCGACCTGCGCCCCATGGAAGGCAGGAGCGAAGCGATGGACGACCTGCGCCGTATTCTCGCGGGACGCTCCGATTTCTATGCGCGCGCAGACATTGCGTACGAGACGAGCGGCAAGACGCTCGCACAGTGCTATCTCGGTCTGCGCGACCTGATCACGGCCAGCGTGGGCGCAGTCGGCAGCACAGCGCCCCCCACGAACTCTTGACGCTGGGCTCCCTGCAAGCCGTCATGCACGTGCCGACATCGCGACGGCATGCTACTGGCAAGCAAAACTGCCTGCCGCTTCGAGATCCGTCGCGCCAGATTTAAGCACGGCTTTCTGCGGATACGGACAGAGCGGACGGCTGCGCGTCCTGGACCACGACGCCGGCAGATCGGGGTTGCTGGCCGTGACGGTCGCGGGCACGCTGTCCGGTGCGATACCTTTCTCGACCCAGTCCGAGAGCGTAGTAAGCATGTCGAACGCATCGGTCGACATACCGCCAAGGCAGTGGTTCATGCCGGGTACGAGGAAGAGACGCACGTAGTCCGGCGCCTGTGGGTCTCCGGCGCGCACCTGGTTGTACCAGCCGATTGTCGCATTGACGTTCATCAGCGGATCGGCCGTGCCGTGATAGACAAGCAGCTTGCCGTGGCTCTTCAGCGTCGACAGATGGGTCGGATCGGGTGGCATCATCAGGTCCATCGATGACACCGGAAACGTCGCGTTGGTCCCGTAGATCAGATTGAACGCGTTATCGAGGCTGAAGCCGCGCGCATACGCGAGTGCATTGGTCGCATCGACGGCCGTAGGTGGAGTCGCCCATACGTTGCCCATCGCGATCGTCCCCAGCTGCGGCGTGACGCCGAACTTGACCGAGCTCCACGCACTGCTGCCCACGCCTGCGTCCCACGGCCAGTTCGCATACAGCACGTCGCCCACACTGTTTCTAGGGCCAGCGAAAATCGCCTTCAACGCGGCCTTTTGCGAAGCCGAAAGACAGGTACCGTCCGGTGACATTCCACTTGCGCACTGCGGCACGTCGGTGTCGAAATTAAATGCGGCCTGGCAGGCGGCCGTATCGCTCACGATACCGTCGGTCGCACCGTCGAGTGCGTCGCAGCGCGCAAGAATCTTCTGTGAAACAAGCTGCAGGTCCTGCGGCGCGAATGCGCTGGCCGGATTAGCGGACACGCTCAGCGCCTGCTGCGTATCGAATATCTGCGCGATGCTCAGGCGTGGCATGTCGATCCCTGGCGCGCCGGCGATGATGCCGTCGTACTGGTCGGCGAAGCGGCCAGCTGCCATGATTCCCGACTGCCCGCCCTTCGAGCAACCCATGTAGTACGAACGCGTTGGCGCTCTGCCGTAGAACGTCGTCACAAGGCTCTTGCCCGCTACCGTCATCGTGCCGAGCGCGTTATACGCGTAGTCGGCGCGGGCCTGCGGATCGCGCCCGAACGTGCCGTCGTACAGGACACCCGGCGCGGCGATATGGCCGCCGTCACTGCTCACCACCGCGTAACCGCGCGACAGTGCATTGCCCTGCATCGGGCTCGCCAGTGACACGTTGCCGAGCGGACTCAGGATCGCGCCGTCAAGGCCTCCGTCGCCTGAATACACAAACTTGCCGTTCCAGTTCGCCACCGGCAGACGCACGTCGAAACCGATCGCATATGAATTGCCGTCGATGCCGATGTGCGGATTGATGTTACCGGTCACCTGGCAGTGCTCGGGATAGCCGGCGGGGTCGTTGGGTGCACTGGCAGGTAGATCGGTCGCCGCGGTCACAGTGAGACCGGGGATGCCGAGCTTCGCGCTCGTGACGTCGCTGCATGCGAGCGGCTTCGCGACTGGCACCGCCGACACACTGCTGGTGCTACTGCCACAGCCTGCGAGCGCAGTCACCGTCGTGAGAACGATAGCGGCAGCGAGCGGCAGCGGATTCGGACCGATGCGCACTGGCGTTCTTTCAGGGAATGGGGAAAGGTGCTTCATCGGCTGTCTCCTGGTTTTGTTACGCTTCATCGCGCGATGCCGGATGTGTCTCCGGCTATCGTCGTCCTGATTGATCTCCTCGTTTTGATGCGTGTATCCGCGCTGCAGCGTCAATCGAGTACGATGACCGAGTCCCCAGAGGAAAAGAGCCGTTGCACGTCGGTGGCACGCCGGCTGAGCACGGCGCGCTGATTGACGTAGCCCTTGTCGGTGATTTCGCCTGCTTCGAGCGATGGCGCACCGGAGAGAATCGCTGCGCGCGCCGCGCGTTGTGAGGTGCCAGCGTCGCGGGCGAGTTCGCGCAATCCGGCGAGCACCGCAGCACGCACCACGGGGTGGCGTCCCAGTTGTTCACCGTCGTTCGAAACTGCGTCGAGTTCGGGAGCGAGTGCATGCAAGGCCGCAGTCGCAAAGATCAGCACGCCGATCTCGTCGCGATCGTGCCCGGCAACAACGATGTCCGATGCGTATGGCGCAAGCGCGCCAACGGCCTTGAGTCGCAGCGTACCGACCGACACCCACGTGCCGCTCGACAGCTTGAAGTCTTCCGCGACACGCCCATCGAACAGCACGCCTGCATTCGGGTCAGCGGGATCGCACAGCCGGCCAGCATCGCCGATCCGGTAGAACCCTTCCTCATCGAAGACGGCAGCAGTCGCGTCGGGGTCGTTCAGATAACCGGGAAACACTGAGGGTCCGCGTACGCGCATTTCAAGCTTGCCACCGCCCGGTACGAACTTAAGCTCGTTGCCCGGCACCGGCACACCGATATTGCACGCGACGCCATTTTGAAAATGCATGCTTGTGACGAGCGGCGCAGTCTCGGTCGAACCCCACGCACACGTGAATAGAAGTGGGCTCGCATCTGACGCGCGATGCCGGGTCGAGGCCTGCCTGAAGCGCTCACGCAGTTGCGGCGGCAAGCTCGCCGCCGCGTAGAACAGCAGCTGGAGCCGCGAGAAGAAGCGCCCGGCGAACGCTGCATCGTCGAGAAACGGCGCAAGCGCGTCGAAGCCCCGCGGCACGTTGAAGTGCAGTGTCGGCATCACGTCGCGCAGGTTCTCGACCGTGCGCCCGATCAGTTCCGGCGTCGGGCGGCCGTCGTCGATATACAGCGTACCGCCGTGGCGCAACACCAGATTGAAGTTGTGATTCGCGCCGAACGTGTGACTCCAGGGAAGCCAGTCCACAACGACGGGCGCCGTACGGTAGAGAAAGGGCCAGCACTGGGCAATCATCTGCTGGTTCGCAGCCAGCATCGCGTGCGTGTTGACGACGAGTTTCGGGCGGCCGGTCGAGCCGGAGGTCAGCAGCAGCTTCGCAATATCGCCCGGCGCGATACGGGCATGCGCGGCATCTACAGCATCGCCTGGCACACATGCGGCGAGCGCATCGAAGTGCAGCCAGCCGGAGTGTGGCGCATGAGTCGAGACGACCGGGCAGCGCAACGGCGCGGCCTCGAGCGCCGGTCCGTACGCGTTGCCGTCTTCGACATAGACCAGTGCGGGGTCGAGCTGGTGCAGAATGCCGTGCAACCTCGACATGTCTTTCGCGACCCGCGCATACGCCGACGATACGGTTGCCACGGGCCGTCCGATATACATCGATGCGAGTGCCATCAACGCGTGATTCACGCTGTTGTCGGAAAGAATCGCAACCGGCTGCGCTGGCGCCGCATCGAGATCGAGCAGGGTCTGGCCGATGGCGCGCACCATACGCAATGTGTCGGCGTAGGTGATAGCGCGCCAGCATGCCGTCCCGCCTCCGCGCACCCGTTCCGCCAGAAACGGCGTATGCGGGGTGAGCGCGACCCAATGCGCAAGCCAGTCGATCATGCTGCGACCGTAAGGCCCGAGCGGCGTGCGCGAGCGCAGCACGAAGCTGCCGTCCGCGCGGCACTCGCGCTCGATGTCGGGCTGTGCGAGCAACAGCTCGCCGGCGGACGCGTTCAATTCAGAACCCATTGGCCACCCCCGACCATGACCACGACTCGTCCCGCCGTGCCGTACGCGCAATGGTCGTTCGCGCGGGTATTGATGACGCCGTGCGCAGCCATCGACGTGACTCGAACATCGTGTGCCTCCTGGTTGTTTTTATGCGAGGTTCGACACTCGCGTCAGTGCGCCGCGAAATCCGGACGCGGACCGTTGCCCCTCGGCAGCCCCATGATCTGGCGAGCTTCCGAAGGCGTCGCCGGTTCGTAGCCCATCTCCCGCACGAGGCGCACCATCCGTTCGACCAGTTGCACATTGGTCGCGAGTTCGCCAGGGCCGTAGTACAGGTTGTCTTCGAGACCGACGCGCACGTGGCCACCCAGCAACAGCGAATTCATCGCCGACGGCAGTTGCGCGGGACCGATGCCGCTCACGCAGAAGATGCTGCCTTTCGGCAACAGATCGACCATCGACTGCAGCACGCGCGGTGTGTATGGCATCGCGTTCTGGAAGCCGCGATGCGCGCCGAGCACGAGGTTGATGAAGAACGGTTCCTCGTCGAACCCGGCCGCTGTGAGGGTCGCGACGTCCTGCACGATATGGGTTGGGCTGAACACTTCCCACTCGGGCTTGATGCCGCGCTTTTTCATCTCCTGCGCGAGATGCATCGAGCGCTGCGGCGACGTATGCATCAGCAGTTCGCGGTCACCGAAGCTCGCGATGATCGTCGTGGCATCCAGCGTGCACATTTCGGCACCCGCCTCCATGCCCTTTAACCGCTCTTCCCAGAGAATTTCCCAGTAACCGTTCGGCGCCTGCGCGATCATCTCGCCGTGCACGCCACCGCCCGTCGAGTTGTTGATCACGATGTCGCACTTCGCACGGATGCGCGTGTTGATGTCGCGGTAGATGACGGGGTTACAGGTTGCCCCATCGTCCGGCAAACGCGCGTGTACGGCGACGACACTCGCGCCGGCGTTGTAGCAGTCGTACACGTCGCGGGCGATTTCGTCAGGCTGCGTCGGCAGGTTCGGATTCTGGTGCTTGCTCGCCATGCCGCCGGTCGGCGCGATGGTTACGATGATTCTCGGCTTGCTCATGCGTGTCTCCGTAGATTGCGTTGTTCTGTTTGTTCCGCTGTCCGTCGATGTGCCGGCGACCGCTGCGATTCGTCAGGGGATCGCCGGTGCCCCCGCCTTATCGCGCAGCATCGCGAGAATCAGTTCGTCGCGCTGCGCGGCGAGATCGTTCGCGCTGCGACCGGCCAGGGCAGCATCGGTGCCTTCGATCACTACCTGCTTGAGCTCGGCGGTGAGCACCGGCGTGCCAAGGTCCGCCCACCAGCTTTCGATCGGGCCGCCCAGGTGCTCCAGCAGATGCCGCATGCCACCCGCGCCACCCGACAGATGCAGGTTCGCGAACGGCCCCATCACTGCCCACCGCAGGCCGGGCCCGTAAGCAATCGCGTCATCGATATCGCGCACGCTCGCCGTACCTGTCGACACGAGATGAAATGCCTCGCGCCATAACGCCGCCTGCAGGCGGTTCGCGATATGACCTTTGATTTCCTTATGCGGATTGATCGGACGCTTGCCGATCGTGCGATAGAAATCGAGCGCGCGACGAATCGTATCGGGTGATGTGAGTCGACCGCCGATTACTTCGACCAGCGGGACCAGATGTGGCGGGTTAAATGGATGCCCGAGCACGACGCGTTGCGGATGCACACACGCGGCCTGCACGTCGCTCATCAACAGGCCCGACGAGCTCGACGCAATGATGACGTCCGGCGCAAGCGCAGCATCGATGCGCGCGAACAGCGCCTGCTTCAGGTCGAGCCGCTCCGGGCCGCTCTCCTGCACGAACTGTGCGCCGACCAGTGCAGCTTCGAGTGCATCGTGGAAGCTCAGGTTGTCGGGCGATGCGTTCTCGGCGAGGCCGCACCTGACGAGCGTCGGCCAGTGCTGTTCGACCGCTGCAGTGAGCCGGTCGCGGGCGCCGGGATCGGGGTCCGTCGCGCGGACCGTGAGGCCCTGCGCAAGAAAATACGCGGCCCAGCTTGCGCCGATCACGCCGGTTCCGACCACGGCGACGCGACGAATATGGGACATTGGCATACAGCTGTCTCCTTATATCTTGCTTTTGATTCAGAATTCAGTGGGTAGCAAGCCATTAATGGTTTGCCACCAAGCCGGTTGGCAGCCGTGGCGCAGCTTGTGTCTCCTGCGAGTTTCAAGCTCCGTCGA
>NZ_JBOIGG010000001.1:0-589814 GCF_050742655.1 Paraburkholderia sp. | reverse complement strand
GCCATCAAGCGCCCACACTTATCGGCTGTTAGTTTTTAAAGATCAGTTCCGGCTCACCAGACAGCACTCCCACCGCCGCCCCGCTCACCGTCTGCCGCCCTGCAGCAGAGAAACGAGATTATGGAGAATCCTTCTCACTTCGTCAACACTATTTTTCGCTTTCGCTTAAAACTGGTCGGACGTCGCAACCGCTGGTTTCTGCAGCGGTCCTCGTTCGCAAACGAGGAGGCGAATAGTAGGTCAATCGCCGACGCGTGACAAGGCCGTGGGCTGACTTTTTCGAAGAATCACTTCGCCGGCGCCCGAACTACCGCCGTCAGAGGGATCGCTGCGGCCATCGCCGCGTAGCCCGCGTCGCTCGGATGGATGTGATCGCCGCTGTCATATGCGCGTCGCAGACGCTCCGGCGCAGCAGGATCCCGCAAGGCCTCCGCAAAATCGACCACTCCATCGAACGCATGGCCCGTCCGGATCCACTTATTCACGGCCTGCCGGATGGACTCCCGCTGCGGTGGCAGCGAAGCGGGCGTCAGCGTCGCGCCGAAAATCCGGAGTCCATGGCGATGCGCCGCCGCGATCACTTCCCGGTAGCCGTCGATCAGATCGTTCGCGGTCACCGCCATATGCGGTGCATCGCAATCCAGCCCCGTTCGCGGCGACATCGCAGCAAAATTGATGTCGTTGATGCCGATCAGCAAAACGACTGTCTGTACGCCCGGTCGCTGCAGCACGTCGCGGTCGAACCGGTGCACCAGCGCGTCGCCGTAGCAGCGCGAATCGCTCAACAGGCGGTTGCCACTGATGCCGAGATTGACGACGGCCGTCGAACGATCGCCTGAGTCGACCAGCCGGCGGGCCAGCACATCCGGCCAGCGTCGATTCTGGTTGAGGCTCGAGCGCATGCCGTCGGTGATCGAATCCCCGATCGCCGCGATCGCCCCGGCAGACGGCGCCTCGACCGCCAGCCCGGTGACCCACGCGTACTGCGTGAAGTGCTCACGAAACGCATCCCCGGCGGCATCACCAGTACGGTCGCCAGGGGTCGAGACATAGTTCACCTGGTTCGCTACCCGATGCCACGCGACCATCCGCTGTTCGCCCCCCATATAGCCACTGATCGCATACGGCGCGCCGCCGTCGATATCGACCCGCACAGGATCGCTGTCGATTTCGGCGCCCGCGGGAACCGTGACCGACGCCTTGCCCGCGAAAGTCACGCGCACCTCCGTGCCGGGGCGCGCTGCCGCCCCCGCTGCCGAACGCGCGATCCGCATCCCCTCGATCACGAGCGGCGACCTGCCATATTCGTTGCTCACATGCAGGCGGGCCACGCTTCCGGACAACGTCGGATAGACGATTTGCCGGACAGTTCGCCCCGCCACGTCCGGCGCACGATACAGCGGCGGCAGATCCGCTTGCTGCGGAATGGGCTGCAGCGCTGTCGCCCAGGCGGTCACCCAGCGAGAAGGCGCTTCGGCGGCGACTGCAGAAAGCGCGGCAAAGGACAGCAACACGGCACCGCACGCGGCGGTCAGACGGCGAAAGGTCATGCGATTATCGAACGGCCAAGGATGAAGCGCGTAATTGTGCCCGATCATTCGCTCACGAGGTGATCGCGCCGCACCACTCATTCCGCGAGCGTCCATGAAGCATTTTGGCGCGGGAAGTTTCAATGCTGGAAGCCACAGCACGGATGGCATGCATTGGGCACTAGATCTTCTGCAGGTATTGGCTATGGTTCGCCTTGCCAAAGGCCGAGATGGACGTGCCGGACGTACGTCGCGAGTTGAAGGTACTGCCCCGGCCAGCCGTGTTTGCCGCGCTGGCGGTTCGAACGTTATGTTCGCTCTCTATCCATGGCCCGAGTGATCAACATGCGAGAACTCACAGCCACTACGCGCTTCGAGCACCAGCCCTGGACAGCCTCATAGATAAGCACCGAACCACCGCTGCACCGCTTCGTGGGAGTAAGTGTCTTCGCCTCGCCAGGAGGCGGCATACTTCCAGTCGCTCCTGCCGTGAACAGGACGGTCATAGGATCGAGGCTGGAGGATTTCGATACAGGCGAGAACTTCAATCAGCACCCGACGCTCATTCTTCGACGAAGCAATGACCGGCGCGAGATTTTTCTCCAGCGTGCCCGCATGGTCGCCGGCTCCGCTTGCCGCGACGACCTCGAGGATGCTCCTGAAAATGGCGATGTCCTGTCCGGTGGGATCGGGGATCTCGGCGCCTGCCAGTTGCTGGAGATCAAACCACGTGTAGTCGAGCTGGCCATGGCGCACGCCACCCCACTTCAGACGCTCGAAGTTGAGCACGTTAAGGTCGACGCAACTGTAGCGTTCTCTACCGACGACGCCGTCCCTCGCATCGCGGCACACACCACAGGTATAGCTGACACGGGTGACTTCCCGGTCTGGCCCGTAACTACGTCCGCTTTCCACGGGCGTGTAGGGATGAGGTAAAAGCCGTTGTGCAAGGTAGTAAGAGACAAGGCCGGATCGCCAGTCGAGTCGTCTGCTGGAAAGACTGCTCAGGAATGCACGTGCCGCGACGGCAAGCGGAATGCGTTCTCTGAGTGTCGAGATGTCGGCGAGGCACTCATCGTGTGAAAAACTGGCCGGGTCGAACATGACGCCTTCAGCTTTCGCATAAGCGAAATCGTCGGGGCTGGTGTACGGTTTGTCATTCCAGCCGGACGCGTTCCAGTAAGTCTTGAAGAGAATATCTTTTGCCTTCTTGTCGATGGCAGATTGCATCGTCGAGCTTCCTTGTGGCTGAGCGATCGCATTGGGCAACACGGCAGATAACGATCCGCGGCGGGCCGTGGCGAGGCCGTCGACGAGCATCGTGCCACTTTATTCAGAACCGGACAATTACCCTGCATCCGGACGCCCTCCTACTCCTACGCCTATGCTTTGCCTCTGAATGCCTCGAACACACTCAGCGCTTCTTCGCTCAAAGCAAAGTGCGCTTCGCATTTTTGTTGACTTCCTTTATGCTGGTTTATCGCGGCAGAACCCGAGAAAACGCGCCCGCATCCGGGCTAACCGCAGCAGTCGGAATACATCGAGATCCAGTGAAGTCGACCACACATAGAGGCGACCGTGCTTGAACTAACAGCTCGCGACAGCGCGATGCTGAACGGCGAATTGGGAGAAGGTGCAGCGTTCGCGATGCGCATCGTCGCCGCCACCGCGCACGTGATGAACGCACAGCGACTCATCGACATCTCGTCCGCGCATATAGACGGTTGCCTGTATCACGGATCGGTGAGTCTCGACTTCGTCGAACGGTTTCTTGCGTCGGGAGCGCGGGTCGCTGTCCCGACCACGCTCAACGTCGGATCGCTCGATCTCATACACCCTGAACTGTATCGAGGCAAAGCAGATACGGCGTGCGCTGCAAAACGCCTTATGGATGCGCATATCGAACTCGGGTGTGAAGCGACCTTCACGTGCGCGCCGTACCAGCTCAAACATCGTCCTCGCACAGGCGATCAGATTGCGTGGGCCGAATCGAATGCGATTGTCTTCGCCAATTCCGTTTTAGGCGCACGGACGAGCCGCTACGGTGATTTTCTGGACCTCGCGGCGGCGATTACCGGCCGTGTCCCGTATGCCGGCCTCCATGTCACTGAAAACCGGGCCGCCCGTATCGTGCTCGAAGCACCGGACCTCACCGGTTCATCCCGTCGCGATGCCTGTTTTGCGGCGCTTGGCTTTCTTCTCGGCCTTAAAGCCGGCGCAACGGTCGCTGCGATCACCGGGCTGCCTGCGGATACCACCGAAGACGAACTTAAATCGCTAGGCGCCGCGGCCGCATCCAGCGGTTCCGTCGCACTTTTCCACGCGGTCGGTATTACGCCGGAAGCCCGAACACTCGATGAAGCGCTGCAGGGCACCGAGCCGGAGCAGACGATTATCGTCAGCGAGGCGGACCTTGTCGCGATCCATCGTATGTGGAACAAGGCGCCCGCCAACGAACCGCTCGCTGCGATAAGCCTGGGAACACCGCATTTTTCGGTGGACGAGTTCCGCACGCTTGCTGCGCTGTTCGACAGATACGATGGGCCGCTGCGATGCGATTTCTACGTCAACACGAGCCGTTTCGTTCTGTGGCAGATCGAAGAGGAAGGCCTCGCACAGCAACTCAACGCGCGCAGCGTTCAGATCGTCGTCGACACCTGTACCTACATCACGCCCGTGATGAAGCAGATCAGCGGGCTGGTCATGACCAACTCGGGTAAGTGGGCGCACTATGCGCCCGCGAATATCGGCGTGACAGTCGCATTCGGGAGCATGACCGAATGCGTACGCTCGGCCTTCGAAGGGAAAGTTTGCATCGATGAACTGGTCGACTAGCACGCCGAATATGAACCCACCCGATCTCGTGCTCAGTGGCGAAGTGCTCGTACCGGGACGAGCCGACGGCCTCGCAATCGTGCTCTCTCCGCTGAGCTTTTGGGGCGGCTACGACGCGGAAAACGGGGTGATCATCGACAGGACTCACGCGGGCTACGGACAAAGCCTGAAAGGCCGCGTGCTGGTGATGCCGCGGGCGCGTGGCTCCAGTTCCAGCAGCAGCGTGCTGGCCGAAGCGTTGCGCAACGATACGGGTCCGAGTGGCATCATCCTGGCGGAACGCGACCTGATTCTTGCGATCGGTGTGATCACCGCCAACGATCTCTACGCGCTTCACGTGCCGGTCATAGCTGTCGGCGAAAACGTGTTCGCGCAGATTGCGTCTTCAAGTGGTGTACTGGAAATTGACGCTCACGATACGGCACGCCCCGCGAGCATTTTCGTCAACGGCGCGGGCCGCGACCCGCGACCCGATGCTTGACGAGCCGGTCTAGTTGTAGCCCAGGATCGCGATCGAGGTGACGTCCGCGCGTTCAGGCGTATTGCCTGCAAGGCCCGATAACGGCGAGGTCAGTAACGCGACATAGGAAGAAGTTGCTACAGCCACGACCGAACGCTGACGGCTGCGATGTGCAACGTTCACGACTCGTTGATGCGATGGACTCAGTGATTCGGTAAGCAGCATGACGGGCGTTGTCCTGACCACAGGTTGACGCAGGTTGATAAAGTGCCGCGCCGCCAGGTTCAGCGCGTGACCACCGCTTCGACGACCGACATGATCTGCTCCGCGGCCGTCTTGACATGGTGCTCGAGCAGTTTTGCGCCGAGCGCTGCGTCGCGCTTCCTGCACGCGTCGACCAACGCCATGTGTTCCTCGTGAGACTGTTCGCGAATCGGCACCTGCACGACCTGGAAGCGAAAATAACGGTCACTGCGATCATGCAGTACCCGCAGCATCTGAAGCGTGATCTCGCGCTGCGCCGGCAAGTAAAGCGTTTCATGCAAACGCCAGTTCAGTTGCCCCCATACCGCGGAATCGGAGTTGTCCATCTCGTTGATGAGCCGCTCCGCCTTGCCCATCTCAGCCTCGCTGATACGCGGAATCGCTTCCGAAAAGATCCACGGTTCCAGGCGCAGTCTGATGTCGAACGTCTCCTTCACCTCGTCGATCGACAGCTCGGCAACATAGGCGCCCTTGTGCGGTACGTTGGTCAATAGACCCTCGCCCGTCAGACGCGTAATGGCTTCGCGGATCGGTACACGGCTCACGCCAAGTTCGTCGGCGAGCGCTTCCTGACGCAGGACCTCGCCCGGTGCCAGCTCGCCGCTCAAGATGCGTTGCCGGATGGCGGTGGTCACCAGCTCGACCGTGGTCGGCCGGACGATCTTCCGCGTGTTTTCGTCCGCCACGATCTGGCTCGTCGCGGATGCTTCTTTGGTACGGCCTTTGGTGGCTACCGGGGACATGTCGGCATATTCAAGGATTCAGCAACGTGTTGCATGGGACCAGATACGGTCGAATGCTATCACGGCACCGGATCTCGGATCCAAGATCCAATGAGCCATATTGCGTCACAGCGACGATGATCGACGCGCCCATTTCCCGTTCTTCATCACGGCGGCAATGCGTTCGCCCTGCCCACCCAAAACGCTGATGTCCTTCAGCGGATCGCCATCGACGATCAGCAGATCGGCATATGCCCCAGCCGATACGACACCGAGGCGGCCTTGCTGACCGACGATCTCGGCACCCACCGCCGTCGCCTGACAGATCGTTTCGAACGCACCGAGAATGCCGGCGCGGATCGTCAGTTCGTCGCTCTGGTACTGATGCATGTCGCCCAGCAGATCCGTGCCGAGCCCCATCCGCACGCCGTTGCGTTTGAGCAGTTCAAGCGCCTTCAAGCCCTGGATGCGAACCTTCTCGTTCTTCGCGAGCGTACTTTCCAGTACGCCAGCCTTCGCACCAACCTTGCTCATCGCGTCATAGGTCACGAGCGTCGGCACCGCGAACGCGCCGAACTCCGCCATCACGGCCGCCGCTTCATCGTCGATCAGGTTGCCGTGCTCGATCGTACGCACGCCGAGTTTGACCACGCGTGCAATCGCCTTGCTCGTGTACGCATGCGCCATCACGTAGGTCTGGTGCGATGCCGCTTCCTCGACGACGGCCGTGACCTCATCGACGGAGAACTGCAGATTGCCGATCGGATCCGTCGGCGATGCAACACCGCCCGACGCCATGATCTTGATGTGGTGCGCGCCCGCACGCATCTCCTCGCGCACCGCCTTGCGCACCTCATCCACCCCATCGACGATCCGTCCGATCGCGCCGAGATTGCGATGGCAGCCGCATGGGTCCGGGTCCGAGTTATCGAACCGTTCGCGGAAGTCGCCGTGTCCGCCCGTCTGCGAGAGTGCCTTGCCGGCGACGAACAGCCGTGGGCCGGCAATCACCTCCTCCTCGATCGCCCGCGACAACGCGTAATCCGCACCGCCGGCGTCGCGCACGGTCGTGAAGCCACGATTGAGCATCCCGCTCAGAATCGGTACGGCGCGCAAAACCGCAAACGTATTCGGCAGACGCCCGTTGGTGCCCAGATGCGCAACCGATGCGATCACGTGCACGTGGCAGTCGATCATGCCGGGCATGACCGTCTTGCCCTCGACATCGAGAACCTCCGCGCCATCGATCGACACCGGTTCGCGCGTCACATCCTTGATGACGTCTCCGTCCACGACGACCGAGTACCGGGCCGTGTCGTTTTCGTGATTCACGTCCAGGACGCGCGCATTTTTCAGAATCAACATGTTCGATTCCCCAGCTAGTTTTTGCGGCAGCCTGGCCGCGAAGGATCACTTCAGCAGAAAGCCTTTGGCAAGCGGATCGCGGTCGTCGACGAAGATCGTGTTGTGCCCTGTCACCCGTGCCCACCCTTCAATGCCCGGAACGATCGCGTCGAATTCGCCGACCCTCGTCGCTTCCATCGCCACCCCGTTAAAGAGCGTCCCGATAATGCTTTCGTGCACGAAACGCTCGCCGATCTTCAGCTTGCCCTTGCTGACCAGCTGGGCCATGCGCGCAGAGGTACCGGTGCCGCAAGGCGAGCGGTCGATTGCCTTGTCGCCGTAGAACACCGCGTTGCGTGCAGTCGCGCCTTCGACGGTCGGCTCGCCTGTCCACATCACGTGACTCAGCCCGCGGATCTCTGCTTTTTCCGGATGAACGAACGCGTACTTATCGTTCGCCTTTTGCCGCAGCACAGGACTTAGGCGCTGGATGTCCGAAGGCTTCAGCGTATGCAGGCCGCCGTAGTTCGGTTGCGGTTCGACGATCGCGTAGAAGTTGCCGCCGTACGCCACGTCGAAGCGCACTTCACCCAGCCCGTCGATGTCGACGGAGAGATCGGTCGAGTGCAGGAAAGACGGCACGTTCACGAGCGTCACGGAGTCGACGTTGTCGCCGTCCATCTTGTAGGTGGCGACGACCAGTCCCGCGGGCGTGTCGAGACGCAACACGCCAGGTTCGCGCGGACACACCAGACCGTGTTCGATGGCGGTGGTCACCGTGCCGATCGTGCCGTGGCCGCACATCGGCAGACATCCGCTGACTTCGATAAAGAGAATCGCGACGTCGCAATCCGGGCGCGTGGGCGGGTACAGAATGCTGCCCGACATGACTTCGTGACCGCGAGGTTCGAACATGAGTGCCGTGCGGATCCAGTCGAACTCGCGCTCGAAATGCGCGCGCCGCTCGATCATGTTCGCGCCCTCGAGCTGCGGCGCCCCTCCTGCGAGGACCCGGACGGGATTGCCGCACGTGTGCCCGTCGATACAGAAAAACGTCGATTTCATAGTCCTGCTCCGATGCGAGCAAGGGCTTGCCTCACAACAAGTCCTTGCCCAACCCTCTCAGCTTGCAAGCGCGCGCAGGTTGCCCAGTGCCTTCTGCACGATGGCGACGACTCGTTGGCGCTCTTCGCCTTCGAGCTTCAGACGTGGCGCCTTCACGTTCTCCGAATAGCCCGCCGTGATGTTTTCCGCCAGCTTGATGTACTGAACGAGCTTCACATGCGTATCCAGATGGAAAAGCTCGATGAGCGCGCGGTACAACACGCGTGCCCGTTCGTAGTCGCCGGCAATGGCCAGATTCAACAGTTCGACCGATTCCTTCGGCACAGCGTTCGCCATACCCGACACCCAGCACTGCGCGCCGAGCGCAGCCGACTCGAGGATCAGATCGTCCACGCCGCAGACCACCGCAAGCCGGTCGCCGAAACGACCGATCAGATCGGTCACGCGCGTCGTGTCGTACGACTCTTCCTTGATCGCCTCGATGGTCGGCGCTTCCAGCAGTTGGGCCACGACGTCGGGCGTCAGGTCCACGCCATAGCCACGCGGATTGTTATAAAGCAGGATCGCCAGCTTCGAGGCCTTCGCGATGGTCTTGTAGAACGTGATCGTCTCCTGCGGGTCGGACTTGTACGTTAGCGCCGGGAATACCATCAGGCCTTGAACGCCGAGCGCCTCCGCATCTTTCGCGTATTGCACCGCGCTTGCCGTATTGGTTTCAGCGAGACCCGCGATGACCGGCACCCGACCATCGACCGTTTCGACGGCTAGCCTGATCACCGTGCGCTTTTCTTCCGCCGTGAGCTGGGCATTCTCACCGACCATGCCCATCATGACCACACCGCCGACGCCGTTCTCGATGAGTCGGTTCAAACCGGCCTTGATGGAATCGTGATCGAGCGAACCGTCGTCGTTCAGCTTCGTCGTTACGGCGGGAAAAACACCTTTCCAGTTCACTTGCATGGCTACACCTTTTCAAAAGAGATAAATAGAGGCGGGGTATCGCGCGGGCCCCGTTAATTCCGGAAACGGCTGATCGAGTACGGTTCAAGGTCGATCCCGGGCGTTCGGTTAGCAAGCAGATCGGCCACGAGCGCACCTGTCGTGGCGGACTGCGTCAGTCCCAGGTGACCGTGGCCGAATGCGTAAATGACGGATGGCGCACGCGGCGAGCGGCCGATGACGGGCAACGAATCCGGCGTGGCGGGCCGGTGGCCCATCCACCTCACGGCCCCGGTGTCGTCGATGCCCGGCAGAAAGCGTTTGCCCAGCGCCAGCAGCGCATCGCTGCGTCTGAAATTCGGGGGTGCCGTCAGGCCGGCGAACTCGGCCGCGCCACCGATGCGCACGCCGATATCGAGGGGCGTGGCGACGAACCGGCGCTCAGCAAAGATCACCTCACGCGACAAGCCGATGCCATGCGCCGGAAGCGTCGTGTTGTAGCCCCGCTCGCTGTCGAGCAGCACACGATCGCCGATCGATTCCGCCAGCGCGGCGGACCACGCGCCCGTCGCCACGACGAGACGACGGCCCTTCACCCGTTCACCGGTGTCGGTGACGGCGGCCGGCGCCAGTGCGTCGGCGAGATCGAGCAACTTCACGCGACCCACGACGAACGTCGCGCCGAGCTGTCTCACACGCTCGCGCAACTGCGTCACGAGACGCTCGGGGTTGCCGATGTGCGACCAGTCGTCGAGAAACACGCCATGACGGAAGACGGGCGCAAGCGACGGCTCGCATGCACGAATCTCGTCCGCGGACATCGCACGCCAGCGCACACCCAGTTCCCGCTTGAATGCCCATTCGCGCTGGTCTGCGGCAAATGCATCGTCGGTCTCGTAGACCGTCAGCGCGCCGCGGCGGTACAGCGTTTCCATTGCGCCGATGTCCGTGAACATCGGAATGAGGTCGTCGTAGACGCGGTCATTCAGTCTGGCCAATGCCAGCGAAATTTCCCGGAAGCGGTCCTTGTTGCCCGCGCGTCGAAACGCCATGAACCAGGGCAGCGCGGACGGAACGTGTTTCCAGTCGAGCGAAAGCGGGCCGAGTGGATCGAACAGCCACTTCAACGCCTTCATGTACAGGCCGTTCACGGAAATGGGTGTGCTTTCGGTCACGGCGATACCGCCTGCGTTTCCGTGCGACGCACGGTCGCCTTCGAAGTCGCGGTCGATGACGGTGACGGTCGCGCCTTCGCGCAGTGCGGACCACGCACAGGCGAGACCGACTATGCCGCTACCGATGATCACGACATCGGAAGTCGATCGGGGGGATTGAGCTTGCTGGGTCATTTCGATGAATCGAGGCCTACACCTGCTCCATGAATTCCGGGTCGTCGAGACCTCGCAACCGGTGAACCTGGTCTTCAAGCGGCGACACCGCTAGTTGCGCGAACACGAGAGCCACCGCGAGATCCGCCTGGTCATACAGACCCGCCTCACCAAGCAGGTTCATCGTCCCGAGCGTGACACCGTTCTTGCGCACGGGAATGTTCAGGACGCTCTCGCACCCGATCGACCACAGCACCCGATACTCCGAGAACACCGCCTGAATGTCTTCGCGCGTTGAACCGACAAACATTTCACCGCGGCGAAGAACCTGGTCCGACCAGCGGCTTCGCGTCACCCGCTTCAAGCCACCGACCGGATTGATATCGAGGCGATTGCTATGCAGACGCCCGAGACGGCTCGACGTCTCGTCATAAGCCAGTACGGTAAAGAGCCGTTGGCCGAATACCTCAGTGAGCGAACGCTCGAACTCGTTCCAGACGAGATCGGCGTTGCCGCCTTCCTGCAGCATCCGGGCAATCCGTTCGAAGGCCGGGAAAACAAGTGCCTGGTTGGTGCTTCTCACGAAAACCTCTTATTTCGCGGTTCGAAACGCGACGCCCTGCGCGTCGGGATGCGTCGAACCGTACTCGGCTTCGGAAATTTCCTCGAGCGTCTTGCCGCTCGTCGAGACGCCCAGGATGAGCACGGCGAGCGCACCGATCAGCAGAATGACCGTCGTCATACCGAACACGCCGGCGAAACCCCACAGCGGATAGATATAACCGACCAACATGGGTGAACAGATCGCACCGATGCGGCCAAACGCGGAGGCCGTTCCCATCCCCGTTGCGCGCAGATGCGTCGGGAACACTTCGGGGGTATAGGCATATTCGCCCGCGTTCACGCCATTCATCGCGAAGGACATGAAGATCGACGCAAGGACGATCGACGTGTCGCTGCCAGCATTCGCCAGCCAGATCCCCGCGACGCACGCCAGTGCCATATAGGTGACGATGGTCGCCTTGCGTCCCAGCTTCTCGCAAAAATAGGCGGACGAGTAGTAGCCCGGGATCTGCGCGAGGTAAATCAGGATCGAGACGGAAAAGCTCTTAGTAATGGTCATGCCGTGTTGAACCAGCAGACCCGGAATCCAGACGAAGAACGCGTACGAACAGAACGTCACCGACAGCCACAGGCACCAGGTCATCAGCGTCGTTCTGGCGAGCGGCGGTTTCCACAGCAGCTTCAAGTTGCCGAAGAAGGAGCTTGAGTGATCGAGGTCGGCGATACCGCCGGCCACGGGCACCACGGGAGGCAACGTCACGCCCGAGCGTTCGACCTGGCGCTCGATGTCCGCCACGACCGCTTCGGCTTCCGCGTGGCGGCCGCGGATCTCGAGCCAGCGCGGCGATTCATGCAGCGAACGCCGCCACCAGAGCAGCACGACGACAGGGAGCGACACGATCACCAGCGCGATGCGCCAGCCTTCAGGGTTGAGCGGAATCACGAAGTAGCCGATCAGCGCGGCGGCCACGAAGCCGAACGAGAAGAAGCCGGCCAGCGCAGCCGTGAAGGCACCCCGATAGCGGTTGCTGACGAATTCGACCAGGAACGGCGCGATGATCGCCCCTTCGGCGCCCATGCCGATGCCGGCTATCGCCCGCAGCAGCGCAAAGGTATGCCAGTCGTTTACGAATGCATTGGCGAACGTCAGCACGCAGAAGAAGGTCAGCGCCCACATCATCACGACGCGTCGGCCGAAGCGGTCCCCCAGCAGGCCCGCGAACAGCGCGCCGACCAGAAAGCCGACATACGTGCTGCTTCCGAGAAGACCGGTTTCGAAGCTCGTCAGATGCCAGCGGGTACGAACGACGGGCAGGATGAACGCGATGATCGCCGCGTCGATGGCTTCGAACATGAAGCCCAGGCCGCCCATGAGTAGCAGCTTGAAATGAAACCGGCTGAACGGCAGACGTTCGAGCCGGGCTGCAATCGGAGACATGGCGTTGCTCCCGAAAATGAGATTCGACCGGTCTGGGAAATTCTGCAGCGATCGTGATAACAATATCCTGGATCCAATATCACAGGTCAAGTAGTTCCCGTAATCCTTTCTGTCGTGTTGCAAGGCTCGGGCAGACGCCTATGGCGGGAACGGCCAAGATGTGTCGACTATTCGACTGACGGGCACCTCCACTTTCCCCGCAAAAAATTTATAAACCGACCGGTCGGTTGATTTATAATGCCCCCACTGACCACTCCGGACGAGAGCGCTCCCCATGTACACGCAATCCCTCGACATTCCGGGCAACGTCGCCCCCCTCGACCCGGCGACCGGTTCGCCCGAGCAAGCGCGCTTCGACGCCGTGATGGCAGCGGACAACAAGATCGAGCCGCAGGACTGGATGCCCGACGCCTACCGCAAGACGCTGGTCCGGCAGATCTCGCAGCACGCGCACTCTGAAATCGTCGGCATGCTGCCCGAAGGCAACTGGATCAGCCGCGCGCCGAGCCTCAAGCGCAAGGCGATCCTGCTCGCGAAGGTGCAGGACGAAGCCGGCCACGGTCTCTATCTGTATAGCGCCTGCGAAACGCTCGGGGTCTCGCGGGACCAGCTGGTCGATGCGCTGCACACGGGCAAAGCCAAGTATTCGAGCATCTTCAATTACCCGACGCCGACCTGGGCGGACGTCGGCGTGATCGGCTGGCTGGTCGACGGCGCCGCGATCATGAACCAGATTCCGCTGTGCCGCTGCACGTACGGTCCGTACGCACGCGCGATGATCCGCATCTGCAAGGAAGAGTCGTTCCATCAGCGTCAGGGGTTCGACGCGCTGATGTCGATGATGAAAGGCACCGCCGCGCAGCGCGAACTCGTGCAGCAGGCCGTGAACCGCTGGTGGTGGCCGGTGCTGATGATGTTCGGCCCGAGCGACAAGGATTCGGTGCACAGCAGCCAGTCGGCGCAGTGGGGTATCAAGCGCATCTCGAACGACGACCTGCGTCAGAAATTCGTCGATGCAACGGTCGATCAGGCGAAGGTCCTCGGCGTCACGCTGCCCGACGCCGACCTGAAGTGGAACGACGCGCTAGGCCACCACGACTACGGCGCGATCGACTGGGAAGAATTCTGGCGCGTCGTCAACGGCGACGGCCCGTGCAACAAGGAACGCCTCGCCACGCGCGTGAAAGCGCACGACGACGGCGCGTGGGTCCGCGAAGCCGCACTCGCCCACACCGACAAACAACGCCAGCGCGCACAGCAGCACGCCGCCTGACGCAAGCAATCCGGGAGATCGACAATGAACAAGGAATGGCCGATTTGGGAAGTGTTCGTGCGCAGCAAGCAGGGCCTCGACCACAAGCATTGCGGCAGCCTCCATGCCGCCGACGCATCGATGGCGCTGCGCATGGCGCGCGACGTCTACACGCGTCGCCAGGAAGGCGTGAGCATCTGGGTCGTACCGTCGTCGGCGATCACGGCATCGGCACCGGACGAGAAAGCGGAGCTGTTTGAACCGGCCGGCGACAAGATCTATCGCCACCCGACGTTCTACACGCTGCCCGATGAAGTCAACCACATGTAAGCGCGTCATGGACATCACGCCCCAACATCTTTCCTACGTACTGCGCCTCGCCGACACCGCCCTTGTGCTCGGCCAGCGCAACGCCGAGTGGTGCGGCCACGGCCCGATCCTCGAAGAAGACATCGCGCTCGCCAACATGAGCCTCGACCTGATCGGCCAGGCGCGCCTGCTTTACACGCACGCCGCGACGCTCGAGCAACGGCTCACCGGCACGACGCGCACCGAAGACGATTACGCGTACTTCCGCGCCGAGCGCGAGTTCGCGAATTACACGCTCGTCGAGTTGCCGCATTGCGGTCCGCTGGCCGGCACCGCGCACGCGGACAAGGACTATGCGGTCACCATCGTGCGCAACTTTCTCTACTCGACGCTGATGGCACATCTGTGGACTGAGCTCGCCGCATCGCCGGACGAACAGCTCGCCGCGATCGCCGCGAAGTCGATCAAGGAAACCCGCTACCACGTGCACCACGCACGCGAGTGGTTGATCCGCTTCGGCGATGGCACCGACGAATCGCACCGCCGCGCGCAAGCCGCACTCGACTACCTGATGCCGTACACGCGCGAGTTCTTTAGCGCGGACGCCGTCGAAGAAGCAGTCGGCGCGGCCGGCATCGGTCCGCGTACGGCGGCGCTCGAAGACGCGTGGCTCGACGACGTGCGCACCGCGCTCGACGAAGCGACGCTCGTGCTGCCAGAACCGGTGAAGCACGTGACGACCGGCAAGCACGGCGAGCATTCCGAGCACATGGGCTACCTGCTGGCCGAAATGCAGAGCATCGCGCGGCAGCATCCGGGCGCCACCTGGTAACCGGCGCGGAGAGCGACATGAACCCGGCCTCGAACGCGATGCCCGCAGGCATGAACGGCACGAGCGACCTCACGCTGCAACGCGCGTGGTCCGCGCTCGAAGCGGTACCCGATCCGGAAATTCCGGTGGTCTCGATCCGCGAGCTCGGCATCCTGCGCGACGTGCGTCGCGCGGCTGACGGCACGCTCGAAGTCGTCATCACGCCGACCTATTCCGGCTGCCCGGCGATGTCGCAGATCGCGGAAGACATCGCGCTCGCGCTCGATGCGGCGGCGCTCGCGCCGTACCGCATCGACACGGTGCTCGCGCCCGCCTGGACCACCGACTGGATCACTGCCGACGCGCGCGAAAAACTGCGCGCGTATGGCATCGCACCGCCCACCGGCGATTGCGGCGGCGGTGCCGAGTCCGCGTCCTCGCAGGCTAAAGGCGAGGTCATCCGCTTCATGCCGAAACCGCTCGCTGCCCCCGCCTGTCCGCGCTGCGGCTCCGCGCATACGGAACGTCTCGCGCAGTTCGGCTCGACCGCCTGCAAGGCGCTGTATCGCTGCATCGACTGCCGCGAACCCTTCGACTATTTCAAACCGTATTGACATGGCCACTCCGCAATTTCATTCGCTGCGTATCCGGGAAGTCCGCCCCGAAACCGCCGACGCGGTTTCGGTCGCCTTCGAGGTGCCCGACGCGCTGCGCGAGCAGTATCGCTTTACCCAAGGGCAGTTCGTCACGCTGAAAACACACCTCGACGGCGAGGAAACACGCCGCTCGTACTCGATCTGCGTCGGCGTCACCGACTACGATCGCGACGGCGAGCTGCGCATCGGCATCAAGCGCGTGCGCGGCGGCCGCTTCTCGAATTTCGCGTTCGATACGCTGCAGGCCGGCCACACAATCGACGTGATGACGCCTGATGGCCGCTTCTTCACGCACCTGAACGCGGGCGAGAGCCGACAGTACGTCGCGTTCTCCGGCGGCTCCGGCATTACGCCGGTGCTCGCGATCATCAAGACGACGCTCGAAGTCGAGCCGCGCAGCACGTTCACGCTGATCTACGGCAACCGCAGCGTCGACGCGATCATGTTCGCGGAAGAGCTTGAGGATCTGAAGAACCGCTTCATGAACCGCTTCGTGCTCTATCACGTGCTGTCGGACGATCTGCAGGACGTCGAGCTATTCAACGGCGTGCTCGATCAGTCGAAGTGCGCGGACTTCCTGAACACACTCGTGCCGGCCGACACCATCGACGAAGCCTTCATCTGCGGCCCCGCGCCGATGATGGACGCCGCCGAAGCCGCGCTGAAAGCCGCGGGTGTCGACGCGCCGCGCGTTCATGTCGAGCGCTTCGGCACGCCGCTGCCGCAGGCCGGCGCACCGGTCGTCGAGATCACCGAGGACACGCCCGCCGCCGACCTCGAAATCGTGCTCGACGGCAAGCGTCGCAAGCTGCGTCTGCCGTACCAGGGCGTGAGCGTGCTCGACGTCGGGCTGCGTGCGGGTCTTGCGCTGCCGTATGCGTGCAAGGGCGGCGTCTGCTGCACCTGCCGCGCGAAGGTGCTGGAAGGCGAAGTGAAGATGGACAAGAACTACACGCTCGAAGAACACGAGATCCGCGATGGGTTCGTGCTCACCTGCCAGTGCCATCCGGTCAGCGATCGCGTCGTGGTCAGTTACGACGAACGCTGATGCTTCATTCGCGGATCGAGACCGGGCGCCTTTCGGCGCGGCCTCGATCCGCTTACACTAGGGGCCGCCCGCAGCCGGAACATCGTTCCGCATGCGGGCGGCCTTTTTCTTGTTGACGGGGTGGACAAGTTGTCGACGAATACGATCCACATCACGAATGGAGACGTCGCCGCGGAATCGCTGCGCGCGGCGTTGAGTGCAGCGAATCGCGATGATCGCGTGCTGCCGCTGCGCGACGATCTGGCTGTCGGTCCGCTGCGCGGTGTCGATGAATCGCCTGACGTGCGCGCCGAATTCTGGCAACGGGTAGTCGGCGATGGCACCCGCGATCTCACCGCGGAATTCGCGCAGCAGCTAACCGAACTGGAGCGCCTGACGGGCGCCGACTCGCACGTCGTGATCTGGCATGCGCAAAGCGCCGCGGACCAGTTGACCTTGCGACGCGTCTGCTATCACCTGCGCAACAGCCCGCAGCGGCTGAACGAAGTGCGTCTGTCGATCCGCGATCTCACCGATCCCGGCGCGTGGGCGCATAGCCGCCCCGATCAGGCGACGTCGCTCGGGATGTTCGCGCCGGACGTGCTGCAGGCGCATCTGCGCGACGCCGCGCCGATCTCGGTGCTGCGCATCAGCCGGCTGGCGCTCGAGTGGCAGGAGGTCAAGCAGGCGAACGGCGAGACGCGCCGCCTGCGCGACAACACGTTCGCGAGCGGCAGTTTCGGCGAGCTCGACGCATTCCTGCTCGCTCACACGACGCACGCGTGGCGGCCGGCCGCGTGCATCGCGGCGGAACTGATGGTTGCCAACGTGGGCTTTCTGGTCAGCGACCGCATCGCGCTGTGGCGCTGTCGCGAGCTCGCGGCAAGCGGCCGCGTGCAGCTGCGCGGCGACGCGTCGTCGTGGCGCACACTCGAACTGTGCGAGGCCGGCACGCCTCACCCCGCCGCGCTTTCCACCTGCCCCGACTGATCCTACTCAACCATGGCCCGCACACGCGCCCCCGACCACGAGACCCAGCGCGACCAGATTCTCGAACTGGCCGCCGAAAAATTCGCGCAGACGAGCTACCCCAGTACGTCGATGTCCGATCTCGCCGCGGCGAGCGGCACATCGAAAGCGCGGCTGTATCACTATTACGAGAGCAAGGAAGCGATCCTGTTCGATCTGCTGGACCGCTACACGAAGCGGTTGATGCTGATCATCGCGGAGGTGGAAGGCGCGAGCCAGCGGCGCAGCCTCAGCGAACGCGAGACGTTCGCCGAACTGGTCCGCGCGTTCCTCACCGAGTACGAGACCTCGCATAGCCGGCACGTGGCGCTGCTGAACGACGTCAAATACCTGGTCGATGCACAGCGCGAGGTTGTCCTGAATCGCCAGCGCGACGTCGTCGCCGCATTTGCCCGGCAACTGGCGCGCGCGTACCCCGAGCGGGTCACACGTCAGAACCAGACTGCGCTGACGATGATGGTGTTCGGGATGATCAACTGGACCTTTACCTGGTTGAAGCCGGGCGGTCGCATGGGATACGGGGAGTTCGCCGAACAAGTGGTCGGGATGATCGATCACGGTCTCGGATTGCCGAAATAATGCGGTGATGCAGCATCGCTGTATGAATAAATACGATTATTTAAATACAGAAGTTAGCGCATACTCACAAAAATAAAAATGTTAAATATCAACAATTTATAAAAATAAAATAACCCGCTAGAACATATCTTCCATTCATATTGCGGGTTTTCCCTAGGTTCATTTTGTCGGTTCGGCTACAATTGATGTCGCAGTGCATCATGCTGCCTGTCAGAAAAGGAGAACCGCAAATGAACAAGCTCGCTAAACGTGCCGATGAGCCGATCGTGACCCCCGATCGCCTGATGCAGGCAGGCGGACGCGCGCCTGCACTCGTTAGGGAACTCACGTCGGCCGATCGTGACCGCCTGCTGACCCACTTTCTCACGCTGAACGAAAACGACCGCCTGCTGCGCTTCGGCCAGATCGTGCCGGATCACGTGATCGAAAACTACGTCCGCACCATCGACTTCACGCGCGACACGGTGTTCGGCGTCTTCGACAGCCAGTTGCAGCTGACCGGCGTCGGCCATCTGGCCTATCTGCCGGACGACGGCAAAAAGCGCACCGCGGAGTTCGGCGTGTCGGTGCTGGAAAGTGCGCGCGGTCAAGGTGCCGGCACGAAGCTGTTCGAGCGCGCCGCGATCCGCAGCCGCAACACGCACGTGACGACGCTGTACATGCACTGCCTGTCGCGCAACTCGACAATGATGCACATCGCGAAAAAGGCCGGCATGAAGATCGAGTACGCATACGGCGAAGCCGACGCGTACCTGACGCTGCCGCCGGCCGATCAGTCGAGCATCCTTGCCGAAATGCTGCAGGAACAGGCCGCGGTGTTCGACTACGCGCTCAAGCGCCAGGCCCGGCAGACGTCGAAGCTGTTCGAATCGTTCATGCCTGCGGCCACCGCCGCCTGACACGCTACGCGGCATCGATACGAAGGCGGCCTCGGCCGCCTTTTTTACGTCCGCACGCCGCACACCATGAAAGCGGAAGCACTACAGGATCGGCAGCGCCGTCGTTTCCTTGAACTTCTCGAGCGAGAAGCTGCTCTTCACATCGATGACCGACGGATGGTGCAGCAACTGCTCCTGCACGAACCGCGAGAAGTGCGCCATGTCCTCGACCTGGACGCGCAACAGGTAGTCCATATCGCCGGTCATCGCGTGGCAGGCGACCACTTCCGGCCAGGTCTGCACTGCCGCGCGAAACAGTTCCGAATGCGTCGCGCCGGCCCGTCCAGCCGCGCCGCTCTGGCCACGCGCGCTGACCGCAGGACCGCCGCGTTTCTCGAGCCGCACGTTGACGTACGCAAGCAGATCCAGCCCAAGCTTCTGCGGATCGAGCAACGCGACGTAACCCCGGATCACGCCGGTTTCCTCGAGCCGGCGAATCCGCCGCAGACACGGGCTCGGCGACAGATTCACGTGCTCGGCGATCTCCTGGTTCGACAGGCGGCCGCTTTCCTGGAGGATCGCGAGAATCCGCCGGTCGATCGCGTCCAGCTCGATACTGGCCATTTTCTGTCTCCCATTCCGAAATTCGAGCCATTAAATCGCGCCAGCCTATCGATTCACAATTAAGTTCGCAAGTTTTCTCCCCGGATGGCCACTTACACTTCCGTCATTCGATCGCGCTCCGCGCGCCCTCACGAGAAGGAGACAGACATGCAGGTTTCAACCTGGGACAACCCCGTCGGCACCGACGGTTTCGAATTCATCGAATACACCGCACCCGATCCGAAGGCGCTCGGCAAACTGTTCGAGCAGATGGGCTTCACCGCGATCGCGCGGCATCGTCACAAGGACGTGACGCTGTACCGCCAGGGCGAGATCAACTTCATCGTGAATGCCGAGCCGGACTCGTTCGCGCAGCGCTTCGCGCGGCTGCACGGCCCGTCGATCTGCGCGATCGCATTTCGCGTACAGGATGCGGCAAAGGCGTACCGCCACGCACTCGATCTCGGCGCCTGGGGCTTCGACAACAAGACCGGCCCGATGGAGCTGAACATCCCGGCGATCAAGGGCATCGGCGACTCGCTGATCTACTTCGTCGACCGCTGGCGCGGCAAGAACGGGGCGCAGCCGAACAGCATCGGCGACATCGGCATCTACGACGTCGACTTCGAACCGATCCCCGGCGCGAACCCGAATCCTGCCGGCCACGGCCTCACCTACATCGATCACCTGACGCACAACGTGCATCGCGGCCGCATGCAGGAATGGGCGGAGTTCTACGAGCGCCTGTTCAATTTCCGCGAAGTGCGTTACTTCGATATCGAAGGCAAAGTGACGGGTGTGAAGTCGAAAGCGATGACGTCGCCGTGCGGCAAGATCCGCATCCCGATCAACGAGGAAGGCTCGGAAACGGCCGGCCAGATTCAGGAATACCTCGACGCGTATCACGGCGAAGGCATCCAGCACATCGCGCTCGGCAGCGACGACATCTACCGGACGGTCGACAGCCTGCGCGAGTCGAACGTCAAACTGCTCGACACGATCGACACCTACTACGAACTGGTCGACCGGCGCGTACCGAATCACGGCGAGCCGCTCGACGAACTGCGCAAACGGAAGATCCTGATCGACGGCGCACGCGAAGACCTGCTACTGCAGATCTTCACCGAAAACCAGATCGGACCGATCTTCTTCGAGATGATCCAGCGCAAGGGCAATCAGGGATTCGGCGAGGGTAACTTCAAGGCGCTGTTCGAATCGATCGAGCTGGACCAGATCCGTCGCGGCGTCGTGAAGGATCGCGAGTAAGTGTCACCAAGCGAGTAAGCGCCGCTAAAAAAGAAAAAGGGCGAAGATCGTTTCGATCTTCGCCCTTGTCTTTTAAATGCCGACGCCCTTAGGCTTCGGCGAAAAATGGAACGACGCGCCGCGTCAGCGGCCCATCACTTTTGCTGGCCGTCTTTCTCGACCGATGCCGACGCGCGCGAGCGGTTCATATCGGCCTGGCACGGTGTGACGTATGTCGTCGTGCGGGTAATCGCTTCGGCGGCACCTTCCGCGGCGTTCGAGCGCAACGGGGCGCTGATCGCGAAGAAGGCGGCGGAGACCGTCAGGAAGGTCTGGATGTGTCTTTTGTTCACGTGTACTCCTTTGTCAGACTACCTGTCGCCGCGGGCCTCGCAACGTAAGGCGGGGCGCACGCAGTGGCAACAGGTGGGGAATTAGACAGGGATTTCAAGTCCGGTTCCTGAATCCCGGGGGCTTTTACAGGCTGTTACAGCGCCGCACATCCGGACACATTCGCAGACATATGGGCGTCACAACCGCCGTTCCCGGCATGCCGCAATGCGGCAATTCTGACAGCGATGCGGCGGGTTTCTACCAGTGCTACCATCGCCGAAAAGCCGTCAATATGGCGACCCCGGCCGGAGCATTCACAAGATGCCGAGGCCCATGAAGTTTTGGTGATCCCAAACTGGTTGGAGGAGTACACAGAATGAATGCCCCGCTAGACGCCGGTCAGAGAGCTTCGCTCGAAGCCGCGCTATCTTCCGTCACGCTCGACGACAAATACACACTCGAACGCGGCCGCGCCTACATGAGCGGCATCCAGGCGCTGGTACGTCTGCCGATGCTGCAGCAAGAGCGCGACAAGGCTGCCGGGATCAATACGGCCGGTTTCATTTCCGGCTATCGCGGGTCACCGCTCGGCGGGCTGGATCTGTCGCTGTGGAAGGCCAAACAGCATCTCGCCGCGCATCAGGTCGTGTTCCAGCCGGGCGTCAACGAAGACCTCGCGGCAACCGCCGTGTGGGGCTCGCAGCAGGTCAATCTCTATCCCAGCGCACGCTTCGACGGCGTGTTCTCGATGTGGTACGGCAAGGGTCCCGGCGTCGACCGTTCCGGCGACGTGTTCAAGCACGGCAACTCCGCGGGCTCGTCGAAGCACGGCGGCGTGCTGGTGCTGGCCGGCGACGACCACGCAGCGAAATCGTCGACACTCGCGCACCAGTCTGAGCATCTGTTCAAGGCCTGCGGCCTGCCAGTACTGTTCCCGTCGAACGTCCAGGAATACCTCGACTTCGGTCTGCACGGCTGGGCGATGAGCCGCTACTCCGGCCTGTGGGTCGCGATGAAGTGCGTGACCGATGTGGTCGAATCGTCGGCTTCCGTGGACATCGATCCGCACCGCACGCAGATCATCCTGCCGACCGACTTCGCGATGCCCGACGGCGGCCTCAACATCCGCTGGCCGGATCCGCCGCTCGTGCAGGAAGCACGGCTGCTCGACTACAAGTTTTACGCCGCACTCGCGTATGTCCGCGCGAACAAACTCGACCGCGTCGAGATCGATTCACCCCATGCGCGCTTCGGCATCATGACCGGCGGCAAGGCGTACCTCGATGTGCGTCAGGCATTGACCAATCTCGGCCTCGACGACGAAACCTGTGCGCGGATCGGCATCCGTCTCTACAAGGTCGGCTGCGTGTGGCCGCTCGAAGCGCAAGGCGCGCAGGCCTTCGCGCGCGGCCTCGACGAAATTCTCGTGGTCGAGGAAAAGCGCCAGATTCTCGAATACGCGATCAAGGAAGAGCTGTACAACTGGCCCGATGCGCAACGGCCGCGCGTGTACGGCAAGTTCGACGAGAAGGATGGCGCTGGCGGCGAATGGTCGGTGCCGATGGGCAAATGGCTGCTGCCCGCGCACTATGAACTGTCGCCAGCGATCATCGCGAAAGCAATCGCAACGCGGCTCGACAAGTTCGAGCTGCCGTCCGACGTGCGCGCCCGCATCGCGACGCGCATCGCCGTGATCGAAGCGAAGGAAAAAGCGCTCGCGCGGCCGCGCGTCGAAGTCGAGCGCAAGCCGTGGTTCTGCTCGGGCTGCCCGCACAATACGTCGACCGCCGTGCCGGAAGGTTCGCGCGCGATGGCCGGCATCGGGTGCCACTACATGACTGTGTGGATGGACCGTAGCACGAGCACGTTCAGCCAGATGGGCGGCGAAGGCGTCGCGTGGACCGGCCAGGCGCCGTTCACGAACGACAAGCACGTGTTCGCGAATCTCGGCGACGGCACCTACTTCCACTCAGGCCTGCTCGCGATCCGCGCGGCGATCGCGTCGAAGGCGAACATCACCTACAAGATCCTGTACAACGACGCGGTCGCGATGACCGGCGGCCAGCCGGTCGACGGCACGCTGACCGTGCCGCAGATCACGCTGCAGCTCGCGGCCGAAGGCGCGACGAAAATCGTCATCGTCACCGACGAGCCGGAGAAGTATCAAGGCGCGATGCAGCAGCTCGCCGCGGGCGTGACGATTCACCATCGCGACCAGCTCGACGACATTCAACGCGAACTGCGCGAGATCGCCGGCACGACGATCCTGATCTACGACCAGACCTGCGCGACCGAAAAGCGCCGCCGCCGCAAACGCGGCGCGTACCCCGATCCGGCGAAGCGCGTCGTGATCAACGAGGCGGTCTGCGAAGGCTGCGGCGACTGCTCCGTGCAGTCGAACTGCCTGTCGGTCGAACCGCTCGAAACCGAATACGGCACGAAGCGGCAGATCAACCAGTCCACGTGCAACAAGGACTTCTCCTGCGTGAAGGGCTTCTGCCCGAGCTTCGTCTCGGTCGAGGGCGGCCAGTTGCGCAAGCCGAAGGCCGCAGCGGGCGTCACAGGCGACGCGCTGCCGCCCGTGCCGGATCCTGAGGTGCCGTCGATCGGCCGGCCATACGGCGTGCTCGTGACGGGCGTCGGCGGTACTGGCGTCGTGACGATCGGTGCGCTGCTCGGCATGGCTGCGCACCTGGAAAGCAAGGGCGTGACCGTGCTCGACGTGACCGGCCTCGCGCAGAAGGGCGGCGCGGTGATGAGTCACGTGCAGATTGCGAACCAGCCCGCCGACATTCACGCAACCCGCATCGCGATGGGCGAAGCGAGTCTCGTGATCGGCTGCGATGCGATCGTCACCGCCAGCGACGAATGCGTGTCCCGGATGCAGAGCGGCCGGACCAACGTCGTGCTGAACAGCGCGCCGACGCCGACCGCCGAATTCATCAAGAACCCGAACTGGCGCTTCCCCGGCTCGAGCACCGAAGCGGACGTGCGCGCCGGCGCGGGCGACGACGGTGTCGCGTCGGTCGACGCGAACCGCTTCGCGGTCGCGTTGCTCGGCGATGCCATCTACACGAACCCGTTCATGCTCGGCTACGCGTGGCAGCGCGGCTGGATTCCGCTCACGCACGAATCGCTGACCCGCGCGATCGAACTGAATGCGGTGCAGGTCGAGAAGAACCTTGCCGCATTCGAATGGGGCCGCCGTACCGCACACGATCCAGCCGCTGTGACTCGTCTCACGAGCACGCAGGGCCGTGGCAGCGACACCAGCGATACCGCGACCAGCAAGATCGTCTCGCTGCATACGCCGAAGGCGCTCGACACGCTGATCGACAAGCGCGTGCACTACCTGACCGCGTATCAGAACGCTGCGTACGCCACGCGCTATCGCGCGCTCGTCGACGAAGTGCGGACAGCCGAAACGGCGCTCGATAACGCCGACAGCCAGCAGCCGCTCACCGAAGCGGTCGCGAAGAATCTGCACAAGCTGATGGCCTACAAGGACGAGTATGAAGTCGCGCGCCTGTATGCCGACCCGGCGTTCATCGAGAAGGTGAAGGGAAGTTTCGAAGGCGACTGGAAGCTGAAGCTGTACCTCGCGCCGCCGGCATTTTCGAAGAAGGACGCGCACGGCCATCTGGTGAAGAAGCAGTACGGGCCGTGGGTGTTCAGTGCGATGCGGGTACTCGCGAAGCTCAAGTTCCTGCGCGGCACGGGCTTCGACGTGTTCGGCAAGACGGAAGAGCGCCGGACCGAACGCGCGTTGATCGGCGAGTACGAAGCCCTCGTGCGCGAGCTGATTGGCGGGCTGACGGTGCAGAAACGCGCGCTCGCAGTTGAGCTCGCGAGCCTGCCGGACGGCATCCGCGGCTACGGTCACGTGAAGGAAAACAACCTGAACGGCGTGCGGACGAAGTGGGCCGCACTGCTCGCGAAATGGCGCGCACCGGAGGGCAGCACCGAACGTCACGTCGCGTGACGCGGAGCAGGCCGATAGCAGCAACCGGTCGATAAAAAAGGCGCCACGTAAAAAAACGTGGTGCCTTTTTCTTTGCGGCGATCCCGCACGACACGCGCGATGCGTGCCGCGCGAACGCGAACTAAACCCCGCTTACTTCGCCGCCGCTCGCTGCACGCGTGCGTTGGCCGAAGCGACCGCGGTCATGTTGATGATCCGCCGCACGGTCGCGGCCGGCGTCAGGATGTGCACCGGCTTTTCCGCGCCGAGCAGGAACGGACCGACCGTCACGCCCTCGCCACCGATCATCTTCAGCAGGTTGTACGTGATGTTCGCCGCCTCGACGTTCGGCATGATCAGCAGGTTCGCTTCGCCGGTCAGCGTCGAGCCGGGGAACGCGGCCTTGCGCACAGCTTCGGACAGCGCCGCATCGCCATGCATCTCGCCGTCCACTTCGAGCGTCGGTGCGCGTTGGGCGATCAGCTTGCGCGCCTCGGCCATCCGCTGCGACGACGCCGACGGAATGCTGCCGAAGTTCGAATTCGACAACAGCGCGACCTTCGGCACGATGCCGAACTTCTCGATCTCGCGTGCGGCGAGGATCGTCATGTCGGCGAGCTGTTCGGCGGTCGGCACTTCGTTCACGTACGTATCGCAGATGAACAGGTTGCGGCCCGGCAGCATCAGCAGATTCATCGCGGCGAAGTTCTGCACGTTCTCCGCCTTGCCGAGTACCTGCTCGACGAACTTCAGATGGCTGTGATAGTTGTCGATCATCCCGCAGATCATGCCGTCCGCGTCGCCGAGACGCACGAGGATCGCGCCGATCAGCGTGTTGAACTTGCGCATCGCGGCCTTCGCGACTTCGGGCGTGACGCCTTCGCGCGCGCCGATCTCGTGATACGCCTGCCAGCACTTCTGGTAGCGCGGATCGTCTTCCGGATTGACGATCTCGAAGTCTTCGCCGCACTTGAGCTTCGAGCCCATCTTCTGCAGGCGCATTTCGATCACCGACGGCCGGCCGATCAGGATCGGCCGCGCGATCTTCTCGAGTAGCACGAACTGCGCGGCACGCAGCACGCGCTCATCTTCACCTTCCGCGAACACGATGCGCGCCGGCTGCGACTTCGCGGCGGCGAACACCGGACGCATCACCATGCCTGTGCGGTACACGGTCGCACCGAGTTCCTCGCGGTACGCGTCCATGTCCTTGATCGGCCGCGTCGCGACGCCCGAGTCCATCGCGGCCTGCGCGACGGCCGGCGCGATCTTGATGATGAGACGCGGATCGAACGGCTTCGGGATCAGGTAGTCCGGACCGAACTCGAGCGAATGGCCCTCGTAGGCCTTCGCGACTTCATCGCCCTGGTCGGTTTCCTCGGCCAGCTCGGCGATCGCCCGCACGCATGCGAGCTTCATTTCCTCGGTGATCGTGGTCGCGCCGACGTCGAGTGCACCGCGGAAGATGAACGGGAAGCACAGCACGTTGTTGACCTGGTTCGGGTAGTCCGAACGGCCGGTCGCGATGATCGCATCGGGGCGCACCTTCTTCGCCTCTTCCGGGCGGATCTCCGGTTCCGGATTCGCGAGCGCGAGAATCAGCGGCTGCGTGCCCATCTCCTTGACCATCTCTGGCTTGAGCACGCCTGCGCTCGAGCAGCCGAGGAACACGTCGGCGCCGCGGATCGCATCGGCGAGCGTGCGCGCGTCGGTGTTGGCCGCGTAGCGCTCCTTCGACGGATCGAGGTTGCCGCGCCCTTCATAGATCACGCCCTTCGAATCGGTGACGAGCACGTTGTGCTTCGACAGGCCCAGGTTCACCAGCAGGTCCAGGCACGCGATCGCCGCGGCGCCCGCGCCCGAACACACGAGCTTCACTTCGCCGAGCTGCTTGCCCACCACTTTCAGCCCGTTGAGGATCGCCGCCGACGCGATGATCGCGGTGCCATGCTGGTCGTCGTGGAAGACTGGAATCTTCATCCGCTCGCGCAGCTTCTTCTCGATGTAGAAGCACTCGGGCGCCTTGATGTCCTCGAGGTTGATGCCGCCCAGCGTGGGTTCGAGCATCGCGATCGCGTCGACCAGCTTGTCCGGATCGGACTCGGCGAGCTCGATGTCGAACACGTCGATGCCCGCGAACTTCTTGAAGAGGCAGCCCTTGCCTTCCATCACGGGCTTTGCCGCGAGCGGCCCGATGTTGCCGAGGCCGAGCACCGCAGTGCCGTTCGTCACGACGCCGACAAGGTTGCCGCGCGACGTGTACTTCTGCGCGTCGAGCGGGTCTTCGTAGATCGCCATGCATGCGGCGGCGACGCCGGGCGAATACGCGAGCGACAGGTCAAGCTGGTTCGACAGCGGTTTGGTCGGCGTGACCGAGATCTTGCCGGGCTTCGGATTCTGGTGATACGCGAGGGCGCTTTGCTTCAGTTGTTCGTCCATTTTTGACCTGCGAGACGTGAGAAATGGGACCGGCGCGCCGCGGCACATGAGCCTCGCTTGCGGGAATCGAAGGGGTGGTCGATTGCGGCGGTCGTTGCCTGCGCCGGTTGGGCGCGGCACCGGACCTCGGCGGAGGGCAGACGGCGCAAAGCTACGTGGGTCGATTAGTGTACACCCCGGGGATGTCGCGACGGGCTGAGCGTATACGACAGATTCGCGACAGATTCGCGCGGGTTTACGAGGTCCGCCGGGTCACTCCAGCGCGGCGCCGCGGCGTTCGGGAATCAGGAAAAGCGTCGCGAGAATATCGAGCACGTAGATCGACGCGAGCATCGCCAGCGCCACGCCGAATGAGAAGCGCGCGGCCAGCGCGCCGACCGCGACCGGACCGAAACCGCCGACCGCGCGCCCGACGTTGAACAGCACGTTCTGCGCGGTCGCGCGCGCCTGCGTCGGGTAAAGCTCGGAGATCAGCGCGCCGTAGCCGCCGATCATCCCGTTGACGAACACGCCCATCACCGCGCCACCGATCAGCAGCGCGAACGGCGTGCTCAACTGCGCATAGACGAACACCATCACCACCGCGCCCACCTGATACGCGAGAAACGTCGGCTTGCGGCCGAAGCGGTCGGCCGCGATGCCGAACAGCCAGATGCCCGCGCTCATGCCGACGACGGTGGCCGCGGTCCACAGGCCGGACTTCGTCAGCGAATAGCCGAAGGTTTTCGATAGATAGCTGGGCAGCCAGATCATCAGACCGTAGTAGCCGAAGTTCTGCACCGAGCACAGCACGACGACGCCGATGCTCGCGCGCGTCGTACGCGCATCGGCAATGAGCTGCTTCAGCGGCGACGTGCGGCGTACGTCGGTCGCCTTGCTCGCGACGCGCCCGGTGAACAGCTCAGGCTCCTCGACGCGCCGACGCACGACGAACGAGACGATCGCGGGCAACAGACCGATCGCGAACATCCCACGCCAGCCGATGACCGGCAGCAATAGCGGCGTGAGCAGCGCCGCGGCCAGCACGCCGAGTTGCCAGCCGAGCCCGACGTACGACGACACGCGCGCCCGCTGCGCGGCCGGCCATGCTTCCGCGACGAGCGTCATGCCGATGCCGAACTCACCGCCGAGACCGATCCCGGCGATCGTCCGGTAGACCAGCAGGTCGCCGTATCCCCGCGCGAGCGCACACAGGCCGGTGAACACCGCGAAGATCAGGATGGTCCACGTCAGCATCCGCACGCGGCCGAAGGTGTCGCTCAACACACCGAAGATCACGCCGCCGGCCACCGCACCGATCAGCGTCCACGTGACCAGGGACCCAGCCTGAGCCGACGTCAGATGCAGGTCGGCGGCGATCACCGGCAGCATGAAACCGAGAATCAGCAGGTCGAAGCCGTCCATCGCGTAGCCGAGCACCGACGCGAGCAGCGCGCGCGCCGGATGACCGGGCCGCACGGCGGCGGACGAAGCGGAGGGATCGGAGGAAGAAGGCACGACGTTCATCGAAGACATCCTGGCGGGGCGGCACAGCAACGGAAAAGCGTCGCCGCGAAAATCGCGTGAGTGTAAAGGCGGGCCGCGCCGCTCACAAGCGGACCAAAAAGCCGGCCAAAAAGCGGACCCAAAATGGCCGCCCGCTGCGGTTCGACACGCGCGCATACGGGTCATAAACGCACGACATGCGCGCACGGCGCCTCGTCGGCGGGGCGCTAATCGGGTAAAATATCGGGCTACGCGTGCAGCAAACCGGCCGATCCAAAGCCGGGCCACGTGTTTCGCACGGCTCCGTGCGAAACACCGCCCCCACGACCGTTTGCCGCACCACCGGGCCGCCCGCCTCCTCCCGCTCAACTCCAAGGACCCGCCCATGACAGGCTTCGATCGTCAGACGATCTCCGACACCACCGCCAAGATGCTGCTCGAAGTGCAAGCTGTGCACTTCAACGCCGAGAAACCGTATATCTTCACGTCCGGCTGGGCGAGCCCGGTCTATATCGACTGCCGCAAGCTGATCTCGTACCCGCGCGTACGCCGCGGCCTGATGGACATGGCCGAAGCGACGATCCTGCGCGACGTCGGCTACGAACAGATCGACGCGGTCGCCGGCGGCGAAACCGCGGGCATTCCATTCGCAGCATGGCTGTCGGACCGACTGATGGTGCCGATGCAATACGTGCGCAAGAAGCCGAAGGGCTTCGGCCGCAACGCACAGATCGAAGGCCTGCTGACCGAAGGCCAGCGCGTGCTGCTCGTCGAAGATCTGACCACCGACAGCCGCAGCAAGATCAACTTCATCAATGCGCTGCGCACGGCCGGCGCGCAGGTGAACCACTGCTTCGTGCTGTTCCACTACAACATCTTCAAGGAAAGCGTGTCGGTCCTGAAGGACATCGACGTCGATCTGCACGCGCTCGCCACGTGGTGGGACGTGCTGCGCGTCGCGAAGGGTTCGGGCTACTTCGAGTCGAAGACGCTCGACGAAGTCGAGAAATTCCTGCACGCACCGGCCGAATGGTCGGCGGCGCACGGCGGCGCAACCGCCGCGCCGCAGTAACGCCGGCACCGCTGTTTCCATTGGCCGTGCGCTTCGGTGCGGTCGGCGGACAACAGCAGTCGCTTGAGCAAAGCCGCCTTGTCATAGCGACAGGCGGCTTTTTTACGCGCGTCGCTCCTTCTTTGCGAATCGCGTCGGCTCACATTGCGACGACGGACTCGTCCGGCACGTCGAGCACACGCGACGACAGGTTCAGCAGACCGTTGCTCTGCGCGTACTGAAACAGCTCCGAGTCCCGCGCGAGCCCGAGCTTGCGCATCGCGGTCTTCTTCTGCGTGCTGATGGTCTTGATGCTGCGATTCAGCTGCGCGGCGATTTCCTTGAGCGTCATGCTCGACACAAAAAGCCGCACCACTTCCAGTTCGCGCTTCGACAGCAGCGTGCCGTTCACATCGCCGCTCGCACCGGCGTGCAGTGCGTCGAGCGACGCTTGCACCGTCGGACTACGATATTCATCGCGCCGGCTCGCGTGCTGAATCGCGACGCCGATATGGCGCAGATCGTCGGACTTGCTGACGACCGCGGTCGCCCCCAGGTCGCACACCTGCTTCAACAACGCGGCGTTTTCGAGCATGGTCAGAACGACCACCGGCAGATGCGGAAAATGGCGGCGCAGGTAGCCGATCAGCGGCAGTCCGTCGCCGTACTGGCCGCCGGGCATTGCCAGATCGGTGACGACCACGTCGCATGGCGTATCGCGCAGCCGCTGCATCAGATCGGTTGACTGCAACGCGCGCCCGACCACCTCGATATCCGGAAACGCGAGCAGCGCCTGCGCTGCGCCCAGCAGGATCACCGGATGATCATCGGCGATCAGCACCCTGACGCGACCCTCTATCGGATTCGCCCGTTTGGTCTCTCTCACTGCGGCTCCTCAGCGTTCGCGCGATGTTCGCGGTATCCGGACGTGGCTTGCCGGCCGGACAGCAGTGAATCGATTTATTGGTCAGACTATAGCCGAATTCGTTGTCTGACGGCCCTCGCGCGGAATATTCGACGCGTCTCGCCTTCGAGGCAGAAAATAGGGACAATAATCGAGAATCGCTGCTCCCTTCAGAGGAGAACCGGCACATGCGTCCGCCTTACCCAGCCTTGGCCCAGGCCATTCCATTGGCATCGCCGCGTGCGTCGTCGTCGACGCCGTCGTTCGGGTTCCTGCTGCTCAGTCTCGGGCTCGCGCTCGCCGTGGTGCACGGTCCACGGGCGCTGGCCGAAGGGGCGTTCGAACTGACCAGCGCGAGCTTCCGCAACGGCGCGACGGTCGACACGGCCCAGGTGCTCAACGAAGGAGACTGCAAGGGCGGCAACCGCTCGCCGCAGCTGTCGTGGCGCAACGCGCCGGAAGGCACGCGCAGCTTCGCGGTCACGCTGTTCGACGTCGATGCGCCGGGCCGCGGCTGGTGGCACTGGGCCGTCGCCAGCATTCCGGCCACGGTCACCCAGTTGCCGGAGAACGCGAGCGCGTCCGGATTCCTGAAAAAACTCGGCGCCATCGAAGCACGCAACGACTTCGACGACGACGGCTACGGCGGCCCCTGCCCGCCGCCAGGCAAGCCGCATCGCTATGTCGTCACCGTATATGCGCTCGATACAGTGGACCTCCGGCTTGCACAGGGGCGTCCGGCGCTGATGTTCGATCATGAGATTTCGACCGCGACGCTCGGCTACGCACGCATGACCGTCATGTATGGACGTTAGGCTGCGGCGAATGGGGGTGCCGTCGATGGCCGGCGAATGCGCCGCCAACGGCTCGCATCTGCCCATATCGTCTTTTTTCGGCCCAGGCCGCACGATTCCCGCACGTCCCCTCCAAAGGGTCTTAAAATATCGTTCCAGCGCGCCGCGGCGTCGCCCTCAGCCAGCGAGAATCAGATGAGCACCAAAGTTTTTGTCGACGGACAGGAAGGCACCACCGGCCTGAAAATCTTCGAATACCTGTCGGCGCGTACCGATATCGAAGTGCTGCGCATCGACGATGCGAAGCGCAAGGATCTCGACGAACGCCGCCGTCTCATCAACGCGTCGGACGTGACGTTCCTGTGCCTGCCCGACGTCGCGTCGCGCGAGTCGGCATCGCTCGTCGAGAACGACCGCACCGTGCTGATCGACGCGAGCACCGCGTTTCGCACGAGCGCCGACTGGGCCTACGGCCTGCCCGAACTGACCCGCGCGCAACGCGAGCGCATCCGCACCTCGAAGCGCATCGCGGTGCCCGGCTGCCACGCATCGGCGTTCGTGCTGGCGATGCATCCGCTCGTCGAGGGCGGCATCGTCTCGCCGGATTTCGCGGCCCACAGCTACTCGATCACCGGCTACAGCGGCGGCGGCAAGAAAATGATTGCGGCGTACGAAGCCGGCGGCAACGCGAAGCTGAAGAGCCCGCGCCCGTACGCACTCGGGCTCACGCACAAGCATCTGCCCGAGATGGCTGCGCACACCGGCCTCAAGTCGGCACCGCTCTTCACGCCGATCATCGGCGACTTCTACAAGGGCCTTGCCGTAACGACGTATTTCTCGCCGGCCCAGCTCGCGAAGAAAGCCAAGCCGCAGGACGTGCTGGCGCTGTTCGCCGAGTACTACGCAGGCGAAGCATTCGTGCGCGTCGCGCCGTTCGCGGCCGACGACAATCTCGATGACGGCTTCTTCGACGTCCAGGCCACGAACGATACCAACCGCGTCGACCTGTTCGTGTTCGGCAACGATGAGCACTTCGTCACCGTGGCTCGCCTCGACAATCTCGGCAAGGGCGCATCGGGTGCGGCGATCCAGTGCATGAATCTGACCATCGGCGCAGACGAAAACAGCGGATTGAAACGCTGACGTCACCCGGCCGGGCACGACCCGGCCACCTTCCGCATCAATCCAGGCCGGCGTTCAAACGCCGGCTTTCTTTTTGCCCGCGCTTTCAGCGGCAGTACCAATTCATACAATCCGCACAACCCACACAATCCGCATTAACCGGCCAATTAGCAAAAACCCCAAATAACGGCTAATTGGCCTCGCGATTAACGCCGGTAATTCATTCCCTTCCCATATTCGTTGCGCATCGTTTTTTCCTTCCTGGGGAAATCACTGATTCTTCTACGAACGATCGTTCGCAGAAGATAGAGCCATTTTGCCGGTGCCGTTGCCTGGCAGGCGCGTGCGGGCAAACAACGCCGCCGCCTCCGCATCGAAAAATCATTTTTTGTTTAAAAGGCTCGCGACCGTCGCCGCAGTGTGAGTTTCGCGAAACCTGTGTTGTTTGAATCGGTCTTTTTAGACGGTTCTATCAATTGACAGCCCTTTTAAGCGCGGCGAAATTACTTTGCACAATTACATGAAGGGAGACAGCGGTATGTCGTACGCCATTTCTAGAGGCGTGGCCCTGGCCATTGCCGCAACGCCTCTGATGATCGCCTGCAGTGGTGGCAACCCTGGCGATCCAGGCCCAATCAATTCAGCGCAATGTTCCGGCGCAAGCTGCGGCGTCCAGGGTCCTCCGGCCCAGGGTGCAGGCGCAGCATCGTTGTGTCCCGCGGACGGCGACATCGTCAAGAGCACGTATCTGGGCGGCGCAGGCAGTGGCGAAGTGGTCTCGCTGAACATCGACGCGACGGCGATGACCTACACGCTGAAATGGCTCGAATCGCCGATCCCGCTACACACCGGCCAGGTGACACCGTCGCGCGCCGGCGTGCAGATCACCGGCAAGGTGGCGCACCCGCCCACCGGCACGCTCCCGACCGCGGAACAGACGCGCTGCGCGTTTATCCTGACGCCGGGCACCGGCACCGCGGCGGTCGACGGCAGCACCTACACGACCGCCGATTCGTTCAACCAGGCCAATCCGCCGATGGTCCTCGTCGGGCTCGGCGTGGCCGGCGGCGGCATTCCGGGTGCGACGGTCCAGTTCGACGGTGTGAACATCAATGTGATCGGCATCCCGATCGTCAACAACGTCGGCGCGGTGAAGAACCGCCACTTCGACTTCTATCCGTTCCTCGGCTTCGCGAGCACGACCACCGACATCTCGAAGCTGCCAGGCACCTACAACGGTCTGCTCTATCACCTCGTGCCGTCGGGCAACTACCAGACGGTCGCCACCAACACGGACGAAACCTTCGACGCGAACGGCAACTGCACGTCGACGAGCACGGTACCGACCGGCGGCGCGGCCGGTCCGGGCGGCTGCCTGACCACCGGCACCGCCTGGACCGCAAACAGCAGCGGCTATTTCGACAGCCAGCAGGCGCCGCAGATCCTGCCGCAATTCCAGCGGCCCCTCGGACTCGGACCGAGCACGCCTAGAACCGGCACCGCACACATGGTGCTCGGACAGATCAACGGCGCAACAGTGCCGCTGGTGGTTCGCACGGGTGCCGTCAACCTGGGCACCCCGCCGCTCTACATCGACGCAAAGATCGACGACGAATCCGGCATCTCACTGCTCGCGAAGAACACGGCGATCTCGTCGGGCGGGTTCGACGGCGGCTACGTCGGTGCCGACTCGAACTTCAAGTACACGGCGACGCTGATCCAGGGTGCGACGGGCTCGTTCCTCAATCCGAACACGTCGCAGGTCGAAGGAAAGCCGTTCGCTCTGAACTACGGCCTGTCGTCGCCCGGCCTGATCGGCGTCACCGACAGCAATGGCAAGACCGGTTTCGCGATCGCTTCCGGCGGACTGTATGCGATCGCGATCCAGGGGGAACAGAACGGCGGCCTTACGTCGACGTCGGCGAATTCGGACACACCGAACACTCCGTACTTCGGCGTCGGAGCGCAAATCAGCAAGTAGCCCGCGACACGGGGCGTGAGCGGAACAGAGAAATTATTAAAGCAAGAAGCGGCTGGACAGGGAGCTGGCCGCCCACAACGAAAACATAGGATAGGAGGCGCGGTATGAAATGGAAAATCCTCTCGGCGCTCGCTGTTGCGGCGCCGCTTCTCGGGGCATGCAGCGGCGGCGGAAACGATACACCCGC
The DNA here is from genome assembly GCF_050742655.1 of Paraburkholderia sp. Lineage (GTDB taxonomy): Bacteria > Pseudomonadota > Gammaproteobacteria > Burkholderiales > Burkholderiaceae > Paraburkholderia. Next base: position 554,680 of record NZ_JBOIGG010000001.1, on the reverse strand, counting down.
ACCGCCGGAAGCGCGGCTGTGTCCAGCCTCGCTCGACTACAGCACGGTGTTCACCGGTGGCGGGGGCGACGGTGAACTCGTAAAACTCCAGCTCGACACCACGAAGATGACCTGGCAGGTCAACTACGTCGAATCGCCGATTCCAGCGGCCGTGGGCACCGTTTCGCCGACCCGCGCGGGGCAGTCGGCGAACGGCACGATCACGCAGGAAACCGCGCTGCCAACGCAGAAGCTGAACCAGTGCGCGTACCGTCTGAACGGCGCGAGTCTCGATCCGAATCGCCCGGCGCGCATCTTCGTCGGCGAAGGCGTCGCGGGCGGCACGATCCCGGGCGCGGAAATTTCGTTCGCCGGGATTCTCGGCACGGGCGCAGTGCCCGACACGACGTTCCCGTACTACCCGTTCATCGGTTTCTCGTCGATCGAGACGAACATTGCGAACGTGGCCGGCACGTATAACCAGCTCGGCTATCACCAGGTGCCGTCGCAGAGCTTCGCACCGGTAGCCGTCGATTCGACGATCGTCATCAACGCGGACGGTACGTGGACCGAGCACGACAACAGCGGCGTCAACGCAGGCGTCACGCAGCAGCCGGGCTCGAACTGGGCGCAGTCGCCGGACGGCAGCGGCGCGTTCGTCACCAACGGCTTCCTGGGCCAGGTCAAACCGACGCTCGCGACGACGCCGCAAGCCAAGGGCTACATGATCGTCGGCAAGCTGCGCAACCAGAACGTCCCGATCCTGATTCGCACCGGCGCAGCCAGCTCATCGGCGCTGAACGGCGGCCCGTACGCCGACGACGAATCCGGCATCTCGATCCTCGCGCCGCGGACGGCCATCGCGAGCGGATCGCAGGACGGCGAGTACATCGGCGTGGACAGCCAGTTCGACTACCGCACGACGGCGATCGCCGGTACCGAGGCGACCTTGCTCGATCCGTTCCAGGCCTCGCAGGCCTCGCTCGCGACGGCGCTGAACTTCGACTACACGCAGACGGTTCCGGGCGTGGTGACGACGACGCACGTCAACGCGACGACGGGCACCACACCGACCGGGAAGTTCATCTTCACGGGCGGCGTGTTCGGCTACCTCGATCTGACGACGGCGACGTCGCCGTACTTCACGATCGGCGCCTTCGTCCAGTAACGGGTGCAACGCACGCACCCGACACGCAACCACGCGACCGTCTCCCTGCCCGCCGCCTTCGACGCGGCGGGCAGGGGTCGAGGGGAACGCCGCGGGCAGCAGCACGCCGCACGCCGCGCAAGGCAGTAATGCCCGCATGAAGAGAGGAAGAAAATGAAAAGAATCATTGTTGCAGCGCTGGCCGCCTGTCTGTCGGTGAGCGCCTATGCGCAGCACGCGGGCGACAACGTCGTCGCGCTCGGCTGGTTCCACGTGATGCCACAGGACACGAGCACGCCGCTCACGACCTACGTCGCGCCGACGCCGATCAATACGCCGCTGCGCCTGCCGAGTTCGTTCACGTCGTCCGGCACGGGGCTGTCGACCAACAGCGCCGATACCGTCGGACTGGTGATCAGCCACTTCCTGACCGATCACATTGCCGTCACTTCTGTGGCCGGCGTGCCGCCAACGTTCAAGATCTACGGCCACGGCACGATCAAGCCGCCGGGACCGGCCGGCGCGCTCGGCAGCCAGAACCTGAGCGATCCGTCCGCCAATCCGATCGTCAAGAACGTGCGCCAGTGGAGCCCGGCGTTGATCTTCCAGTATTACTTCGCTTCGCCGGACGCGAAGTTCCGGCCTTACCTCGGTATCGGCGTGTCGTACAACTGGTTCTCCGACATCCAGCTGAACGACAACTTCGTCCGCTCGACACAAAACAATCTGGGCGCGATTCTCGCGGCCGGTGCTGGCAAGCCAGGGCAGACAACGGTGGAAGCGAAGGCGTCGTCGTCGTGGCAGCCCGTGTTCAACGCGGGCCTCGCCTATAACATCACCCAGCACTGGGGCGTAACGGCATCGGTGACGTATATCCCGTTGAAGACGACGTCGTCCGTCATCATCAAGGCCGCTGACGGCACGCAGCTTGGCGTAAGCAAATCGGAGCTAAAGGCAGACCCGATCATCACGTACCTGGCAGTGACGTACAAGTTCTGACGGTTGGTTTGAGAGGGCGAGCGCTCGCCGCATGCATCGTCGCGGCGGCTGCCCCTGCGCCATTCATCAGAAACTCGGGGCAAAAAAAAGCCCGCCTGGTTTGGCGGGCTGAATCCATATCAGAGGAGACATGGAGGAGACAATTCCAACTATAGCAAAGCATTTGATGCGACGCAACATTTTCCTCTGAATCGATCCTCTAAGCTTGTGTTCTGGCGCCAGCGGCCTGCAACGCACGGGATGCTGCGATGCACTCCCACATTGTGGGTCGAGTGCAGCAATCAGCGCCCAGCCCGGCGGCTTGCCACCTTCCCTAGCACCGCAAAATCCTTGTCGCCGTCGCCATGCGCAACCGCTTCGAGCAGGCTGTCGCGTACCGCGCTCGCCACTGGTAGCGGCGTCGAAACGAGGTCGCCGGCCGCAAGTGCGAGCCGCACGTCCTTCAACCCGAGGCGCGCCTTGAAAAGCGCCGGTTCGTAGCGCTGTTCCGCGATCATCTTGCCGTAGCCCTGATAGACCGGGCCCGGGAACACGCTGCTCGTGATCACGTCGAGAAAATCCTGCATCGCGACACCATGGCCGCCGAGCAGCGCCGATGCCTCGCCGAGCGTTTCGACGGCCGATGCCAGCATGAAATTGGCCGCGAGCTTCGTGACGTTCGCGTGCTGAGCAAGCGAGCCGATGCGCCACGTCTTCTGGCCGATCGCGTCGAACACCGGCTGCACGCGGTCGATCGCTTCCGCCGGGCCCGCGGCGATGATCGTCAGCTTCGCGGCTGCGGCGACGTCCGGGCGGCCCATCACGGGTGCGGCTACGTAATGCAGCCCACGGGCCGCGTGCGCGTGCGCGAGTTCTTCGGCGAGCGTGACCGAGATCGTCGACATGTTCACGTGAATCAGCCCGCGCGCGGCGCCCTCGAGCAGCACCGCATCGATGACGTCGCGTAGCGCCGCGTCGTCGGCGAGCATCGAGAACACGGCGTCGCCGGCGAACGCCTCGGCCGGCGTCGCGACGACCTGCGCGCCCGCCTGCACCAGCGGCTGCGCGCGCTCGGGCGAGCGGTTCCAGACCCGCACGCGATGTCCGGCTTTCAGCATGTTCGCCACCATCGCGGCGCCCATCTCACCGAGACCGATAAAACCGATGTCCATCTGTCACTCCACGTCTGCGAAAAACGAAAGTAAAGCACAGCTGCGTGACGGCTGCAGCGGCCCAGTCGTCACACCGGCGATCGCGGTGCGATACTGGTGCGATGGTCACCGCGACATTCCGCTTCTATGAGGAGCTGAACGATTTCCTCGCACGGCCGCAACGCCGGCGTGCGTTCAGCTGTGTCTGCGCACGCGACGCGACCGCGAAGCACATGATCGAGGCACTCGGCGTGCCGCATACGGAAGTCGAGTTGATCGTCGTGAACGGCGAATCGGTGGGCTTCGACTACGCGGTGCAGGACGGCGATCGCGTCGCGGTGTACCCGAAGTTCGAGGCGCTCGACATCCGCCCGCTGCTGCGCGTACGCGACCAGCCGTTGCGGGTGATGCGTTTCATCGCCGACGCGCATCTCGGTGGACTCGCGCAGCTGCTGCGGCTCGCCGGATTCGACACGCTCTACGACAACCACTACCCGGACGCCGACATCGAGATGCTGGCCGCACGCGAACAGCGCATCGTGCTGACCCGCGACCGCGAACTGCTTAAACGCCGGACGATCACGCACGGCTGCTATGTCCGGCAACTGAAGCCGGAGGCGCAGCTGCGCGAGGTTTTCGCGCGGCTCGATCTGGCCGGCAGCGCGCAGCCGTTCAAACTCTGCCTCACGTGCAATGCGCCGCTGCGCCGGATTCCGAAGAGCGAGGTCGGCGACCGTGCTCCCGACGGCGTGCTCGCGCGGCACACGCAGTTCGTCACGTGCGACGTGTGCGGTCGCGTGTTCTGGGAAGGCACACACTGGAAGCGCATGCGCGAACTCGTCGACAGCGTGGCCGGACCGCCCGGGTAGTCCATCGGGACCACCGCCCGCAATGCGTACAATGCGGGCTCACTCTTTCCGCAAAGGCACCCCTATGACGATGAAAAAAACCGACCTTGAGAAAAACAAGGCATTGAAGCTGAACAACGCGCTGAAGCTGGCCGCGGCTGACCGCTTCGGCAAGGCCTCGGCACAGCCTAAGCTCGATCGTCGCGAGCAACGCAAGCTCGATCAGGCGCAGGGGCTCGTGCCGTTCGCATGCAAGCTGGAGGCGGATCTCGTCGCCCAGTTGAAGACGCGCGCCGCCGACCATCCCGGCGGTCTCAACGGTCTGCTCGACGAGTTGCTGAAGCGTGGCCTCGCCGCCGATGCATCGTAGCGCAAAGCATTCGACCGCAGACGCCGCGCGGTGTCGTGTCGTGCTGTGTCGCGAGTCGACACGCCGACAGCGACAACGCAACGGCTAGACAATCGTTGCCGGCAAACCACCCGTAAGAAAAAAATCCGTCCTGCGAAGCATTATTCGTTGACTCGCCGTTCGGCGAGTGCCTAAAATCCACCTGTTTTCATCAAAGGGGCGAATGCCTTGGACAGTAGCAGTAGTCGATCCTCGACACGTTTTTCTGCCTGACAGGCAGGACGCACCGCGCTAAGCCTCTTCTCTAGCCGCCGTCTTGCCCGCTGGGCAAACGGTGCGCGCCGCAGTTACTCGCAGCAGTATCCGCAGTACTTCTCCGTGCACATCCGCTGACCGTTGTCGTCGCGGCACGCGTTCGTTCGCGTGCACGACGGCCGGTCCGACGCTTCGGGTATTGCCCGTCGCGTTGCCTCATCGCGCCTGTGGTCCGCGTTCACGCGGAGCCGGCGTGCGAATCAACGCATCTGCGCGATACGCGCAAAGGAGGCCGCCATGCCGGACAGTGACTCTAGTCCCTGTACTTCCGTCCGCCGCACTTCCGTCCGCCGCACGCGTTCGCGGCCCGCGCCCGGCACACATGCCGCACGCTGCGCCGCCTGACTGATCGCCCGCCGCATTCTTCCGGTCGCCGTTGCGCCTTAGCTTGACCTGGCGCGCCGGCAAACGAACTGCGCAGGCCATCCGTGCGCCGCTCAACGTCTTACCGGAGGAATTGCCATGCACTTCGCTCTACTCGTCTCGCAACTGCCGCACATCGAAGAAGCTCGCGCGCACTACAACGAATTGCTGTCGCTCGAGCCGCGTCGCCACACGGAACCGTCGCATCGCATCGCCGATGCCGTGTCGATGCTCGGGTCGCTTCGCGGCACACTCGGCGCCGCGCTGCACGCGTGGCATCGCCATACCTGACAAGAACACGCGGCCCACGGGCCGCGACACCACACTCACGCTTCGGAGCACGACATCATGTCCACCCCAACCCAGGTTTCACCACCACGCAGCGCGGTCCTCGACGACGCGCATGTCGGCGACATCAAGGGCGCCTTCGGCACCATCGCGCATCACGACACGGCGCCGCGCACCAACTGGTTCGCGCGACTGCGAACGCTGCTCGCGATCCTCGGCCCGGGCCTGATCGTGATGGTCGGCGACAACGACGCCGGCGCATTCGGCACCTATACGCAGGCCGGCCAGAACTACGGGACCACGCTGCTGTGGACGCTCCTTCTGCTGATTCCCGTGCTGTTCGTGAATCAGGAGATGGTGCTGCGGCTCGGCGCCGTGACCGGCGTCGGCCACGCGCGACTGATCTTCGAGCGCTTCGGCAAGTTCTGGGGCGCGTTCAGCGTGATCGATCTGTTCATCCTGAACGCGCTCACGCTCGTCACCGAGTTCATCGGTATCACCTTCGCGCTCGCTTTTCTCGGCGTGCCGAAAGTGCCCGGCGTGCTGCTTGCCGCCGTGCTGACAGGTGCCGCGGTCAGTACCGGCAACTTCAGACGCTTCGAGCGTTTCGCGCTCGCGCTGTGCGTACTGAGCCTGCTGCTCGTGCCCGTGCTGGTATCGATCCACCCGCCGATCAGCCAGATGACACGCGACTTCTTCATCCCGAGCTGGCCCGCGCACTCGAAGCTGAGTGACGTCATGCTGCTTGTGATCGGCATCGTCGGCACGACGGTCGCGCCGTGGCAGCTGTTCTTCCAGCAGAGCTACATCGTCGACAAGCGCATCACGCCGCGCTTCATGAAGTACGAAAAAGCGGACCTGTGGATCGGCATCGCGTTCGTGATGATCGGCGCGATCGCGATGATCTCGTTCTGTGCGGCGCTGTTCGAAGGACGGCCCGAGTTCGGCAACTTCACCGATGCGGGCGCGGTGATCGCGGGTCTCGACAAATACGTCGGCAAGTGGCCCGCGGTGATCTTCGCGGTGGCGCTGCTGGACGCGTGCATCATCGGCGCGGCGGCGGTGTCGCTGTCGACCGCCTACGCGATCGGCGACGTGTTCCGCATCCGTCACTCACTGCATCGCGGCGTGTCCGACGCGAAGGGCTTCTACTTTGTCTACTTCGGGATCATCGCGCTCGCCGCGGCACTCGTGCTGATTCCCGGCAGCCCACTCGGTCTGTTGACCGAAGCCGTACAGACGCTCGCCGGCGTGCTGCTGCCGAGCGCGACGGTGTTCCTGCTGCTGTTGTGCAACGATCGCGCGGTACTCGGTCCGTGGGTCAACTCCACGCAGCTGAACATCTTCACCGGCGCGGTGATCTGGGTGCTGGTGATGCTATCGATCGTGCTGACCGCGTCGGTGATGTATCCGGACATCAGCGGCGAAACGATTCTCGCGGTGCTGGCGGGTGGCACGGCGCTCGCGCTGGCAGCGGCCGCCGTGGCGATCCCGTTGCGCAAACGCGGCATCAACGCATGGGCGGACGCGCTGGCGGCGTCGCTCCAAAAAGGCTCGCGCGATACATGGCGGATGCCGCCGCTCGACGAACTGCCGCCGCCCAATTTCACGCTCAGCAAGCGGATCTGGATGGGCGTACTGCGCGGCTATCTGGTGATCGCGGTCGTGCTCGTGCTCGTAAAGGTGATCCAGATGGCGTGGGGTTGACGGAGGAACCCCGCGCCAGAAACAGAAAAGCCAGGGCAGTGGCCCTGGCTTTTCTTTTGTGCTGCTGCTGCAGTACGCCAGCCCGACCTCGCGCGCCCCAAGGCGCACCGGCAAGACAGCGCTGCCGGTTTACTGCGGCGTGCCCTTGTCGGCCGTACCCGCAGCCGATGCAGCTTCCTGGACCTTGGCACGCTTGCCGTGATGCTTCAGCGTCTTGATCTTGTGGTGCTTCTTCGGCATGCTGGCCGCGGCGGCCGGCGCAGCTGTGTCCGATGCCTGCGCGAAAGCTTGAACGGACACCAGCGCGATGGCGACGGTTGCGAGCGAGGCGATGATCTTCTTCATATGTTTATCCCCAAACCTGAACGGCACTTCGAATTGAATGGAAAAAAGCAGAGCGGCGAAGCGGGCCCAGCAGTGCGGCGCTGGCCGATTCCCCGCCGGGGAGTATCACGCAGCGTAGGCGGTTTGTCATCTCATATGAGCCGGTATGTATTTTCCGGGAGACACGTTTCTTTCGACAACCTTTCCGCCATCGGACGCTCGGTGCCAGGCCGCGCGAAGTCGCGTTTCATCTGCTTCAGGATGCCCGTTCTATAGGACGTCCGCACGCATTCGTTCAGGTAGTCGGTGAAAGGCAGCGGGTCGAAGCCGATCTCCTCGCGCAGACGCCGGTTGTCGAATACGTAGTCGAGCTGCGCAAAGGCAGCATAGACGCCGAGCACCCGCTCCAGCAAACGCGCATGGCTGGCGGCGTCCTCGCCGAGCGCTTCATGCGCGACTGCGTACAGATCGCGCGGCGAGCACATCGAATAGCGCCGGCCGGAGGTGTCCGCGGCTTCGTCCATCGCGTTCAGGATCTGCGTGAGGGTCGGCGAATCGCAACCCGCCGACACGTGGTACGTGTCGTATGCGAGCGTCGGCTTGACGGTAAGCAGTGTCAGCGCGCGGGCGCAATCGTCCACCGATACCATGTCGATGCGGTTCGCCGCGCGCGCCGCGAAGCGTCGCGACGCGTGCACGACACGAAACACCCAGAAGATGCGCGCGGACGGCAGCGTGCCGAGCACCGTGTGACCCACCACCGCCGACGGCCGCACGACGACCAGCGGCAATCGCGGCAACTCCGTGCGCAACCGCCGTTCCGCATCGCGCTGGCTTCGCGTATGCGGCATCAGATGCCCGGTCTCGCCGTGGCCGAACGCCGCTTCCGGCACGACTGCGCCGCAGCGCGTGCCGCAGGCCATCGCCGCGCTGACGTGCACAAAGCGCTGCAGCTGCTTGCTGCCCGCAAAGCGTGATGCGAAGCGCAGCGTGTCGCGCACGCTGGATTCGAGCAGCCGCGGATGCGTCGAAAACGACGCCAGCGCCGCGCAGTTGATCACGTGCGATGCGCCGGCGAGCCGCGCTTCGTCCGCGCGCGAGAATTCAGTACCCAGTTCGCCGACGATCACGTTGGCCGTGGTCAAACGCTCCGCGCGGTAATGTGGAAGGCCGCTGCGCACCGCGGACGCGCGCAGCCGCGCGAGCGCATGCGCGGCGCTCGCACCACGCACGACGCAGACGAGCCGGTCCAGCAGACCGGCGTTCACCAGCGTCACAAGCACGCTGCCGCCGATGAAACCAGTCGCGCCGGTCAGCACCAGCGTATCGACGCCCGGCGCCTGGGTGTGCGACGAACGGATCAGACTGTCCTGCCATGCCGTGGACAGCGGGGTTTGCCAGGCAAACATCGCGTACTCCCGTACTTCGTGTGACGCGGCGGTCGATGCGCGGCCGCCGCTCAATATCGATAGGTCAGTGCCGTTATGCCAAACCAGTTGTTCTTCGTCTGCACGATCGGGCTGTTGCTCGACGAACCGATGAGGCGCGTGAGGCCACCCGTCGTCGTCACCGACCAGCGCGGCGAGACGATGTAGGTCCACGCGGTGGAGATCGTCGCCTTGTCGAAGCCGCCCTTGGTCGAATACGCCGAGAAACCGCTGCTCGCCGACTGCGCGCCGGTAACACCGAAAAAGGTCTGCGTGTAGCGGCCGTTGCCCGCATGCAGGCTGCCGGTCACGCTGATCTGGTTGGTCGACGTCTGCAGCACGGGCACCGTCAGGTCGACGTGGCCGCTGACGCCGCGCGTCGTGTGCGTGACGGGCTGGTCGAGCGTCACGCTGACGGTCGAGTCGCCGAACACATGCGCACCGGCCTGCAGCGAAATAAGCAGCGCCCCCGGGATGTTGCCCATCCCCTTCAGGTAGTCCGACCCGTTCCGGTCGAAGCGGTTTTCGTCGCCGCGGCCGTCGGCGTAACTGAGCGCCGCCGACACGTACATCCCGTTCGCGAAGGTCTTCTTGTAACCCGCTCCATCGAGCATGCTGACGAAAAAGCCGTTGTCGAACTGCGCCGAGAACGAAGGCCCCAATATCGCGCGATAGTCGCGGCTGCCCTCATAGCGCGCGGTCACGCCGGTGGCGAGCGAAAACAGGTAGGTGTTCTCCGCGTGGGCGGCAGAAACGCAGGTCAAGCCCAGCAGCGGGGCACAGCAACGAAGGAGGTGTTTGCGCACGATCGAGTCATTTCGGGAGGGGATGCCGCAGTCTAGGGATAACCCGCGTCGACGTCTGTCGCGAAATTCCTGGAATTTGTGCTCAATTGTGCAGAAGTGTCCAAGAGTGTCTGCTTACCTCCTCGCGCGCGCGTGCACGGATAGAATCGGCGCCTCAGCGGGAGAAAACGATGGACGGGACGCCGCTCAAGTACACGGTATTGCTGATCGAGGACGACGATCGCCTCGCTCAGCTGATCGCCGAATACCTCGGCGGCTACGAATTCGCGGTGACGATCGTGCGGCGCGGCGACCTCGCTGTCGCAGCGATGCACGAACACCGGCCGGCGCTCGTGATCCTCGATCTGATGCTGCCGAACATGGACGGTATGGAAGTGTGCCGCCGCATCCGCGCGTTCTCCGGAGTGCCGGTGCTGATCCTCACCGCGCGGGTCGACGTGTTCGACCAGATCGCCGGCCTCGAGACCGGCGCCGACGACTACGTCATCAAACCGATCGAACCGCGCGTGCTGGTCGCGCGAGCCCGGGCGCTGCTGCGGCGCGCGCCGCGCGAGCCCTTGCCCACGCCGGCCGCGGGCGAAACGCTGGTGTTCGGCGAACTGCAGATTTCGCCGCCCAATCGGACGGTCACGTGGCGCGGCCAGGTGGTCGACCTGAAGACCGCTGAATTCAACCTGCTACTGATCCTCGCACGCGCCGCCGGCACCGTGCTGAGCCGCGACGACATCCTGAAGCAGCTGCGCGGCATCGAGTTCGACGGCATCGACCGGACTGTCGATTCCGGCATCTCACGGTTGCGGCGCCGTTTCGAGGATGCATCGCCGGAGCCGCACCGGATCAAGACGATCTGGGGCCGCGGCTACCTGTTCAGCCCGTCCGCGTGGGAGGAGTGACATGCTCCGTTCGTTGATCCGGCTGTACCTCGTCGTCGTGCTCGGCTGCGGGCTCGGGATCGCGTTCGTCAGCTACTCGTTCGTGCGGCTGTTTCATGAACGCGTGACCGACAACACCCGCGAAGCCGAAAGGGGCTACGCGTTCGTGCTAAGCGACTACCTCGCGCGCCATCCCGGACCGGAGCGCGCCGCCGCGCTCGCCGAACTGCGGAAGCACGGCAGCGACGGCTTCAGCCTGCTGACGATGCGCGACGTGATCCCGCTGATGGACGACACGCAACTGCGCGATCTGCGCGACGGCAAGCTCGTGCTGAGCGCCGACGGACACGACTACTATCTGCCGCTGCCCGACGGGACGATCGTCCACGCCCACCCCAACGAGCCGACCAACCTCGACCTCCAGGTGCTGGCCTACGGTGTGATCGCGCTCGCGACGCTGCTCGCCATAGTGTCCTGGATTCACTTCCACTGGCGCGATCTGCGCAAACTACAGATGGCCGCGCGAGCGTTCGGCGCGGGCAACCTCGCGACGCGCGCGCAACTGTCGAAGAAGTCGAACATCTACGAGTTGTCGCAGCAGTTCAACGACATGGCGAGGCAGATCGAAGCATCGATCCTGCATCAGCGCGACATGATGCACGGCATCTCGCACGAACTGAAAACGCCGCTCGCACGGCTCGAGTTCGGGCTCGCGCTGCTGCAGTCGCCGGAGCCGGCGGAACGTCAGCGCGAGCGGCAGCGCGCGCTGCGCGAGGACGTGCGCGAACTCGACGACCTCGTCACCGAACTGCTGACGTTGAGCAGCCTCGAACAGGGCGGCCGGCACGTCGCGCCGATGCAGGTATCGGTTGGCGAATTGATCGACAGCGTCGCCGCCAGCATCGCGCACGACATCGCCGCCCGTACGCTGACGCTGACCGTCACGACAACGGAAGCGCCCGCGCATCACGTCTGCGATCCGAAGCTCGTCGCACGTGCGTTGCTGAACCCGATCCGCAACAGCGCGCGCTACGCTCGCCACGCGATCTCGCTGCGCGCCGCGGTCGGTGCGGGCGGTGTGCTGGTGCTGACGGTCGAGGACGACGGCCCCGGCATTCCCATCGACGATCGCGCACGCGTATTCGAGCCGTTTCACCGCCTGGACTCGAGCCGCGACCGTCACACCGGCGGCTTCGGGCTCGGCCTCGCGATCGTGCGGCGGGTCGCGCTGGTGCACGGCGGCGACGTGCATCTCGACAACGGCTCACGGGGCGGCGCGCGTTTCGTCATGACGCTGCCGCCGTTGCCGCTGCCCGATGCAGCACGGGCCGCGTGATATGTTCGGGGCCTGGACCTCTGCCCTAACCTCTCGCTTTTGAAAACCGCTGCCCGCAAACACCTCCGCGCCAATCTGCTGATGCTCGTCGCAGCAATGATCTGGGGCTCCGCATTCGTCGCGCAGCGACTCAGTCTCGATGCGATCGGACCGTTCCTGTTCACCGGCCTGCGCTTCCTGCTGGGAGCCGGCGTCGTGCTGCTGTTCGTCGCCTGCATGCGGCTGCGGCGCGCACCTATCGCCGCGCCGGCACGCAACACTGCAGCGCTGCTGCGTGCTGGCGGCGCGCTCGGGTTGTTGCTCGCCTTCGCAATCTCGATGCAGCAGATCGGCCTGCAGTACACGAAGGTCGCGAACGCCGGCTTCATCAGCTCGCTGTACGTCGTGATCGTGCCGCTGATCGGCGCGCTGTTCGGTCACCGGACAGGGCTCGGCACCGTGCTCGGTGCGCTCTTCGCGGCTGTCGGCATGTACTTTCTGAGCGTCAACGAGCATTTCTCGATGCTCTACGGCGACTGGTACCAGCTTGCCGGAGCGATCGTGATTTCCGCGCAGGTCATGCTGGTGGGCCGCTTTGCGCGCCGCCACGATCCGCTGTCGCTGGCGCTCGTGCAGTTCGTCACGTGCGGAGTGGTCTGCCTGGCGATCGCCGTCGCGTACGAACCGCTGCGGCTCGCCGACATCGTGCGCGCGGCGCCGAGCATCGTGTACGGTGGCGCGCTGTCGGTCGGCATCGCGTACACGATCCAGGTGGTCGCGCAGAAAAACGCCGCGCCCGCGCACGCGGCGGTGATCTTCAGCATGGAAGGGGTGTTCGCCGCGCTCGCCGGATGGTTCGTTCTTGGCGAGACGCTGTCGGCACGCGCGCTGCTCGGTTGCGCGTTGATGCTCGCGGGGCTGATCGTGTGCCAGGTGCTGCCGCAGCCGGCCGCGCGGCGCAACGCCGCGTCCGTGGGCTAGTGCGCGTTACCGCTGCGTTTACTGCGCGCGATGGCACACGCAGCACAGCTTGTTGCCGTCGAGATCCCTGACGTAGGTGCCGTAGTAATTCGGCGAGTAGTGCAGGCGGAGTCCGGGTGAACCTTCGTCCGCGGCGCCGCGCGAGATCGCCAGCGCGTGGAATGCATCGACCTGCGCGCGCGTCGACGCTTCGAACGCGACGGTGGTGCCGTTGCCAGCGGTTGCCGGCTCGCCGTTGATCGGCACGTAGATGCAGAACGTCTCGCCGCCCGGCGCATCGGCGGCCGCATAGAACACGCGTTCGGGATTGTGACGACGGGTCATCATGCGGATGCCGAGCGGACCGAGCACGGCGTCGTAGAACGCGATCGCGCGATCGAGGTCGCGCGTGCCGACGGTGATGTGACTGAACATGGCCTGTCTCCGGATCGTCGTGCGGGATACTCACGATGATACCCGGCAGACCCTGCCGCGCTGTCACCTTCTCGACCTTCGCGCCCGCTACAACTCGTCGAGCGCAAGCGCTTCTTCGGCGTGCCGCAATTTGTCCGGCGTCGGCGGAAACACGCACCAGCAGCCGTCGTCGTGGCGAAAGAAGAATAGCGAACGCGGCACGCTTGCTGCGCTGCTTTCGACCTCGACGCAGACGTATCGTCGATGATCCCAGCGCGTGCGGCTGAATTCGGTCACGTGAACGGGAAGAGACTGCGGCGGCGCGAGCCACTTCTCGACGAGGAGTCGCAGCGAGTGCTCACTGGAGGTTTTCACGACGCGTCCCCCCGACGAGCGGCTTGTCCGGCGCGGCATCCTGCTCCTGCGCGGCGTCCAGCGCTCCCTCGCATTCCTTGTCGTTCAGTGTGCGGTCGAGCTCCCTGCTCGCTGCCGCCGCACGCAACGCCGTGCAATTGGCAGCGTATCGAAGGTCCGAAAGCAAACGGACCAGCTGCCGTGGCGTTCTTCTTTTCATTACACACCCCCTGCACTGCACAATAAACTTGAGAAAACGCTTTAACTTTAGGCGTTAGAGCGCCGCTCCGTTTATTTTTTGACGAAATAGCAACACCTCTTTTCAACACGTGTGGTGGTCTAGGTCACACGGGTCGCTGCCAGCATGCTCGTGCGGGATCGCAGCGTATGTGCGATACCGGGCGAAACGCAGAAAGCGAACACGGTGCCGGGTTGTCCACGTCTGGCCGAGCATGGCTGCCGCGACGCCGTTAATTTAATATCGGCCAAAAAACAGACGAAATAAATGAGGGTATTCAACATCCAGGGTATTCGACGAGAGTCGCTGAGGTTGCCGCGGTGACGTTTCAGTCGCACGCAGCCCTTTCCGATCCGGAAAGGGTGCTTGAGAAACCGTCGATTATCACGGCCTCCGGAATCTTCCACCATCGCCGTCATGAATGAAGGACGGAGATACGGAGATGAAGGGTCCTCTGGACGGCGTGCGGGTGCTCGAGATGGGTCAGCTGATTGCGGGGCCGTTCGCCGGCAAAATGCTGGCCGAATTCGGCGCCGACGTGATCAAGATCGAACCGCCGGGAACGGGCGACCCGCTGCGTAAATGGCGGCTGCTGCACGAAGGCACCTCGGTCTGGTGGGCAGTCCAGTCGCGCAACAAGAAGTCCGTCACGCTCGATCTGCGTTCGCCCGAAGGCCAGGACGTCGCGCGCAAACTGATCGCGGAATCCGACGTGCTGATCGAGAATTTCCGCCCCGGCACGCTCGAAGGATGGGGCCTCGGCTGGGACACGCTGCAGCAGATCAACCCCGGCCTCGTGATGCTGCGTGTGTCCGGCTACGGTCAAACCGGACCGTATCGCGACCGCCCCGGCTTCGGCGTCGTCGCCGAAGCGATGGGCGGCCTGCGTCATCTGAGCGGCGAACCGGACCGCACGCCCGTGCGGGTCGGCATTTCGATCGGCGATTCGCTGTCCGCGCTGCACGGGATCATCGGCATCCTGCTCGCGCTGCGGCATCGCGAACAGCACGGCGGACAAGGCCAGGTCGTCGACGTCGCGCTGTACGAGTCGGTCTTCAACATGATGGAAAGCCTGCTGCCCGAGTACTCGCTATTCGGCGCGATCCGTGAGCCCGCCGGCAGCGCACTGCCAGGCATCGCACCGAGCAACGCGTACCGCTGCCTCGACGGCAAATACGCGCTGATCGCCGGGAACGGCGACAGCATCTTCCGCCGCCTGATGGACCTGATCGGCCGCCCGGATCTCGGCGACGACCCCGCGCTCGCGCAGAACGACGGACGCGTGAACCAGGTCGCACGCATCGATGCGGCGATCGGCGAATGGACCGCTGCACGTCCGCTCGAAGACGTGCTCGCCGCGCTCAACGAAGCGCGCATCCCGGCGGGCAAGATCTACGACGTCGCCGACATCGCCGCCGACCCGCACTACCGCGCGCGCGACATGATCGTCGATACCGAATTGCCCGACGGCACACCGGTCCAGGTACCCGGCGTCGTGCCGAAGCTGGGCGCGACGCCCGGCGTGATTTCGCAGCCTGCGCCGGCGTTGGGCCAGCACACCGACGAGGTGCTGGACACGCTCGGCATCGACCACACCACCCGCGACGCCTGGCGTTCGCGCGGCATCATCTGAAGGAGCCGCCGACATGTCGTCGAACGGAAAGAGACTCTACCTCCACGAAGTCGCCACGCGCGACGGATTCCAGAACGAAGCGCGCTTCGTTGATACCGACGCGAAGGTCGCGCTGATCGACCAACTGAGCGCGTGCGGCTACGCGAAAATCGAAGTCACGTCGTTCACGTCGCCGAAGGCGATCCCGGCGCTGCGCGACGCGGAAGCCGTCATGCATCGTATCGCCCGCGCGCGCGACGTGATCTACACCGTGCTCGTGCCGAACCTTCGCGGCGCCGAACGTGCGCTGTCGTGCAACGTCGACGAGGTCAACCTCGTGATGTCGGTCAGCGAGAGTCACAACCGCGCGAATCTGCGCATGACCCGCGAGCAGTCGTTCGCGCAGTTGCGCGACGTGATATCGGTCGTCCGCGAGACGCCTGTCGCGATCAACGTGTCGCTGTCCACCGCGATGGGCTGCCCGATGGAAGGCGACGTGCCGTTCGAGACCGTACTCGGCTGGATGCAACGGTTCGCCGATCTCGGCGTGCACGGCGTCACGCTGTGCGACACGACCGGCATGGCGTTTCCGTCGCAGGTCGCCGAACTGTGCCGGCGCGCCGCCGACGCGTTCCCTGCCCTCGAACTCACGCTCCACTTCCACAACACGCGCGGGATGGCGCTCGCCAATACGCTCGCCGCGCTGGGCGAAGGCATCGTCCGTTTCGACGCGTCGCTTGGCGGCCTCGGCGGTTGCCCCTACGCGCCCGGCGCGACCGGCAACGTCACCACGGAAGAACTGGTTCACATGCTCCAGCTCGACGGCTACGACACGGGCGTCGACCTCGCCGCCGTACTGAACGCGTCCGCCCTTCTGCCCGGTCTCGTCGGCCACGACGTGCCGAGCCAGTTGCTGAAGGCCGGCCGTCGCCTCGATCTTCATCCGATGCCCGCTGTCGCCGACGACGGCGCTCCTGAACAGCAGGCTTTTACCCAGCAGGGAGTTTGAGATGCCATTGATCGATCACCTCGACCATCTGGTCCTGACCTGCGTCGACCCCGAGGCGACGAAGCACTTCTACACGGAAGTCCTGCAGATGCCGCTCGAAGCCTTCGGCGCCGGTCGGCTCGCATTCCGCTTCGGCAACCAGAAGATCAATCTGCACGTCCGCGGCGCCGAGTTCGAGCCGAAGGCGCACGTGCCGGTGCCAGGTGCGCTGGACCTGTGCTTCATCGCGGCCGTGCCGCTCGACGATGTGATCGCGCATCTGGGGCGCGTCGAATGGCCGATCGTCGAAGGACCGGTCGAGCGGACCGGGGCGACACAGAAGATCCGCTCCGTGTACGTGCGGGATCCGGATCTCAACCTGATTGAAATTTCCGAACTGGTGTAAGCCGCTTCGACCAGATTTAACCCGACTCATCCAGATTCACGCAGGTTCAAACCAATAATTCAGGAGACTCGATGAACAGCAACCCGATCGGGCTGGACGCAGCGACGGCTGCCCAGACCTCGCCACCTGCAGCGAACACCACCGATGCCACGGGCCCGGCGCGCGGCATCACGCTCAGCGATTTCATGGACGACATGCCGGTCGGCTCACTGCACCGGTTCGTCGTATGGGTCGTCGGTATCGGCCTGTTCTTCGACATGTTCGAGATCTTCCTCGTCAGTTCGATCGGCACCGCGCTGCAGACCGAATACGGCATCGACCGGCATGGCAACGAATTCAAGCTGCTGCTCGCGTCGGCGTTCATCGGCATGTTCTTCGGCTCGTTCTTCCTCGGCAGCCTCGCGGACAAGATCGGCCGACGCAAGGCGTTCCTGTTCAACCTGGTCTGGTACAGCGGCTTCTCTCTGCTCGGCGCGTTCTCCGTCAACAGCACGATGCTCGTTGCCTGCCGCTTTCTCACCGGCATCGGCGTGGGCGCGCTGTACCCGATCGCCGACACTCTGCTGTCCGAAGTGCTGCCGAAGGAGCGCAGAGGACGACTGGCCGGATGGGCCTATACGACTTCATACATCGCGGTGCCGCTGGTCGGATTTCTCGCGGTGTGGCTCAACCCGCTGCATCTGGGCGCGATTGCCGGCTGGCGCCTGATTCTCGCGATCGGAAGTCTGGGCGGCGTATTCGTTATGCTCGTGAAGCACCGCCTGCCCGAAAGCCCGCGCTGGCTGCTATCGCAGGGACGCGTCACCGAAGCGCACGCGATGCTGAGCCGCTTCGCGCACAGCGCGAACGTCCGCGTTCCCACGCTCGCGGACGAAGTGAAACCGAAGCATGTGAAGCCGGGGCTCGGCGAGCGGATCGCGTTGCTGCGCCGCGCGCCGTACAACAGGCGCTACGGGATGCTGGTCGTCTTCCACCTGTTTCAGGCGTTCGGGTATTACGGCTTCGGCACGCTCGCGAGCGTCGTCGTGAAGAGCCGCGGCTTCGACGTGACGGACAGCACGCTGTTCGTCGCGCTGTCCTTCCTCGGCTACCCGGTCGGCTCGCTGCTGTCCATTCCGTTGATGAACGTGATTGAACGACGCACGCTGGTGATCGGCGCGATTCTGTCGGTGGCTGCATGCGGCCTCGCGTTCGCGTATTCCGGCAACACGGTGTTGATCGTCTGCTTCGGCGTGTTGACAACCTGCGCGTCGAACGTGTTCAGCAACGCGTATCACGTGTACCAGGCCGAGATTTTTCCGGCCCGGGTACGGTCGACGGCGATCGGCAGTACCTATGCGCTGTCGCGCATCGTCAGCGGCTCGCTGCCGTTTGTTTTGCTGCCGGTGCTGAACGGGCACGGCGCGGGCGCAATGTTCGGTGTGATCTCGGTGGCGCTTGCGATCGTCGCGGTTGTCGTGCGGACGTTCGGGCCGCTGACGACGCGGCGGAGTCAGGATGAGATCAATCCGGTTTAGGGCTCGATACGGTTTTCCCGGCGGTGACACGGCGGCACGGCGATCAGGGACATCTGCCGCTGTACCGCCGACACCCGATGCATCGCCGTACTGGCCGCGCAAACTGCTCAAATCACAGATGGAACGGATCGGGGTATTCCCGAATCTTTGGGGTTAACCCCTCCGTATTGAAGCGTCCGGTTGTCCTCTCTATGATGGGTCAAACGATTTAGTAAATCGTTTTACAAAACTTAGGAGACACCGTCATGCAGGTCACCCGTCGCCGTTTCATTCAGGGCGCGACAGCCGCCGCAGCAGCACTCGCCGTGCCGGAAATCGGTCGCGCGAGTGCGCCGGTCGCACTGCGCTTCTCGTCAACGATGACGGCCGACGAAAATTCCGCGCACTACATCTGGTACCAGCGCTTCAGCGAAAACCTGAAGAAGAGCGTCGGCGACCAGATCCGGGTCGACTTCTTTCCGAACGGGCAACTGGGCAAGGAAGCCGACGTCGTGCAGCAGGTCCGGCTCGGCTCGATCGACATGATGGTCACAGGCAGTTCGATCTGGGCGACCGCGCTGCCCGAACTCGCACTGCTCGATCTCGGTTTTCTGTTCGACGACTATGCGCACGTCGGCCGTGCGGCGGACAGCGGCGTGGCCGGTATCTACGACAACCTGCTGCAAACGCACACCGGTTGCTCCGTGATCGGCTGGGGTTCGCACTTCAGCGGTCGCAGCGTGTACACGAAGCCCGCGATCAAAAACCTTGCGCAGTTGAAGAACGTCAAGCTGCGAGTACTGCCGACCCAGGCGTTCGTCGAAACGTTCAAGCTGATGGGCGCGATCCCGACGCCGATCGCGTTTAACGAGGTCTATACCGCCGTGCAGACCGGTGTGGTCGAGGGCTTCGAACACGACGCGGCAAGCGTGCTGTCGAACAAGCTGAACGAGGTCGTGCAGAACAGCTGGCAGACCAACCATCTGTTCAGCCCCTGCATCGTCGTGATTGGCAAACGTGGCTTCGCGAAAATTCCCGATCCGCTGAAGCAACCGTTTCGCGCCGCCGCCAGCGAGGCGAGTCTGTATCAGCGCCAGCAGGCGGTCACCAAGGGTGCCGATGCGCTGGCCACGCTGCGCAAGCTGGGCATGACCTTCTATCCGATGGCGGCCGCGGAGCGCGACGCCGTGCGCAAAATGATGCGCGACCAGTTGTGGGTGCCGTTCACCCGCACGTACCCGGTGACCGCCCCGGTGCTCGCCGCGATCGACAAGACCCGCGCGTAACGTGCGCCCATTGGTACTGGCGACGGGAGCCACGCGATGAACGAATCAATCAGCCAGATGCACGGCCTCGGCCTGCGCGACGACACGACCACACCGGCCAGCGAGCCCGGAACGGCACCGGACAACTGGGGCTTCGGCACAGGCGGCCTTGCGGGCCGCACGCTGGCGGCGCTGTGCGTGCTGGTCGAGCGACTGTGCGCGGTGGTGCTCGCCGTCGACGTGCTGGTCGTGTTCGCGTCGGTGATCCTGCGTTACTTCGTCCACCATCCGGTCGACTGGGCGGAGGAAGTCGCCGGCGACCTGATGGTGATGCTGGTGTTTCTCGGCGGCGCGACCGTGCTGGCGCGCGGCCAGCATGTCCATATCGATTTCTTTCGCGGGCTGCTGCCCGAGGCATGGCGGCCAACAGCCACGCGCACGGGCGGCTGGATCGTCGCCGGCACTGCGGCGGGACTCGCGTGGTCCGCATGGCAACTGCTCGGCGACGCTGCCAATGTGACCACACCGATGGGCCTGCCGCAGTGGATCGGCGTACTGCCCGTACTGCTGGGTGCGCTGCTGATGACGGCCGTCGGCATCGCCAATGCCGTCAGCGGCGCGACCCGCGGCACCTGGTTCACGCTCGCCGGTTGCTGCGCGGTCGCGGCCGCGGTGTACGGCTGGAATGCGCTGGCCAGTGCGTATGCGATTGCTCCGTGGGGGCTGCTGCTCGCGGGCTTTGTCGTCAGCCTCGCGGTCGGCGTGCCGATCGCCTTCGTGCTCGCGCTGGCCGCGCTGCTGTTTTTCGTCAGCGAGCCGAGCCTGCCGATGATCATCTATTCGCAGCAGGTGATGGCCGGCATCGACCACTTCGTGCTGCTCGCGATTCCGTTCTTCGTCCTGGCCGGTCTGTTGATGGAAGCGAACGGCATGTCGGCACGGCTGATCGAGTTGCTCGTGCGCATCTTCGGCCGCGTACGTGGCTCGATGAACCTGATCGCGATTCTCGCCACCGCCTTCTTTTCAGGCGTCTCGGGCTCGAAGCTCGCCGACATCGCGGCGGTCGGCGGCATCGTCGTGCCGGCCGTACGGCGCACCCGCCAGGACGCGAACGAAACGGCGGCGGTGCTCGCGGCATCGGCGGTGATGGCCGAAACCATTCCGCCCTGCATCAACATGATCATCATCGGTTTCGTCGCGAACATCTCGATCGGCGGGCTGTTTCTGGCTGGCATCGTACCCGCCGCCGTGATGGCGCTTGCGCTTTCCACGATGGTCGTGATCTTCGGCAGGAAGATCGATCCACAGGCCGCATTTCCCGTGCGCACGCCGCTGCTGCGGCTGCTCGGCGGCGCGCTGGTCGCGCTCGCGATGGTCATGATGATCGGCAAGGGCGTGACCTCGGGGATCGCCACGTCGACCGAAGTGTCGGCGTTCGCGGTGATCTATGCGCTCATCGTGGGCGGTCTTGCGTTCCGCGAACTCACGCCGCGCGCGACGGCGCGTCTGTTCGTGCGCGCGTCGTCAATGGCCGCGGGTATTCTCTTCATCATCGCGGCGGCCTCCGGCGTTGCATTCGCGCTCACGATCCTGCAGATTCCCGCGCTGCTGTCGACGACCATGCTGGCGCTCGCGCACAACTACGGCAGCCTCGCGTTTCTCGGCGTGTCGGTGGTCATCATGATCGTGTTCGGCTCGGTGCTCGAAGGTGCGCCCGCACTGATCATCTTCGGGCCGCTGCTGGTGCCGATCGCCGTGCAGCTCGGCATCAATCCGCTGCACTTCGGCACGATCGCGGTGACCGCGATGGGATTCGGCCTGTTCGCGCCGCCGTTCGGCCTCGGGCTCTTCGCCACCTGCGCGATGACCGGTACACGCGGCGAAGACGTGGCGCGCCGGATGCTCAAGTACCTCGCGCTGCTGGCGATCATGCTGGCACTCCTGGTGCTGGTGCCGTCGATCTCGCTATGGCTGCCGCGGCATTTCAACATGGCGTAACCGGCACTCCACGCGCAACGAGACACACGACCTCTATGGCAACGGACAGAGCAACGGACCGGGCAACCGACAGGATCACGGCAACGATTCACGACGTCGCCGCACTCGCAGGCGTGTCGACGAGTTCGGTGTCGAACGTGCTCAACGGACGCACCGACAAGCTGAGCGCGCAGACATGGGAGCGCGTGGAAGACGCGATCCGCACGCTGTCGTTCAGTCCGAACCGCGTCGCGCGCCAGCTGAAAACCGGCCACACGCCGATGCTCGGGTTGCTCGTGCCGTCCACAGCGAACCCGATGTATGGGCAACTCGCACTGAACATCGAAGCGGCCGCGCAGCAGCGCTTCAACTACCGGCTGCTGCTCGGCAACACGCATCGCGACAAGCAGCAGGAAGCCCGCATGTTCGACGATCTGCTGTCGTTCGGCGTGCGCGCCGTGATCGTGATCTCGTCGCTCGACGATGAACGTCACCTCGAAAAAGCGGTGGCGCGCGGCCTCGCGGTAGTCAGCTACGACCGCGGTGCGGGCAGCGATAGCGACAGGCACTCGCGGGTCGATCACGTTTCGCCCGACAACTATCAGGCGGGTTATCTCGCTGCGGATCATCTGATCGAGCACGGCCACCGCCGGCTCTCGTTTCTGCTGCCGCACGGCAAGACCGTCAGTCGCGGCGAGAAGACCGCGGGTTTTCTCGAGCGCGTGTCGTCCGCCGGCGCCCGGTATTCGGCGAAGGTCGTCGAAGGTCAGGTGTCGCAGGCGTTCGGCGACTCCGAGCTGGCGGACCTCGGCTTCGCGATGGCGAGCCAGGTCGCTGCACTGCGGCCGAGGCCGACCGGCATCGTGGCCGTCAACGACATGCTCGCGATCGGCCTGATGTCGGGCCTCACGCGGCTCGGGCTGCGTGTGCCGGAAGACGTGTCGGTGGTCGGTATGGACGGCCTGCCGGTGGCCGCGTTCGTCAATCCCGGCCTCACGTCGGTGGCGATGCCGCTCACAGAAATGGCCAATGCGATGGTCGAGCGCGCGATCGAACGCTCGGTCGACCCGAACCTGCCGCCCTCCGATTTTCTATTCCAACCTGTTCTGATCGCGCGCCAGTCGGTTGCTGCGCCGGCCCGCGTCAGAAAGACTGCCTCCTCGACATGACCCGTATCTATCTGACGCATACCCCCGATGCGCTGAAAAACTACTACGGCGCCCGCGCGCTCGCGCAGCTGCGCACGCTCGGCGACGTCACACTCAATCCGCACGGACGGCTGCTCACGCTCGACGAATTCGTCGACGTCGCGGCCGGCCACGACATCGTCGTTGCGAGCCGCGATGCGGCGGCGCCCGCGGCGCTCTTCGAGCGGCTGCCGGACCTCGTTGCGATCTGCCGCGTGGCGGTCGATATCCGCAACATCGACGTCGACGCCGCGAGCCATCATGGCGTGCTCGTCACGCGCGCGACGCCAGGCTTCGACACGTCGGTGGCGGAGTGGATCGTCGGCGCGATGATCGATCTGGGCCGCGGCCTCAGCACGTCGGCGGCCGCGTACTGGCAGCGGCGCGCACCCGCGATTGCGATGGGCCGCGAGTTGCGCGCGTCGACACTCGGCATCGTCGGCTACGGTTTTATCGGACGGCGACTCGCCCAACTCGCTCGCGCGCTCGACATGTCGGTGCGCGTCTACGACCCGCACGCGACGATCGACGACGCGGACGTCGAACAGGTTTCATTCGACGACGTGCTCGCGCACAGCGACTACGTGGTGTGCCTCGCGCCCGCCGTGCCCGAAACTGCGAATCTGTTCGGTCGCGACGCATTCGCGCGGATGCGCAGCGACGCGTTCTTCATCAACGCGGCACGCGGCGAACTCGTCGACGACGACGCACTGATCGACGCACTGGACCGGAACACGATCGCGGGCGCGGCCATCGACGTCGGCCGTGCCACCGACCAGATGCCGGCCGCCACGCTGGCGGCTCATCCGAAGATCGTCGCGACGCCGCATGTCGGCGGACTCACGCCGCCCGCAATCGAACACCAGGCGATGGATACTGTCGAGCAGGTGCGCGCGCTCGTCGACGGCCGCATGCCTGCGCACGCGGTCAATGCGGAGCACGCGACGCGCCTGTCCGCCTTCTTTCGCGTAACACAAGGAGCACGCCGATGAGTACGCCGTTTTCGAATCCGCTGGCCGGCGCGTGCGACTGTCACGTGCATATCTATGAACTCGAATGCTATCCGCTTGCGCGAACGTCGACGTTCACTCCGCCCCAGGCTTCGTGGGCGCAGTACGCGGCCGTGCAGCGCAGTCTCGGCCTTTCACGCGCGGTTCTGGTCCAGCCGACGGGCTATGGGTTCGACAATCGCTGTCTGCTTGAAGCGCTTGCGCTGGCCGACGACGCGGCGCGCGGCATCGTCGTGATCCGCCCCGATACGTCTGTGGCCGAACTGCAGGCGATGCACGACGCAGGCGTACGCGGCGTGCGCTTCATGATGATTCCGGGTAGCGGTGGCCTGCTCGAATGGGGCGATCTCGAAGGGCTCGCCGCGCGGATCGCGGAGTTCGGCTGGGTCGTCAATCTGCAACTGGATGGACGCGACCTGCCGCACTACGAGACGAAACTGCGGGCCCTGCCATGCAGACTGTCGCTCGATCACACCGGCAAATTCCTGGAACCGGTCACAACGGATCATGCTGCGTTCCGCAGCCTGCTAGCGCTGCTCGATGCCGGCAATACGTGGGTAAAAATCTCTGCTCCCTACGAGACATCGCGTGTCGGGCCGCCTCACTACGACGACGTGAGCGCGCTCGCACAGGCACTGGCGGCGGCGCACCCCGAGCGTTGCCTGTGGGCGAGCAACTGGCCGCATCCGAACCGCAAACCTGTTCCCGACGACCGCGCGATGCTCGATCTGTTGTCGCGTTGGGCGCCGGATCCGGCGGTGCAGCTGAAGATACTCGTCGACAATCCGGCGCGGCTTTATGGGTTTGGGTTGGAGTGACCGGCAAACTGGTGTGGGCACTGAGCTCAAGATTGTTCAGGCCGACGAGCGGTCGGATCCCAATCGTCCTCGCAGCCTTGAGAGCAGCGCGAGAAGCTCGCTCCGACGAACCCAGATCACGAAGATCGACAGCACCCAGATGATGCAGGCCGTCATAAACAGGTGGCCGCCGTCATGTGCCGGGTCGAGGCCCAATGGGCTGACAACGTGAAAGAAGATCGCGCCGGACATGACGGCAAGTGCCAGCAGCGCACCATATAACCGGGTCCACGGAAGCAGGATCAGCACCGTCGCCAGCACTTCCGCCGACGCGGTAATCAACCGGAACTGCGCCTCATGGCCGGGGATGTGCAGCCAGGCCGTCAAGATCGTGAAAAGGTGCACGGGAAACGGCTTCGCTCCGAACTTGCCTATGTCGGCCGGAATGAAGACATACGCGGTGTACAGCGCCGCAGCCCAGGTGAGCATATCCAGGACTCGCGGTACGGCGCGCGGGCTGGTCAGCGAAGAAGTTTGCATGGAAGCCCTTCCATTGCGGTCGAATGTTGAGGAACCGCACGTGCCCGATGAGCTGTGCGTAGGTCGGTTCTATCTAGTTCGTTCCGGCAGTCGGAAAAGTTACATGCGCGATGTGGACCGCAGAAGCGCGATAATGGTCGCACTTCAACCCGTGAGGATGAACATCATGGCGAGCGCAACCGAACTGCCTCTTCACGAACGCGGAAAAATATCCGAGTCGCTCCAGACGCTGGCCGAATACCTCGAACTGTCGCTCGACAGGGTCGAGAGCGTCGTGATGATTCGTCACACGAGCGATGTCTGCACCGTCTACCTCGGTGACCCGACCGCTCCGCTTGAGGATCTGAAGAAGCGAGGAACAATTTCGGCCGCGTGCGCAAACGAGATGCTCGAGCTCACTCGATCGGGTATTAATGAGATGGAGATCGGTGACCAGGCGTACCGTTTTGTCCGGACCTTCGCCCAGATTGGCGACAACGCGGCGATTGTTTTTTCGGGCGCCTGAAATGGAGCCTGAGCAAACGGATGAATGCGCGGATAACCGGAACAGGTGTCCGGATCATCAACTCGTCATGTAATTCTGCTGACCTACAATATGTCCGACGAAGCCGCAATATCGTCGGAGCCTGCACTCTATCTATCAAGGATCACTGGAAGAGGAGCACAACATGTTTGGTATCGGTAAGAAAATCCAGGACGCAATAAAGAAAGCGGAAACAGACCCCGTAGGTGCGATGGAGGATCACAAGAAGTCGCTTAACTCCGGATTAACAGGCCTCATGACAAAGACTTTTATGGGCAAAGGATTTGTCGACAAAATGAATGGCGTGATGGACATGGGACAGAACGCTCTGGCGGGACAACAGGAGCGACTGAAACTGATTCAGACCGGACTGGACGGTACTGCCGATATCCTTTCCGTGCAGGACACCGGCGCCACGGTCAACGATAGTCCCGTAGTCGTGATCCACATGACTGTCAGCCCTGCGAACGGCACGCCCTACGATGTCAACATCCAGACCATGGTCTCCCGCATTGCCGTGCCACGGGTCGGTGACAAGGTAAAGGTGAAGTATGCCGCCGAGGATCCCCAGCAGGTAGCCATTCTGTAGGGGCCTGCCTGGATCGGCGCCGCTTGTCGATCGACGCCATCAACTGATAGCGGTCGGGCTCGCATCGAGCGACAGACACATCCAGTTTCTGCATGACAAACTTTCTTTGGCTTCTGAAACATGGACAACAGCTTGAATGGAAAGGTCGTCGCCGTAACAGGTGGGTTCGGTGCCCTTGGCAGCGCTGTTGGGAAAGTTCTGGCAGAGCATGGGATGCAGGTGGTGTTGCTGGGCCGCGAGGCGCCACCGCAGATGCCCAAAGATTCGGGCAACAACTCAATGGCGATCGGTGGAGTGGATTTGACTTCGCTTGTACAAACCCAGCAGGCTTTCGCCGAAATCAAGACCCGCTTTGGCCGTCTCGACGCATTGATCAACGTGGCTGGAGGATTCCGATGGGAGCCGGTCATCGGAGGTCATTCGGAGACGTGGGATCTGATGTATCAGGTGAACCTGAAGACGGCGTTGACCGCTTCCGAAGCGGCGATCCCCTTTTTACTGGAAAACGGCATGGGACGTATCGTCAATATCGGTGCCATGGCGGGACTTAAGGCCGGTCTCGGAATGGGGGCCTATGCCGCATCGAAGGCCGCTCTGGCACGCTTCACCGAAGCGCTTTCCGAAGAATTGAAGCACAAGGGGATAACGGTCAACGCCATTTTGCCGAGCACTATCGACACCGCAAAGAATCGCGCCGATATGCCCGATGCGGATTTTACGAAATGGGTCAAGCCGGAACAGATTGGCTCGATCATTGCGTTCCTGCTTTCTTCGGATGCCGACGCGATCACCGGGGCGTTGCTGCCTGTCGCGGGGCGTGTATAGGCTGGAGCCAAACGCGGCTCAGCGTGGAACCCGGCACTTCATCTCTTGCCGAGGTACATTAATTCTGGTTACACGTCACCGTTAGTTCTGGTTACGCCAAAATTATCTCGGCATATCAATCTGTTACGTGGGCGTCCTGTAGGCATCCAGTCCGACAAATGTTTGCGAACACACCTTCAACATCCGAACACACGTTTTTCCAATAATTTGGTTTACGGACAACGCCGCCTGAAAACCACGCAGGTGACTCACCGTCTGAGCGCACAAAAGCGCCGCACCAGTTGCGGCAGGCACCGAGTGTAGTCGAGCGTCAAATGCGAGTGTCGTGGCTTCACATCAGGTCGCCACGCTCGAAAGAGAACGACGACTAGGCACGGTTCGCCGGACATCACTGTTGCGTGCGGCTCGACCAGACGAATGCATTGATGCTGGACTAACACCTGTTGCCACATCTGGCGTGACTTTCAACCAGTTTCGCGAGCAAGTATTGCGCGACATCGTTCCAACTCCTTTGTGAGCAAATCCATTTCGGCTTGCATACTAACTGTTCGCCGTAGAAGCTGACCAACTTCGTGCCAGTATGCATACCCTAAATCGCCGTCCGCCATAGACAGTTCGTGAATCTTCCGAAGCGCAATCTCAAGGTCCAGAATATTTTCCGAAAGCATCTGCCGCTCCCCTGTAGTGACGGGCGATAGCCGCGTTGTCAGGTGGCCCGACCTCGGTGGTCAGCCTGCCCAGTCGCAAAGACATTTCGAGAACCAGACGATGACCGTGTCGTTCCCGGCATAGCTCATCTGAGCAGCAGCATGACAATGACTGCGACGGTAAATGTAGCTGCCAGAACTGAGACGCCCCCTCCGAACCACATCGCGACGCGGTCGATATTCTTTTGTGATGAAGCGAAGTGGAGTAGCCATTCAGAAAAGGGGTTGAGCTGCTTCATGTCTTACCTCCTTGTGGTTCTGATGATGGGCGAATAGCTAAACCATAATGTGGCGCTGGTGTTCGTTTTGACCATGTGGGGAGCCGATTGATGTCGCTAGGGCCAGATAGCGGCAGTGGCGATATCCTGAGCTAGGAATCATCGGGCGGAGGTCGTCGATGTACCTGCGACCTCACAGGGTCGTTATCCTCCGTCTGCGCATCCAGCCAGGCTCGCCGCGCGGCGTCCAATCTCTCCCGGTAAGCCTGTACCGAAGCCACTTCGACTTCGACCTCACCGAGCGGGTTTCCCGGCAAAACTTCGAGCAGCGTCCCTGACGCGAGAAGAACGCGGATATGAGAACGGCTCACGAAGAGATATTTCGCGGCTTCTTCAACGGTCATGGTGAACGCCTCCGCCGCTGCTCGCAGCCGACAGTAGCTCACGCGTACGCTGCATCAACCAGGCCATCACGCCGCGAGAAAAATCCCACCGGCCGGCGCCTACCTTCGCTTTCAGACCTTTCTCGACCCTCTCCAGTGCATCGTCCAGCGACAGGTCAGACGCGGACATCTTTCCCGAGGCGTACTCCGCGAGCTGACCGGAGAGGTCCTCGCACGCGTCATAGCGCGTCCACAACTCTTCGTCTGTGAGACCGGTGTGATATCGCCTGTTCTTCTCGCGCACGAGAAGCTTGGGTTGTGCACCGGGCACGAGTCCAGCCCACGACTTCCTCGGGAAATCGTCAGGAACCACATGCCGTCTGGTCATCTTCTTCTTCCTGACTGCGGACATCGTCAGCATCGCCCCGGTAGGGAGAACCTCGTGGACATTCCGAGACTGCTGTTGAGCCCGACCGCCTGTGTTTTGGTGCGGCCCAGATTCCGGGTAATGCTGCGGCCGACCGGTCCAGGTCAATGTCGAGTGGATAGTGCCTGAGCAGGCCTAGGGCCACGGTCTGGACAAGGCCGTTGATGGTTATCTCGTCGGCAGAGGCGAGCATCTGCAACAGCGCTCGCGTATCAATAACGGCTTTCGTGCGCTCATGTGGGGTCGTCATAATCAGCTCCGTCGAGCAGACGTTCGGTGACGTCGGTGTACGACGTCACCTCGTACAGCTCGCACCACCTTATCCAGACGTATTCGACATTCAATGACCAGCCTTTCCTGCCGACTAGCTCGTAAATACGTCCGGTCTGAGTCGTGCCCTGCATTGCGACCGGGTCGAACGTCACTATCGGCGAGCTGACACGCCCGGATGAGTCAAACATATCAACGCCAACAAAATGCCTGCTCCCATCCTCCGTCTCGAATATGCGCCATCGAGATAACGGAATCCTTGGCAATGCGGACGCAGGGCGCGGTCTCCAGATAGGCATCGCAGTCTCCCGGTGGCGGGAGGTCATACCCTTCGGTTCTGTCGTGGACCTGGCGGCCAACATGCGCAGTCCAACCATCTCCTGACCGACGCAGCGAACCGGAGTCGACGCGCTTTTGGGGTTGACCTGGAAAGCAGTACCAAAGCTCCCGACGCCCTCCACGACGTGTCGACGAAAGCGGCGAGTGTCACGCATTAGCGGGGCGTGACTGCACGGGGTCGACGATGAATGTCGGCGCAGCGACGGAAATTTGGCGCTTCAAATACGATACAAATGTATCGGTACAAGCAGTGTAGAACACTGCCTGAGGAACGCAAGACGCTTAGCTATTTAGCCCGATTTCGACGGTGGCTCTGCAACGGGTGCAGCTGCGGAAGTGAGGTCAGGGAAATCAATGTAGCGGTCGAGGCTGGTGCTTCCCAACACGACCAGACACTGGAGAAAGAGAGACAGCGGCAACGCGCCGCTCGACAGTTGGGAGACCAGCACCTTCTCGGAGATGGTAGTACCAATGTCGGCCAGCAGACCAGTCAATCTTAGCGGCGTTACCCACGGTTTACGCGCAAGTTCAGTGCTGACAACGGCTTGTGCGCGGCCCTCCCAAGAGTCAGCTGCCCTGATGGCATCTATCCACAGACAGGGAGGAAGTGCGTGAGTGACGTGAACAATCTGGAGCAGCAGAGTTAGCTTGGCGCTACCGCGTGCAACTCGCGAAATGAGAGAGCGTTCGGTTTCCTTCACGCCAATTGCGGTGAGCGCATTGGCTAACTCAGCATAGCTGAGGCCCTTTCGCTCGAGCGCCACGCGTATCACTCGGGAGGCTAGGTCGTTCCATCGCGTATCTGCCTCGCTCACAAAAAGGTCCTTTGTATTTTGAAAACGATGTACTAAATTAACTGTGACAAATGTATCGAAATCGCTCAAGAAAAATATAACGAATGCTGGCCCTAACCGAGCGTCCAGTGCCTGTGATTGTAGTGATGTATGGCGCAACACCGCCAGTAGTCAGTTTGCGCCACGCCCGTGAACAGGCCATCCGCCGCATCGAGTCGACGACGGACATTGGATTGCGATGCGCACGTCAACCAAGCTGCGAAAACGAAAACAAATAATCACAGTCTGGGCCGATTGGCGCCAACGCTTGATGTTTGGATTGATTGTCGCCCGAACGGGCAATGGATTGAAGCGAGTCTAGCCGACCGCGCTGTGGATGTGCTTGCAGAAAGGCAGCGATTTCCTGTAACATCGCGCCCCACCTTGGCCTGAATTTTTTGGCCGACTATTCGTATTTTTGTAGTTCATTAGTTCACTTTCCAGCTGATTCGAAGTGAACTCGGAGCGGATTTTCCCGCGAAATAGCTGTTTTGTCAAGTCGGCCCGCCAGTAGCTGACCAGAGTTCCTTGGCGAGCAAGCACCGTAGGAGGAAGCATTAACGCATTGCATCGCTACAAATGAAAAACGGCAACTAGGGGACCAGCCCTAATTGCCGCCTTACAGGACGTACCTCGAAAGGTAACTCCTAACGCTTCGACGCGCGTTAGGTTGCCAGAAAGGGTGCGCCTTGTCAACACGCCTGTACTCAGGCGTATAGGGACATCCCATGACGACGTTTCGCATGTCATCGCGCCTTCCTGCGCGCGACGATTTCATCCGCAGCAACGCTGCATCAATTGCGGCCCCGCGAATTAGCGCGGTCCGCTTGCCACCTACGTTCGCTCTCGCCCGTCGGAAGCCGACATGGCCATCGCCTGTGCGACCATCGGCGCGCTCGCGGCCGGCTGCAGTTCCTCCTTATTCGCGTCAGCAAACACATCGTGCCGTCGCTCTGTCCACACTCGCGGCGGAGGTGGCGCCATGCAAATGATTGTCGACGCTTCGGACGACATTGGCGTCGCGCAACCCGCAGACCATTTGGGTCTGCCTAATCCGTGCGCGCGGTTTCTCAGGGACATCACGTCGCTCGATGACGGCTACGACGCAATGGAGTGCATCCCAGCAGAGCGCCTCGGGGAGCGCAGCATTGGCGTAGGTGACTTTCAGATTCCAACGTTCGAGCATGCGCGACTCGCGGTCGAACTATTTGCCTCTGCTCTCGAAAGCGCGGCAGAGCGCAACTTGAATTGCGAAGAGTTCAGACGTAAGACCGTCTCCGCGGCCATGTACATCAATCATCAGACTGACCGGCACGGCCATGCGCTAGAAGCCGCGCCGATTACCGTCGACAGCGCCGGACCGCGTGGTCATTTCGTCATAATTCCGACGGGGATGAGCCAGCAGGCACTTCGGAAAGCTTTGCAGCGTGTGTTCGGCAAAGAGCGCGAACTCATTGAAATCGCTGTGCCGCAAGGTGGGGTGATTCGATACACGCGCCTGCCATCTCTGAGCGTGCCGTTCCCAGAAAACGGCTCACCGCGTTCGTTTGGAAAACTTTTCCTCCGCTACTTCGACGACGCCATGAATCTGGCGCATTCAGCGCGCCTGCGCGGTCCTTTCCATCGCGGAGAAGAGGAAGTTGGGCCGGCCTTACAGGCCTATGCGATTGCGGCAAATCTCGGCGTGCTGATTGTCGAACAAATCGATACGCGCAATGCAAGCACGAAGCCGGCCAAAAGCTTGTGGGCAATCCTTGCTCGTTTCACCGCAGATACCGGCATTCCGATTGTTTGCCTTGCTACACCAGGTGCTGCGGCGGCGCTCTCCGAGCAGAGCACTGCGACTACGTTCCTTGCCGGAAAGACCTGGTACAACATTGCGCCGGCACAACGAGGCTCTGCGCAGTGGTCCCTGACGTGCGAGTACATCTACTCGACGTATCTGACAGGTTGCATGGGTTTTGGCGAACCGGACTGGTTCGCTGACACGATTTGGTGGATGACTTGCGGACTCAACGAGCTTGCGGTCAAGGTATGCGTTCATATCGAGAGCATCAGCCGGAAAGAGGATTTCAAACGACCTGGGAAGGACGATTTTCTGAAGTTGGCAACAGATGCCCTCGCCCTGGAAGGGCCGCATCTCCGTGCCATCAGGAGACTGCGCGAAGGTGGCTCATTCACCTCTGCCAGCATTCGTAGGCACGGTGACTGGCTTCCCGTCGAGCCGATGATGCTGTCGGTGCCGGGACTGGAAGAGACGAATCCAGCATTGCGCATCACCGACGTGCCGACGCAGGGGGCTAACCATGCTTAGGACCTATGTTCCCGCTAGCGCGGGTGAAACCGCGACGAGTCTACTTGAGGCTGCTGCTTTTACGACCGGCACTGAAGCCGCTCGTCGGCTATCTGGACGTTGCTACCGACGTTGTGCTCCGCTAGTCGGGACCCTGCCGTCGCGCGCAAAGCTGTTCTGCGAAGCAACAGAAGGTGCATACGGAGGACCCGAACAGGTCGTGTCCGAGTTTTCGCTCGCGCCTTTGTATTTCCAGGGTATGAGCCCTCTAATGCAACGGAAGCTCGTTGCCCAGCTAGTGGGCGGGCTGCATTCCCGAACTTGCTGTCCTCGGCTGCAGCCGTTCATCCAATGTGGAAATCGCCACGGCCTGCAGTGCCCTGAATGCGCGCGTTTCGCCGCTGAGGTGCATGGGCGCCGCGTTTCGTATTGCATACACTGCATTGATTTCGTTACCCGCTGTCCGATTCACGAGTGCAAGCTGGTCAGCGACGACGATTGCAGCTCCCTCGAAGAGATGCTGGCGTCCCACGCCAGCGAAAATACGGCATGCAATGCAACCCGTTACGCACAGGTGGCTCACGCAATGGCGTGCGGATGCTCATCTCAGCGGACTAGGGACGGCATACGTCGGCGGCTATGTGAGAAACATTACCTTTCCGGAACCGGACGGTGCCGGCTCGATTCGCTTCGAAGCGCATTCACCGCTGTTTTCTCCGATGGCTTCGAGGACGTTCGTCTGAACGAGCTGCTCGCGAGTACGGACATCGCGGCAACCAGCATACACATGCTGAATCGGGAGGAGAGAGCCATCCATCCGGTCTTCCTGATACTGCTTGAATGGCTGTCGGCGGATGTTGACCCATTGCCCATCAGGTCATGCACAACAAAAACGGGGGGGAGCAATACGGCGCCCGCTATGGATAAACGTGACGAGAAGCGCACTGCATGGTTGCGCCATCAAACCGAGTGCGCTGGAATGGGGCTCAAGGAGATTCGGCATCGGCAACCGGCTCTTTGGGTGTGGTTGTATCGACACGACCGTGAGTGGCTGGTCAGCAACCAGGTCACTCGTCGACGCCGCTTGAATCGAAAGCAACCTGCGATGCCGTCGGCGTCGTTCGCAGGCGTCTTCTTGTCAAACGAGAGGCCGGTCCGCAGCAGCGCAGCTGGTCGCGAGCCGCTTCCGTCGGCATATCAGACACGTCTCGCCTACGGGATGAATCAATACCTGTTCGACCGTGCAACACAAGCGTTCGGTGGTGCAGGAAAAGCCGCACAGTTGCCCGCCCGTCGCGAGGTTTTCATCGCTCGCAGACTGGAGAGCGCGATTTCGGTCCTTGCTGAAAATGAAATGACAATGGATGTGGCCTCGGTCGCACGCGAAGCGAGATTACGGATTTCGACCGTGCTCAGCTATCAACGCGAGGGAGCCCGCTGAACATGCAATCGAATGAACCTTTTGCATCGATGGTGATGACCTCCATCGCCGAGGGTGAGCATTTACCCCTGTACCCGGCGCGCCTTCGTAGCTTCGCGTGTGTTGACCTGACACCAAGTGGACTGCTGTTTCCGAGTGGTATGCGGAGCCTTATTAACCAGTTTGGAGATTTGGTTGGACCGCTCGATAAGGTTTTCGCTCGCAATATGCTTTTGCCGTTATTCAAGCGCGCATTGGACCCCGAAGGGCAAGCCTTTCTCGAAGGTCACTGTCTTGACGCGCCCAAAATGGGGCTACCGGCCGTGGTCGGGCTAAACGGACCACGCTCTGGCTGGGCGCGCGCTACCGCTGCTTGCTGCCCTATGTGCATCCAGGACAATATCGCGCCGTGCGGCAACCCTTATTGGAAACGCGACCATCTTGTACCAGGCCTGCTCTTTTGTGGTCGGCATCAACTGCCGCTGCACGTCCCGTGCGAGATGTGTGCCGACTTCAGGAGATATCCGAATCTGACAACGCACCCGGGCAGGCATTGCGGCTGCGGACTGAGGCCTCTCTCGCAGGCGACGGCGTTGTCCGACGCCGACATGGCATCGGAAACGGAGATGGCGAAAGCTGCTTCAAACCTGCTGCAGCCTAACTACTTGCCGCAACTCAATCACATAGGTTTTGCGACCCTTGTTGCAAAATCCGCCAGTGAACTGGGGTTGGTAGAGGAAAAAGGCATCAACTGGCGTCGCACGGAAGAGTATCTTAAGGACACCCCTCACTCACGTCTAATCTCGCGTACTTCGATTCTGCTCGGACGCGTGCAAGTCGGGGCCGTCCTACGCGGCAAAGCCGTATTCCGAAATCCGTTGCAAGGCGTCGCGTTGCTGATTGCACTCTACGGAACTTGGGATGCGGTTGAAGCGGAATGTTTGACCGCGGCATCCGAGGAACGCCAAACTGCGCCCGCGACGGAAAAGGAGAACGTCAGTCTTCGAAGCACTGCCGCCAGAAACCGTAAATGGGCTGCGAAAAATCACGACCGATGGTTCGCTCACTACGTTGAGTTGTATCGGGAAGTTCGAAGGATGCATCCTGATGACACTTTCTCTCAACTGATGCGTCGCCTTCCTCGCTGCGCAGGTTATTTTCTGTCTCGCTCAAACATGGTCGCAGCAGGAGAAGACGTACCTACGCGATTTGCCTATGACAAAGCTCTCGACCGGTCATTCTCCGGACACATACGTGCGACGGCAAAGCGGCTTTTTGATGAGGGCTATCGCGGGAGACTTACACAACGCGCTTTGACACGTGGACACCGAATGGACCTCGCATGGCATCTAATCCGTGACCGATTGCCGCTCGCGAAACTGGCGCTCGCGGAGTGCGAGGAGTCCGAGCCGGCGTATAGACGCCGCCGCTTGATGACGCTTTGCAACTCGGCGACCGTCTTGAAGATGCCGCAATTCACCAAGGAACAGATTAACGAAATGGACGATGTGACAGTGCGGAAGTTTCTCAAACACGGAGTCGCACGATGAGTGTCCCCACATCCAGCAGAGAAGATATTGCTGCCTGCGCGGAAAGGTCTGGCTATCTCGCGACCAGCACTCTCCAGGTGAAGCGGACGTGGCCGCCTATCGCTGCCCATCGACCACCCGCGAACCAGGGAGCTACCATCGGTGAGTTCAGGCTGTTGAATCTCGCGCGCCCGTTCGTCACGCCGAGAGACATCCGGTTACCGCCGACCGACAAGTACGGTTGGCCGCACGGTGTTGACTATGACGCCTTGCTCAAGGCCCGCCAGTCATCGTTGAGTACGCGTACGACATTTCGTGGGCTGAAATTCCGCCGACGCTACGAGGCGTTATCAGGAAATGAGCAGCGCATCCTGTTCTCCCTCGCATTCCATCCGTACGTCATTGATGTGCGGGACCAGTATGGAATCTACGACGTCGCTGCCCTACGCCGCGCACAAAGCAAGCGCGAACTCCTGTTGCGCACAGACCTTATGACCATTGACGTCATCGTTACCTACGTGATGCCGGGCAGCCTGGAGTTGCACTACCACGGTATCTCCATCAAGGACGCGAAATACGTCCCGAACCAGGCGGAACTCGACCGGGAGCAGCGCGAGCGGAACGCTCTCGCGCTTCGTGGATGGACGTGGGAGTTGATGCGTGGCGACGCCATTGGCCAGCGGGAGTTCGTAAATAACTTCGGTATGTATCGAACCGTGCGCGACCAGGATGTGGCTTTGAACTATGACGACGCACATTGGTTTGCGAATGCGTTTCTTAGGAGCAGCGCACGGGGGGCAATGGGCTCCGTGCTTGGACGCATTTCAAGACGCCTTGGCATCAGCGACGATGCCGCGCATCAGCTCTTTGCCGTCGCTGTCTCATACGGTTTCTTGACGGTCGACCATTCGAAAGAGCTAAAGGTGGAGTTACCCATGCACCTGATTCGCTAGCAACAGGCAACCACAGCCGCTCATAGGTCGTCGTCGGGGCCATCCAGATAGCTGGTCATGGCCTCGTTCGGTCTCCGATTGTAGAAACATGTCAAATAACATCGATTAGTATACCTAGTTGATAAGAAGCAAAAAATGCAACCCATTTTCTCCGATTTCATTAATCCCCCTGTCCCTAATCCTGAGCAGCTTGCACAGCTGCTCGAGTTTCAATCCGCTACCTGGCCCCACCAGCTTGGCCGATTTACCCCTTTCAAGCGCGAGCGCGATGGCGACTACGTGATTTACCGGTCTGTCGCCTGGAACCCATACGACAAATCCCTCCACGTGCTGCGGGTCACCTCCGGAACACCCAAGGATGTCGGCGCATGGGAAACGTGGCATGAGAGCGCAGACGACAAGCCGCTCGACGACATTTATCTGGTCGATGACACCGTCATGCCCATCGAGATGAAGGGGGCTCGCGACAAGCTGAGACCCAGCGCCATGAAGGGAATGGATAAGCGTATGCGGATTGTGCAGGCGTTCGCGTATCTCGACCCTGTCGGAAAAGGCAACCCTTCCGATTTCATCTTCAATGACCTGGTGGTGGTCAGCGATAGCGCTCGCTCAGTGGCCCTGAAACGCGTAGTCACCGCGCTTGGTCAGCCGCATGGATTCCAGACGGCCATCAGAAAGTTGTTCCACAAATTCGTGCATAACGGCGGCCACCCGAACGCGCTCGCGAAACATACGTTCCGGCAGGGACATCCTAAAATGTCGCGTGTTGGGATAAACAAGATGAAGCCGGGTCCAAAGTCAGCAAGTGAAGTTCGCGTCGCGTCGCGAAACGCAGCGATTGGTGCTGAGAGTCATGAGCGCCGTCATCCCGTTAGGCCGAGCGACGAAACAAAGTTTATTCGCACGTTGGAGCAGCATTGGGCGCGGTTACGTTGCACCATGCGTGAGGCCTATGACCGCATGGTTCTCATGGACTATCCAAAATGGCCGAAACGTCTCATTCCTAGCCTTCGGTCGTTCCGCCATCACGCGACAAAGCGGCTCATCCCTGACCTTTCCCTCAAGAGCCTCAGGGAAGGAAAACGGCTGTCAGCGCAGTACAACGACGCGCGTGTCGGTCAGGCAAGCCATCTCACACAAGGGCTCATTGAGATTCTTGACGTCGACGGCTTCGTTGCGAAGATTGGCGTAGCCGCTCGAATTGGCGCCCGGATTGAAAGTGTCCACATGACGGTAATGTTCGCGGTGTCGCGTCTGTCCGGAGCCATCCTCGGTTACGAGTTAGCCATCAGGGGTGAGAATGCCGAAGCGTTTCGCCGATGCATCGCGTCGGTCTTTCTGCCTAAGGTTGAACGCGCGCAGGAACTCGGTCTCACGTCGACCAAAGGACTGCTTCACGGCAACATTGACGCGATATTCGTCGACAACGGAGCTGGCGCATCCGAGCACGTCATTGTGGCTGCTTGCGATGAGATGGGCCTGATGAGGATGCTGCCGCCTCCCGGACGTGGAGACCTTAAGGGTGTCGGAGAAGGCGTCAACAGCTTGATGATTCTGATGATGCTCGGCGAAGACAGCGCATACACCCGCCGAACCGACCATCTCTCCAAAGATATGCGGCGCCGGAAAGCAAAGGATGTCCCCATTCCATTGGACCAGTTCGAGCGCCTGCTGCTGAAGGCAATCCAGCATTACAACCTGTACACGAACAAAAAGCGGCTTAGGTCACACGCGATGCGAACGGCAGGCGTCGGGCTGACCCCGGAAGCCATCTTCAACTACACCCAGGCACAACGCCGCGGCGACGCCGCTCGCAAGCTTACACCCCGAGAGGTGTTCGAGCGATTTATCCCGTGGCAAACGCGGATTTGTCGGCGAGGTTTGGTCAACTTCATGTCGATGCGCTACACCTCCGATGAACTCGTTGAGCACTTCAATGAGCATGCGAGCCAGCCTGGCAGGCCCACTCCTTTGCCCGCGCGGGTGAAACGTCTGGACGGACACGCCCGAATCCTACTTTGGCAAAAATCCGATGGTACGACAGCTGTCCTCAACATCGTCGAGGAAGATGCCCGCAATATCGGCTCCGTCACCTGGAAAGGACTGGAGTTCCTCAACGCGGACGATTCGTGGCGAGAAGAAATACTCAAGCCAGCCCGTCGAACGAGTCGCAACCGGGTTACGGGCAGGACTCACTCCAACGTCGTCAAAGCGGACGGCATTCGCGCCGGAAACGAGATGGGCGGACTCGAAGGCGTCAGCGCGAAAAGCGCCAGGGCTAACGCCGAAGGGAAGCAAAACGCCAGGCGGGGTGCCGCCCAGGCTGACGCCTATGGCATTGCGAACACCGGTGTTGAAGTTCCAGGGTCCGAACCTGCGCGGCGCACAGAGTCCTCACTGGCCGTAGAGTCGTCTTACTTGCAACGACTTGCGCAGCGTCTTTCTCGGCGTATCCCAGGTCAGGAGGCGCTCGAGAAGCGCTGAAGCGAGGCAGATATTTCCGGTCAGGTAACCGGGTATGACTAACACCTTGAAGATTTGGAGCCTTTGCATCGGTGCGATGCGGCTCCGCAAAACAGGACAATTAAATGGATGAGGTTAAAGAAGTCTTCTTTGCGCCATCAATCGAGTGGTTCAAGACGATGGCAAAAAAATTGCGTCTGCATATCGGGTGGGACGTCAAACAGTATTACGCGTCGTTGAACCTGCTTGCACGGATTTACGGCTTCGCCAGTTGGCTCGACATCGTTGAATATCAAGGCGGTGCCCATGAATACGTGACCTTCTGGGATTCTGAGCTTGACGAGAGGACTTTCGAAGAGCGACGGTACATGCAAGCTTCCGAGCTGATGCGTACCCTGCAAATTGGGGAGGCAGAGGCCGCAGAAATCCTGGACGAAGTCGTTGCGTCCAGCCAGCGCGCGGCCATGTCAGATTTGACTGAAGGCGACGAAATTAACGAATTTAGTTTCGCGCTTCAGGAGATGCTCGGCGAATATCGTGAGGCGGCGCACGCTCGGAATGCGCTGCCTGCGAAGCCCGTTGTAACCTACAAGAAGCGGCATAGGAGGGTCCCGGATGTCGTGGCGCCGAGGGTTCACTAGCGACTTGCTTCCCTGTTACCTGCATCTCGTGAGGAGGCGAAAGACTGTCCATGCTCGCGGGTTTTACCTCGCGCAGCGGTAACGTGGTGCAGCGCCCCCGAGCGCTGCACCACCCCATCACTGAGTGACGGTGTTTGCCGGCAAGATGGCGATTACGAGCCGTTTGCCTACAGCGGGAAGGTCATGGTCGGGAATCGGCGTGAAGAACGGTTTAACTCCAGCCCGCACGACGCACTCAACGTCTTGCAAGTAGGCTAGAAACTCTTCGGCATCGACGGAGTGAACCGCCGCGTCAAGGCCTTGAATAACACCTGCGCGATTCTGCTCTGCGGCCCAGCGTGCTGCAGCAAGGTCCTCGGCCGCCTCATTGATGACGGCGATGGCGTGCGGAGAGAACTGGGGAGACACGTTGACGCGCACCTGCTCAGTCGCGTCCAAGAGGCCTTGCAAGACCCCTGCCGATTGAGCATCGAACCATGCATCACGGGGTATCCGGCCAACCAACTCGTTAAAGTCAGACACCCCGAGGAGCGATGCGACCTGGACGGACAATCCGATAGAGTAATCGTCCTCCAGTTCTGCCTCGTCGATTTCAAGGTGTTGTGCCAACTGACTTTTCGACATGCCGCGTTCGTCCAGCAATGTCGCGAGCGCATCGCGATTGACGACGACTGACCCTGGCAAGTCGCTGCCTGCCGGATAGCGTATTGCCGCCGATGGTTTCACCATCGAGCGCAACAGATTTCGCTTTGCAAATTGCTGTGCCCGCTTCAGCCGCGAAGCAGTGGCAGGCTGAGGCGAGGTGTAGTTGACCACGCGCAGAAGTGGTTAGGTTTCCCTAGGCGCCTGCACGAAAGCAGCCAACTATCGTAGCAGCGACGCCACGCCCTTTCACACTTAAGCCGCACGAAAAAATAATATAGCCTCCTACCCTATACTCATGATTATGACATATACTCCCCCACAGTATATGAGGAGGTCATCATGAGTCACACGGTTCGCGAAAAGCAGAAGCTCCTGAACAGAGTTCGTCGAATAAAGGGGCAGGTCGAAGCTATCGAGCGCGCGCTCGAGGAGGAACGAGGTTGCAATGACGTTCTTCAGCAAATCACGAGTTGCCGGGGCGCAATGAACGGTTTGCTCGCAGTCGTGCTCGAGGACCACATCCGGACCCACCTCGTCGATGCGGACGCGGAAGGGCACGAGCAAGACGGCAGTGCGACGGAGCAGTTAATCGAAGTGGTTCACAGCTACTTCAAGTAGAGGCAGAGATGAGTGACTTCAAAGACGCCGCCTTCGGGGCGGGACACGACCACATCTTTCTGGGTGCAGGCCACGAAAGCAACGAGCGCAAGACGTGGGCGGTGATTGCGCTGTGTAGCGCGATGATGCTGGTTGAGATTGTCGGCGGCAGCATGTTCGGGTCCTTGGCCCTCGTTGCCGATGGCCTCCACATGTCGACGCATGCCGGGGCGATGCTGATTGCGGCGCTGGCATACACGTACGCGCGTAAGCACGCTACCGATTCACGCTTTGTCTTTGGCACTGGCAAGCTCGGTGACCTGGCGGGGTTCACGAGCGCCATCGTGCTGGCAATGATTGCCCTGCTGATTGGCTACGAAGCCGTGTCGCGGTTATTCTCGCCGGTACCCATTCATTTCGGCGAGGCGATTCCAATCGCAGTGGTCGGTCTGCTGGTCAATATTGCCAGTGTCTGGCTACTGAGCGGTGGGCATCACGGCCATAGCCACGGGCACAGTCACGGTCATGGCCACGATGAGCACGGTCATGAGGATGAGGTGCAGCGAATCTTCACTCCGTCCGGCGTGTTTGCCCTGTCCATCTTCGAAGATGGTGTGCCGCCCGTTTTCCGCATCACATCGGAAACCGCGAACTCGAAACTGCCATTGCAGTCCGTCTCCGTCACGACAGTACGACCCGACGGAACGCAGCAATTGTTTATGTTTGCCGACCGGGGCGGCTACCTCGAGTCGAAGGAAGATATTCCGGAACCGCATGGATTCAAGGTCATCGTCCGGTTGCCGGATGGCGAACATGAAGTCGAATTCGAAGAGCACGAGCACAGCCACGACGACGCCCATGAGGCAGCTACCCGGGACCACAACATCCGGTCAGCGTACATCCACGTGATGGCGGACGCGGCGGTATCTGTGCTGGCCATCATTGGTCTTGTGCTGGCTCGCACATTCGGCTGGCTCTGGATGGACCCACTCGCGGGCGTCATCGGTGCGCTCGTCATTGCAAACTGGTCCTACGGATTGATGCGCGATACAGGTGGGATTCTTCTTGACATGAGTTCGGACCAGCGCATGGCGGACAACGTCCGTCACCTGGTTGAAGACAATGGCGACAAGGTGCTCGACCTTCATGTTTGGCGTCTAGGACCGGGGCATATGAGCGCCGTCGTATCGGTTGTAACGACTGAAGCACAACGTACTCCGGGCTTCTACCACGCTGCCCTCAAGCGCTTCAGGGGTCTGTCGCATGTGACGGTCGAAGTGAATCCGACTCACGTGGCGGTTTGACAGATGGCGGTGAAATCACCCTGCATCGACGTGTGCGCATTCGACGGCAAGACCAAGCTTTGCGTTGGATGTTTTCGTACTCTCGATGAAATTCGAGGGTGGAAGAAGATGACCGACCACAGGCGCCATCAGGTGCTTAACGACCGGGCGCGGCGACAGGCCAAGCTGCAGCGGGAATCCTCAGAGATGCCGTTAGAGTGAAGTCCAGTCGCCCGGCCTGATAGAACCGCCTTCAACGAACGTGCATTTCGGATTGGCGGGCAACTCTTCGTTTGGCTTACAAAAGGTTACAGGAGACGCCTCGCCGTTTCACCTGCCGTTCGCTCCCTCATCTACCATGGAATTCTGGGATGTACCGAGCCGCTTGGGCGGACTGCCTAACTTGAACGGAAGTGCATCATGAAACGCGCGATGGTTTTATCCGCTTTGGGAATTTGTGCCTGCGCGTCGGGGCAAGCGTCTGCGCATGCAGACGTCAACGTCTTTCTCGGCGTGCCCGGTCCGGTTTATGTAGCGCCGCCTCCAGTGGTCTATCAACCGCCTCCCGTCGTCTATGCACCGGCGCCTGTCTATGGTTACGGATATCAGGGTGAATACCGTGATGAACGTCATTGGCATGACAACGGCAAACACAAGGGCTGGTACAAACACCACGGGGACGATGACGAACAATGATTCGTCGTGTAATCGTTATCTGATGTCGCTCAGGGTTCGCAACGACATTGACCGTGCCCGGTTAGATGCACCGCTCGGCACCATATTCAACTAGAAGGCGCGCTTTCGGCGCAATCCTCCACCGACAGCCAGAGTGCACAGCGTCAACAAACAAATCCCCGCTCCCGCATAGAATGTCGCGCCGGCC
This sequence comes from Paraburkholderia sp., assembly GCF_050742655.1. GTDB lineage: Bacteria > Pseudomonadota > Gammaproteobacteria > Burkholderiales > Burkholderiaceae > Paraburkholderia. The sequence goes on along the minus strand of NZ_JBOIGG010000001.1, from coordinate 511,746 downwards.
CCCAGACGGTCCCGCAAGTCGTCAGACGACCCTCGCTACAAGCATCGCCAGACCGCTCATCAATTGAAGAAACCGAACGCGGTGCCTTTCAGGTCCGGCGGTGCTGCATGGGATGGGCACCACGGTTGCAAGCAAGCTCTGCGTGAGCCCCATATGCAGGCCCCACAACGCGACGCCCAGCACTACGAGCGGCCAATGGTTTCGATGAGCAAGTACGACATCCGATGCAATGAGTATCACAAGCCCGATGGCCAGGGTGGAAGGCATCGCATAAGACCGTTTTCGCGATTGAACTGGCACGCCCCATGCCGTAGCACCGTCAGGTGTCCCTTGGGTCCTTCATGCACACATAGGAGTTCGCTCGCGAGCGAACGCAGTTTAATCACGGCAACCACGTCCAGGGAGGACTGGTGCATTTAAGACAACTTTGGGCAGTGCTGCTGTCAATGGCGGCGTTTGGTTCAACGGGAGCATGGGCGAGCGACATTCGATGCGCAACCACGCGACAACCGGCCGAGCGCGTCATATGCGACCACGCCATCCTGAACAATGAGTACGACGATATTTTCGCGCAACAGCAGGCTCTGCTACGCAGTGGGAAGCTCTCGCCAGAACAACTCGCCCGGTGGAGGCAATCGCGAAGCGCATGCACTGACGTCCATTGCATCGACGGCGTATTTGCGCGGTGGGGGGTGATGGCCAAGTCCGAAACCAGGTCCAGCGCAGCACTGGCTCCGGCAATGACCTCATCTACTAGCATGGCCCCCGTCGGGCCGACGTCAGATGCAGTTCCCTCTGTCGCATCTCAGGCCTCGCCAACCTCGGAGGCCTCTCTCGTTCGCCACGGCAGTGCCGCCGGCGTAGCGCTCCCGCAGCCGGTTGCCACGCAGGCTTCCGCACCTACTGTGGCTTCTGCCGCCTCCAGTCCGAGTGATTCGCGCAGCACGACCGGGATGAGCGCCGGTCTGGTGGTGGCCTTGTTTGCCGCTGTTGGATTTGGCGTGCTCTTCAGGCGACGAATAAAGAGTGGCGGCGGCCCGGGCAATCACTGAAGGATTTGCGTGGAAATGACGAGCTTTGAGCACCCCCAACGTAAGGCCAACGTTGACTGGAGTTTTTCGATACTGCCGCGCGCCCATAGTGTTGAACGTCTTATCTCGGGTCAGTTAGGCTTCTTGCTACCTGGCCGCGCCGATTTGATGAGGCGGCTCGCCCGCGGAACGGGGGGTGCTTGACCGGCGTACGGTTTGCCTTTGAGGGTGAAAAGAGCCAGCAGGGACTGCACATCTATCTGCTGTCCCGGGAACAAAAGCAGTCTCGCGTGAAGCATCGTGTTTTCGAGAACAAGCTTTGCTGTGCTCAGCAGATATAGCGTGTGGACGTCAGACACTGACATGTTACCGGCTTCAACCAAATGGTGGCGCTCAACGAGAGAACTCATGACAAGGCGCCTACCTTGAAGCGGTCTGATATATCTGGACCGCATACACTATTACCGAATTCGTGGTTGTTGACGTGTTCCGCTGCTTCGGCGAAGCCCTTTACGCGTACGCACGTGAGGACTGGTCCGAAGATTTCCTCCTTGTAAATTCGCATCTCAGGCGTTACGTGGTCGAAAAACAGACCACCCATAAAGAAGCTCTCCTCGCGGCCTGGCAGTTACAGGGCTCGGACTTCAACGACCAGGTGAGCGCCTTCTTCGACACCTGTCGTGACGCCGACAGTTAGACTGAGTGCCTCTTGTGTGGTCCGTCGGGCAATCCTTGAGATTCCTGACGGGCACTCTGACAACCCGGGTACAACCGGGCATCCGTTCAGACAGCTTTTTTCTTTCCCATTATCGCGCCCATCGCAAGCGCAAGCAGCGTGACCAGGCAGAATCCCGCCCCTGCGTAAAACGTCGAACTGGCTCCGAATTTGTCCCACAGTTCGCCGGCGACCACACTCGCAACGAGCATCGCCAGGCCGCTCATCAGGTTGAAAAAACCGAACGCGGTGCCTTTCAACTCCGGCGGTGCCGAGTGCGCCACCATGGTGGCGAGCAAACCTTGCGTCAGCCCCATATGCAGCCCCCACAGCGCCACGCCAATCAGTACGAATGCCCAGGAGTTGCTATGGGCAAGTACGATGTCGGACACGATTAGTACCACGAGGCCGACTGCCAGCAGCCTCGTGTGACTCACTGAGTCGGCCAGCTTTCCAAACGGATACGCAGAAAGCGAATATACGACGTTCATCGCCACCATGACGAGAGGCACAAGGGCTATCGGCACCCCGCCCTGCATGGCTCGCAACACGAGAAATGCTTCACTGAAGCGTGCGAGTGTGAAGACTGCGCCGACACCGACGACCCACCAATAGGGCCGGCTGAGCTCTTTGAGGCTTTCAAGCTTAATCGGGTTGACGCGTTTTGCTCCCGGCTGCCGTGCGGGCTCCCTGACACCAAAGGCCAGCAACGCTACCGCAATGAGCCCTGGGACCACCGCGACCCAGAATACCCGCCGAAAATTGTCTGTCCACAGCAGCATCAGTACGACCGCCAGCAACGGCCCAAGAAACGCGCCGACCGTGTCGAGCGATTGTCGCAGGCCATAGGCCGCGCCACGCAGATGAGCGGGGGTGATGTCAGCCACGAGCGCATCGCGTGGCGCACCTCGAATGCCTTTGCCTACCCTGTCGACCACACGTGCCGTCAATACAATTCCAGCCGTGGGCGCCAATGCAAACAGCGGTTTGCTCAATGCCCCCAGGCCGTACCCGATGACCGCAAGCCACTTCCGGTTACCAAGGTAGTCGCTCAGAGCCCCCGAAAACACCTTTACGATAGGCGCGACCGCCTCGGCGATGCCTTCAATCAACCCGACCGTCATGGCGCTCGCACCGAGGCTCGTCACGAGGAACATTGGCAAAAGGCTGTGGATGATTTCCGACGAGATGTCCATGAACAGGCTCACCAAGCCAAGCATCCAGATGCCACGGGGGATTTGGCTGAGCGTACTGGCGCGCTGGGTGGAATCAGTCTGCACGTGTCCTCCGTTCACTGATGGTCTGCATCAACGCCCGCATTGTCACACCGTTGCGCAACAGAGCGGCGAAACTCGCTAACCGTCGTCGATGCATTCGGGCGTCGGCCGGACCTAGGATGTTTTTCGCAGTTGCCGCTCGCGTCGGTACACATAGAGAGCTGGCAACAGGTTTGTACTGAGCAAACCGCTCCAGACTAATCCGCCCAACGTAACGATGGCGAGCCCCTGTTCCGGAGCTGCACCTTTGCCGAAGCCAAGTGCGGTTGGGAGCAGCCCCAGCGAGGCAGTTAGCACCGTCAGGAGAATTGGCCTGAACCGCACCTCGACCGCGTCTCGTACTGCATCGAGCACGGACAATCCCTGCGCTTCGTTTCGCTTAACGAGCTGCAGCAGCACGATGCCGTGGTTCAGGCTGACGCCAATCAGTGTGAGAAACGCAATCAAGCCGATGGCGTTCAGACCGATGCCGCTCACGACCAGTGCGATGGCGCCACCCGAGAATGCTAACGGCATCTGCAATAGAAGCAATCCCGGCACAAGCAGGCCATCAAACTGCAGCGTCAGGATACCCAGCATGAGCACAAGTGCGATAGCAGCCGCGATGGCTACATTGATAGCAGCGTGCTCCAGTTGCGGATACAAACCGCCAAACTTCACCTCGTATCCTGCCGGCATGTGAAGTGTTTCGAGCGCACGTTTTGAGGCCGAGATGACCTGGCCCAGTGGCGCAGTTGGCGTAGCCAATATCTCAATCGCACGAAGTCCGTTCAGATGCCGGATGACGTTGGGGCCAGTGGCCATGCGGACGTCAGCCACGTCTCGCAAGGCGACCCAGCCGTTGGCCATGACGGGAATCTGTTTCAACTGCTCGATGGATAGTTGGGTGGGGTCCGCCAGTCGAACGAAGACGTCGAGGTGGCCGTTGCCTTCAGGGACCGTCGCAATCGTCTGTCCCGCCAGCAGGATGTGGAACTGCGAGAGGAGCTGCGCCGGTGTGATGCCGTGAATGGCGAGACCTGTCGGGTCAGGCGTGATTTGCAATTCGGTGATGGGATAACCATCGTTGTTGAACACGTCTGACAGGTCGGGCACGCCTGACAATCGGCTTGCCACATCAGACGAGAGAGACTGCAGGGTTGTGATTGAATCGCCATATACGTCAATCACGAACGGCTGGGGCAAGCCGGAAAGCGTCTCGCCGACCCGCTCCAGCGTCGGTGTTCCAATCGCGGTCTGCACCGCAGGGAGCTTCGACGCGGCGAGAACCTCCTGACCGATTTTGTCGAGACTGCTTGCATTCACGTTCGACTTCAGCGCAATCTGGATTTCGCCTGCGTAGGCAGGTTCCGTGTAGGACGTCCCAGATGCCGACCCCACGCGCGTGAAGACGTGCGCGACCGGGGCGAGCCCCATCAGTCGCTGACCGATGCGGTCGGCCACGTCCTGAGTATCGTGTAACGATGTACCGGGAGGCAGCGTGAAGCTCTCCAGCAGTACCTCCTCATTGGGCAGGGGCAGGAAGTCGACGGGCACCAACGCGAGGCCTGCCACCGAAACAGCAAAGATGGCGACGCACGTCCATAGGGACAGTTTCGGTCGGCGCAATGTGAAATCCAGCAACCTGAAGTTGTGGCTCTTGAGCCATGCGACTGCCCGGGAGCCTGAAGTCGTGCGCCTTTCGACATGCGGTCCGATGAAGCCGAGTACAAGTGGAATCAGGCTCAGGGAGATGAGGAGCGAGGCGATAAGGCTCACCGTCATCGCGAGTGAGAACGGGACAAAGAACAGTCCGGCCAAGCCGCCCACGAATGCGAGCGGCAGAAACACCGAGACGGTTGTCAGCGTGCCGGAAATATCGGGACCAGCGATGTCACGCAAGCCCTGTGCGACCCCTTCCCACCGGCCATCGCCTCGCTCCCAGCGATGGTAGATGCTCTCAAGCACGATGATGGCATCGTCCGCAAGCAAGCCAACTGCGACCGAAAGAGCGCCGAATGTCAGCAGGTTCAGCGTCTGTCCCATCAGATACAGGCCAGCAATGCCAAGTAGGAGCGAGAGTGGGATGCTCAAGGCAAGTGCCCATATTCCACGACTCGCCCCGAGCATCCAGAACAGGACGGCAACGGCCAGGACCGCCCCGATGGCGAGATTCCGTGTCAAATCCTGGGCGACCACTCCGACAATGTGTCCCTGGCTGTAAATGCGCACGAAGCGCGCACCTCGCGGCAGTTGGGGTTCAAGCTCGCGTAGCGTCCTGTCCACTGCGTCGACTACTGGCACGGTAGAGGCGTCAGGTTGCTTGAAGACAATCAGCGCGATGGTGGGTCGGTTATCGAGTTTGACCTCGTGGTGTGACGGCAGCGCTGAACGCACGACGTCAGCCATTGCCCCGAGTGGGACCGCGCCGCTGGGCGTCTGTACGGATACCCCGGCATAGGCCGACGGTTCAGTCGGCAGATTTCTGCCTTCGATAAAGACGTCCTGGTGACCTAGGTCGACATACCCGCTCGGCACCATCGCAGTCGTGGTTGCGAGTGACGACGTAAGCGCCGACGCAGAGACGTTGAACCGCTGCAACTTCCCGAGGTCAGGCCGCACCCATATTGCATCTGCACCTGGTCCCACGACGGACACGCGTTGTACACCAGAGACCGCTCGGACACGGGGTGCAAAGTTCGATTCGACGAGGCGCTGCACCTGTGATGCATCCACGCCATCCGGAATCTGTATTGCGTAGTCCGCGACTTCGTTGATTGCGTTGCCGGAGATTTCGGTGGTCAGGCTCGTCCCTTTGGGAAGCGCGCCATTGACGCGGCCCACAACACCGTTGACGTCCTGCAGTGCGCTTGCGGCAGTCTTCCCTTCTGCGAAACGCGCTTCGATTTTGACAGAGCCCTGGCTCACAACCGTCCGTACGTCGCTCAGTGACTGAAGCGACGTCAACTCCGCCTCGACCGGCCGGGCAATTAGTCCCTCAAGGTCGAGTGTCGTTGCCCCGGGTAACTGGGCAACGATGCTCACCTGCGGCATGTTGAACTGCGGCAGAACCTCCGAGTGGATATTGACGAGGGCATAGATGCCATAGGCAATCAATGCGCCGTACAGCATGACCCATAGCAAGGGCCGCTTGACGATGTCGTTGAGCATATTCTAGTCGGTTGGCGTCAATCGGCTTGCTGGTAGCGTGTGGAGAAATCCTGATGGAAGTGCAGATAAGCGTCCTGAGTGACGACCAGTTCGCCAGCTGAGAGCCCATTCCTGATGGAGGTCCAGCCAGCGTCAGCTATTCCGGGCGCGACGTGACGACGGTGGTTTCCCGTCTTGTCGTGAACCAATACCCACCATTCGCCACTGTCGAGGACGAGTGCAGTGGATGGAACGGCTAACTGCCTGTCGTCTGATGCGGAGAGGGATACGGTGCCAACCGCGCCGGACTCCAGGCTGCCGCCCTGCTCGGGACTGAGCCAGACTTCGAGTTGACCGGGTGTTGGAACACTCCATGAAGTACGTTTGACGACAACGTAGACGGGTGCCTCGCCGGATTCAGGCAGGAACACCGCCTTCATGCCGACCGCAACCAGGGCGGCGTCGCTCCCGTAGAAATTTGCGACAACATGGAGGTCGCGTGACGACGAGACAGTCACGAGGGCCTGTCCAGCGCTCACGTACTGACCGTCGGCTGCACTGACCGCTGTCACTACGCCTGGTTCCGACGCAGTGATTGTGGCAAGTCCGGTGTAGCCTTGAGCCGCCACCTGTGCGGCCACCAGTTGCTGACGCGCCGCGTCCAGGTCTGCGCGAACGCGGACGATTGCGTCGCGGGTGCTGAGTTGGTCATTAAATTTCTGTTGTTCAATCGCAGCAGCTTGTGTCGCAGCGGACAGGCGAATCTGGGCAGTTTTCAGGTCGCCCGCAAGACGCGCTTTCTCCGACATCACTGTCGGCCCGGTCAGATGCGCAATTGTCTGTCCCGCCCGAACCGTCTCGCCTGGCGTGATTCGCAGGCCCGAGACGACCCCCGCCGTCGGTGCAGTCAGTACCGCATTGGACACAGCCTGCACGTGCGCTGGAGCGGATACTTTCACCACAATGCGTTTCTGTACCGCGGGCATCGTCACAACGTCCTGGGCGAACACAAGGGGACTCGCGGCGCACCATGAGCTCAAGATGACAGCAATTGCGAGCAGGCGGATAGGCTTCATCTCGGACCTATTGAAGAGATTGGTGGTCGACGGCACTTATGCCAATCAGAGTGCACAACTCGACCTGCTGCTGAAGCACAGCGTTCGCGAGCTTCGTGGTCGTGATGCGCTGATTCAGTCGTCGAGACTCGAGGTCCATCAGCGTTGGGAGTGTCATGTCGCCTCGAGCGTGAGCGCTACGCGCCTGTAGCGTCGCTCCGTCCAGCGACGCTTCAAGTGACCGGGCGTTGCGGAGCTGGTCGTCGAGCAGGTTCATGTCTGAGACGATGTTGTCGACGGCCGCGTAAGCCTCTTCGAGCCGTTGCGTGTACTCCTCGTACAGACTTTCCCGCGTGGCTTTTTCGACCGCAATGTTTCCCCGGTTGCCGTTAAACAGGGGCAACGTCACCGTGACGGCGATGCCCGAGGTATAGATGGCAGACGTGTCCCGGCCGCGCGTGACACCGATATCCAGACGAGGAAATTGCCCGAGAAGAGCTGCGCGGTAGTGCTCGTCCTGTTCCGCGTAGCCGGCGCGCAGTGCCAGCAGGTCAGGACGACGCTGGCCGAGATTGGCGAGCGCGTCGCGCACTGCATCGGGAGGGACGCCGTAGGGTTCAGGAGGTGCCGAGAGAATCAGACGCATGCCAGGCGGCAGGTCGAGCAACGTAGCGAGTTCCTGCTGAGCTTTGAGATGGTCCTGTCCAAGCGTGTCCAGTTGCTGCAAGCTGTCGCGATACGCGGTCTCCGACTGTATTGCGATATCGCGCGTCACGTCGCCCCTTGCAAGCGCCTGCCGCATGCGGTTGTCGACAGCCTGTTCATGGACCGCGAGTTGTGCGACTTCTGCCTCGACCCGGGCAAGACTCACATTGCTGATGTATAGCGCGTAGGCGCGATTGGCGACTTGCCATTTGGTCCACTGCAGCGCGAACTGCTGTTTTTCCAGTGCCGCTGTGGCGCCTCGCTGCTTTGCAGGGTGGTCAACGAGTGCGGACACCTCATAGCTGAGCCCGACCATGAACGCTGGGGCAAATCCCACGGCCCCGGGTCGGTCCGTGCTGAAGCTGAGCTGAGGGTCCGGAAGCAGTCCATCCGCATATTTCCGCGCCGTTGCAATATCCAGTTCGCGCTCTGCCCGGCGGACATCCGGACTGTGCTCAAGCGCACGTTCGACCACCTGGTCGACGGTCAGCGGTGCGGTGGGTGTCGCGATGTTATCGGGCCATTCCGGTGTCGCCGGAAGAGGCTTGGTGGCATACGACGCACAGCCACACAGCGTCACGAGCAATGCCACAAGCGAGACCCGCACGAGCGCGCATAGGCTGACTTGTCGTTGATGACTGGTTGCGTGAATTCCGCTTTGCGACCTAGTATCGTAGGCACGACTGGGCACGATGGCTATCCGGTGTAAAAAACGCTTCGGATGCTATGCCGCAAGAATTAGTTTTGGCTTAGCACGACACCTGTGATTCCTTGAGACCGATGAGAATTCTCCTGGTTGAAGACGACGAAATGATTGGCAATGCAATTGTCCAGGCGTTGCAAGACGCTGCGTATGCCGCGGACTGGGTGCGTGACGCCGACTCCGCAACTGGGGCGCTGCTAGGGCAGGAACATGATGTCCTGCTGCTAGACCTGAACCTGCCGCATCGGGATGGCATTGACGTGCTGCGCTCGCTGCGCAGCGGCGGCAACAAGCTTCCGGTGATAATTCTTACGGCGCGCGACGGAGTCGACGACCGAATTGCCGGACTGGACGCCGGCGCGGACGACTACCTCGTGAAACCGTTCGAAATCGGCGAGCTGCTTGCGCGCCTTCGGGCCGTGACTCGCCGGTTGAGTGACCACGGCGATACCCGGATGACAAGCGGAAAGCTCACGCTCGATTCGGCGACACACATTGCCGTGTACGACGGAACGGAGTGCCGGCTGACAAGTCGGGAATTCGCTCTTTTGAGCGCGCTGTTGACGCGCCCCGGGACGGTCCTCTCACGAACCCAGCTGGAGCAAAAACTTTATGCGTGGGAGCAACAGGTGGAAGGCAATGCGGTGGAGGTCCTGATTCACGGCATCCGCAAGAAGTTGGGCGCGGCAGTGATTCGTAACGTACGAGGTGTGGGATGGCTGGTAGACAAGGACGACAATCACGCTCTCTGACGCTCCAGCTCTCGGCATGGATTGGCGGTGTGATGGCAGTGGTAGGTGTACTCGCATGCGGTTTTTCTTTCGCGTTCGCCTACCAGGAAGCGCGAGCGTTGCAGGATGGCCAGCTGAACGAAATTGCCGCCCTGATTGACAGCCACGCACTGGCGCTCACGGGAACGCGGTCTTCGGTCGAGAGCTCTCAGGACTCAGACGTCAAAGTCGTCATCGACCGACTAAGCGAGACGTCGGCTGGCATGTCGCAGGCCGCGGGACTCACGATTCCTCATGGGATGACCGACGGATTTTACGACCTGGACGGCAGCGGACAGAGTTGGCGCGTCAACATCCGTACGCTGCGAACCGGTGAGCGCGTCGCCGTCGCGGAGCCTTCTGCATTGCGTGACGAAATTGCCAGGGACGGTGCAATGAGGACGCTCGTGCCCGTGCTTCTCCTGATGCCGGTTCTGTTTGCGGTCGTCGTTGTTATTGTCAGAACGAAACTGGCGCCGCTTTCAAATCTGGCGACGGTCGTGGACCGGCAAACGGATGCCTCGCTCGAGCCGCTACCTGAAGAAGGCATCGCCACTGAAGTGCTGCCGTTTGTCCGGTCGATTAACAACCTCATCGCGCGACTGAAAGACGCCATTGGTCATCAGCGCCGCTTTGTCGCGAGCGCGGCGCACGAGTTGCGTTCGCCACTTGCCGCCCTGTCGTTGCAAGCGGGTAACCTGGGCGCAACCATTACGTCACCCGATGCTCGTGAGCGACTCTCAGCCTTTCAGGCTGGATTGCGACGTACCCACCGGCTGGTGGAGCAACTGCTGGCCCTGGCGAGGTCAGAGCAGGCAACACTGGAGCAGCCGGCAGCGTGGTCGTTGAGTGCTGCCGTGACTGACGCCATCAATGCCAGCATCGGACTTGCCCGCGCAAAGGACATCGACCTCGGGATTGAGCAGGTTGACGACATCGACGTGGTGGTTGATGCGTCATCCATGGCAGTGGTGCTGAGGAACCTCGTCGACAACGCCGTGCGATACACGCCAGATGGCGGGAAGGTCGATGTGTCGGCCTTTGAGAGAGAGGGCGAGCTGATATTCGAGGTCACCGATACAGGACCTGGCATACCAGACAACGAACTTGAACGCGTGCTGGAGCCGTTTTATCGGCTGAACCATTCGGTTGCGTCGGGAAGCGGACTGGGTCTCTCTATCGTTTCAGAAATCGCGCGACGCTCAGGTGGGCGCCTGGTGCTCGCGAACGTCAAGGGTGGATTTCGCGCCCGCTTTCTTCAGTCTCTTCGCCAGACGAGCAGCGTTCCTTGAAGCCGTTGCCGTCTTCGGAGTACACCGCGCTCACCAATGCCGAGGTGAAGAAGGTAGACGCGGAGACCGGCATGGTCAAGCTAAAGCGCGGCGCGCTTGAAAACGTCGGCATGCCACCGATGACGATGGCGTTCATCGTGGTTGGACGCTCCTCTCATTCTGAGGGACGCTCTCCAGTTCGATGGTCGACCACGAGACAATATCAGTGAGCGGTACCGTGTGAGCATGGATGGGACCGACCGGGGAATAAATGGCGCATAGCTTGTCGGTGCATGAGATGGGCACTCCAGATACCGGTCCTCCTTTTTCGCGGATAATTTCGACAAACTTCATCTCATGTGATTTCAGTTCCTTGACATCCCAATGCCGTATCGCGGTCATTGCCTTTACCGCATCATTTTCGCCTCTATTGCGAACAGGTCCAAGGAGAGCAAGCGGCACGACACTGCACACAAGCAGAACGATAATCACAATTGCTGCCACCCCGAAAAACATCACTTCGGTCGTGACGAGGTTTATCGATTTGCCCTCGTTTACCTTCGCGGGCTTTGCCGCTTGCTTCCGCGCCGCGCGACCCTTTACAAGGTTGCTTGCAACGAAGACCACTGCAAATAACACGGCGAAGACGACGAACAACCCAAGCAGAGGTACAAGATAGTCCCCTTGTGCGTAGTAGCCCAGGTAGATGAGGTCGTCGGCACTCCACGGTAGCGCGTCTGGCTGGAAACCAAAGCCGAGCAAATAGCCAAGTCGATACGCGTGCCCCGCATTGCGCAGTAGCCATAGAAAGATTGCGCCAGTGAGAGCAAAGCCGCTGATGATGACCGCTGTAAGCGGTATCGCAGGAAGCGAAGGGCGCGAAGTGACATCGTCAGTTTTCAAACTCTGTTGCGAGATGGGTGCCATTTTTTTGCTTGATTGTGTGCTCATGACTCGTAGATATCCGTTCTCTATGGAGCAGCGCACGACTGTATCGGCCGCAGTCCGCGTTTTTTAGGTAGTCACTGCTGCATAGTTCTATCGGTTACTCGCTCTTGAACTTTAATGTGTTCGTTGGCCGCGCGGGCTTGCGAGCCTACTGCCGACTCTTGAAGTTTTGCAAGTCCTCGACGCGGATAGCCACGTTCCATGCGGAAAGATTCAATCGACTCGGTTCGAGAAAATCGCGATGCATGTCGCTGACTGTCCGATTGCTGTCCCCAATGGTTCGACGATTCGACCAGAACTAGCGCACTCAGCCCTGTGCATGTCATAGTTCGGCCATCTCAACTACGGAGGCGGGAATGCCCACCCTGGAATCCTTGCAAGCAAAAATTCAAAAGCTGCAGACTCAAGCAGAAGCGCTCATCGCGAAGCAGTCGTCGACCGTTATCGAAAAGATTCGCGACCTGATGTCAAAGCACGGTCTGACGACCGCGGATATTGAAGCGTATGTTGGCGGCAAGAAACGCGGACCGAAAGCAGCAGCTAGTTCTGTGGTCGTCTCGAAGACCTCCGTAGCGAAATATCAGGACCCGAAAACCGGTGCCACCTGGTCCGGACACGGGCGCGCTCCGGGTTGGATTGCAAACGCAAAGGACCGCAGCAAATTCCTTATCGGCGATGGCGCCGATGCCGTCGTCGCTGCAACTACCAGCACTGTTGGCAAGGCAAAGACTGTGGTCAAAAAAGCTTCGACTGCTGTCCGCGCAACTGCTCAATATGGACAACCTAAAGGCCCGCAGCCGGCCAAATATCGAGACCCCAAGTCGGGCGCGACGTGGAGCGGACGTGGTCCGGCTCCTGCTTGGTTGGCTGGCACGAAGGACCGGACGCGGTTTCTGATTGAAGGGGCGGCTGCCGCTGCCCCGGGGGCGGAAACGAGCAAGCCGAAGACCGTTACAAGAAAAGCCGTTGCGAAGAAGGCGCCTGTCGACAAGAAGGTAGCCGCTGGTAAGAAGGCAACTGTCGCAGCATCTCCTGCTGCCAGCAAAAAGGTTGCAGCGAAGAAGGTCGCTGCCACGCCGGCGAAGCGTCCGGTCGTAAAGAAGGTGGCTGCCAAGAAGGCTGTTGCGGTCAACGCGGTTGCTGCGAATGCCGCAAACAGCACCGTCGCACCGGAAGCGTCGCTGGAATTGAGCGCATAACTGAGCGCTCCGTGATTGATGCCCGCCCGCCGGAGCGTATCGCTTCGGCGGGCGTCATTCGATTCACCTTCATCGACTTGGCGACGCTACAGCTAGACTTCTCGATGCCTAATCACATCCTTGGCCACTGCAGGTCACCGTGCAATTGAAGGCCCGCATGAACGAATTACGGCTTGCCTTTGAGGGTGAATGGAGCCAGGAGCGACTGCACGTCAATCTGCTGTCCTTGTAGCAGGAGCAGCCTCGCGTGAAGCACCGTGTTTTCAAGAATCAGTTTCGCGGTGCTCAGCAGGTATAGCGCGTGTATGGCGGAAACCGACATGTTGCCGGCTTCGACCTGGTGATGACGCTCAACGAGAGAGCTCATGACAAGGCGCCTGAGCTCCTGCTCTCCAAACGGAAGGTCTGCGTAGTCAATGGGGTCGTCGGCCTCGACTTCTCGCAGCATGTCAACAAGCGTTTCTGTGCTCACTTCCATGTGTCGGCTCCATGTTGTCGGTTAGAACCAGCATAGGCAAACAGCGTCATTCGTCACAATCAGCCTACCGATTCTATCGCCAGGAGTCCGGCCTGATGATAGCGACGGTGCCGGGCCATCCCGTGCCTTGGGCCAACGGTATTCTCCGCAACGCCATTGACCGCGCCGACCTGCGCTGTGCAACGTGCCTGCGGCACGTCTTACTTGGAGGCTTACGCTTTTCCTCGAGACTTGGACACTTCTTGCAGTCGTCGAAATGGGACGTCTATGGTGCCTGCCGGAATCACCGGGTCGGTCACGCCCTGCAACGATACGCTTGCCGGATGGTTCGGCCCGACGGCCCAAGCCTCAATCACGCTCAGTTTGCGCTTGATAATAGCCAAATCCGCGAGATGCTCAGGCATGACTAAATTTCCATTGGACATCCCTGCAGGCGCCAGAAAAAATCCATCATACTTCCTGAATTCGCGCAGGAAGATGTCCAGATTCCTGGTGTCTTTCGGGGTCATCTCCTTGCTACGAGATACCATGGTAAAGAATTGGTTGGGACCGGATTTGCTGGCAATATAGTCTTCGCCGACGCTGATTGAAACTAGGTAATGCGAGGGATTGGCACGGTCCACTCCGGTAATGATGGTGAGGCCAATCCAGCCTTCGGCATCCACTCGCCCGACTCGCTTCCGCCAACCTCGAAATATCTTTTCGCCGGATTGTATGTCGTCGAAGCAAAGATGCATTTTAGGGGGGCTACCGATGTAACCCGCATATGCGCAGCCACCCCAACGGGCGCGGTCCCACAAATGCATGTTAATCGGTGAATGAACACGCATTTTTTTGTGGGTAAGACCGTCGACCCCGAAGAGGTCATCTGGAGGTGGGCCGTCGGCGAACTCCAGTCTCTTCGATACCTTGTCGTCAGTTCCAGTCGAGATAGGAGTTACAGCCGGCATGCCTTCATTCCATGCGTTAGTCCGATGCACCTTGCTGACGTTACCTTGCCATTCTGACGCCCAGTCTTTCGCCCAATATTTGGGGGAGTCGCCCAGGACGTTGCAGGTAGAGATTGTGGAGCGTGCGACCATTAAAGCCCGGTCTATCGACCCATCTTCATCGAACAGCTTTCTTAGCGACTCGGACATTGACGAAAGGCAGAGTTGACCGAGCACGTCTCCAAGAAGACCAAGGAGGGCTTTGCTGAATCGCGAATGCTGGGCCATCCGAGGCGCGGTTAAGCTAGATAAAACGACTCGTATACTCACCTCTCCACAATCGTCCTCGACTGTCTCGTGGGTCAGTGGCACAACGTCGCCGCGACCTGTACCAACAACGACGTCCAACCGAAGATATTCGATGGACGACGCCGCGTAGCGCGACTGGTCAATTGACGTAGATAGCAAGGCTTCCAGAAATCCTAGCAATGCTTCTGCCGTCAACACTGCTGAAACGTCGGATTCAGCGACGCACTCAATTACACAACCCAGAATCACGGTTCGCATTGAGACTGTCGGCCCTGTATTCCACTGAGCGACGGCCGGTAAGTCGGAGGCGGCAGGCTGCATCAGCCAGCCAATCATTACCTTGTCCATCCCTTCGACCCCACTGTCTCCCAACTCGGCCCGTAACCTCTCCATATCTCCCAGGCTGAACAGCATGGCGACGCTCGACATTGGCAGTGCTTTGCTATCGAACGAGTCTGGAACCCATGTCAGAACTGGCAAGTCGGAGAACGCCGTTCTCAACATCAAAATTCCGAGCACGGTGTCCACGTGCGCGTACTCTTGGCGGACCTCCATCTCCGTCGTTTCGTCCGGCCCAACGATTGTCATCAATGGTTCGAACCACGAAAGCCACCCAAGTACACACGGTATGCGACCAAGCTGGAGTTCAAGCCACACAAGTTTCCGTAGGAATGACAGCGCCACACCCGGAATTTTTCCGTCTTTTTGGTATTCAGACATCGCCCTGCCTAAAGCAACGACCAGATTGCTACGAGCAGCCCACAGCAAGCCGGCTGCCTCATAGGCCAACCCGGTTGCGGCAACAGCCCGCACGAAGTCATCTCTGTGCTCCTCCTGCGCTAGAAGCGTCTGAGCGGCGGCGCATTGGCGGATGGCGGCATAATGGCTTCCGCTGTTGAGCTTTTGCAGGCCGCGCCGAAGCCGCATTTCACCTTCCTTTCCCCTCCCAAACCTCTTTGCGCGAAGCGCCACTGCGGCCTCGAAGACCTCGTCAACAACGTCGCTGCTTCCAAGCACCTCAGCCAACTCTTCAATTATCCGGGCGACGGTATCAGCCGGGTAATCTATGTGCCCGTCGGCTTCCTTTAGAACGGCCTTCAATCCCGACAAGGTGGCCGCGATTTCGTCTTCGTTTCCGACGGCTGCGTTGAGGTCTATAAAAAGCAACTGCGTACGTGCCCAAAGCGCACTCGTGGGTCGATTCGAATCCATCGCATGGCGAAGAAGCGCTTCTCTCAAGCGCTCAGTCCGTGGCGCCCACTCCTCTGGACGAGCGATTCCACCTGCGCGGGTCCACGCTATCCCGACCTGCCATAGGTTCTCGAGCTTGTCGACGTCCCAAACGTGCTCCGACGACAGGCCAATGGGCTCCGCCAGTTCATATAGGCGATTGAGTTCCGAGTAGTCGTCATACCACCAGTTTGCTGTCCACGCTCTGTGATAGTGGACCTGAAACAGCTGCCGCTGACTGCTGTGCTTTTCCGCAAGGCGTTGAGCGCGGTCGAAACGACCATCAACCTCTGAGCGTGGACGGCCGAGCGCCCGGGCAACGAGTGCGCTCTGCAGGCAGTCCTCGAACAACTGCCAGCCCGCGCCGATGTATCGCGCAGTATTCTCGATGAGCTTGTCGAGTTCTTCGAGCTCCTGTTCCCGCTGGGTGTCCAGGGGGCCTATCTTTGTGTGCTCGCGTCCCACCGGGGCCAGGATGTCCAGCGTTTGGTAGACGACATCCCAACGGCCGTTCTGAACTACCCGGTCGACAATCCAGGTGCGGTCCAGAATGCGCACATCGAAATTCCACTTCGCGCGTAGCTCGTCCTCGACCTTAGCCCGCTCCCGGTCTGCGACAGCCTGGTTAGTCATAAAGTAGACGACCGTGTATCCCCGTCTGGTCTCCGCTACCTTGCGGACATCGTCCTTTACCTTAGGCTTCCAATCCGCCTTTGCGCTGAAGGCGAAAGCCCATCGCTCGCTTGCCGCGCGGCTGGGGTCGCCCTCGTACCAGCGGTCCGCGATTGACTCCGCCACCGGATAGGTCTCGCTATCGACCTTGCTATCGCCACCGCCCGTTGGACCAGTTTGTGGCAACAGGTTTGGACACAGCTCTTTCTCGCCGAGTCGCCGGCAGAAATGTTCAAAACGAGTTTCCTCCTTGCGCTGGGTAAGCGTGTGGAGGTGGAACTCAAACTGGCTGCGGTCCATTCCCCGCTCTTCGACGAGGATGGAATCTGAGTAGAGTTCGGGCCGTCGCGCCCGCATAAAACTCGCGGGGCTATGGGCAGGAGCTTCGTTCTTTTCGTCGTCGTAAGATGCGCGCTGCATCACTTGCCTCGTCCGGTCCGTATGGTTTGCTGCAATATTATCCTGGCCGCGACCGCGATTATTTTGAAATCATATGGCCAGGTCTTGCAATAACGACGGGATGAACGATGCCCTCACTCTGCTCTAGTCCTTGCAGAAATTTTGCGTGTTCTACTCTCGTCCTACACGAAAGGCAAGACATGCACGCATGCTCTTTTTTTCGACTGTGGAAGGACGGCCAAATGTCTTCAACGATTGCGACAAACCCAAACCGGCGTTTGAGTACCAGAATTTAGGACTCACCGACCGATACTGCTCACTGTTGGGCGGCGACAATCATCAGACTGGCGAGGGCTCGTCAGTATCTTGCAGTGCTCAACTGCGCTTGGCTAGAGGATGTCCTACAGCGCGATGTCGCGTCTCCACGAGGCGCTCATGCATCGAGCTGAGGGCCTGTCTCAACGATTTAGTACGCTTTTAAGCATCTGGTTGACCGCTGCGAACGAGTTGATGACGCCATTGAAGATGAAATCGAGGGCACCGCCGTAGCCCGGATGCAGGGTTGCTCTATCGAACCCGAGCTCCTCAAGCCGTTGAATCCCTTCCGTAGTGAGCGTATGAGCATCGGCGGTCCGAAGGTCCCTAAGCACGAACAGGGCGGCAAGACGCTCGTTTCGCCGTGCCCAGTTTTCTGGAGCATTCTCGCTTGCGAACGCGCTGGCATCTTCCTGGTGGCCATCGAGACTCTCCAACACATTCAGCAGCGCTTGTAGAAGTCTCAGGCTGCGGTAGTCAGCCAATTCCTTCCTGTCGATACCGGACGCTATCAGGAGCCTCTTCAATACGCCTTCGGGAATGACCTGCCAAATCTCATGAAGAGCCTTACACCGGCTCAGGAACGCCTGCTGGGACATCTCAAGCGGCGCCACCCGCGCGAGTTGCACCAACGCTGGGGCAGTCGTCCATCCGTTCGCCTCGATAGAGGCGCGGGATAGCTTGATAAGGCTGACTGGCTCCAACTCAATGCCGATAGCGGCACCAAGTTCACAAAGGTTGTCCGCGAGGTCAAGTAGCTCCTTCGCAAGCCTTTCAGTTTTCGCGACGATATGCTCTTCGGCATCATCGAGCTGTGCGACGACGTCTGGGTCCATCGCGTAGCTATGGGCATGAAGAGTCTCTCGAGCCGGTATGCCCCTGTAGAGGTCGCGTAGCCGAACCCTGATGATGTTCCGACCGACGCGCTTGCAGTCCGTGAACGCCCATTTACCATGATATGAGGGGCTGTTGACCCAATAGGTGCCAAAGACCTTGACCGGTATGCTGTCGTAGAAAGCGTCTTGCTCGTATTGCTCAAGAAACTTGTCGTTCAAAAATACGAAAGTGCGGTCATCCAGCTGGTCTACGAATGCGCGCGTGACAGGTTCGGTAATGCCTGGCCACCGGAGGCCATAAGCTATCTGTTCCGGGAGCCGCTCGCAGGACACCACGACGACCGTTGCCCAAACTTGCAGGCGTATGCGCCGGTCGATTTCAAGCAAGCTGACCGAGCACCAATGACCTTCCTCTTCGAAGTCGAAGCGATTGTCGGCGCCCATCAACGCTCGTAGCTCGGGCCGGTCTTGAACGGTCGCCTCATAGAAGAACACGCGCGCTCCTTGAGCCCCTCGCATCCATAGGTACTTGCGTAAATATTCGTTCGACATCGTCCATCGAATATCGCGCGATGGCTCCCAGAAATAGCGACCGGAAATCTCGCCTTCGGCGATATGAGTCGTCGGGACTTGCAAGTCGTCGTACACCAGTTTTTGGATGTCGTTGCCGATACATCTCGGTACCAGACCAAGAGCCATCCACACCTTCTCCGCCAAGTTGTAGGCGTAGAACGAACCGTCTCCCCAAGCTGCGACAATATAGTCGTGACCATCAATGTTCGGCGAGAAGTTGCGTACCGCACCCTTTTCGCGGATGTCCGGAACGGAGAAGGCAACCACTCCTTCCTCGCTATGGAGGGCGGGAAGATGCTGTTCATCCGCATCCTCGACAAGAGCCATGAGCATGTGCAGGCATTCGTATGCAGCATTGTCTCGGTCATGCTCGAAAGTGCTGCATACCTCGACGGGATAGTCCGACCCCATGCCGATAGGGGACAGCAAGTCGCGAAGACGGTGAGGAAGAAGCTCTGCGGCGATGGGGAAGTTGCGGAGATAGTCGAACATATAAGGCGCGGTGGAAGGACCTGCGAAGAATGGAGCGGAATCCGAAGCGCTTTAGAACCCCGGCAGCGACTGTTGGCGCGAACTAGGTATCGCCGCGTCGTTCCAAAGCTTCGTCGCGAGGGGATGGCGGGCGAGATGGATGAGCCGATATAGAGGCCCCTTGTTCATGTTGACGAAGAGTGGCTTGCTCTGTGCGACATGCATTTTGGTCAGGTCGGTCACAAGCGATTCCCAGTATTCAAGGTAGGCACCGACCTGCTCGCGCTTCGGGACTGAATCGAGCTGAAGATTGTTGCGCCAGCCTGGCGCTGCCGCGTCCAGCCTGGAGCTGGCCAGGCTGAAGTCGCCACCGATGTTTCGCTGGACGTCCATCACGCTGAAGTGAATCAGGATGTCGATATTCGGCCGAACGGACAGCTTGCGGATAATATCGAACTCTAGGTGCTCGATGTTGAACGGGTCGAGAAAGGCGAAGTGCAATCCCCGTGGAAGGGCATCGAGCACCCAGTCGACGGTTTCGGATGCTTTGCCTACGCGTGCCTGGACGTTGGCGCCAGCGGAGCGAAGGCGCGTTGCGCATGCCTCCACATTGTCAGCATCCGCGTCACCGATGTAAATCTCGTTAAACGGAGCGCCGCCCTTTTTCGACATGCGCCATGCCGATAACACTCCACCGTCCGAGATTGTCTTGGAATCTCGGTTCATGACGCGTCCCGGACCGGAGAAAAGGTCGATGAACGACGCGTAAGGCCACTTCCCACGGGCCTTTCGAGCGGCGTCGACGTAGCGTGACAGCGCCACATGCTTGTCTTCGGACCAGGCGCCAACCTTCATGACCGGCAAACCATCGGCAGGGTCGATGGCAACCTCGTCTTCCTGTTTGCTGTTCACGCTTTGTGTCCCGTTTTGGGGGCTCAATGGGGAGATTAAATAGTATGCCGTGGTTTCGAAATATTTACTAAAACCTGATAATCTTTCGAGAGACCAAGGGCCACACCAAATAACACAGCGAATGGCAAAGTCAAAAGATAAGTATCTCTGGCAAGTTGGGAAGCCGCCGCCGATTCTCGACCAGCACAGTGCCGTAAAGCACTCGATTGTCGAAAGCTACGTTCAGAGATACATCGAAACGGTGATGTCTCAGGCCATTATTCCGAAGCTGACTTTGTCATTGGTCGATGGTTTTGCGGGTGGAGGGGAGTACATCAGCGAAGCTGGCATATCGGTCGATGGAACGCCACCTTTGATGATGCGCGCGACGCACGCGGCTCGCGCCAGCATAAATGTTGGTCGCAAAGTTACGGAACGCGAGGTCGACGCCGAGTTCTTCTTCATCGAGAAACGGCGAGAGTCAGCAAGGTATCTGCGCGAACACATTGATAAGCGGCGCGCGGAAGGGACTATCGCTGACATGGATTATCTGCGAACGACCATCCGGAATGCGAGTTTCGTAGACGAATTGCCTGGAATCGTCGCGCGAATCAAACAGCGTCGCGGTGGCTTTCGCTCCATCTTTCTGCTCGACCAGTACAGCTACAACGCCATACCGATGAGCACGCTTCGATGGTTGATGTCGGAGCTACCAGGTGCCGAGGTCATCATGACCTTCAACGTCGATTCCCTGCTTACGTACATCAGTGACAGAGAAACGAATCGGAAGGCGGTCCGCGGCGTTGACCTCGAAGGCTACATCCCATGGGAGCACCTCGGACAAATCAAGGCGGAGCATGGCCGGGCATCGCTGCAAAGATACGTCGCGCACGGCATTAAGGAGGAAACGGGCGCGCCGTTTATGACGTTGTTCTTTGTTCGCCCTAACGCAGCGAACCCTTGGAGCTACTGGCTCGTGCATTTGTCGCAGCGCTACAAGGCACACGACGTCATGAAGTCACTGCATTGGGACCATTCAAGCGAGTTCGGACATGAGCTTGAACCAGGGCTCTTCATCCTTGGCTATGACCCGAAACGCGATGAGGAATACAACGGCCAGTCGTCACTTCTGTTCGATAGAAGTGGGGAGCAACGCTGTATTGAAACGCTGACCGACGACCTCGGTCGCGTATTAGCCAGTCAGCAGCAACCTGTCTCGGTCGCGCAACTGTTCACGGGAAATATCTCGAACACAATCGCGGACGAAGCTCGTCTCCAGAAGGTGCTCCGTAGCCTGCACGCCGCAGGGACCATCGCAGTATCGAACAAAGAAGACCGAGCGCGGCGACCGTCGAAGCTGTATCGCCCGACCGACATCATCGAATACTCCCGGCAACTGCGGTTCACCTGAGCCGGCGTGGTCAGGTTAGCAGAGCTCGTTCGGGCATATCGTCCCAGGTGCGTCCTTCAAGAAGCCGGCCGTTGGCTGTCTTGGAGCGGCGCACGCCGTCGCTCCCCCACGTGCCCCATTGCTTGAAGAAGAACTTCACGCCTTGCTCTTCGCACTGGACCTTGACGTTCTGCACCCAGTCTTCGAGCATCGGGCGTGCCTTCGGGCCGGACTCCCCGCCGACGATTACCCAATCGATGTTTTCGAGATTCAGGGCGCCCAAGTCCTCGAGCAGCGGCTCGACCGACAAGAAGCGAACACCGCCTTCCACGCGACGCAGCTCGTCCATTCTTGGTAGGCCGTGCCGGCGGTCCTCGACGGTCACGCCAAGCCACGCATTCGCTGGTATCTCTCGGCGGCTGCAATAGGACGCCAAGCGCTCTGCTCGCTTCGTGAGTATCTGGAAGGTGTGCTGAGGGCATGCTCGAATCGAATCGAACACCTGCGTGATGTAGGCGTCCGACACGGAGCGGTGGAACAGGTCCGACATCGAGTTGACGAAGTAGACCGTCGGGATTTTCCGCTTCAGCGGCTCGTCCAAGCGGTTGGGCAAAACGGTCAGCTTGAAGCCATTTTCATAGCCTGGAGTCCCCATGGCGTGCAGACGCTTCGCCATGCCTTCGGCGTAGCAGTTTTTGCAGCCCTTGGAGATTTTCGTGCAACCCACAGTCGGGTTCCACGTGCGCTCCGTCCACTCAATTTTGCTTTGCCCACCGCTCATTATTCGACCTCTCAATTAGGTTGCGATTTTATCGGGCTTCCTGCGGCTGCTACGAAATAGCCATACTTTCGTCATGTGGTCGCGTTTGTCCGGATGCTTCCATGCGACAAGCGAGAGAAAAGTGGACCGAGCATCCGCGTAAGACGCCTCAGCAGTATAGAGACCGAGACTGTATATTTATACAGTATATGAGTAAATATGATTGAGTGAGGGCAGGAAATAGGCCCGGCCTATGCGCCGGCCGGTGCGTTCGGAGAAAGTGCTCCCGGCCAATACCAGCAAGGCTTATAAAACAGGACAAGGAACGCATTCATTTCCAGCGAACATCTCGGTCATGGTGCGCTGCGACGGCACGCAAAGCAAAAAATCTGAGGGCAATCGCAAAAAAGGGGCGCTGAAAAATGCTCCAGCACCCCTTTGACATTAATTCTGGTTACGCCCTGTCAGGTAAGGCTCAGCGGCAGGTAACAACCCCCGTAACCAAAACTGAATCAAGGCTTCGTAACTGAAATTAATGCAACTCAGCACTCTCTCGACTATCAAGACGGTTGCTCACTCCACCGTCACCGACTTCGCCAGATTCCGCGGCTTATCCACATCCGTCCCCCGCGCACAAGCCGTGTGATAAGCCAGCAACTGCAATGGCACGACGTGCAGGATCGGCGACAACATCCCGTAGTGCTCTGGCATCCGGATCACATGCAGCCCTTCGTCGTTGACGATGCGCGTGTCCGCATCCGCGAACACGTACAGCTCGCCACCGCGCGCGCGCACTTCCTGGATGTTCGACTTCAGCTTCTCAAGCAGCGCATCGTTCGGCGCCACCGTGACGACCGGCATCGCCTCGGTGACGAGCGCGAGCGGTCCATGCTTCAGCTCGCCAGCCGGGTACGCTTCGGCGTGGATGTACGAGATTTCCTTGAGCTTCAACGCGCCTTCGAGCGCGATCGGATAGTGCAGCCCGCGCCCGAGGAACAGCGCGTGCTCCTTGCGCGAAAACTCCTCCGACCACGCGATGATCTGCGGCTCCAGCGCCAGCACGCTGTTGAGCGCCGCCGGCAGGTGGCGCAGCTGGCGGAGGTAGTCCGCTTCCTGCGCCGCGCTCACGTGACCGCGCAGCTTGCCCAGCGTCACCGCGAGGACGAACAGGCCGACCAGCTGCGTCGTGAACGCCTTCGTCGATGCGACGCCGATCTCGCGCCCCGCATGTGTCAGAAACGCCAGTTCGGTGAGCCGCACCATCGCGCTCGCGCCGACGTTGCACACCGACAGCGTATGCCGATGCCCAAGCGCCTGCGCGTGCTTGAGCGCGGCGAGCGTGTCGGCGGTTTCGCCCGATTGAGAGATCACGACCACCAGCGCCTTCGGGTTCGGCACCGATTCACGGTACCGGTATTCGCTCGCGATCTCGACCTGGGTCGGAATCTTCGCAATCGATTCGAGCCAGTACTTCGCGGTCAGCGCCGAGTAATAGCTCGTGCCGCACGCGAGAATCAGCAGGCTGTCGCTTTCGACGAACGCCCGTTCGGCGCCTTCGCCGAACAGCGAAGGGTCGAATGTATCGGTTTGCGGAATCGTGTCGGTGATCGCGCGCGGCTGCTCGAAGATTTCCTTCTGCATGAAGTGCCGGTACGGTCCGAGTTCGACCGCGCCGCCATAAGCGGCCACCTGGCGCACTTCGCGTTGCACGTCGTCGCCGTCGCGATCGGCAATGCGCACGCGATCGATCGTCAGTTCGCAGACATCGCCTTCCTCGAGGAAGATGAAGCGTTCGGTGCTGCCGGCCAGCGCGAGCGCATCCGACGCAAGGAAGTTCTCGCCGTCGCCGAGCCCGACGACGAGCGGTGAGCCCTGCCGCGCGCCGACCACGGTGTGCGGCTGGTCCTTGTGCAGTACGGCGATCGCATACGCGCCATGCAACTGGTGCACGGCCTCCTTCACCGCCGCGAACAGGTCGCCTTGATACACGCTGTGGATCAGGTGCGCGATCACTTCGGTATCGGTCTGCGACGTGAACACGTAGCCCTTCGCACGCAGCATGTCGCGCAGCGTCTCGTAGTTCTCGATGATGCCGTTGTGCACGAGCGCGAGCGCGTCGCGCGAGAAGATCGGGTGCGCGTTGTCGGTGACGGGCGCGCCGTGCGTCGCCCAGCGCGTGTGCGCGATGCCGGTCACGCCTTCGAGATGCGAGTCCTTCACCTGCTCGTCGAGATCCGCGACGCGCGCGACGCTGCGCGCGCGGCGCGGTTCGCCGTTCGCGAGCACCGCGACGCCGCACGAATCGTAGCCGCGATATTCGAGACGACGTAGTCCTTCGACGAGAACGGGAACGATGTTACGTTGCGCTGCCGCGCCGACGATTCCGCACATGATCTATCTGTCCTTGAGGATGGAGGCCGGACACGCGCGGTGCCGGCGAGCCGGTTCAGCGTTTCTTTTTGGTCGGTCGCACGTAGCCCGTGCGGCTGGTCTGTGTCTTGTCGTTCAGCACGAGCCGGTCGGGCTCGACGTCCTTCCAGACGGTCGTGCCCGCCGCGATCGTCACGCCACGGCCCACGCGCACTGGCGCGACGAGCTGCGTGTCGGAACCGACGAACACGTCGTCTTCGATGATCGTGCGGTGCTTGTTCGCGCCGTCGTAGTTGCACGTGATCGTGCCCGCGCCGATGTTGACCCGCGCGCCGATGTCGGCGTCGCCGATATACGTCAAATGGTTCGCCTTCGAGCCATGACCGATCACTGCGTTCTTCACTTCGACGAAATTGCCGACGTGCGCCTCGTCCTTCAGCAACGCGCCAGGCCGCAACCGCGTGTACGGTCCGAGCACCGCGTGAGCGCCGACTTCGGCGCCTTCGATATGCGTGAACGCGTCGACCCGCGTACCCGCGCCGATCGTCGCGTTGCGGATCACGCAGTTCGGTCCGATCGTCACGTCGTCGCCGAGTACGACGCGACCTTCGAATACGCAGTTCACGTCGATCGAGACGTCGAGGCCGCATTCGAGCGTGCCGCGCACGTCGATACGCGCCGGATCGGTGAGCGTTACGCCAGCCGCGAGCAGCGCGTCGGCCGCGTTGCGCTGGTACACACGTTCGAGTTGGGCAAGCTGCTGCTTGCTGTTCACGCCGAGCGTTTCCCACTCGTCGTCGGGCTGCGTCGTGACGATGTCGATGCCTGCTTCGATCGCGAGCTCGACCACATCCGTCAGATAGAACTCGCCCTGCGAGTTGTCGTTCTTCAGCGAACCGAGCCAACCCTGCAGTTGCGCAGTCGGCCCCGCGATAATGCCGGTGTTGATCTCGGCGATGGCCCGCTGCTCCGGCGTCGCGTCCTTCTGCTCGACGATGCGCACGACCTTGGCCTTCGCGTCGCGCACGATGCGTCCGTAACCGGATGGGTCGTCGAGCGTGACTGTCAGCACGCCGTAGCCACTGAGACCGACCGCATCGGTGAAGCGCTTCAGCGTCGACGCGCGCGTGAGCGGCACGTCGCCGTACAGCACGAGCGTCGGCACCGCGGGATCGAGCAGCGACAGCGCCTGCTGCACGGCGTGGCCCGTGCCGAGCTGCTGCTCCTGAACGGCGAATTGCACGTCCGGTGCCGCGACCGCGGCGCGCACCGCCTCGGCACCATGCCCGACCACGACGACGAGCCGGGTCGGATCGAGCGTACGGGCAGTATCGATGACGTGTGCGAGAAGCGGCCGGCCGGCCAGAGGATGCAGCACCTTGGGCAGCGATGAACGCATGCGCTTGCCGGTGCCCGCCGCCAAAATCACGATGTTCATGGCGTAAGCGAAAGGACGATTGGGTAGCGGCCGATTCTAGCACGCAGCCTGTTTGCGCTGCGGCGCCCGCCGGGCCGCCGCGCGACGGCTGGAGGCGTATATGAGGCCGGTATCGAGGCCCCTACAGGTCGTCGAACTGAACGATCGAAATCGGCTTCGAGCCGGCGGCGAAACCGTCCGGCGCCGCATCGGTCGAGCACGGTTCCTCGTCGAACGCGATGTCGCCTTGCGGATCGACCTCGCCGGTCGCACGCAGGCCGGCGAACGGGAACAGCCCGGTGTCCATCAGATGCGACGGCACGACGTTCGACAGCGCGTTGAACATGTTCTCGACGCGCCCCGGAAAACGCTTGTCCCAGTCGCGGATCAGCGCCTTCATTTCCGCGCGCTTCAGGTTTGGCTGGCTGCCGCACAGATTGCACGGGATGATCGGGAATTCGCGCAGCGCGGCGTACTTCTCGAGATCGGTTTCCTTCACGTACGCGAGCGGCCGGATCACGATGTTGCGGCCGTCGTCCGACTGCAGCTTCGGCGGCATGCCCTTCAGCTTGCCGCCGTAGAACAGGTTCAGCAGCAGCGTCTGCAGGATGTCGTCGCGATGATGGCCGAGCGCGATCTTCGTCGCGCCGAGTTCGCCGGCGACGCGATACAGGATGCCGCGGCGCAGTCGCGAGCACAGCGAGCAGGTCGTCTTGCCCTCGGGCACGAGGCGCTTGACGATGCTGTACGTGTCCTGGTTCTCGATATGGAACGGAATGCCGAGCGCCCTCAGGTATTCGGGCAGTACGTGCTCAGGGAAGCCGGGCTGCTTCTGGTCGAGATTCACCGCGACGATGTCGAAATGGATCGGCGCGCGTTCGCGCAGGCGCAGCAGCACGTCGAGCATCGCGTAGCTGTCCTTGCCGCCCGACAGGCACACCATCACCTTGTCGCCTTCCTCGATCATGTTGTAGTCGCCGACCGCCTGGCCGACGAGCCGCGCCAGCCGCTTGAACAGCTTGTTGTTCTCGTACGCTTCCTTCTGCTCGCGGCGCGTGAGCGCGGGGCGCGTCTCGGTGTCGGCTTCGACGGTAGCAGTGGCGGTGAATTCAGGCGCGTTCATCGCTCAATTCTCCTTGATGCGGAAGACCTCGACGCCGACCGCGTCGCAGTCCGGATAGACGTCCGGCTTTTCCGTCGACAGTCGCACCGCGCGCACGTTCGGATGCGCGAGCAGCGCAGTCGCGAGGTCGTCGCACAGCGTTTCCTGCAGATGGATGTGCCCCTGCTGGACACGATGCGCGATCGTCGAGCGCATGAAGTCGTAGTCGACGACTTCGCGCAGCTTGTCTTCGACAGGCGTCGACAGCGCGAGCGGCACGAACAGCTCGACGTTGATCACCACGCGCTGTTCGCCGCGCTTTTCGAAATCGTGCACACCGATGTTGATGTGCACCTCGTAATTGCGCAGGAAGAGCCGGCGGCAATCGGCGAGTAGGGGATGCGAAAGAGCGGCAAACATGTTCGTTCCAGTCGTAAAAGGCGTGCGGACACGCAGGTGGGCCGACCGCCCGGGATTGCGCGTGTCAGGCGCCCGTCAAAAACATCACGTCGCGCGGCAGTGGCAGCAGATGTTGCCCGCCGTCGACGACCAGCGTCGTACCCGTCACCCCCGAGGCGTCCGCGAGATACAGTGCGGCCGCGACGATGTCCTCGGGCCGCGACCCGCGGCCAAGCGGTGTCGTTCGGTGCGCCGAGGCGAAGCCCTCCGGCGTCTGCCCCGCCGACTGCAGCGTGAGCCCCGGCGCGAGCCCGACCACCCGCACCTTCGGCGCCAGCGCCTGCGCAAGCGCCACGGTCGCGGCCTGCAGCGCGGCTTTAGTGAGCGTGTAGGACAGGTAATCCGGATTCATGTTGTACAGCTTCTGGTCGAGCATGTTGATGACCGCGGTGCGCTGCGTCTCGTCGCTGCGCGCGGCATCGGGCGTCGCGTCGAACAGCATCCGCGCGAGCACCAGCGGCGCGCCGACGTTGATCGCGGTGAGCTTCAGCAGCCGCTCGTAGCCGACGTCCCGCGCGGTGTCCTCGTCGAACAGCGACGCGTTGTTGACGATGCACGCGGGCAACCCGAGCGCCGCCGTGCAGGCCGGCAACAGCCCGGCAACGTCGGCCTCGACCGCGAAATCCGCCTGCAACGCAACCGCGCGGCGGCCCAGCGCGACGATGTCGGCGACGGTACGCCCGGCGCCCTCATGCGACGCGCCGAAATGCACCGCCACGTCCCAGCCCCGAGCGGCGAAGCCCAGCGCGAGCGCACGACCGATCCGGCGGGCGCCGCCGGTGATCAGCACGACGCGGGCCGCGCCCGTGGGCGCGCCGGCGGCGGAAAGGTCGGAAGAAGCGGTCATTTACAATGCGGGGATGAATCCGAAAGCTCACGAACCCGACAGTTTACCTGCTCCCGACCCCACCGCGCTCGCGCAGTCGTATGCGTTGTCCGCGCAGATTCGCGCGGACCTGGCCGCGGCCGGCGGCTGGCTGCCGTTCGACCGCTACATGGAACGCGCGCTTTACACGCCCGGGCTCGGCTATTACAGCGGCGGCTCGGTCAAGTTCGGCCGGCGCGCCGACGACGGCAGCGACTTCGTCACCGCACCGGAACTGTCGCCGCTGTTCGCCGCGACGCTCGCACGTCCGGTCGCGCAGGCGCTCGCCGACAGCGGCACGCGCGACGTGATCGAATTCGGCGCGGGAACCGGCAAGCTGGCCGCCGGGCTGCTGCGCGCGCTCGATGCCGCGCAGGTGCCGTTCGACAGTTATTCGATCGTCGATCTGTCCGGCGAACTGCGCGCGCGCCAGCGCGACACGCTCGAAGCCGAAGTGCCCGCCCTCGCGGCGCGCGTGCGCTGGCTCGACGCACTGCCCGACACGTTCGAAGGCGTCGTGATCGGCAACGAGGTGCTCGACGCGATGCCGGTCCGGCTGTTCGCGCGGACGGGCGGCGTGTGGCACCAGCGCGGCGTCGCGCTGAAAGACGATGCGTTCGTGTTCGAAGACCGTCCGCTCGACGAAGCCAACGCCCCCGCTTCCGCAGAGGACCTCGCGCTGCTGCAGGAGATCGACGAGACCGACGCCGGCACTAACGACAGCGACTACGTGACCGAAACACACGGCGCAGCACGCGCATTCACACGCACGGTCTGCACGATGCTCGCGAGCGGCGCGGCGTTCTTCATCGACTACGGCTTTCCGCGCAGCGAGTACTACCACCCACAGCGCGCGCAGGGCACGCTGATGTGCCATTACCGGCATCGCGCGCACGGCGATCCGTTCGTCTATCCGGGCCTGCAGGACATCACCGCGCACGTCGAATTCACTGGCATCGCGGAAGCCGGTGTCGAAACCGGCGCCGATCTGCTCGGCTATACGTCGCAGGCGCGCTTTCTGTTGAACGCGGGGATGACCGACGCGCTGTCGGCGATCGATCCGTCCGATGCCGCGCGGTTCCTGCCAGCCGCCAATGCGGTGCAGAAACTGCTGTCCGAAGCAGAGATGGGCGAGCTGTTCAAGGTGATCGCATTTTCGCGCGGCATCGACGGCGCGCTCGACGCCTTTGCGCGCGGCGACCGCTCGCATACGCTGTGACGCGACTGCTCCCTATGCGCGAGTGCCGACCATGATCCGCTGGCTGCTGACCACTTTCATCGCCGTCGCGATCCTGTCCGGCTCGTGGCCGTGGCTACGCAAGATCGGCATCGGCCGGATGCCCGGCGACGTGACGCTGCGGCTGTTCGGTCGCGAGTATCCGTTTCCGTTCATGTCGACGCTCGTGCTGACGATGGCGCTGTCGCTGATCGCGCGGTTGTTCTAAAAGAACACGACGCTGATCGCAGTGCCATCACTTCGAGCGCACCACCCGTGCGACGCACCGCCTTCATGATCGCGACGCACGACGCTCACGGCAACGCCGCCTCAACCGCGCTCACCCTCGCGCGATGCACCGCTTCCTTGATCTGTGCCGGCTTGTCGGCGAACGCCTGCGCGACCGCGCCCGCATCGACCGCGCGCGCCGCGACCAGCGCAACGCGCAGCCGCTCGGCCTGCGGATACTCGCGCGCCTCGAACCCAAGCCGCCCGCGCGCGTCCGCCTCGCAGGCCTGCAGTGCCTCCGCGAAACGCGCCGGCTTGCGCAGCGCGTCGCAGCGCTCGAAGAGCCGCACCAGCGCGGCGGCGCCCATCTCCAGCACGCGATGAATGTTGCCGTGCTCGCGCGCGACCAGCACCGCGAGATCGCGACACTCGTTCGGCACGCGCAGCCGGTCGCACAGCGGTTTCAATAGATCGACGCTGCGGCCTTCGTGGCCGAGATGGCGCGGCAGCACGTCGGCGGGCGTGGTCGCCTTGCCGAGATCGTGGGTCAGCGCCGCGAAGCGCACGGCGAGCGCGTAGCCCTGCGCGGCCGCGTGATCGACGACCATCATCACGTGCACGCCCGTATCGACCTCGGGGTGATAGTCGGCACGCTGCGGTACGCCGAACAGGCTGTCGATTTCCGGCAGGATGCGCGCGAGCGCGCCGCATTCGCGCAGCACCTCGAACATCCGCGACGGCGTCTTTTCCATCAGCCCGCGCGACACTTCCTGCCACACGCGCTCCGGCACCAGCGCGTCAACTTCGCCGGCCGCGACCATGCCGCGCATCAACGCCATCGTTTCCGGCGCGACGGTGAAACCGGCGAAGCGCGCGGCAAACCGCGCGACCCGCAGAATCCGCACCGGGTCTTCGAGAAATGCATCGCTGACGTGGCGGAACACGCGCGCGCGCAGATCCGCTTCGCCGCCGAACGGGTCGATCACCGGGCCGGTGAGTTCACCGTCGGGCCGCACCTCGCGCGCCATCGCGTTGATCGTCAGATCGCGGCGCGCGAGATCCTGTTCGAGCGTCACGTCGGGTGCGTAGAAGAACTGGAAGCCGTGATAGCCCGCCGCCGTCTTGCGCTCGGTGCGTGCGAGCGCGTACTCCTCGTGCGTGTCCGGATGCAGGAACACCGGGAAGTCCTTGCCGACTGGCTTGTACTTCTGCGCGATCATCTGTTCGGGCGTCGCGCCGACGACCACGTAGTCGCGATCCTGCACCGGCACGCCGAGCAGCGCGTCGCGGATCGCTCCACCGACCGCGTAGATGTTCATTCGCAGACGTCGTAGCAGGCGATGCAGTGGGTCTCGCGCCGCGCGGCGTCGATCCATGCACGCACAGCCGGCAGTTCGGTCACGCGACGCGCGTACGCGCTCGCCGCATCCGAGAGCGCCGGCTGCCACGTGTTAAAGCGCATCACGACCGGCGCGTACATCGCGTCCGCAATGCAGAATTCGCCGAACAGGAACGGGCCGCCGTAGATGTCAAGGCAGTCGCGCCACAGATCATCGACCCGCGCAATGTCGGCAAGCGCGCCAGGCGTCGCACCCTTGCCCGGAAATGACGCGCGGATGTTCATCCACATGTTGCCTCGCAGCTCGGCGAACCCCGAATGCATCTCGGCGCTGACACTGCGCGCATGACCGCGCGCCGCCTGCGCGCGCGGCCACAACGCGTGCTGCGGAAAGCGCTCCGCGAGCGTCTCGGCGATCGCGAGCGAGTCCCACACCTCGTAGCCTTCGTCGGTAACGAGGCACGGCACCTTGCCCGAAGGCGAATGTTCGAGGATCGCTTCCTTCGCGCCGGGATCGTACAACTCGATGAGCGTCTCGTCGAACGGGATCTCGAAGTGCTTCAGCAGCACCCACGGGCGCATCGACCACGACGAGTAGTTCTTGTCACCGATAATCAGTTTCATGCCGTGTATGAAGTAAAAGAGAGAAGGAATCAGCGCCCCGCGTTCGCGCGAAATGCATTGAAGCGCGAGCGCATCGACGCGCCGGTCAAATAGACGGGAGCGATCGTCTCGATGCTGGCCGGGTCGACATCCAGTTCGGGCGCGAGCGGTCCGGTCAGCACGTTGTCGACGCTCATCGAATCTAGATTGTCGCGCGAGATGACCGGATCGCCGGGCGCCATCTCGAACGTCAGCGCCTGCAGCCGCGCGAGCGCGTCGGGCAGCCGGACGATGCGCGCATGCCGGCCGATCACGTCGCCGCAATACCGGACCAGCTGCTCGAGCGTATAGACGGTCGGACCGCCAAGTTCGTAGGTGCGACCGCTTGCGGCATCGAGATCGAGCACGTTGACGATCGCCTTCGCGACATCGCCGACGAACACCGGCTGGAACTTCGCATCGGGCTTCGCGAGCGGAATCACCGGAAACACCCGCTGTAGAAACGCGAACTGATTGAGCAGCGCATCCTCCGGACCAAACACGACGGACGGCCGGAACACTGTCGTCGCGAGCGACGACGCGTGCACCGCCTTCTCGCCATCGCCCTTCGAACGCAGGTACATGCTCGGGCCGTCGGACGCCGCACCGAGCGCGCTGACGTGGATCAGCCGGTGCACGCCCTTGCCTTCGCAGGCGGCGGCGATTTTCGTCGGTAGCTCGACGTGCGTACGCGCGAACTCGGGACCATACGGATCACCGCGCTTGCCATACAGCGTGCCGACCAGGTTGATCACCGCGTCGGCGTTCTCGACGAAGCTCGCGAGCTGCACCGGGTCGTAGACGTCGGTTTCGATCACGTCGATGGGCAGCAGCGTGAGATGGCGCGCGTGGTTGCGCCGTCGCGTCGCGATGCGCACGTCCTTGCCGATCTCGACGAGCGCATTGACGAGATTGCTGCCGATGAACCCGGAACCCCCGATGACCGCAACGGCTTGATGTCGCATTTCGGACTCCCTGCTGGAAGCCGCGGCGGCCGGTGCAGCGCGGCGGTTGCAGCCCGGCGCTTACGGTGCGATGTAGCCGAGACGCGCCTTCAGCGATTGCGGACGGCCTTCGAACAGTGCCGCGTAGTAGACGGTATTGGACAGGACGTTCTTCACGTAATCGCGGGTTTCCTGGAACGGAATCGCTTCAGCAAAGATCGCGCCTTCCACCGGACGCTGCAACGACTGCCGCCAGTTGCGCGGCCGGCCAGGACCGGCGTTGTAGCCGGCTGTGGCCAGCACGTCGGACCCGTCGAATTGATTGTAGATCATCGACAGGTAGTTGGTGCCAAGCAGGATGTTGGTGTTGATGTCGTTCATCTGCGCGCGCGAAACCGGCCCGAGACCGATCTTCTTCGCGACCAGTTGCGCGGTGGCCGGCATCAGCTGCATCAGGCCGCTCGCGCCCACTTCGGAGCGCGCGTTCATGATGAAGCGCGACTCCTGGCGGATCAGCCCATACGCCCATTCGACGTCGAGCCCGGTCGACTGCGCATCGCGCTCGACGATGTCGCGGAACGGCGACAGATAGCGCAGCGAGAAGTCGTGTTCGGTCTTCGTGCGGTCAGCCGTGTTGACCGTGCGGTCGTACAGCTCGATCCGGCGTGCGTATTCCGCGACCGCGAGCAGTTGCCGGTCGGTCATGCTGCGCAGCGGCCAGTTCCATTCGCGGTTGCCTTCGAGCCGCAGATTCAGCTGATAAAAGCGCTGCGCGAGATCGAAGCCCGGCGTGTTCGCGGCCTGCTGCACTTCGGCGTCGGTGACGGTGGTTTTTGGCGGGACGGTGATCTTCTGGCCGAGTTCTTCCAGCGCGAGTTGCCCGTAGAAGTTGAATCCCTGCGAGATCTGCTCGAATTCCTGGTTCGCCTGCACCGTTTCGCCGGCCTGCTTCAGCGCCCGCGCGTGCCAGTAGACCCACGTGGGCTGGTTGCGCAGCGGCGTGGGCATCTGCTCGATCGACCAGCGCACCATCGTCCAGTCGCCGGCGAGCAGCGCGGTCCGCGTACGCCATTCGTAAGCGGGATTCGACAGCGGCGCGTTCGCCGACAGCCGGTACCAGTCGACCGCGCCAGGCATCTGCTTCGCCGCGGCCTGATAACCGATCGTGCCCCAGCCAATAGCGCGTTCGGGCGTGGTCAGCGACGGTGCCACCGATGCGAACGTCGCGGCGGCCGTGGCCGGGTCGTTGCGCGCCATCCGCGTGATCGCGAGCAACGCAAGCTGATGCGACTGCGGATCGGGGCCGACGCCGCGCGCGAGCAGCAGCGGCGGCATGCTTGTCGCCTGGCTGAAAAGCGTCGGGTCCGGCCGCTGGTTGCCGAGCGCATCGAGCAGCTTGCTGCCGGTGTCCGTCTGGTTCTGTTCGTACGCGGCGCGGATCAGTTGCCAGACGTCGTCGGTGTTGAACTGCTGCTTCAGCGCGAGCGCCGTGATCAGATCGACGCAGCCGTCGCCGTAGTTGCGCGGCTCGACGAGCACCGCACGCGCGGCATCGGCGACGTTTTCGCCGCGTGCCGCGCGCGACTCGAGCGCGTAGCACTTCACCTGCGTATCGTCGTTCAGCACGAAGCGCGCGTACTGCTGGTCGAAGTTGCGCCAGTCGTGCCGCGCGCCGAGCACGACGAGGTAGTCGTTGCGCATCCGGTCGGCGATCGCCTGGCCGTCGTACTTCTGCAGGAACGACAGCACCGGCGCATCGGGCGCATCGACGCGCGGATGGCCCTGGTTGTCGAACAGCTGCGGCTTGAGCTGGAAATATTCGAGATAGGACGGCGCCGGGTAGTCCGGGATCATCGCCGCGAGTTGTGCGGCGCGCGCTGGATCGTTATTGCGTGCGGCTTCGCGAAGCTGCACGAAAATCTGGTCGTCGTTCGTCAGCTGCGAAAGCGGAACCGGCTTCACCGCGGATGCGGTACTGCATGCGACGAGCGCCGCGACGGCGAGCGCCGCGCCGACCGTGCGATATACTCGATGGAAGCTTTTTGACATCGTTGTTTCTGGAGCGCGAAGTGGAGCCAAGCATAGCACGCAACCCCATCGCAAAATCGAAAAGCGAGCTGCGTCGCGCGCTGCTGGAAACCCGTCTCGAAGCGGCTCGCGAGCCCCTTTTGAACGATGCGCTGAGCCGTCGAATCCTCGACGTGCTGAATGATCGCGCGCCGGTCTGCGTCGGGTTTTACTGGCCGCTAACAGGCGAGTTCGACGCGCGCGGCGCGATCGCGGTGTGGCTCGCCGCCGACCCGTCGCGCACCGCGAGTCTGCCGGTCATCGTGCAGCGCGGCGCACCGCTCGAATTCCACGCATGGACCCCCGACATGCCGATGCGCGACGGCCAGCATCGTATCCCCGAGCCGACTTCGGATCGTGTCGTGATTCCGGATCTGCTGTTCGTGCCGTGCGTGGGCTTCGATGCGCACGGCTACCGGCTCGGCTATGGCGGTGGCTACTACGACCGCACGCTCGCCGCGTGGCCCGGCGCTCAAAGGCCGGTCACTGTCGGTATCGCGTACGAGGCGTGTCGCACCGATGCGCTGCCGCGCGAAGCACACGATATTCCGCTCGACGCGATCGTCACCGATTCGGCGATTTATCCTTAAACCGTAAGCGCAGGCGGCCTCGAAAACTCACAGCGACGCCGCCGCACGCGCAGCCGTGTCGTACAACCCGGACGCGTTGCGCATCAGCTGCGCGGCTTCGCCGATCTGCTCATTGGTCAGCCCGCTTTCCTTCAGCGTCGCGATCAGACAGCTCTCGCGCACCTCGCGATAACGTGCACACAGATCGCGTCCCGCCTGGGTCGCCGAGAAAAACACTTCCTTGCCGCTCTTTTCGCTTTTTACATACCCTCTAGCTACGAGCTTCTTCAGCGCGTAGGTGGCGACGTGGGTGTCCTCGATGTTCAACACGAAGCAGATATCGGCAAGCTTCTTGCGGCGCTCGCGATGGCTCACGTGGTGCAGCAGCGAGACCTCGATCGCGGTCATGTCCTTCTCTCCCGCCGCCGACATGCAGCGCACCATCCATCGGTTGAATGCGTTGCCCGCCATGATGAGGCCGTATTCGAACTCGGAAAGCTCGGCGCTCGTTTCGGAAACGAGGTGTTCCGAAGAAACGATTTTGGTCGGATGACGCGACATGGCGGACGTTCTCGATGCGCAAGAAAGGGAGTGTCCGGAGTGTACGACGGCGCCGGTCCACGTGGGCCTGGCAAAAACGCTTATTGATAAATTGTTGATAAATTATTGAAAATGTATCCTATGCAACCGGAATACCTGCCGCGACTCGCCTCCCGTCCGCGCCCGGCTTTCCGACCCAACCCGGAACGTTCATGAGTTCACCCCGTATCTTTCCGCTCGGCGATACCGCACTTGTCTGCGAGGCGCCCCCGCCCGCGACGCTCGACTGCCAGCGTCGCGTGTGGGCCGCCGCGCAGGCCGCGCGAGCCTGGCCGCACGTCGTCGAGGTGGTGCCGGGCATGAACAATCTGACGATCGTCTTCGACCCGCTCGAAGCCGACGCCGATGCGTTCACCCAGCGCCTGCAGGCCGCGTGGGACGCAGCCGGCGACACGCCTGCCGCCACACGCGAGGTCGAGATTCCGGTGCAGTACGGTGGCTCGTTCGGTCCCGACCTGGAGGTTGTCGCGAGTCACACGGGCCTTACCGCCGAAGAGGTCGTGCGCCGCCACGCCGGCGGCGACTACGTCGTGTTCTTCCTCGGCTTCCAGCCGGGCTTCGCGTACATGGGCGGCCTCGAGGATGCGCTGCACACGCCCCGCCGGGCCGAGCCGCGGCTCGAAGTACCGGCTGGCTCCATCGGCATCGGCGGTGCGCAGACGGGTCTTTATCCGGCGGTGTCGCCGGGCGGCTGGCAGTTGATCGGGCGCACCGACCTGCCGCTCTTCGACCCGTCCCGCACGCCGCCTACGCTGCTCCAGCCCGGCGACCGCGTCCGCTTTTCGATCGCGGGGATCCACGCATGATCGACGTGATCCGCGCGGGCGTCCTCACCACGGTCCAGGACCTCGGTCGCGAGGGCTACCGCCATCTCGGCATCGCGATGGGCGGCGCGCTCGACCGCCTCGCACTCGAGGTCGGCAATCGACTCGTCGGCAACCGGCCCGACGCGGCCGGCCTCGAAATCACCTTCGGTCCGGTGGTGCTGCGCTTCGCACGCGCGACGCGCCTCGCGATCACCGGCACCGAGTTCGGCGCGACGCTCGACGGCGAGCCGGTCCATTCATGGTGGAGCCTGCCGGTCCGCGCCGGCCAGCAACTGACCTTGCACGCGGCGAAGCGCGGCATGCGCGGCTACGTGTGCATCGCGGGCGGCATCGACGTGCTGCCGATGCTCGGCTCGCGCAGCACGGATCTCGCCGCACACTTCGGTGGCCTCGGCGGCCGCGCGCTGCGCGATGGCGACCGCTTGCCGGTTGGCCCCGTCGCGGCGCGCAACGGTCTCGGCCCAGACGCGCGCGAATTCGGCGTCAAGGCGCCGGCCTGGTGCAAGTTCGTGCTCCTGCACGAACCGCCGCCGCTGCGGCGCGGCCGGCATCCGGCCGGCCTCGCGTGGTCGGTGCCGATCCGCGTACTGCCCGGCCCGGAGTACGACAGCTTCACGCACGACGCGCAGCAGACGTTCTGGTCCGACGAATGGGTCGTCACGCCGAACAGCAACCGGATGGGCTACCGGCTGTCCGGCACGGAACTCGCACGCACCCGCAAGACCGACCTGCTGTCGCACGCGGTAATGCCCGGCACGATCCAGGTGCCGCCGAACGGCCAGCCGATCGTGCTGATGATCGACGCGCACACCACCGGCGGTTATCCGAAGATCGGTGCGGTGATCCGCGCAGACCTGTGGAAGCTCGCGCAGGTACGGTTGAACGGCGGCGTGCGCTTCGTCGCGACGACGCTCGCCGAAGCACACCGCGCGCTGCGCGACGAACGCACGTATCTGCGGCAGATCGATGCAGCGATCGCGATGCACGAAGAACGCGGCGCGCGCCTGCCGGCGCCCGCAGCACTGCAAGACACGTAGAGGAACATCATGGAAATCGATCTCAACGCCGATCTCGGCGAAGGCTGCGGCTCCGACGAAGCGCTGCTCGATCTCGTCAGCTCGGCCAACATCGCGTGCGGCTGGCACGCGGGCGGCGCCAACGCGATGCGCGACTGCGTCAAATGGGCCGTCGAGAAAGGCGTATCGATCGGCGCGCATCCGAGCTTCAACGACCCTGAGAATTTCGGCCGCAAGGAAATGGATCTGCCCGCAAGCGAGATCTACGCGGGCGTGCTGTATCAGCTGGGCGCACTGTCCGCGATCGCGCAGGCCGAAGGTGGCCGCATCGCGCACGTGAAGCCGCATGGCGCGCTGTACAACCAGGCCGCGCGCGATCCGAAGATCGCCGACGCGATCGTCTCCGCAGTGCACGACTTCGATCCGTCGGTCGCGGTGTTCGCGCTCGCGAACAGCGGGCTCGTCGCGGCCGCGCGCGGCGCGGGCCTCACCGCGATCGAGGAAGTATTCGCCGATCGCGGCTATCGCGCCGACGGTTCGCTCGTGCCGCGCAAAGAGCCCGGCGCGCTGCTCGACGACGAAGACGCGGTGCTGGCACGCACGCTCGCGATGATCCGCGAGCATCGCGTGCAGGCCGTGGACGGCCATTGGGTCGAGTTGAACGCGCAGACCATCTGCCTGCATGGCGACGGGCCGCATGCGCTTGCGTTCGCGCGGCGCATCCGCGCGGCGCTCGACGAAGCGGGTATCGGCGTGCATCCGGCGTCCGTACCGGATTGATTGGGCGCAACAGAAGCAGCATCACCCGAGGACCCGGCTCGCGCCGGGCACGCAGTCGCAGTATCGCAGTCACGAGAGAAGCAGTCAGGAAGCAGTCGATACGCGGCCATCAAGAGCCGCGCAGTGCATAAGTCGGTCGCCGTACGCGGCGGCTGGTCAGAACCCTGTTTGGAGATCAACGCATGCAGACAACAGTCAACTTATGGCCGCTCATCGGCGTGGCCGTCATCATCGTCGGGTTTCTACTGCGCTTCAATCCGATGCTGATCGTCGCGGCCGCGTCGATCATCACGGCACTCGCCGCGCACTTTCCGCCGGACAAGATCCTCTCGGCGATCGGCAGCGGCTTCATCAAGACGCGCAACATTCCGCTGATCATCCTGCTGCCGCTCGCGGTCATCGGGCTGCTCGAGCGACATGGGCTGCGCGAACGCGCGCAGATGTGGATCGCGGGCATCAAGGCCGCGACCGCCGGTCGTCTGCTGATCGTCTATCTGCTCGTGCGCGAGCTGACCGCGGCGGTCGGGCTGACGGGCCTCGGCGGCCATCCGCAGATGGTGCGTCCGCTGATCGCGCCGATGGCCGAAGGTGCGGCCGAATCGCGCTTCGGCAAACTGAGCGACGCGGTGCGCTACAAGCTGCGCGCGTACGCCGCCGCGACTGACAACGTCGGCCTGTTCTTCGGCGAGGACATCTTCGTCGCGTTCGGCGCAATCGTGTTGATGACCACGTTCCTGAAGGAGCTGGGTATCGTCGTCGAGCCGATACATGTCGCGGTGTGGGGCATTCCAACCGCCATCTGCGCGTTCCTGATTCACGGCTTCCGGCTCATGTTGCTCGATCGCAGGCTTGAACGCGAACTGAGCGGCAATGCAGCCGCTTCGAACGCTCAACCCACGCAACCCGCTGCGGGAGACGAAGCATGACGATCACCATCACCTACCTGTTCTGGCTCGTCGGCATCGTGCTGCTTGTGGTCGGCGGCATGATCGTCGCCGACCGCGACCATCCGCGCCGCTTTAGCACCGGCGGCTTCTGGATTCTCTACGCGCTGGTCTTCCTGATCGGCGACTACCTGCCCACCGACGTCGTCGGCGTGCTGGTGATCGCGATGGCGCTGATCGCGGGCTTCGGCGGCGTCAGGGCGGCGAAGCCGAAGCTGCTGTCCGACGAAGCACGTAGCACAAGCGCAAAGCGGCTCGGCAACAAGCTCTTCGCCCCCGCGCTGACGATCCCGCTGGTCACCGTCGTCGTCACGCTTGGCGCAAGTCATTTCGTGTTCGGCGGCGTGCCGCTCGTCGAACAGAAGAACGTCACGCTGATCGGCTTCGGCATCGGCTGTGTGATCGCGCTCGGCTTCGCGTGCGTGATGACGCGCGACACTGTCGGCCAGTCGATGAAAGAGGCACGCCGGCTGGTCGACGCGCTGTCGTGGGCCGCGGTGCTGCCGCAGATGCTCGGCATGCTCGGCCTCGTGTTCTCGGACGCGGGCGTCGGCAAGGCAGTCGCGCACGTTACGACCGCGTACATCAGCCTCGACTACCGGCTCGTCGCGGTCGCGACGTACTGCATCGGGATGGCGCTGTTCACGATGGTGATGGGCAACGGCTTCGCCGCGTTCCCGGTGATGACCGGCGGTGTCGGCGTGCCGATCCTCGTCAACGTGTTCCACGGCAACCCGGCGGTGATGGTCGCGATCGGCATGTTCTCGGGCTACTGCGGCACCCTGATGACGCCGATGGCCGCGAACTTCAACATGGTGCCGGCCGCGCTGCTCGAATTGCCGGACAAGAACGCGGTGATCAAGGTGCAGGTGCCGACCGCGCTGGCACTGCTGGTCGTGAACATCTTCCTGCTGAATTTCCTGATGTTCCGCTGAACGCGTCATCGCCGCCTTCAACGCCGGGCGGCGCGCTCAGTACGGATCGACCGTGAAGCCGTGCTGCCGCAATAGCTGCAGCACGCCGCGCGGGCCGCCCAGATGCAGCGCGCCGATCGCGACGAACACCGGCTTGTTCGGTCCGGCGATCAGCAGCATCCGCGTGACGAAGCGGCGGTTGCGCTCGTACAGGATCTTGTTGTTGACCGACGCGGACACGCGCGGATCGCGCGCGAGCGTTTCCACTTTCGCCGCCTGCCACGCGGCGATCGCGTCCGCATCGCCGACGCGCCACAAACGCAGCAGCGCCTCGACGTCGGCGACGTTTTGCGCGGGCGTCTGCACGAGATCCTGCGCGAGCATTTCGCGCTGCTGCGCGAGCGACAGCCCGGTGAACGCACGCATCTGTTCGGACAGCGTCTCCAGCCCGACGATCTTCCCCTTCGTGCGCAAATAGACGTTCTGCAGTTGGGCCTCGGTGCCGTATTCGGTCTGCAGGCCCGCACTCAATGAATCGTAGGTTTCGACGAGCAGCGATGCGAGCCACGGCCGCATCTTCTTGATTTCGTCGAGCGCGGCGGGGTTGCCGCGCAGCCTCAGCTCGAGCCGGTGCCACAGGGGCTCGGGCAACAGCTTCGGCAGACACGGCCGCGAGCAGATGCCATAGCGCGACACGTCGTCCTGCGACACCAGCAGATCGTCGGGCGACAGTTCCAGCGCAAGCGTCGGCGATGCGGCGAGCGCACCGAGGATCGGATTGCGAAACGGCTGGTTCGGCGGATAGTCGTCCGGGTCGCCCACATGCAGCGTGCCGAGCAGGTAGATCGTCGTCGAGCCGCGGGTCGCGACGTAAAAGGGCATCCGCGCGGGCTGCGTGCGCACCCGACCGCTGGCGGTCGTGCCCGAGCCGGGTGGCGGCGGATTGAAACCAGGCAGCGTCGCGCGCGGAAGTGCGGGACTGCCGACCTGCGCCGGCGTGTTCGCCGACGCGCCGGCCGCATACGCGGTGGCAAACGGCGACGCAGCAGGCCACAGTGCCAGTGCGAGCACCGCGCAACAGAGGCCAACCGCGAGCACCGCACAGCGCCGCGTGAAAACGGCGCGGCGGCCGCCCTCACGCAGGCAGCGCGCAGGACAACGCGCCGCCGACGCTTCAGGCATCCGCCTCCCCCACCTCCTCGGCCCGATGACATGCCACCTGGCGGCCGTCCACGTCGCGCAGCTTCGGCTCCTCGCTGCGGCAGCGGTCGATCACGTAAGGGCAGCGCTGATGGAACGTGCAGCCCGACGGCGGATTCAGCGGGGACGGCATCTCGCCCTGCAGCTTGATCTTGATGCTGCGGTCCGCCTCGAAGATCGACGGCGTCGCCGACATCAGCGCCCGCGTGTACGGATGCCGCGGCTTCGAGAAAATCCGCTGCTTGTCGCCCCGCTCGGCGACGCCGCCGAAGTACATCACCATCACGTCGTCGGCGATGTGTTCGACCACCGACAGGTTATGCGAGATGAACACATAGCTCGTCTTGAACTGCTCCTGCAGATCCATGAACAGATTGAGAATCTGCGCCTGGATCGACACGTCGAGCGCAGAGACCGGTTCGTCGGCGACGACGATCTGCGGATCGAGGATCATCGCCCGCGCGATCGCGACGCGCTGCCGCTGGCCGCCCGAGAACATGTGCGGATAGCGCTTCGCGTGCTCGGGCCGCAGGCCGACCGTGCGCATCATCTGCGCGATGCGTTCGGCGCGTTCCGCGGAGCTTGCCGGCGTGTTGATCGCGAGCGGCTCGCCGAGCGTCTGCTCGACGGTCTTGCGCGGATTGAGCGACGCGAACGGATTCTGGAACACCATCTGCACACGCCGCCGCAGCGCGGCGATCTTCGCGTGCCCCGCGCCCGCGACGTCTTCGCCGTCCACCAGGAGCCGGCCCGACGTAGGCGGTTCGATCATCGTCAACTGGCGGGCGAGCGTCGATTTGCCGCAGCCCGATTCACCGACGACCGCCAGCGTCTTGCCGCGTTCGAGCGAGAAGGACACGCCGTTCAGCGCCTTCACGACGCCATGGCCGAACATGCCGCGCTTCACGGTGTAGTGCCTCGCGAGCTGGTCGGCGACGAGCACGCGGTCGCCGCCTGGATGCGCATCGTGGCGCGCTTCAGGTACTGCGTTCATCGTGCGCCTCCGGGTTGATGGGCATCGGCGGCCAGGTTGAGCGGCTTGATGCAGCGGACCTGCGCGGCGTCGCCGTGTTGCGGCAGCGGCGCGAGCACCGGCCGCGCCTTCATGCAGTCGTCGACGACGTACTTGCAGCGCGGCGCGAACAGGCAGCCGCGCGGCCGGTCGTCGCGCCCCGGCACCATGCCCGGCAGCGCGGCCAGCCGCACCGCTCCGACATTGTGCTCGGGAATCGCGGCGAGCAGCGCCTCAGTGTACGGATGATGGGGTGCCGCGAAGATGTCAGGCACGCGATTGGTCTCGATGACCTCGCCCGCGTACATCACCGCGACGCGCTGCGCGACCTCAGATACGACGGCCAGATCGTGCGAGATCAGCACGAGCGCCATGCCGCGTTCCTTCTGCAGCTTCACGAGCAGTTCCATGATCTGCGCCTGGATCGTCACGTCGAGCGCGGTGGTCGGCTCGTCAGCGATCAGCAGCTTCGGATTGCACGCGACGGCCATCGCGATCATCACGCGCTGGTTCATCCCGCCGGACATCTGATGCGGAAACGCGGTGATGCGGTTCTTCGCGTCTGGAATGCCGACCTGATCGAGCAGTTCGAGCGCGCGCTGCTGCAACGCGGCGCCGCGCAGCCCTTCGTGCAGCTTCAGCACTTCCTTGATCTGGTAGCCAACCGTGTAGCTGGGGTTCAGGCTCGTCAGCGCGTCCTGGAACACCATCGCGATGTCCTTGCCGATGATCTTGCGGCGCTGCTTCGGCGTCGCGTTCAGCAGATCCTTGCCGTCGAACGTGACCTCGTCGGCACTCACCTTGCCGGGCGCGTCGATCAGACCCATCAGCGCCATCATCGTCACGCTCTTGCCCGAGCCCGATTCGCCGACGACGCCGACGACTTCGCCCGGCGCGACGTCGAGATTGATCCGGTCGACGGCGGGCAGGCCGTTGAAATTGACCGCCAGATTTCGGATGGTTAGTAGCTTGTCCATATCAGGCCATCCGTTTCAGTTTGGGATCGAGCGCGTCGCGCAGGCCGTCTCCGAGCAGATTGATCGCGAGCACCGAAATCACGATCGACAAACCGGGCAGCGTGACGATCCACCATGCGTTGTCGATGTAGTCGCGTGCGGACGCGAGCATCGCACCCCACTCCGCCGCCGGCGGTTGCACGCCGAGGCCGAGGAAGCCGAGCGCTGCCGCATCCAGAATCGCCGACGAAAAACCGAGCGTGGCCTGCACGATCAGCGGTGCCGTGCAGTTCGGCAGCACCTGCGAGAACATCAGCCGCAGCGTGCCGGCACCCGCGACGCGCGACGCTGTCACGTATTCCTTCTGCAGCTCGCCGAGCGCGGACGCGCGCGTGAGCCGCACATAGCCGGGCAGCGCGACGATCGCGATCGCGAGCATCGTGTTCGTCAGACCCGGACCGATGATCGCGACCACCGCGACCGCGAGCAGCAGTGACGGCAGCGCGAGCAGCACGTCCATGATGCGCATGATCGGCGTATCGACCCACTTCTGGAAAAACGCGGCGAAGAGGCCGAGCACGATGCCCGGAATCAGTGCCAGCACGACGGACACGAAGCCGATCCAGAACGACAGGCGCGCGCCGTACATCAGCCGCGACAGGATGTCGCGGCCCGCTTCGTCGGTGCCGAGGATGAACTTCCAGTTGCCGCCGTCGAGCCAGGCGGGCGGAATCTTCACGAAATCGCGGTACTGCTCGATCGGGCTGTGCGGTGCGATCAGCGGCGCGAAGATCGCGACGAAGATCAGCACGAGCACAATGGTGCCCGCACCGACCGCACCGCGGTTACGCGAAAAGTTGGCCCAGAATTCGCGAACTGCAAGCGCGCGGCCGCTGGGGGGAGTGACTGCCTGGGGGACTGTGTTTTGTATGTCGGCCATAGCTTGTTTTACCTCGTATGGCGGATGCGTGGATTGAGCACGCCGTACAGCAGATCGACGACGAGGTTCACGACGATGACGAGCGTGGCGATCATCAGGATGCCGCCCTGCACGACCGGATAGTCGCGTCGGCCGATCGCATCGATCAGCCATTTGCCGATGCCGGGCCACGAAAACAGCGTCTCGGTCAGCACCGCGCCAGCGAGCAGCGTGCCGACCTGCAGACCGATCACGGTAACAACCGGAATCAGCGCGTTGCGCAACGCATGCACGACGATCACGCGCACAGGCGCGAGCCCCTTCGCGCGAGCCGTGCGGATGTAGTCTTCACGCAGCACTTCGAGCATCGACGAGCGCGTCATCCGTGCGACGACCGCGAGCGGAATCGTGCCGAGCACGATGGCCGGCAGGATCAGGTGACTCAGCGCGGACTTGAACGAGCCTTCGTCGGGCGCGAGCAGCGCGTCGATCAGCATGAAGCCC
Source organism: Paraburkholderia sp. (assembly GCF_050742655.1). Lineage (GTDB taxonomy): Bacteria > Pseudomonadota > Gammaproteobacteria > Burkholderiales > Burkholderiaceae > Paraburkholderia. Next base: position 466,800 of record NZ_JBOIGG010000001.1, on the reverse strand, counting down.
GTGGTGTGCGGAATGTCGTACTCGACCGCGATGCGCCCTGACACCGGCGTCCAGCCGAGCTTCGACGAAAAGAACATGATGAGGATCAAGCCCCACCAGAAGATCGGCATCGAATAGCCGGTCAGCGCGGTACCCATCACGCCGTGATCGACGATGGTGCCGCGCCTCAGCGCCGCGAATACGCCGGCGGGCAACCCGACAATCAGCGCGAACAGCATCGCGCAGATGGAGAGTTCGATGGTGGCGGGGAAGCGGGCGAGGAATTCGTCCATCACGCTGGTGTTCGTGATGATCGACGTACCGAGGTTGCCGCGCAGGGCATGGCCGACATAGTGGATGTACTGCATCGGCAGGGGTTCGTCGAGCCCAAGGCGGTGCATCGCTTGCGCGTGCATCGCGGGATCGACGCCGCGTTCGCCCATCATCACTTCGATGGGATCGCCGGGGATCAGGTGAATCAGTGCGAAGGCGAGGATCGTAATGCCGATGAAGGTCGGTATCACCATCCCGATGCGACGCAAAACGAATCGGAACATGGTTCGTCCCTATGGTCTTGATGAACGGAAAAACGCAACCGGCGACGAGGGCTCGTGACCCCGGTCGCCGGACCATTTCGACCAGTTTTCTAACCGTGCGAAAAGCGTAACGCGCAAACCTTACTTCATGCTCACTCCGTCGAAGCGCATATAACCCAGCGGCTCGATGCGCATGTCAACCACCTTCTTGCTGACCGGCTGGTACACCGTCGAGTGCGCGATCGGGGAGAACGGCAACTGCTGCGCGAAGATCTGTTGTGCCTGCATGTAGAAATTCGTGCGCTGGGCCTGACTGGACGTTTCGCGGCCCTTGACCACGAGGTCGTCGAACGGCTTGTAGCACCACTTCGAGAAGTTGCTGCCGTTCACTGCATCGCAGCCGAGCAGCGTGCCGAGCCAGTTGTCCGGATCGCCGTTGTCGCCGGTCCAGCCGATCAGCATCGAATCGTGTTCGCCCGCGTGCGCGCGCTTGATGTACTCGCCCCATTCATACGTGACGATCTTCGCGCGCACTCCGATCTTCGCCCAGTCCGCCTGGATCATTTCGGCCATCAGTTTGCCGTTCGGATTGTACGGACGCTGCACCGGCATCGCCCACAGCGTGATGTCGAAGCCGTTCGGGAAGCCGGCCTTCGCGAGCAGCGCCTTCGCCTTGTCCGGATCGTAGGCGGCACTCTTCAGGCTTTTGTCGTACGACCATTGCGTCGGCGGCATCGGATTCGACGCCGCCTGGCCCGCGCCCTGGTACACCGATTCGATGATCGCCTTCTTGTTGATCGCCATATCGAGGGCACGCCGCACTTCGACGTTGTCGACGGGTTTGTGCGTCGTGTTGTACGCAAGGTAGCCCACGTTGAAGCCCGGCTGCGACGGCATCGCGATGTTCGCTTCCTGCTTCAGCGGCGCGATGTCGGCCGGACGCGGATAGCTCATCACCTGGCATTCGTCGCGCTTCAGCTTCTGCACGCGCACGCCCGGATCCGGCGTGATCGAGAAGATCAGCTTCGAGATTTTCACGGCGTTCGGCTTCCAGTAATCCGGATTGCCGTCGAAGCGGATCGTCGCGTCCTTCGTATAGCTGCGGAAAATGAACGGGCCCGTGCCGACCGGTTTCTGGTTGAGGTCGGCGGCCTTGCCGGCCTTCATCAGCGAATCGGCGTATTCGGCCGACAGGATCGACGCGTACTCCATCGCGAGGTTCTGGATGAACGGCGCGTTCACCTGGTTCAGCGTGAAGCGGACCGTGTATGGATCGACCTTCTCGACCTTCGCGATCAGCTTGTCGAGGCCCATGTCGGTGAAGTACGGGAACGACACCGGGTACGCCTTGCGGAACGGCTGGTTCGGATCGAGCATGCGCTCGAACGAGAACACGACGTCGTCCGCGTTGAATTCGCGGGTCGGCTTGAAGAACGACGTGGTCTGGAACTTCACGCCGTGGCGCAGATGGAACGTGTAGGTCTTGCCGTCCGGCGAGATGTCCCACGATTCGGCGAGGCCGGGCTCGACCGTGGTGCCGCCGCGCACGAACTCGACGAGGCGGTTATAGACCGTGAACGTGTTGGCTGTGAAATCGGTACCGGTCGTGTATTGCGCCGGATCGAAACCCGCGGGGCTGCCTTCCGAGCAGTAGACGAGCGTCTTGTTCGGGATATCGGCGGCGTTCGCCAGTTGGGCTCCCACCATCGATGCCGCTGCGACAGCGGCGAGCGTCGTGAGCCGCGCCGCGCGCAACAGGTTGTTTTGCTTCATGTTTCCTCCAGGTTTCGTGGCCGGCTGTAGCCAGCGTAGCGCGATATTACTGAGCTTTGCTGGCCCCCACAAGCAGACGAAATTGTTCGCACCGGCTGCCGGGAAGCCGTTCCGGCACAGGTGCGCGGGCGGTTGCCGCCTCTCGATGGAAGGTTACCCGCCTGCCACGGATCGTGCCGGAAAATGTGTCGATGAAGCGGAGATGAAACGCAGATGACAGGCCGCGTCCGGCCTGTGCGCAAGGAAATGGAAGAAAAGAGAAAGCCGCGCCGGACGGTCGGCGCGGCGGAACAGCCAGGATCAGACCGCGAGCCGTTCGCAGAGCGATTTCGTCGCCGCGGCGCCGTTCAGCGTGTAGAAGTGCAGCCCCGGCACGCCCGCGTCGATCAGCCGGCGGCACAGGTCGGTCACCACGTCGAGTCCGAACGCGCGGATCGCTTCGCGGTCGTCGCCGAAACTCTCCAGCCTGCGCGCGACCCAGCGCGGCACTTCGGCGCCGCACATTTCGGAGAAGCGCATCAGCTGCGAGAAGTTGGTAATGGGCATGATGCCCGGGACGATCGGCACATCGACGCCGAGCTTGCGCGCGTCGTCGACGAAACGGAAGTACGCGTCCGCGTTGAAGAAGTACTGCGTGATCGCCGAGTTCGCGCCCGCCTTCACCTTGCGCGCGAAGTTCTCCAGATCGTGACGCGGCGAACGCGACTGCGGGTGGTATTCCGGATAGCCGGCCACCTCGATGAAGAACCAGTCGCCAAACTCGGAGCGGATGAAGCTCACCAGTTCGGACGCATAGCGCAGTTCGCCGACTTCGCCCATGCCCGAAGGCAGGTCGCCGCGCAGCGCGACGATATGACGGATGCCGTGCGAGCGGTACTCGTTGAGGATGCCGCGCAGGCTGTCGCGCGACGAGCCGATGCACGACAGGTGGGGCGCCGCGTTGAGACCTTCCTTCGCCATATCGACGACGGTATCGAGCGTGCCTTGCTGCGTCGAGCCGCCGGCGCCGAACGTGACGGACACGAACTTCGGCTTCAGCGGTGCGAGCTGCGCGCGCGTCGCGCGCAGCTTGTCGACGCCTTCCGCCGTTTTCGGCGGGAAGAATTCGAATGACAGTTCTATCGGATTCATGATGCGTGGCTCAACCGAGCGAACGGTTACCAAAAATCAGCGCGGACAGCAGCCACGACACGATGCTGTACAGGATCGAGCCGAAGAATGCGGACCAGAAACCCGACACCTCGAACCCCTTCAGCAGCGATGCGCACAGCCAGAAGCACAGCGCATTGACGACGAGGATGAAGAGGCCGAGCGTGAGTATCGTGACGGGCAGCGTGAGCAGGATCAGCACCGGACGCAGCACCGCGTTGATCAGCCCGAGCACGATCGCGACGATCAGCGCGGTCCCGAAGCTGCGGATGTGAATCGACGGAACGAGGTACGTGATGATCAGCAGCGCGAGCGCGTTGATGAGCCAGGTCAGCAGCAGGGTCATGAAGAGCTCCTCGAAGACGGGTAGTCCGGATTGCGCGAATGCTTCAGCGCGCGGTGCACGATGCGCACACGGCCCGCGTTCCGGCTGCGGGCCGCGCGCGCAGGCGCATCAATAGCGGTAGTGGTTCGGCTTGTACGGACCGCTCTTGTCGACGCCGATGTAGCCCGCCTGCTCGTCAGACAGCACGGTCAGGTTAGCGCCGATGCGCGCGAGATGCAGACGCGCGACCTTTTCGTCGAGCTGCTTCGGCAGCACGTACACCTTGTTCTCGTACTTGTCGCCCTGCGTGAACAGTTCGATCTGCGCGAGCGTCTGGTTCGTGAACGAGTTCGACATCACGAACGACGGGTGGCCCGTCGCGCAGCCGAGGTTCACGAGACGGCCTTCAGCCAGCAGGATCACGCGCTTGCCGTCCGGGAAAATGATGTGGTCGACTTGCGGCTTGATGTTGTCCCACTTGTACTGACGGGTCGACGCGATATCGATTTCCGAATCGAAGTGACCGATGTTGCAGACGATCGCGTTGTGGCGCATCGCCTTCATGTGGTCGTGGCCGATCACGTGGAAGTTGCCGGTCGCCGTGACGAAGATGTCAGCCTTGTCGGCCGCGTATTCCATCGTCACGACGCGGTAGCCTTCCATCGCCGCCTGCAGCGCGCAGATCGGATCGATTTCGGTGACCCACACTGTGGCGCCGAGACCGCGCAGCGACTGCGCGCAGCCCTTGCCCACGTCGCCGTAGCCCGCGACGACCGCGATCTTGCCCGCGATCATCACGTCGGTTGCACGCTTGATGCCATCGACGAGCGACTCGCGGCAGCCGTACAGGTTGTCGAACTTCGACTTCGTGACCGAGTCGTTGACGTTGATGGCCGGGAACGGCAGACGCCCTTCCTTCTCCATCTGGTACAGACGGTGCACGCCGGTCGTCGTTTCTTCGGTGACGCCCTTGATGTGCGCGAGACGCGTCGAGTACCAGACCGGGTCCGCGTCGAGGTGCGAAGCGATCGACTTGTACAGCGCGACTTCTTCCTCGTTGGTCGGCTTCGCGATCACCGAGCGGTCCTTCTCGGCCTTCGATCCGAGGATCAGCAGCAGCGTTGCATCGCCGCCGTCGTCGAGGATCATGTTGGCGAATTCGCCGTTCGGCCATTCGAAGATGCGGTGCGAGAACTCCCAGTATTCGTCGAGCGATTCGCCCTTGAATGCGAACACCGGCGTGCCGCCCTTCGCGATCGCGGCGGCGGCGTGGTCCTGGGTCGAGAAGATGTTGCACGATGCCCAACGCACATCCGCACCAAGCGCGGTGAGCGTTTCGATCAGCACACCGGTCTGGATCGTCATGTGCAGCGAGCCGGCGACGCGCGCGCCCTTCAGCGGCTGCTGCGCCTTGTACTCTTCGCGCGTTTGCACGAGGCCGGGCATTTCCGTCTCGGCGATGTCGAGTTCCTTGCGGCCCCAGTCGGCAAGCGACAGGTCGGCCACGACGAAATCTTTGGAATCGTAAACTGCGGCGTTCATCACGCCCTCCTTTCTAAAAATGACTAGAAATTTGACGTGAGCGCCGTTCGATGCGGGGGTGTGAAGCGCTTGGTGCACACCTTCGTACACGCTTCAGACCACCCGGATTGAAAGCCTTCGAGCCTGGCGGGCTAACCCGTCGCAACGCTCCTCGTAGGCGAACCGCGATTGTAGCAAATCGGGATGACGGCGGCGGACGCTTTCGTGCAGGAGGGTCTTTCGCTTCGTGACGCGAGTGACGCGAGCGACGTGAAACCAGAGAACTACACCGGCAGGAAGCCGAGCAGCGGTGCGGCCAGCACCATCACGATGCCGGCGATCATCATCGTCAGGCTCGCGACGACGCCCTCCTCGCTGCCGAGTTCGCGTGCCTTCGCGGTGCCGACGCCGTGCGCGGCCGCACCGAACAGCGCGCCGCGCGCGAGTCGCGTGCGCAACGGCAGCAGCGCCAGCACGACCTCGCCGAACAGCATTCCGCAGACGCCGGTCGCGATCACGAACAGCGCGGTCAGCTCGCGCGGCGCGTGGATCCGGTCGGACACCGCGAGCGCGAACGGCGTCGAGATCGAGCGGGTCATCAGGCTGCGTTGCAAGTCAGGCGACAGATGCAGCAGCTTCGCGAGCAGCAGCGATCCGCCGACCGCCACCACCACGCCGACGCTCACGCCGACCGCGAGCGAGATCCAGTGACGCTTCAGCAGCGCGCGGTATTCGTAGATCGGCACCGCGAACGCCACGGTCGCGGGCCCGAGCAGCCACATCAACCAGCGCGTGTCGCGGAAGTAGACCGCGTACGGGATGTGAGCGACCAGCACGATCGCGGCGAGCACGGCCGGCACCCCGACGAGCGGCGTCAGCCACGGCGACGGATAGCGCGCGTACAGCGCCTTCGACGCGAAATACAGCGCGATCGTCAGCACGAGACAGCCGGCGGCGATCAGGCGCGACGCGTCGTCCGCGAACAAGGAGGCGTAGAAGGCGTTCATCGGGTGGCCTCGTCGGTGGGTAGGCGCGAGTGTCGATGGGATTCGATCACGCGCGTGCCGCGGCAACCCGCGCCACCCGCACGCGCCGCAGGGCGAAGCGGCGTTCGAGCCGCGCGGCCTGCTCGACCGCAATCGCGACGGCGATCATTACCATCAGCGTCCCGCCGACCACGACCAGCGCAAGGCGCCAACCGTCTTCGCGAAACAGACCGCCGTACTGAACGGCCGCAACCGCAGCGGGGATGAAGAACAGCAGCATGTCGGACAGCAGCCAGTCGGCGCCCGCCTTGACCCAGCGCGGCGCGACACCGCCGCAGAACAGCAGCGCCAGCAACGCGATGAGGCCAACCACGCCGCCAGGCAACGGCAGACCAAGCGTGCGCACGACGAAATCGGCGACGAACCACACCGCGCCGAGCGCGGCGCTCTGCACGGCGATGCGGCCGATCCGGGCAAACGACTGGGCAAGCGAGCGGCCGGTCATGGCAAACCCCTAGTGATTTCTGATGAAGTTGAGTATAGGGACCCCCTTGACATAAATATAATGACTTAGAATCATCCCCTTCATTCCGAATCGGAATCTCACCATCGAGGAGCCACCCGCCGTGGAACTGCGCGCACTCCGCTATTTCGTCGAGGTCGTCCGTCAGCAGAGCTTCACTGTCGCGGCCGAGCAGATGTTCGTCACGCAGCCGACCATCAGCAAGATGGTCAAGGCGCTCGAAGACGAAATCGGCTCGCCGCTGCTGCTGCGCGACGGCCGTCAGATGGTGCTCACCGACGCCGGACGGATCGTCTTCCAGCGCGGCCAGGACGTGCTCGCCGCGCATGCGTTGCTGCAGGCCGAACTCGACGACCTCGACAAACTCGGCCGCGGCGAGCTGACCATCGGCATCCCGCCGATGGGCGGCGCGCTCTTCACGCCGACCATCGCGGCATTCCGCCAGCGCTATCCGAAAATCGATCTGAAGCTGTTCGAGCAGGGTTCGCGCGGCATCGAGACCGCGCTGATCTCCGGCGAACTCGAACTGGGCGGCGTGCTACAGCCGGTCGACCCCGAGACGATCGACGTGCTGCCGATGTCCCGCCAATTGCTGTGGCTCGTCGCACGCCGCGGTTCGCGCTGGGACGGCGCCACGCAGGTCCGGCTCGCCGATCTGGCGAGCGAGCCGTTCGTGTTCTACGGCGAGAGCCTCGCGCTGAACGACGTCGTGCTGAACGCATGCCGCACCGCCGGCTTCACGCCGACCATCGTAGGCCGCAGCGCGCATTGGGATTTCATGGCCGCGCTCGTGCAGGCGGGCGTCGGCATCGCGCTGCTGCCCGCGCCGTACTGCCGGCGCCTCGACGCCGCGCAGCTCGCGTGCTGCCCGGTGATCGAGCCGGAGATTCCGTGGGAAATGGCGATCGGCTGGCGACGCAACGGCTATCTGTCGCACGCGGCACGCGCATGGCTCGACGTCGCGCGCGAAACGCTTGCCACGCAGAGCGGCGACGAGTTCATGCCGATGCCGGCGGCGCAATAAAAACCCGCCTCGCGGGGAAGCGAGGCGGGCGTCGTGAATCGTGAAGCGTTATTCGTATGGACCGTCGCTCGGTCCACGCGTTCGTGGGTCAGCGCGATGTCGCATCGACAGAAGCGCCCCCCTCTTCAAGCCGCCACACCCTCCGCCGCCGGTTGCCCCACCCGCCGCGCAGCCGCAATAAACTCCGCCGCGCGCTCGCCGATCATCACGGTCGGCGCATTGGTATTGCCGCCGATCAGCGTCGGCATCACCGATGCATCGACGATCCGCAGCCCCGACACACCCCGCACGCGCAACTGCGGATCGACCACCGATTGCGGATCGCTGCCCATCCGGCAGGTCGCGACCGGGTGATAGATCGTGTCCGCATGCGCCGCGATCGTCTCGCGCAACTCCGCGTCGCTCTGCTCCGGATGCGTGTACAGCTCGCGGCCGCCACACAGCGCGAGCGAAGGCGCATCGAGAATGCGCCGCGCGACGTGTGCGCCGTCGATCAGCAGATCGAGATCGCGCGAGTCGCTGAGAAAACGCGGATCGATGCGCGGCGCGACGCGCGCATCGGCGCTCGCGAGCGACACGGTGCCGCGGCTCTTCGGCCTCAGCACGCACACGTGCAGCGAATAGCCGTGACCCCAGTGCATGTGGCGGTTGTGATCGTCGACGAGCGCCGCGCAGAAATGCAGCTGCAGATCGGGCCGGTCGAGCGTCGGATTGCTCTTCACGAAACCGCCCGCCTCCGCGACGTTGCTCGACAGCATCCCGCGTCCATGCCGCGAGAATTCGACGAACTGCGGCAGCATCCGCGCGATCCCGCGCAATGAAATGCCGGTCGGCTCGATTGAACGCACGCGCTTGTTGATCGTGAAGTCGATGTGATCGATCAGGTTCTGTCCGACCTCCGTCGCATCGTGCCGCACCGCGACGCCGAACGCACGCAGATGATCTGCCGGACCGATACCCGAGCACATCAGCAATTGCGGCGTATTGAACGCGCCCGCGGCGAGCACGACCTCCGCGCGCGCCTCGAGCGTTTCCGTGCGACCGCCGGTCTGACCACCACGCACGATCTCGACGCCGTTCGCGCGCGCGCCATCGAAGGTCACGCGCAGCACCGTCGCATCGGCGATCGTATGCAGGTTCGGCCGTGGCCGGTCGTACACGTACGCACGCGCGACGCTGCAACGCCGGCCATCGCGCTGCGTCACCTGATAGAAGCCGACGCCTTCCTGGTCCGGTCCGTTGAAATCGGCGTTCGCGCGATAGCCGGCTTCGAGCGCAGCCTGCACGAAGCGCTGCGAAAACGGATTGCGAAATCGCAGATCGCTCACGGTGAGCGGTCCGTCCGCGCCGTGCAGCGCATCGGCGCCGCGCTCGTTGCCTTCCGCGCGGCGGAAGTACGGCAGCACGTCCTGCCACGACCAGCCGGTGCAGCCGAGTTCGGCCCATTCGTCGTAGTCGAGCGGATGGCCGCGCGTGTAGATCATCGCGTTGATCGCGCTCGATCCGCCGAAGCCGCGTCCGCGCGGCTGATAACCGCGCCGGCCGGCAAGACCAGGCTGCGGCTCGGTTTCGAAACCGTAGTTGGTCTTCAGCTTGTACGGCACGACCGCCGCGACGCCGGTCGGCATGTTGACGAAGAGATTGCGATCGGTGTGCGGGCCCGCTTCGATCAACGCGATCGTCGCGTCGGGGCAGAGGTCCGCGAGACGGCTCGCCAGAGAACAGCCGCCGGAACCCGCGCCCACGATGATGTAGTCGTATTGCATCGATGTCTCCCTCAGTCGCGCGCGTTGCTCGCACGCCATGTCTCGTGCACACTTGTCTACGTGTGTTTCATGCCGCATTGTAGGGAGCGCGGCGGCGCGCGCGACGCCCGATGTCAGAGCGATCCCTCTAAACGGACGCGAGGGCCGACCCCTATGATGAAAGAGGCCCTGCGCGCCGGCGGCGTGGTTTTGGCATCGGTTCAAACAACGCGTGCCGGAGGCCTTCCCGGTGCCGCAGCGTGCGGCCCGCAGCATTGAAACGCAACATGCGAAAAACGATCCGGGATGCGCTGGCGAAGCGGGTGAGCTGCAGGAAAGAGGAGACAGGCAAATGGATTGGCACGGCCCCGGCAACACGCACGAGGTAACGAATCAGGTCCCGCCGCTCGCGGACTACAACCTGTTCGCCATCGACACAGCGCTCGCCGACGCACTCGAACGCGACGGCGCCGCCTGGCATCGCGAGGCGCTGCTGCGCGACGGTGCCGAACTCGGCTCGCCCGAGACCCTCGCGCTCGCGGCACTCGCCAATCGCCACTCGCCCGAACTCTTCACGCACAGCCCGCGCGGCGAGCGCATCGACTCACTCGAATTCCATCCCTCGTGGCATGCACTGCTCACGCTGCTGCGCCGCGAAGGACTACACGCGCTACCGTTCTCCGATCCGCAAAGCGGTGCGATGGCCGCGCGCTGCGCCGGCTACTTTCTGCATGCGCAGCTCGAATCCGGCTCGCTGTGTCCGCTGACGATGACGTTCGCCAGCATCCCCGTGCTGCAACGCGAACCCGCGCTGTTCGACACGCTACGCGACAAGCTCTACTCGCGTACGCACGATCCGCGCGACGTGCCGCTCACGCAGAAAACATCCGCGATGATCGGCATGGGCATGACGGAGAAACAAGGCGGCTCCGATGTGCGCAGCAACCGCACGCACGCACGTGCCGAGAACGGCGGCGGACGTGGCGCCGGCTATCGGCTCGTCGGGCACAAGTGGTTCTTTTCCGCGCCACAGTGCGATGCGCACCTGGTGCTCGCGCGCACCGACGATCACGAGGGCCTGTCGTGCTTCTTCGTGCCGCGCTTCGCACCGGACGGCAGCAAGAACGCCGTGCAGATACAGCGCCTGAAGGACAAGCTCGGCAACCGCTCGAACGCGAGCAGCGAAGTCGAATTTCTCGATGCGTGGGGCACGCTGATCGGCGAAGAAGGCCGCGGCGTGCCGACCATCATCGAGATGGCGAACTACACGCGACTCGACTGCGTGATCGGCAGTGCCGCGCTGATGCGCGCCGCGCTCGTGCAGGCCGTGCATCACGCGCGACATCGCAGCGCGTTCGGCCGGCATCTCGCGGATCAGCCGCTGATGCGCAACGTGCTCGCCGATCTCGCGCTCGAATCCGAAGCGGCGACGGTGCTGTTCATGCGTCTCGCGCGCGCGTTCGAGAACGCCACGAATGCGCCTGAAGAACGCGCGTGGCGCCGCATCGTCACGCCCGCCTCGAAGTACTGGGTCTGCAAGCGCACGCTCGAATTCGCCGGCGAAGCGATGGAGGTGTGGGGCGGCAACGGCTACGTCGAGGAAGGTCCGATGGCGCGGTTCTATCGCGAGGCGCCGGTCAACTCGATCTGGGAAGGCTCCGGCAACGTGATGTGCCTCGACGTGCTGCGCGCAATCGAACGCGAGCCCGACGCGGCGCAGGCGCTGCTCGCCGCATGGCGCGCGGACGCGCATGCGCATCCGGCGCTCGGCGCCGCGCTTGAACGGCTGCTCGCCGCGCTGACCGGCGCACCCGATACGCGCGAAGCTTCAGCACGACGCATCGCGCAGCAGCTCGTGCTGATCGCGCAGGCGACGCTGCTCGTAAAGCACGCGCCGTCGTATGTTGCCGATGCGTTTATCGCGACACGTCTCGCGGACGGCGCGGGCGACAGCGGTCGCGTGTACGGCACGCTGCCGGCAGCGTTCGATCACGCGGCAATTGTCGCGCGGGCGTTTCCGGCGTGATCTGGCGCACGCGCACCCATACACGCACCCATACACGCATCTATACGCAACACGGACGGGACATACACACCGCATCGCACTGCCACCGGCAAAACGCGGGGACACGCGTTAGCCGTCCACATTGGAGGAGGGAGGAAAACACATGAAAAACGATCTACCGGACACCGCCGCACTCGACGCGCTGCTGCGCGAACAACGTCACGCCTACCTGCGCGCGCCGTTTCCGTCGTGGGAAACGCGTGCGGGTCATCTGAAGGCACTACGCGCGATGCTGCTCGACAACCGCGACGCGCTCGCCGACGCGATGCACGCGGACTTCGGCAATCGCTCGAAAGCCGAGGTGCTGCTCGCCGAGTTCTTCGTCGCGAAAGAAGAGATCAACGCGGCGCTGCGGCACGGCAAACGCTGGATGCGTCCGCAGCGCCGCAGCACCAACAAGTGGTTGATGCCCGCGCAGGCGCGCGTGGTGCCGCAGCCGCTCGGCGTGGTCGGCATCATCGTGCCGTGGAACTACCCGGTGCTGCTCGCCGCGGGCCCGCTGATCAGCACGCTGACCGCCGGCAACCGCGCGATGATCAAGATGTCCGAACTCACGCCGCGCACGTCCGCGCTCTTTGAAGAACTGATCGGTCGGACCTTCGCCCGCGATCACGTCGCGGTGGTCAACGGCGATGCGCAGATCGCCGCCGCGTTCAGCGCGCTGCCGTTCGATCATCTGCTGTTCACCGGCTCGACCAAGGTCGGTCACGACGTGATGCGCGCCGCAGCCGACAACCTTACGCCGGTCACGCTCGAACTGGGCGGCAAGTCGCCAGCGATCATCGGTCCGCATGCGCGCTTCGACTACGCGGTCGACAGTCTGCTCGGCGGCAAGACGCTGAACGCGGGGCAGACCTGCATCGCGCCCGACTACGTGCTCGTGCCGCGCGGCCGCGAAGCGGCATTCATCGCGCGTGCGCAAGCGCGGATGGCGAAGCTGTACCCGGACTTCGCGCGCAATCCGGACTACACGTCAATCGTGTCGGACCGCCATTACGCACGGCTGCAGCGACTCGCCGATGAGGCCGCCGAAGCGGGCGCGCAGTTGCATCCGCTCACCGATGCGCCCGCCGATCCCACCGCGCGACGCTTTCCACCGGTCGCGGTAACCGGCGCGCCCGAGCACACGATGCTGATGCAGGAAGAGATCTTCGGGCCGCTGCTCCCGATCGTCCCGTACGACACGCTCGACGATGCGATCGCGTGGATCAATGCGCGCCCTCGTCCACTGTCGCTATATCTGTACGACGACGACCGCGCGACGATCGAGCGCGTCACGCGCGAGACGATCGCGGGCGGCATGGCGATCAACGAAACGCTGATGCACATCGCGTGCGAGAGTCTGCCGTTCGGCGGCGTCGGTGCGAGTGGGATGGGCGCGTATCACGGCTACGAAGGTTTCGCGGCGTTCTCGCAGATGAAACCCGTGCTCACGCAGGCGCGCTTCAATGCGCGCGGGTTGATCTCGCCGCCGTACGGCAAGCGGTTTCATGCGCTGCTGAAGGTGATGCTGCGGTTCTAGATCGCGGCGGGTTTCAGCGGCGCTATTTGCGGCGCTATTTGCGTCGATAAGGCACCGGCACAGGTATCTGCGGCGCATCATCGGATGCGCCGCTTTCCAGCCGATGCAGCCAGGCGAGCAGTTCCGCAATCGCCTGATACAGCTGCGGCGGAATCCGCGAATCGAGGTCGACCTGCATCAGCAGCGACACCATCTGCGGCGCCTCGTGCACATAGAGGCCCGCTTCCTTCGCGCGCTGCACGATCATCTCCGCGACGAGACCGTAGCCCTTCGCGACGACGCGCGGCGCCGCATCGCCGCTCTGCGCGTCGTAACTCAGCGCGGCCGCGCTCTTGCGACGGGTGCGGCTCATCGCATATCCCAGTCGAAATCGTCGACGAGCGGCACCGGCCGGTCCGACTGCGCCGCGGACGCAGCCCGCGCCGCTTCGTCGGCTGCGGAAGCGGAGCGCGCATACGCATTCGCGGCCGCCTGCGGCGTAACGCGCGGCGGTGCGTCGCGCGTTTCCAGCGAACCGCCCATCCCGTTCGATTCGGCTTCAGTGCCGTTCATCGCCGTCGCTCCGCCGCCGATCTCGCGAATCGACAGCGCCCCCAGATCGATGCCCACCGCCGCGAGCCGCTGACGGAACGACTCACCGTGCGCAGCAAGCCGCGTCGCGCCGCCCGGACTCGCCTGCACGCGAGCGAAGAGTTGCGTGCCGGTCAGCGTGAGTTCGGCATCGACGGTACCGAGCGTCGGTAGCGACAGCGTGAGGCGCGTGCGCCACGGTATGTCGTCGGACGATGCACTGTCCGACCCCTCGCGACCGCGTCCGTCGTCATCCTGTTCGATCGTCCAGTCGAGTCGGGCGCCGGGCCACGCCTCGCCGGTCCAGCGAAATTGTCCGGTCGCGAGCAGATCGAGCTGCTGACGCACGAGCGGGATCGTCGCCGCATGGATCGACGCGGCGATCGACTGCGCGGGATCGGCTTGTGATGCCTGGTCGGCGGCGGCCTGATGCGCGGCCCCGTGCGACGGTGTGGCGAGCGCGGCGGCGTCGGCGAGAAGGCGTAGCGACGCGGGCGGCAGATTCGCGCCGGCCTGCGAATGCGCGGCCGCGAGTCCCGGAGCGCCGGCCTGCGCGGCTTGAGCCGCAGTCTGCGCGGCGGTCTGTGCCGACGTCTGCATCGGCAACGGCGATGCGTTTTGTGGGGTGCCGGGGGGCGGGGTCTGCGGACTGCCTTGAGACCCGGACGGTAACGACGAAGGCAGCGGCACACCAGCACGCAGCAGCGCGGCGGCAACCGGCCACGCGGAAGCATCGGCATCGCCGGCCCAGTCGAGCGGCAGTTGCTGCGCCGCCGTCGCGAGCCGATTCTGCGGCTCACCCGCGAGCGATGCCGGCGAACGCTGACCGGCGAGCCACTGCACGAGATGCGCCTCGTAGAAGAGGCCACTGTCCGCGACCGTCTGTTCGAGCGCGGCGGCAAGCGCGGCCACTGGCCATTGCGCAGCAGCGGCGGACACCGCAGCCGATGCGTTGGCCTGCGTGACGGTCGAGGCCGAAGCATTCGGCAGCGAGCCCGTCGCAGCCGCATCGCTTGAAGCAGCAGAAGAAGAGGAAGCGCCGTCGAACAGCGGCAAAGGCACGCTGAGCCTGACGGCAGACGCCACAGGTATAGATGAAGACAAAGGCACCGGCGCGGTCGGCCACACTGGTGTCTGACCGACCACCGCGGGCGTCGCCTCACCGCCCGAGCGAACGATCGCATCGAGCGTCAGCGCAACCGCCGACAGCGCGGTCTGCGCGGACGCCTGCGGCCCGCCGCCAGGCAGCAGCGGCAATGGAACGGCTGGGGTATCGACGGTCAGCGCGGACGCGCCCGTCTGCGACGCGGTCGCGTCGCCGGCCGCATTGCCGGACAGCAGGCTGTCGACCCGGCTCGCGAGCAGCGAAGCGACGACCGTGTCGATCCCGTTCATCCCGAATTCCCTCGTCGCAAAAGTCGATGCACCGCGCGTCCATGCCGTGCCGCTGTGCCATGCCGCCGTGCACCACCCACCCGCCTAGCGCGTGCCGTACAGTTCCTTGAGCACGCGGACCGGCCGGCTGGGCGAAAAGAGCGCCGCCAGCTTCGCCATCGGTGGGCTGGCGAGATCGCGGATCGCGGCATCGTCCGCAAGAATCCGGCGGATCAGGTCGTACTTGCGCAGCCGCTCGGTATCGTTGAGACACACGTCGAGCTCGGCGTCCTTCAGCGCGTCGACCATATAGCGATACTCTTCCTCCAGATGCGCCAGTTCGGCCCACAGCGAACGTCGCGCGGCGGACAGCATGAGGTTCGAGAGTGCGGCAATCGCTTCGTAGCGGTCGAAATATTCTGTGTTGTTGTTCATCGGGCGTGTTCCGCAGACGGCTGTGCCGCCATGCGCGCGACTTCGGGTGCAATTCCCAGCCAGGCATCCTCGAGGGTGGCGAGCAGACCATCCACCTCGATCAGCATCGTCTCGCTCTGTTTCAGGTTCGCTTCGAGCAGACGTCGTGTCATATAGCTGTACAGCCCGTCGAGCCGCCGCGCGATCTCGCCGCCGGCCTCGACGTTCAGTGCCGGCTGCAATCCGCTCGCGACGATCTGGATCGCCTTGCCGACCGCCTCGCCGCGCGCCGCGACATTGCCCTGCTGCAGATGCAGCCGCGCCAGCGCGATCGCCTGCCGTGCGCCCTGATACAGCATCACGATCAGACGATGCGGACTCGCGCCCATCACCCCTGTTTCGACTCCGACGCGTGCGTACGCATTGGCTCCAGAGTGTCCTGGGGAAAACATTGGCGCTCCTCCTGTCGAGACCGTTCCGATTCGTCCGTGACCGCCTGCCTGACGCACTTTTGCGCGCGCTTGGACAGCCTGTATCCGGGTTATCGGATAGCCATCTCAAAAGCTTTAGGCCGATGTAAGCAGGGAATGAAATGAAAGTTGCAACTCGGAAGGAAAGCGGGGACGGACGGGCTCCGGCATGCACCGGACGGACGACCGCAGCCGTGCCGACGGCCTCGCCGGTGCGCGGACGCACCGGCGAGGGACGCCGGAAGCAGCGAAATGAAAGCGAACAGAACCGTCGAAAAACCCGGCGCTCAGACCTGCGTCTGCATGATCTCGTTGTACGCGGACACCAGCTTGTTGCGGACCTGCAGGCCGAACTGCATGCCGATGCCGGCCTTCTGCATGTCGACCATCACGTCGTTCAGCGACACGTTCGACGCGCCCAGCTCGAACGCCTGCGCTTCACCGCCCGCTTTCATCTGGTCGCCGCTGATCTTGTCGATCGACGCCTTCAGCAGCGCCCCAAAACCGCCGGCACTTCCCGCGGCGGACGAGCTATCCACGGCACTCGAGGCACTCGCGGCCGTGCCGCCGGCGGCCTCCGCCGCCATCGCCTGCATCTGCTGCAGTGCGGACGTAATCGGGTTCACGACAGTCATCTTCGCTCCAGAGGAAAAGGGAGTCCGGCGGCCGGCCGCCCGCCTCCGGACAGCCTTGCCGATCTGGAGAAAAGCATAGCAGTGGACTGTTTTCGACAGTCGTCAAAGTAGGGGGGAAACCCGGCTCTATTCGGGCGATCGGCTTGCGGCCCGCTGCGGATAATCCCCATCGTGAAAGTCTCTGTCCGAGCGCCCGCCACCCCTTGTGGGGCCGGCCGGCAGCCGGGAGACGCAAGGCACCCGGAGATACCCGACGCATGGATTCGTCAGCCAATTCGATAGTCAACGCCGACGCCCGTATGGGCCTCGCCGGCACGCAGCCAGGCGGCGGCACGTCCGGCGCGGCCGCGGCCCAGGTGGGCGGCGCCGACCTGGGCGGCCTGGGCGGCGGCTTCGCGCAGCGCATTCCGTCGCTCACGCAGATGCGCGGCAACCCGCGCGCACCGCTGATTTTCGCGGTCGCGCTGCTGGTCGCCGTGATCGCGGGCCTCGTGCTGTGGTCGCGCGCGCCGGACTACAAGGTGCTCTACAGCAACCTGTCGGACCGCGACGGCGGTGCGATCATCGCGGCGCTGCAGCAGGCGAACATCGCCTACAAATTCAGCGACGCCGGTGGCGCGATCCTCGTGCCGTCCGACCAGGTCCACGAAATGCGCCTGCGGCTCGCGGCGCAGGGGCTGCCGAAAAACGGCTCGGTCGGCTTCGAGTTGATGGACAACCAGAAATTCGGCATCAGCCAGTTCGCCGAGCAGGTCAACTACCAGCGCGCGCTCGAAGGCGAGCTGCAGCAGACAATCGAGTCGATCTCGTCGGTGCGCTCGGCGCGCGTGCATCTGGCGATCCCCAAGCCATCCGTATTCGTGCGCGACCGCGAACAGCCGTCCGCGTCGGTGATGGTGAACCTGTATCCGGGCCGCATCCTCGACGAAGGCCAGGTGGTCGCCATCTCGCACATGGTGGCGTCGGCGGTGCCCGACCTCCCCGTGCGAAACGTGACGATCGTCGACCAGGACGGCAACCTGCTCACGCAGCCGTCGTCCGGCACCGGTCTCGATGCGACGCAGCTGAAGTACGTGCAGCAGGTGGAGCGCAGCACGCAGCAGCGCATCGACGCGATCCTCGCGCCGCTCTTCGGTGCCGGCAACGCGCACTCACAGGTCAGCGCCGACATCGATTTCTCGAAGCTCGAACAGACCGCCGAAACCTACGCGCCGAACGGCGCGAGCGCGCCGGCCGCGATCCGCAGCCAGCAGACGAGCACCGCGACCGAACTGTCGCAGGGCGGCGCGTCGGGCGTGCCGGGCGCGCTGTCGAACCAGCCGCCGCAGCCCGCGTCCGCGCCGATCGTCGCCGCGAACGGCGCAAGCTCGCCGGCCGCGACGCCGGTCAGCGACCGCAAGGATTCGACGACCAACTACGAACTCGACAAGACGGTGCGCCACTTCGAACAGGGCGGCGGCGGTATCAAGCGGCTGTCGGTGGCGGTGGTGGTCAACTATCTGACGCAGGTCGACGCGAAGGGTCACGCGACGTCGCAGCCGCTGGCCGCCGACAAGCTCGCGCAGGTCGAGCAGCTCGTGAAGGATGCGATGGGCTACGACGCGAAGCGCGGCGACTCGGTGAACGTCGTCAACAGCGCGTTCATGACCGACGTCGATCCGGTCGTCAACGTGCCGTGGTGGCGCACGCCGGACATGATCGCGCTCGCGAAGCAGGTCGCCACCTACGCGGGCATCGGCGCGGTCGCGTTGTTCCTCTACTTCGCGCTGGTTCGCCCGGCGATGCGCCGCGCGTTCCCGCCGCCCGAGCAGGTCGCGTCGCTGCCCGCCCCCGACGAGCCGCTGCTGCTCGACGGCCTGCCGCAGACACAGAACGCCAGCGACGCGGACGACGGCAACAGCCTGCTCGCATTCGAAAACGAGAAGCACAAGTTCGAGCGGAACCTGGAATATGCGCGCACGATCGCGCGCCAGGATCCGAAGATCGTCGCAACCGTCGTCAAGAGCTGGGTGTCCGATGAAAGCTGAAGGCGTGACCAAAAGCGCGCTCCTGCTGATGTCGATCGGCGAGGAGGAAGCCGCGCAGGTGTTCAAGTTCCTCGCGCCGCGCGAGGTGCAAAAGATCGGCGTCGCGATGGCCGCGCTGAAGAACGTGACGCGCGAGCAGGTCGAGGAAGTGCTGCATGAGTTCGCGAAGGAAGCGGAACAGCACACTGCGCTGTCGCTCGATTCGAGCGACTACATCCGCAACGTGCTGACGAAGGCGCTCGGCGAAGACAAGGCCGGCGCGATCATCGACCGGATCCTGCAGGGCAGCGACACGAGCGGCATCGAAGGGTTGAAGTGGATGGACTCCGGCGCGGTCGCCGAGCTGATCAAGAACGAGCATCCGCAGATCATCGCGACGATCCTCGTGCACCTCGACCGCGACCAGGCGTCGGAGATCGCCGCCTATCTGTCCGAGCGGCTGCGCAACGACGTACTGCTGCGGATCGCGACGCTCGACGGCATCCAGCCGGCCGCGCTGCGCGAACTCGACGACGTGCTGACCGGCCTGCTGTCGGGCAGCGACAACCTGAAGCGCAGCCCGATGGGCGGCATCCGCACCGCGGCGGAAATTCTCAACTTCATGTCGAGCAACCACGAGGAAGCGGTGCTCGAGAACGTGCGCCAGTACGACGCCGAACTCGCGCAGAAGATCGTCGACCAGATGTTCGTGTTCGAGAACCTGCTCGACCTCGAGGATCGCGCGATCCAGCTGCTGCTGAAGGAAGTCGAGTCCGAAGCACTGATCATCTCGCTGAAGGGCGCGCCGGTCGCGCTGCGCCAGAAGTTCCTGTCGAACATGTCGCAGCGCGCGGCCGAACTGCTCGCCGAGGATCTCGATGCGCGCGGCCCGGTGCGCGTGTCGGAAGTCGAAACCCAGCAGCGGCGCATCCTGCAGGTCGTCCGGAACCTCGCGGAAAGCGGCCAGATCGTGATCGGCGGCAAGGCGGAAGATGCTTATGTCTGACCAGGATCCAGCGTCGGGGAAAATCGGTCACGGCGGTCTCTCGGCGTATCAGCGCTGGGAGATGGCGTCGTTCGATCCCGTTCCCCTGCCCGATCCCGCCGACGAGCACGCGTTCGAAGCCGAACTGCAACGGCTGCGCGAAACGGCCCATCAGCAGGGCGTCGCGTCCGGCCACGTCGCGGGTCAGGCGCTCGGCTATCAGGCCGGTTACGACCAGGGTCACACGCAGGGCTTCGAACAGGGTCTCGCCGAAGCGCAGGCGGAAGCGGCCAGCCTCGCGGCGCTCGCGCAGTCGTTCAAACGTGCGCTCGATGGCGCGCAGGCCGATGTGTCGGAAACTTTGGTCGCGCTCGCCCTCGATATCGCGCAGCAGGTCGTACGCCAGCACGTGCAGCACGATCCGGCCGCGCTGATCGCCGCCGCGCGCGAAGTGATGGCGTCCGAGCCGACGTTGTCGGGCGCGCCGCATCTCGTCGTCAGTCCGGCGGATCTGCCGGTCGTCGAGGCGTATCTGCTCGAAGAATTGCAGGCGCGCGGCTGGAGCGTGCGTACCGATCCGGCTGTCGAACGCGGCGGCTGCCGCGCGCAGGCCGCGACCGGTGAAGTGGACGCGGGCATCGGGACGCGCTGGGAGCGCGTCGCCGCCGCACTCGGCAAAGTGAGCACATGGTGAAGCCGACGCTCAAGGATATCCGCGCAAGCGACCTGACGCCGCTCGAACGCGAGCTGGCGCTGGCGTCGTTCGGCGCGCTCGAGCCGGCGGGCGTGGTCAACGCAGCGGACGCCGAGGTCGCCATCGCGGCACCTCACCCCGCCGTCTTGCCGAACGCTGCATCGCGCGGGTCCGCACAGCCCGAGACAATCGACAACCCGCACACCGCCGCGTGGCGTGCACGCCTCGAAGGGCTGCGCGCGCGCAATGCGATCGCGCGTCCGCTGCGTGCATGCGGACGCCTGACGCGCGCGGCCGGCCTCGTGCTCGAAGCGGTCGGGCTACGGCTGTCGGTTGGGTCCGAAGTGATGATCGAACTGCCGCTCGGCAGCGCGCTGCCGATGGCCGAAGCGGAAGTCGTCGGCTTCGCGGGCGACCGGCTGTTCCTGATGCCAACCACCGAAGTCGCGGGTCTGTTGCCTGGCGCGCGCGTCTATCCGCTCGAAAGCGCGCCGATCGCCGATCCGATGGCCGGCGCGAAGCGTCTGCCGGTCGGCTGGGAACTGCTCGGTCGCGTGGTCGATGCATCGGGGCGGCCGCTCGACGGACTCGGCGCGCTCGGGACGCAGGTCGATGCGCCGCTGTCCGCGCCGTCCATCAACCCGCTGAACCGCGAGCCGATCCACAAGGTACTCGACGTCGGCGTGCGCGCGATCAATGCGCTGCTGACCGTCGGACGCGGCCAGCGGATGGGCCTGTTCGCGGGCTCCGGTGTCGGCAAGTCGGTGCTGCTCGGCACGATGGCGCGCTACACGAGCGCCGAAGTGATCGTGATCGGACTGATCGGCGAACGCGGCCGCGAAGTGAAGGAATTCATTGAACAGATTCTCGGCGAGGACGGCCTTGCGCGCTCGGTTGTCGTCGCCGCGCCGGCCGACGTGTCGCCGCTGCTGCGGATGCAGGGCGCCGCGTACGCGACGTCGCTTGCCGAATACTTCCGCGACCAGGGCAAGCACGTGCTCCTGCTGATGGATTCGCTGACGCGTTACGCGATGGCGCAGCGCGAGATCGCGCTCGCAGTCGGCGAGCCGCCCGCGACCAAGGGTTACCCGCCGTCGGTGTTCGCGAAGCTGCCCGCGCTCGTCGAGCGCACCGGCAACGGACGCGCGGGCGCCGGCTCGATCACCGCGTTCTACACCGTGCTCACCGAAGGCGACGACCAGCAGGACCCGATCGCCGATTCCGCGCGCGCGATTCTCGACGGCCACATCGTGCTGTCGCGCACGCTCGCGGAGGCCGGCCACTACCCGGCGATCGACATCGAAGCGTCGATCAGCCGCGCGATGACCGCGCTGATCGACGACGCGCATCTCGAGAAAACACGGCTCTTCAAGCAGATGCTGTCGCGCTACCAGCGCAACCGCGACCTGATCAACGTCGGCGCGTATTCGAGCGGACGCGACGCGGTGCTCGACCGCGCGATCGCGCTGTATCCGCGGATCGAGGCGTTCCTGCAGCAAGGATTTCGCGAGTGCGCGGAATTCGGCGCGAGCGTCGAGATGCTCGATGCGCTCTTCAATCAAGGAGCCTGACGATGGGCAAGCATCTTCCGATCAAGACGCTGATCGGCCTCGCGCAGGACGACGTCGACGCAGCCGCGCAGCGGCTCGGCCGCGCGCAGCGCGACCGCCGCGACGTCGAGGCGCAGCTCGACGCACTGATCCAGTATCGCGACGAATATCACGCGCGCTTCACGAACTCCGCGCAGGCTGGAATGGCGGCCGGCAACATGCGCAACTTCCAGGCGTTCATCGATACGCTCGATGCGGCAATCGAACAGCAGCGCGGGTTGCTCACGACCGCGACCGCCCGCGTCGAGGCGGCGAAGCCCGACTGGCAGCGGCAGCGGCAGAAGCTCGGCTCGTATGAAGTGCTGCAGGCGCGCGGCGACGCCGCCGAAGCGCTGCAGACATCGCGCCGCGAGCAACGCGACTCCGACGAGCACGCCGCGCGGATTCTGCGGATGCGGGCTGAAGGTGTGTAACGCGCGTTTGCCCCGGTTGCCCCGGTCGCCCCGTTTGAACGGACTCACCGAACAGGACCACGTATGTCGACTCTCTCAATGATCGGATCGCTGCTCGGCACAAGCGCCGGCTCATCGTCGGGCACGTCGGGCGCATCGAATGCGTCGTCGCAGGCCGCGCCGTTCTCGCAGACGCTGCAGCAGAGCATCGATGCACAGAACAGCGCGTCGAATGCGTCGGCTCAAGCGAGTAGCACGACGCAGAAGACTTCGTCTTCATCTTCTTCGTCCTCTTCATCTTCTTCGTCGCCGGCTTCGCCGGGTGTGCACGACGCGCCGCCGTCAAACGACGATCCGTCGAAGAGCACAAGTTCGGCGAACGGCAAGACGGATTCGGGCAACGGCTCGGACGGCACACAGGGTGCGTCGACCGGTTCGTCCGGCAACACGACACAGGCGGGCGGCACGGACGCGACCGGCAAGCCGTCTGGTGGCGGCGCATCGAAACCGCAGCAAGGCGCCGACGGCACAACGCCGACGACCGCCGCCGATGCAGCAGCCGTTGCGGCTGCTGCCGCGGCCTCGGCTGCCGCTCAGGCACAGGCTCAGGCCGGCACGCTCGCGACGCAGACGACGACCGCCACCACCGATCCCGCCGCCGCGTTGCAGGACGCGACGCAGACCGGGACCGGAACGTCGACCACGCCCCCGGACAAGAAGACCGCCACCGATCCGAAAACGGTCCGCGACGCGTTGCAGGCCGCATTGAACGCGCTCACGAATGCACAGGGCCCTGTCCCCGTGCCGGTCGCGGCCACGGCGGCGAGCACCGCTGCATCGACGCCTCTTGCCGCGACGGCCGACACCGGCATCGCGCAGCGCGGGTCGATTGCCGGCAAGGGTCTCGCGCCTGGCGCGGCGTTCGCCGACGGCAAGAACGCGAACGCCGGCACGCAAACGGGCGCGACCGCGGCCGGCACCACCGGCACGCAGGACGCGACAGCGCTGCGCAGTGCCGTCGATGCGTTCACCGCGTCGGGTGGCGCGCCGGGCGGTGATCAACAAAGCGTGCAGACTGCGAAGGACAACGCGGACGCAGTGCGCGCGACGCTTGCTGCTTCGCAGGCTGCGTCCACTGCACCGACCACGGCTGCGCAGTCGTCGAATCCTGCGTTTGCCGCGACGGCTGCCGCGCTTGCACCGCAGGTTGGCACGCCGGATTGGGAAGATGCGTTGAGTCAGAAGGTCGTATTTTTGTCGAATGCGCATCAGCAGACAGCGGAGCTCACGTTGAATCCGCCGGATCTTGGACCGCTGCAAGTGGTGTTGCAGGTCGCGGACAATCATGCGCATGCGCTGTTCGTGTCGCAGCATCCGCAGGTGCGTGAGGCGGTTGAGGCCGCGTTGCCGAAGTTGCGGGAGGCGATGGAATCGGGGGGGATAGGGCTTGGCAGTGCGAGTGTGAGTGATGGGTTTGCGCGGCAGAGTGGGCAGCAAGGGCAGGAAGGGGGTAGCCGCGGAAACGGGCGTTCCGGTGGGGCGGGGGTTGTGCCTGCTGGCGCCGTCGTTGCTGGAGTGCCTGCTCGGCGCACGGTTGGGCTTGTTGATACGTTTGCTTGATTGAACGCGTAGCGCCTGGTTTTCGTTGTTTTTGTTGTTGTGCCCTCGCGGGCGGCTACGATTTGGCGCCTCGCGGCGCGGGCGTTGGCCTTTGCTGTTTGCCCTGGCAGGCGGCTGCGATTTCGCGCCTCGCGGCGCAGGCGTTGGTTTTGCTTTTTGCCCTTGCAGGCGGGTGCTTATTAGCGCCTCGCGGCGCAGGCGTTGCCCCTGTGCGGGGCGGCACTTACTCTTCTTTGCCGCGGCAAAGAAGAGTAAGCAGAAGAAAGCCGCCGAGACGTTACCGAGTCCTTTCCGCGTGATGCCGGGAATGGCGCTCGCCTAAGTGGGCGCCGCGTTCACACTGGGTAGTGGTCCGAGACGAGACCTGCCCTCGCACCACACGCGTTAGTGACAAGGCCGTCATCCGTTCCGGCGGGCTTCGCCGCCGATGGGCATAACGCCTTGGACAACGCACGAGTCCAATGCGGCTGCCGTTCTGCACCGCGTCTCACTCTTCCCCGACGGTTTCCCACGTAGACCCGTCCGCGCGCACACCAGTGCGCCGCGGGGTGGGTGGGACCCTTGTCACTCCGGTTTGTGATCCGGGGGACGGTCTCGTCTCGGACCACTACCGTGTCTGTGCGAGGACGACACTTAGGTGCGGGCCATCTCTGGTTACGCGCGGAAAGGACTCGGTAACGTGTCGAGCGGCTTTCTTTGCCTCCTTTCTTTGCCGCGGCAAAGAAAGGAGGTGCCGCCCCGCACAGGGGCAACGCCTGCGCCGCGAGGCGCCAAATTGCAGCCGCCTGCCAGGGCAAGGGCAAGGGCAAGGGCAAGGCCAAGAGCAAGAGCAAGAGCAAGAGCAAGACCCAATACAAGAACACCAAAACAAAACCCAAGCAAATGCCATCGGCCATTCCAAAAGAACGAGATACCCCCAAATCCCCCTTCTTTTCGCCCCATCGCGCGGCGCGCCAATAGAGAACAATTCACCCTACCAGCACTGACGCACGCACAGACACCTCATGGCAACAACCACGACCGCAACCCAGCCGGCCATCGTTCCGTCGAACTCGCCGGGCCCGATCAAGCGCATTCTCCTGATCGCGCTCATCGCACTCGTCGCCGCCGCAGCAGCCGGCGCGGGCGTGTGGTTCTTCATGAACAAACGCCCCGCGACACCCGCGAGCCCGTCGGCAACCGTCACTCCGTCGGCGGTACCGGTGTTCTTTCCGCTCGAACCGATGACCGTCAACCTGCAGTCCGACGACGGTCAGCAACACTATCTGCGCATCGGTCTCACGCTGAAGCTCACCGACCAGAAAACCCAGGATCACCTGACGGAGCACATGCCCGAGATTCGTAGTCGGGTGCTGCTCGCGCTGTCGAACAAGCATCCCGACGATCTCGCGCCGCTCGACGGCAAGCAGGCGCTCGCGAAGGAACTAAAGGCACTGATCGAACAGCCGAACGATGCCGGCGGCCAGGCTTCGCACGTTCAGGACGTGCTGTTCACCGAATTCGTCGTGCAGTGACGCGTCACGCTGCGCCACCTCTTAACCGCGAACGGATGCACGAGGAATAAGGAATGGGCCACGAAGAGTTCATGTCCCAGGAGGAGGTGGATGCACTCCTGAAAGGCGTCACCGGCGAAGCCGACGCCGAAGCCGAGCAGACCGAACGCACGGGCGTGCGTCCGTACAACATCGCGACGCAGGAACGCATCGTCCGCGGCCGGATGCCCGGCCTCGAAATCATCAACGACCGTTTTGCGCGCCTGCTCCGCGTCGGTATCTTCAACTTCATGCGGCGCACGGCGGAAATCTCCGTCGGCCCCGTGAAGGTGGTGAAGTACAGCGAATTCACCCGCAACCTGCCGATCCCGACCAACCTCAACCTCGTTCACATCAAACCGCTGCGCGGCACCTCGCTGTTCGTGTTCGACCCGAACCTGGTGTTCTTCGTCGTCGATAACCTGTTCGGCGGCGATGGGCGCTTTCATACGCGCGTCGAAGGCCGCGACTTCACGGCAACCGAACAACGCATCATCAGCAAGCTGCTGAATCTCGTGTTCGAGCACTACGGGAATTCGTGGAAGAGCGTGCGGCCGCTGCAGTTCGAATTCGTGCGCTCCGAAATGCACACGCAGTTCGCGAACGTCGCGACGCCGAACGAGATCGTCATCGTTACGCAGTTCTCGATCGAGTTCGGCACGACGGGCGGCACGCTGCACATCTGCATGCCGTACTCGATGATCGAGCCGATCCGCGACGTGCTGTCGTCGCCGATCCAGGGCGAAGCGCTCGAAGTGGACCGTCGCTGGGTGCGCGTGCTGTCGCAGCAGGTGCAGGCCGCAGAAGTCGAACTCACCGCGGATCTCGCGGAAATCCCCGTGACGTTCGAAAAGATCCTCAACATGCGCGCAGGCGACGTCCTGCCGATCAACATCCCCGAGCACATCGTCGCGAAGGTGGACGGCGTGCCGGTGATGGAATGCGGCTACGGAATTTTCAATGGTCAGTACGCGTTGCGCGTCCAGAAGATGATCAGCGCAACCGACACGACGAAGGAAGGTGGATATGAGTGACCTCAACGGCACGCCGGAAGCGCAACTGCCGGCCGGCGAACCGCAGCTCGCGGCCGCACAGGCCGCCGCAGACCCGGCACTGGACGACTGGGCGAGCGCGCTCGCAGAACAGAACAACGGCGGTGAAGTGAGCGCGGCGGCAGCGGGCGTGTTCCAGCCGCTGTCGAAGGTGGCACCGACGACGACGCGCAACGACATCGACATGATCCTGGACATCCCCGTCCAGATGACCGTCGAACTCGGCCGCACGAAGATCGCGATCCGCAACCTGCTGCAGCTCGCGCAGGGGTCGGTGGTCGAACTCGACGGCCTGGCCGGCGAACCGATGGACGTGCTCGTGAACGGCTGTCTGATCGCGCAGGGCGAAGTGGTCGTGGTGAACGACAAGTTCGGCATCCGCCTGACGGACATCATCACGCCGTCCGAACGCATCCGGAAGCTGAATCGATGAAGTCTGCCGGTCGCGGGCGCGCGCCAGTCGCGCTCGCCTCGCTTTTCGCCAGCATCGCAATGGCGACCGCCTCGGTCATGTCAGCCGCCTGGGTCGGAACCGCTCACGCGGCCGACATCAACGCTGTGAACAACGCCGCGCGCATCGCGTCCGGCGTCGGCGCGGGCACCGCGGTCCCCTCGCTGGGTGTCGGCGCGGTGCTACAGACGCTGGTCGGTCTCGCGGTCGTCATCGGGCTGGTATTCGGCTTCGCGTGGCTCGCACGGCGCTTCGGCCTGCAGCCGTCGCAACGCGGCGGCCTCGTGAAGACGATCGGCGGCGCGTCGCTCGGCGGCAAGGAGCGCGTTGCGGTGGTCGAGATCGGTGACACGTGGCTCGTGCTCGGCGCAGCGCCTGGCAACGTTCGCCTGCTGCATACGATGCCCGCGGGTACCACCGATCTTCCCGGCGCGGACGCATCGTCCGCCGCTCCGCTCTCCGGCACGTTCGGTCAGCGCTTTCGCGAAGCGATGAAAGGCGAAGTCGGCAAACGCCTGAACCGCCCCGGCAGCGGAGACCAATAAATGTCGTTCGTTCGAATCTCCGCGCGATCCATGCGCGCGACGCGGCCCGTTGTAATGCGCGCTGTTATTCATTTTGCTGGGCGCTATGCGCTGCCGCTGCTGATGCTCGCGCTGCCGACGCTGTCGTTCGCGCAGACAGCCGGCCTGCCCGCTTTCAACACGAGCCCCGGCCCGAACGGCGGTACGACCTACTCGCTGAGCGTGCAGACGATGCTGCTGCTCACGATGCTGTCGTTCCTGCCGGCGATGGTGCTGATGATGACGAGCTTCACGCGCATCATCATCGTGCTGTCGCTGCTGCGTCAGGCGCTCGGCACGCAGTCGACGCCGCCGAACCAGGTGCTGGTCGGCCTTGCGCTGTTCCTCACGCTGTTCGTGATGTCGCCGGTGCTCGATAAGGCGTACACCGATGGCTACAAGCCGTTCTCCGACGGCACGATCACGATGGACCAGGCCGTGTCGCGTGGCGTCGCGCCGTTCAAGACGTTCATGCTGCGGCAGACGCGCGAGACCGATCTCGCACTGTTCGCGCGCATTTCGCACGCGGCGCCGATGCAGGGCCCCGAAGACGTGCCGCTGTCGCTGCTCGTGCCGGCCTTCGTCACGAGCGAACTGAAGACCGGCTTCCAGATCGGCTTCACGATCTTCATACCGTTCCTCATCATCGACATGGTGGTGGCCAGCGTGCTGATGTCGATGGGGATGATGATGATCTCGCCCGCGACCATTTCGCTGCCGTTCAAGCTGATGCTCTTCGTGCTGGTCGACGGCTGGCAGTTGCTGCTCGGCTCGCTCGCGCAGAGTTTCGTCTGATGCTCGCCGCCATGGACATCAGGAACACCGAGGACGCCCGACCATGACGCCAGAAACAGTCACCACGCTTGCGCACGAGGCGATGTACGTCGCGCTCGTGCTGGCCGCGCCGCCGCTCCTCGTCGGCCTGGTGGTCGGCCTCGTCGTCAGCCTGTTCCAGGCCGCGACGCAGATCAACGAAGCGACGCTGTCGTTCATCCCGAAGCTGATGGCGATCGCCGTCACGCTCGTGCTGATCGGCCCGTGGATGCTGACCACGATGCTCGACTACATGCGCCACATGTTGACGACCATCCCGACGCTCGCGAACTGAACGCGACCCTCTTCGTCCGCTCACGCCAGCGATGTTCACCGTCACCTACGCCCAGCTGAACGCATGGCTCACCGCGTTCCTGTGGCCCTTCGTGCGCATTCTCGCGCTGGTCGCGACCGCGCCCGCGTTCGGCGACAACTCGGTGCCGGTGCGCGTGAAGGTCGGCATCGCGGCGTTCGTCACGCTGATCGTCGCGCCGACGCTCGCGCCGCTGCCGCAGGCCACGGTGTTTTCGTCGACGGGCATCTGGATCATCGTCAACCAGTTTCTGATCGGCGCGGCGCTCGGCTTCACGATGCAGGTCGTGTTCGGCGCGATCCAGGCGACCGGCGACATGATCGGCCTCGGCATGGGGCTCGGCTTCGCGACCTTCTTCGACCCGCAGGTCAGCGGCTCGAGCGTGGTCGTGTCGCGCTACATGAACACCATCGCGATGCTCGCGTTCATCGCGCTCGACGGCCACCTGCAGATGCTGACCGCGTTGCTCTCGACGTTCGACTCGGTGCCGGTCGCGGCGAACCTGCTCGGGCCGGCGGGCTGGCGAATGCTCGCGGGCTGGGGTGTGACGGTGTTTTCGGCGGGGCTCCTGCTGTCGCTGCCGGTGGTCGCCGCGCTGCTGATCGCGAACCTCTCGCTCGGCATCCTGAACCGCGCGGCGCCGCAGATCGGCGTGTTCCAGATCGGCTTCCCGCTGACGATCCTCGTCGGCATGCTGCTGCTGCAGCTGATGGCGCCCAACATGATTCCGTTCTTCGCGAGGTTGTTCGATAACGGGATCGATGAGATGGGAAGGGTGGCGTTGGGGCTCAGGTAGTGCTGTCCGGGCCGATGCCGAGGGATCGATCCATCGAGGCTCGGAGGCTTTTCACCTGCTTCACTTGTTGCATTTATTGCATTTATTCGGACCATCGGCTAAGCTGGCTGACGTGTAAGCCAGCTTAGCCGATGGTCCTATTGGCGCTCGAAAGGAAGAATTGACATGCGTACCGTAGATCGAATTCGCGAGGTAACGCCTCCGCCGATGACGGAGCGTGAACAGGAAATGGCGCGCGTGGCGCAGCGTTGCATCATGGAGGCGCTCGACCACTCCCGTGCGGCATCGATCACGCTCACGACGGATAAGGGGGAATCTCCGTCTGTTGAGGTTCCGCCCGCCGCGTTGAAGCTCATTGGCCAGTTGCTCGGCGCAATGAGCGAGGGTCGCTCGATCCTCCTTACGCCGGCAAACCGGGAATTCACGACGGTGGAGGCCGCTCACTTCCTCAACGTATCGCGGCCATTCGTCATCAAGGAAATCGAGGAAGGCAGATTGCCGCATCGTATGGTCGGCACGCACCGTCGGATCGCTTTCAACGATCTGGTCGCCTACGCGAACCGGATGCGGGAGAAACAGACGGCCGCCCTCGAACGCATGGCCGACAACGCGCGCGAACTTGGACTGGATTATTGAATGGCCGGTTATGCACGCTATACGGCGTTGCTGGACGCGTGCGTCCTCTTTCCTCTCGCAATCACTGACACGTTGATGAGTCTGGCGACCGCAGGACTTTTTGCCGCGAAATGGACACAGCGAATCGAATATGAGTGGATCACCGCACTGGAAGAGCAACGACCCGACCTGAAGGGCAAGCTCGAAATCCGGCGGGACAGCATGCGCGAAGCGATTCCGGATTGGGAGGTTCCCGAAGCCGTCTGGACACCGCTTACCGACAGCTTCACGCTACCCGATCCTGACGACAGACACGTCCTCGCGGCTGCCGTTGCCGGTCACGCGGATTGCATCGTGACGGCAAATCTTCGCGATTTCCCGCCACAGATTGCAGCGGGATACGGCATTGAAATAGTCGACCCGGACCGATTCGTGATCAACCAGTGGGACCTGGACTCACTCACGGCGATGAGCGCATTCAAGCGCATGCGCGCTCGCTGGAAAAAGCCCGAGGCCACACCGGAGGATTTTGCCCGCGCCCTGGAGCGTAACGGGCTGCCGGCAACAGCACAGCGCATCCGTGACGCCGCGGACCTCATCTAGACTGCCCGACTCGCGGTTGCGACGGGCAGCTTGCCGGTCATCAATTCAGATAGTTGAACAACGACAGATTCTGAATCTTCGCAAACCCTTCCTGCGACGCCTGCAGCGCGTTCTGCTCCATCGTGTACTGGCTCACGATGGTCGTCAGGTTGACCGTGGTCAGATTGGCGAGATCGCTTTGCGTCTGCAGCGAGTTGGTCTGCGTGACGGCCTGCAGCGCCGCGATTTCCTGTTCGCGGCCGCCGACCGACGCCTGCACGGTCACCACGTTGTTGCGCGTGTTCGTGAGCTTCGACATGCCGGTCGTCAGCGCGTTGTTCAGGTTGGCGGTCGACGTCGGGCTCGTCACCGGTGTCTGCAAGGCGGCGACAAGCTGATCGATCGTCGCGAACACGTCGGTGCCCGCCTGCGCGGCTGGCTGGACCGTGAACGAATCGCCCGCGGCCGGTGCGCCGGTGATCGCCACCGACTGGCCGCCGCCGAGTGCGATCGCCGAGCCGGACGCGAACGCCTGCGGGCCGCTGACGGTCGCCGGCGTCGTCGAGTTATCGGTCACGGTGTAGGTCGTCGCGCTCGAAAATGCGATCGAGAACGAGTGCGCGTTCGTCGGGCTCGCGGCATTCGTCGTGCTCACCGAACCGATCACCCCGGTGCCGATGTTCGACGTACTGCCCGACGGAATCGCGCTGGTGCCGACGGTCGCGACACTCTGGAACACCGATGCGCCGTTGTCCGCCGTCGAGATGTTGCGCGTGTCCGCGACCTGCACGGTGCGATCGCCGCTGTCGCCGGTGTAGACGACCGAGCCGCCCGCATTCACGCTGTACGGCGCGGCGGTGGTCTGGAATCCGGAGAACAGGTAGTTGCCCTGCGAATCGGTCGAGTTGGCGAGCGTCATCAACTGGCTGCGCAGCCCTTCGAGCTGCGTCGCGATCGCGCTGCGGTCGGCGTCGCCGAGCGAGCCGTCGCCGGCACGCACGATCAGCGTATTGATGCTGGTCAGCACGGTGCTCACGCTGCCGAGCGTCGAATCCTCGGCCTGCAGCGACGACAGCGCGGTGTTCTGGTTGTCGGCGTACTGCGACAGCGTCGCGCCCTGCGTGCTGAGCTGCACCGCCTGCGCTGCGCCGAGCGGATTGTCCGACGGCGTCCCGAGGCTGATGCCGCTCGATAGCTGCTGGTACAACTGCGCGAGCGTGCTCTGCTGGTCGTTCATCTGCTGAACGTTCATGTTGAAAAACTGCGTCGTCGAAATGCGCATGATTCAACGCCTCACTGGAAAATGCCGAGTAGCGTCTGGAACAGCGTCGACGCGGTCTGGATAACTTTGCTGTTGGCCTGATACAGCTGCTGGTACTGCAGCAGGTTCGCCGCTTCTTCGTTGGTATTGACGCCCGACACGGACTGCTGCGCGGATGTGATCTGCGTGACAAGCGAGGTCTGCGCCGTGTTCTGCGTCTGGACCTGGTTGGTCTGGTTGCCGATCGTGTTCACGTAGTTCGCGTACGCGTCGGTGAGCGTGCTCGAGCCGCCGTTCAGCGACTTCGCGGTGACGAGGTTCGACAGCAGGAGCGCGTTGCGGCCGTCATTGCCGCCACCGGTGTTGCTGCCGATCGCAAACGTGTCGCTATTGTTCGGCGTGCCGGTGATCGTCACCGTCACCGCGTTCATCGAACCGGCCGGCGCGGGTGTCGTCGCGCTGTTGATCGTCAGCGTCGCGCCGGTGGCCGGGTTGTACGGCACGGGCGTCGTGCCCGCCGCGTTGATGTTGATCGTGGTCGGCGGCGAGCCGGCGATCGTCACCACCGAGTTCGGCGGGAAGCCGGTGAACTGCGCGGGCGTCGTCGTGTTGTCGTAGGTGAGCGTGGTGGTGCCGGTCGGCAGCGAATAACCGGTGCCGACCGATCCTTGCGAGATCGTCGCCGCACCGGTGTTCCCGCTGCCCTTGCTCGCAAGCACCGGCGACGCGGCGGCGATCGCGCCGCCGTTGCTGGTCGTGAGCGCGAAGTTGTCGAGCGCGCCGCGCGTCGGCTGCACGGTGAACGAATCGCCCACGGCCATCGTGCCGGTCAGCGAGAACTGCAGGCCGCCGATCGGGTTGGTCAGGTTCGTCGCGGTGCCCACGACGGAGCCAGTCGCGTTGTCGGTCAGCGTGTAGTTCGTGCCGTCGTACCCGAGCGTGTAATCGCTCGTGGTCGGCTGCGCCGCATTCGCGAACGATGCGCTGAGCGTCGCGCCGCCGGTGTTCCTCTGGTTCGCGTAGACGGTCGGGCTGCCGACGGTGAACAGGTTGCTGCCAGCATTGCCCGACAGGTCGAGGCCGAGTGCGTTCTGCGCGTTCACTTGCGCGGCGAAGCTGGTCGCGATCGCGCCGAGCTGCGCGGCGGCCGGATCGAGCGTCTGGCTGCGGAACGCGAGCAGGCCGCCGAGCGTACCGCCCGACACCTGGCTGTCCGACAGCGTCTGCGGCGTCGGTGCGGGCGTCGCGCCAGCGAGGCCGAGATAGGTCACGGCCTGTTCGGTCGGATCGCCCGGCGACGTCGCCGTGCCGAGATTGAAGCTCTTGTCCGCGAGAACGAGCGGCTGGCCGTTACTCATGAAGAGGCTGTAGCTGTTGCCGTTCTGCACGACCTGCACGCCGACGAGCTGCGACAGGTTCGACACCGCGAGATCGCGCTGGTCGAGCAACTGGTTCGGCGGCTGGCCCGCGCTGCTTGCAGCCGCGATCTGCGAGTTCAGCTGCGCGATCTGCGTGGTATAGCTGTTGACCTGCGTGACGGTGCTGGACAGCTGCGTGTTGACGCTCGCGCGCAACTGGTCGTACTGCTGACCGGCTGCGTTGATCTGGTTCGCGAGCGTCTGTGCGCTGCTGATCGCGGTCTGCCGCGCGGCCTGATCGGCGGGACTGTTCGACACGCCCTGCAGACCGGTGAAGTAACTCGTGATCGCGGTCGAGATGCCCGCGGTCGGGCTGCCGACCAGGTTGTTCAGCTGCGCGATCATCGTGTAGTACGCATTGAGCGAGCTACCCGACGACTGCGCGTTGTTCAGCTGGGTCGTCAGGTACTGGCTGTACTGGCGCTGCACGGTCGTCGTCGTGACGCCGCCCGGCTGGTAGCCGGAGCCGGTGTACTGGCCGCTTGCTTCCGCGTACACGGGACGTTCGACCGAATAGCCGGGCGTCGTCGCGTTGCTGATGTTCTGCCCCGTCGTCGACAGTCCCCATTGCGCGGCGTTGAGTCCGCTGAGGCCGATGTTAAAGAGGTTGCTGGACATGCGTCATCCTGGAATGGCGAGCGTCGGAAGCAGCCCGGCGCGTTGCGTGAACTTCCTGTATATCGGCTCGCCGGCGGGAAAATTGAGGGCCAGCGCGGCTTGCGCGCCGGCGTCGCGCTAGGCGCGTACGAGCGACCGGCGCTTCATTTCCAGCTGCGTGATCAGCCGTTGCAGCGTGTTTTCCGCGCTGCCCGGCAGAGTGAGAAAGCGCAATCCGAGTTGATGGCGCTGCATGCCATTCGGCAGTGCGACTGCGCGATGCGACACAAGCTGCAGATCGAGCGACAGCGTACCGAGCGAACCGAGGCTCAGCTCGACGTCGGGCAGCGTGACGCCCAGCGGCAGATCGGCTGCGCGCATATCCGTCGTTCGTACGCCCACGCCGCCGAGCGACATGTCGTGCACTTCGAAGCGGAACGCGTCGCCGTCCGGCAGACAGCCGCGGCAGGTGTACGGATCGAGTACAGGCGCATCGACGCGGAAATACTCGCGGCGCTGCACGTGATACAGCACCTCCGGAAAACTGGCTTCGAATGCGGGTAGCCCTTCGAAGCGTCGCTCGCGCGGCGCCGGCGTCGAGAACTCGATGCGCACGCCTTCCGGCGACGCGCGGAACTGGCAGTGCGGCGCGGCCAGCAGGCTGCGGTTCGCCTCCGGCAGCGCGCCCCAGTCGAAGGTGAACGTCCGGTTGCGCACATCGACCTCGAGAATCCGCGTCACCAGCTGGCCACCCTTGTACTGCACCGTCAGAAAGTCGCCGCGATTCACGAGGTTGCGCAACTGCACGCCGATTTCCAGCGTATTGCGCCGGCCGAAATCGTGGTCGCTCTCCTCGAGCGGGATGTCCGGTGGGCTGACGGTATCGTTCTGGCCGGTCGACTGGGTAGTATCCATGGGCTTGCCGGTGTGCGTAGTCGTGCGCACGCGCAGCCGGGTCTCTGGATTGCTGGACAGGCTGCCGCGCGCGTTCGGCCGGAATGGCAGCAAAGCCTTCCGGTCGTCGGGTCTTCCTGAATAGCGGCAGCGGGCAGCGAAAGTTTAGGGGATCCTCGCTAAATATTTCATCCCTTTTACGC
This sequence comes from Paraburkholderia sp., assembly GCF_050742655.1. Lineage (GTDB taxonomy): Bacteria > Pseudomonadota > Gammaproteobacteria > Burkholderiales > Burkholderiaceae > Paraburkholderia. The sequence goes on along the minus strand of NZ_JBOIGG010000001.1, from coordinate 431,792 downwards.
CGGCCGGGGTGTGCCACCCGGGCGCAGCGCGTGTGATGCATGCGGTTAGGCCGACCGTCACGAGGACGGCCGGCGGTCCCGTCTTGTACTGCGACATGGCCCCGTCGCATTCCTGCCTCGTTCAGCTTTCCTCGTATGGACTGCATCGCGAACCCCGCTTCGACGTCGTTCCGACGTCGCCAACCTGGCCAACCCGTCAGGCCATTCTCTGCATAATCGAAATCAGCTTCTTCGCGTAGTGCGGATCGGTCGCGTAGCCGGCGCGCTGCATCCCGTGCGCAAAACCGGCGACGTCGTGCGACGAATTGAGCACCTGCGCGTAACGCGGATTGGCCTTCAGCATGCTGGCGTAATCGGTCATCGCTTCCTCGTACGAGTCGTACGCGCGGAATTTCTCGACGACGCGCTGCGGTTTGCCGTTCACGTACTCGGTCGTCAGCGTCGACACGGTCTTGCCGTTCCAGTCTTTGGTCGCCTTGATGCCGAACACGTTGTGGCTCGACGAACCGTCCGACTTCTTGATCTCGCTCTTGCCCCAGCCCGATTCGAGCGCGGCCTGGCCGATGATGAAGCGCGCCGGAATGCCAGTCGCCGCGCTCGCGGCCTGCGCCGGCGCGGCGAGCCTGTCGACGAATGCATCGACCTTCTGCGACGAGCCGTCGCCGCGCAGCGCCGGCGTCAACGCGCTGTTCGCCGAATAGCCTTTACCCGACGCAAGCGCGCCGTTCGCGGCGCTGTTGCCGTAGGCCTTCGAGAGCGCGTTCAGCGCGGCGTTGTTGCCCGCGCTCGCGTCGCCGCCCTGGCCGGCGTTGCGCATCAACTGCTTGAGCATCGCGTCCGCGACGCCAATGCCCTTCGACGACATCTGCTGCGACAACTGCTGGTCGAGCATCGAGGTGAAGGTCGCGCTGTCGTGCGAATCGAACGGGCCATCGGACGGCGTCGCTTCGCGCATGCTCTTCAGCATCATCTGCGTGAACACCGCGTCGAACTGCTGCGCGGCCATCTTCATGCCGGCCTGCGGCGATGCGTTGGCCTGCGCGCGCAGCGCATCGAAGCCCTGCACGTCGAGCGCGAAGCGCTGGGTCAGGTCGTTGGCGGTACTGGAAGGATCCGAGTTGTTCATCGCCGTCTTCCTTAGATGATTTCGAGGTCGGCACGCAGCGCGCCCGCTGCCTTCATCGCCTGCAGGATCGACATCAGATCCGCGGGCGTCGCGCCGAGTGCGTTGAGCGCCTTCACCACTTCGGCGAGATTCGCGCCGGCGGACAGCAACTTCACTGCGCCGCTGTCCTGCTTCAACTGGATCTGCGACTGCCGGGCAACCACAGTCTGGCCGTTCGAGAACGCGCCGGGCTGGCTCACCACCGGCGTCGTGTTGATGATCACCGACAGGTTGCCGTGCGCGACCGCGCAGCTTTGCAGCGTCACCATCTGGTTCATCACGATCGAGCCGGTGCGCGCGTTCAGGATCACCTTCGCGGCGGCCTGCGCGGGTCGCACGTCGAGGTTCTGCAACTGGGCCATGAACGCGACCTGCTGTTCGCTGTCGGCCGGCGCGCGCAACTGGATCGTGCGGCCGTCGAGCGCGGTCGCCGTGCCGCTGCCGAATGCGTTGTTCACGGCTGCGACGATGCGCTGCGTGGTGTCGTAGTCCATGTCGTTCAGCTCGAGCTGCATCATGCCCGCCTGCGACACCGAACTCTGCACCGCGCGCTCGACGATCGCGCCGCCCGCGATACGACCTGCCGCGAGCTGGTTCACCTGTACGCGGCTACCGTTCGCACTTGCACCTGCGCCGCCGACCACGAGGTTGCCCTGCCCGAGCGCATAGACCTGGCCGTCCGCGCCCTTCAGCGGCGTGAGCAGCAGGGTGCCGCCGCGCAGGCTCTTCGCGTTGCCGAGTGACGACACCGTGATGTCGATCGCTTCGCCGGGCCGTGCGAACGGCGGCAGCGTCCCGGTGACCATCACCGCGGCGACGTTCTTCAACTGGATCGTCGACAGCGACGACGTGCCCGAATTGCTGCCGCCCGCCGACTGGTTGTTGATCGAGATGCCAAGGTTCGCGAGCATGTTCGCGAGGGTCTGCGTCGTGAACGGCGTCTGCGTGGTCTGGTCGCCGGTACCGTCGAGGCCGACGACGAGGCCATAGCCGATCAGCGGGTTGTCGCGCACGCCCTGGATCGACACGAGATCCTTCAGGCGTTCCGCGTGCGCGGCCGGCATCGCGGCGAACGCGAGGCCCGCGCAGACGAGCGCGAGCAAACGTTGGAGCACGCGCGTCGATGAGAAGAATGAGATTCGAGGAGCGGAGTTCATGATCACCACGGCGCCACGTTGAGGAAGAAACGCTGCAGCCAGCCCATGTTCTCCGCCTCGTCGATATAGCCCTTCGCCGAGTATTCGATCTTCGCGTCCGCGACCTGCGTCGAGAACACCGAGTTCAGCCCGGAAATCGTGTTCGGATTGACAACGCCTGAGAAACGGACGAATTCGTTGCCCTGGTTGATCAGCATCTGTTTCTCGCCGCTCACGACGAGATTGCCGTTCGTCAGCACGTTCGTCACCGTCACGGTGATCGTGCCGTTGAAGGTGTTGGACGCGTTCGCGCCGCCCGTCGCCGCGAACGTGTTGTCGCCCTTCGCGCTGAGGTTCGCCTTGCCGAACAGGCCGCCGAGAAAACCGGCCGTCGGCACGTTGAAGTCCGTCGCTCCGTTGCGGTTGGTGTTCGCGCCCGACGACTTCGTCGCGTTGATGTTCTCCTGGATCACGATGGTCAGGATGTCGCCGATATTGCGCGGCCGCTGGTCTTCGAAGAGCGGTCGGCCCGCGTAGCCTGGATTGTAGATCGAGCCCGCCGTCTGCGCGTGCGGCGGCAGCGGCGGTACGGCCGTCATCGGCTGCTGGACGATCGGCTGCTTCGGCACGAGCCCGCAGCCACCAAGCACGGCGACGACGAGGCCGACTGTGGCGAGCCGCGCAGCCGCTCCGAGGCTCAAAGCCCCGGAACGGGCTGCCTGGCATGCTGCACGAGGCGAAGGACGAATGAAGTGCGACATCTTGATTACCTTGATATTCCCGACTGCTTCAGCCCGGTCACACCGGCATCTGGCTGAGCGTCTGCAGCATCTGGTCGGACGTGGTCACGGCCTTGCTGTTGATTTCGTACGCGCGCTGCGTCTGGATCATGTTCACGAGTTCCTGCACGACGTTGACGTTCGATCCCTCGACGTAGCCCTGGCTCAGCGTGCCCGCGCCGTTCAGTCCCGGTTGCGTGACGTTCGGCGTGCCCGACGACGACGTCTCCGCGAACAGGTTTTCGCCCTTCGCATCGAGGCCGACCGGGTTGATGAACGTAACCAGCTGCAGCGCGCCGATCTGCACGCTGTTGCTCGAATTGGCCTGGGTCACCGACACCGTGCCGTCGGTGCCGATCGTCAGCCCCGTCGCGTTCTGCGGAATCGTGATCGCCGGGATCACCTGATAGCCGCTCGATGTGACGAGCTGTCCCTGCTGGTTGGTCTGGAACGAACCGTCGCGCGTGTACGCGAGCGTGCCGTCCGGCATCTGCACCTGGAAGAAGCCCTGACCGTTGATCGCGACGTCCTTCGAATTGCCGGTCTGCGACAGCGCGCCCTGCGTGTAAAGACGTTCGGTCGCGATCTGCTGCACCCCGGTGCCGAGCTGGATGCCGGACGGCAGTTCGGTCTGCTGCGTCGAGTTCGCGCCCGGCTGACGGACGGTCTGGTACAGCAGATCCTCGAACACGGCACGCGATCCCTTGAAGCCGTTCGTGCTCACGTTCGCGAGGTTGTTCGAGATCACGTCCATCTGCGCCTGCTGCGCATTCATGCCGGTGGCGGCGATATACAGTGAGCGGTTCACGGTGGGTCTTCTCCTGGCTGGGCCTGGGTGAGTCTGGTAGAGCGGAGCTCGCGCGCCGCGCTTCCGTTTTTTCGTTCGCTAGCTAGCTGAAGTTGAGCAGCTGGTTCGCGGCCTGATCGTTCTGGTCGGCGGATTCGAGCAGCTTCGTTTGCATCTGGAACTGCCGCGCGTTGGTGATCATCGAGACCATCGCCGCGACCGGGTTCACGTTGCTGCCCTCGAGCGATTCCGGCGCGAGCACGACGGTCGGGTCCGCGTCCGCAGGATTGCCGTCGACGGTGTGAAACAGGCCGTCGTCGCCACGCTGCAACGTCGACGGATCGGGATTCACGAGCTTCAGTTGATCGACCACGGCGATCGCCGTCGGCGGGTTGCCCGGCACCAGCGCGGACACCGTGCCGTCCTTGCCGATCGTCACTTCCGCGCCGGGCGGCACCGACAGCGGACCGCTGTTGCCGACCACCGGCAGGTTCGACGCGTTGACGATCTGGCCGTTCTGGTCGACGTGCAGGTTGCCCGCGCGCGTGTACGCCTCGTTGCCATCCGCCGTCTGCACGGCCAGCCAGCCCGGGCCCTGTACCGCGACGTCGAGCGGGTTGCCGGTGCGCTGCAGCGGGCCCGGCGTGTAATCGGCGCCGGGCGTCGACGCGAGCACGAACGTGCGGGTCGTGTCGGTCTGGCTGCCGTCGCCGAAGTTCATCGGCACGGCGCGAAACGTCGCCAGCTGCGCGCGGAAACCCGTCGTCGAGGTGTTCGCGAGATTGTTCGCGACCACGGCCTGCTGTTCGAGCGCCTGTGAGGCGCCCGTCATCGCGGTGTAGATCAGGCGGTCCATGATGTGCTCGGTCGGTCCGGCGCTTACAGGTTGATCAGCGTGTTGTCGACGGTCTGCTGCGTCTTGATCGTCTGCGCGTTCGCCTGATAGTTGCGCTGCGCGGTGATCAGGTTCACGAGCTCGCTCGTCAGATCGACGTTCGAGTTCTCGACCGCACCACCCTGCAGCGAGCCGTGGTTCGTGCTGCCCGGCGTCGCGATCTGCGCGACGCCCGATGCCGCAGTCGCTTCGTACTGGTTGCCGCCGAGATTCACGAGGCCGTTCTCGTTGGCGAAGTTCGCGAGCACGATCTGACCGAGCGCCTGGGTCTGGCCGTTCGAATAATTGCCGGTGAGGGTCCCGTCGTTGCCGACCGTGAAGTTGGTCAGCGTGCCGGCCGCGTAGCCGTCGGGCTGCATCTTGTTCACGCCGTCGGCGCTGCCGAACTGCGTCGTGCCGCTGATCGCGAACTGCAGGGCCTGCGGTGTCGCCGAGCCGTCGCTGTTCGGGATCGAGAAGCTGAACGTCAGCGGCGGCGTGGTCGCGGCACCGGCCGCGTCGGTGGTGCTGGTGAGGTTGCCCGACGTGTCGAACGTCGCGGTGCCGACCTTCGCCGGCGTGCCGGTCGCGGTGCCCGCGTAGACGTCCCACGAGCCGGTCGCCGTCTTCACGAAGTACATGTTGACCTGCTGCGAGCCACCGAGCGAGTCGTACACCTGGGTCGACGTCGTGTAGCTGTAGGACTTGTTGTCGTTCGGGTCGAGCGGCGTAACGGTCGGCACCGTGTCCTGAGCGTTCAGGTTGAACTGGGCGGTGATCGTCTTCGTCGCGACCGGCGCGATGTTGCCGGTCGGGACCTGCAGCGGCACGGTTTGCGCCGTGTTGATGATGCCGCCCGCGTTCGCCGTATAGCCCATCAGCTGCAGACCGTCCGAGCTGACGATGAAACCGTTCTTGTCGAGCTGGAACACGCCGTTGCGCGAATACGTGAGCGAACCGTTGTTCGACATCTGATAGAAGCCGTTGCCGTTGATCGCGACGTCGAGCGCCTGGTTCGTCGTCGTGATCGTGCCTTGCGAGAACTGCTGCTGCACCTGTGCGAGTCGCGTGCCCAGGCCGATCTGCGTATTCACCGCGGTCGCGACCGAGTTCGCGTAGACGTCGGCGAACTGCGCCTGGCCCTGCTTGAAGCCGACCGTGTTCGCGTTCGCGATGTTGTTGCCGATCACGTCCAGATCGTTCGATGCCCCTGCCAGCCCACTCAAACCTTGTTGGTAACCCATGACGGTCTCCGTATCCGATGTAACTGAAAAGTGCTAGAAAGCGTTAGAGAATCGCGTTGACCTGCGTGAGGCCGATCGTCGTGCCATTCGACAGCAGCAGGCCTGGCGTGCCGTCCGACTGCTGGACGACGCTCGTCACCGTCGACGCGGACAGTGTCGTGCCCGTGCCGGCCTTGCCGGCGATCGTGCCGGTCGCCGAAACCGTGTAGCTGCCGTCGGGCAACGTGTTGCCGGACGCGTCGGTCGGCGTCCACGAGAACGGCGTCGAGCCGGCCTTCACGCTGCCGAGGTTGATCGTTTCGACGATCTGTCCCGCCGAATTCTTCACCGACACCTGCACGTTCGACGCGTCGCTTGCAAACTGCAGGCCGAACGGCGTGCCCTTGCCGCTCGCGACCGTCACGGCGTTGCCCGACGTGAGCACGGTCGAACCGATCAGCAGCGACGCCTGCGGCTGCTGGCTCGCCGACAGCTGCGTCGCGAGCGACGTCAGCGACGTGTTCAGCTGGCTGATGCCGGTCACCGTGTTGATCTGGGCGAGCTGCGACGTCATCTGCGAGCTGTCCATCGGGTTGGTCGGATCCTGGTTCTTCATCTGCGCGATAAGCAACTGCAGGAAGGTGTTCTGCAGATCGCTGCCCGACGTCGCGCTGCTCGTGCTGCTCGAGCTGGAACTGCTGCTCGCGCCGTTCATCGTGTCGAGCAGCGTCTGCGAAACGGTCGTGCCGTTGCTGCCGATAGTGGTCTGGGTGGTCACGGATTTCTCCTCAGGTGCCGATCGTGAGCGTCTTCAGCATCAGCTGTTTCGCGGTGTTGAGCGTCTCGACGTTGGCCTGATACGAGCGCGACGCCGAAATCATGTTGACCATCTCCTGCACCGGATCCACGTTCGGCAACGTCACGTAGCCGTCGGCATTCGCGGCCGGGTTGCCCGGGTCGTACGCGGTCTTCATCGGCGACGGATCGTCGATCACGCCGGTCACCTGCACGCCGCCGACCTGCTGGCCGGATGCCGTGCGCGCGCCGCCGAGCGGATCGACCGCGAACACGACCTGCTTCGCCTTGTACGGCTGGCCGTCGGGTCCGGTCGTGCTGTCCGCGTTCGCGAGGTTCGACGCCGTAACGTTGAGCCGCTGCGACTGGGCGGACAGCGCCGAGCCCGCGACGTTGAAGATGTTCATCAGGGATGGCATGGCTGTTCTCTCTGTGTGGTCTCTTGCTTGCGTTGCTCCGGGTGCGGTACGGTTTTGCACGGCCGGCGGCTTACGAGCCCGACGTGATCACCGTGAGCATTCCCTTGATCTGCTGCGACAGCACGGTGATCCCCGTCTCGAAGTGCAGCGAGTTGTCGGCGAACTGCACGCGCTCCGCGTCGAGATCGACCGTGTTGCCGTCGAGCGCGGGCTGCGTCGGATTGCGGTACAGCGGCGTGCCGTAGTCGTCGCTCGGACCGCCGGTCGGCACGAGGCGCGACGTACCGGCCATGTGGCCCGCGTGCGTCGACACCATCGACATGCCGCTGGTCACGCCGGCGGGTTGAGTCATCGCGAGCGGCGCGGTATTCGACGCACTCGCCATCGCCCCGTCGGTCTTCTTCATCGCGCCAGCGAGCGACGACGCGAAGTCGACGTCACGGGCCTTGTAGCCCGGCGTATCGGCGTTCGCGATGTTCGACGACAGCAGTTCCTGACGGTACGCACGCACATCGAGCGCCTGGCGTCCAAAGGCGAATTCGGCATCGAGTTTGTCCAGCATCGATATCTCCGGGAAACGGTCCGACCTGGCGGTCCGACCCAACGCACCGAGGCTTCCGCGAAGACGACGGGGTGCGTACTGCCGCACCTGACGCAAACCGCAGAGGCCTTTTGCCATGACGTGCATCTTATGAGCCGGACGCAAGCGGCAATCGGACGAATAACCGGGGAAGGCGCCCTCTATTCGACGTTTGCCCGGAGGGCCGGCTCTCTAGAATGCAAGTCGTACTGTTGTCTGCTGCTGGTTGTCTGCTGCTGGTTTCGACGTTGACGGAGAAAGAACCCATGTCCCAGTCCGCCCTTGCTGTCCGGCCCCGCGCGCGCGACGCCGCGCGGCTGCTGCGCATTGCGGTGCCTGGGGCCATCGCGGCGCTCGGGGCCGTCGCGGCGCTTGGGTTGCCGTTGCTTTTCGTCGCGCCCTCCGCCGCCTTCGCGCAGGACACCGGCGGTCCGATCGTGATTCCCGGACCCGGTGAAAAGAATCCGGCCGCACTCGCGGAGCTGGCGAATCGCGTGACGAGCGCCGCGAACGCGAAGACGACGATGCCTTCGAACGCGGCACTGTCCGCCGCTATCGGACCATCGACGCCGCGCGACGGCGACCGCTTCACTCAGGCCGCGAACGCGAGCGGCGCAATCGTGATCCCCGGCACCGGCGAGGCTGCGATGCCGGCGACGCCTGTGACACCCGCGATCCGCCGCGCGAGCTTCAATCCCGCCGCCGCCGAGCCCCCCATACTCAGCGAATCGGGCGGCATGATCCGCGTGAACGTGCCGGCTGCGCCGCGCGACGTGATACCGGTCGTGATCACGCCGGTCGCCACGCAACCCGGCATGAGGCCGGCGCCGATCGCAACGAATCCGCCGCGGGCCGCACTGCCTGTGCAGACCGCCTCGGTGTCCGGTTCGCAACCGGTAGCTGCCGACCCTTCTGCTGCCGGGACGCCCGCGATGCAGGACGGCGAATCGATTCGCCGCGCCGCGCTCGCGTGGCTGCAGCAGCAAGCCGCCGGGCTGCCGGGCAAGGTCGAGATCAGCGTCGCGCCGGTCTTTCCGCGCGGACTCGCCGCGTGCACGACGCTGTCGCCGTTCATGCCGACCGGCGCGCGGCTGTGGGGCCGCACGACCGTCGGTGTGCGCTGTGCGGGCGAACGTCCATGGACGCTCTATCTGCAGACGAAGGTGTCGATCCACGCGACTTACTATCTGGCTGCACGTGCGCTCGCACCCGGCGACGTGCTGAGCGTCGCCGACCTCGTCGCGCGCGACGGCGACCTCACCGTGCTGCCCATGGCCGTCGTCACCGATCCGTCACAGGCGGTCGGGTCGGTGGCACTGACGCGCGTCGCGGCGGGCCTGCCGCTGCGGCAGGACATGCTGCGCAGTGCGACGTCGGTGTCGATCGGACAGACGGTGCGGGTGGTCGCGCAGGGACAGGGTTTCGCGATCTCTGCGGAAGGCAGCGCGATGAACAACGCGGGGCCGGGCCAGCAGGTGCGGGTGAAGACCGCTGGCGGCCAGATCATCAGTGGTATCGTGAAGGACGGCTCCACCGTGGAGATCCAGCTGTGAACGGCCGCACCCGCCCGGACCGCGGCCTGCAGACGGCGCGCACCGGTTGCGCTAAAGTTTTGATCCGTGCATGCCGTTATCACGATCAAATCGTTCAGGAAGCCAATCGTGAAAGTCGATTCCACCACCAGCACCAGTCTGCAGACGTTGAAAGACGGTCTGCCGCGCACTCAACAGAACGACGCTGCGACCACGGGCACGCAGGGCACTGCTTCGGCGGCCCCGCAGACGCCGGCCGGCGACGCGAACGTGAACCTGTCGGGTTTGTCCGAGCATCTGCGCAGCCTTGCGGCGTCGGGATCGGCGGACATCGATACGGCGCACGTCGAGTCGGTCCGTCAGGCGATCCAGAACGGCACGCTGACCATCGATTCGAGCAAGATCGCGGATGGCGTGCTGCAGACCGCGCGCGATCTGTTGCAGAACAAAACGCCGACGAGCGGCAGTTAAGCGCCGCGTCGTCCGACGCACCGGCGGCTTTGCCGCCGGACGATATTCATCCATCCGGCCCGCGTGTTTCACGCGGGCCGGTTTGTTTTAGCGAGTCGCAACGATGAAAGACGCCCTGCTAGCCACCCTCATCGACGAGCATGCGAGCGTCGAAATTTTCGCCTCCGTGCTCGTGCTCGAGGAACAGGCGCTGACGGTCGCGCATCCGCTCGAGTTGCTGCCACCGATCGTCGAGAAGAAAACCGAGCTGATCGAGCAGCTCGCGGCACTCGAACAGGTACGCGACGCGCGCCTCGCCGAAAAGGGCTTTCCCGGCGGCAAACAGGGCATGACGCTCGCCGCTGCGGCCGACGCACGCATCGCCGCGCAATGGTCGTTGCTGCAGCAGGCCGCGCAGCGCGCGTGGAACCAGAACACGACCAACGGTGTGCTGATCCGCACGCGGATGGACTACAACCGTCGTGCGCTCGAAGTGCTCCAGGTCATGCCGCAAACGAACGGCTTCTATGGGCCGGATGGTCGGATTCCGGTCTACGGGGTATAGCGCGGATACGAAGTATTGAGCCTGTCGTGCAGCTGTAGTTAGCGGCCCGTCGATCACCGACGGGCCGTTTTCATTTGCGCATCTGATCGCGCGGCACCGGCCCATCGGCCGAGTGGCCCGGGCGCTGCACATCCCGTCAAATAGCGCGGTCGGCTGCGCATCTGCCTGTCCATCCCGAATTACGGTCGCGGCCTTTGCCTACCCACCTAGCCACTGGAAAAGGTGTGTACTCGTGTGTAAGATGGAGGGACGTGCCGCGTGAAAAGTATCGACGTCGTCAAGCTGCTCACAAGCGACGGCTGGATGATCGTGAGAATCTCGGGTAGCCACCATCATTTCAGGCACCCGGTGAGGCCAGGCCTCGTCACGGTCCCTCATCCGAAGAAGGATCTTCCTGTCGGCACGCTCAACAGTATCCTCAGACAGGCTGGCCTCAAATGAAGAATCTGACCTTTCCGATCGCGATCGAACCTAGCGACGCAAAGCACGCGTTCGGTGTCGTGGTACCCGACATTCCGGGTTGCGTGTCGGCCGGCGATACGCTCGATGAAGCGTACGCGAATGTGAAGGAAGCAATCGAGAACCATCTGGGCACGCTGGTCGACGAGGGTATGCCGCTGCCCGTTCGACGGCCGCTGGATGAACACTTCGGCAACCCGCACTACCGTGGATGGATCTGGGCCGTCGTCACGGTCGGGCATATCGCCGCGCTAAGAAAAGCCGTGCGTATCAATATTTCGTTGCCGGAGGTACTCGTCAACGACATCGACCGTTATGCGCAAGCGCACGGCATGTCGCGCTCGGCGTTCCTCGCGCTCGCGGCCGAACACGAAATGGAATAGTCCTGGCAAGCATCATCTACCTCAACCTGCCTCCGCATTCGCCCACGCCATCTCGCGCAGCCGCGTGCGCAGTCGCGCGACCGCCTGGCTGTGCAGCTGGCACACGCGCGATTCGCTGACCTCCATCACCGCGCCGATCTCGCGCAGGTTCATCCCGCGTTCGTAGTACAGCGACATCAGCAGCTTCTCGCGTTCCGGCAGCCGGTCGATCGCCTCGACCAGCGCCGAGCGCAGGCTGTCGTCGAGCAGCGCGGACAACGGGTCCGAATGATCGACGCAGTAACGGTCGAGGAACGGCTCGTCTTCCGCCGAGCGGTCGAAGTCTTCGTAGTAGATCAGCTGGCTGCCGTGCAGGTCCTGCAGCATCGACTGATATTCGTCGAGCGGCATGTTCAGATGATCGGCGACTTCGGTTTCGGTGGCCGGACGGCCGAGGCGCTGTTCGACGCGATGCACGGCCGTCTCGACTTCGCGCGACGTGCGGCGCAGGCTGCGCGGCAGCCAGTCGTTGCTGCGCAACTCGTCGAGCATCGCGCCGCGAATCCGCTGGCTCGCGTAGGTCTCGAACTGCGCGCCCTGGTCTTCCTTGTATCGGCTCGCCGCATCCAGCAGGCCGATCATGCCGGCCTGGATCAGATCGTCGAGGTCGACGCTCGCCGGCATCTTCGCGACGAGCTGGAGCCCGAGCCGCCTTACGAGCGGCGCGTACTTCGTCAGAACGTCAGCCTGGGAGATCTTTCCCTGAGCGTTGTACATCGTGCTCCCCTTGTCCGCGGCGCTGCGCTACGCGTGTTGCGCGGACGGTTGGTCGGCGTGTTGCGCCGCTGTTACGGCCGCGCTCGCCATCCTTGGCGCACGCGACGACATCGCTGGCCGCATCGGCCAGTACTGCAATTCCGCAGCGAGGTACCGGTAGCCGCGCGCGGCCGGCGTCGACGGAAACGCATCGACGACACAGCGCGACAACTCCAGCGCCCGCACGATCCGCGCATCCGCGACGATGCAACCCGCCGCCTCCAGCGCAACCGACAAGTACCGCCCCGCGACACCCGCGAGGTTTTCGAATGCGATCCGCGCGTCCGTGACGCTCTGCACGTGATTCACCAGCACGCGGAACTGCGCAATCGCGTGCTCGTAGTGCAGACGCTTCATGCAGGCATACGCATCGGTGATCGCCTGCGCGGCAACGCGCGTGACAATCAGCACGTCGTGCGCATGCATCGCGAGCGCCGACAGCGCGCCGTTGCGATCGAGCTGCGCATCGATCAGCACGACGTCCGCCGGACCGGCGAGCAGCGCGGCCAACTGCGCGGGCGTGCAACGCTCGCGGTTCGCGCGCGATGCCGCCAGCACCGCAAAGCCCAGCGGATGCCGCGCGACCGCGCGCTCGAAGGACATCTCGCCGCGCACGAGCGCCGTAAAATTCTCCGCACCGCCTGCGCCAGCGCTGCCACCCACACCGAGCGTCGCGCTGACCGAACCCGCGCCCGGTTGCTCGTCGATCACGAGCACGTCCTTGCCCTGCCCCGCAAGCGCCGCCGCAAGATTGACGACGGTCGTCGAGCACCCGGCACGCGGCGAGCCACCGGTCACCGCGATCACGCGCGCGCCGCTGCGTGACAGCAGCCGGCGCAGTCCTTCTGCCTGGTCGGGAACGACCTTATCCAAAATGGACCTCGTGCAGATCGGCGGTCGAACGCGCCGACAACGCCGACAGCAGCGGCGGAATGTCCTCTTCCTGCGGCACGAACGGCGAACTTTCGCGCGGAATGCAGAACGCGCTCTTGATCAGGAATTTCTTCGTCGCGACGTACAGGTTCTCCGGCACTTTCTGTCCGGTCGACACGTAGTGCACGGGCAAGCGATAGCGGATCACCGTATCGAGCGTGCTGCCCAGGTTGGTCGCTTCGTCGAGCTTGGTCAGGATGCAGCCGGCGAGCGGCTTCTGATCCGGCGCGCGCTGGTATGCCTGCACGACTTCGTTCAGCGTGTCGCCGTGGCAGGTCGCGTTCAGCAGCAGCAGACGCTGCACCGGCTGGCCGGCCCGGCACAGCATCGAGATCTGGTCGGACACAAGACGGTCGCGCTGGCTCATGCCGATCGTGTCGATCAGCACGATGTGCTTGTTGCGCAGTTCGGAGAGCGCGAGCTGCAGATCGGCGCCGTCCTTCACCGCATGCACCGACACGCCAAGAATCCGGCCGAAGATGCGCAGTTGTTCATGACCGCCGATCCGGTAGCTGTCGGTCGTCAGCAACGCGACCTTGCTCGCGCCGAAGCGCATCACGCAGCGCGCGGCGAGCTTCGCGGTGGTCGTCGTCTTGCCGACGCCGGTCGGGCCCATCAGCGCGAACACGCCGCCGCGCTCCATCAGCGCGTCTTCGTCCTCCATCACCGGCAGATTCGCGGCGAGCACCGAGCGCACCCACTCCATCCCGGCGTCGAGTCCATCGACCTCGGGCATGTTGTCGATCATCATCCGCACGAGCTGCGCGGAGAAACCGGCCGCGAACAGATGCCGCGTCAACGCGGCGTCCATCGGGCCGCGACGCTGGCGGTCGGCCCACAGCAGGCCGGCGAAATGCTCTTCCATCATCCCGCGCATCGACGCGAGTTCGCTCATCACGGTTTCGTTGACGACCTGCTCGACGCGCAGCTTGATCGAGTCGGCCATCGATGCGGTGGAAGCGGCGGGCAGCGGGGAAGCGGCCTGCATCGCAGGACGTGCCGTGTCAGCTGAAGCCGTAGTCGGCGCGACCCGCTGCGCCACGCGGCGCGCGGCCGATTGCGCGGCTTCGCGGGTCCATTCGGGCGCGTCGGCGGTATCCGCGGCGGGGCTCTGCAGTTCGCCCGGCACGCCGAGACCTTTCGCCATCGCGGTGGCCGGTGTCATCGTCGAATGGCGGGACGTGTGCACGGTCTGCTGCACGGCGACCTTGCGCGCGTGATCGATCAGCCACGGGTTCGATTCGGCCAGCGTGCGCGGCGCGGCGGCTGCGAGTTTCGCGTCTGGGCGCAGGGCGGGTTCCTTCGCGGGAGCGGCCAGCATGTCGTCGGCGCTGCTGTTCGACATGCGTTCGGTGCCCGCCTCGGGGCTCGCGCCGAACACCGACGAAAACACGTCGGGCATTCCGCTCGCGTACGGATTGGCAGGCGCGCCCACAGGCAGTGCGGCGCGCGACGCGGCCATCGGTGCATCGCCGAAAGAAGGTGCGGCGGGCGCGATCGACGCGAGTTCGCTGTCGGCGAGCGCGACGATTTCAACCGTGCCGTCGTCGACGGTGCGGTTCGACAGCACGACCGCGTCCGGACCCAGCGCTTCGCGCACGAGACGCAGCGCGTCGCGGGTGGTGGCACCGCTGAATTTTCGGATGTTCAAGCTGGACTCCCGGCGAGATGATCGGAGCGGCAACGTACCGTTACCCTATGAGTCCATTATTCCGAAACGCGTCGGGAGACGATCGATGGATAAGGGAGGAGAAACGCGGGCAATTCGACTGATCGGCGGCGGCGCGGCCGCCGGCCTCAGTGCTGCCCGCCGATCAGGTTGACGACCTTGATGTTGCGGGTGTCGGGCACTTCCGCGTAGGACAGCACCTTCAGTTGCGGCAGGCTGCGGCGCAGGAAGCGCGCGAGCATCGCGCGCAGCGAATGCTGCACGAGCAGCACCGGCGCGAGGCCGAGGTTCTGCTGGCGCGTCATCGCCTTCTGCGTTTCGGTGAGCAGCGTGTGCGCGAGGCCCGGTTCGAGGCCCGGATTCGCGCCGGTCGCGAGCGCCTGCGACAGTACGCGCTCGAGGTTCGAATCGAGGCCCATCACCTGCATGTCGCCGATGCCGGGGAACCACTGCTGCGTGATCGCGCGGCCCAGCGCGAGCCGGACTACCGCAGTGAGATCGTGCGCATCGGGCATCTTCGGCGCGTGTTCGGCGAGCGCTTCGAGGATCGTGCGCATGTCGCGGATCGGCACGCCTTCTTCGAGCAGGCTTTGCAGCACCTTCTGCAGCGTCGTCAGCGAGATCGTCTTCGGGACGAGATCCTCGACCAGCGACGGCGTGTCCTTCGACATCCGTTCGAGCAGCGACTGCACTTCGTGGCGGCCGAGCAGTTCGGACGCGTGCGTGACGACCAGATGATTCAGGTGCGTCGCGACGACGGTGCTCGAATCGACCACCGTGTAGCCGTACACCTGCGCCTGTTCACGCAGGTTCGTGTCGATCCAGATCGCCGGCAGGCCGAACGCCGGATCCTGCGTCGGCGTACCGGGCAGCGACGCGGTGACCTGCCCCGGGTTGATCGCGAGCCATTGGCCCGGATACGCCTCGCCGACACCGACCTCGACGCCTTTCAGCGCGATCCGGTAACCATTCGGGCGCAGTTCGAGGTTGTCGCGGATGTGGATCACCGGCGGCAGGAAACCGATTTCCTGCGCGAACTTCTTGCGGATGCTCTTGATCCGCTTGAGCAGTTCGCCGTCCGAGTTCTTGTCGACGAGTGGGATCAGCCGGTAGCCGACTTCGAGGCCGAGCGTGTCGATCAGCGTCACGTCTTCCCAGCTGGCCTCGGCGTTCTCGATCGGCGACATCGCGGCCGGCGCGACGTCGACCAGCGTGGAGGCGGTCTTGCGGTCGATCGCGCGCTGTCTCACCACGCGGCCGAGCTGGATCGCGCCGCCGCCGAGCAGCAGGAACGCGAAGTGCGGCATGCCGGGAATCAGTCCCATCAGCACGAGAATGCAGCCGGTGATGGTCAGCACGCGCGGGTTCGTGAACAGCTGGCCGGTCAGCTGCGTGCCGATGTCTTCGTTGGTCGCGACACGCGACACGATCACGCCGGCCGCCGTCGAGATCACGAGCGACGGAATCTGCGCGACGAGGCCGTCGCCGATCGTCAGCAGCGTGTAGGTCTTGCCCGCCGATGCGAAGTCCATCCCGTGCTGCGCCATCCCGACGATCAACCCGCCGAGGATGTTGATCACCATGATGATCAGCCCGGCGATCGCGTCGCCGCGCACGAACTTGCTTGCGCCGTCCATCGAGCCGTAAAACTCGGCTTCCTGCGAGACCTCGAGGCGCCGCTTGCGGGCCTGGTCCTCGTTGACGAGGCCGGCGTTCAGGTCGGCGTCGATCGCCATCTGCTTGCCGGGCATCGCGTCGAGCGTGAAGCGCGCGGACACTTCGGCGATCCGGCCCGCACCCTTCGTGATCACCATGAAGTTGATCACCATCAGGATGATGAACACGACGATACCGACCGCGAAATTGCCGCCGACGAGGAAGTGCCCGAACGCCTCGATCACCTGGCCCGCCGCGTCCGGACCCGTATGCCCTTCGAGCAGCACGACGCGGGTCGACGCGACGTTCAGCGACAGCCGCAGCAACGTCGAGAACAGCAGCACGCTCGGGAACGCGGCGAAGTCGAGCGGCTTCATCGTGTACATGCTGACGAGCAGCACCATCACGGACAGCGCGATGTTGAACGTGAACAGCAGATCGAGCAGGAACGGCGGCAACGGCAGGATCATCATGCCGAGGATCATGCAGATCAGTACCGGTCCCGCGAGCGCCCGCAGGTTGTTGCCCGCCAGTGCGTCGGGCCGCCGCGACAGGAAACCGCCGGCGCGCGTACTCATGCGGCACCTCGCGGTTTGTCCTGCTTGCCTTCCTTGTCTTCGTCGAGCACGTCGGACGCTTCTTCAGCAGCTTCTTGGTCGGAGACGGCGCCCTTGTCGAGTTCGGGCGGCACGTCGAACACGGTCGGCGCCGTGGGTTCGATCCCGCCTTCCTTGCTGAAGCGGCGCAGCTGATAGACCCACGCGAGCACTTCGGCGACCGCGCCGTATAACGGGCCCGGAATCTCGCGGTTCAGCTGCACGTTGTGATACAGCGCACGCGCGAGCGGCGGCGCTTCGAGCAGCGGCACGTTGTTTTCAGCGGCGATTTCGCGGATCCGCGCCGCGACCAGGTTCACGCCCTTCGCGACGACCTTCGGCGCGCGCATCTCGCCGTCGGTGTACTGCAGCGCGACCGCGAAGTGCGTCGGGTTGGTCACGACGACGTCGGCCTTCGGCACCTGGGTCATCATCCGGCGGCGCGCCATCGCGCGTTGCTGCGCACGGATGCGCCCCTTCACCTGCGGGTCGCCTTCGTTCTCGCGATGCTCGCGCTTCACTTCGTCCTTGGTCATGCGCAATTTCTTGTTGTACTGCCAGATCTGGTACGGCACATCGAGCGCGGCGACGACGAACATGCCCGCGACCGTCATCGCGCAGCACACGGCGATCAGATGGCCAGCACTGGCAAGCGCGGTGTCGAGCGGCTGCATCGACAGTGCGAGGACCTCGTCGCGGCGATGCCAGATCGCGACGCCGCCGACGATGCCGACCACCAGTGTCTTCGCGAGCGACATGCCGAGCTGGATCGGTCCATTGATCGAGAAGATGCGGCCGAGGCCAGTCAACGGATTGAGCCGGCCGAAATTGGCTCCGATCGATTTCGTCGACAGCAGCCAGCCGCCGAGTGCCATCGGCGCGAGCAGCGCCGCGGCGCCGAGTAGTCCCAGCACCGGCAGCATCGCGTATAGCCCTTCGCGGCCCGCGGTCGCGGCGCCGGTCAGCATCTGACGGGAATCGAATGCGGCGGCATGGTCGAACATGAATGCGCTGCGCAGCATCCCGCCCAGATGCGAGCTAATCGGACCCGCGAGCGCCCACGTGCCGAAAAAACCCGCTGACAGCAGCGCAAACGACGCGAGCTCCCGCGAACGCGCGACCTGCCCTTCCTCGCGTGCCTTCTGGACACGCCGGGGAGTGGCTGCTTCGGTTTTCTCGAGGTCGCTGTCCTCTGCCACCAGGCTCTCCACACAAAGACGGCACGATGCCGTTTTCCAGTGACAGCGATTATTCCTGCAGACGTCGAGCCCCCATCGACGGATAAGGATGGGGAAACGGGGGTATTTCGGAGGATGGGAGTGGGAGGCAGGGCGGCTCTTGGCCAGGCCGCTGCCCGGGCACGACGACAACGCAAGCGGGCGACCGGTCACCCGGCCGCTCGCCCCCGATCAGAACGCGACGTACGGCGCGGCGCCGCCGCTCGCGCGGCGATCCATCCCGTAGTAGATCGAGCGGCCGTAGAAGAACGGCAGACCGATGTCGAGCGTCCCTGTGCCAAGCTGTCCAGCCAGGTCGTTGAACGCGAAGTTGTTGCCGTTGGCGAACAGCGTCGACGCGCTGGTGATGTTCAGTGTGACGGTGCCGGACACGCCGTTGGCGCCGACGAGCGACGCGTTGCGCGTCGTCGGCGACGACGGGCAGTAGAAGCCCTGGAAGTTGCTGCCGCACAGCGTCATCGTCGAGTCGGAGAAGAACAGCGCGTTCGACCCCGAATCGAGGAACGCATTCACCGTCACACCATTCAACGTGCTGCCGGGAAGGTCACCCGAAGCATCCGTCGTGAACTGGTTGCTCGCGGCAAGCGCGTTGTTCGACTGCGTGCCGATGCCGAACGTCACCGTGCCCGAGCCCGTCGCCGCACCGGAACTGGAGATGCTTTGCATCGCGACGATCACGCCGTTGTTGTCGACCGGAAACTGCTGGACCGGATTCGCGACCTGCTGCGTGACCGGCAGCGCGGTGCGCGCGCAACTCGTGCCGTTCGGGCAGGTGTAGTAGTTGCTGCTGAGGGCCGAGGTTGCGCAGGTCGAGCCGCAGTCGTTCGGCCTGACGCCGATGCCGAGAATGCCGTTTGCGCCGAGATCGCTGGCGGTATTCTCCGACGCGCCGGACACGCACGCCGACGGCACCGTCGACGACGCGAGGTCGCCGATGATCTGGATCGGGATGCTCGACGCGGTCTCGCCGGCAATCGTCACGTTCGCGGTGCGGACCGTGCCCCACGTGTAGCCATCGGCGAAGTTCGCGCACTCGCCGACCTGCGCGCTGCCGATCGTCGTGACCGGCAGTGCGCCGGACAACGAGCTGTTCAGCACCGAACCGACGACGCGCAGTCCGTACGAACCGGTATCGAGCTGGACGTGGTCGATGGTCTGGCAGTTGGTGTTCGAGCCCGGCGCGCACACCGTGACGCTGACCGTCGGAATGTTGATCACGCGCGACACGCCGGTATCGACCGACACCGCGGCCTGGTTGCCCCCGCTCGGCACGAACGGCGTACCGCCGTTGTTGCTGCCGCTATCGCCGCCCCCACCGCCGCAGCCGGCGACGCATACCGCGACGAGCCCGAAGCCGGCCGCCTGGAACCAGCGGGAGAATGAAACATGGAACGAACCAAACAACGGAACGCGAAGGTGTGTCGACTGAAATCGTTGCACTGTCTGCCTCCCGTCGGTTACTGGATGTCGGAGCCGCTGACGCCGGCAGGCAGCGCCTGCGGCAGCCAGGCCTGGCCGGAGAACGCGCCCATGTGGCCGCCGGAGTGCACGATCAGCGTGCTGCTTTCGACTGCCGCGGGTCCATGGCCGCCGCGCGTCGCGCGCACCGCGTTCAGGCCGTCGACGTATTGCGGAAAGTAGCTGCCAAGCAGACTGCCCAGGTCAGGCATCTGCGGGCCGGTCCATGCAATAGCGAACACCGTGCCGGCCAGCGACAGGTATTCGCGCACCACCGTGCCGCTGGCAAGCGTGGTCTCGCGAACGGTGTACGACGTGGCCGCAGCGGACGATGCCGACCGCATGACGGCCTGGCTCTGGCTCGTGGAACTGGAAGAAGTAGTGGAAGCCGCGGACGGCTGCACGACCTGGGTCGTCGCGCCCTGCGGTGTGGTCATCGGGTTACCGCCCAGCGCCGCGAAGGCGGCAGGGACAGCGGACAGCGCAACGCAGAATCCGAACGCCGTCATGAAGACGGATCGGCAGACACGACTCGGCATGGCCAGGCTCCTCCTGATCGTCCGTCGCGCGCGCAGGCCTTCCGCGCTAACGCGACATGAAAGCCGCACCGGTGCTCTCAGTCCCGGTGCGAGATATCGTAGTATGCCTGTGCCTGCCAGTATCGCCCAACTCTGCAACGCGCCGGTGACACTGTGGGTTGGAAAATCAGAAGCCCAGACTCGCGAGCAGATCGTCCACTTGTGCCTGGTCCTGCATCACGTCGGGCTTGCCTTCAGGGTTGATCTGCGGCCCGTTCAGCAGCGTCTCGGTGGGGCCCGAACCCGTCGCCGCTGCCGGGTGGTCCGCCGCGACGAGCGCGGCAGCGGTCGCCGCGAACTGCTCGCGCCGCTCGGGCGCGATGTTCTCGACCAGCACGCCGAGCAGTTGCTGCTCGATCAGATAGACCACGTCCATGATCTTCTTGATCACCTGCCCGGTAAGATCCTGAAAGTCTTGTGCGAGCATGATCTCGAGCAACTGCGCATTGGTCGCCGAGGTCGACTCGGGTAGCGCGCGCAGAAAGCCTCGCGTGTCGCTCATCAACGCGCGCACTTCGGTGCGCTCGATCGGCGCTGTGTACCACTCGGCCCAGCGCCCATCGAGTTCACCGGCCTCCTTCTGCAGACGCTCCTGAATCGGCTTCGCCACCTCGATCGCGGTCAGCACGCGCTCGGCGGCCTGTTCGGTCATCGTGGCGACATACTTGAGGCGGTCCCGTGCATCGGGCACGGCTTCCGCCGCGCGCTCGACATGCTTGTCGAGCCCGAGCTCGCGCATCGAGTCGCGCAACGTGCGCGTGAGTTGCCCGATGCGGGCCAGAATGCGGTCGCTCGCGAAGTCGCCGCCATTTTCTTCTTTCAGGTCGACGCCTGGCGCGTTGATCGGCTGGTCCACATCAGCTCCCGGCTTTGGCCATCTTCTCGAGAATCTTGTTGAGCTTCTCATCGAGCGTCGCGGCGGTGAACGGCTTCACCACGTAGCCGCTTGCGCCGGCCTGCGCGGCCGCGATGATGTTTTCCTTCTTCGATTCGGCGGTCACCATCAGCACCGGCAGATGCGCGAGCGCCGCGTCGCCGCGGATCGCCTTCAGCATCTCGAGGCCGTCGAGGTTCGGCATGTTCCAGTCCGAGATCACGAAGTCGAACGTACCGCTCCGAAGCCGCGAGAGCCCCGCCTGGCCATCTTCAGCCTCGTCGACGTTCGAGTAGCCCAGCTCCTTGAGCAGGTTACGGACGATCCGGCGCATTGTCGGAAAGTCGTCCACGACCAGAATCTTCATTCCCTTATCCATAGCCATTTCCTTTCGCAAATCCAGTTCCTGCGGCGCGGCGCCGTCCGCTAGACGGCCCGCATCATACCCGTTGCACCCGCTCGCCCAGCGCGGCGAGGCTCGCCATTACGCGGCGACTCATCTCCGCGAGCGGCGCGATCTCGTCGGCGGCACCCAGCGCGATCGCCTCGCGCGGCATGCCGAAGACGATGCAGCTTGCCTCGTCCTGCGCGAGCGTATGCGCGCCCGCGTTTTTCATGTCGAGCAGGCCGGCCGCGCCGTCGCGGCCCATGCCGGTCAGGATCACGCCGACCGCATTCTTGCCCGCGTGCTGCGCGGCCGAGCGGAACAGTACGTCGACCGACGGCCGGTGCCGGTTCACCGGCGGTTCGTCCGACAGATGCGCGATGTAGTTCGCGCCGCTGCGCGCGAGCAGCAGATGCGCGTGACCCGGCGCGATGTACGCATGGCCTGGCAGCACGCGCTCGCCGTGCTCTGCCTCTTTAACGGTAATCCGGCACAAACCATTGAGCCGTTGCGCAAAAGATTTCGTGAAGCCGGGCGGCATATGCTGCGCGATCAGCACCGCGGGTGCATCGGGCGGCAGTGGCACGAGCACTTCGCGGATCGCTTCCGTGCCGCCCGTCGACGCGCCGACGATGATCAGCTTCTCGGTACTGACGAGAGGATTGTTGAGCATTGGCGCGAGCGTGGCCTGCGCATGCGCGGCCGTCGTCGATGCGGCGGGCGCGGTCTGGCGCACGCGGGCGCGGGCCGCTGCGCGCACTTTGTCGGCGAGCTTTTCGGCGTAGTCGAGCATGCCGTCGCGGATGCCGACGCGCGGCTTCGTGACGAAATCCACCGCGCCGAGTTCGAGCGCGCGCAGCGTGATCTCCGAACCGCGTTCGGTCAGCGACGACACCATCACAACCGGCATCGGCCGCAGACGCATCAGCTTCTCGAGAAAATCGAGGCCGTCCATGCGCGGCATTTCGACGTCGAGCGTCAGCACGTCCGGGTTGTGCTGCTTGATGAGTTCACGCGCGACGAGCGGATCGGGCGCGGTCGCGACCACCGTCATGTCGGGCTGGCTGTTGATGATCTCCGTCATCAGACTGCGAATCAGCGCCGAGTCGTCGACGCACAATACCTTGATCTTTTCCACAGCTGTCACGCCTCCTCGGCAGTTCTGGCGTTGTTCGATTGATCGGGCTTCGGTGCCGTGCCGAACAGCTCGATGCGCGGCTTCGCGCCGGCTGCGGGACGGCCGAACAGTTCGACACGCGGCCTGGCCAGCGGCGCGGTAGAAGAACCGGCCGACGCGAACAGTTCCACGCGTTCGCGTGCCCGCGCAAGACGTTCCGCGCGTGCCTCCGCGGTCTGCTGCGCGAGTGCCTGTTCGCGCGCGGCGACGCCCGCCTCCTGTTGCAGCCGCAGCTTTTTCACCATCACCTGGCCGGTGCGCGGCATGTACGCGACCTTGCGCGGATGCGTGCCCTGCAAGTCTTCGGCGAGGATCGGAATCTTTTCCAGCGCGAGATAGCGGCGCACGAAGACCGAGTTGCGGTCGCCGATGTTCATCGTCGTCATGCCCGCGAGCACCGCCGCGCCGCCGAACACCTTCGCCTCGAAGCGTTCGCGCCGGCCGCCGGCCTTGATCATCTCGTTGATCAGCACTTCCATCGCGTACGCGCCGTAGCGCATCGCATCCGATGCGGCCTGGCCGGCGTCGACGCCGTCGTCGGGCAGCATGAAGTGATTCATCCCGCCGATGCCCGCCGTGCGGTCCTGGATGCACGCCGCGACGCACGAGCCGAGCACCGTGACGAGCACCATGTCCTCGTTCGTCATGTAGAACTCGTTCGGCAGCAGCTTCACGCCGGCGCGTTTGAAGTGGTTGTCGAAATAGTGATTCGACGCAATCGGCAATGAGCTGCTCATGCGCTCACCCCGCTATGCGGTGCGCCGGCCGCGTGAGTGCGACCGTGTGCGGACGGACGCGCCGTGCCGTCGCGTGTCAGTTCGTAGACGGTCTGGCCGCGCAGCCGGAACGCCTGGCTCACGTAGGTGAAGTTCTCCGAATGGCCGGCGAACAGCAGGCCGCCCGGCTTCATCAGCGGGTCGAAGCGCGCGAGCACCTGCGCCTGGGTCGGCTTGTCGAAATAGATCATCACGTTGCGGCAGAAGATCGCATCGAACGGTGTGCGCAACCCGTAGTCGTGGTCGGTCAGGTTCAGGCGCTCGAAGCGGACCATCGCGCGTACTTCCGGACGCACCTTGACCATCCCCGCCTGCGGACCAGTGCCCTTCAGGAAGAAGCGCTTCAGGCGCTCCTGCGACAGATGCTTGACCTGCTCGAACTGGTACACGGCCGCATCGGCTTTCGCGAGCACCTGGGTGTCGACGTCGGTGGCGAAGACGGTCGCCTGGCGCGCCCCCTGTTCGCCGAGCGCTTCGATCAGCGTCATCGCGATCGAGTACGGCTCCTCGCCGGTCGATGCCGCCGAGCACCACACCGACACCGGTGCCGGACGCCGCGCCGCCAGTTCGGCGAGGATCGGAAAGTGGTGTGCTTCGCGGAAGAACGCGGTGAGGTTCGTCGTCAGCGCGTTGGTGAACGCCTCCCATTCGGCGGGATCGGCTTCGGACTCGAGCAGGTCGAGGTACTGCCGGAAGCTGTCGATTCCGCGTGCGCGCAGACGTCGCGCGAGACGGCTGTACGCCATGTCGCGCTTGTGATCGGACAGCGAGATGCCCGCGCGCTGATGGATCAGTCCGCGGATACGTTCGAAATCGGCGGACGTGAATTCGAAATCGCGCCCCGGATCGGCGGTGCGCGAGGGTTCGCTCGCGTCGGCGCGTGGCCGCGCTGCGGTCGGCGTCATGATGCGTCCTGCCGCAGCATGTGTGTGCAACGCGTGCGGACGCCCTCGCGCGCGCCGCTTGCGCGCGCTGCGATGAACCGCCCGTCGACGGGCGAGATGGCGTGGGTCCGCATGGGCTTCATCCTGTCCTAGAACGTTTCCCAGTCCGCCGCGTCCGCACTCGCTTTCGAGCCGGCGGGCGCGGGGCGCTTCAGCGGTTCGTTCGCGGCGGGTTTTGGCGCCGCGAAGGCGGGTTCGGCGCGGCGTGGTGCATCGTGTTTCGCAGCGGCGGGAGCGGGTGCAGGTGTGTGGCTCGGTGCCTGTGTGCTGCTCGATGTCTTCGGGGCCGTCGCGTGCGCCGCGGGACTCGCTGCGTGCGGCCGCGCCGCCGCTTTCACCGCCGGTGCCACCTTCGTTGCCGGCGCAATCGCGCGTGCCGGGCGCTCGTCGCCCTCGACATGCCAGCCGCTCACGACCACCTGCAGTTGACGCGTCTGCTCTTCGAGCGACGCCGCGGCCGCGGCCGCCTGTTCGACGAGCGCCGCGTTCTGCTGCGTCACTTCGTCCATCTGCGTCACGGCGCGGTTGACCTGCTCGATGCCGGTCGACTGCTCTTCGGACGCGGCGCTGATCTCGCCCATGATGTCGGTAACACGGCGCACCGCCTGGACGATCTCGTTCATCGTCGCGCCCGCGCGACCCACCAGCGCGGAGCCGCTCTGCACCTTGCCAGTCGAATCGCCGATCAGTTCCTTGATCTCTTTCGCCGCGCTCGCGCTGCGCTGCGCGAGGCTGCGCACTTCCCCGGCGACAACCGCGAAGCCGCGGCCCTGCTCGCCCGCGCGCGCCGCCTCGACGGCCGCATTCAGCGCGAGGATGTTGGTCTGGAACGCGATGCCTTCGATCACACCGATGATGTCGACGACCTTGCCCGAACTCGTCGCGATGTCCTGCATCGTGTTGACGACCTGGCTCACGACTTCGCCGCCGCGCGTCGCGATGTCCGACGCGTTGACCGCGAGCTGGCTCGCCTGCCGCGCGTTCTCCGCGTTCTGCCGCACGGTGCCGGTCAGTTGTTCCATGCTCGAGGCGGTTTCCTGCAGCGACGCGGCCTGCTGTTCGGTACGCTGCGACAGATCCGTGTTGCCCATCGCGATTTCGCGCGCGCCGGTGTCGATCGATTCGGTGCTCACGTGGACGGCCTTCACCATCTTCGACAGGCTTTCCTGCATCCGCTTGATGCCGCCGAACAGCCGGCCGATCTCGTTGCTGCTGTACACCTCGACGCGCTGCGACAGATCGCCCGCGGCGATCTTTTCGAAGCAGTCGATCGCATCGTTCAGCGGCTGCACGATCAGGCCGCGCAGCGCGAAGCGGATCGCGACCACCAGCACGAACGCGATGCCGATGGCCACTGCGATCAGCGTCGTCATCAGCGACACCTGCGCGTTCGCGTCGGTGCGCCGACGCTGCGCGTGGTCCTGCAGCGCTTTCACGACCGGCGTCGCGGCGTTGTCGTAGGCGACGAACATCGGACTGATCTTCGTATCGGCGATCGCGTGATAGCTGCTCAGGTCGCTGTTGCGCAGCGCGGCGAACTCGGGCTCGACGCCATCGTGCAGCAGCGTCGCACGGCGCGTGACCACCGCGTCGACAAGCGCCTGATCGGTGCCGCGACGCGGTGTCGCAAGGAACGTCTGCCAGTTTTCGTTCGACTTGCCGAGCAGTTCCTGCGCGCGGTCGAGGGCGGACTTCGCCTGTTCGATCTCGCCTGCGGCAGTTAGCGTGTTGACGCGATCGAGCGCGACGCGCGAGCGCAGCAGGAACGACGACGCGTCGTTCAGCGAACGCATCGCGGCGAGATCGCCGCCGGCGATTTCATCGAGCGACCGGCTCGCGTTGTTCAACGCAAAGAGCCCGAGCGCGCCGACCGCGACGGTCAGCGCGACGAAAATGACGCCGACCGCGGTGAGCGTCGTGCGGATCGACCATTTGCCCAGCATTTTCGTTTCTCCTGTCGGTGGCAGTTAGCGCTTTAGCGCTTACTGCCACCCCATGTAAGTGTTGCGGTCGACTGGAGTTAGCGCTTTAGCGCTTACTCCAGTCCCCGCAGCTTGCGGCGCGTCAAGCTACTCGACGAGCGCGTCCGTCAACGCCATCTCGCGGCTCGTCATCAGTTTTTCGATGTCCATCAGAATCAGCATCCGGCCATCGACGGTACCGAGACCCGTCAGATATTCAGTCGTCATCGTCGCGCCGAATTCGGGCGCCGGCATGATCTGCTCGGCCGTCAGCGTCAGCACGTCGGACACGCCGTCGACCACCATGCCGAGCACGCGATGCGCGACGTTCAGGATGATCACGACGGTCTGATGGTCGTACTCGACGCGGCCCAGATGAAACTTGATCCGCATGTCGACGATCGGCACGATGATGCCGCGCAGGTTGATCACGCCTTTGATGAACTCGGGCGCGTTCGCGATCCGCGTCACGTTGTCGTAGCCGCGAATCTCCTGCACTTTCAGGATGTCGATGCCGTACTCTTCGGCGCCGAGCGTGAAGACGAGAAATTCCTGACCGGCCGCGTCGGCCTGCTGCACGCCCCGGCGACTTGCCGTGCCGCTCATATGAATGGATTGGACTTCTGCCACGTTAGCCCCCAAACGGTTGGGAAAAGTTGATCGAGGTCCGCGACGCCGCGTTCATGCGAGCGTCGCCAGGCCGTTGTTCGCGTTGTGCACACTGTGCGCGGTCCGCGTTTCGCGGTTCAGCGCCGCGACGTCGACGATCAGCGCGACGCTGCCGTCGCCGAGAATCGTTGCGGCCGAAATGCCGTGCACCTTGCGGTAGTTCGTTTCCAGATTCTTCACGACGACCTGCTGCTGCCCGACCAGTTCGTCGATCACCATCGCGAAGCGGCGCCCTTCGGTCTGCATGATCGTGACGATGCCCTGGGTCGGATCGGTGCGCGCATTGTCGACCGCGAACACCGCATGCAGCGCGACCAGCGGCAGATATTCGCCGCGCACGCGCACCACGCGCTCGCCGTTCGCGACGGTATAAATGTCTTCGGCACGCGGCTGCAGCGACTCCATCACGAAGTTCAGCGGCAGGATGAAGATCTCGTTGCCAACCTTCACCGACATGCCGTCGAGAATCGCCAGCGTCAGCGGCAGAATGATGCGCGTCGTCGTGCCGCGGCCCGCATACGACGTGATCTCGACGTGGCCGTTCATCGCCTGGATGTTGCGCTTCACGACGTCCATCCCGACGCCGCGGCCGGACACGTCGGTCACCTGCTCGGCCGTCGAGAAGCCCGGCATGAAGATCAGGTTCCAGACTTCATCGTCGGTCATCGTGTCGCTGACCGACATGCCCTGCTTCGCAGCCTTCGCGAGAATCTTGTCGCGGCGCAGACCCGCACCGTCGTCGCTGACTTCGATCACGATGTTGCCGCCGTGATGCGCGGCCGACAGCACCAGCTGGCCGGTCGCATCCTTGCCCACGGCGCGACGGGCCTCGACGGTTTCGATACCGTGGTCGAGGCTATTGCGCACGAGGTGCGTGAGCGGATCGATGATGCGTTCGATCAGGCTCTTGTCGAGTTCGGTCGCCTGACCGAAGGTGACGAGTTCGACTTCCTTGCCGAGTTTCGCCGCGAGGTCGCGCACGAGGCGCGGGAAGCGGCTGAACACATAGTCCATCGGCATCATGCGGATCGACATCACCGCTTCCTGCAGATCGCGCGCATTGCGCTCGAGCTGCGCCATGCCGTTGAACAGGCGATCGTGTAACGCGGGGTCGAACGTGCTCGTGGTCTCGGCGAGCATCGCCTGCGTGATCACCAGTTCGCCGACGAGGTTGATCAACTGGTCGACCTTCTCCACGCCGACGCGGATCGAGCTGCCTTCCGCGCCGCCTGCGGCGGCCGGACGCGCTTTGCGTTCGGCATCGTTGGTCTGTGCCGGCGCCGATGCGCCAGCCTGCGACTGCGCGGCGGCTTCCGTCGCGGCGGCCAGGATGGCCTGCACTGCCGCGGCGGCGTCCTGCGTCTGCGGAGCCGCAGCAGGCGCAGTCGATGCAGCGGGCGCGGCCGGTGCGGACACCGGGTCCGCCGGCTGCATGAACGCAGCCGGCGCCGCAGCCGGGGATGACGGCGCGGCGTCGGGCGTTCCAGGTTCGCCCTGCTGCGCGCCATCCACCGGCGCATCGCCGCGGCCGATCTCGATCTGACTTTCGTCGATCACGAAACAGCACACGGCGACGATGTCGTCGGAGGGGACGTCGGTGTCGACCCACAGCGTCAGATCGCTGCCTGTCTTCACCTGTCCGACGATACTGCCCAGGTTGCCGAGCTCATCGATCAGCAATACCTGGTCCTTCTCCCCCACGCCCCGTAGCGTAATTTTCAGATGTGCTCCGGCGGGGGCTTCGCCCGCGCCGTTCGATGTGGCGGTACCGGTCTGTGCCGGTGTGCTGTCCGCACCATCCTTTGCTGCGTCGGCGACGTCGAACGCGTCGCCGTGAATCGCGTTGTCGACCCTCTCGCCGGCCCACTCTCCGGCGGCTTCGAACGCCTGCTCGACGACATGCGCCGGTGCGGCGGACGCGTGTTCGAAGATTTCGGTTGTGGCCGCGGCGGCCTGCGCCGGCCCGGCACCTAAACGGTTCTCCGTATTCAACCGCTCGAGCTTCGCGCAGATCGCCTTGGCGACCGCCGTGTCGGGCTCGGCACTCGCGCGATAGTCGGCGAGCTGGCCGGACAGCACGTCCTTCGTTTCGAGGAACGTGTCGATCATGTCCTTGCGCAGCACGAGTTCGTTGTTGCGCGCGCGGTCCAGCAGCGATTCGAGGATGTGCGTCGTTTCGGTGAGCGCGGTAAAGCCGAACGTCGCCGCGCCGCCCTTGATCGAATGCGCGGCGCGAAAGATCGCCGCGAGGTCCTCGGGGTCCGGATGGCCGATGTCCAGATTGAGCAGCAACTGCTCCATCTGTGCGAGCAGTTCGTCCGCTTCGTCGAAGAACGTCTGATAGAACTGAGTGATATCGAGTGTCATGCCTGGGTCACCACGAGTGATTCTGTCTGGGCTGCGCGTCCGGTCGCCGGTCTGGCGTCGGCGCTCAGGCCGGCCCTTCCCCGGCCAGTGCCGCCACCAGCTCGGTCAGCATGTCGGGGTCGAGCGGTTTTTCGATCCATCCCGTTGCGCCGGCCGCTCGCGCCGCCGCCTTGAAAGGCTCGCCGGATTCGGTCGTCAGCACGAGGATCGGCGTCGCGCGGTAAGCCGGGTTGCCACGCAACGCGGCGATCAGGTCGAGGCCCGTCTTGCCGGGCATGTGCTGGTCGGTCAGCACGAGGTCGAACGGGATCGCCAGCGCGTTCTCGAGCCCTTCGTCGCCGTCGGCCGCAAGCGTCACCTCATAGCCGGCCGTCGTCAGCGTCGCGGAGAGGATCTCCCGCATCGCAGCCGAATCGTCGATCGCCAGAATGTGCCTGATCATGAAAGAGCCTCGTTGCCTT
This sequence comes from Paraburkholderia sp., assembly GCF_050742655.1. Taxonomy (GTDB): domain Bacteria; phylum Pseudomonadota; class Gammaproteobacteria; order Burkholderiales; family Burkholderiaceae; genus Paraburkholderia. The sequence continues at coordinate 402,108 of NZ_JBOIGG010000001.1, read as the reverse complement.
GCGTATTGCGTGTGTAGTGCGTATTACGGTTTCGCCGACGGGTCGAGCTTCTGCAACATCGGCCGCGCCGAGCCCGCCGCGTCGTCGGACAGCGTGGTCGTCGTCGTGTCGTCGTGCGTCATCGCCTCTTCCGACTTCTTGTTCAGCACGATGATGCTGATCCGGCGGTTCTCCGGATCCAGCGGATCGGCCTTGTTCAGGTTCTGCGTCGACGCGAGGCCGAGCACGCGCAGCACCTTTGCTTCGTCCATACCGCCGGCGATCAGCTCGCGACGCGACGCGTTCGCGCGATCCGCCGACAACTCCCAGTTGCTGTACCCCTTCTCGCCGCCCGCGTAAGGCACCGCGTCGGTATGGCCCTGCACGACGATCCGGTTCGGCACGTCGTTCAGCGTGTTGCCGATCTCGCGCAGGATGTCGCGCATGTACGGCTCGACCACGTCGCGCGCGGTCGCGAACATCGGCCGCTTCTGCGAATCGACGATCTCGATCCGCAGGCCCGTGAGCGTCGAGTCGATACGGATCTGCTGCTTGAACTGGCGCAGCACCGGATTCGCCTCGATCGCAGCCATCAGCTTCACCTGCAGATCGTGCAGCCGCACCTGCTCGCGGCGCTCAAGTTCGCCCTGGAGCTGGTTGACCGCGTCGTCGTCGGCGCGGGTCGCGCTCTTGTCCGCGCGCTTCGCCTTGCCGTCGCTCGACCGGGTGACGGCCAGCTGGTCGATCGAGATGTCGCGCCCGCCGCCGCGGATCACGCTCGATTCCTCGGCACTGCGGTCACCGCCCCACAGCGACACCTTGAGCGGCGTGTTGAAGTAGTCGGCGATGCCCTTCAACTGCGCCGAGTTCGCCGAACTCAGCAGCCACATCAGCAGGAAGAACGCCATCATCGCGGTCATGAAGTCCGCGTAGGCGAGCTTCCACGCGCCGCCGTGATGCCCTTTCTTCGGCGGTGCGGAGCGCTTGACGACGATCGCGCGATCTTTGTCCTTGCTCATCGACGGGGCTCCGGGCACGCGTTACTTCGCCTTCACGCGGCGCACGTGCTCTTCCAGCTCGGTGAACGACGGACGTTCGGTCGAGAAGAGCACCTTGCGGCCGAACTCGACCGCGATCGCCGGCGCATAGCCGTTCAGGCTCGCGAGAATCGTCACCTTGATGCACTGGAACATCTTCGTCGACTCGGTCACGCGCTGTTCCGCGAGGCTCGCGAGCGGCCCGATCAGCCCGTACGACAGCAGGATGCCGAGGAACGTACCGACCAGCGCCTGCGCGATCATTTCGCCGAGCACCGCGGGCGGCTTGTCGGCCGACGCCATCGTGTGGACCACGCCCATCACTGCCGCGACGATCCCGAACGCCGGCATCGCGTCGCCGACCTTCGCGAGTGCATGCGCCGGTGCTTCGCCTTCCGCGTGATGGGTTTCGATTTCCTCGTCCATCAGGCTTTCGATCTCGAACGCGTTCATGTTGCCGCCGACCATCAGCCGCAGGTAGTCGGTCAGGAACTCGACGATGTGGCGGTCCGCCAGAATCTTCGGGTACTGCGTGAAGATCGGGCTTTTGCCCGGATCGTCGATATCGGCCTCGAGCGTCAGCGTGCCTTCCTTACGTGCTTTCGCGAGCAGGACGTAGAGGAGCGCCATCAGCTCCATGTAGACGTCCTTGTTGTACTTCGATCCCTTGAAGAGCGTCGGGATGACCCGGACCGTGGCACGGATCGTCTTCATCCCGTTGCCGAGAATGAACGCTCCGAGACCCGCGCCCGCGATCATCAGCACTTCGACCGGCTGCAGCAGCGCGCCGAGATGGCCGCCCGCCAGCGCATAGCCGCCGAAGACGGACAACAGCGTTACGAGTGTCCCCACGAAAATCAACACTGCCGAGCCCTCACAAAAAAATCGACGAAAGACCGTCGTTAATTGGGTTTACGGCATCGGAGCGGAAAACTTTGGTGGAAAAACGGCCGCGCGCCACGGTGTAAACCATGGCCGTGGAACGGTGCCGGAGCCGCGCCGGGCCTGCGTCCTGGGGCTGCTTCCGAGGTTGCCGGCACTGCCCTGGCTGGCGGTCCCAGGCGCCCTGCCTGGCTCAGGCAGCGAGCGCCGGCGCGGGGCGGGACTTCGCGTCGGCGGACTTGCGCGTCTTGCCGGCCCGCGACGGCGGCTGGCACAACCCGCAGACGTAGCCATGCCGCGGGTCGTGCGCATGCGCGACAAAATGCCCGCCGCAGCGTGAACAGGCGGTCATTTGCAACATGTGGGAATCGAAGAAGCGCACCAGCGTCCAGGCGCGCGTCAGGCTCAGCACCGGTTCGTCGCCGTGCAGTTGCACGTGCTCGAGGTACAGCCGGTAGCTCTTGACGATCGACTCGATCGTCTTGCAGCCACCGTGGTCGGTCATGAAACGGTAGATGTTGTAGAACAGCGACGAGTGGATATTCGGCTGCCACGTCATGAACCAGTCGGCGGAGAACGGCAGCATCCCCTTCGGCGGCGACACGCCCTTCAGCTCCTTGTAGAGCTTGATGAGCCGGTCGCGCGACAGGCTGGTCTCGGCCTCGAGCAGTTGCAGACGTGCGCCGAGTTCGATCAGTTCGATGGCCAGGGTGATCTCCCTGACCTCGAGCACTACGCTTTTCTGTGCCATCCGCTCCGCTTCCCCGGTCCCGATGCAGTGCCTCGCGATGAAACGGCGGCGTCAGCCAATCTGTTCGACAGGCTGGCCCGCCATCAGGATCGCGGAATGCGCCTGCGCGACGGCGCTGGTCTTGCCCTTGTCGGCGAGCGACGAAAGAATCGCGTGGTCGTCGAAGCGGAAGCGGCACAGCACCTGGCTCGACGCGGCGAGCTTGACGGTCTGCGCAAGCGACAGGTTCGCGAGGACATCGGCGAGCTGCCCGGAGATCCCCATCCTGAACATGCCGGTCTGCTTGTCCTCGTGCAGCAGGCGTTGGGCGAGCAATAGATAAGACAGGTTCACTTCCCTGATCTCATTGAGCATTTCACTGGTGGCGCTCATGATTCCCCCGAGTCGATCTGGCTGGTCAGGCCGTTACGGAAACGTTTGCTCATCCGCGCGCATCACGCCACGCGGTATGGCCCGTTTATGGTCATGCCTGAATTGTGGCTAAAGGGAAATGGAACGGAAATCGGACAGACACCCCGCCAGGCGGTAGAAAACTACCATTAATGCTGTCGGAATTTTTCCTACAGTGAGGCCGTGCGACGAGGCGGTCGAGAAGGCTTCGAACGCAGCCGGAAGGGAAGCTGCGCGAAATTATTAGCGTTTTCAGCGGTGCGCAATGTGATGCCGATTGGGTGCCGGACAGTACGACCGGGGCTCGTTCGAGGGTCTGTTGAGTTGGCCGAAAGCCTTGCTCCATAAGGGTCTGCGCCCTTCAACGAGACTCGTCGCGCATCATGTTTCGCGCTGTAACAACATTAAGCGTTTGAAAAATAGCTCGAATTGCGACGCTCGATCCCGATAATGAAACCTCAGGGAATACCCCATCCGGTTGCGGGGCGCCCTCGGGCGGCGGCTTGCCGCGCCCTTTGGTCCGACGGTCTTTCGCGCCCTCCGCACTGCTGCGGCGTCACGCGAAGCCCCTTTGAAACAAGGAGATTACGCATGCGAATCGCACAAATCGCGCCGCTCTACGAAGCCGTTCCGCCGAAACTCTACGGCGGTACCGAGCGCGTCGTGTCCTATTTGACAGAAGCGCTCGTGGACCTTGGCCATGACGTGACGCTGTTCGCGAGCGGCGATTCGGTGACGTCCGCGAAGCTCGAAGCGGCGTGGCCGCGCGCGCTGCGCCTCGACCCGACGATCCGCGACGCGATGGCGCCGCACATGCTGCTGCTCGAACAGGTTCGCCGCGTCGCGCATGAATTCGACGTGCTGCACTTTCACCTCGACTACCTGCCGTTCCCGCTGTTCTCGAGCCTCGACACGCCGTTCGTGACGACGCTGCACGGCCGCCTCGATCTGCCCGAACTGCAGCCGCTGTTCGATACGTTCTCGCAGGCGCCGGTCGTCTCGATCTCGGATTCGCAGCGTCTGCCGCTGCAGCAGGCGAACTGGCTGAATACGATTTATCACGGTCTGCCGGACCAGCTGCTCACGCCGCAGGCGCACCGGAAGCCGGAATACCTCGCGTTCCTCGGTCGGATCTGTCCGGAAAAACGCGTCGATACAGCTATCAAGATCGCTGCTCAAAGCGGTCTGCCGCTGAAGATCGCCGCCAAGGTGGACAAGGTCGACCAGGATTACTTCAAGGCGGAGATCGAGCCTCTGCTATCTCAGGCGCACGTCGAGTTCGTCGGCGAGATCAACGAGGCCCAGAAGCCGGAGTTTCTTTCGGGCGCGAAGGCGTTGCTGTTCCCGATCGACTGGTCGGAGCCGTTCGGCCTCGTGATGATCGAGTCGATGGCGTGCGGTACGCCAGTCATCGCGTTCAACCGCGGGTCGGTGCCGGAAGTGATCGACCAGGGTGTGACCGGCTACATCGTCGAAGACGTGCAGGGTGCGGTGGCGGCACTGCAGCGCCTCGACGACCTGTCGCGCAGCGAGATCCGCGCTCAATTCGAACGCCGCTTCAGTGCGAAGACGATGGCGCAGAATTACGTCGACGGTTATACGACGCTAATCGAAGCAGCGCGCCGGCCGGTGCTGCGTCAGGTCGCGGTAGGGTAACCAGGTACGGATAAGTGCAGCGATTTGCGACATTGAATCGTTTGCGTGCACTGAAACCCGGTCTATCCCATCGGACAAAAAAAGCCGCCTGCAAAAGGCGGCTTTTTATTTGAGCATTGATGAGAACGAATGCCCCGGCACATGTCGGCGATTGCGTTACACCACACCACCCTTTAGCCTTCCGATTGCCTTCGGAACGCTTTCGCCATAAGAACTTTCGCCATTAGGCGATTACGCCTCACCGATCAAAAAGCGCTCGCGGTTTTTACCGGCAATCCATTTGGGCGGCTTTCCCCGGCCGCTCCACGTGGTGCCCGTTTTCGGATCCTGGTACCGGGGCGGCAGCGGTGCCTTCTTGGGCGGCCGACCACGTCGTGCAGCCGCGGCGAAGCCCAGATCCTGGGCCGACAGGCCATACTCGGTGATCTTGCGTTTGATCTCCGCGATCACATTGACTACTTCAGTACGCCTGGCCTCGTCGGCCTGGGCTTGCAGCCGGGCGATCTGCGCCTTGAGGTCTGCATATTGGGTCATGCTGGGCTCCCCTCTTTTAGAACTGAATAGTCGCAGATTAACTGCAACTAAAGAAATTCGCAATGGACAATAATACCGCTTTAACCAGATAACGTCTGATAATTAATAAAATGAAGAATTGTTAAATCGGTAAGTTGCTATAGCGGCGAATAAGGAATCCCCCTGGTCTGATTGACAATTTTTGACACCGACATCAGGGTATTTGCCTAAGAATACGCATGCTTCGACTCTCGTCGGCGCTCCTGCCGATGCAAGCCGGGTATCGAACTTTTTTGGGGAAATACACATATGCAGCTATCCAGACGCGTTGCGGCGGAATTCTTTGGCACTTTCTGGCTGGTACTTGGCGGCTGCGGCAGCGCGGTTCTCGCCGCCAGCTTCGCGGGGCCGGTGCACGGGCTCGGCATCGGCTTCGTCGGCGTGGCTCTCGCGTTCGGTCTCACCGTCCTCACGATGGCCTATGCGATCGGCCACATCTCCGGCTGTCACCTGAATCCGGCGGTCAGCGTCGGTCTCACGGTGGCGGGCCGCTTTCCGGTGCGCGACCTTGTGCCCTACATCGTCGCGCAGGTGCTCGGCGCGATCGTCGGTGCATTCGTGCTGTCGGTGATCGCATCGGGCAAACCCGGCTTCGATCTCGTTGCGAGCGGCTTCGCGACCAACGGCTACGACGCCCACTCGCCGGGTCACTATTCGCTGATGGCCGCGTTCGTCTGCGAAACGGTGATGACGGCGTTCTTCCTGTTCGTGATTCTCGGCGCAACCGATTCGCGCTCGCCCGCCGCGCTCGCGCCGGTCGCGATCGGCCTGTGTCTCACGCTGATTCACCTGATCTCGATCCCGGTGACGAACACGTCCGTTAATCCCGCACGGTCGACCGGGCCGGCACTGTTCGTCGGCGGCGCGGCGATCGATCAGCTGTGGCTGTTCTGGGTTGCGCCGGTGCTAGGCGCGGTGATCGCGGGCCTCGTCTATCCGGCCATCGCTGGACGCGGCACGCCCGCGAACGCCTGACGGCAGGGGCACGACCGTGCCCCTTTCCTGCGGCAGCGCTCACGTGTTTCGCGACACGAGATGCGCGGCGCTGTCCGCGTCGGTGTTCTCACCGTGCGCTCAAATGGCACCAATGACGGTTCACAGGTCTTGCCTGCGCGCAACGCGGCGACCACCGTTGACCCCGACTGAGATCGCAGTGCGCACGGCCGCGGCGGCTGGCGCGGATAAGGCGTAGCGGCGGTGTCGTGCAGCGGTGCTGCGGGACTATCTCTCTACGCGCCACCCTCGAGATTCCCGAGCTTCAAGACGCCAGTTCGTCGTCGAGCGAAAACAGCTTGCGCAGATGATGCGCGACGCCTGCCTCGAAGTTGTTGCCGATGCGCGGAACATGCGGCAGCCGCGCGATCAGATCGGGGTTGGCGTTGTTCATCATGAACGGATGGCCCGCTGTTTCGAGCAGGTCGATGTCGTTCATGTTGTCGCCAAACGCGACGCAGCGCGAAGTTGCCACGCCGAGGCGATCGAGCACGAACTTGAGCGCCCGCCCTTTCGACACGTTCGACGTCATCACCTCCAGACAATCCGGCAGCGAATAAGTGACGTACAACGCGTCGCCGAACTGTTGCTGCAGGTTCGCGGCGACCTGCGCGAGATCGGCGGGATCGCCGATATAGAGCGCCTTCGCGATGTCCGAGCCATCGTGCTGCGGCATGTCGATCACCGAGTATGCAAAGCCCGAGTCCTGATGCAGACGCAGGAGTTCCGGTGCGTCTCGGTCGATGAGCCATGCGTTGTCGGCAAACAGATTGACGATCACGCGACCATGCGCGCCCACGACTTCCGGTTGCACGAGACGTCGCACGAGTGCCGGCGCGAGGTTATCGGAATAGATCATCGTGTCGTCGGGTGCGTGGACGCGTGCTCCGTTCGACGTGATCAGATACGGACGGATGCCCAGCAGATCGCGAATACCGGCGACATCGCGATAGTGGCGCCCCGTTGCGATCACGAACTGCAACTGCTGCGCTTCGAGGCGGCGCACCGTCTCGACGGTGAACGGATCGACCTGATGGTCGCCGTTGAGCAGTGTTCCGTCGAGGTCGGTTGCGATGACTTGGTACATGGCGTTGGAATGGGCGGCGACGAGCGTCGTATTTTATCGCCGCTCCCGGCCGACGACTCCGCTATTTCGCTTCGATACGCTCAGCCTCGCGTTGCGCGAGACGCAGCGCGCCGCGCGTGGAATCGGCAAGGGGCGCGCGCAGCCTGGACGTACAGGACGCGGGCACGTAGCCGCGCAGCGGCTCGCCCAACCCTCCGCACAGCGCGACGGGCAGCATGTTCGTGGAATCGAGCGCCGCGATCATCCTGCCAATCTCCTCACCCGCGGTCTCGAGCAGTTGCGCCGCGAACGGATGCTCGCGATGGGCGAGCACGATCGGTGCGAGGCGCGCATACGCGGTTTGATTGGCCTCACATAGCCAGACGACCAGACTGTCGTGATCGGTCGCGCCGACGTGTGCGAGCAGCGCGTTCGCGAACGCGTCGCGCGGGCTGCGCCCGTCGAGCGCGCGTTGCGCGTGCCCGATCGCGCGTATGCCCAGCCACGAGCCGCCTGCTTCGTCGCCTGACGGAAAGCCGTAGCCGCCGACGATCCGGCACTGGCCGTCCGCATCGAGCACCGCCGCAATGCTGCCGGTGCCGAGCGCGACGACAACGCCGGCTTCGCCTCCATGCGCGCCGAGCAGCGTGGTGTACACGTCGCTTTCGACGGCGAGGCCCGCGACAGACGGCGCGAGCGCGCGAAATGCCGCGAGCCAGTCGCGGTTGTTGGCCCCGGCGAGCCCGCAGCCGAGCACGCATCGGGACCAGTCGAGCGCGATGCCCGCTTCGGCGAAGGCAGCGGTACAGCCCGCGTCGATCGATTCCCATGCGCGCGAGACGCCGAGCCCAAGCCCCGATGGGCCGCTCGCCGCCTGAGCGAGGACGCGACCTGTTGTGTCGCCGAGTATCACGCGCGTACCGGTGCCGCCACCGTCGATACCGAGCAGGAAAAGGTCTGAAGTCATACGGTCGAGCGAGATGAAAGATGAGGTGAAAGATGTCGCATAGCGTGGCAGGTCCACCGCAATCGTGCAATCGACCAAAAGGCCAGGTGGCGACGCGCCGCGGTTCCGCTATGCTTGCCCGATCTCGTCGATATATCGTCGACGCCACTACGCGGAGCGGGACAGTGACACAGCGATGCAACTGGGCGACGAGCGAAGCGCTCGCGCATTACCACGACACCGAATGGGGCGTACCCTCGCGGGACGACCAGCATCTGTTCGAAATGCTGGTGCTCGAAGGCGCGCAGGCGGGGCTCTCGTGGTCGACGATCCTCAACAAGCGCGACGGTTATCGGCGTGGATTCGCCGGCTTCGACATCGACAAGGTGGCTCGCTTCACGCAGCCGCAGCTCGATGCATTAATGCTCGACGCGAGCATCGTCCGCAACCGGGCAAAGATCGCGTCGGCCGTGGCCAACGCACGCGCGGTCCAGCAGATCCAGACGGAACATGGATCGCTCGCGAACTTCATCTGGTCGTTCGTCGACGACACGCCGATCCAGAACGAATGGAAGTCATACGAGCACGCGCCGGCGTCGACCGAAGTCTCGGACGCGCTCAGCAAGGCGTTGAAACGCTACGGCTGCAAGTTCGTCGGCACGACGATCTGCTATGCATTCATGCAGGCGGTCGGGATGGTCAACGACCACCAGATGGACTGTACGCACCACGCCCGCTGCGCGGCGCTCGGTAAGAAAGGACGAAAGCGGAAAGCCGGCTAGCGCTTCGCCGCAGCTTCGGCATTTTTGCAACAGCACGGGGAAAACACCGAGCGCGGTGGCCAGCTGCCGCGCGAGCCTTGCTGGCAAAGGCTTCGCAGTTCAGTTGAAGGTGCCTCGCGCATGACCGCCCAGGTCAGAATTGCGTGCGAGCCCACGCCCAATTCTATTTTTACCGTCTCCAGCCGTTATAACGATAACGAGCGGCAGATCTACGCGATCTCCGCTCGAATAACGAACGATCGCTGCGCCCAGCGCAGAGAAGAACCACCATGAAAAATCCGAACTTCCTGAGCCATCAGGAGATATTCGACCGGGCAGTCGACCATCTTTTCGGTCAGGGCCGCGCAGCGCTTCTCCCTCGTGGCGGCGGCGCATATCGGGGCTATTGCGGCGGATGCCCTGTCGGCAATTTCATCAAGCCGCGCGACTACATGACGGCAATGGAAGGGATCCCCGTTCGCCTCATCGGCAAGTCGGCGGCGGACGTGCCCGCCTACATGGATGTCGGCATCCTCGCGCTGAAGAAGGCGCTGCTGCGCGCGCATATCAACGTCTTCGATCCCGCTACCGTGGAACTGCTCAGTTGTCTGCAGAACGTGCACGACGTGTTCGGCACATGGGAGTGGCGCGAGCGCCTCACTTCGATTGCACAGCAGTTCGGACTTTGCGCCGGGCGGCTGAAGAACGCGGCATAACGCCGGAGCCATTCGCCGATAGAGACACCCAACCGGGACAACAAAAAAAGTGGGGTGGCTTCTTTCGAAGCCACCCCACCTTTATTCAGCGTGCGAAGCTGCTCCTAGTGGAGCTTCTTCGGCAGCATCTGGCTGCGCAGGCGCTTGTGCAGGCGCTTCACAGCAGCAGCCTTCTTGCGCTTACGTGCCGTCGTCGGCTTTTCGTACGATTGGCGCTCACGCAGCTCGGCGATCAGGCCATTTTTTTCGATAGCACGACGAAAGCGGCGGATCGCCACTTCGAACGGCTCGTTTTCTTTCAGAAGAATCGTCGTCATGTAATTCCTAACTCAAATCGCTTGATACGGTTAACTGCGTGGCGGCAAAGCCGCTCACGCGCCGGCCCTCCGGGCGCTTCAACATGGCTGAACCACGGATGAAACGAGAGGTAAAGTGGCCGCGGAGGCCGGAAAAGAGAGGTGGGGAGTTCACCGCTTAACACGGGCAGACGCATGTTGCAGCCCCGCGTCTGGTTGCCGATTTACCGCCGGAAACGGCGTCAAAACAGGCAAAGATCTCAATTCACTCTCGATCATATCAGGAAAATCCCCCTCCGACCACCCTCTTTTTGCCCTTCCGCTCAGGCACTTGCGTCATTCAGCGCCCGAATATCGGAGTCCGACAGGGCCAGATGCACCGCATCGGCGAGACTTTTCAACTGATGCAGCGACGTCGCGCTGGCAATCGGCGCCGTGATGCTCGGCCGCGCGATCAGCCATGCAAGCGCGACGGTCGCCGGCGATGTGTCGTGTGTTGCTGCCACCTGGTCGAGTGCCGCGAGAATGCGCAGCCCACGATCGTCCAGATAACGCTCGACCCGGCTGCCGCGGACCCTGTTCGCGAGGTCGCTGCGCGACCGGTATTTGCCCGACAGAAAGCCGCTCGCAAGGCTGTAGTAGGGCACGACGCCCAGGTGCTCCGCCAGCGCCACCGGTTCGAGGTCGCGCTCGTAAGCGGCGCGATCATACAGGTTGTACTCCGGCTGCAGCAGCTGATACGCCGGCAGCCCATCCTGTCTCGCGACCTCGAGCGCCTCGCGCACGCGCGCGCCGCTGTAGTTCGACGCACCGATAATGCGTACCTTGCCGGCCTCGATCAGCCGCTGATAGGCGCCGAGCGTCTCAGCAAGCGGCGTGTCGGTTGCATCGGCGTGCGAAAAATAAATGTCGATGTAATCCGTTTGCAGGCGACGCAGCGAGTCCTCGACCGCGGCCTGAATGTTGGCCGCCGACAGGCCCGCGCGCTCCGGATGCTTGCCGACCTTGGTCGCGAGCACGATCTGCTCGCGCTTGCCGCTCTTCTTCAGCCACTTGCCAATGATCGTTTCGGATTCCCCGCCACGGTTGCCCGGCACCCACGAGGAATAGACGTCCGCGGTGTCGATGAAATCGAGGCCGGCGTCGACGAACGCGTCGAGAATCGAGAACGAGGTCGCTTCGTCGGCCGTCCAGCCGAACACGTTGCCGCCGAACATCAGGGGTGCGACTTCAACGGATGAATTGCCAATAATGCGTTTCTGCATGACGTCTCCATCGGGGATAAATCCGGGGAAATCAAGCATACGCCGCCTCCCGAACCCGCACAGCGAGCCGCGCCATGGCTGACGACGCCCCGGCCGGCGCAGTCCTTTCATCGACTCATTCCGAGCGCTTCCCTAAAGTTTTGTTCCTGGACCGCCGACAACCAGGAAAGGCGGGCAGCGCCACTCGTCAAAAGCGCTACGCCGAAACTGAACCAGCCTATATCCGAGGCGTTTTCCAAACGAGGAAAAAAATGCTTAATATCAACACCAACATTCTTTCGCTGACGACGCAAAAGAATCTGTCCGGCTCGCAAAACGCGCTGTCGCAAGCCATCAACCGCCTGTCGTCGGGCAAACGCATCAACAGCGCTGCTGATGATGCCGCGGGTCTCGCAATCGCGACGACCCAAACCGCCTCGATCAACGCGCTGAATCAAGGCGTCCTGAACGCGAACAACGGCATCTCGATGGTCCAGACCGCCGCCGGCGCGATCTCGTCGACGGTCGACAACCTGCAGCGTATTCGTCAGCTGGCTGTCGAATCCGGTGACGGCTCGCTCGGCACGGCTGCTCAGGCGAACCTGCAGACGGAAGTCTCCACGCGTCTGACGGAAATCGACCGCGTCGAATCGCAAACGACGTTCAACGGCCAGCAAGTGCTCGGCGGCCTCGGCAGCGTCGGGTTCCAGGTCGGCGCGAACGCCAACCAGACCATCACGGCCAACTTCGGCGCGACGGTGTGGAACCAGGCTGGCCTCGGCGTGTCGGGTCTCGACATCTCGACGACCGCAGGCGCGCAATCCGCCATCACCGCGATCGACGCAGCGCTGTCGCAAGTGAACAGCTTCCAGGCAACGCTCGGCGCAACGCAAAACACGTTCTCCGCTGCGATCACCAACACGCAAACGGAATCGACGAACCTGAGCGCCGCGGAATCGCAAATCACGGACGCCGACTTCGCATCGGAAACGGCGAACCTGAGCAAGGCGCAAGTGCTGCAACAGGCAGGCATCTCGGTGCTGGCCCAGGCGAACTCGCTGCCGCAACAGGTCCTGAAGCTCCTGCAGTAATCGATGGTGAAAGCAACCGGCATCGCAGTATGATGCCGTGCTGCCGGGGCGCCCACCGGCGCCTCGGCAGCGGCTTCCGGAGTTTCGTAGTAGAAGGATCGGCAACATTGATCGGCAACATCGCTGGGAGGCCTGCCTCCCAGTACGCGTTTGTCATCGGGCAGGTGCCCGATGACTCAAGCAACGAATGGAGCGCCCCGCATGACCACGACGACCCCGACGAGCGCGAGCGACGTAAGCAGCATCCTTGCCAACGCCGCGCAATCCATCATCAGCGGCTCGACCAAGTCGACGCTCGACGTCAACTCGCTCGTGTCATCGCTCGTTACCGCGAAAACCGCGGCGCAGAGCGCGACCATCCAGAACAAGCAGGCGCTCGACAATACGCAGCTGACCGCAGTCGGGCAGCTCAAGTCCGCGCTGTCGTCGCTGGAGACGGCAGCCAGCGCGCTGTCGGACGGCTCCGCGTTGTCGGCGGTCTCGGCCAGCGTGAGCGGCACGGCGGTCACCGCGAGCACGGCGACGAACGGCGGCGCCACGCCCGGCACCTACGCGATCAACGTCACCGCCGTGGCGAGTGGGGACAAGTACTCGTCGACGGGCTTCACGAGTTCGACCACGGTGGGTACCGGCACGCTGACGCTGTCGCTCGGGTCGAGCGGCACGATGAGCGTCAACGTCGACTCGACGAACAACTCGATCACCGGCATCGCCGCGGCGATCAACGCATCGTCGAACAACCCCGGCATCACTGCGACCGTCGTGAATGGCTCCGACGGCCAGCATCTGGTGCTCCAGTCGAACTCCACCGGCGCGGCCAACACGGTGTCGATGACCGCAAGCTCCGGCCTTAGCAGCGCGCTCAACACGTCGAACATGACGAAGCTGCAAACGGCGCAGGACGCGAGTCTGACGATCGACGGTTCGCCGGTCACGAGCGCATCGAACACGATCACCGGTGCACTGACCGGCGTCACGATCAATCTGACGGCCGCCGCTGCCAACACGCAACAAACGTTGACCGTCGCGACCGACACCACCGCGCAGACCACCGCGATCACCAACTTCGTTACCGCGTACAACAACTACGTGACGACCGCGAAGTCGCTGTCCTCGTACGATTCGACGGCCGCCGCGGGATCGCAGGCAGGCCCGCTGCTCGGCGACGCGATGCTGAACTCGATCACGAACGGCCTCGCGTCGATCGTCAGCAGCGGTGTTACGAGCGGCGGCGGTACCTTCAGCCTTGCGTCGATCGGCCTGAACCTGCAGGACGACGGCACGATCGTCACCGACACGACCGCGCTGCAAACCGCGCTGACGTCGAGCCCCGGCACCGTGTCGGCGCTGTTCAACCAGACGAACGGCATGGGCGCGCAGATCAACAACTTCTCGAACATCTACATCCAGACGAGCGGCACGATCGACCAGCGCACTGCGGCGCTCAACTCCGACCTGTCGAGTCTCGCCGCTCAGGCAACCACGTTGCAGACGTACTCGAGCACATTGACGGCGCAGTACAACGCGCAGTTCACCGCGCTGAACAACCTGCTGACGACGACACAGAACAACACGCAGTACCTGGACCAGCTGTTCGGCGGCAATGGTGCCGCGGGTACGCTGAACAAGACGTCGTAAGCCGCTTACGGAGAAATGCACGATGTCACACGAAACGCTGTCGCGAGCTTACGAGCTAACCCAGGCGATGAGTGCCGCAGCCGCAGCCAGCGACTGGCTGCGCGCCGCCGAACTCGCCGACGAACGCTCGCCGCTGCTGATGTCGCTCGGCGCCGGGCAGACGCCCGACGCGCTCGCGACGATCCGGGCGATCCAGGCACTCAACGCGGATATCACGCGCATCGCGCAGCAAGGCCGCGACGTGCTGACGAACGACATGAACGCATCGATGCGCCGCGTCGAAGCGGTGAGCTTCTATCACACGACCGGGCAGCTCTAGGCCGCGCGCCGTCACGCACAACGACCAACACCGCATCCGTAATGCGGGATGTTTCCGTGGTACCCAAAGCCGCAGCGATGCGGCTTTTTTTCGTCTGATATCAGGAACCGTCGCGGGCGCTGTCGAGCCAGCGCGTCCACATCTGTGTGAACGCGCTTTCGAGATGACGCGCGTAGCGCGGGGCATCGCACAGCGGCGACGCGAGCAGCTGCGCGCGCAACCCTGTGCGCAACGCGGCGAGCCGCGGCAGATCGCTTGCAAACGCTAGCGCCTTCGCGACGTAGTCGTCGTCGTTCTCTGCGATCCAGTCGGACAGACCGGCGGTCTGCAGCACCGTTTCGCCGAGATGCGACAGGAACCGGTCGCCCCGCCGGCTCAGCACCGGCACGCCCATCCATAAACCTTCGACACTCGTCGTGCCGCCCGGATACGGGAACGGGTCCAGCGCGAGATCGACGCGATTGAAGGTCGCGAAATACTCGTCGCGCGGCGACGGGCCTTCGAGCAACAGTCGCCCGGTCGCGATACCGTGCGCGGCGAAACGCTCGAGCGTCGTTTGCCGCGTCCACGGCTCGTTCAGCTGATGGTTCTTCAGCAGCAGCCGCGAGCCCGGCAGCGCGCGCAGGATGCGCGACCACACAGCGATCACGCCGTCGTTGAGCTTCTTCTGGTTGTTCAGATTGCCGAACGTGACGGCACCGTGCGCGAGCGCGGGCAGCGGTCCGATCTCCACTTCGCGCTCGGGCAGCGTAAAGCACAGATAGCTGTCGGGCAGGCGCCACAACTGCTCGACGAAGTGGCCTTCCTCGCCAGGCGGAAGCACATGCCGGTCACCGAGCACGTAGTCGATTTCGGCGATGCCCGTCGTCGCGAAGTAGCCGAGCCAGCTGACCTGCACCGGCGCCGGCTTCCATGCGAACACCGGCAGCCGGTTGCGTCCCGTATGGCCCGCGAGGTCGACGAGGATATCGATGCGGTCGTCGCGGATCTGCCGCGCGACCGTCTCGTCGTCGATGTCGACGATGTTCCGCCAGCCCGCGAAGCGCGGTTGCAGCCGTGCGGTCAGTTCGTCGTGCAGCAGCGCATTCGAATACGCGATGGGCTCGATGCGCGTGCGGTCCAGACGCGCGAGCACGCTCCCGAGAAAATACCCGACCGGATGCTTGCGCAGATCCGCCGATACGAAGCCGATCCGCAGCGGCCGCACCGCGCCGCCGAGATCGTTCGCGCCGGGCTGATGCACATGAGGCCGTGCGAGCGCGGTCATGCGCTCGCCGAAATAGCGCGCATCGCGAAGATGCTGCTCCGGCGACCATCCCGACGCATACGACTGGCCGAACAACACACACGTGTGCGACTCCGCGTAGTCCGGATCGAGCGCGAGCGCCTTCCGGTAGCTCGCGACCGCCGCGTCGAATTCGTTCAGATCCGCGAGGATCGTGCCGAGGTTGTTGTGAAACGACGGCACGTCGTCTTTCAGCGCAAGCGCCTTGCGACTCATCGCGAGCGCCTGCTGCGCGTGGCCCATACGACGCAGCGCGTTCGCGAGATTGTGATACGCGTCGGGGAATTGCGGGTCGGCGGCGATCGCCCGTTCGTACGCGGCCACCGCCTCGTCGAGACGGCCTTGTCCGTTCAGTGCGTTGCCGAGCGTGTTGTGCGCGTCGGCGCGTTCGGGCTGCAACGTTGCGACGGTCGCGAAGCAGTCGATTGCGGCGCGATACTCGCTGCGTTCGCTGAATGCGAGGCCGAGGCTGTTGTGCGCGACGGCCAGCGCGGGCGCGGCCTCGATGCTCGCGCGATAACACTCGATCGCCGCATCGAGATGACCCTGCTCGCGCAGCACGTTGCCGAGATTGTGGTGTGCTTCCGCGAAGTCGGGGCGCGCATCGATCGCCTTGCCGTAGCTCAGCGCCGCAGCCTTGAGTTGCGCGAGATCCTTCAGCGCGTTGCCGAGATTGTTGTACGCCTCGGCGTAGCCGGGCCGCAGCGTGATCGCGGTCGCGCAGCTCTCCATCGCCGCGGCTGCATCGCCGGCTTCACGCAGCGCGTTGCCGAGGTTGTTGTGCGCTTCCGCGTAGTCGGGCTTCAGTTCCACCGCGCGCCGGTAGCTGTCGATTGCATCGGGCAGCGTGCCGCTTTCGCGCAGCATGTTGCCGAGGTTGTTCGCGTAGATCGCGCTCGGCGACGGGCTCACCACAATCGATTCGCGGATCAGCGCGATCCCCGCGCCGTATTCACCGATCTGGCACGCGAGCAGGCCGGAGAAGTGCAGCGCGTCCGCGTGCTTCGGCAGCACTGCGAGAATCTGTTGATAGAGCGCGTGTGCATCCGCGAGGCGGCCTGCCTGATGATGCGCGAGCGCATCGTTCAGCATGCGGCGGATGGTTTGTGCGTTGGGTACACGTGCCGTGTGCGTCGACGCGCGGGCTGCCGCAACAGACACCACGCGCTCGCGATACATGCCCGATAACGCCTCCTCGAGATGCTTCGCGAAACGCGGCGCATCGCACAGCGGCGACGCGAGGATCTTCGTGCGCAACCCCGCACGCAGCGTCGTCAGCCGCGCCGGGTTCGCGGCGAATGCGATCGCTTTCGCGATGTAGTCGTCGGTATCGTCGGCGATCCAGTCGGCCAGTCCTGCCGACTGCAGCATGCTTTCGCACAGATGCGACAGGAAGCGGTCGCCGCGGCGGCACAACACAGGCACGCCCATCCACAGCCCTTCGACACTGACCGTGCCGCCGGGATACGGAAACGGACTCAGCGCGATGTCGACGCGGTTGTACGCGTCGAGATATTCGCCGCGCGGCGAGCGCCCTTCGAGGATCAGCCGTGCGCCGTCGATGCCCAGCGCCGCGAAACGCTGCAGCGTGACGTCACATGCGAACGCGTCGTCGAGCTGCTTCGCCTTCAGGAACAGCCGCGAGCCCGGCACCGCGTGCAGGATGCGCGCCCATGCATCGATGACCGTGTCGTTTATCTTCATCAGATGGTTGAAGCAGCCGAACGTGACCGCGCCGTTCGTCTGCATCGGCAGCGGACCGACGTCGGCCGGCTCGACGGGCGGCGTGAAGCACAGATAGCTGTCCGGCAGACGCCATACACGCTCGACGAACTGCGTTTCCTCGCTGGCGGGCACGACGTGCGGGTCGGCCAGCACGTAGTCGATCGCGCGCAGCCCGGTGCTCGCGAAATATCCAAGCCAGCTGACCTGCACCGGCGCCGGCCGCCACGCGAACACCGGCAGCCGGTTGTACACGGTGTGGCCCGACAGATCGACCAGCACGTCGATGCGGTCGTCGCGGATGCGGCGCGCCGCCGCTTCGTCCGAGAGCCCCGCGAGTGGCGTCCACGAGGCGAAGCGCGGTTTGATGCGCGCGGTCAGTTCGTCTTCGGCGCGGCGCGTCGGATAGGCGACGGCCACGATACGGCGCGGGTCGAGATGCGAGAGGATGCTTTCGAGGAAGAATCCGACCGGATGCGTCTTCAGATCGCCGGACGCGAAGCCGATGCGGAGCGGTCGCGCGTTGGCTTTGGTGGCATCGGTGTCTGCAAGCGCTGGCCAGTCCGTGAACGGTCGCGCCAGGGCGGCCGCGTGATCGCCGAAGCGCAGCGCCTCGTCGAGATAGTCGACAGACGATGTCGCTTCGCGATAGCTCAGGATGAACAGCAGATTGCTGTGCGGTTCAGCGAGGTCCGGCTGCAGCTCGATCGTCTTGCGGTAGTGCGCAATCGCGCCTTCCAGATCGCCGAGATCGACCAGCGCGTTCGCGATGTTGTTGTACGCCTGCGCATAGTCCGGCTGCAGCTCGATCACGCGGCGAAAGCTCTGCACGGCCTCGTCGTAGCGGCCCAGCACGCGCAGCGTGTTGCCGAGATTGTTGTGCGCGTGGACGTAGTCGGACTGCAGCGCGATCGCCTGCCGATAGCATTCGAGCGCGGCCGCGTGCCGGCCTAGCCCACCGAGCGCGTTGCCCAGGTTGCCGTAGAACATCGCGCTCGGGGCGACACCGATCGCGCGCATGATCCACTCGACCGCTTCTTCGAGCCGCCCTTCGTGATACGCGACGAGCCCGAGCAGGTGCAACGCATCCGCGTGGTTCGGCTGCGCGCGCAGAATCTCGCGATAGATCGCCGAGGCTTCGGCAAAGCGGCCGGCCTGCTGATGCGCGAGGCCGGCTTCGATCGGCACGGGCTGGACAGCCGCGCCCGTTGACGGGATCGTGCTCACTTGCCGGGCTTTTGCGAAGCGCGAACCGGAATGCGGACGGTGACCATGCAGCGAACCCTTTCGATGATTGAACGGCCCGCGCCGACGCCTCGCGCGTCAGGTCGGACTGAGCGATGACATCAGCTTAGCGTCGAAGCGGGGTGGTTAATCGGCGGAACAGCGTGGGGTTTCGGGGTCTTTTTGGCGGGCAGGCGAAGCCGTCACCATTGCGGTGAATCTGGAATGGGAGCGGCCAATCTGGTGTTCACGAACTTAACAAACTCGCCAACGAGAGGCAAAAATCTAACCTTCTCATCACATTCTCGTTAGCGATTTTTCATTCCCTTCAATTAGCTTTACCTGGCCTTTAATTTGCTCTGAGTGGGCTCCTCTTAAAGGAGACCACTGATGATCAGACGTTGGAATTCCGGGGCAGCTGCCTTGCTTCTCGTCACGATGCTGGCCGCCTGTGGCGGCCACGATGACATCACCGCTTCGCATACCTTGCCAGCCACGCCTGCTCCGATCCCGGACATGCCGGCGGTCCCGGTTCCCGCGACGCCCGCTCAACCCGCCGCACCCACTCCGGCGAGACCGGCCTCTCCGGCTGAGCCAGTGCCAAAACCCGTCGCGCTATCGGCTGCACGTTTTCTGGGTACCGCGCCATCGGTGGCGAACGGTAGCTACGGTGCGTCGCCGGGACTGTCGTATGACTTTGGGAGGTTGATGGTTAGTAGCGATGCGACTCTTGTTCGCGGCCACGCCCTCGTTTACCCCGCTCGAATGCAAGGCTGGGTGCAATATCCGAAGAGCGCTCCCGACGGGGCAACTCATAAGTACCCAGTCGTCGTTCTGCTTCACGGCATGCACGGTGCAGGTGTCGATAGTTTCAGGGGGTACGACTATCTGGGGGAGACCCTCGCGACGAATGGCTATGTCGTCATCTCGATCGATGCCAACGATGTCAATGCCGAACAGCAAGGGCTTAAAGGTGACATCACGTCGACTGCTCGCGCCCAGCTCGTCCTTGCGACGCTCGATCACTTCTTCGACGAGCAGATGATAAAGACCGCCTACCCCGACCTCGCGGGCAAGCTCGATCGCGACCGCATCGGCATCATGGGGCATTCGCGCGGCGGCGAAGGCGTGGCCGACGTCGTGGCCATGAATGGGCACCGGAGAGGAATTAGCCTGCAGGACGTGCGCACGGCGGCAACCGACAGCAATGCGAATGCGGATCTGAACGACGCTGCCATTCGTACGCTATTCGCAGACGGCTACTATCAGACTCTTCTCTGGGAGAGGATATACGCAACGTTGTCCTGGGTTACTGAGGGCAACATTAAGCAAGCCGTTGCGCAAGCGCTGCCCGCCGCTAAATCGGTGCCCATCGACATGTCGTTGCGCGACGCGGCCGTCGCGACGTCCGGTGTGGCCGATGCAGCACTGAGGATCAAACTCCAGGAAGCCCGCGTCGAACTCGCGCCAGGCGTCGAGGGTTCGACGCCACCGCCGGTCTACACCTTCAAGGGTATGTTCGCACTGGCTCCAACGGACCTGGTGAATGCGAAAGCGCAGCCCAACGTGCCGCTCGCAACCCTGCTGCCGTCGTGCGACGGCGACGTCTGGTACTACATGGGCGCACGGCTGTACGACACGAACCGATTCAGCAGCGAGGATGATCCCGCACCCCGCTATCAGATCGTCGTGCGCGGGGGCGATCACAACTGGTTCAACACGACCTGGACCTATGACACGCCGGTCATCCCGACGCCGGATGTGCCGACACAGGACGATTCTCACGAGCACAACCAGAATGACCTGTATTGCCAGATTGCCAGTAAAGCGGTAAATCAAGCCGGTGTCCGGGCGCCAACCAGCACGCCCGCCGAATCCATCCGTCTCACGGCCGCCGATCAACGCAAGCTCGGCATCTTCGTGATGGACTCGTTCATGCGCTACTTCGTCGGCGGTGAGCAGCAGTTCGCGGCTTACTGGAGCGGTGCATCGCAGGTGCCGAAAGCGTCGTGCCGCGCGGGTAAGGACACCTGCGACGACGACGTCCTGCTGACCACCCAGCGTCCTAAAGGTCAACGTGACCGTGTTACGGATTTTAGTCAGTACTGGTTGTCGGCAACCGCAAACGTCATAGTCAATCCGCCGACGAAGAGCACGTCCCTGTACACCGGATTCACCTCCGCTGTCGCGTGCGAATCGTTCTATTCGGCCAAGATTTTGCCTCTCGGCAACGACTGCTGGTCCGCAATCATGCCGAGTTCACATTCGACATCGTTCCTGACGATTGGCGACAGCGGCTATGGCGGCGGCTACGACTCCACACTCCTGATGTCCCCCGCCGACCACATGGAACTTGAATGGAACACCGCAGGCGCGTCCATCAGGACGAACCTCGCCGCAGCCAATCCCGCCGGCCTGTCCGCAGCGAACGACGACACGCTCACCTTCCGCATCGCGAATGCGCAGACGGAGGCGCAGGAGGTCCGCGTCACATTGTCGGACGGCCTTCATCCCGACGTCACCGTCGATGCGAGTCGCTACAGCGATGCGCTCTATACCCAGGTCCCGCATCGGCCTGCATCGCTACCCGCCAGCGACGTGACGAACCGCATGCTTCTGAACATGGTCGGCATCCCGCTCGCAGCATTCCAGGGGATCGATCCGGCTCGGTTGAAAACGCTCACGCTGACGTTCCCGCAGGCAAGCGGCACCATCGCAGTGACCGATGTCCAGTTCCAGAATCTCAACCGCCGATCGGCAATGGTTCAGTAATCTCGCAGCACGTATCCGCGCGACGCCTGGTCTTCAGGGCGTTCGCGCGGACGTACTCAATCCGTCGACGACCCCGCAATGATCGTAAGCCGCTTCAAACCCGACACGTAAACGCTGAACAGGAACACGCCCCACCATTCCATGCCGTCGACGAAGTAATCCGATACGTCGGGCAAGCGGTCGCTGCTCCAGTCGAGAATATCGACGTCAAATCCCGGTGGCATCAGAAAACCGCAGATCTGATCGAAGAGCACCTGTACTTCGCCATAGGGCGCCCGCAACTTGTAGGGCGGATCGGTGAACGCAAAGGCAAACTGTCCGCCGGACCCGGCGTCAGGTATCGAACCGCCACCCGAGATGATTTTCCTGTCGCCGATATCGACGAATCGAGGGTTATGGAGTTCCTTGCCTCCCTCGATCTTCCAGTCGCCGCACCGGATCAACGCCTTTCTGTCGAGGTCGTACCAGTCACCGAAGAACTCCCGCTGGGTAATCCGGCGATAACCGATCGACCGCAGCGCGTCAGTATTCACGGTGGCTATTTCGCTTAGCGTGGAGCACATCGCCGCGGCGATCTCGTCCTCGGTCCCTTCCGCCTCTTCGAACACAATGAATTCGAGCACGCCGCCAATCTGTTGCAGTCGGCGGAACATGGGTGGGAGGGGTTCGAGCTTCTTCATGCGGCTATTTTACGGACCGATGCGCGGTCAGCCGACCTTCGATGCGACGTTTCTGCGTTCGCGCCGGCAAACCGGCGGCGCGTATCGTTCGACTTGGTCGCGACGAACGAACGCACAATCACGCCGTATGGAAGGACGGACCCTGTCGCGACGGCATTTTCCAGCGAGCGGTCGTGTCAGTCGAAAAGGGATACGGCATTTGTCGCATATGCGCTCCGTCACGCGGGCTGTCTGCTGAGAGCAGTCATTCTTTCATGCACGTCGGGCCGTAGCCACCCGATCTTGCCCAGCAAGCCGGCCGCCGCGGCCCGTGGCCAGGGTAGCTCGTGGAAGTCCTCACAGATCTTCATGAAGTCATGGGCCTGCAGGTGGTGCAAACCTAGCAACTGCTTTGCCAGTACGCCGAGCACGGCCGGCTGCTCCTCGGGGGCCAGTTGAGTGAGATCCTCGACGAAACGTGGGAGACCGTCGTAAGCCAGCACGTCGTCCGCGCTGGCGGCGACCTTTGCCGCAGCGCCCCCCTTGGCGTCCATCATGCGTGCGAGATAGGGTCCGCGATCTTGCACCGGCCAATTTTCGGTCTGCCTGAACAGCTCGGTTAGCGGCTCGAACGGGGATTCGCATTTCTGTGCCGCATCGAACAACAGATCGAGGGTGGCCGCCCGCTGTTCACGCGGAACAGCTGAGAGCCTGGTGCACAGAACAGCGAGCGGGCCATGCCGATGGCTGATCGAAACCGAAGCCTCCAGTTGATCGAGATCGCGGCTCACCGCCGGCAGGCTCCGTGCGCGTGGGGCGTTGTCTGCTCTGGTAAGCGACTCGACGACGGCCGTCTCGTGGAAGACCCCTGCCAGCGTGCGGCTGACGTGTTGCATCTGCTGCGGATCCAGATTCATGTGCAATAGCACCTCGACTGGTAACCGTTCGAGGGGAGCACCGTTCGTCGCAACGGCGTTTGCCGTTGCCGGTCCGGGCGTTGCGGCCGGATGACTGGCATCGTCGGACGGACGATCGACGTTCGCATCAGGCGGCGGAACGTTGCGAAGAACGGCGCTTGCCCGTTTGTTGACCGCGCTGATGTCACGCCGGCCGCGCTCCGCATGCGCGTTTGCGACGCCGGGCGGCAGCGGCCGGGCGGGACGTTCTTTCAGATACAGCAACGCCGGATTACCGTTCGCTGGAGGAGTCGACGTCGTGTGCGGCTTGCTGGTGCTGGCCGCCGCTGCGCTCGTCGACGCCTTGCTGTCCAGCTCAGTAGATCGGAGGCGTTTCGATGCGTCGAAGGAAAGCATGGACAGTTCGGAGATAGGGCAAGGGTGTGTGCAGTCGATCAATTCCGCGCGATAACGACGCACTGGGACTGATTCGCTCCGATCGAAGTTCAGAAGCACGGGTAATCGAATGTTCGAATCCGAAGGCTAGATGATCGGGCCAGGAGGAGAAGGTCGATCGCGAAGGCAGGTGCGGAAAACGGAAGTGACAGGCGCATGGGCCCGTTTGTGCGGCCATCAATCGGGCTGCAAGGAAGGAAGCGCTTATCTTTGCCGTGTCGTGGATTGTCGCCGTAGCAGTGACTGCACTTCCGTGTGCCGCTCTATCCTGGATCGCGCGAAAATACGGCATCAGTTGTTGGCTCTTTTATGCGCTCTCAGGAATTGCCCTCGGAATACTGGCCGCGCTACTTGATTTTGGGCTATACGATCACTGGTACGGCGATCCACAATCTGCCGGCACTCGTCGGTGACCAGACCGCCGAAGTCTTGCTGAAACGTCGCGGCCGACCGGCGACGCCAATCGATCAACACAAGGTGCATACGTCGATTCGCCTCGATCCCGACTTGCTCGACGCATTCAAGGACACGGGCGCCGGCTGGCAATCACGCATGAATGACGCCCTGCGCGAGTGGGCGAACTCGCATGGCATGCTTCGCGGTCGGAAGCACGCTTAAGAGCTTGCACATAGCACGCAGCAACCCCAATTGATTGCTTACCGCGGCGATCCGGTCTATCAGACCGTGACGGCAGCGTGGCAAAAGGCACAGAAGCGAGCCGGTACCCGCGACTTCCGCTGACACGATCTGCGCCATACGTGGGCGAGCTGGCACTTGCGACGCGGTACACCTATCCAGGTGCTCAAGGAACTCGGGGGATGGGAAACGATGGAAATGGTGCAGCGATATGCGCACCTGTCGGCCGATCATCTGTCGCAGTGGGTGCAACCGATGACGGAGGTGCCGACGAAGCTACACCTAGCTGCGCTTTAGGTGCAATTTAGGCGTAATTCGGAGGGGGTGGGAATGGGAGAAGTTGCCGAAACCCTTGTCAGGGTTGGTGCGCCCGGCTGGGATCGAACCAGCAACCCCTGCCTTCGGAGGGCAGCGCTTCAACTTCAACGTAGCCCGCCTGCTCAACACAGTAAAGGCGTTCAGCTCACGCATGGTCGCTCGCCTCCGCAACCAACCACACACAACAGCTACAGCGTGACCACTCTCTACTTGTCCCGATAAGCGCGCACCATCACGCCATTCCACCCGAAAATAACGCTGTAGTCATCCGCTCGAAAGACGGTCGCACAATTGTCGCTGTCAAGCAGCGTCGCTTTCGATGGCAGCTTGAAGTCGTTCAGATAAGCGTCGTAGTCAGCCTTCAATCGAGACGCAGTGTCCACCGCATGCACAACAAAACCTTTACTCGGCTGACAATGGTCCCCATCGAAGTCGATCGCATTGGGACTAATGGTCAACGTCTCGCCAAGCAACCTCTTTGCTACAGGGGTTCCGCCAGAAGTGCCAGCGTATCCGAGAACATCCTCCACAACCCACTTGCCCTGAAAATTCCCGGTTGACGACCCCTTGGCACCTTGCGCGACACACACAGTCACACCAAGGCACAACGTCATTCCGATGAAAACATGACGAAGCATCACTGCGCCCCCGAACGGAACGGCGCGGATTCCCGAAGCCGCCGGTTCATCAGCCCGCGACTCATCCGCTGCGGGCCTATCTGCCTGCCGCTGCGATCACGCGGAATAATGATGATGTTCTGCATCATGTGATGCGCGACGCCGGCCATGTCGCCCTGATTCGCCGGTCGCAATGTCAACGCAGTATTCCTTCTGGTGGAGTTATATGCGAAGGACACCGCCGCATCGAATTGTGCCTGCGTCAGCTGCTGGCCCGTCACAATCGACCGAACCACAACCTCAGCATCATGAACACGCGCCTCTAGCACCCCATTCGCCTGTTCCGGTGCCACCGCGAGCCGCATCTCTTCCGGCGTGCATGGCCCGAGATGCGCCAGCGTCCCGATACCCCAAGTGCAATTCCCGTTGACGGGCGCATCGTTGTAGTAGTGCATCACTACGCCTTCATTAAAACGCAAGGCCGCGTACCCCGCCTGGCTCATGCGCATGCTGTCGTTAGCACCTGACATTTTCCGCTCCCAAAACAGCGGTCTAGCATATCAGCCCGCCCCACGTAACCGGCAACTACTCACTTTGATAGGGACCCGTCCGCCAGCATAGTTAAAAAAGTTAGCGGCCCTACGGCTCAACGCCGACGATCACCAGTGGCACGGCAGGAATCCCACGTCCTTGCCTCAAAAGGTTATATAACTCACTCTCATAGTAACCGACGCCTGACGACATTTCGACCTGCAAGCTCTTCATAGGTAAAATTTCTATGCCTAGGTCGATAACATCCCCGACAAAGAACGCCATATGTTTTACAAACAAGTCATACGCTACAAATGAGTATTTCCCAAATTGCACTTCTACGGCAACCCGATCTTTAACAAAATCGGTTTGATTATAAGACGCGATTGCTTTACCACCTGCACTTTCAATTTCCACCCTCTGAGCCGCAGCAGGCAAAGTCATGGTCTTTCGAACGAGTTTAGAGTCTGAAGTTACCCAATAAGACGTTCTCGATTCGGCCCAACCATGCTTCTCAAATCCATTCTTCAATGCCTTATTTAATTCCCTTGGAGCGTAAAAAAGTTTACCGAGCGTCCGTTGCTCTTCTGATTTTTTCACCTTGTGCGCTGGCGCATCAACTTTTTCAATAACATCTTTAATTTCATCCCAAAGATTTGGCTTATGAACCAAAAGATATTCGAGACCATTCAAATGAGAATATGTTTCTACTATTCTCATTAATGACCACCTCTCGGCAGAGTAGGATCATATACGGGCTTATTCATTGGCCGGGTTGCCAGTTCGCCAGATTTCAACCTATTTACGCGCTCCCACGCCACATCAACATATTCCGGCACAACATCGCAACCAAGACCATTCCTACCATTTTTCACGGCTGCAACAACGCTTGAACCGACGCCCATATACGGATCGAAGACTGAATCACCAGGATTCGTCATTGACAGAACCAGCCGCTCCACAAGTTCAACCGGAAACTGACACGGGTGTGCTGTCTTTTCAACGTGATTATTCTTCACATTTGGAATAATCCATAAATCCCCCGGATTTTTTCCGAGCGGATTTGAAGAAAGTTGGCCGGCCTTTGGTCCCTTATAATATCGTTTATTAGGATATTTTGACGGAACCCTAATAGGATCCAAATTAAATGTGTAATTGTCTGTTTTTGTAAACCATAAAATGGTCTCATGTCGACCGGAAAGTCGGTTTGTGCAATGCAACCCGTGCTCAAAGTGCCAAATTATCCGATTCCTCAGCTTCAGACCATGATCTTTAAAAACGTGATATAGCACCATGTCCAGAGGAAATACCTCACCCTTTTGGACGTGATTTCCCACTTGCCAACAAATCGAACCATCAGAACTTAAAAGGCGAACGCACTCTGCTATAACCTGCGCCTGCGATTGAATATAGTTCTCGATGGATGCACGCTTCTCGTATGACTTACCGATGTTATACGGAGGCGATGTCACTATCAATTTTTGAGATTCCGCCGGAAGATTTCTCATAAAACTGAGATTATCCTCACACGCCATGGATACATCATGGAAATTATTCAGCAATGAAATTTTTTTACTCGTGCGCATTTGATCCTCTCGAAATCTACTTCGAGATTGTAGCGGAAACGGTCAAATATGCCAGGTGATCCCATCCCCGCTGGGACGGACGCGGCACCACGCAGCCACCAAGATCAGGAGCCAAAATCGACAGCCGCGTGGACGTTCCTGACTCCTCAGGTCACGGGAAGGAGTAGTTGCACAGCCGAGCGGCCCACGTGCGGCGCCAAGTGCGCGTATCGCTCCGTCACAGTAATGGACGAATGCCCAAGCAAATCCTTGACAACGTACAGCGATACGCCGCTCATGACCAACCAGCTCGCAAACGTGTGCCGCAGATCGTGCACACGAAAATCGGCGATGCCGGCACGACCGCAGGCAGCGCGAAATCCATTCTGAACTGTAGTAAGTCGCGATCCTGACGCTACCGCAAACACCCACCGAGCACCCAGCGCGTAGCGCTCCACCCACTCACGCTGTGCCCTTAAAACAGCAATCGCTTCGTCGTTGAGCGGCACAACTCGTCGCCGGCGATTTTTCGTATGCTCTGCCCCGAGGACCAACGCACGCCGCTCGAAGTCCACACGCGACCATTCGAGTTTCAGCAGTTCATTCTTCCGGCAGCCAGTGTGCAAAGCCAACCTGATAAACGCAACTAGGTGCGGCCGACGGGCGAAACGGCCCGCAGCCTCTATCAGTGACCGAGCCTCTACGCGATCAATCCATCGCACTCGGGGCTCACTGCCAGCCAGCCCGAGACTCTGGACCGGGTTCACCAGATCCGCCCTGTCATGCTCCAGCCGCACGTAATTGATCGCGGCCGAAAATAACTTCAGCTCGCGTTTGATCGTAGATTCAACCACACCGTCCGCCTGCCGCGACATCACGTATCCACGCACGTCCGCACGCTTCAGATCAATCAGGCTACGACCGCCAAAATACGGCTGTAAACGCTTGAGCGAGTACAGATCCCGCTGCCTGCTGCGGTGTTTCTTTTCAGCCAGATAGATGCCAACCACATCTTCGAAGACCATGCGCGACGCACTCCACACGTAGAGACACCACGCGGACTAACGTCAAATGAAGCGGTAACTTAAGAAAATACCCAAACCGCATAGCTAATTTGACGTGTTCCCCGTCGCCATCCAGAAGACCCCTATGCCCCCATTCCAGAAGAACTGCGCACCGTCGCACGTGCCACCGTTGCCAAGCACGCATTCGTGCGCGGCCGCTACCGCATCGACCGCCCCATATTCCCGGCCGAGCTCGGCGTATGTCGTCAGCTCCGGCAACACGATGCCCTTGCTCGTCCAGTAGCGTTTCTTGTTGAACGTCGAGTCGTCCGCCTCTTTGCCGACGTACTTCGCGATATACGTCGCGATCCGGTGGCGCATCGCACGCCCCTTGCCCCCCAACCGACGAAACAGCCACGCCTTCTTCTTGTTACCGATGCTGTCATTCACTGCGCCGTCAGTGCCCGACTTGCGGATGACCGATATCCAGATCGAACGCAGTAGTTTCCAGTCCTGCCGCCCGTTGACCGCGACGTGGATATGCCACGAGCCACGCTGCTGACGCTCGAGCACCGCCACGTAGTGAAAATCCTTCATCCGGTTCAGCCGTCGACGGAATGCGTCCCACCACGCAGCCCACACTTCGACACGCGTTTCGTTTGCTCGCGTCGAGAGCGTCAATAAGCGATCGGCGCGAATCGCCTTGCAGCGCTTGCGGATCATCCGACGCGATCGCTCCACAGACGTTTTGAGCGACTTCTCCGCCTTTAACGTCATGTCTCGCTCAGTCCCATCCTCCAGCTGCTTACGCTCCCCACGTACACCCTTGGGCATCGCACGCATCGCCTCAAAGTGTCGCCATACCCGCGTACTGAATGCCACGACCTCCTGCTGACCGTCATCAAATCGTTGAGTGCGCACGACGTATTCATCCCAGCAGTTCGCGTCAATGAAGTCGGGCAGCGTGTCGCCACGCAATAGCGCCTCATGCCGCGATTCAAACGTGCTGTATTCCGCCTCCCAGCTCTCGCGTGATCGCACGTTCGAACCGTCATACCCGACAACGACACCATCGACTACAATAGCGTTACTCACGTTGGATACCTCGTATATCCGATGTTGGTCACCGCCCGGGATCGACGCCTATCGATCGCCGGGCCTTTCTTTTTCTGTCACATTCCAACCATTTCCAAGTGCTACGGTTGTCGCTCTCCCAGCGTCATATCACCCCGATATGAGCGCCTTATGCCCTGTCCGCCTCGAGCCCGACAGGGCATTTTTTAAACTCTCCGTTACCCTGCAAACGCCCGTGGACAAGCCGTTTCCGTTAAGTGTTAGAGGTACAAGTTTAGGGGCGCGCTTCGCGCGCCCCGCCGCTGCGGCCTCCGGCTTCGCTTGCGGCGTGCCGCGCCTCGCACCCCTCCACTACGACTACCCACACCCTGCGAACGCCGCCAAGGCCTTGCATTCGCGCCGACGCGGTACACAACCGCCCGCAACAGCGGCTTTCCAGTGAGAGGTTGCCAGCCCAACCGCAGCGCCTGCGTTCACCGCCCTCGGTGCTACCCGCTACTCGGTCCGGCGGGCCGCGCTGAGCCGCGCGATAACCGCTTGCACTTCGCAGCACCGCCGCAGCTGTCCATCGCTCCGACCACGCGCCGGACACTCCCAACGCTAGACGCCGCACACACGATGCCCCGCGCATGCGAACTTGAGCTACCCCAAGCCGCCCCTTAGAATTCAGTGCATTAAAAACGGGGGCTGCGATGCAACTTCAAATTTCCGAATACGGGTTCGTGACACTCAGTCAGTACGGCCCGGAGCGAAACGGCGAAATCATCGTCCGCTGCGACGAGCATTCCTGTGAAATCGTCAAGTCAACAGTCAAGAAGGAATGTCACGGTCACTGGCGCACTCACGACAGCGCATTAAGCGTACTGAGCGTCAACAGCATCGTCCTGTTCAACACCCTCTACGAACTCAACCGACCCTACGCTCAAAAGACAAATCAGGCAGGCTCAAGCGCCCCAACCTGACATGACTCATCCCGGGTTTCATCATCCGCAACAAGGGTATCGAACAGCCCTTCCATTCGCTGCATATCGTCGAACGAAGCCTCGCCGCCCATCGTATCGCTCCACACGCACACCGCGCCCAACGCACGCGCCTTCCAGACCGCCCGCTCGCCAACGTCCTGCAAGTCTCTGTACGCAATCGCGCAAAACGTCAACTGCGACTCCGTTACAAACGTCAACATCTCGCGCCACGACCTAACCGATTTCTCGTTACGCGTAACGCCAGTCCGTTTCATGATCCGTCCACAATCATCCAGAACACGCAACGCCAATCCCGCAAGCAACGCCGATAAAAACGAACCCATGCATACCAGCCCCACGACCACACCCAGCAACTGTTCGAGCGACATCGACGCCAGCGCCTTCACACGCAACCCGCCAGAATCAGGCAGATGCATAAACCCCACATCAAAAAGCCATAACGGCCCCAGCACTGACACAACGAACAGCACGACACTGGCAAGCAACTGGACACGATCATTCAACACCACCGCCTCCCGCCAACTTCTCAATTTCGCCAACATAACGCCCTCCGATCAGATTTTCTGAACCTGCAACACGAGCACAACCTCAGTGCGCGCCTTCGACCTCGTATGCCCACCAAGAAATGCGGGCAGGAACCGCTCACGACTGTTCGATACCGTGTCCGAATCCTGTATCAGTCCGCCGAGCACGATCACTTCACCGTCGCGCAGATTCGCCACGGTCTGCAACGAGCGCGTGTTCTTTGTCGGACTGCTGTTCACGCCCGTCGTCGTGCTCACGAAACTGGAGATCTCCTCATCGACGTTCAACTGGATCACGTCCTGCATAACGGTCGGCGTCACGTTGAAGATCACCCCCGCGTCCTGATACTGGATCGACTGCACAGGTGTCCCGCTCGTGCCCTGGTAGCTGATGCTTGATATCGTCGGCACCTGCTGCCCGACATTGAGCTTCACCTGCTGCCCCGACACGCACCGCACGTTCGGCGACGACACTTCGTGAAACCGCGAATCCGCGTTCAGCGCCGATATCGCGAAACTCAACCGGCCCGCACCGAACTGCAACGCGTTCGAGTCCGCTGCCGTCGACCCCTCCCCCACCTGCAGCCCGACACCGAGCAGCTTCGACGCGATGCTGAACCCCGAATTGCTGTTGTCCGTGTCGCTCACTTCATAGGCCCAACCGCGCACCACGACCTCGCCAGCGGCCGTATCAAGCTGCGGCAACAGCGCTTTCACCTGGGCGACGTCACTCGCTGTGCCGGCGAACACGAAATCATCCGCGGTCGACGCCGACGCCGCGGCGGATGCAACCGGAGCCGATGCGGCAACAGGCCCACTCGCACCCGTCGCAGCATTCGTCCAGGGCCGGTCCGCAGGACGCACCGCTATCTGTTGAGCCATTGACGCAGAGCTACTGCCCGCAAACAGCGGCACAATCAGCCCCGACAGATACGCAGCGCTACGATGCAGTGGGCGGTATACGTAGGTGACCCGCTCGACCGCCTTCGCGTCCGCCTTGCGCGTCACGAAATCCACACCATCGCGCGTGTCGACCTTGAAGCCCTGCGAGTCGAGAAACGCCACCACGAACGAGCGCAGATCACCGCGCGAAGTATCGAACTGGAACGACACCAGCCGGTCGTCCTGCAACACGTCCGACGCAATCACGTGCGGCACTTTCAGCCCCTCGTCGTACAGCAGGTCAATCACCTGTCCCACACCAACGTATCGAAGATCGAATGCGCCCGAATGCCCCTTCCGGTCGAGCGGCCTACGCGTCGACGTATCGATAGGCACCGCCACCCCCATCGATGCGGGCAATGGTGGAATGGGCGGAATCGTTGGAACCGGGATCTCGCTGAATGCAGCACGACACGTGCACGCCAGCACAAGCACACACGCCCATCGCATCGCACGCATCATTTGCGCACCTCTTTATCCGACGCTGTACCGGTCCATCCCGCCACGCGAACGCCGTCCGCCTCACCCGACGTATGCACCCCGCCACCCGCATAGCCGTTCGAATCCTCAACCCGCAGACGCCCCGCACCGTCCGCCAGCACGACATACGAACCGCCATCGAGCAGATACCGGCCCGCCACACGCCACGACGGAGAAGCCGCGCGACCACCGCCACCCGACGACACCGGACCCGACGCTGCGACCGCTGCCCCACTCGCACCACCACCATGCGAACCCACACCAAAGCCACCACGCACACCATGAAACGCAGCCACCCCAAACACCACGACCGCAATCAACGCGACCGGCAGAATAAACAGGGCTTTCGGTATCACCGCCTTCTGTTTCGTGTGAATCTCAGCACTGGTGTACAGCTTGAAGACGTCGCGCGGATACGCCCACATCGTCTTGACCGCATCCCGCAAGCTCGCGACGTTATGACAGTGATCCCACTCGTACAGCATCGCGCGATTCATCCCGAACAGCTTGCGCACATGCACATGCCGCCCCACGAGATCGCGGACTGTTTTGTTGATACGTTGAGGGTGCTGCGTGATGAGATAGAAGTCCACGCCGAGGTGACGGTGGACGTGCAGCTTTTCGATATCCTCGCTAACCTTCACGCTAACCGACGTCGGCGGCCAGATCCGTTGTGCCTCATCGATCACGATAAGGTCGTTATGCGCGCGATGGTCGAACCACTTGCGCAACCACGGTTCGTCAACGTCGACGTGATCGATTGCAAGATCCCTGATGCCGTCGACCATCAACTGACGTCCGGCTTTCTGTTCACGCGCAATCGACCATACGGTATAGAGCGTTTTACCGCTCCCTGGCGTGCCTGTAATCAGCGTGATCATTTGATGAAGAACCGCTTCATTGACGACGCGCCCGCCATTGCAACCCGCGCCGTAAATGCGCCGACGATGTACGACGCACCCTGCAAAAAGCCACCCATTGCGAGGATGTTCGCCATGTCGGCAGGCAGGCCGCCTACCGCATTCGTGAGCCACGACACCGCCTGATTCACCGCGAGATCGACACCGGTCACCGTGATGATTCCGACACCCAGCGCGATCAACCCCTGAATCACCAGCGGACCGATGATCGACATGAGAAAGGCCGCGAGCGTCATGACCTGATCCCCGCAACGACGATCAGGCCCGCAGCCAGCGCACACAGTCCGATCACCACAGGCGCAACACCCTGCGCGAGCCTGCACAGCGGATCGTATGAAAGCGCGTAACTCACACCGAACATGGAGAACGTCACCGGCAACGGACACACCGGGTTCGACGGACCACCCACCGACACCGGGCTCAGGCTGATACTCACGCCACTCGCGCCGACCGCACCAGACGCCGCAGAGCCGAACTCCGCACATCCGACGGTGCCCGCATCGGCGCCCGCGCAATTGCCTGAACTGGTACCGCTACCGCCCGTACCTGTCCCGGTGCCAGTTCCGGTGCCTGTTCCCGTCCCTGTGCCTGTGCCCGTTCCCGTTCCCGAACCACCGTCCGCACCGCTCGCCGGAGTCGTACCGGTACCTGTGCCAGTGCCCGTACCGGACCCCGAACCACCGCCCGGAGAACCCGGAATATACGTAGGATCGGACGCCCCTCCAGCGCCCGCCGCATCGGACGCCCCAACAGGATCATTGCCGCCGGAACCGCTGTCCGGATCGCCCTGAAGCGACGCGTCGCCGTCCTGCGTGCCCGAATACGCACACGACACGTCATAGGTCCCGGACGCATTAGGCGTCTCCGACACGACACATCCACCACCCGCCGACGACGGAACAAAATTGTCGGGGTCCTTGACGGCGACCTCGCAACCGTTCTGGTCGGCAACATACGACGTCTGCCCCGACCCGTTAAAGCCCGAAGACCACGTCGGTGTGGCGGTCGATGAACTCGTCGGTGCTGTACCCACAACCGGCCAGACCGTTTCGCTCTTACCCGACGAACATGCAGACACACCAGGACCGGTACAACCCGGATATCCATCGGAATATGAGGGATACGGAAGCCTCTGGACAGGAGCACCCGGATTGTTATTTGCCTGGCAAAGATACGCTGTCACCGGAGATGAAGGCGGCACCATCAAACTACCCTGGCTCGACGCGGTATGTACCCGTGACACCGAGCAATCCGCCTGGATATACACGTACGTGTTACCGGTCGTCGGACAGTTCGGCGGCGTTGTCGACTGTGCATGAACCACGCCACACCCCGCGAACACCAGCAACCACATCAACCAGCCAGCAAGCCTTCGCATAACGCGCCTCACGCCTCAGAAAAACAGGATCACGCCGACCGACCAGCATGTCCCCGCGATAATCAGTACCTCTATCCAGAAGCTCACGACTGCTACCCCTCTGACGACGAATTGATGAAGTTGCGCAGCACGCGGAACCCGTACGCCAGCCCCATCACGCCCAGCACCGCACCGCCGATCTCTGCACCCACCGGCACACCGCTACCCGACGTATCCGACGCACTCCCGGCCACCACCAGCGCAGGCGCGACCTGCAACGCCATCGCGTTCCCGCTCGCATCCGTGCCGCACGACACCGGCACATCGTTCGCCATGACGTAGGCAACACCACTCGCACCCACAGGACCGCACACCACGGCGTTCAACCCGAGCGCCGACGTCTGCGCACCCGCCACCATCGACACGCACCCCACCGCAAGCGCCACGACCACGCGAGCCACGACGCCACCGAGCCACCGCCATTCGCCCCACGCATCCCGCACTACGTCCATTGCGCCCTCACATAAAAAAACGGCGATGCCCGGATCGAGCCAGACACCGCCGCACTACACACAGCAACCGCTAGCGCGAGATCAACGGCCGCCGAGGAAGCCCTTCACCGTCTTGAAGCCCCACGCGACCGTCACGATGGCCAGCACTGCGCCGCCGACGTCGATGATGATCGGCGCGACACCGTTGATCGACGTCATGATTGCGCCATCGTTGAACGCGGGCGTCGCAGCCGTGGTTTGTGCGAATGCCGCGACCGATGCACCCGCCGCAACCACACCTACAGCCGCCTGCTTCGCGACACCCTTCACTGCTGCAACCACCTGTTTCAATTGCATGAACATCGTTTTTCTCCCTGATTACCTGTCGGCCCGTTGATTAGGAACCGTCCGATTGGGCCAGCTTCGAACGATTCAACTTCTTCGGCGGATCGCGACGCGCAAATACCGCTGTCACGAACGCCACACCCTTGCAGACCAGATACACGGCAAGCAGCATGTTCAACACCGCCAACTGCGTCGCTACGTGTTCCAGCGCGTCAAACGGAATGCTTTGCATCACCACTCCCCCATCAAGCCGCCGAGCAGATCGAGCGCGCGCCAAGCGAACTCGAAGTCATGTCGACGGATCGCACCTAACAACGCACCCCGAAGCCAGTCAGGCTCCGGACCCGGCTCCGCGACCGACCCCATGCACTCGATACACGAACACGTCCAGCTCACGACGCCTCCCCGCTACACGCTACGAATCGCGACGCGCACTTCGGACAGCAGCATGCCGAGTTCGAACGGCATTCCGAAAGCGCCCAACGTCAAAGCCGCTAACGTCCAGTCCTCAAGTTCCCGCAGCGCCTGCAACCCCGCAACACGGCGAAGCAATGCCAACGAGTCAAGACCCGCCCACGACCCGCCAAGCTCAAACCCGCCACGACAGACCGCAAGCACCACCGCCTGCTGTTCGTCGGACAGCTCGCTCACCATCTCCGCGACCGGCGGACATTCCTCATGACGCAGGTTGTCGACCAACTCACACAGCACCGCACGACCGTCGAAAGCGGGTTTCTCCGATTCACCGACAGATCCACCTACCGGGACCTCACCGGGCGACTGCACCGCAGGCACAACCGACTTCGGCGGCTTCGTCGCGACGGCGGGTTTCTTCTTCAGCTTCGCGAGCGTCGCGCGTGCTTCTTTCCGGCCCGCACTCCCCGCACGAATCTCGCGATCCAGCTGGTTTGCAGCGAACTGATCCAGCGCCGCTACCTTCACCACGCACTGGAGCAATTCGATGTCTTCCGTTACACCATCTACAAGCAGCTGCTTCGCACGCCAGTCAAAATCGCCATACGTGACCGCGAGACGCTTCGACACCCACGCAGGCGACTTCTTCACGTGCTGCGCGACGAGATCGACCTTGCCCCACCGGTCATAGAGACGCCGTACCGCATTCGCCTCGTCTGTAAGGCTCAAATCCTCACGCTGGATGTTTTCCGCCAGCTGCATATCCAGCACCGCATCGACCGTCGCCGCCCCCACCAGTGCAGGTACCGCCGACAATCCCGCCATACGCGCCGCACGCACCCGCCGTTCACCCGCAATGAGCCTGTACACGCCGTCAACCTCTGAACACAGCAGCACCGGTTGCAACACGCCGCGCACCTTCATGTCGTCAGCCAGCTCCGCGAGCGCCTGTTCATCGAACCCTGTGCGCACCTGCCCTGCGATCTCAATCGCATCGAGGGCCACGAACTTCAACGCGGGCCCATCCGACACCGGGAACACATCACCATTGAGCGGAGGCATATCCGATGCCGCCGCCACCACAACTTTTTTCGCCCTTGCCACCATCACCTCCCCCGAGTTTTCGCATCCGAAAAAATGCGGGCCCCACACCCTGCACGACCCGCGCGAAAACCTATGCCGCTACGGCATCGGTCCGAGGTTTCGCGGACGGACGGCCCCACGGTTGCAGCGCCGTGATGCGCGGTTCAAGACGCCCTTCCATCGACTGGAAAAAACCGAAGCTCGCGAGGTAATCACCGGGTTCCGTTTCCTTCAACACGTCCGGCAGATTGATCGTGCCGACGAGCAGCTGCGGCTTGCCTTCGATTTCCTGTTCCAGCACGCATTGCGCCGAGTAAATCGCCCACGGGCGGCCTGTCTTCTGCGAAACGCCCGAACGCGAGATGACCTGGAGAACCTTCAGTTTTTGCGTGTTCATAAAAATGCCTTTTCCGGTTAGGACTACTATTCACAATGAATAAACCCATGACGGGCGAAATTGACTCGCGCACTCGACGCGAACGCTTACCGCTCTACTGCAACAACGTCACTACAGGCACCACACCCACCTGCACGGTCGACACCGCACCATGCGCACACATCAACAACACTTTTCGAATCGGGCCGTTCACGCACATCGACGGGCAGCGCAACGACGCGCACGGGCACATCACGCAGCGCAGCGCGACACGAAGCGACCGGTTTAGCCCGAACACACATCATCAGTGAGAGAAAGGATTAGCCGGTGCGCCGACTTCAACGGGCACGAGCGTGAGAAAATTCGGTTGACGACCCAGCCGGTACAGTTCGGCACGGGCTTTGTCACGCGCGCTCGTCAGATCGCGGGCGCGGACTTCGACCGTTGCAACACGCGTATGCGCGTGCAACGTGTAGGCATGGACTCGATATGCAGGCACAACTAACCCCCGTTCGTTGGCTACATCACAATCAGCTATATTTAACGACTTCAAAACCCTACGGACTTAAACATGCAAATCAGCCCGTTTCACATCGCACAGATCGCCGTCGGTACTGTCGTTAAAGAATTCGATGACGACAAAGGCAATCAGAAAAACGCGTGGCAATTTCTAAACTCCGAAATCGCAAAGCATGACGACGAAGTAGCAGTCGTGATCGAACGCGACGACGGCCATCGTATCGGCGAAATATGGGCTAACTTCTCCGCACTGCCCGACGTCGAAACCGCCGACCGCTTCCGACATTACCTACTGCTAAACGCGTTCTACGACGACGATGAAGACGACCGCTAACGGAACAGAGACTCACAACTCCCTAGCACGCCCAGCACGGCCACGCCCTTAAGGCGATATGAAGCCACCCCGCCCGACGCGACGGAACACCAAACATCCCGCACTTCACGCCACGAGCAACGACCGCCACAAAGCACGTGCAACCACACGGCCCCACTGTTGCCACGCCCGACGAACGCCACTGGCTCAATGCCATCGACAATCAGTAACGTCCTAACCGCCTCATATCCACGCTGCAACAGCGCCACATCGGCAGACGCCGACCGAAACGTTAAAGTCACCAGACGCAGACTGTCTTGCATACGCTCCCCATTCGTTGAGCACTTCGCGTCATGCTTTCGCTTGCGAAACCCGGTTCGACCCGGTTTACCTTTTCCACCAGCCTGATAGACTGCGATCTACCAACTTTGGGAGCAATCTACCAAAATCGGCAGATTCGATTATCTACCAATTCCGGTAGATGTCAAGGAGAGATGTATGGACATCGGCGAACTCATCGACACAGCCAAGCGCAAGCAAGGATCAATTGGGAATGTGGCTGAGCGCATGGGCATTCGGCCCGAACGGCTCGCCGACTGGCGTGCCGGACGACGCAAGCCTGATGCTGCGCAAATAGTGATGCTGGCCGACCTAGCACAACTGCCAGCCTTCGAAACCCTTGCGGAAGTCGAAACTTTGATGGACGCCGAAAGAGCGTCCGTGTGGCAGCGTGCGCTGGACAACTTGCGCGCGGCAGGTGTAGCCGCAACGGTCGTACTGGGAGTGGGAGCAGTAACAGCAGCGGGCACCGCACCTGAACAGGCACAAGCCGCAGAGAAAGATAAGAACCAGGTGGTGCGCCCGGCTGGGATCGAACCAGCAACCCCTGCCTTCGGAGGGCAGTACTCTATCCATTGAGCTACGGGCGCATCGACACGACGGCGCTGCGACCAGCAAGGAAGCAGGAAGAGCAGGAAGGCGGCGCCCGGCGAGACCGAGAGGATACCCGGTTTCCAATGACCCGTCCACCGCACGGCCGGCGCGCGCCGCGCCGGTCAAGGCTCCGCGCCCACAACCGCCCACGACAAGTCGCACGGAGAACGCATCGCTTCGGGTAAACGCCTGCTGAACTGCGCCGGCCCCGCTGGCCGCCGCTGAAACCTTCCGTCTATAATCGTCGTGGCAATAAATTTTAAACACGCCGTTACGTCGTAGCCGTCACGCTGTACCGCTCACAATACCGATGGGAGACGAGACAAGCATGAGCGAAGCACCACACGGAGTCCCGATCAAAACCCCCGGGCAGCTTATCGCCGCGATCATCGCCGGGTTTGCTGTTCCCGTAATCATCATTATCCTGCTTGCGTACTACGTCGATAATTCGACGCGCATCGGCGCAGGAACGGACGGCTTCACCGATGCCGCCGTGGCCCAGCGGATCGCACCGATCGCCCAGGTCGACATCCGCGACGCGAATGCGCCGCGCGTCTATAAGACCGGCGAGCAGGTCTACAAGGCGGTCTGCTTCGCTTGCCATGCAACAGGTGCGGCCGGCGCGCCGAAATTCACCAATGCCGGCGACTGGGCCCCGCGCATCGCGCAAGGCTTCGACACGCTCTGGCACACGGCGCTCACCGGCAAGGGCGCGATGCCCGCGCGCGGCGGCACGAGCCCCGACGACTACAGCGACTACGAAATCGGCCTCGCGGTCGCCTACATGGCGAACAACTCCGGTGGCAAGTTCGCTGATCCGCCGGCCCCGGCGTCGGGTGCTGCTGCAGCCGCCGCCGCTTCGGGTGCTGCCGCGGCTCCTGCATCGGGTACCTCCGCCGACACCGGCGCGCAAGCCGCCGCAGCAGTGGCAGCCCTCGCGAACGTCCCGCAAAGCGCCGCGCCCGCGGCGCAAAGCGCGGATGCATCGCAGGCGGGCAAGGCGCTGTATCAGCAGGTCTGTCAGGCCTGTCACGCGGCCGGCGTGCTGAACGCACCGAAATTCGGCGACAAGGTTGCCTGGGCGCCGCGCCTGAAAGATCCGATCGATACCGTCTACAACTACGCGCTGCACGGCAAGGGTGCGATGCCGCCGAAGGGCGGATCGAATGCGTCGGACGCGGACGTGAAAGCCGCCGTCGACTACATGGTCAGCGCCGCGAAGTAAGCGGACACTCGCGGCACGATGTGCCGCCGAAGCGAATCGTTCCTGCGTATGCATCCGCATGCGCAGGGATTTTTTATTGTGTGGACAGCGGCTGCGCCGGAACGCTGAACGCGTCGATGAACGCGAGCGCAGGCACGTCGCGCGCCACCGACTGGAAGCGCTCGCACAACTCCCGCGGTGGCAACCACGGGTACGTCAGCCCTTGCTGAAGTGCGGCAAGCAGTGCGCCGTCCGCGTCGGGGACCACATCCATCCGCGCGATGTGAATATGCAGATGCGTCGCCCGCAGGCCGGCGTCCTCGTGCGCGAAAGTCCAGTCATACACACCGCGCCCTCAACATGAAACACTCCGGATCGAACACACTTTGCTCGCCTCCTGATCAATGCTTTGCACCAAATCCCAAATCCCAACGACTTCAAAAGCGAGGCCTCATCCTCACTTTCATACCTTGATCTTCCAAAAGATCCACATCGTTAGCGGTCACGCGTAATTCGCTTATGTGATCGGCGATCTTAGGCAGCACCTCATCGCGCACCTCCGGATGGAGATGTTGTCTCGCCGCCTCGACCAGCTGAGTTTCCAGACCTGCAACGACGTTCAGTCGTTCCTGGTCGCTGCCGGAGTTCCATGCGAGGGAATTGTGAAAGCTATCCAGATCGTTTCGCCGAAGTCCGAGAAGGTTTCCGATAACCTTCAAATCACCGATCAATTCCTTAGTGCCTATCTCTTCCGCCGGGTCCATGTCCTTTACGTACTCCAGGACAGCTTCTTGTAGAGGAAATGATTGTGCAGGTCCCTGCAAGCCGTGCACCGGCGAGACAGGAAGGGAGGGGGCCGTCACTGTGCGGTTACCGGAATTCGCTGGTTGATTTTGCGCCTGCATGTGCGGCAGCGATGACGCGCTTGCAGCAAACGCGCCGGGAGCGGAAGTGCCCGTCGACAAGCCACCCGCTCGCGATGCCGCCGGATCAGGCACGTAGGTGCCGCCCGCGCCATATTGCGGGGGTACGTTGCGCGACGCCGGCTGGCTCGGTCCACGATCAGCCGAAGGAGACGCCAAGGATGCAGCCACAGCCTGGCGATCGCGATCCGGAATGCTCGCTTCAACCGTCGGTTCCCCGAACCCTTGTTGTGTCGCAAACGCGTCCAGTTGACGGTCTACCGTCTGCATCGCTTCCTCATGCGCCAATCTTGCCGATTGCATCTGTGCCTGACTCTCTGCCTCCTGATCAGTCAATGTTTTCAGATGCACACGTGCTTTTTCGTATCTCCTCTGCGCCGACAAAAGCGATGCGGCATGATGGGGCTGAGGCCTCCCGCCCTTCGCTGCGAGATTGCATGCATTTTGGGAAAGCGTTATCGAAGAAGCCAGCATCTTCAGGTTCCCCTCTGCAAGTTTTATCAACTGCTGCCGCTGAGTCGGCTTCGCAGACGCAGCAGCCTCGCGCTCCAGCCGCTTGAGAGATTCTGGCTTCTCAGGCACAGGAGGTGGTTCTGCTGTCGGTGTTCTGGATCGAACCTGCGGGCGGGCATCGTTCGGAGCCGACGAAGAAGATTGCCTGGTGACGTTTGGAGAGGTGGTTGAAGATGGCGATATGGTATTCGGCATGGTGTCGTCCGTTGCGTTGCTGGGGGGCTAGCCCGCAGAAATCAATGATTTGATATATCGCTAATCATCCGCTTCATACGGCCCCTCGCCCTGCTGAACGCGAAATGATGTCCACTTTGGCGATGTATTTGCCGCAAGACACCGACACCGAGTCACGCGCCCCACCGGACCGCGACCGAGCCATCCACCGGCGTCACGCCCGACGCTTACGCGGCATCGCACGTCGACATGCGGAATCTCCGGTGAACGAGTCGCGCCACTGTAGCGTGTGCGTTGGCCGCACACGCCGATGAGCCTCGCGCGCCGAGGGTCTTTGTCCCTCAACCCGGCTTCTGCAACAACGCCTTCAAACTAGCGAGCCGATCCTTCGGCGACATCGGCGCCTCGTCCTCGGTCGGTGGCGGCGCCTCGTCGAGCCCCATCTCCGGAATGAAGCGCGACGGCTCGCACACCACGGTCTCCCGCGCACGCTTGCGCTTCTTGCACCAGTTCAGATGCAGGCTGCGCTGCGCACGCGTGATCGCCACGTACATCAGACGACGCTCTTCCTCGATGCGCGCATCGTCGATCGGCGCATCGTCCGAGCCGCCGCGGTGCGGCATGATGCCCTCTTCGACGCCGACCAGAAACACGTGCGGATATTCCAATCCCTTCGACGCATGCACGGTCGACAGCCGGACCGCATCCGGATCCTCGTCCTTACCTTCGAGCATCGACATCAGCGCGACGGTCTGGATCAGGCCGAGCAGGTTCTTGCCGGTATCGGCGAGGCCGTCCGCGTTGTCGTAGCCGGTCGCTTCGTCGTCACCGTCGCCGGTGAGTTCGGGCTCGGGCTTCGTGCCCTTGCGCTTCAGCCACTCGAGAAACTCCAGCACGGTCTGCCATTTCGACTGCGCCTGGCGCTCGTCGAATGCGTCGTACAGGTAGGCCTCGTAGTGGATCGCGTCCATCATGTCGTCGAGCACGCTGGTTGCGGGATCTTTGTCCGCGCGATCGGTCAGGCGCTGCATGAAATCGCAGAACGCGCGCAGCGGCTCGATCTGACGCGGCGACAACCGTGCTTCGATGCCGCCCATGTACACGGCCTCGAACAGCGACACCTTCGCCTGCCCCGCAAACGCGCCGAGCGCTTCGAGTGTGGTGTTGCCGACGCCGCGACGCGGCGTCGTGATCGCGCGGATGAACGCGGGATCGTCGTCGGCATTGGCGATCAGCCGCAGGTACGCACAAAGGTCCTTGATCTCGGCCTTGTCGAAGAACGACTGACCACCCGACAGCACGTACGGAATCCGTTCGCGCCGCAGCACCTGTTCGAAGATGCGCGCCTGGAAGTTGCCGCGATACAGGATCGCGTAATCGCGGAACTGCGCGCGCCGCTCGAACTTGTGTGCAGACAGGCGGAACACTACCG
This sequence comes from Paraburkholderia sp., assembly GCF_050742655.1. GTDB lineage: Bacteria > Pseudomonadota > Gammaproteobacteria > Burkholderiales > Burkholderiaceae > Paraburkholderia. The sequence continues at coordinate 359,085 of NZ_JBOIGG010000001.1, read as the reverse complement.
ATTCCGCTTCGTGTTCTTCGTCGTTGCACGCCGTGACGGTGATCGTGTCGCCCATGCCGTGCTCGGACCACAGCTTCTTCTCGAACAGCTTCGGGTTGTTCGCGATCACGTTGTTCGCGGCCGTGAGGATGCGCACCGTCGACCGGTAGTTCTGCTCGAGCTTGACGAGGTGCAGCTTCGGAAAATCCTTGCCGAGCTGCGCGAGATTCTCGAGCGTCGCGCCGCGCCAGCCGTAGATCGCCTGATCGTCGTCGCCGACCGCGGTGAACGCGGCGCGCGGACCGGCCAGCTGTTTCAGCAACTCGTACTGGCACGCGTTGGTGTCCTGATACTCGTCGATCAGCAGATAGCGCAGCTTGTTCTGCCAGCGGTCCCGTACCTGTTCGTTGCTCGCGAAGAGTTCGGCGGGCAGACGGATCAGATCGTCGAAATCGACGGCCTGATACGCGTGCAGCGTCGCGACGTAGTTGCGATAGACGATCGCCGCCTGGTGCTCGTCTTCGTTCGCGGCGATGGCCATCGCCTCGTCCGGCATGATGAGGCCGTTCTTCCACAGCGAGATGATCGACTGGATCTTGCGGATGAAACCCTTATCCGTCGAACCGATCTGCTCCTGGACCATGCCGAAGCAGTCGTCGGAATCCATGATCGAGAACTGCGGTTTCAGCCCGACGTGTTCCGCTTCCTGACGCAGGATCTGCACGCCAAGCGAGTGGAACGTACACACCGTCAGCTGATTGACGGGCACCTTGCGGCCTTCCTTGCCCGGTGTGGTCAGCGTCTTGCCTTCGAGCAGCTTGCCGACGCGCTCGCGCATTTCGGCCGCGGCTTTGTTCGTGAACGTTACCGCGGCGATGTGGCGGGGCTCGAAGCCCTTGGCCTCGATCAGATGCGCGACCTTCTGCGTGATGACACGCGTCTTGCCGCTGCCGGCGCCCGCCAGCACGAGACAGGGACCGTCGAGATAACGCACCGCTTCGTTTTGAGCGGAGTTCAGGCCTGCGGACATCTTCAGTGGATGGGTGTAACGGTTGAGGGCGCGGGGCCCATGAGACCTGCGGCGCATCGCGTACGACGCGGTGCGGCAATGCCTGCGCGAGAGCCGCGATGTTAACACGGATGCCCGTGCCAAAATAACGGCGATGCGCGGCCCAGTCGCGTACCCTTCACGCTCTACACGCAGGATGCCTTTATGACTTCATCGCTGAAAACCGGACTGATGGGCTACGGCTTCGCCGGCCAGACTTTCCACGCGCCGGTCATCGCGCATTGCGGACGCGCGAGCGTCGCGGCAATCGCCACCGGCCAGCCGGAGCGCGCGCACGCCGATTTTCCCGACGCGCACGTTGTTCGCGATATCGATGCGCTGCTCGCGCTCGACGACATCGAATGCGTCGTGATCGCTACGCCTAACGACACGCACTACGATCTCGCGCGCCGCACGCTCGAAGCCGGCAAGCACGTCGTGGTCGACAAGCCCGTCACGCTGACGTCCGACGAGGCCCGCGCACTCGCTACCCTCGCGCGGACGAAGGGCCTGCTGTTCGCGCCGTTCCACAACCGCCGCTGGGACGGCGACTTCCTGACCGTGCGCGATCTGCTCGCGAGTGGCCAGCTCGGCCGCGTTACGCACTTCGAATCGCACTTCGACCGCTTCCGCCCGTATGTGCGGCAGCGCTGGCGCGAGGACGCGACGCGCGGCGGCGGTTTGCTGTTCGATCTCGGCCCGCATCTGATCGATCAAACGCTCGCGCTGTTCGGGGCGCCCGCGACCGTTTCCGCGACAGTCGCGACCCGGCGCGACGACGGCGGTGCGCCAGACTACGTGCATCTGCTGCTAGGCTACGACGGCCTCGACGTCGTGCTGCACGCGAGCGCGCTGACCGCGCTCGCGCCGGCGCGCTTCGCGATCCACGGCACGCGCGGCAGTTACTTGACACACGGGCTCGATACCCAGGAAGATCAGTTGAAGGCGGGACTGCGTCCCGGTCAGCCGGGCTTCGGCGGCGGCAATGCGGCGGGCCGTCTGCGTGTGCTCGAAGGCGACGACGAAGTGGAACGCGATCTGCCGACCCGCGACGGCGCGTACGCGGACTTCTATCGCGCGGTCGCCGCGACGATCCGCGACGGCGTACCATTCCCGGTCGCGGCGCAGGATGCCGTCGACGTGATGGCAATCATCGAGCTCGCAGCACGCAGCGCAGAGGAAGGCCGCCGGCTGCCGTTCGAACGGCGCGCCTGATTGAAAGCGCAAAGCAAGCGCGCAACGAAAACGAAAGCAATATCCAACAAACCGTTACAAATGAGCGGCGGCCGCCGCGTCATCGCGTGCGGTCGGCCGGTCGTTGTTCTCCGGTGACATCCGGAAAACGACTATAAGGAGAATGACGTATGCAACGCTTCATCCGCGCGCTGGCGTGCGCAGCACTGGTTTCGTCGCTGGCCGCCTGCGTGGTCGCGCCGCAGCAACCGGTGCACCCCGGTCCGAACCCGCGCGAGATCGCGGCCCAACGCTTCGACCAGGTCAACGGCCGCCTCGATAATCTGAGCCACCGCATCGATGCCCGCGTGAACCAGGGCTACTATCCGCCGCCGCAGGGTGGCGCGCTGCATCACCGGCTCGACGTGATCCGCCAGGAAGCACACGACATGTCCGCGCAGCACGGCGGCGGTCTGTCCGGCGACGAACAGCGCGTGCTGAACCAGGAACTGGACAACGCCGCTCACGCAATCGACCAGTAACGTTAGCAGGCACTTCCAATGCGGCCCGCGGTGCTCAATGCACCGCGGGCCGCAGTCATTCTGGCGCGCTTATTTTTGACACGTGAAGCCGCGCGAGCATCCGCAGAACCCACGCCCGCGCCGCCCCGAAGCGCCCATTTGACAAGCCTCCGGGCCTCGCGTACATTCGCCGCACGCGTCGGGAGAGCGCGTGGCAGCCGCTGTAGCAGGCATGCCGCGCCGCCGAAGGGGCACACCCACAAACTCTCAGGCAAAAGGACCGACCGCGTCGAAATCCGTCTGTCGCCGAGCATCATCCGGCACCGGTTTTCGCACTCTGGAGAGCGGCAGTAGCCACCATCAGGCAGGCTGCCCACCGAAGGGGCGCGCGTTTCGCCGTCGTGACATCGATGGCAGCGCAATCTCTCAGGTATCGAGGACAGAGGGGTCATGCATCGCATCGCTCGCCGGCATCCGCCGCGACGGTCGCACCGCATGGCCTTTTTTGTTTGCGACGCCCGAGGCCCCATGACCGAACTCAAACACACCCCGCTTCACGCCACGCACTGTGCGCTCAATGCGCGCATGGTCGACTTCGGCGGCTGGGACATGCCCGTCAATTACGGCTCGCAGATCGACGAACATCGCGCGGTGCGTACCGATGCCGGGATGTTCGACGTGTCGCACATGTGCGTCGTCGACGTGACCGGCGACAAGGCCCGCGATTTCTTCCAGTTCGCGCTCGCGAACAACGTCGGCAAGCTGCAGACAACCGGCCGCGCGCTCTACTCCTGCATGCTGAACCCGGACGGCGGCGTGATCGACGATCTGATCGTCTATTACTTCGCCGACGACAGCTTCCGCGTCGTCGTCAATGCGTCCACCGCCGACAAGGACATCGCGTGGTTCCGGCAGCTCGACGCGCAGCGCGGCTACGGCCTCACCATCGCGCCGCGTCGCGATCTCGCGATCGTCGCGGTGCAAGGCCCGAACGCGCGCGACAAGGTCTGGCAAGTCGCACCGTCCACCCGCACCGCCACCGAACTCCTGAAGCCGTTCCACGCCGCGAAGATCGACAACACGCCGTTCGGCGAATTGATGATCGGACGCACCGGCTACACCGGCGAAGACGGCTTCGAAGTCGTGTTGCCGGCAACGTCCGTCGGCGAGTTCTGGGACGCGCTGCAGCGCCAGGGCGTGCGCCCGTGCGGTCTCGGCGCGCGCGACACGCTGCGCCTCGAAGCCGGCATGAATCTGTACGGCCAGGACATGGACGACAACGTATCGCCGCTCGACGCGGGCCTCGCGTGGACCGTCGACCTCACGCAGCCGCGCGACTTCGTCGGCCGCCCGGTGCTCGAAGCGGAAGGTTCGCGCAGCACGTTCGTCGGGCTGATCCTGCTGAAAGAAAACGGCAAGGCGGGCGGTGTGCTGCGCGCGCACCAGAAGGTCGTCACGTCGCACGGCGACGGCGAGATCACGAGCGGCACGTTTTCGCCGACGATGCAGGAGTCGATCGCCTTCGCGCGCGTGCCGAAAGGCGTACAGCCCGGCGACGTCGTGCACGTGCAGATCCGGGACAAGGCGTTACCCGCAAGCGTGGTAAAACTGCCGTTCGTGCGCAACGGCAAAGTACTCGTCGTCTGAACGACCGCCCCGCGGCGCCCGACCCACACTTGATCAACGCATTCAAAACCAGGAGCATCCGATGAGCAACGTCCCGGCCGATCTGAAATACACCGACGAACACGAGTGGATCCGCACCGAAGCGGACGGCACGCTGACAGTCGGCATCACCGACCACGCGCAAAGCACGCTTGGCGATATCGTTTTCCTCGAACTGCCGGAAGTCGGCAAGCAGGTGTCGGCAGGCGACGCCATCGGCGTGGTCGAATCGGTGAAAGCCGCATCCGACATCTATTCGCCGGTATCGGGCGAGATCGTCGCGGTCAACACGACGGTCGTCGACACGCCGGACGAAGTCAACAGCGATGCGTACAGCGCATGGCTGTTCAAGATCAAGCTCGCGGGCGGCGCCTCGACCGATGCGCTGATCGACGCAGCCGCTTACACGAAGCTGATCGACTAACTTTCACTCACGAACCGCGCGGGCGCCGGCCAGGCGCCGGCCCGCACCCGCAGGATTTGCCATGAAGCTCGAACACCCGGATCACCTGATGAACCGCACCCCTCTCTCGCTCGCCGCGCTCGAAGTGCACGACGCGTTCGCCGAACGGCACATCGGCCCGGACGGCACCGACCAGCAGGCGATGCTCGACGCGCTCGGCTTTGCGTCGCGTGCCGCACTGATGGACGCGATAATCCCGCAGACGATCCGCCGCACCGAAACGCTGCCGCTCGGTCCGTTCGCGCAGCCGAAAAGCGAAGCGGAAGCACTCGCGGCGCTGCGCGAGCTCGCGGATAAAAACCAGGTGTTCCGCACGTACATCGGCCAGGGCTACTACAACACGCACACGCCAGCGGTGATCCTGCGCAACGTGCTCGAAAACCCGGCGTGGTACACGGCGTACACGCCGTATCAGCCGGAAATCTCGCAGGGCCGGCTCGAAGCGCTGCTGAACTTCCAGCAGATGATCGTCGACCTGACGGGTCTCGCGATCTCGAACGCCTCACTGCTCGACGAAGCCACCGCGGCCGCCGAAGCGATGACGCTGCTGCAACGCACGGGCAAGCCGAAGTCGAATGTGTTCTACGTCGCCGACGACGTGCTGCCGCAAACCATCGAAGTGGTGAAGACGCGCGCGAAGCCAGTCGGCATCGAAGTGAAGGTCGGTCCCGCCGCCGATGCCGCGCATGCAAACGCATTCGGCGTGCTGCTGCAGTACCCGGGCGTGAACGGTGACGTGCGCGACTATCGTGCGCTCGCCGATGCGATCCACGCGGCGGGCGGCCACGTGGTCGCCGCCGCCGACCTGCTCGCACTCACGGTGCTGACGCCGCCGGGCGAATGGGGCGCGGACGTCGCAGTCGGCAACTCGCAGCGCTTTGGTGTGCCGGTCGGCTTCGGCGGCCCGCACGCGGCGTACCTCGCGGTGCGCGACGAATTCAAGCGGCAGATGCCGGGCCGGCTCGTCGGCGTAACCGTCGATGCGCAGGGCAACCCCGCGCTGCGCCTCGCGCTGCAAACGCGCGAACAGCACATCCGCCGCGAAAAGGCGACGTCGAATGTCTGCACCGCGCAGGCACTGCTCGCGATCATGGCGAGCATGTACGCGGTCTATCACGGCCCGCGCGGCCTGAAGACGATCGCGCTGCGCGTGAACCGGATCGCGGCGCTGCTCGCGGCCGGCGCGAAGCAGCTCGGCTACACGGCCGTGAACGATACGTTCTTCGATACCGTCACGTTCGAAACCGGCGCCCGCACGCAAGCGCTGCACGACGCGGCCACCGCGAAGCGCATCAACCTGCGCCGCGTGAGCGCGACGCAGGTCGGCGTGTCGATCGACGAAACCACGACGCGCGGCGACCTCGCCGATCTGCTCGCGGTGTTCGCGCAGGTCGCTTCGTCCGCTGACGTGCCGCAGATCGACGCGCTCGACGCTGCACTCTCGGACGCGGACAGCACGTCGATCCCGGCCGCGCTCGAACGCACGAGCGCGTACCTGACGCATCACGTGTTCAATCGCCATCACTCGGAAACGGAAATGCTGCGCTACCTGCGCAGCCTGTCGGACAAGGACCTCGCGCTCGACCGCTCGATGATCCCGCTCGGCTCGTGCACGATGAAGCTCAACGCGACGTCCGAGATGCTGCCGGTCACGTGGCCCGAGTTCGGGCAGATCCATCCGTTCGCGCCCGCCGCGCAAACGGTCGGCTACCGCGAAATGATCGATCAGCTCGAGCAGATGCTGGTCGCCGCGACCGGCTATGCCGCAGTGTCGCTGCAGCCGAACGCGGGCTCGCAGGGTGAGTACGCGGGTCTGCTGATCATCCACGCGTATCACGAGTCGCGCGGCGAAGGTCACCGCAACGTGTGCCTGATCCCCGCGTCCGCGCACGGCACCAATCCGGCGTCCGCGCAAATGGCCGGCATGCAGGTCATAGTAGTAGCGTGCGACGCGCAGGGTAACGTCGATATCGACGACCTGAAGGCGAAGGCCGCGCAGCACAAGGACAAGCTCGCGGCGATCATGATCACGTACCCGTCCACGCACGGCGTGTTCGAGCAAAATGTTCGCGAAATCTGCGAGATCGTGCACGCGCACGGCGGCCAGGTCTACGTCGACGGCGCGAACATGAACGCGATGGTCGGCCTCACGGCGCCGGGCCAGTTCGGCGGCGACGTGTCGCACCTGAATCTGCACAAGACGTTCTGCATTCCGCACGGCGGTGGCGGCCCGGGCGTCGGTCCGGTCGCGGTCGGCGCGCATCTGGCGAAGTTCCTGCCGAACCAGGCGTCGTCGGGCTATGAGCGCGCGCCGCAAGGCATCGGCGCGGTATCGTCGGCGCCTTTCGGTTCCGCATCGATCCTGCCGATCTCGTGGATGTACATCGCGATGATGGGTGCGAAGAATCTGACCGCCGCGACCGAAACGGCGATCCTCAACGCGAACTACGTCGCGAACAAGCTCGCGCCGCATTACCCGGTGCTGTATTCGGGCCCCGGCGGACTCGTCGCGCACGAATGCATTCTCGATCTGCGGCCGCTCAAGGACACGAGCGGCATTACCGTCGACGACGTCGCGAAGCGTCTGATGGACTACGGCTTCCACGCGCCGACCATGAGCTTCCCGGTGCCGGGCACGCTGATGGTCGAGCCGACCGAATCGGAGTCGAAGGAAGAACTCGACCGCTTCGTCGAAGCGATGATCGCGATCCGCGACGAAATCCGCGCGGTCGAGGAAGGCCGTGCGGACCGCGAGGACAATCCGCTGAAGCACGCGCCGCACACGGCAGCCGTCGTGATCGCCGACGACTGGAAGCACACGTATGCGCGCGAAGCCGCCGCCTACCCGCTGCCGTCGGTGATCGCGAAGAAGTACTGGCCACCGGTCGGCCGCGCGGACAACGCATACGGCGACCGCAACCTGTTCTGCTCGTGCGTGCCGATCGCGGATTATTCGTGACACGCTTCGTCACCGTCGCGTGTCGCGGAAGCGGCACGCGCGGTGCACATCGTAAGGCGCAACCCGGCGCCACCATTTGAGCGCAGGAACGGCTAACATCACACACCGAATCAGCCTAAGAAGGAGTTCCGCATGGCGATAAAGGTGCTAACGATGCAACGCCCTCCTGTCGCAGCGTGGGTCGACCGGTGGCGTACCACCGGGACGCCGGTCGCTGCGCTGTTCGTCGGTGGAGCGCTGATGCTCGGCATGCAGCAGACGCGAGCCGCGATGAACTTCTGCGCAGCCCCCGCACTGCAGACCAGCGAACGCACGAACGCCGATCCCGGCGTCAAGGCCCTGGTCGCTCACGTGCAGTCGCACCTGAACGATCCACCGCATGCGCTGCCGCGACTGCACACCGAGGGCACGCTGCCGCACGAAGGGATTTACGACCAGAGCGTCGAGGCGGAGAAAGACCTCGACCTGCTGCGCGATGCCGCGCTCGCATGGCGCGCAACGAGCGACGACCGCTATCTGAAGTTCGTCGACCGGCTGCTGTACGCGTGGGTCACGACCTATCAGCCGAGCTTCAATCCAATCGACGAAACGCATTTCGAAAGCCTGATCCTCGCGTACGACATGACCGCGAGCGCGCTGCCCGTGAAGACGCGTAACGCGTCGATGGCGTTTCTGACAAAGCTCGGGAACGGCTATATCGCGCAGATCGACGCGCAGAAGCGACCGCTCACCGGCACGTTCCGCAACAACTGGCAAAGCCATCGCGTCAAGCTGATCTCGATGGCCGCGTTCACGCTCGACAACCGCAAGATGATCGACGCGGCGCAGCGTCTGTTCATCGAGCACATCGGCGACAACATCGCGCCCGATGGTTCGACGGTCGATTTCAGCGAGCGCGACGCGCTGCACTACGTCACCTACGATCTGCAGCCGCTCGTCACGGCCGCGCTGTCGGCGCGCCGCCACAACCGCAACTGGCTCCCCGAGCGCGCGGCGAACGGCGCGACGCTCGCGAGCGCGCTGAACTGGCTCGCACCGTACGCAGCCGGCACAAAGACGCACGAAGAGTTCGTGCATTCGAGCGTGCCGTTCGACGCGAAGCGTCGCGAAGCGGGCTTGCCTGGCTACTCGGGTCAGTGGGACCCGAAGAGCGCAACCGAACTATTTCATCTCGCCGCGCGGCTCAATGGGCGCTATACGCCGATCGCGCTGCAGCTCGCGCCGACGCCGCCCGCGTGGCTCGCCGTGTGCCTGCCGCTGCCGGCGCGCTAACTTCACTTTCTATTTGCAGGAGCAGTAATGGCCGTCAGCGTGTTCGACCTCTTCAAGATCGGCATCGGTCCGTCCAGTTCGCATACGGTCGGTCCGATGCGCGCGGCACTGATGTTCGTACAGGGCCTCGAACGCGATGGACTGCTCGCGTCCACCGCTTCGGTGAAAGTGGATCTGTACGGCTCGCTCGGTGCGACCGGCAAGGGTCACGGCACCGACCGCGGCGTGATGCTCGGCCTGCTCGGCGATGCCCCCGACACCGTGAACCCGGACACGATCGCCGAACGGCTCGAAGCGGTCCGCAAGTCGCGCACGCTCGAACTGCTCGGCACGCACGTGATCCCGTTCGTGCCGAAGGAGCACATCTCGTTCTATCGGCAGGCGCTCGCCGAACATCCGAACGGCCTGACGCTGCGCGCGTTCAACGCGCAAGGCGCCGCGCTGCGCGAATCAACGTATCTGTCGGTGGGCGGCGGCTTCGTCGTGACGGCCGGCGCGGCGAACACGAAGGTGCTGTCCGCCGCCGATCAGCTCCCGTATCCATTTCGCAGCGGCAACGACCTGCTCGAGATGTGCGCGTCGAGCGGCAAGTCAATTGCGCAGCTGATGTGGGACAACGAGCGCGCGTGGCACACCGAGGAAGAAACGCGCGTGGGTCTGCTGAAGATCTGGGACGTGATGCAGTCGTGCGTGGCGCGCGGTTGTGGGATCGGTAATCCGGACGCCGAAGGCAACCTGCCGGGACCGTTCCAGGTGAAGCGCCGCGCGCCGCAGCTGTACCGCACGCTGTCGGGCAATCCGGAGCGCGCGCTGCAGGATCCGCTGTCGATGATCGACTGGATCAACCTGTATGCAATCGCGGTGAACGAAGAAAACGCAGCCGGCGGACGCGTCGTCACCGCGCCGACCAACGGCGCGGCCGGCATCATTCCGGCGGTGTTGCACTACTACATGCGCTTCATGCCGGGCTCGAATCAGCAAGGCGTGATCGACTTCCTGATGACGGCCGCCGCCATCGGCATTCTGTACAAGCTGAACGCGTCGCTCTCGGGCGCCGAAGTGGGTTGCCAGGGCGAAGTGGGCGTCGCGTGTTCGATGGCCGCAGCAGCGCTCGCCGCCGTGATGGGCGGCACGCCCGCGCAGGCCGAGAACGCCGCCGAGATCGGCATGGAGCACAACCTCGGGCTGACCTGCGACCCGGTCGGCGGGATGGTGCAGATTCCGTGCATCGAACGCAATGCGATGGCGTCGGTGAAGGCTGTGAACGCGGCCCGGATGGCGCTGCGCGGCGATGGCAGCCACTACGTGTCGCTCGATTCGGTCATCAAGACGATGTGGGAAACCGGTGCCGACATGAAGACCAAGTACAAGGAAACGTCGCGCGGCGGACTCGCGGTGAATATCGTCGAGTGCTGATGCTGCGCCGCTCCCCATGACGTCGGAGCGTCTCCCGGCGTAAGCTGTCGAAGCCAGACTCATTGACGATCAGCTCGACCATTTCACGAGGATTTTCTGCAATGCCGCTGCCGAACGATTCCGCCCCCGCCACCACGACCGGTGCGCGCCTCGTCGTCGATGCACTGCTCACGCACGGCGTCGAGCGGGTGTTCTGCGTGCCCGGCGAGAGCTTTCTCGCCGTGCTCGATTCGCTGCACGACGAGACGGAGCGCATCCAGACCGTCGTCTGCCGTCACGAAGCCGCCGCCACGAACATGGCGGAAGCGACCGGCAAGCTGACTGGACGTCCGGGCGTCGCGCTCGTCACACGCGGACCCGGCGCGACGCACGCGTCGATCGGCGTGCACACCGCGTTCCAGGACTCGACGCCGCTGATCCTGCTGATCGGCCAGTGCGCGCGCGAGCATCTGGACCGTGAGGCTTTCCAGGAAATCGACTATCGACGGATGTTCGGCCAGATGGCGAAATGGGTCGCGCAGATCGACGACCCGCGACGCATTCCCGAATACCTGAGCCACGCGTTCCACACCGCGACGTCCGGCCGTCCCGGCCCGGTCGTGCTCGCGCTGCCCGAAGACGTGCTGAGCGATGCGTGTCCCGTCGTGCCCGGCGCCCCCCCGTATCAGCGCGTCGCGGCCTCGCCCGCGCCCGCGCAGATCGACCGGCTGCGGCAACTGCTCGACAGCGCGCAGCGACCGATGGTGATCGCCGGCGGCAGCGGCTGGACGCCGGCCGCCTGCGCCGATCTACGGCAATTCGCTGAAGCCTGGCAACTGCCGGTTGGCCTCGCGTTCCGCTATCAGGACACGCTCGATAACGAGCATCTGAATTACGCAGGCGACGTCGGCCTCGGCATCAATCCGGCGCTCGCGCAGCGCATCCGCGAAGCCGATCTGCTGCTGGTGTTCGGTCCGCGGCTCGGCGAAGCGACTACCGGCGGCTACACGCTGCTCGACATTCCGAAAACGAAGCAGACGCTCGTGCACGTGCATCAGGGCGCGGAAGAACTGGGGCGCGTTTATTCGGCCGATCTGCCGATCGTCTCCGGGATGCCTGAACTGGCGGCGCAACTCGCGGCGCTGAAGCCGGCTTCGACACCCGCCTGGGCCGGTGCCGCCGAAGAAGCGCATCGCTCGTACCTCGAGTGGCGCAAGCCGCGGCCGATTCCCGGCGACGTGCAACTCGGCGAAGTGATGCTGCAGCTACGCGAACGCCTGCCCGTCGATGCAATTCTGACCAACGGCGCGGGCAACTACGCGACGTGGCTGCATCGTCATTTCTCGTACCGGCATTTCCGTTCGCAACTCGCGCCGACTAGCGGTGCGATGGGTTACGGTGTGCCCGCGGCGATTGCGGCGAAGTCGCTGTATCCGCAGCGCTCGGTGGTCGCACTGGCCGGCGACGGCTGCTTCATGATGGCCGCGCAGGAACTCGCGACGGCGATGCAGTACGGTCTGAACGTGCTGTTCATCGTCGTGAACAACAGCCACTACGGCACGATCCGGATGCATCAGGAGCGGCACTATCCGAATCGCGTGCATGGTACGGGGCTCACCAATCCCGACTTCGCGGCGTTCGCGCGTTCGTTCGGCGCGCATGGCGAGACGGTCGAACGCACTGCCGATTTTCTGCCGGCACTCGATCGTGCCATCGCGGCGAATCTTCCGGCGCTGATCGAGATCCGGATGCCGCAGGAAGCGAGCACGCCGGGCGCGACGCTCGAACAGGTTCGCGAGCAGGGGCGCAAGCTGCGCGGCGCGTAAGCGGTCGTTAGATGGTTGGGCCGCCCTTTAGTGGACGGCCTTGCGTTTGCGTGAAGGTACAGAGAACGGCAGGGACGCTATCGAACGTAGCGAGCGATCCCCACCGCGCCTCTCACTCCCCGTACTTCTGCAAATACCGCTGATACCCATCACGCCACGACGGCGACCCGAACGCGCCGTGGCTTTCGTGCACGACGCTGATCGGCCAGGTGCCCAGCGAGAGCCCGTTGATCTCCGCCTGGCGGCAAAAATCCATGTCGTAGAAGTGGAACGCGAACTGATCGTCGAAGCGCACGCCGTTTTCGTTCAGACGCGTGCTGTCGGCTACCAGCATCAGCCCGTCAAGTAATTTGCACGGTTGCCCCGGCGGTCCGAACACCGACACGACGTCGCTCGGGAAACCCTTGCCGTGACCGACCACGCCGCTCAGATTGTCCAGTGCGTCCGGCTTGAAATCGGGCGTCGGAAACGCCCATGCAGGCTGACCCGGGACGCGGCGTTTGTTCCCGGCGAGGCCGACGACGTCGAACGTATCGACCGCCTGGTAAATCCGCTCGACCCAGAAGAAATCGCAGATCGACACGTCGTCGTGAATGAACACGAGGATCGCGGGATCGTTCTTCGCGTGATCGATGGCGGAGTTGTAGAGCGTCGACAGACCCGTCGTGTTGTTCGCGAACAGCATCAGTTCCGGCGGCTGCCTGTGACGATACAGCCCGAGTGAGCGGCCGAGCGCGGTCTTCGTCATGAAGTCGGCGTCCGCATGCCGCGTCGCGACGACCAGACGGATCGGCAGACGCTTCGGCACGATCGGGTTCGCGGATTCGTCGAACGGTTTCGCGTTCGGCGCGGCGACCTGCTTCAACGCGGCCTGCACAGCGCCGCTCGATGGACGGTTCACTAGCGGCAGCGACGGTTCGTCGCTCTTCGCGAACAGGAAAAACGGCTCGTGTTCGTTGCAGCCCCACGCGTCCGCATCGACGTCGCCGAGCACGCTCTCGTGCGGATACATATCGCCGCTCAGCCCCGACGCGCGGAACAGCTCGACGAGATCGGCGCCGAACATCCGCACGTGATCGTTCTGTCCAAAGTAGCGCGTCCTGAACTCGGCGCTCGTCGGCCCGCTCAGCTCGAACGTGTGCTTCAGTCGCGGCGAATACGGCGTCTGCGCAACCAGATGGCCGCCCGGCGCGAGACAGCGGCTGAATTCGGCGAGCGCCTTCTCCGGGTGATCGACGTGTTCGAGCACGTGGTTGCAGATGATCAGATCGAACCAACCCGCGGGGAAATCGAGCGCCTCAACGTCGATGCGTCGATGGTGCGGCGAGCGCGGGAACAGGTCGCCCGCGATGTACTCGCGCGGCTGCAGCGCGCGAATGCGCGGTTCGAGCCGCGCTTCGGGCGCGATGTGCAGGATGCGTTTGTTCGACGCGTCTTCGAGCAGTCCCGTGAACGCGAAATAGAGCCACAGATGACGGTCGCGATCGTTGCAGCCGCAGTTCGGACACTGGTACTTGTGTAGCGTAGACCCGACGATATTGACCTGCAGCAGGAACTCGAGATCGAGTCCGCCGGCCGGGTACGGCAGCCAGCCTACCACCGGCGTTTCGCAGACCGCGCAGATGTTCTGCGGCGTCTGTGGCGGCATTGCTTCCGGCGTGGATTGCACCGCCGGTTCTTCGTCGACCGCGACGTCGCCGGTCGTTTCCGCCTGCAGTGCGCGCGCTTCCGTCGCCGCGATGACCTGCGCCCGGCGCACGGCCCGGCGTTCGGCGACCGCCGCGCGCGCGAGCGCGAGGTCGGTCTGGTAGCGCGCGTTGTCGAGCAACTGATGCGCGGGAAGCTGCGTCAGTTCGTCGAGATGCGGCAGCAGCCGGGCGATCTCCGGCAACCCGAGCACGGCGCCTTCGGTCGTATAGCGCTGCTTCAGAAGCTGTTGCGCGTTCATCAGACCGGCGACCGACAGATTGCCCGCCGCCGCTTCGCCGCGCACCATCCATTCCCATTCGTAGAGACCGGCGCTCGTGCTAGGGCTCGCACGATTCGACGTCTGCTCGCCGTGCTGCCGGAACGCGCTCAGATAGCCGCCGACCGCGACGAGCGCCCCCTGCTCCGCGAGATTCAGATACATCGCGACGTCGGTGAGGAAATCGAGCTGCGAAGACCGGTAGCCGAACATCGTGCCCGGATCGACGCGGTCGCGCACGATCATTACGTTGCTCGGCTCGCCGACGAAGTTGGTCAGGCTGCCGATCATCCGCTCGACGAGATAGCTGCGCGTGATCAACGCACGCTCACCGACCTTCAGCAACGCGGCCGGCGCATGAATGACCGCGTCGTTCTCATTGATGAACACGCGCTCGTGGAACGCGAGCGCCGACTCCGGATGCAGCCGCAGCGCGGCGACGAGCGCCTCGACCGACGTCGGCATCAGCAGGTCGTCGTCGAACAGCCACTTCACGTATTCGCCGCTCGCGTGTTCCCACAGCGCGAGCACGTTGCGCAGGCCGTCCTGGAAGCCATGATGGAAGTAGCGCACGCGCGGATCGCCGGAGAGCGTCACGATCTCCTCGAGATCGCCGCCGGGCGTGTCGTCGCCGACCAGGATCTCGATGTCCTCGAACGTCTGCTGCTGCGCGCTCATCAGCGCGCGGCCGAGGTACTCGGGCTTGAACGCCGGGATCAGGATGCTAACGGTGGCCATTGAAACGAATCCCTCTGTGATTGAACTGCGACGGACATGCACGACGACAGTCCGCACCGATACGGCAGCTTAGTCCCGGTCGGCGGGAGTCAATCAGGGGAACAGGCGAAGGTTTTGCGGCCATTTTGCGTTCGGTCGCGGTGCACGGGGCGTGTCGAGGCGCAACCGGACGGCCGCCGGGAAAACCCGCTATCGGGCAAACAGGCGGGCTTTTCGCGCTCATATCCGGGCTTCGGGACGGCGGGGGCCATCGCATACTCGGCACATTCGCCTTCATCCGTCCAGAACCATGATGCCTTTCGTCGCGCGGGCTTCGGCCCGCTCCTGCCCGCGGCGCAGCCGCCCGGCCCGTGCCGCTGCGCCGCGACGCGCCGGCGCGCGCGACATGCAGACGCACGGCATGCGGCAAGGAGTCCCGCAATGAACGCCCCCGAACCGCTGCACGCCGTCCCGCTGCAGATCGATGAACGCATCCCGGTCACGCAGCCGCATCTCGCGCCGCTCGCCGAGTTCATGCCGTATCTCGAGAAGATCTGGTCGAGCAAGATCCTGACGAACGGCGGCCCGTTCCATCAGCAGCTCGAGCAGGCGTTGTGCGACTACCTGGGCGTCGAGCATCTCGCGCTGTTCACCAACGGCACGCTCGCGCTCGTTACCGCGTTGCAGGCGCTGCGCATCACCGGCGAAGTGATCACGACGCCGTACTCGTTCGTCGCGACCTCGCATTCGCTGCTGTGGAACGGCATCAAGCCGGTGTTCGTCGACGTCGATCCGGACACGCTGAATCTCGACCCCGCCAGGATCGAAGCCGCGATCACGCCGCAGACCACCGCGATCATGCCGGTGCACTGCTACGGACGGCCGTGCGACGTCGACGGGATTCAGCGCATCGCGGACAACTACAACCTGAAGGTGATCTACGACGCCGCGCACGCGTTCGGCGTCGAGACGCGCGACCGCAGCATCCTGCGGCACGGCGATCTGTCGGTGCTGAGTTTCCACGCGACGAAGGTCTTCAACACGTTCGAAGGCGGCGCGATCATCTGCCCCGACGCGAAGACCAAGCAGCGCGTCGATCATCTGAAGAACTTCGGCTTCGTCGACGAGGTGACCGTCGTCGCGCCGGGCATCAACGGCAAGATGAGCGAGATCAACGCGGCGTTCGGGCTGCTGCAGCTGAAGCACATCGACGCGGCGCTCGCGCGGCGCGCGGACATCACCGCGATGTACCGCGAACAGTTGAGCCGCGTGCCGGGCATCCGCTGCCTGCAGCCAGGCGACGAAACGCGCGCGAATCACGCGTATTTTCCGACCCTCGTCGAAGCCGACTACCCGCTGACGCGCGACGCGCTGTTCCAGAAGTTTCGCGACCGCGAGGTGCTCGTGCGACGCTACTTCTATCCGCTGATCTCGGATTTCCCGATGTACCGCGGCCTGCCGTCCGCGCATCGCGACAACCTGCCGGTCGCCGCCGACGCCGCGCGCAAGGTGCTGTGCCTGCCGATCTATCCGGCGCTGGCCGACAGCGACGTGCAGCGCGTGATCGATATCGTGACGGGCGACTGACATGAAGCTGGCGATCATGCAGCCGTACCTGTTTCCGTACCTCGGCTATTTTCAGCTCGTGGCGGCGGCGGACCGGTTCGTGTTCTTTGACGACGTCAATTACATCAATAGAGGCTGGATCAATCGTAACCGCGTGCTGCTCAGTGACGAAGTGCATTACATGACGGTCCCGCTTTCCGGCGCGAGTCAGTCGCGGAAGATCAACGAGATCGATATACAGCCGCGTGACCTGTGGCTGCGCAAGCTGCTCGAATCGATCCGTCACGCGTACGCGAAGGCGCCGCACTATGCGCGCGTCAACGAACTGCTCAGCGACGTGCTGGGCTTGACGGCGACGTCCGCTGTGACGTCGATAGCGACGCTCGCGTCGCGCAGCGTCGTCGACGTCGCGCGCTATCTGAAGCTCGACACCGACTTCGTGATGTCGTCCGCGCCGTACGGCAACGCCGCGCTGAAGGGCGAGCAGCGCCTGCTCGACATCTGCGCGAAAGAGCGCGCGGACTGCTACGTGAATCTGCCGGGCGGCAAGGCGCTGTACGCACCCGACACGTTCGCGTCGGCGGGCATCGATCTCGTGTTCATCGAGCCCGCGTTGCTGCCTTATACGCAGCACGGCAAGACGTTTCATCCGGGCCTGTCGATCCTCGACGTGCTGATGTTCAACGATCCCGACGAAGCACGCGCGATGCTCGCCACAGGATGACGCGCGCCATGTCCTTCCATCCGGATGCCGATGCGATCGGCGGCTATCTCCGAGGCGATGCATGAACAGTCCGATCGCCACGCACGAAGCGCGCGCGAGTCTCGCGACCGCGCAGCCGAACCGGAAGGTCCGCGTGCTCGTGTTTCCGTGCGGCTCCGAAAACGCCGCGGAGATTCATCAGGCGCTGCGCTATTCGCTGCACGTGGAGCTGTTCGGCGCATCGAGCGTCGACGATCACGGGCGCTTTCGCTTCAGCCGCTACACCGGCGACCTGCCGAGAATCACCGACGACAGCTTCGACGCCGCGTTCGCGCAACTGCTCGCGCAGCACGGCATCGACCTGGTGTTTGCGACGCACGACACCGTGCATGCGTACCTTGCGCCGCGCGCGAACGGGATGAAGTTCGCGCTCGTCAACGGCGACCTCGAAAGCGCGACGCTCGCGCGGCGAAAGAGCCTGACGTATGCGCATTTCGGGCACACCGCGTGGGTGCCGAAGGTGTTCGCCCACGTCGACGAGATCGTCGACTGGCCGGTCGTCGTGAAGCCGGATCTCGGCCAGGGCGGCCAAGGCGTCACGATCGTTCACGACGCGCAGCAGGCGCGCGACGCGTTGCGCGCCGTTCAGGAGCCCGTGCTCGTCGAATATCTGCCGGGCGGGGAACTTACCGTCGACTGCTTCACCGATCGCCACGGCCGTCTGCTGTGGGTCGGGCCGCGCACGCGTGAGCGCGTGCGCGCGGGCATCACGATGCGTTCGGCGCTGCTCGCGCCGACGCCCGAAGTCGACGCGATCGCGCACGAGATCAACAGCGGCCTGCGATTGCGCGGCCCGTGGTTCTTCCAGTTGAAGGCGGACCGCGCGGGCGCGATGAAGCTGCTCGAGATGTCATGCCGCGTCGCGGGGACGATGGTCGCGCAGCGCGCGCACGGCGTGAATCTGCCGCTGATGGCCGTGCAGGATCATCTCGGCCGCGACATGGTGACGCTGTGCAATCCGTACGTCACGCTGATCGAGCGCAACATCGCGACCCGCGCGCAACTCGATTTCGACTACGACACGGTGTTCGTCGATCTCGACGACACGCTGATCCTCGACGGTCATGCCGTGCCGCAGACGATGGCGTTCCTGTATCAATCGATCGCCGCGGGCAAGCGGCTTTGCCTGATCACGCGGCACAGGTTCGACGTGCTCGACACGCTGAAGCGTGCGCGCATCGACAGCGGCCTGTTCGAGCGGATCGTCGTCGTCGCGGACGGCGCATCGAAGGCCGACCACATCGATGCGCACGAGGGCGCGCGCGCGATCTTCATCGACAATCATTTTCCCGAGCGCATGGACATCGCGCGACGACTCGGCATTCCCGTGTTCGACGTGGATGCGCTCGAATTCTTCATTCGCTAGGGAGCGGGAAGGTCAACGCGATGGACAAGACATTACAGCGAGTGCCGACCGGCGCGAAGACGGCCACGCCGAAACCCGCGCATTACCAGTCGCTCGAATACGAGCGCATCGAGTCGATCATGCGGGCGTTCCAGCAAGGCCGCGACACGCCGCTGCGCGTGCTCGATTTCGGCTGCGGGCTCGGCAAGTACCTGGACTGCTTCGCGGCGCTGGGACTCGCCGCGACCGGCGTCGACACCAACGCGGACTACGTTGCGCGCGCGCAGGCGAAAGGCTATGCGGCCGCCAGCCCCGACGATTTCTTCGCCTCGCCGCACGAGCCGTTCGACATCGTCTTTCTGAGCCATCTGATCGAGCACGTCACGCCCGATGCGCTGGTGACGCTGATTCCGCGTCTATGCGCGCTGCTCGCGCCGGACGGCAAGCTGGTCGTGCTCACGCCGACGCCCGGCGAGCGGTTCTATCACGACTTCTCGCACGTGCGGCCTTATCTGCCGCAGAGCGTCCGTCATGCGTTCGGCGCGACCGGCATGCCGATTTCGTTCGGCGAAGCGGCGCTGATCGAACTCGTCGATATCTACTTCTTCAAGGATCCGTGTCGCACGAGAATGTGGCGTTCTTTCTACGTCGGCACGGGGATCAAGGGTGCGTTGACGCGAGCCTGCAATCGCGCGTTCGATCTCGTCTGGCGCGTGTCCGGCGGCAGAATCGGCGTGACGTCGTCGTGGCTCGGCGTGTACGCGCTGCGGGTGAAAGCGGCTGCGCGGTGAAGCGCGTGAGGCGCTCGTCGCCGGTTCATGGCAGGCGCTGCGAAATTCGCGTCGTACTCAACCCGCCACGGGAACCCCATGACAGACCGCGAAATCATCGTTCCTCAAGGCATGCAACGCATCGTCGAGCGCGCAGACCAGGTCGGCCGCACGGCGGATTCGCCTGAATCCCTCATTCGCTAAGACTGCTGGAACCCAACGCCATGGATAAAACATCCCCCGATTTTCTGCGTGTGCTGCGCGACGAACGAAAGGATCTGTTCAACCGGATGCGGCAGACGCGTTTCGAATCGCTCAAGGAAAACTACAGTCATTCGCAGATCATTCCCTTCGCGTCCTATTCGCCGTGGCTCGACGACGCGGCCTTTAGCGACATTCACGAGGCCGTGAAAGCGTTCACGCTGGTGGACGTCTACCGGTGCTACGCGCTGTATCAACTGGCGCGCCAGTCGCAGGCGGTGCCGGGAGACCTGGTGGAAGTCGGCGTATGGCGAGGCGGTACCGCGGCGCTGATCGCCAAAGCGGCACCGACGAAGGTCATGCATCTGTTCGACACGTTCACCGGCGTCGCGAAGGGCGATCCCCGCTTCGACACGTTGTACGAAGGCGGCGAACACGCGGATACCGACGAGCAGATCGTCAGGGATCTGTTCGAACGAACAGGCTCGCCGTACCGGATGCATCCGGGGCTCTTTCCCGATGAGACCGGATCTTCTCTGCCTGAACGTGTCGCGCTTGCGCACATCGACGTCGACACGTATCGCTCGGTCAAGGAATCCTTCGAGGCAATCTGGCCGCGCGTGCCGGTCGGTGGCGTGGTGGTGTTCGACGACTACGGGATGTTCGGTTGCGAGGGCGCGGCGCAGGCGATCAACGAAATCGCGGCCGGTTATCCAGGTGACCTGTTCGTGCACAACCTGAACGGACACGCGTTTCTGGCGAAGCGGGTAACCCGCGCAGGCTAGTCATTCGCGGTCGCGCGACAGCAAACAAAAATGCCCTGAGGTTGCGAAGCCCCAGGGCATTTTTTGCTACAGATATCGATACAAAAACAGCGCTTACTTCCCGCCCACGCTCTCCAGCGTCGACCACTTGCCGTCGACGACCTTGTACAGCGTGATGCCGCCGTTCTTCAGGTCGCCCCTCGAGTCATACTCGAGAGCCTTCGTCGTCACAGCCGGCATGTCGGTCTTCGCGAGGAACGGCAGGTACTTCGCCGGGTCCGTCGAGTTCGCCTTCTTCATCGCGGAGAAGAGCGCCATCGCGCCGTCGTACGCGTACGGCGAGTACGTCTGTACGTCTTCACCGAAACGCGCCTTGTACTTCGCGACGTAGTTCTTGCCGCCCGGCATTTCATCCAGCGGCAGGCCGGCGAGCGATGCCACCGTACCGTTCGCCGCGTCGCCCGCGAGCTGCAGGAAGGTCGGCGTGTGAACCATTTCGCCGCCCATCAGCGGCGCCTTCACGCCGAGCTGCTTCATCTGCTTGACCATCGGTGCCGCCTGCGCATCGGCGCCGCCGTAGTAGATCAGATCCGGGTTCGCAGCCTTCAGCTTGGTCAGGATCGACTTGAAGTCGACGGCCTTGTCGTTCGTGTATTCACGATCGACGATCGTGCCGCCCGATGCCTTCGCCGCCTTCTCGAACTGGTCGGCAAGACCCTGGCCGTAGGCCGTGCGGTCGTCGACGATCGCGATCTTCTTCATGCCGAGCTTCTTCACCGCGAACGTGCCGGCAACCGAACCTTGCTGCGTATCGGACGTCATCATCCGGAACGTGGTCTTGAAGCCTTGCTGCGTGTACTCCGGCGCGGTCGCCATCGCGACTTCGGGAATGCCGGCGTTTGCATAGATGCGCGAAGCCGGGATCGTCGTGCCCGAGTTGAAGTGGCCGAGCATGCCCTTGATGCCGTCGTCGACGAGCTTCTGCGCGACAGTCGTACCCGTGCGCGGATCGGCCTGGTCGTCGGCCGAATCCAGCACGAAGCGCACCGGCTTGCCGCCGATCACCGGCTTCGTCGCGTTGACGTCCTCGATAGCCAGCGTGATGCCGTTCTGGAAGTCCTTGCCGTAGTGCGCCTGTGCGCCCGTCATCGGACCAGCAAAGCCGATCTTCACGTCCTCTGTCTGCTGCGCGTGTGCGGTCCCCGCCAGCGACATTGCAGCAACGAGCGTTGCGCCTGCCAGCTGTTTCATCGTGTGTTGCATAGCTTCTCCTTGGTACCAGGTGTGAGCGGAGCGGTTCCGGGGTCACCGTACCGCTGCCGTTTTTTTTGAATGGACCCGTGAGGTTCGCTCAACCGATCGTCATCAAATTCGCATTGCCCCCTGCTGCTGCCGTATTCACGCTCACCGAACGTTCTGTCAGCAGACGTTCGAGCGCGTAGTCCTCCTCGCCACTCTCCAGCGTGCGCGACGCCACCCCTTGCACCGACACGATCGGCCCCGGGCGTTTCGCGACTTCCTTCACCAGCGCGAGCAGCTCGTCGCTGTCGCCTTCAAAAAGCACGGCGTCGAACGCCGCGTCGGCATTCTTGCGCACGCTCGCGTACGGCTTCAGTGCGGCGGGCAGCGCGGCGACCAGCGCATCGCCGGCCGCGCCGTCGAACAACGCACGGTTGCCCGTGGCGAGCGCCGCCGCGAACTGCGCACGGGCGCCGCTCGCCGTCGACGGCACGCACAGCACCGTGCCGCGCGCGCCGAGCGTGTACGTATTGCGCTCGCCGGTCGGACCGGCCAGCACCGCGGTCGCACCGGCCAGCACGTGCGCGAGATAACCGTCGCAGCGTGCCGCGAGCGCCGCCTCGCGTTCGCCGATCAGCCAGTCGCGCAACGCGGTCAGCGTCGTCTGGGCGGACGGATTGTCGCCGTTTTCCGCCGTTTGCGGCACATCGACCATCAGCGTCTGCGCGAGCGACTTCGGCAAACCCGGCGGCCGCGTCGCGAGCAGACGCTGCAGATACAGCGCGCCGCCCGCCTTCGGTCCCGTGCCCGACAGCCCCTCGCCGCCGAACGGTTGCACGCCGACCACCGCGCCGATCACGTTGCGGTTCACGTAGATGTTGCCCACGTGCGCGCGGCCGATCACGTGCGCGATCGTTTCGTCGATGCGCGTGTGGATGCCGAGCGTCAAACCGTAACCGGTCGCGCGGATCTGTTCGAGCAGCTTGTCGAGCGCACTGCGGCGATAGCGCACGACGTGCAGCACCGGGCCGAACACCTCGCGCTTCAGTTCGTCGATGCTGTCGAGCTCGATCAACGTGGGCGGCACGAACGTACCGTGCGTCGCGCCTTCAGGCATCGGCAACTGCACGACCTTGCGGCCCTTGTCGCGCATCGCCGCGACGTGCGCATCGATACCGCGCTTCGCGTCCGCGTCGATCACTGGACCAACGTCCACCGACAGCCGGTCCGGATTGCCCACCGCGAGTTCGCGCATCGCGCCGGTCAGCATCTCGAGCGTGCGATCCGCGACATCGTCCTGAAGACAGAGAACGCGCAACGCCGAACACCGTTGACCGGCGGAATCGAATGACGACTGCAGCACGTCCGCGACGACCTGCTCCGCGAGCGCCGACGAGTCGACGATCATCGCGTTCTGGCCGCCAGTTTCGGCGATCAGCGGAATCGGCCGGCCGTCGGCGTCGAGGCGGCCCGACAACGTCTTGTTGATGAGGCGTGCGACTTCGGTCGAGCCGGTGAACATCACTGCGCGCACGCGCGGATCGGCGACCAGCGCCGCGCCGACCGTTTCACCGTCGCCGGGCAGCAGTTGCACCGCGCCCGCCGGCACGCCGGCCTCGCGCAGGATGCGCACTGCCTGCGCAGCGATCAGTGGCGTCTGTTCAGCCGGCTTCGCGAGCACCGTGTTGCCTGCGGCCAATGCAGCGGCGACCTGACCCATGAAGATCGCGAGCGGGAAATTCCACGGGCTGATACAGACCACCGGGCCGAGCGGCCGATGCGTGTCGTTCGAGAACTCGCCGCGGATCTGCGTCGAGTAGTAGCGCAGGAAGTCGATCGCTTCGCGGATTTCCGACACCGCGTTCGCCAGCGACTTGCCGGCTTCGCGGACGACGAGTCCCATCAGCGTATGCATCTGCGCTTCGAGCAGGTCGGCCGCGCGCGCAAGACAGTCGGCGCGTGCCTCGACCGGCGTGGCCTGCCAGATCGGCGCGGTGGAGATTGCGTTCGCGAGCGCGGCACTCACGTGCTCGGGCGTCGCTTCGACAACCGTACCCACGAGGTCGCGATGATCGGCCGGATTGCGCACGTCGCGTGCCGTGCCATCGACGATCGCATCGCTTTCCAGCATCGGCAGCGCGCGCCACGGATGATGTGCGCTCGCGAGCAGCGCGGACGACAGCGACGCGAGCCGGTGTTCGTTCGACAGATCGAGGCCCATCGAATTGACGCGCTCCGAGCCGTACAGGTTGCGCGGCAGCGGGATCTTCGCGTGCGGCGCGCCGAGCGGAGCGATCTTCGACGCTTCGTCGATCGGGTCGGCAATCAGTTCCTTGACCGGCACCGATTCGTCCGCGATGCGGTTC
The DNA here is from genome assembly GCF_050742655.1 of Paraburkholderia sp. GTDB lineage: Bacteria > Pseudomonadota > Gammaproteobacteria > Burkholderiales > Burkholderiaceae > Paraburkholderia. The sequence goes on along the minus strand of NZ_JBOIGG010000001.1, from coordinate 335,087 downwards.
ACGAACGACGTGTTCGCGCCATTCTCGAGCAGACGCCGCACGAGGTACGCGAGCAGCGTTTCGTGCGTACCGACCGGCGCATACACGCGGCACGGCCGGTTCAGCTTGCCGGCCGACAGCGGGCCGGTGACCTCTTCGTACAGCGGCTCGCCCATCCCGTGCAGACACTGGAACTCGTACTGGCCGGGATAGTAGTTCTGACCCGCGAGGTGATAGATCGCCGACAGCGTGTGCGCATTGTGCGTCGCGAACTGCGGATAGACCGCATCGGGCGCGCCGAGCAGTTTCTTCGCGCACGCGAGGTACGACACGTCGGTGTAGATCTTGCGCGTGTACACCGGATAGCCTTCGAGGCCGTCCACCTGCGCGCGCTTGATTTCGCTGTCCCAGTACGCGCCTTTCACGAGCCGCACCATGATCCGGTGACGGCTGCGACGTGCCAGATCGACGATGTAGTCGATCACGAACGGGCAACGCTTCTGATACGCCTGCACAACGAAACCGATGCCGTTCCAGCCGGCCAGCTCCGGATCGAAGCACAGTGCTTCGAGCAGATCGAGCGAGATTTCGAGGCGGTCCGCTTCTTCTGCATCGATGTTCAGGCCGATGTCGTAGCGGCGCGCGAGGATCGCGAGCGCGCGCACGCGCGGCAGCAGCTCGCTCATCGTGCGTTCGTGCTGCGAGCGCGCGTAGCGCGCGTGCAATGCCGACAGTTTGATCGAGATGCCCGGCCCTTCGTAGATACCGCGTCCGCCGGCGGCCTTGCCGATCGCGTGGATCGCCTGTTCGTACGACGCGTAGTAGCGCAGCGCGTCGGCCTCGGTCGTCGCCGCTTCGCCGAGCATGTCGTACGAGTAGCGAAAGCCGCGTGCTTCGTATTTGCGGCTGTTCGCGAGCGCTTCGGAGATGTTCTCGCCGGTGACGAACTGCTCGCCCATCAGGCGCATCGCCATGTCGACGCCCTTGCGGATCAGCGGCTCGCCGCCCTTGCCGATCATCCGGGTCAGCGCCGACGACAGACCCGTTTCGCTATTCGTCGTGACCAGCTTGCCGGTGATCATCAAGCCCCACGTCGCGGCATTCACGAACAGCGACGGCGCGTGGCCGACGTGCGACTTCCAGTCGCCCTTGCTGATCTTGTCGCGGATCAGCGCATCGCGGGTCGCGCGGTCGGGGATGCGCAACAGCGCTTCGGCGAGGCACATCAGTGCGACGCCTTCCTGGCTCGACAGCGAGAACTCGTGGATCAGCCCTTCGACGCCACCGCCCGAACGCTTCGCGCGCAGCGTCTCGACGAGCCGACCGGCCAGCGCTTCGACGTCGCCGGCGAGGTTCGCAGGCAGCCGCGCCTGGCCGAGCAGGAATGGCACGCACTCCGGTTCCGGCCGGCGATACGCGGCGGTGATCGCCGCGCGCAGCACCGACTGCGGCTGGACGCTCTGCGCGAATTCGAGGAACGGGTGCGACGCGCCGTCTTCTTCCGCGTCGACGGAGGCGCCGTCGACCAGATCGGTCGTGCTCTGGACACCGGACAGTTCGGCGGGCAACTGGCCGTGCTCGATCTTCTCGAGGTAGGCGAAGATCGCCTGCTTGATCAGCCAGTGGGGAGTGCGTTCGAGACGGGTCGCGGCGTCTTTCAGCCGGGAACGCAGGAGGTCGTCTACCTTGACGCCGAGGGTGGTGCTAGCCATGTTTCCTTCTTGACGGACCGGCAGACCCACGCCGGCCAAAGACACACTAAAAAGTTGGCCGAATCGTACCCCTCCCAATAAAAAGGTGCAACCGCTCGTGATGAATGGTTGCACCAGTCGTAATCCCTTATCGCACAAGGGTTTGCGTGAGAGCGCACGCAGCGGCGCGACCGCCCCGGCGACCAGGATATACCCTGGCGAAATTCTTCGTCGATACCCTCAACCGGAACGCGACTTCAGCCGTTATACCGGTCACGCAGACCGAAAAAACGGTCGCGCTACGGGACGGCCAAAATGGAAAAGTGGGTAGTAGTAACGGGGATCTGGGCGATGTGCGCGCTCTGCGCAGTCTTTTTTATTCGCGGCGCGACTCGCCGCCCGGCGCGCGAGGCGCCGACACCGGCGGCACGGCCACGCACCGCGAGGGCGACGAGGCTGTCGTCGCAGCGGGTTCACGCCGACCGCTGAACACTGGACGCGCGGTTGAATGCCGCGCGCGCTACGTCAGATGTCGAGCGGATCGACTTCGAGATTCCAGCGCAGCACGCCCTTGAGCGCGCGCAGCGCGGGTTGCCATGCGTGCAGCGTCGCCTGCAGCGCGCCGCGCGACGCGCTCTCGATCAGTAGCTGCGCGCGATGCACGTGCATCACCTTGACGATGGTCAGTGGCACCGCGTCGTAGACGGTGACGCGCGCGGCGGCCGGAATGTCGGTTAGTGCGGCGGCGGCCTGCTGCAGGAACGCGAGCGCCGCGTCGAGCGTGCGTCCCTCCGCGCGCAGCAGCGCCTGGTAGACGAACGGCGGCAGATGCGCGTCGCGGCGTTCGGCGAGCGTAGCCGTTGCGAAGCCGATGTAATCGTGCCGCGACAGCGCGTGATACAGCGCGTGACGCGGATAGCGCGTCTGCACGAGCACTTCGCCCGGCAGACCGGAGCGGCCCGCCCGCCCGCTGACCTGCATCAGCTGCGCGAAGAGCCGTTCGCTCGCGCGGAAGTCGTGCGAGAACAATGCGGTGTCGGCGTTCAGTACGCCGACCAGCGACACTCGCTGAAAATCGTGGCCCTTCGCGATCATCTGCGTGCCGACGAGGATGTCGACCTCGCCCGCGTGCACATCGGAGAACAGCGCCTGCGCACTGCCTTTGCGGCGCGTGCTGTCGGCGTCGATGCGCAGCACGCGCGCGCCGGGCACCGCCGTCGCCAGCGTCTCCTCGACGCGTTGTGTGCCGCGCCCGAGCGGCGCGATGTCGACGTTGCCGCAATCCGGACACGCACGCGGAATCCGTGACTCCCAACCGCAATGATGGCAACGCATCGCGCGTTCGGGCTTGTGCAGCACGACGTAGGCGCTGCAGCGCGGGCAGCCCGCGACCCAGCCGCACGCGTCACACGACAACACCGGCGCATAGCCGCGCCGGTTCAGGAACACGAGGCTCTGTTCGCCGCGCTCGACGCGCGTTTTCAGCGCGGCAAGCAGCGGCCCCGACAGCCCGTCGACCGACGCGCGGCCACGCCGCCGTTCGTCTTCGAGATCGATCAGCCGTACGGTGGGCAGCACGGCGTCCGCGACTGCGCGACGCGACAACGTGAGCCGTCGATAGCGTCCCTGATCGGCCTGCCACCAGCTTTCCAGCGATGGCGTCGCGGAGCCGAGCAGTACCGGCACATCGAGTTGCTTCGCGCGCCACACAGCGAGGTCGCGCGCCGAATAGCGCAGTCCTTCCTGTTGCTTGTAGGCGGGATCGTGCTCCTCGTCGACGACGATCATCGCGAGCGTTGGTAGCGACGCGAGCACGGCGAGCCGCGTGCCGAGCACGATGCGCGCGTGGCCGGTGTGCGCTGCCAGCCAGTTGCGCGCGCGCTCGCCCTCGGCGAGGCCGCTGTGCAGCGTGACGATCGCGGTATCGGCGAGCGTCGCGAAGCGCGCGCGGAACGCGGCTTCGAACTGCGGCGTGAGATTGATTTCGGGCACCAGCACGAGCGCCTGTGCGTCCGGGCGCGCGGCCAGCAGATCGGTCAGCGCGCGCAGATAGACCTCGGTCTTGCCGCTGCCGGTGACTCCGTGCAGCAGGAAAGGCGCAAAGCCTTGCGCGCCGCGGATCGCTTCGACGGCCGCGGCCTGTTCGTCGGTGAGCGTGGGGAGCGATTGTAGAGGCGCGGTTGCCGGTGCGACGGCGAAACTCGAGGCCGCCTCGATCACGTCGAGTGCGACCCAGCCTTCCGCGCGCCATGCGTCGAGCGTCGCGATCGCCTTCGGATGCAGTGCGCGGGCATCGGCTGCGGACAGCGACTCGGCATCGGCCAGCGCCGCGGCGAGGCGTCGCAGCGCGCTGGCGCGCGGCGCCAGTGCATCCGGCAACGCCAGACGACCGGCCGACAGCAACCGGTACCGCTCGTCGGGCGCGAGCAGACGCGCCCACCGCGACGCGTCGCGCAACGCCTGCGGCAGCGCCGGCAACGCGACTTCGCCGAGACCGCGCTGATAGTAGTCGGCGGCAAAGGCCGCCAGTGCGAGCCATTCGGCCGACAGCGGAGGACACGCGGTGCAGAGCGTCTCGACGGCGCGTAGGCGGTCCGCGGGTACGTCGGTGTCAGTGGTCACTTCGCACACGAGACCGGTTACCCGACGCTTGCCGAACGGCACCTCCACGAGCATGCCGGGCGCAGGCGCGAGCGGCGTGTCGCACCGGTAGTCGAAGAGCGTCGGCAGCGGATGATCCAGTGCGACGCGGACGAACGTCGACGTCACGCGAGGGCCGATCTCGAAGAGCAAAGGACGGTCGTTGATCCCGGCCAACTTGCGGGGTACCAGCCGAAGTTAAAGTAAAACATCACTTTCGGCGCTAAGTTTTGGATTCGGCAGAACAATTGCGGTCCACCCCGGCGGCCTGTGGATAACTTTGTTGAGAACTTCGCGTCGATGCCCGGAAAACCGCGTCTGGCTGGCCTTCTGTGGGATTTCGCACACTGCGACCCGCATCCGTCAAACCCTTGCCAGTCAAGGCCGTGCCCGTGCGCGCACACAACTTGCAGCGCTTGTCGAGCGACGAAACCTTCTACCGCGCCGCAACGAGAGAAATGTGCATAAGTCAAGTCTTGACAACTGCGAGTGCCCGACCGGTGGCCCTTCTGCGGCCCTTTTCCCCTTAGGGTGAGAGCCCGCGCTATCGCAGTGCAACAAAAGCGTTATGCCGTGCGAAGCCGGCTCGACGACGTTCAGACGGCGCTTCCGCCGCTGCCGGACGCCGCCCCGCTCGCCCGGATTGCACGACTGTGCCGATGCACTTCATCGACGAGTTCCGAGACGTGGTCCGGCGGCGTGAATTGCGAGATACCGTGGCCGAGATTGAAGATATGGCCGGGATGGCAGCCGAAGCTGTCGAGCACCGCGCGCGCTTCCGCGCGGATCGTCTCGGGCGGCGCGAACAGCACCGACGGATCGATATTGCCCTGGAGCGCGACCTTCGCGCCGACCCGTTCGCGGGCCTTCGCGAGATTGACGGTCCAGTCGAGCCCGACCGCGTCGACACCGATGTCCGCGATCTCGTCGAGCCACAGACCGCCGCCCTTCGTGAACGTGATCACCGGTACGCGCCGGCCCTCATGCTCGCGCGTCAGCTGGCTGACCACCTGGGCGATGTAGTGCAACGAGAAACGTTGATAGATGCCATCCGCGAGCGCGCCGCCCCACGTATCGAAGATCATCACTGCCTGGGCGCCCGCCTCGATCTGTGCGTTCAGATACGCGGCAACCGCCTGCGCGTTGATGTCGAGAATGCGATGCATCAGGTCCGGGCGGCTGTACAGCATCGACTTCACGGTGCGGAAATCGTCCGAGCCGGCGCCTTCGACCATATAGCACGCGAGCGTCCACGGGCTGCCGGAGAATCCGATCAGCGGTACGCGTTGACGGCCTTGCGCATCGACCAGCGCACGGCGAATTTCGCTGACCGCGTCGGTGACGTAGCGCAGCGTTGCGTCGATGTCCGGCACGGCGAGACGCGCGACGTCGTCCTCGGTACGCACGGGACGCGCGAAACGCGGCCCTTCGCCGGCCGCGAAGTCGAGGCCCAGGCCCATCGCGTCGGGGATCGTGAGGATGTCGGAGAACAGGATCGCGGCGTCGAGCGGATAACGCTCGAGCGGTTGCAGCGTGACTTCCGTCGCGTAAGCGGGGTTCTTCGCGAGCCCGAGGAAACTGCCCGCCCGGCTGCGCGTCGCGTTGTATTCCGGCAGATAACGACCCGCCTGGCGCATCAGCCAGATCGGCGTGTAGTCGGTCGGTTCGCGCAGCAACGCGCGCAGGAAGGTGTCGTTCAGAAGAGGATGGGCCACGTTGCGTGCGACGAAAGACAAAGGGGCATTTTACCGGACGCGGACGCGCGCATTGTGATCGATGCACGGTATATCGGCTCCTTAGGTATGCACCCGACCTCGAGGCAGCGCCGATGTTCAGCGGCAAATTGCCGGGCTATCATCGGCCGGCCGGTCCCGGGCTGCCGTGGGCCGATGCGACGACCACACAAGAGGAGAAACGATGAAAAAGAGCTTCGCGCTCGTTGCGCTCGGCGGTTTGCTGTGCGCGTCGGCGGCCTGCGCGCAATCCGCGCCGACGTCGCGACTCGACGAAGTCATCGCGCGCGGCACGCTGCGCGCCTGCACGACCGGCGACTACAAGCCGTATTCGTTCTATCGCGCTGACGGGCAGTTCGAAGGCATCGACATCGACATGACCGAGTCGCTCGCGAAATCCCTCGGCGTGAAGGCCGAGTTCGTAAAGACCTCGTGGTCGAATCTGATGAACGACTTCGTCGCGAAGTGCGACGTTGCTGTTGGCGGCATATCGACGACGCTCGATCGCCAGCGACGCGCGTTCTTCACGGACGCCTATCAGATCGACGGCAAGACGCCGATCGTGCGCTGCGACGACGTCGCGAAGTACCAGACGGTCGCGCAGATCGACCAGCCATCGACGCGCGTCATCTTCAATCCGGGCGGCACCAACGAACGATTCGCGAAGCAGTTTTTTCCGCACGCGAGTCAGACCGTGTACCCGGACAACGTGACGATCTTCAAGCAGATCCTCGCTGGCAAGGCCGACGTGATGGTGACCGACGCGTCGGAGACGTTGCTGCAGCAAAAGCTGAATCCGGGGCTGTGCTCGGTCCATCCGGACAAGCCGTTCCAGTACGGCGAGAAGGCCTGGCTGCTGCCGCGCGGCGACGTGGTGTTCCAGCAGTACGTCGATCAATGGCTGCATCTGGCGCGGGCAACCGGCGAGTACCAGTCGATCTCGGACAAATGGCTGAAGTGATATCCGCGAATGGTCGGCTAGCGCTGGCCGTTTTCGGGCGCGCGGCGCCGCTCGCGGCGGGTCGGTCGTCGCGACTGGAGCGTTGCTCGATTACCGTTAAGCGGACGCCTAAAAAAGCCGCGCATGGCGATCCCGAACGCGCCACCGCCGAGGTCGATCGAAAACGCATCGCGCCATCTTTCGCTTTGTTTCGTTTTGAGAGAAATCGGGATGGAGTGCGCCGACCGGCTCGCGGCATGCCGCTCTCTTCGAACACCGTTTTTTACTCCCGACGACGCCAAAAATCGTTGCCTGCTATGCCTCGCGAATGGCGCCCAGCACGTGCGTTCATTGCGTCTTGAAAGCCCCGGTAAAAATGACGTTTTAAACTATTCTGGATGGCAAAAAATCCCGGAGAGCCTTATCTGGCGGGCGTTACAACCTGAAACACTTTGTTACCGCGTTCCTAGAATTATTCGCCCACAATGCCCTTCAACGGTTCCAACACGGATGTGGCTGGGTGCAAAGTGTGAGCGGACATCAAGCACTTGCCGGTCGGCGTATGCCGAAGCCCTGCGAAGGGGCATCCCTGCTGGACCCGTGGTCGACGGTTTGAATCGTCGTTCCCGGTTCCTCCATTGGTCTCCTCGCGCTAACCCCGTAGCGTGTGGTTTTTAGCGGGCTCCAGGCCCGCTTTTTTTTCGCCTTGCCAAACGTTTGCGTCGAGCCATGTTTCACGCTCGCGAAGACGGTTGTCTCCCCCACCGCGACTCCGCCTGTCCCGACACCGGCACTCACGCCGTCTTGTCTTCGTTCAGACGCAGTTCGCGGATCATCCGCTCGCGCATCACGAACTTCTGCACCTTGCCGGTCACGGTCATCGGCAGTTCATCGACGAAGCGGATGTACTTCGGCACCTTGTAGTGCGCGATCTGTCCGCGACAAAACTCCTGCACTTCCTCCGCCGTCGTCTGCTCGCCAGGACGCAGCACGATCCACGCGCACACTTCCTCGCCGTACTTCGCGTCGGGCACGCCGAACACCTGCACGCTCTGGATCTTCGGATGGCGGAACAGAAACTCCTCGATCTCGCGCGGATAGATGTTCTCGCCGCCGCGGATCAGCATGTCCTTCAGGCGGCCGACGATATTGCAGTAGCCTTCCGCGTCGAGCGTCGCGAGATCGCCGGTATGCATCCAGCCGTCGACGATGCTCTCGCGCGTCTTCGCCTCCTCGCCCCAGTAGCCCTGCATCACCGAGTAGCCCTTCGTGCACAGCTCGCCCGTCTCGCCGACCGGCACGATATTGCCGAGTGCGTCGATAAGCTTTACTTCGAGATGCGGCTGGATCTGGCCGACAGTCGTCGTGCGTTTGTCGAGCGGGTCGGTCGTCGAACTCTGGAACGACACCGGGCTCGTCTCCGTCATACCGTACGCGATCGTGATTTCGCGCAGATGCATCGTCGACACGACGCGCTTCATCGTCTCGATCGGGCACGGTGAACCGGCCATGATGCCGGTGCGCAGACGCGTCAGATCGAACGTCTTGAAGTCGGGGTGATCGAGCTCGGCGATGAACATCGTCGGCACGCCGTGCAACGCGGTACAGCGCTCTTCCGACACCGCAGCGAGTGTCGCAACCGGATCGAATGCCTCGCCGGGAAAGACCATGTTCGTACCGGTCGACACGCACGCGAGCACCGCCAGCACCATCCCGAAGCAGTGATACAGTGGCACGGGGATGCATAGCCCATCTTCTTCTGTGAGACGCATCGCCAGCGCGATGTAGCGCGCGTTGTTGACGACGTTTCGATGCGTGAGCGTCGCGCCCTTCGGATTGCCGGTCGTACCGCTGGTGAACTGGATGTTGATCGGATCGTCGGCAGTGAGCGTCGCGCCGATCGCATCGAGCCGTGCCGTATCGAGCGTCGAGCGGCCCTGCTCGATCACCTCGGAAAAGCTGAGCATGCCCGGCGTCTCGGTATCGCAGAGGCGAATCACGATCCGCAGATCCGGAAGCCGCGCGGCGTGCAGATCGCCGCGCGTGGCCGTCGCGAGTTCGGGCGCGAGTTCCTGCAGCATCTCGAGATACATCGACGTCTTGAACTGCTCGGCGGCGACGATCGCCTTGCAGCCGACCTTGTTCAGCGCGTACTCGAGTTCGGCGAGACGGTACGCCGGATTGATATTCACGAGCACCGCGCCGATGCGGGCGGTCGCGAATTGAGTGAGCACCCATTCGACGCGGTTCGGCGACCAGATCCCCACACGATCGCCCTTGCCGATGCCGAGCGCGAGAAAGCCCGCCGCGAGCACGTCGACTTCCTGCGCGAACTCGCGCCACGTCCAGCGGATACGCTGCTCGCGAAACACCACGGCGGGCCGGTCGGCGAAACGCTCGGCGGTGTCGAGCAGGAAGCGCCCAATCGTCGCGTCGCTGAGCGGAATGGCCGTCGAGCCTCGGACATACGACAGCCCGTCCTTCGGTTCGATCAATGCGCCGTCACCTGCGACCTGCGTTGCCATGGTGTGTCTCCGTGAGAGGAACCGCGCCCGATTGAACGAGCTTCTCTTGAAATGATTCTGAAACCGATTCTGCCACTGCCCCTGGGCCTGGCGGCATCAAGTCTTACCCGCACGCAGCACGCGCGCACGTTCACGTTCGGTACGACCTCGACGCGAAGCCTGCTGACCTTTCCGTAAACGTTAAGTGCGTGCGAAAAAAAAGCAGCCGCGCGGGCTGCTTCTTTTCGACGCGTGCGCGTCAGTGCTGACCGCGCAGTTTGCGCAGGCGCTGGATCGCAGCGAGCTGAGCCGTCGCGTACGCAAGTTCCGCCTGAGCGGTCGCGTACTCGAGGTTCGAGCCGGTGTTCTGCAGCGCTTCTTCCGCGCGCTTGCGTGCCTGCTCGGCCTTCGCCTCGTCCAGATCCTTACCGCGGATCGCCGTGTCGGCCAGAACCGTCACCGCGCCCGGCTGCACTTCGAGAATGCCGCCGGCGACGAACACGAACTCTTCTTCGCCGTTTTCCGCTTCGATGCGCACCGCACCCGGACGAATCCGCGTGATGAGCGGCGTGTGACCCGGCAGAATGCCGAGCTCACCCGCTTCGCCCGGGAGCGCGACGAATTTCGCCTGACCCGAGAAGATCTGCTCTTCCGCGCTGACGACGTCTACCTTGATGGTTGCCATTTATATCGACTCCTATCGACAAGAGTTAGCGCTTTAGCGCTTACTCTTGTCCTATGCAAGGCTATCGACAAGAGTTAGCGCTTTAGCGCTTACTCTTATCCTATGCAAGGCCGGTTGAGCGTAGTACATCGGCGCCGGCGTTGCGGCCGCACATCGATCGTGCGACCGCGCGAAGCCGGCGCCCGCTGCGTTACACCCCGCCTTTACTGGATCTTCTTGGCCTTTTCGAAGGCTTCGTCGATCGTGCCGACCATGTAGAACGCCTGTTCTGGCAAGTGGTCGCACTCGCCTTCGACGATCATCTTGAAGCCGCGGATCGTTTCCTTCAGCGGCACGTACTTGCCCGGCGAACCCGTGAACACTTCCGCGACGTGGAACGGCTGCGACAGGAAACGCTGGATCTTACGAGCGCGCGCCACGGCGAGCTTGTCATCCGGCGCCAGTTCGTCCATGCCCAGAATCGCGATAATGTCGCGCAGTTCCTTGTAGCGCTGCAGCGTTTGCTGCACGCCGCGCGTGATCGCGTAGTGCTCTTCGCCGATCACGTTCGGGTCGATCTGACGCGAGGTCGAATCGAGCGGGTCCACGGCCGGGTAGATACCCAGCGACGCGATGTCACGCGACAGCACGACGGTTGCGTCAAGGTGGCCGAAGGTCGTCGCCGGCGACGGGTCGGTCAAGTCATCCGCAGGGACGTACACGGCCTGCACCGACGTGATCGAGCCAGTCTTGGTCGACGTAATGCGTTCCTGCAGCTTGCCCATTTCTTCAGCCAGCGTCGGCTGATAGCCCACGGCCGACGGCATCCGGCCGAGCAGTGCCGACACTTCGGTACCGGCCAGCGTGAAACGGTAGATGTTGTCGACGAAGAACAGCACGTCGAGGCCTTCGTCACGGAAGTGCTCGGCCATCGTCAGGCCGGTCAGCGCGACGCGCAGACGATTGCCCGGCGGCTCGTTCATCTGGCCGTACACCAGCGCGACCTTGTCGAGAACGTTCGAGTCCTTCATTTCGTGATAGAAGTCGTTCCCTTCACGGGTACGCTCGCCAACACCGGCGAACACGGAATAGCCACCGTGTTCCTTAGCGATGTTGTTGATCAGTTCCATCATGTTGACGGTCTTGCCCACGCCCGCACCGCCGAACAGACCGACCTTGCCGCCCTTCGCGAACGGGCAGATCAGATCGATAACCTTGATGCCCGTTTCGAGCAGTTCGGTCGACGGCGACAGGTCTTCGAACGCCGGCGCCTTCTGGTGGATCGAGCGAGTGGTTTCGCTCGAGATCGGGCCAGCTTCGTCGATCGGGCGACCGAGCACGTCCATGATCCGGCCGAGCGTCGGCTTGCCGACCGGCACGCTGATCGGCTTACCCGTGTTCTTCACGACCGTACCGCGACGCAGGCCGTCCGATGCACCCAGACAGATGGTCCGCACGACGCCGTCGCCCAGCTGCTGCTGAACTTCGAGAGTCAGTTCCGACCCGTCGAGAATAAGAGCGTCGTAAATCTTCGGCATGTGTTCACGCGGGAATTCCACGTCGATCACCGCGCCGATGCACTGTACGATCTTGCCTTCTACCAAAGCAGTAGTACTCATCGCTTTTCCTTTAGATACCTGATTCTTCACTCGCGCAAAGGCGCAGTTTCGAGACGTTCAATCCGGCTTGCGTCCGGTCCGTCAGACTGCCGCGGCGCCGCCGACGATTTCCGACAGTTCCTTCGTGATCGCGGCCTGGCGGCTCTTGTTGTATACGAGCTGCAGTTCGTTGATGACCGTCTTCGCGTTATCGGAAGCCGCCTTCATCGCAACCATCCGGGCCGACTGCTCCGACGCCATGTTTTCCGCGACGGCCTGATAGACCAGCGCTTCGACATAGCGGACCAGCAACTCGTCGACGACCGTTTGCGCATCCGGCTCGTAGATGTAGTCCCACGACGTCTTCGGCGTTTCGCCCGCCGAGTCCGCCTTGCTCTCGAACTGTTCTGCCGACAGCGGCAGCAGCTGCTCGATCACCGGCTCCTGCTTCATCGTGTTGACGAAGCGCGTGTACGCCAGGTACACCGCCGAGATCTTGCCTTCCGAGTACATGTCGAGCTGAACCTTCACCGCGCCGATCAGCTTTTCGAGGTGCGGCGTGTCGCCCAGATGCACGACGTTCGACACCACCTTCGCGCGCAGACGGTTCAGGAACCCGAGGCCCTTGCTGCCGATCGCCGTCGCTTCGATGGTCTTGCCCTCGCTCTCCAGCTCCTTGAACTTCTGGACCGAAGCACGCAGCACGTTCGTGTTCATCCCGCCGCACAAACCCTTGTCGGTCGTGACGAGGATGATGCCGGCCGTCTTCGCGCCTTCGTTCGTCACCATGAACGGGTGACGGTACTCGGGGTTCGCACGGCTCATGTGCGCGGCGATATCGCGCACCTTGTCGGCATACGGGCGAGCAGCGCGCATGCGCTCCTGAGCGCGGCGCATCTTCGATGCGGCCACCATCTCCATCGCTTTCGTGATCTTGCGCGTGTTCTGCACGCTCTTGATCTTGCCGCGAATTTCCTTCATTCCAGCCATTGCTTGCTCCTTGTCGACTCGAGTTAGCGCTTTAGCGCTTACTCAAGTCCCATGCAAAGCTGTCGAAGCCGCGCGGGTTCAGTTGCCTGCGGCCCGCGCCGCTTCAAGCTCCGTCTAAGCCTTGCGGATCAATAAGCGCCGGACTTCTTGAAGTCTTTGAGGGCCGTGTGCAGCAGGCCTTCGTCGTCCTTCGAGAGTTCCTTGGTATCTTCGATGCGCTTGATCAGGTCGGCGTGGCTCGTCTTCAGGAATTCGCGCAGACCCTTTTCGAACGGCAGCACTTGCGCCACTTCCAGATCGTCGAGGTAGCCGTTGTTCGCCGCGAACAGCGCGATGGCCAGCTCCCACACCTGCAGCGGCTGATACTGCGGCTGCTTCAGCAGTTCCGTCACGCGGCGACCGCGCTCGAGCTGCTTGCGGGTGGCTTCGTCGAGGTCCGATGCGAACTGCGCGAACGCAGCCAGCTCACGGTACTGCGCGAGGTCGGTACGGATACCGCCCGACAGCTTCTTCACGACCTTCGTCTGCGCGGCGCCGCCGACACGCGACACCGACACGCCAGCGTTAATAGCCGGACGGATACCCGCGTTGAACAGATCGGTTTCGAGGAAGATCTGGCCGTCGGTAATCGAGATCACGTTCGTCGGAACGAACGCGGTCACGTCGCCAGCCTGCGTTTCGATGACCGGCAGTGCCGTCAGCGAACCGCTCTTGCCCTTCACTTCGCCGTTCGTGAACTTCTCGACGTAATCTTCCGACACGCGAGCGGCACGTTCCAGCAAACGCGAGTGCAGATAGAACACGTCGCCCGGGTAGGCTTCGCGGCCCGGCGGACGGCGCAGCAGCAGCGAGATCTGGCGGTATGCCCAAGCTTGCTTGGTCAAATCGTCATAAACGATCAGCGCGTCCTGGCCGCGGTCGCGGAAGTATTCGCCCATCGAGCAGCCGGCGTACGGCGCGAGGTACTGCATCGCAGCCGATTCCGAAGCCGAAGCCGCCACGACGATCGTGTATTCCAGCGCGCCGGTTTCTTCGAGCTTGCGCACCACGTTCATGATCGACGAAGCCTTCTGGCCGATCGCGACGTAGATACAGAAGAGGTTCTTGCCCTTCTGGTTGATGATCGCGTCGACGGCGACGGCGGTCTTGCCGCACTGGCGGTCGCCGATGATCAGCTCACGCTGGCCACGACCAACCGGCACCATCGCGTCGATCGACTTCAGACCGGTTTGGACCGGTTCCGAAACCGACTTACGCCAGATCACGCCCGGAGCGATCTTTTCGATTGCGTCGGTCTTCTTCGCGTTGATCGGGCCTTTGCCGTCGATCGGGTTGCCGAGTGCATCGACCACGCGGCCGAGCAGTTCCGGACCCACCGGCACTTCGAGAATGCGGCCCGTCGTCTTGACGACGTCGCCTTCCGAAATGTGTTCGTATTCGCCCAGAATCACGGCGCCGACCGAGTCGCGCTCGAGGTTCAGCGCGAGACCGAACGTGTTGCCCGGGAATTCGAGCATTTCGCCCTGCATCACTTCCGACAGGCCGTGGATACGCACGATACCGTCGGTCACGGAGATCACGGTGCCTTGATTGCGAACGTCTGTGCTCGCTTCGAGGCCCTGGATCCGGCTCTTGATCAGCTCGCTGATCTCAGAGGGATTGAGTTGCATTATTCGCTCCTGATAGTCAATTCTGTTGCGTGCCAGCCGCGTATGCGCTTCAGACGCTTTAAACGGTAAGCGCCGTCTGCATACTGGCGAGCCGCGCGCGGACCGAGGCATCGAGCACTTCGTCGCCGACCGTGACGCGCACGCCGCCGATCAGCGACGGATCGACTTCAACGGTGGGCTTCAGCTTGCACTGGAAACGGCGTTCGAGACTCGCGACGAGATCGTTCAACTGCGTGCCTTCGAGCGGGAATGCGCTGACGATCGTCGCGTCGGCGGCTCCTTCGCGGGCGTTCTTCAACGCTTCGAACTGCGTGGCGATTTCGGGCAGCAACTGCAGGCGATGATTGTCGACCAGCATCTGCACCAGGCTCTTCGCCTGCGCGTTGTCCTTGAGCGGCGACTTCACCGCGGACAGCAGCAGATCGCTGATCTGCGCGCGGCTCACTTTCGGGCTCGTGGCGACCGACAGCACTTCCGGCAGACGCGCAACCTGTGCCAGCTCCTGCACGAGCGTGGACCACGCGGCGATGTCACCAGCTTCGGCCACGCCAAACAGCGCTTCTGCGTACGGACGGGCGATGGTTGCAAGTTCGGCCATGATCAGAGCTCGGCTTTCAGTTGATTCAGCAGGTCGGCATGCGCCGTCTGGTCGACTTCGCGCTTCAGGATCTGCTCGGCACCCTTCACGGCGAGAGCAGCGACTTCGCCGCGCAGCGCTTCACGCGCCTTCACGACTTGCTGATCCGCGTCGGCCTTGGCCTGCGCGACGATGCGCGTGGCTTCCGCGTGCGCCTGAGCCTTGATTTCGTCGGCGACCGTCACGGCGCGCTTCTCGGCATCGGCGATACGTTGCTGGCCGTCGTTACGCGCCTGCGCGAGTTCCTGGTCGACGCGCTTATGGGCCGCGACGAGTTCCGCCTTGCCCTTTTCCGCGGCTGACAGACCGTCGGCGATCTTCTTCGAGCGTTCGTCGAGTGCGTTGACCAGCGGCGGCCACACGAACTTCATCACGAACCACGCGAGGATCAGGAACACGACCATTTGCGCAAACAAGGTTGCGTTGAGATTCACAGTGTTTCCTTCATCGTTGCTATTTCGGAAAGTGAAACGGCAAGGCGCTCATCGATTCATTGCTCGATCAGCGCCCGGTGCCCGTTCCGCCCTCTGCACCTCATCGACTGGCGACAGGCGCACACTTCCGAGGAACCTTAGCCGGCCAGCTTCGACAGCAGCGGGTTCGCGAACGCAAACAGCATTGCCACACCAACGCCAATCAGAAACGCCGCATCGATCAGACCAGCCAGCAGGAACATCTTCGTTTGCAGCGGGTTCATCAGTTCAGGCTGGCGCGCACATGCCTCGATGTACTTGCCGCCCATCAGGCCGATACCGATACAGGCGCCGATTGCACCCAGGCCGATGATGATGCCGATACCGATGGCGGTCAGACCCTGGATGTTGGCGATGAAAGCTTGCATGATCACTCCTTTGTAAAAAGTCTTTTTGGAACTGCGATTTAAAAAACTAAAACGATTCTGATTCTTCGCGGACAGGCCGTGGTTAGTGGCTGTCGTGTGCCTGGCCGATGTACACCAGCGTCAGCATCATGAAAATGAACGCTTGCAGCAGCACGATCAAAATGTGGAAGATCGACCACACGGTGCCGGCGATCACGTGGCCGATAAAGCCAAGCACCGTCGTGTCCGCGCCGAAGCTCCAGAGGCTGCCGAGCAGGGCAATCAGCAGGAACAGCAGTTCGCCCGCGTACATGTTGCCGAAGAGCCGCAGGGCAAGCGAAACCGTCTTCGCGACGAACTCGATGATGTTCAGTGCAAGGTTCGGGATCCACAGCAGCGGATGCGGGCCGAACGGAGCGGACAGCAGTTCGTGCACGAAGCCGCCGACGCCCTTGATCTTGAAGTTGTAGTAGATCATCAGCACGAAGACGCCGAGTGCGATGCCGAACGTGCCGTTCAGGTCGGCGGTCGGGACGATGCGATGATGGGGAATGGCTTCCGAGAGACCGAGCCAGCCGATCACGTGGCTGGGCAGATCGACCGGGATGAAGTCGAGCGAGTTCATCAGCGCGACCCAGACGAACACGGTCAGCGCGAGCGGGGCGATGAAGGTGCGGTTGCCGTGGATGATGGATTTCGACTGGTCTTCGACCAGTTCGACGAGCATTTCGATCGCGCACTGGAAGCGCCCCGGCACGCCAGGAGTTGCCTTACGGGCGGCAATGAACAGGATCAGCAGGGTAGCGAGCCCGCACAGGATCGACCAGAACAGCGTATCCAGATTCCAGACGTGAAAGTCGATGATCGACGTCTGGTGCGAGGTGGAAAAATTCTGCAAGTGGTGCGCGATGTACTCGGACGGATCCAGAGCGCGCGTTCCTTCGCTAGCTGCCATATCGTTAATGCACCCAAATTGTCGAAAATCGTTTCTGGCCGTTCCGGGCGCAGTTGGCGCCACCGGAATCCGCCGGCGCGGGTCGAGCCGAACCCGCGCGTCTCTTGCCGGTGCCGGGCACCAGCCTTTGTTCGTTCGTTACTTCACCGCCAGGCGAGCGCGATCCAGTACGTCTTTAGGGCGACGAGGTAGGTCACGAGCAGCGGAACCCACTGAGCTTCGTGATACCAGAAAGCGATGGCAACAAACATCGCGATCGTCACCCCCATCTTGAGCGCTTCGCCGACCATCCAGCTCATCGCCGTTTCGGCGCCGCCCAGTTTTTTCAGACGTGCCGCGAACAGCGCGCTCGGCACCCAGCAGATCGCTCCCCCCAGGAACGCAGACAGCGCAGCGGCGCCCGGCGGCTTGTAAAAAAGCCACCACAGCAACGTCGCACCCAGGGACAAAACCATTTGCGCCGTCACTACCCGAAAAGGCGTAACGCGCGATGGACGACTCACCTGCGGACCGAAGAGCTTTTCTGCCTCGGCCCTGGTGAGCGGAACGATATTGTTATCCTCTTGCCCGGCATCCCACGCGTCGTCATGCGACACGGGTTTTACATCCGACGACCCAGCGATACTGGCCTGCGTTGCGCGGAGTTCGTCGTGCCTTTCGTCCGGCGCTTGACCCGCCATCGCAGTATTCCGCAAAGTCCTCTGAATCCCGATTTCCAGCCCGCGAGCTTACGCACTACTTACGGGGTTGCCTAGCAAATAAATCCGGGCGATTGTAAGCGATAGTTGCAGGCAATTCAAGACTTTAGGGCCGTCAATCGCCGCGGTGAGACAGGGCTTCATGATGCGGGAGAAGCATCTTGACACGACGACGAACGATAACTGTAAGGCGTCCGGGTGCCAGGGCCGTTTGCCGCGTGTGGCGCTGCCTGTGAGCACTTCCTTCGCGTCGCGGCACGCGACCCGCGGACGTCAGAAATGCGTGAGCAGCCACGCGCCCGCGACACCACCGACGGCCCAGAACGGTACCGAATAGAGGTGGAACGCCCCCCACATGCGGCGCTCGCCCGACAGCCGCACAGCGATCAGGTTGGCGAGCGAACCGATCGCGATGCCGAAGCCACCGACACTGACGCCGAACGCAAGCGCGCGCCAGTCGTGCGTGAACTCCGCGAGCATGATCGCGGCGGGAACGTTGCTGATGCCTTGCGACAGCACCGCGCCGGCGGCATACGCGCGCAACGGTGTGGTCAGTCCGAGATGCGCGACGGTCGCGTGAACCGCCGGCAACGCAGCGACGCTGCGCAGCACGATGAACATGAAAACGAAGATCAGCAACAGCAACCAGTCGATCTTCAGCACGATCCGGTGACGCCACAACAGGAAGCCCGCACCGACGCCCGCGAGGCCGATGCCCGCACGATGCGCGTCCGCCAGCACGACGAATGCGGCGAACAGTAGGACCGCAACGCCAAGCAGCGCGCGATCGACCGGATGAGGTTCGATGTCCTTCGACAGATCGAGCGGTGCCGCGCGAAACGCAAAGGCCGCAAGCACGTACAGCATCGCCATCAACACCACGCACAGCGGCGCCAGCGCCCATACGAAGCCGCCGAACGACACACCGCTCGTCTGCCAGAGAAAGAGATTCTGCGGATTGCCGAGCGGCGTGAGGATCGAACCTGCGTTCACCGCGAGCGCGATGAAGATCACGAGGCGCCTGATCGGCAGCGGCGTCAGCTTGTGCAGCGACAGCGTGAGCGGGATCACCACGAACAGCGCGACGTCGTTGGTCAGCAACGTCGACAGTATGGCCGCGAGACCGATCAGCAGACACGCGAGCGCACGCTCGGAATGAATGCGATGCACGACGCGATGCGCGAGCCACATCAGGAATCCTGAATATTCGACGGCCTTGGTCAGAATGAGCAGGCCCGCGAGCGTCAGCACCGTCTGCCAGTCAACCAGCGCCGGCAGCGACGTCCAAGGCTGCGGATGAAGCAGTTGCAGCGCGATCAGCGCGGCGACGAGCACCGACAGCACCGGCTCCTTCCCGACGAAAGCAAGGAGCCTGCGCCAAATTGTCGCGGGCGCCGTTTCGACGCTTGGTTGATCCGGCACGGTCGCCGCGTCAGGCCGCGGCGTTGCCGCGCAACCGGGCGAGAATGCCTTCGAGCGCGTCGAGATCGCCGAAATCGACCGTCACCTGGCCGCGCCCCCGCCGGCCGAGCTTGATCTTCACGGTCGCGGAAAGGAGGTCCGACAGCTCTTCCTCGAGGCGGCGCGTGTCGCGGCCGCCGTCTTGCGCGCGGGCCTTCACCGTGGGCACCGCCTTGGCGGTCACGGTCACCAGCTTCTCGGTTTCGCGCACCGACATCCGCTTGTTCACGACTTGATTGGCGAGCGCGATCTGCGTCGCGGCGTCGACGGCGAGCAATGCACGGGCATGGCCCATGTCGAGATCGCCGGCCAGCAGCATCGTCTGGACAGGTGCCGCGAGATTCAGCAGGCGCAGCAGGTTCGACACGGCACTGCGCGAACGTCCGACCGACTCGGCCGCCTGCTCGTGCGTGAAATTGAATTCGTCAAGCAACCGCTGGATGCCCTGCGCCTCTTCCAGCGGATTCAGATCCTCGCGCTGGATGTTCTCGATCAGCGCCATCGCTGCAGCGGTCTGGTCGGGCACGTCCTTGACCAGCACCGGCACTTCGGTCAGCCCGGCGATGCGAGCCGCGCGGAAACGACGCTCGCCCGCGATGATCTCGTACATCTCGTGATTCACGGGTCGCACGAGGATCGGCTGCATCACGCCCTGCGCCCGGATGCTCGCGGCCAGCTCCTGCAGCGCGCCCTCGTCCATCCGGGTGCGCGGTTGATATTTGCCCGCCTGCAATTTATCGAGCGGCAATGCGTTGGGCGCGCCGTCGATCTTCACGGCTTCAGTGATGTCGGCGCTGCCGCCCAGCAATGCTTCGAGCCCGCGGCCCAGTCCCTTCTTTCGTGCTACTGCGTTCATCGTACTTCCTCGATCCGCCTGGATGGATGACCGCGCGTCACAGCGCGCGAACCCGTTCAATCATTTCCGCGCCGAACTGCACATAGGCCTGCGCACCACGCGAAGCCCGGTCGAATACCACGCCCGGCAGCCCATAGCTGGGCGCCTCGGCGAGTCGCACGTTGCGCGGGATCACAACATCGAACACCTTGTCGCCGAAATGTTCCTTCAGCTGATCCGACACCTGTTGCTGCAGCGTGATCCGCGGATCGAACATCACGCGCAGCAAGCCGATCACCTTCAGGTCGCGATTCAGGTTGGCGTGCACCTGCTTGATCGTATTGACGAGATCGGAGAGCCCTTCCAGTGCGAAGTACTCGCACTGCATCGGGATGACGACGCCGTGCGCCGCACACAGGCCGTTCAGCGTCAGCAGCGACAACGCCGGCGGGCAGTCGATCAGCACGAAGTCGTAGTCGTCGACGACGTGCGCAAGCGCATCCTTCAACTGACGCTCACGATTCTGCACACTGACGAGTTCCACTTCGGCACCGGCCAGTTCGCGATTCGCGGGCAACACGTCGTAGAGAATCGCCTCGGGCCGCACACGGGCGCTCGCGATAGAGACGCCGTCGACCAGCACTTCATAGACCGTGTTTTCGCACTCCGCCTTGTCGACTCCACTCCCCATCGTCGCGTTGCCCTGCGGATCCAGATCGATGAGGAGGACACGTTGGCCCTGCGAGGCGAGGCTCGCGGCAAGGTTGACTGCTGTCGTCGTCTTGCCGACGCCGCCCTTCTGGTTCGCGACGCAGAAGATTTTTGCCATCGTTGGTGTGTCCCTTTTGCTACCCTGGATGATTGAAATGGAGGTCGAGGCGATCAAGGCGGTAGCGAGCGGCGCTAGCTGGTCCGATCCACGATGACTTCGACCAGATGCCGTTCCGCCTCGAGCAGCGGCACGTCGAGCCGAATAACCCGCTCTGCCCGCGCGCCGGCGGGCAGTCGACCGATCTCGCCGTCGGGGTACACGCCCTTCATTGCCCAGATCGTGCCGTTCTCCGCGACAAGATGCCGGGCAAGTGTAACGAAATCCGCGAGCTCTGCGAATGCACGCGAGACGATTACGTCGAATTGTGCTGGCACCTCGACGCCGGCCCGCAGCGTCTCGACTCGCCCGGTCACGACCGAGAGATTGGCGAGCCCGAGTTCCGCCTTTGCCTGCGCCTGGAACGCGGTTTTCTTCTGAACAATGTCGTTTAGCGTGACGTTCCAGTCCGGCAACACAATGGCGAGCACGATGCCCGGCAGACCGCCGCCCGACCCGACGTCGAGGGCCGACGACGGGCCGCGCGCCGCCAGATGCGGCACGATCGATAGTGAATCGAGGATGTGTTGGACCAGCATCTGGCGCGGGTCGCGGATCGCCGTCAGGTTGTAGACGGCGTTCCATTTGACGAGCAAGGCGACGTAATCGAGCAGCTTTTCCCGCTGTTCCCCGCTCAGATCCAGATTCAGTTTGCCAGCGCCCTGCTCCAGCATCGCGGCGAGTGCTTCGCGCTCTGACAAGCGTCCCTGCGTCGAGGTCATTGAGCCACCGACGTGTCGCCTGCGAGGCTGGCCTTGCGGCGGCCGAGCCCGCGCTTCAGATGCACCATCAACAGCGAGATCGCCGCCGGCGTGATGCCGGAAATCCGTGACGCCTGACCGATCGTTTCCGGGCGGAATTGCGTCAGCTTCTGACGCGCCTCGAATGACAGACCGCGCACTTCGGCATAGTCCAGTCCTTCGGGCAGCTTCGTGTTCTCGTGCGCTTCGTTGCGCTCGATTTCATCGGCTTGCCGGTCGATGTAGCCCTGGTATTTGATCGCGATCTCGATCTGCTCCTTGATCTGCGATAGCAAAACAGCATCGTCCGACAGCGCTTCGATCGGACCGCAGGCGCCGTCGCGCAGGCCACAGACGCTTTCGTAGCTAACGCCGGGACGGCCCAGCAGATCGGCGAGGCTGTATTCGTGATCGATCGGCTTGCCGAGCAAAGCGGTCGCTTCGTCAGCAGGCAAGGTCTTCGGATTCACCCACGTCGAACGCAGCCGTTCGGTTTCACGTGAAACAGCGTCGCGCTTGCGGCTGAATGCATCCCAACGGGCATCGTCAACGACACCCAGTTCGCGCCCAGCCTCGGTCAAACGCATATCGGCGTTGTCTTCACGGAGGCTCAACCGATATTCCGCCCGGCTCGTGAACATCCGGTACGGCTCTGACACGCCTCGCGTAACGAGATCGTCGACAAGCACCCCGAGGTAAGCCTGATCGCGCCGCGGACACCATGCGTCTCTACCCTGCACGAAAAGCCCGGCATTGATACCGGCCAGCAGCCCTTGGGCCGCCGCCTCTTCGTAACCAGTCGTGCCATTGATCTGGCCCGCGAAGAACAGACCATGAATCACCTTCGTCTCAAGCGACGCCTTAAGGCCGCGAGGATCGAAATAGTCGTACTCGATCGCGTAGCCGGGTCGCAGAATGTGCGCATGCTCAAGTCCGGCCATCGACCGGACCAGTTCGAGCTGGACATCGAACGGCAGACTCGTGGAAATCCCGTTCGGGTAGAACTCGTTGGTCGTCAGCCCTTCGGGCTCAAGGAAAATCTGGTGCGATTCCTTCGACGCAAATCGATGAATCTTGTCTTCGATCGACGGGCAATACCGCGGCCCCACGCCTTCGATCACTCCCGTGTACATCGGCGAGCGATCAAGACCGCTCCGGATAATGTCGTGAGTCCGAGCGTTGGTGTGCGTGACCCAACATGGCACCTGCCGCGGATGCTGCTCCACCCGACCGAGGAACGAGAACACCGGCACCGGATCAAGATCGCCCGGCTGTTCCTCGAGCTTCGAGAAATCGATCGTCCGGCCATCGATGCGCGGCGGCGTACCAGTTTTCAGTCGCCCTTGCGGAAGCTTCAGTTCCTTAAGCCGTGCGGACAGCGAAACCGCCGCTGGATCCCCTGCGCGACCGCCGGTGTAGTTGTTCAAACCGACGTGGATTTTCCCATCGAGAAACGTGCCGGCTGTCAGCACGACGGAGCGCGACCGGAAGCGGACCCCGACCTGCGTCACCGCACCAACTACTCGATCGCCCTCGATCATCAAATCGTCGACGGCTTGCTGGAACAACCAGAGATTGGGCTGATTCTCCAGACGACGCCGGATCGCCTGCTTGTAAAGCAGCCGATCAGCCTGCGCCCGCGTCGCACGAACGGCCGGCCCCTTCGACGAATTGAGAATACGAAACTGGATTCCGCCCTCATCGGTCGCGGCAGCCATTGCCCCGCCGAGCGCGTCGACCTCTTTAACTAGATGACCCTTGCCGATTCCGCCGATCGACGGATTGCAGCTCATCTGGCCAAGCGTTTCGATATTGTGGGTGAGCAAAAGCGTCTTGTTGCCCATGCGCGCGGAAGCCAAAGCGGCCTCCGTGCCGGCATGACCACCGCCGACGACGATTACGTCAAATTCTGTGGGATAAAGCATCGTGGATCCCACGCCGAACGTCAGCGTGAGCCTTTCCAAGGAAAATGTATGCGCGAATTATAGCGGGTTCGCTTTTGTCCCGAATTTCGGCCAATCGGACAGCAACAAAAAAGCGCCGTGTTTCACGTGAAACACGGCGCTCAACTTCAGTAGCCGATGCAATCAAACCTGCTGCTATGCCGCTTTCTTCGCTAGCCCAAGATAGGTCTCGATGACACGCGGGTTCTGCGCCAGTTCGGCGGCGGGACCTTCCAGCGCCAGCTCCCCGGTTTCAAGCACGTAGCCATAATCCGAGATTTGCAGCGCGGCGCGCGCGTTCTGCTCGATCAGCAGCGTCGCCACGTTGCTCGACCGCAGCGCGCTGATGATGTGAAAAATCTCCTTCACGATCAGCGGAGCGAGGCCAAGGCTCGGCTCGTCCAGCATCAGTAGATCGGGCTTGCCCATCAACGCCCGCCCGACGGCCAGCATCTGCCGCTCACCACCCGACAGCGTCCCAGCCGCCTGCTTGCGCCGCTCCTTCAGCCTCGGAAACAGCTCAAAGACCGGCTCCAGCTGATCGAGAAAGTTGCGCTCGCCGGCGCGCTTACGCCGATACGCACCGAGGACAAGATTGTCTTCCACCGTCATCGTCGAGAACAGCTCGCGCTTTTCCGGCACAAGGCACATGCCGCGGGCGACACGCTTCTCGACCGGAATCGCACCGATATCCTCGCCTCGATAGACGATCGTACCCTTCGCATGACCGCTTACGGGCAGCGCGCCCATGATCGCGTTCAACAGCGTGGACTTGCCGGCGCCGTTCGGCCCGATGACCGACACGATCTGCCCGACCCGTACCTCGATCGCCGCGCCGTGCAGCGCCTCGACTTTTCCGTAGCGTACCGCCAGACCGCTGACGCGAAGAATCGGCTCTTGTGTCGTCATCATTCCACCCCACCGAGATAAGCTTCCAGCACCGCCGGATCCTTCTGCACGTCTTCCGGCAGCCCTTCCGCGATGCGGGTTCCGAATTCCATGACGACCAGCCGGTCCGTCAGGTTCATCACGAAATCCATGTCGTGTTCGACCAGCAGAACGCTCATCCCCTCTTCCTTCAACTTGCGCAGCAACGTCGCCAGTTGCTGCTTTTCCTGATACCGAAGACCCGCGGCTGGCTCGTCGAGCAGCAACAGCGTCGGGTCGCAGCACAGCGCGCGGGCGATTTCCAGGATCCGCTGCTGGCCGAGCGCGAGACTGCCGGCTTCCTCATACATGTGCTGCTCGAGTCCGACACGCCGCAGCTGCCGCGCCGCCTCTGCCATCAGCCGGCCCTCTTCCACCTCGTTCAGCCGGGCGACGCTTCGCCATACGCCCGCGTGCCCGCGCAGATGCGCGCCGATCGCCACGTTCTCGAGAACCGTCATCCCCGGCAGCAGCTTGACGTGCTGGAACGTCCTGCCGATTCCGCGTTTGACGATGTCGCGCGCGTGCAGCGAATCGATCCGTTCGCCGCGGAACGTGATCTCGCCGCTCGTCGCCTGCAAAACGCCGGTCACCAGATTGAAGGTCGTCGACTTCCCGGCGCCGTTCGGTCCGATCAAGCCAATGATCTGCCCGGCTCGCACGTCGAAGCTCACGTCGTTGACCGCGACCAGACCACCGAACTGCTTGCGCGCTCGGTCGACCGTCAGTAGCAGTTCGCCGGCGGTCGGCTTGCTGCGCTGCGGCAACGGCTCGGCATGCTCGGGAACGTGCGCACGAGGCCCGCGTGGAAACAGCCGTGCGACATACGGCCATACACCCTGCCGCGCATATTGCAGCAGCAGCACCATCAGGATGCCGAAGACGATCACCTCGAAGTTGCCGTTCTCACCGAGCAGCTTGGGCAGCAGCGTCTGCAAATAGTCCTGCAGGATCGTCAGAATCGCCGCGCCGAGCACCGCACCCCACACGTGCGCGACCCCGCCGACGACCGCCATGAACAGGAATTCGATCCCGTGATTCAGCCCGAACGGCGTCGGATTCACCGAGCGCTGCAAGTGCGCGTAGAGAAAACCGGAAATCGATGCCAGCACGGCCGCGTAGACGAAAATCACGACGCGCATCCACGCCGTGTTGACGCCCATCGCTTCGGCCATCAACCCGCCGCCGCGCAGTGCACGGATCGCACGACCCGGTCGACTATTAAGCAGATTCTGAACAGACACGACCGCGCCGAGCACCACGACCCAGATCAGGTAGTAGATATGGCGCCCTGACTCGAGATCGATGCCCAGTACGTCGAGCACCGGAATGCCGTTGATGCCGTCGTACTTGCCGAGCAGATCGAGATTGCCGAACAGGAAAAACAGCGCGAGGCCCCACGCGATCGTACCGAGCGGCAGGAAGTGGCCCGACAGCCGCATCGTCACCATGCCGAGCAGCAGCGCGATCAGCGCGGTGAGGAGCACGCCGACGATCAGCGCGAACCACGGTGACACACCGAACTGCGTGGTCAGATATGCCGTCGTATACGCCCCCACGCCGACGAACGCAGCCTGTCCGAAGCTCGTCATGCCGCCGATCCCGGTAAGCAGCACCAGGCCGATTGCGACGATCGAATACAGCCCGATGTAGTTGAGCAGCGTCACCCAGTATTCGGGGATGCGGATCGGCTGCGGCAGTACCGGCAGCGCGAACATCACGATGAGAAACAGCCAGAAAAAACGGTTCCGCAGAATGCGTTTCATCGCGTCACTCCTCGTCCTCTTCCGCATGCGGGCTCGCCAGACTCCGCCACAGCAACACGGGGATGATCAACGTGAACACGATGACTTCCTTGTAGGCACTCGCCCAGAACGACGAATAGGATTCGAGCAGCCCGACCAGCACCGAGCCGGCGGCCGCGAGCGGATAGCTGACCAGCCCGCCGATGATCGCGCCGACGAAGCCCTTCAGACCGATCAGGAAACCGGAGTCGTAGTAGATCGTCGTGAGCGGCGCGACCAGAATGCCGCACAGCGCGCCGAGCCCGGCCGCGAGCGTGAACGCGAGCCGGCCGGCCTGCGTCGTGCCGATGCCCACGAGCCGCGCACCCAGCCGGTTCACCGACGTCGCACGCAACGCCTTGCCGGAAATCGAGCGATCGAAGTACAGGTACAGCGCACCGATCAACACGATCGCCGTACCCACCACCCAGATGCTTTGTCCCGAGATCGTCAGGCTGCCGATGTTGAACGTCGCATCGGAGAACGCGTTGGTGCGCGAGCCTTCGGCGCCGAACATCACAAGCCCGACGCCGACCATCGCGAAGTGCACCGCGACGGCCACGATCAGCAACAGCAGCGTCGTCGCCTCGGCAATCGGTTCGTACGCGAGCCGGTACACGAACGGTCCCATCGGAATCACGATCAGCAACGTCAGCGCGATCTGCACGATCATCGGCAGCGGTTGCATGAAGACGCCGCGCGTCACCGCGTACACCGCGACCGGGAACAGCAGGTATTTGCCCGCCAGCACGACCAGCGTGCGGGCCGCGTGTCGACGCCGCTCCGCATGCCGTGCGAGCCCCGCGACCTCGACGACGAAGCATGCCCCGCCCATCGCGATGAGCAGCCAGCAGGTCGCCGGAAATTTCTGTGTCTGCAGTGCGGCGAGCGTGAGCGCACCGTACGAAACGAACTCGCCCTGCGGGATGAAGATCACCCGCGTCACGGAGAACACCAGCACGAGCGCCAGCGCGAGCAACGCATAGATGGCGCCTGTGGTGATCCCGTCCTGCGCGAGGATCGCCGCAATTGATAGATCCATACTTCCTCTTCGTGTGTTGCCGAACCTCATGAGCGGCGAACGCATGCAGTTACCCAGCCGCTGACGCACGGACACGATGCGACGCATCCGCCGCACCGCGAACCGGCGGGCGGATGTCATTGTCGTCGATCAGAAAGACGGCGCGACGTGAAACACCGTGCGCCGCAATAACGCTATAACGCCGTAACGCGAAGGATACGAACCGCGTCAGTCGTTCTGCAGCTTCCACCTGCCGTCGACCACCTGCACGATCACGCGTGCACGCTTGTCGAGGCCGTTATGATCGGTCGCTGTGGTGTTGATGATGCCGTGCGAAACCGGCAGTTCCTTGACGTTCTCGAGCGCGCTGCGCAGTGCCTCGCGGAACGCCTCGGTACCCGGCTGCGCCTTCTTCAACGCTTCGGGAATCGCCACCTGCAGCAGTTGGCCCGCATCCCACGCATGACCGCCGAACGTCGCGACCGAACCCATGCCGTAGGCCTTTTCGTACGCGGCCTTATAGGCGAGCGCCGATTTCTTCACCGGGTTCGAATCGGGCAACTGATCGGCGACGAGAATCGGACCGGCCGGCAGCAGCTCGCCTTCGCAATCCTTGCCGCACACGCGCAGGAAGTCGTTGTTCGCAACGCCGTGCGTCTGATAGATCTTGCCCTTGTAGCCCCGCTCCTTCAGCGTCTTCGCCGGCAGCGCAGCCGGCGTGCCCGATCCCGCGATCAGGATCGCATCCGGGTCCGCGCCCATGATCTTCAGCACCTGGCCCGTCACCGACGAGTCGGTCCGGTTGAAGCGTTCGTTGGCCACCACCTTCAGGTGATGCGCATTCGCGGCCGCGTTGAAGACGTTGTTCCAGCCGTCACCGTACGCATCCGCGAAGCCGATGAAGCCCACCGTCTTCACGCCGTGCCGCTCCATATAGTCGGCGATCGCATCGGCCATCAGGCTGTCGTTCTGCGGCGTCTTGAACGCCCATGCACGCTTCGCGTCCATCGGCGAGATGATCGCTGCGGATGCCGCGAGCGAGATCACCGGCGTCTTGCCCTGCGATACGACGTCGAGCATCGCCAGCGCATTCGGCGTCACCGTCGACCCGATGATCGCGTCGACATGGTCCTCGTCGATCAGCTTGTGCGTGTTCTGCACGGCGTGGCTCGTGTCGGATGCGTCATCGAGCACGATGTATTCGACGCTCTTGCCGCCGATCTCCTTCGGCAGCAAAGCGATCGTGTTCTTCTCGGGAATGCCGAGCGACGCAGCCGGACCTGTCGTCGACAAGGTCACGCCGATCTTCACCTGCGCGCTTGCCACGCCCGCCCCGCACATCAACGCCGCAGCAATGCCGACGCGTACCCACTGTCTCGTTTTTTTCATTGACTGTCTCCAAATCGCTGGTCTACATGTAATCCGGCTGCGAGCCGGCTCTTGAATCTAGTGATCGGGTCCGGACGTGCCAAGCATGGTTTTCCCTGCTCGGCGCGCAATAGAAAAGGCACGTCGACTGCACGTGCCTTTGGGGTTCATTGAAGTTCGCGATATCGTCCCGTTTCGAGTGCGGCGGGCCTGGTGGCCGACGCCGTCACGCCGATCTTCACGTCTGCAAAAGCAGCCTTGCCGGTCACCCCGAATACCCCCGCCACGACCGATGCCAGGCTCACCCACCGCAAAGCCAGCTTCATTGCGCTCCCCAACCCGTTTACTCGCTACGTCTTTGAATTCGTTCGAATTAAATCTGATGATTTAAATCGCCGACCGATCGGTCGGTTAATGGCGAGTTTAGCGGACGCAAGCGGCATACTGCAAGCGTTTTACAAGGACCGGTGGAACGGGAAATGTACTACGAGAAGTGCGTGAGTTAACACCACGCCATTTGAGAAAATCGAATGCAAAAGACAAAATAAAAAGCGCTGTTGGATACCATCCAACAGCGCTTTCGTCTGGGCACTGAGTGCCTCATGTCTCCTCGTTCTCCACCTGCAAATCTGCGGTGCATCAGAACTGCGTGAAGATTAAACGCGTGCCCCTAAGCGGACAACTAGCATTTACCCTAGTGGTGCACTGCGGCACTGATTTGGGGCGCCTGCGCACGAGTTAATTGCGTGATTTAGCCGTATTTTTGCGTACGGATTTTGCAGTGCATTTAGATCGGATACCGAAGCATTACCACGTCCGTGCGACCACAGGTCAAGCACGCAGCGGCCTCACTCGCGCGACGATCTCACCGACGATGCCGCGCCGGAACGCCAGCACACACGCGATGAAGATCAGGCCCGTGACGATCGTCGTCGATTCACCGAGCGAACGGAACCAGTCGATGCCGGTCCACGACGCCATCGTCGTGCCGATGTCGCCGAGCCGGTCCTCGAGCGCGACGATCAATGCGGCGCCGAGCAGCGGCCCGAACAGCGTGCCCATGCCGCCCACCAGCGTCATCAGGATGACGAGGCCGGACATGGTCCAGTACGCATCGCCGAGCGTTTCGAAACCCAGCACGAGCACCTTGAGCGAGCCGGCGAGCCCCGCGATGCCGGCGGACAGAACAAACGCGAGCAACTTGAAGCGGTCGGTATCGTAGCCGAGCGACACCGCGCGCGGCTCGTTCTCCTTGATCGCGGTCAGCACCTGCCCGAACGGCGAATGCACGATCCGCACGATCAGCAGGAACGCGAGCACCATCACGACGAGCACGACGTAGTACAGCGCAAGATCCGACGACAGGTTCAGCAACCCGAACAGCTTGCCGCGCGGCACGCCCTGCAGGCCGTCCTCGCCGTGCGTGAACGGCGCCTGCAGGTACACGAAGTAGACCATCTGCGCGAGCGCGAGCGTCACCATCGCGAAGTAGATGCCCTGGCGCCGGATCGCGAACAGGCCCACGATCAACCCGAGCAGCGTCGCCGACGCAACACCCACCGCCACGCCGAGTTCGGGCGTGAAGCCGAGCGACTGGATCGCATAGCCGGTCACATAACCGGCGGTCGCAAGAAACATCGCGTGACCGAACGACAGCAGCCCCGTGTAGCCGATCAGCAGGTTGAACGCCGCCGCGAACAGCGCGAAGCACAGCACCTTCATCACGAACAGCGGATAGACGCCGACGAACGGCGCGGCGATCAGCGCGAGCAGCAGCACGGCATAGAGCGCTTTTCTCTGCATCATTTTTCCTTGCCGAACAGGCCCGCCGGACGAACCAGCAACACGAGCGCCATGATCACGAACACCACCGTCGCGGACGCTTCCGGATAGAACACGCGCGTCAATCCTTCGATCACCCCGAGCAGCAACCCCGTTACGATCGACCCCAGGATCGATCCCATTCCTCCGATCACCACCACGGCGAACACGGTGATGATCATCGGCTGACCCATCAGCGGCGAGACCTGAATGATCGGTGCCGCGAGCACGCCGGCAAATGCCGCGAGGGCGACGCCAAAGCCGTAAGTGAGCGTGACCATCAGCGGCACGTTAATGCCGAACGCCTCGACGAGCTTCGGGTTTTCAGTGCCTGCACGCAGATACGCACCGAGCCGCGTGCGCTCGATCACGAACCACGTCGCGAAGCAGACCGTGAGCGACGCGACGACGACCCACGCGCGATAGTTCGGCAGGAACATGAAGCCGAGATTGGTCGCGCCCGACAGCAGATCCGGTACGTCGTACGGCTGGCCCGACGACCCGTAGATCGACCGGAACACGCCTTCGACGACAAGCGTCAACCCAAACGTCAGCAGCAGCCCGTACAGATGGTCGAGCTTGTAGAGCCAGCGCAGCATCGAGCGTTCGATCGCGATGCCGAACACGCCGACGATCAGCGGCGCGAGCACGAGCATCACCCAGTACGGCAGCCCGAAATAGGAGAGCCCCATCCACGCGAGCATCGCGCCCAGCATGAACAATGCGCCGTGCGCGAAGTTGATCACGTTGAGCAGGCCGAAGATCACCGCGAGGCCCAGGCTCAGGATCGCGTAGAACGATCCGTTCACGAGCCCGAGCAATAGCTGGCTCAGCATCGCCGGCAGCGGAATGCCAAAGATATCCATTGAACGCGTAGTCCATCGTCAAGGTGAAATCAACACGCGCCGGCCGCGGCCGGCGTCACAGGAAGCCCAGGCGAACGGCGCGTGTCTTGCCTACTTCCACAACGCGCAGCGCGTCTCCTGCTTCGTCGTGAAGGCCTGCTCGCCGGGAATCGTCGCGGTGATCTTGTAGTAGTCCCACGGCTCCTTCGACTCGGCCGGCGTCTTCACCTGCATCAGGTACATGTCATGAATCATGCTGCCGTCCTGACGGATGTAGCCCTTCGCGTAGAAGTCGTCGATCTTCTGCTTCTTCAACTGCGCCATCACCTTGTCGGCGTCGGTCGAGCCGACCGTCTGCACCGCCTTCAGGTAGGTCATCGTTGCCGAGTAGTCGGCGGCCTGCAGGCTCGACGGCATCTTCTTCATCTTGTCGAAGTAGCCTTGCGACCACTTGCGCGAGGCCGCGTCCTTGTTCCAGTACCAGCTGTCGGTCAGCACGAGGCCCTGAGTGGTTTCGAGTCCGAGGGCGTGGATGTCGTCGATGAACACCAGCAGCGCAGCCAGTTTCATCGTCTTCGTGATACCGAATTCCTTCGCCGCCTTGATCGAGTTGACCGTGTCGCCGCCCGCGTTCGCGAGGCCGAGAATCTGTGCCTTCGATGCCTGCGCCTGCAACAGGAACGACGAGAAGTCCGACGCGGACAGCGGAGCCCGCACCGCGCCGAGCACCTGGCCGCCGTTTGCCTTCACGACGTCCGACGTCGCCTTTTCGAGCGCCTTGCCGAACGCGTAGTCGGCCGTGAGGAAGTACCACGTCTTGCCGCCCTGCTTCGTCACCGCCGAGCCGGTGCCCTTCGCGAGCGCGGTCGTATCGTACGCATAGTGGACGGTGTACGGCGTGCACTGCTCGTTCGTCAGCGTGTCGGCCCCCGCGCCGATGCTGATGTACACCTTGTGCTTCTCGCCGGCCACAGTGTTCATCGCGAGGCCGGTTGCCGAATTCGTGCCGCCGATCAGCAGATCGACGCCGTCACGGTCGAACCATTCGCGCGCGCGCGATGCCGCAATGTCCGCCTTGTTCTGATGATCCGCATAGACGAGCTGGATCGGCTTGCCGTTCACCTTGCCGCCGAAGTCCGCGATCGCCATCCGGATCGCTTCGAGTCCCCCTTGACCGTCGATGTCGGCATAGAGGCCCGACAGGTCGGTGATGAAGCCGATCTTCACTGCGTCGTCGGCTGCCCGCGCCGTGCCCGCCGTTAGCGCGACACCCGCGACGCCCGCGGCGAGCGCAAAACAGAACGACGATAGCCGTGCGAGAGTTGTCCTTTTCATGCTGTCTCCTTCGTTTTCTGCGTTGTTGTGGATGTTGTGAGATCAGGCGTCATACCCCGAGCAGGTCGTGCAGCACCGGCATCTTGCTTTCGAGCTCCCCGGCCCCGAAGTGCTCGACGATGCGTCCATGCTCCATCACATAGAAGCGGTCGGCGAGCGGCGCGGCAAAGCGAAAATTCTGTTCGACCATCACGATCGTGTAGCCGCGCGCCTTCAGCGTGACGATCATTCGCGCGAGCGCCTGCACGATCACCGGTGCAAGCCCTTCCGAGATCTCGTCGAGCAGCAGCAGGTTCGCGCCGGTGCGCAGGATGCGCGCGACCGCGAGCATCTGCTGTTCGCCACCCGACAGCCGCGTGCCCTGGCTCGCGCGACGTTCCGAGAGGTTCGGGAACATCGCGTAGATCTCGTCGATCGACATCGCTTTCTCGGTCGAACCGACAGGCGGCGGCAGCAGCAGGTTTTCCTCGCACGACAGGCTCGAAAAAATCCCGCGCTCTTCCGGGCAATAGCCGATGCCGCAATGCGCGATCCGGTGCGTGGCCATGCCGATGGTCTCGCGTCCGCCGATGCGGATCGAACCGGTGCGACGGCCCGTGAGACCCATGATCGCGCGCAGCGTCGTCGTGCGACCGGCGCCGTTGCGGCCAAGCAGCGTCACGACCTCGCCGCGGTGCACGCTCAGATCGACGCCGTGCAATATGTGGGATTCGCCGTACCAGGCCTGCAGTCCGGCGATCTGCAGCGCAGGCTCGCCACCGCCTGCTGCCACCCCGCTCACTTCGGCGTTCTCGCGTTCGGCCACGGTGTTCATGCATGCGCTCCGGCAAGTGCCGCGTCGGCGCTACCCATGTAGGCCTGCATCACGAGCGGGTTCTTCGATACCTCTGCGTAGCTGCCTTCCGCGAGCACTTCGCCGCGCTGCAGGACGGTGATCGTGTCGGAGATGCCCGCGATCACGTTCATGTTGTGTTCGACCATCAGGATCGTGCGGCCGCTCGACACCTTCTTGATCAGCGCGGTAACGCGATCGACGTCTTCGTGACCCATGCCCTGCGTGGGCTCGTCGAGCAGCATCAGTTCGGGTTCCATCGACAGCGTCGTCGCGATTTCAAGCGCGCGTTTGCGACCGTACGACAACTCGACGGTGGGCACCTCGGCGAAGTCGGTCAGACCCACCTGCGTGAGCAGATCCATCGCGCGATCGTCGAGCTGACGCAGCGTGTGTGCGCTCTTCCAGAAGTGAAACGCGGTGCCGAGCGAACGCTGCAAGCCGATGCGCACGTTCTGCAAAGCCGTCAGATGCGGAAACACCGCGGAAATCTGGAACGACCGGATGATGCCGCGCCGCGCGATCTGCGCGGGACGTTCGCCGGTAATGTCGATGCCGTTGAAAACAATCTGCCCTGCAGTCGGTTCGAGAAATTTCGTGAGCAGATTGAAGCAGGTCGTCTTGCCGGCGCCGTTCGGGCCGATGAGCGCATGGATCGAACCCCGCCGCACGCGCAGGTTCACCCCGTTGACGGCGATGAAGCCCTTGAACTCCCGCGTAAGTCCGCGCGTTTCGAGAATCGAATCGCCGAGAATCATGTTCCCTTCCATGCGAAGTGAGGCGAAGCACTGGCGATCTTCGGTGCGCGTTGACGCGCCGTGCGAAGCCAACGAACTGTGCGAAGCCGACGACACCCCGTGTCGATCGTGGCATGGCGCGTCAATGCGGACGGTAATCCATGCCGCGCCACGCAGCATGGCAGTCATTGTCTCGCCAATGATGCAGCGCAATCATTGGGATTTGCACTTAGTGGAGGGCCCGTGTCGGCGCGGTAAACCCGCACCCGCGCGGGTGCGGGGCCGGTGTCATGCAACCGACATCGACGGTGTGAGAACGACTTGCGGCGCGGACGTGCTGCGGCTCGCGCGACGGTCCGCGCGGATCATGTCGCTCGCGCGCTCGGCGATCATCAGCGTCGGCGAGTTCGTGTTGCCCGACGTGATCGTCGGCATCACCGACGCATCGACCACACGCAACCCTTCGACACCGAGCACGCGCAAGCGGCTGTCGACCACCGCACCGGGATCGTCGGTGGTGCCCATGCGGCACGTGCCGACCGGATGAAAGATCGTCGTGCCGACCTGACTTGCCGCCTGCTGCAGTTCCTCTTCAGTCTGGAACTGCACGCCCGGCAGGATCTCTTCGGGACGATAGCGCGCGAGCGCGCTCGCGCCGACGATGCGTCGCGTGAGACGCAGCGCGTTCGCTGCGACGTGGCGGTCGTAGTCGGTGGAAAGATAGTTTGGCGCGATCGCGGGCGGTACAAGCGGGTCGCGCGACGCGATGTGAATGCTGCCGCGCGACGTCGGCTGCAACTGGCAGACCGACGCGGTGAACGCGTTGAAACGATGCAGCGGCTCGCCGAAGCGATCAAGCGACAACGGCTGCACGTGATACTCGAGATCGGGTCGCGTGATCGAACGGTCATCTGGGTTCGACTTCGTGAACGCGCCGAGCTGCGACGGCGACATCGACATCGGCCCGCTCTGGAACAACGCGTATTGCAGGCCGATCAGCGCCTTGCCCCACCAGTGCGCAGCCGCGGTGTTGAGCGTGCGCACGCCTTGCACCTTGAACGCCATGCGCAACTGCAGATGGTCCTGCAGGTTCTCGCCGACACCGCGCAGATCGCGCACGACGTCGATGCCGAGCGACTGCAGGCGCGCACCGTTACCGACGCCCGACAATTCCAGCAACTGCGGCGAATTCACCGCGCCCGCGCTGACGATCACTTCGCCGCGCGCCTTTGCGAGATAGTCAACACCGTTACCGCGATACTCGACGCCGACACAGCGCGTGCCTTCGAACACGACGCGCTGCGTGACTGCTCCGGTGATCAGCGTGAAATTCGGACGCGCAAGCGCCGTCCGCAAGAATGCCTTCGACGCGTTCCAGCGCACGCCGCGCTTCTGGTTGACGTCGAAGTAACCGACGCCCGTGTTGTCACCGCGATTGAAGTCGTCGGTGGCCGGGATGCCGGTCTGCTCCGCGGCCTGCGCGAACGTCTCGAGGATCTTCCATTTGAGCCGCTGCTTTTCGACGCGCCATGGGCCTCCTGCGCCGTGCCACTCGTTCTCGCCGCCGTGATGGTTTTCGCTGCGGCGGAACACCGGCAGCACCGAGTTCCACGACCACGCCGGGTCACCGGTGACGCGCGCCCATTCGTCGTAGTCCTCGCGCTGGCCGCGCATGTAGATCATCCCGTTGATCGACGAACTGCCGCCAAGCACGCGGCCGCGCGGATACGCGAGCGAGCGGCCGTTCAAGCCCGGCTCCGCTTCGGTCTTGTAGAGCCAGTCAGTGCGCGGATTGCCGATGCAGTACAGGTAGCCGACCGGCACGTGAATCCAGTGATAGTCGTCCTTGCCGCCCGCCTCGAGCAGCAGCACCGATACGTCGGGATCCTCGGTGAGCCGGTTCGCGAGCACGCAGCCCGCGGTGCCCGCACCGATCACGATGTAGTCGAACTCTCCTTCGAGCGCGCGGTTCGATGCGCGCGCGCCGTCTTCGTGATTGCTCACCCCTGTCTCCTTCATGAGCCGCCGGTCGCGGCATGCATGTCGATGGGTCTGTCGCGCCCGCCGTATGCACAAGCGGGCATTCGCGGTTGCGCTTATTTGCGCTTACTTCGCGACCGGCATCGTGAATTCAGCGCCCTTCGCGATGCTGTCGGGCCAGCGCTGCATGATGCTCTTGTAGCGCGTGTAGAAACGCACGCCCTCCTCGCCGTATGCGTGATGGTCGCCGAACAGCGAGCGCTTCCAGCCGCCGAACGAATGCCATGCCATCGGCACCGGAATCGGCACGTTGATGCCGACCATGCCGATCTGGATCTGCCGCGAGAACGCGCGCGCGACGCCACCGTCCGATGTGAACAGCGACACGCCGTTCGCGAATTCGTTGGCGTTGATCAGCTCGACCGCGGATGCGAAATCGGGCACGCGCACGACGCACAGCACCGGTCCGAAGATTTCCTCGCGATAGATCGTCATGTCGGTGCTTACGCCATCGAACAGCGTGCCGCCGAGAAAGAAACCGTCCTCGTGACCGTCCACCCGGTGTCCGCGTCCATCGACCACGAGCTTCGCGCCAGCCGCGATGCCCGCATCGATATAGCCCGCCACCTTCGCACGATGCGCGCCCGTGACGAGCGGTCCCATTTCGGCTTCGGCATCCATGCCGTTGCGGATCTTCAGCGTCTTCACACGCGGCGTCAGGCGTTCGACCAGTTCGTCCGCGATATGGCCCACCGCGACCGCCACCGAGATCGCCATGCAGCGCTCGCCGGCCGAACCATAGGCGGCGCCGATCAGCGCATCGACAGCCTGGTCAAGGTCGGCGTCGGGCATCACGACCAGATGGTTCTTCGCACCGCCCAGCGCCTGCACACGCTTGCCGCGTTTCGTGCCTTCCGTATAGATGTATTCGGCGATCGGCGTCGAACCGACGAACGACAGCGCGCTCACGTCGGGATGCGCGAGCAGCGCGTCGACCGCGACCTTGTCACCGTGCACGACGTTGAACACGCCGTCGGGCAACCCCGCTTCCTTCAGCAGTTCCACGAGCCGTACCGATGCGGACGGGTCGCGCTCCGATGGCTTCAGCACGAACGTATTGCCGCATGCGATCGCGACCGGGAACATCCAGGCCGGCACCATCATCGGAAAGTTGAACGGTGTGATCCCCGCGACGACGCCGAGCGGCTGCCGCAGGTTCCAGTTATCGATGCCGCCGCCGATCTGGTCGGTGAAGTCGGTTTTCAGCAGGTTCGGGATGCCACACGCGAATTCGACGATCTCGATGCCGCGCATCACTTCGCCCTTCGCGTCGGAAAACACCTTGCCGTGTTCGCGGGTGATCAGCTCGGCGAGTTCATCGTGATGACGGTCGAGCAGTTCCTTGAACTTGAACAGCACACGGGCGCGCTTGATCGGCGCCGTCTCGCTCCACGCGGGGAATGCCGCTTTCGCGGCCGCGACCGCGGCGCCGACTTCCGCGACGCTCGCGAGCGGCACGCGGGCCGTCACCTTGCCGAGCGCCGGATTGAAGACGTCGCCGAAGCGATCGCTCGTGCCTTCGACTGGCCGGCCGTTGATCACGTGGGTCAGCGCGCGGACGCGCGATTCGCTTTGATGTGTCTCGCTCATGTATGCCTCGTTGGATAGGAAGCAGCCCAAAACGGCCGTGCCGCGACTGCTGAAACCACAGCCTAATCGCGACGCGCGCAGCAAATCCAATGAGTTATGCTCAACTGCGTTATAAGTCGCGCTAATATCAGGCGATGGACCTGACTCTGCTTCGTGCATTCGTCACCGTCGCGCGCGAGGGTAATCTCACGCGCGCGGCAACGCATCTGCACCTGACCCAACCCGCGGTAAGCCTGCAGATCAAGAACCTGCAGGAAGCGCTGGGCGTCGCGCTATTCACGCGCACGTCGCACGGTCTGGTGCTGACGCGCGACGGTCAGGCGCTGCTGCCGCACGCCGAGCGAGCGCTCACAGCCGCGAACGACGTACAGCGCGCGGCGGCGACGCTGCGCCATGAAGTGCGTGGCCGGCTGCGCATCGGGACGATTCTCGATCCCGAGTTCCTGCGGCTCGGCGGCTTCCTGAAGCAGCTCGTCGAGACGTGGCCGCACATTGAAACCGCGCTGCGGCATGGGATGTCGGGCTGGGTGCTCGACGGCGTGCGAGCCCGCGAGCTGGACGTCGGCTACTACATCGGCCGGCCGGCGCAGGACGAAGCGCGCGACGCCACGGTCTTCCATGCGGTGACGCTCACGCACTTCCAGTATCGGGTGCTCGCGCCCGCGGGCTGGAAAGATCGTGTGAAGACCGCGCGCGACTGGCGCGGGCTCGCGGCGCTGCCGTGGATCTGGACGCCGCCGGCGTCCGCCCATCACCGGCTGCTGTCGCGCCTCTTCGCCGACGCGGGCGTGACGCCCGTTAAGGTCGCGGAAGTCGATCAGGAGCCGTCGATGCTCGATCTCGTTAAATCGGGTATCGGCCTCACGCTCGCGCGTGACGCGATCGCGCTAGCCGAAGCGCACGCGCACGCACTGACGATCGTCGAAGGGATCACCGTCCCGACCGAACTCACGTTCGTCGCGCTGGCC
Organism: Paraburkholderia sp.; assembly: GCF_050742655.1. Classification (GTDB taxonomy): domain Bacteria; phylum Pseudomonadota; class Gammaproteobacteria; order Burkholderiales; family Burkholderiaceae; genus Paraburkholderia. Next base: position 296,453 of record NZ_JBOIGG010000001.1, on the reverse strand, counting down.
GCGCGCAAGGACGAACCGGCGATCGCCGCCGCACTGAAGCTGATCGAGCAGCAATGGTCTGTATAAGTGGGAGCCTGGGCGTGAGCGGGATATGAGTGTTGCTGATATCGCGGCGTAACGACACCGTCACGCGCTTTTTGCTAGATTCGTACTTCATGCGCCGGACGCTGATGCAGCCGGCCGTTTTTGTTTTCTGGCCCCCGTCTACGGTTACTGTCCTTCACGAGGAGCTTCACATGGCACGCAACATCGAAATCAAGGCCCGCGCGCGGCAATTCGACCAGCTGGTCGCCCGCGCCGCGGAACTGTCGCCAGAAGCGCCGCTGATCTTTCGCCAGCAGGACTTTTTCTACGACGTGCCGCGCGGCCGCCTGAAGCTGCGGCAATTCGACGACGGTACGCCCGCCGAACTGATCTTCTACCAGCGCGACGACCGCGACGGCCCGAAAGCGTCGTACTACACGCGCAGCCCCGTCACGAACCCCGAGGCGATGCATTCGCTGCTCGCCACCGCGCTGACCACGCGCGGCATCGTGACGAAGGAGCGGCACGTGTACATCGTCGGACGCACACGGATTCATCTGGATCGCGTCGACGGGCTCGGCGATTTCGTCGAACTCGAAGTCCTGCTCGCGGAGAATGACGACGAGGAAGGAGGCGAAGCCGAAGCGCATGCGATGTTTACGAAGCTCGGCGTGCCGGAGGCCGATCTGGTCGCGGTCGCCTATGTCGACCTGCTCAACGCGGATACCGAGCCGCAGGCCGCGTGATCTCACGCGCGAATCGGGCCCAGCGAATCGGGTTCAAGTCACGCGGCCGCGCCGGCCGCGAGATGGCCAAGCGGCAGCGGGCCGTTGCGCTTGAACGTGGCGAGCACGATGTTCGAGCGCACGCTGTCCACACCTGGCACGCGCATCAGTTTCTTCATCACGAATGAAGACAGCGTGTTCAGATCCGGCGATACGATGCGCAGCAGATAGTCGGCATCGCCAACCACCGCGTGGCACTCGAGTACTTCGGGCAGCATGTCGATCTGCTGCTGGAACTGGTCGATGACCGAGTCGCCGTGATGCTTGAGCTTCAGGCTCGTGAACGCCGTGACGCCGAGGCCGAGCTTTTCGGGCCGCAGCACGACGCGGTAACCGTCGACGACCCCCGCCGCCTCGAGCCGCTGCAAGCGCCGGCCAATCTGCGACGGCGACAGCGGCACCTGCTCGCCGAGCTGCTGATGGGTTGCGCGGCCGAAGCGCTGCAGCACGTCCAGCAGAGCAAGATCGAAATGATCCAGTTCAAGCATGAAATTCCTCCGCACCGGTTCGCGATTTCATGCGCGATTGTCGCATCGGATGGATAGTCGGCGCTAACGACCGCCCCAAGCGCGGGCGATGCAGGCAAAAGCAGGCGCCGCGGAAAAGCGTGAGAATGGAACGCACGGGGCGCGCATCCGGACCGACCGCTGACCGTCGACTGTCGTTGCGGCGCGCGCCGTACCGCCCATCACGATTCGCGCACGGCATCGCCCGCGCGCCCGCAGGTGACGCCATGATCCAGAAACTGTCTTCCGAAGAACGCGCCGCGCAAGTCGCCGGCCTCACCGGCTGGACCGTCGTGACGGACCGCGACGCGATCCGCCGCCAGTTCGCCTTCGCCGATTTCAACGAAGCGTTCGGCTTCATGACCCGCGTCGCGATCAAGGCGCAGCAGATGGACCATCACCCGGAGTGGTTCAACGTGTACAACAAGGTGGACATCACGCTGTCGACGCACGAAGCGAACGGCGTGACCGAACGGGACATCGCGCTGGCCCGCTTCATCGACGGTGTGGCGAAGCTCGCGTCGCGCTCGTGACGCACGAAAAACGCGGCCAAATGGACGACCAGGCGCACGACGTACCGGCTGAAAGCGGTTTGGAGGTTGGCGGACGCTTAAACCTTCAGTTCTACAGGCCGTTCTTAAGGCGGACGTAAGAATCCCACGCGTCGCGCGCTTTGGGGTCCAATCCTTCCGGCGTGAGGGCCGCCTGACGCTGTACAATCATCAACGCATATGGCTTGGAGAGCGCGCTAGCCTCCTTGCACAGAACGAGTTCGTCGCCACTCGAAGGCGAGCGGGCGCGCCAGAAGTTGATCGCGGCTTCCAGTTCGTTGAGCGTAATATCGGACATGATTCTCGTGGTGGCGGTGGCGCATCGCGCGGCAACGCGGCACGGCATTCCGTGCGGCGCGCGTCCGGCGAATCGCGTAGCTGGTATGCCTAACCCATTGTACTTGAGCGAAATCCATGCGACTCCTTCTGATCGAAGATGACCGTCCTATCGCACGCGGCATCCAAAGCAGCCTCGAACAAGCCGGCTTCACGGTCGACATGGTCCACGACGGCATCTTCGCCGAACAGGCTCTCACGCAAAACCGCCACGAACTGGTCATCCTGGATCTGGGCCTGCCCGGCATCGACGGCATGACGCTGCTGTCGCGTTTCCGCCAGAGCAACCGGCATACGCCCGTGATCGTGCTGACCGCGCGCGACGAACTCAACGACCGCGTGCAGGGCCTGAATTCCGGCGCCGACGACTACATGCTGAAGCCGTTCGAACCAGCCGAGCTCGAAGCGCGCATCCGCGCCGTGATGCGCCGCAGCGGACCGCATGGCGACATGCCGCGTCCGGAAGTGTCGCTTGGCGGTGTGCGTCTGTCGGGTGTCGACCGCCGCATCTTCAACGACGACAAACCGCTCGAACTCTCGCCGCGCGAATTCGCCGTGCTCGAGATGCTGCTGCTGCGCCACGGCCGCGTGGTCAGCAAGGCGCAACTGCAGGATCACCTGACCCACTTCGGCGGAGATCTCGGCGATACCGCGATCGAAGTCTATGTGCACCGTGTCCGCAAAAAGCTCGAGAACTGCCGCGTCGAAATCGTCACGGTGCGGGGCTTCGGCTACCTGCTGCAGGAAATCCGCCAGGCCGCATAACTGCCGCGGCACGACGGCGTCGCTACGCGCTGGTCTCGGCCAGGCTCCGGCCACCGGTCGGCGGCGCAGCACGCACGGCAGGCACGCTATGATGCAAGCTGCCGTGCGCGCGGTGCCGGCTCCCGTCGGCGCCGCGCGGTTCCTCCGCTCACGATCCGCCGCCGGGCCCGTCGACGATGATGTCCCTTCCAGCCGCGAATAGCCTGCGGCGCTCGCTGCTGCGCCGCCTCGCCGCACCTCTGTCGCTGCTCGCGCTGATGAGCGGCCTGATCGCGTACTGGCTCGCGTGGCAGTACACGCAGCACGTCGTCGACCGCTCGCTCGCCGATATGGCGACTGCGATCTCGAAGCAGATCCAGATCGCCGGCCCCAACGCGTCGGTCACCGTCCCCCCGCTCGCGCAGGCGATGTTCTCCGATCCGGTCGAGCAGCTCGTCTACCGGATCAGCGATGGCGAGACCGAGATCGCCGGCGATCCGAAGCTGCCGTTGCGTGGCGTCAACGTGCGCCGCATGCACTATGCGTACGTGTTCGAGACCGAGCACGAAGGCACCAGCGTGCGCGTCGCGCAGGTCCGGGTCGAGCAGCCGAACGGCGGCAATCCGATCGTCATCGAAGTCGGGCAGCCGGTACGTCACCGGTTCGAGATCGCCGCCGAATTCCTCGTCGCGATCATGATGCCGCTGCTTTTGCTGCTGCTCGCCGGCTGGGTGATCGTCTGGCGCGTCGTAAACCAGCAGCTCAATCCGCTGACCGATCTCGCCGACTCGCTGAACCGGCAGACCCACACGTCGCTCGAACCGGTCGACGAAACCTATGTGCCGGTCGAAATCCGCCCGCTCACCGGCGCATTGAACGCGCTGCTCGGCCGCCTGAAAAGCGCGCTCGACGCGCAGCGCAAATTCATCGCCGATGCCGCGCACCAGCTGCGCACGCCGCTCACCGCGGTGAAGCTGCACGCGGAACAGGCCGCAATCGCACGCGACCCGCAGCTCGCGCTCGCGGCCGTGCGCGAACTACGCGCCGCCGCCGACCGCGCGGTGCGGCTGTCCAATCAGCTGCTATCCCTTGCGAGAGCGGAGCCGGGCGAACAGGCCGCGCGCTTCGTGAACGTCGACATGGCTGTGCTCGCGTTCGAGACCGGCGCCGAATGGGTCCCGCGCGCGCTCGCCGTGCATGTCGACCTCGGCTTCCAGCGTCTCGACGATCCCGAAAACGCGCATCCGTTAATCGCGCGCGGCAATCCGGTGCTCCTGCATGAGGTGATCGCGAACCTGCTCGACAACGCGTTGAAGTACGTGCCGCCCTCGCGGCTCGACGGCGGACGCATCACGGTGACGGTGTCGCGAGTCGACATCGACGGTACGGATACCGCTGAAATCGTCGTCGAGGACAATGGGCCCGGCGTGCCGAAGAACCAGCAGGCCGATCTGTTCAAGCGCTTCTTCCGCGGCGACGGTCAGAGCGACGGCAGCGTCGACGGCGGCGCGGGCCTCGGCCTCGCGATCGTTCACGACATCATGGCGTTGCATCGTGGCAGCGTGCATTACGAAGACGCGGCCGAGGGCGGTGCGCGCTTCATCGTGCGCATTCCGCTCGTGATGGGCGCGGGCGTCGTGGCCACTCCGCGCGAAGAACGGCGTGTCGAAAAAAAATCGGCGCACCAGGCGCCGATCGATTTCTAGCCGCGTCGCGCGCGGTTACTTCTCGCGGTTACTTCTTTTTCCTGCTCTTCTTCGGCGCGTCCTTTTTCGATTTTTCCGCCTTGTCCGGCCGCGCGAGCATGGTGCCCCGGCACTTGCGCGCGCCGCAGCGGCATTCGTACTCGCGCTTGAGCTTCTTCGTCTGCTGCTCGTCGATGACGAGGCCGTAGTCGTAGAACAGCTCTTCGCCGTCGTTGACGTCGCGCAGCGCGTGGATGTACACGTGCCCGTCGATTTCCTCAGCTTCGCAGTTCGGCGCGCACGAATGATTTATCCAGCGTGCGCTGTTGCCGTCCACCTTGCCGTCGATCACGCGGCCGCTGTCGAGCGCGAAGTAGAACGTGTGATTCGGTTCCGCCGGATTATGCGGATGACGGCGCAAAGCTTCCTTCCACGAGATCCGTTCGCCCTTGTATTCGATCACGCGTTCGCCCGACGCGATCGGTTCGGTGGCAAACACGCCTTTGCCATGCACACCTGAACGGCGCACGGCGATCCTGCGTGAACTCATTGAATGAATCCTTGTGAAAAACGGGGATGAGTGGTGCGGCCATCGTGACACGGGGCCGCTACGTCTGCCGCTGTAAAAGCGGCGATGCGCGACGCACTGGCTCTCGTTGCGCGCATAGCAAACGCGGCGCCTTGCGGGCGCCGCGTCGACCTGCGACGCATCTGCGTCACATCCGGCATCGTACACGGTCGGGCCGGCTTCGTTCAACCGTCAAAAAGACGGACATGCGTGAAACGCGGTGTTTAACCGGGACCGCCGCGCACAGACTCAACGCTGACCGAACGAAATGTCGCCGAACAACGCCTTCTGCTCGCGCGGCTGCGAACGCCAGTATTGCGGCGGCGCTTCGACGCTTGCGCCGAGCTGCGCGGCCGCGTGCCACGGCCAGCGCGGATCGTAAAGCATCGCGCGCGCCATCGCCACCATGTCGGCCTCGCCTTCCGCAACGATGCGCTCCGCGTGTGCCGGGTCCGTGATCAACCCGACCGCGATCGTCGTGAGACCAGTGGCCTCGCGGACCGCGCGCGCGAACGGTACCTGGTAGCCGGGCTCGAGCGGGATCTTCTGCAACGGCGACACGCCGCCCGACGACACGTCGATCCAGTCGCACCCGCGCTTCTTCAGTTCTTCGGCGAACGCGACCGTGTCGTCGATCGACCAGCCGCCGTCGACCCAGTCGCTCGCCGACACGCGCACGCCAACGGGTTTATCGGCCGGGAACGCGGCGCGCACGATGTCGAAGATCTCGAGCGGAAAGCGCATGCGGTTTTCGCGCGAGCCGCCGTATTCGTCGGTGCGCTGGTTGGCGAGCGGTGACAGGAACTGATGCAGCAGATAGCCGTGCGCCGCGTGCACTTCGAGCGCATCGATACCGAGCCGAGCCGCCCGTCGCGCCGATGCGGCAAACGCTTCGCGGATCCGGTTCAGACCTGGCGTGTCGAGCGCGAGCGGTGGTTCTTCACCCGCCTTGTGCGGGACCGCCGACGGCGCATGCGGCAACCAGCCACCGGCCGACACAGGGATCAACTGACCGCCATCCCACGGCGTGTGGCTCGACGCCTTGCGCCCCGCATGCGCGAGCTGCATCGCGACCGGAATGCGCGAGTAGCGGCGAATCGCGGCGAGCACCGGTACGAGTGCCGCCTCGGTCGCGTCGTCCCACAGACCGAGATCGCCTGGTGTGATGCGGCCGTCCGGTTCGACGGAAGTCGCTTCGATGCACAGCAGGCCCGCGCCCGACAGCGCGAGATGACCGAGGTGGATCATGTGCCATGCGTTCGCCTCGCCGCGTTCGGCGGAGTACTGGCACATCGGGGAGACGACGATGCGGTTCGGAAGCGTCACGCTGCGTAGCGTGAGCGGAGAAAAGAGAGCGCTCATGAATTCGGATCCGGTGAAGCCGAGGAGCGATCGAGAATAGCACCGCGACCGGATTGCTGCAGGGCGGTACGCGACGCTTACGGCTTCGCTTCGACCTGATCGAGCCACTCGCCGAACATCAACCGCGCGGCGGCTTCGAGACCGGGCCCGAAGCGCGCGGTGTCGTCGCGCAGTTGCCGCACGTCGAGGCCCGCCGCGGCGATTTCGCTCGCGTGACCGATCAACCACGGCTCGAAGTGGTCGGTGCGAACCTCCGGATGACACTGCAGGCCGAGTACGTGGTGCCCCCATGCAAACGCCTGGTTTTCGCACACCGCTGTCGATGCGAGACGCGTCGCGCCGGCGGGCAGATCGAAAGTATCGCCGTGCCAGTGCAGCATCGACGTGTGCGCCGCATCCAGATGACGCACCGGCGACGCGCGACCCGCATCGGTCAGCGTCAGCGGCGACCAGCCGATTTCGCTCCGTGCGCCACGATAGACGCGCGCGCCGAGCACCCGTGCAATGAGCTGCGCGCCGAGACAGATGCCAAGCGTCGGCAGACCGGCGGCAATCCGTGTTTCGATTTTTTTGACGAGTGGAACGAGCGTCGGATAGTGCAGGTCGTCGGACGCATTGATCGGTCCGCCGAGCACGACCATCAGTGACGGCGCCACCGGGTCCGGCGCCTCGATGCGCGCAAAGCCGACGTCGAGATAGCGCACCGGCCGGCTACGCTCGCCGAGCACCAGCTCGAGACTGCCCAGATCCTCGAAGTGCACGTGGCGGATGGCCAGAACTTCGTCATTCATCGGCGGCTTCCGTCGTCAGGTTGGCGAATTGGCGAATGACTCGAACTGCGCGCCACCGGCCAAAGCCCGCGCGGCGCAGGGGCCGCCCGTTTGGGGGCAACCGTCGGCGCAGTGTAGCGGAGTCGGACTCAGGCGTGTTGCGTGAAGATCTTCCAGGTCTTCTTCTGCGTCGCGACGTCGGCGGTCTCGTGAACGGAGCAGTCGAGACGCAGGTCAGTGTCCGCGAACGACAGGTCGAGCAGCGCGCAACGATGCGGCACCTTCTTCGGATTCTTGCTCGGAATGAAATTCGTGCAGGTCACGCACATACGGTGCGACGGAATGTCGCCCTGCACTTCGAGCTGCCGGATGGTCTTCAGCAGCGTGCGATAAAGCAGCAACTGCTCTTCGTCGCGCAGCGTGCCTACCGCCTTCGCGAGAAAGTCTGGCCATTGCGCCGCACGCTTTGCCGCCGTGCGACCGCGTGCCGTGAGGCGTACCGCGAGTGCGCGGCCGTCGTCGAGCGCGCGGCGCTTTTCGACGAGACCCTTGCCTTCGAGCGTGCTGACCGCATCGCTCGTCGTGGCCGCCGTCAACGCCGTTTCGCGCGCGATTTCGCCGAGCCGCATCGGTCCGCGACGCTGCATCAGCAACACGAGAATTTCGCCCTGGGTCGGCGTGAGTCCCGCACCTTCCGCCCATTCCCATGCCTGGCTCCGCATGGCCGTGCTCAGTCGTAACAGACCATGGGTCACCCGTCCCATTGCCTGTTCTCCGTAAACGCCTTCGCTCATGATCTGTGTCTGGTTGTTGACAGTATTTCGCTGCGTGGTCAGTCGTCGTGCGCCGGATCGCAGGCAGCCTTGTGGGGGCAAGTTCCGCCGGAGTCCCGACGGGTCGACTTCAACTATCTCTAAAAATACCGCAAAAACAACCTGCATAACCGCCGCGTGACTCTCGCTTGCGCGGATGAAAGCCTCGCGCCGCTGCATGACGTTCGCACCGCGAAACGCCATTCTATGCGAGTGCGGCGAATCGCACAGCTAAGTTATCCCATGCAATCTGTGGATAACCCTGGGAAAAGCCCGCGAATAACGTGTGCGCCGTTTCTTGACAACGTTTGCACGACGCAATGGACCGATCGGGTTATCCGCATTCCGCCCGCTTCATGCACCCGCGATCCGCGTAGTTATCTCGCGCGCAGCACGATGATCTTTCAGGGATTTGCCGCGTTATCCACAGAAACAGCCTGTGCTTGTTAACTACTACTACAGACGTATACGTCTATTTTGGTAAACCTTTTAAGAACCCGTCGACGAAAAGAAAAAACCCGCGGGCCGCGGGTTTTCGAAGATTCGTCGTAAGTCCTTGCGAAATATCACCTGCGTGTGACGTGCGCGTTACGTGGTCATTACATGACCGTTAAGCCCGCCACTGCAGACACTGCTGTCGCACTGCTTCGTGCAGCGACTTTTCTTCCGTGACGACGCCGCGTAGCCACGTTGCGTCGTTGGTCTGGCTACGCGCGATCGTCCCGATTTCTTTCAACGCCTGAGTGGAGCCGAGCGCGTCGGCATGTGGCGCGATGCGCTCGAGCGTTTCGATGATGTCTTCCGAAATCGTCTTGCGCTCGCCTGTCTGCGGATTGATGCAGGTGCCCGCGAGACCGAAGCGGCAGGCCTCGAAGCGGTTGAACGTGTAGACGAGGTAGTCGTCCTCTTTCGGCATCAGCGGTTTGTCGAGCAGCAGATGGCGCGCGAGCGTCTGGATATAGCACGCGATCGCCGCGGCGCGATCGACGGAAAACGGCGTGTCCATCACTCGCACTTCGATCGTGCCGAAGCCCGGCTTCGGCCGGATGTCCCAGTAAAAATCTTTCATGCTGTTGACGACGCCGGTCTTGACCATCTTCGAGAAATATTCTTCGAAGCTGTCCCACGTCAGCACGAACGGCGCGCGTCCGGACAACGGAAACGCGAATACCGAGTTCAGGCGTGCCGAGTGAAAACCCGTGTCGACACCCTGCACGAACGGCGACGACGCCGACAGCGCAATGAAATGCGGAATGAAACGGGACATCGAATGCAGCAGGAATAGCGCGCTGTCCGAATCCGGGCAGCCGATGTGCACGTGCTGACCGAACACCGTGAACTGCTTGGCGAGGTAGCCGTAGAGTTCGGACAGGTACTGGAAGCGCGGCGTATCGACGATCTGCCGCTCGCTCCATTGCTGGAACGCATGGGTACCGCCGCCGCACAGGCCGACGTTCAGATGGTCGGCGGCACCGACCAGCGTGTCGCGAATCGTCCGCAGATCGGCGACCGCCTGTTCGTGCGACGTGCAGATTCCGGTGGACAGCTCGATCATGCTTTCGGTGATTTCCGGCGTGATGTTGCCGGGAATCTTCTCGTCCTTGACGAGTCGCATCAGATCGCTGCCGGCTTTCGTCAGGTCGTAGTCGTGCGTGTTGACGATCTGCATTTCGAGCTCGATACCGAACGTGAACGGTTTCGAATCGACAAAAGTTTCAAGTGACATGGCATCTCTTGGGTCGGATCAGCCGGCCCGTTCGTCTCGAACGGGCACAGCCTGGAACAAAACAATGCGTGAGGCCTGGTCCGCGCTCAGTCTGCGTCCCGACGCTCACCGACGAGCGCAAGGCTGCGATACACGAGCCACGGCCCGACGATCTGCAATACGACGATCGAGCACATCACGACGGCTCGCAGCATCGGATCGAAGTTCGGGTAGAGCGTGTACGTATCGTCGACGAGCAGATACGCGAGCGCCGACATCGGCGACAACGACAGGCCGAGTGCGACGCCCTGCTTCCAGTTCAGACCGCTCGGTTTCGCGAACGCGAGCACGCCGACCAGCTTCGCCACCAACCGCGCGACGATCAGTCCGAGCGCCGCGACGCCGCCGAGCGCGATGTCTTTCCATTCGAACGTCGTCAGTGTCAGCACGAACAGGATCACCGTCAGCAGCCAGCCAGCGGTGCCGAAATGCTGCGGCCACAGCTGCGGACGCTCGTCGAGATTCTTCACGATGATGCCAGCCGCGAGCAGGCTCAGGATCGTCGACAGTTTGAACACATGTGCGATTGCGATCGCGAGCAGCACGAGCCCGAACAGCGCGACGAACGAATGCTCGTCCTGCATGTTCATCCGGCGATAGAAAAAGTTGCACGCACGCGCGAGGCAATACGCGAGGATCAGCGAACCGATCAGCAGATACAGCGGCTGCAGGATCGTCGCGAACATGTTGCCGTACACCTCCTGATGCAGCCAGCTCGACGCGAGCTTCTCGATCACGACTGCGTACATGCTGTTCAGCGCGGTGAGCGTCATCAGACGCTGCGTGACCTGACCTTCCGCGCGCAGTTCGGTTTTCAGCTGGATCACCATCGCGGGCGACGTCGCCATCGCAATCGAGGCAAGCACCATCGCGACCACCGTCGGCACGCTGAGGAACAGCAGCACGGTCAGCACGAGCACAAAGGTCAGCGTCGCTTCGGCAACGCTCGACAGAATCAGCCAGTAGTTGCGACGCATCCAGCGCAGATCGAGACGGCTGCCGAGTTCGAACAGCAGCAGACCGAGCGCAACGTCGAGCAGCGGACGCGCGGCGGACGCGGATGCAGCATCGATTACACCGGCACCGGCCGCACCGGCAATCAGGCCGATGATCGCGTAACCGGAAATGCGCGGCAGACGCCACGCGCGATAGCAGAGTTCGCCGCACAACCCCGCGGCGAGCAACGCGAGGCCAGCCCAGAAGATCGCGTCGGGCGTGAGCGGCCACGCGGGAAAGAATGAAAACGCCGACTTCATCGTGATGGCTTCTCCTTGTGCAGCGACAGCCCTACGCACGGAGTGTGCGGTAGACGATGGCCCGGGGAGCGTACACCGAGTGTGTGGCCGGTATGCGCTGCGTGCCGATCGACATCGCGGACTGTCAGCGATCGGATGAATACTGAACGTGCCGGCACTGCATGTGCATGACGGCCTGCTGCGCTGACACCGCGCAGCCCAGGCAGCCGGCCCGGGTGAAAGAACGCCGTCGACCTTGCAATCAGATTCTGATTGACCGGCAACCGTTCCGTTGATGCGTCGGTCACTTGAAGCGACGGGGACGCGGGAAGAACGGCGATTGTGCCATAGCTTTTTCGGACTCGACGCAAAACGCCTCGAACATCGCTTCGAGGCGGTAAAACGAACCGTCGTTGCTGTATGCAGAGGAAAAACCGACCGGGCTAGCGTGCATTGCAACATCGATCCGGCTGCGTTTGCGGCGTCGAAGCATCGTTCGACATCAGCCGGTCGATACGCCCTTTGGTTTAAAAGGTTTACTCGTATGTATACGTAGTAGCAGTTAACAAGGGTTGCCCTTTTCTGTGGACAACCCCGGTTTACCGAAAGGAATCATCCGTTTGTCGAACGCATAACCGGATGCGAAGGATGTGCGGTCGCGGCGGGTTGTGAGGCGTAACTTTTCGGTGCAACGACGTGTAGCGAAGTTACCCCGTTTACGTCCACATCGGTTCCACACGAGATGCGCACGCAATTCGACTGGTTATCCACAGCGATGCGTGGATAACCTTGTACGTCGAGGACGGGGTTCGCAGATTGAGTTCAGCGCACTGTGCCGTGCCGCAGTGCGCGTAACAGGAAGCGTGCGGGATCGATGGCATCGGCGAGGTCGCGTTCGATCGGCCACGGCTCGCCTTCGACCTGCGAGGCGATCAGTTCGGCACCGAGCGCGGCCCATACGAGGCCGCGCGATCCATACGCGAACGCGGCATAGAGACCTGGCGCGCGAGGCAGGTCGAGCGGCCAAGCGCCGCGGAGCCGGTCGGCATCGCGTGCGGCGACGGTCTCGTCGGCGAGCTGGCCGATCATCGGCATGCGGTCGCTCGTAACACAGCGAAACGCGACGCGACCAGGCAGCGTCGCCGCTTCGTGAGGATCGAGTGCAGCCGACGGCATCATCCTTGCAAGCCGCTCGACGTTGTCGATGTGGTCCACTGCGCGCAGCGACGTGTCGGTGTCGTCGATATCGTAGGACGCGCCAGTCAGTGTGATGCCGTTGGCGAGCGGCACGGCGTAGCCTTCGCCGATTACCGGCAGATGGGGAGATGCGATGCGGTCCGGCAGCAGCGTCAACTGGCCGCGCACGCTGCGCGTCGGCGCATGTTGCAGCCCGGCGACGCGCGCTGCTTCGTGCGCGTTCGCGAAGATCACGACCGGCGCGATAGCGACGGTGTTGCCCGACGTATCGATTACCGCCCAGTGTTCGCCTACCCGCTCGATGCGCGCGACGTCGACGCCAAAACGTCGCTCGAGCCGCTCACCGGCCGCTGCGTATTGCGCCGCGCACAACGCGGCCGGATCGATCCAGCCGCCGCGCGGATGAAACCATCCGCCGTGCGCGAGCGGCACGCCCGCGAGACGCTGCGCGTCGTCGCGCGATACCGGCATGACGTAATCGCGTGGCCATCCGAATGCAGTAAGCGCGTTCGTCATGCTGTGCCATTCGTCGTCGTGCGCGGCGAGTTCGAGCAGACCGTTCGTGCTGCGCGACAGCGGCAGTCCTGCGCGTTCGAGCAGGGCCCAGCGCTGCAACGCATACGCGAAGCCCGCGCGCGTGATGCGCGAAGCGACGCTGTCGTCGCGCGATAGCAGCGGATGAAACACGCCCGCGGGATTGCCCGACGCTTCGCGAGCGACAGCGGCATGCCGCTCCAGCGACGTCACGTGCCAGCCGCGCGCAGCGAGTCGTTCGATGACTGCGCAGCCCGCGAGACCCGCACCGATCACGACCGCGTGACGGCTCTCGACGTCGAGCGGTACCGGCGGTTCGTAGCGACGCACGCGCCAGCGCGGCGCAAACCGGCCGACCAGCATCGCGCGTTTCCAGCCGAAACCGGCCACCTTGCGATACTCGAAGCCGGTCTGCATCAGTGCGCGTTTTACGTCGCCGGAGCTGGTGTAAGTCGCAAACGTTGCGTCGTCGCCGGCGATGCGCGCGAGCATCCGGAACAGCAACGGTGTCCACAATTCGGGATTTTTCGCGGGCGCGAAACCATCGAGATAGAACGCATCGGCACGTAGCCACAGCGAAGACAGCGTCGTCGTCGCGTCGCCGAAGACGAGCGTCAACGTGACGAGACCCCCTTCGAACTCGAGACGGTGTGTGCCTGGCACGAGCATCGGCCACGCGTCGGCGAGACGATCGGCGAGCTCGGCCAACGATGTGCCTGCAACGGTCGCGGCATACGCGGCGCGCAGATCGTCCGCAGTGAACGGATGCTTTTCAGTCGACACGAGATGCAGACGTTCGCAACGCGCCGGGTCCGCGCGCCACGCGGCCCACGTCGTCAAAAAGTTGATGCCCATGCCGAAGCCCGTCTCCACGATCGTGAAAACGCGGCGGCCGCGCCATCGTTCCGGCAGTCCGTTGCCTTGCAGAAAGACGTATTCCGCCTGCTCGATACCGCCGACGGCGCTGTGATAAATGTCGTCGTGACGCGGCGAATACGGGGTGCCGTTGTCGCGGAACGCGAGCGTTGCGGGGATGAGCGGGTCAGTCATGCGTGATGAAAAAACGGCGATGCGACATCGGACGATGGCCCGGAAAGCCGCGCCCCGTGGGGTTTTTACGAAGTTCCATTCATGCCGGCAACGCGTGAATCGTTGGCAAAAACCAACGTCAAGTGTGCACTGGAACCGTACCAAGCCGTCCGATGGATGCCGCGGAGTTGAAAAAACGGCACTTTCGTTACCGGATCGGGCAAAGAACGCTGTAATTCTTCGAAACCCTTATCCTGTATGGGTTTGCGCTGCGCTATCATAGCAAGCGCCGCGAAGGGAAGCGGCAGCGCGGCCGTCATGCAACACGTTGCGCGACGCGTCTGTCCGGAGCGCCTCCGGAGCCGTCGCTGCTCAACGGCGCGGCGCGCGCACGTATAATCGGCGCGTTCGCGCTGTTCGTATCAACCTAAACTCAGAAAGGAACCTTAATGAACAAACAGGAACTGATCGACGCCGTCGCAGGACAGACGGGCGCCAGCAAGGCTCAAACCGGTGAAACGCTGGACACGTTGCTTGAAGTGATCAAGAAGGCTGTGTCGAAGGGTGACTCGGTCCAGTTGATCGGCTTCGGCAGCTTCGGTTCGGGTAAGCGCGCAGCACGTACGGGCCGCAACCCGAAGACCGGCGAAACCATCAAGATTCCGGCCGCCAAGACCGTCAAGTTCACGGCTGGGAAGGCGTTCAAGGACGCAGTCAACAAGCGCTAAGCATCGGTTGCTTTTTTGTTGACGCCCGCCTCAGGCGGGTTTTTTTTCGTCTGCGATTTGTCGCTCAGTCGTGGCGATGCACGATCTCGCCGTGACCATCATCGTGATCATGCCCATGATCGTGATCTTCTTCTGCATCGATATTCCACGCGGGAAACGGATCGGCCAGGCGTGCCCACGCATCGACACCCTGTGCGTATTCCGCGTCGTTCAGCAGGCACGCGTCGAGCTTCGCATTCCACACAGTCGGGTCGATGCCGACACCGATCATCACGAGTTCCTGACGACGATCGCCAATACGCGTGTCGTGCAAATCGCCGTCCCAGTCTGCAGCGATTTCGGCAAGCAGCTCGTCGTCGCCTTCTGGCCACTCGCTGCGATCCTGCGCGGCCCACCACATACCCGCTGGCCCATGCCGGCATGCACCGCCCGCCTGCGACAGCGAACCCGCGATGTCGTTGCGCGTCGCGAGCCAGAAAAAGCCTTTGCTGCGCAGCACGCCTTGCCATTCTTCATGCAGCAGCGCCCACAGTCGCTCGGGATGAAACGGTCGCCGTGCGCGATAGACGAAATTGAGGATGCCGAATTCGTCGGCTTCGCTGTGATGATCGTGATCGTGATGCAGCGACGCGAGCCAGCCGGGTGCGTTCGCCGCTTCGTCGAAATCGAAGCGCTTCGTGTCGAGTACCTCGTTGAGCGGCACGTTGCCGAATTGGCTCACGACCTGCACTGCGCGCGGATTGATGTGCGCGAGGATGTGCTGCAGCTTCGTGAGATCGTCGGCGCTAACGAGGTCGGCCTTGTTCACGACGAGCACGTCGCAGAACTCGATCTGTTCGATCAGCAGTTCGACGAGCGTGCGATCGTCTTCGTCGGTGGCCCCGATGCCGCGCTCGACGAGCGCATCGGTGCACGCATAGTCACGCAGGAAATTGAACGCGTCGACGACGGTGACGAGCGTATCGAGCCGCGCGACATTCGACAGCGATACGCCGTCATCATCGACGAACGTGAAGGTCTCGGCGATCGGCATCGGCTCGGCGATGCCGGTCGATTCGATCAGGATTGCGTCGAAGCGCTGCTCGGCTGCGAGGCGCCGGATCTCGATCAGCAGATCGTCGCGCAGCGTGCAGCAGATGCAACCGTTCGACATCTCGACCAGTTGCTCCTCGACATGCGACAGCGCCGCGGCGTCGCGCACGAGCGCGGCATCGATGTTGACCGCGGCGAGGTCGTTGACGATCACCGCCACGCGCAAGCCCGCTCGATTTGCGAGGATGTGATTGAGGAGCGTGGTCTTGCCCGCGCCGAGAAAACCCGAGAGCACGGTGACAGGAATGGGCGGCTGATTCATCGCGGTACGGAGAAGCTTGAAGGGGGGAGCGGCCGGCTGCGTCTGGCAGCATATATCGGCCGTATGAAGCCGCATTGTGCATCAAACGGGCAGCGGTCGTGCGGGCGCGACCGCGTGGTCAGCGCGACCGGTCGGGATGATCAATATGTGGAAACTGCTTGCGCTTACATGCGCGGGTTCAGCGCGAGACGGTCAGCAGATTCCATTTCTGCAGGATGCCCGCAATCTGTTTCGCGTACTGATCGCGCAGCGTCGGCGTTTCCGAATGGTATGACCCGATGGCCTGCCAGGTGTTGCCGTACTTGTTCATCTTCTGGCGCAGATGCCATGCGGCGATGAACACGTTCTTGCACGGCTGCATCAACGTGCCGGTCGATATGCCGTAGTGAGCGAGCGTGGAAAGATGGATCGAGTTGATCTGCATCACGCCGTAGTCGGTCGAACCGTTCGCGTTCCTGTGCATCGCGTCCGGCCGGTTGTGCGACTCCTGCCACGCGATCGCGCGCAGGATCAGCGGATTCACCTTCTGGTAGTTGGCGGCCTCATCGAAACAGTCCGCGTGCGCGGACCCGGCTGCGCACAGCGCACCCAGGGCGACGGCAACGGTAAGCACGGTCTGTTTCATCGGCGTGAAAGATAAACGGAAGGCCACATCGAACCACCATCGGACAGCGATTCCAGACCTCGAGGCAGGCTTCGAGGACTCGGGGAAAACCCCTGTTCACACGACGGCTTTCGATACCGAACCGACCGTATCATACCGGCAGGCCGCAACGCGTCAAGTTGGCCAGCAGACAGAATTGTTGAAAATCCAAAACCGTTCAATGCAGTTACTACTGTTATAACGGCATGTCGAAGCGATGGCCTGAGCGAATCGAAAACTTTCCGAATCTTACTTATGTGGAAGGGGGTTTAGAGGAAAAGCACAGCGCAGATTTTTTTGTGACAAATTCGACATGAAAAGCTGATACTGTTCAGGTTTTTCGGGTATCGGGCAGCGTAGGTGCGAATCGCTTCGGGTTCCGCATCGATTGCAGCGAGGAGATTGCAAGCTGCCAGGGTACCCGCGGCGCATGACCGTCGGCGACGACGTTGCCGGCATCGACATCACACCCCATGAGAAGAAATCGTATGGCATTGCGGCGTGTATCAACGGCGCTGCTGGTGGCTGGCCTGATTACCGCGCAATATGCGCACGCCCAGGTAACGCTCAACTTCGTCAACGCCGATATCGATCAGGTGGCGAAGGCGATTGGCGCAGCAACCGGCAAAACGATCATCGTCGACCCGCGCGTGAAGGGTCAGCTCAATCTCGTTTCCGAAAACTCGGTGCCTGAAGACCAGGCGCTCAAGACCTTGCAGTCCGCACTGCGGATGCAGGGCTTTTCGCTCGTGCAGGACCATGGCGTACTGAAGGTCGTGCCGGAAGCCGACGCGAAGCTGCAGGGCGTGCCGACCTACGTCGGCAACACGCCGGCCGCGCGCGGTGACCAGGTGATCACCCAGGTGTTCCAGCTGAAGAACGAATCGGCGAACAACCTGCTGCCGATCCTGCGTCCGCTGATCTCGCCGAACAACACGGTCGCTGCCTACCCCGCGAACAACACGCTCGTCGTTACTGATTACGCGGACAACGTGCGACGCATCGCGCAGATCATCGCGGGCGTCGATACCGCGGCCGGTCAGCAGGTCGTCGTCGTACCGCTCAAGAATGCAAACGCGATCGACATCGCGCAGCAGCTCACGAAGATGCTCGACCCCGGCGCGATCGGTAGCACCGACGCGACGCTAAAGGTATCGGTCCAGGCAGATCCCCGTATCAACGCATTGCTGTTGCGTGCATCGAATGGCGCACGGCTCGCCGCGGCGAAATCGCTCGCCCAGCAGCTCGATGCACCGACCGCGCAACCCGGCAACATGCACGTCGTGCCGCTGCGTAATGCCGATGCGGTAAAGCTCGCGAAGACCTTGCGCGGGATGCTCGGCAAGGGTGGCGACACGGGTTCGGCCAGTTCGAATGATGCGAGTTCGTTCAACCAGAACGGTGGCAGCGGCGGTTCGGGAGGCAACTTTTCGACGGGTTCGTCGGGTACGCCGCCCCTGCCTTCGGGCGGGCTCGGCGGCAGCAGTGGGATATCGTCGCTCGGCGGCGGAAGCAGCAGCGGTGGAGGCCTCGGTAGCGGCGGCGGTAATGGCAACAACAGCACCGGTCTGCTCGGCGGCGACAAGGACAAAGGTGATGACAACCAGCCGGGCGGGATGATCCAGGCGGACGCCGCGTCCAACTCGCTGATCATCACTGCATCCGATCCGGTGTATCGCAACTTGCGGTCCGTGATCGACCAGCTCGACGCGCGCCGTGCGCAGGTCTACATTGAGGCGCTGATCGTCGAGTTGAACTCGAACACGAACGCGAACCTTGGCATTCAATGGCAGATCGGGAACAACTCGCTGGTGGCCGGTACCAATCTCGCGACCGGCACTGGCAACAGCATCATCAATCTGACAGCGCAAGCCGCGGCGGCGAGCACCACCGGCGGTCTGGCGACAGCGCTGTCCACCCTTCAGGGGGGGCTCAACGTCGGCTGGGTACACAATTTTCTCGGCGTGAAAGGACTCGGTGCGCTGCTGCAGGCGTTTGCAGGCTCCTCCGATGCGAACGTGCTGTCGACACCTAACATCATCACGCTCGACAACGAAGAAGCCAAGATTGTGGTGGGCACAAACGTGCCGGTCACAACCGGGTCGTATGCAAACCTCAACAGTGGTAGCGCTTCGCCCACGGCGTTCAACACTGTCGATCGGGTGGACGTCGGCTTGACGCTGGACATCAAGCCGCAGATCACCGAAGGCGGGCTTCTCAAGCTGCAGCTCGCGACCGAGGATTCGTCGATTGTGGGCGGCACAACCGACATCAACACCAACCCGAATGGCCCGGAGTTCAGCAAGCGTTCGATCCAGTCGACGGTACTCGCCAACGATGGCGAGATCATCGTGCTGGGTGGCTTGATGCAGGACAATTACGTGGTTAGCAACAGCAAGGTTCCGCTGCTGGGCGACATTCCGTGGCTCGGCCAGCTGTTTCGCTCGGAAAACAAAACCCGTTCGAAGACCAATCTACTGGTGTTCCTGCGTCCTGTGATCATCAGAGACAACGCGACTGCGCAGGCGGTGACGCAGAACCGTTACGACTACATCCAGGGCGTGCAGGGCGCGTACAAGTCGGACAACAACCTGATCAAGGACAAGGACGATCCGGTGGTCCCGCCGATGCCGGTCGGTCCGGCCGAAGGGGGATCGACGCTGAACCTGTTCGATCTCGACAAGATGCGGCGTCAGCAGGCAATGGGAGTTCCAGCGGCCCCCGCCGCCGCGAGCGGCACAAGCGGCACCGCTCCGAGCCTCGAATCGCCAGGGGCACATCCGTGAACACGCTGGCACGCGCACCGGCCGACGCGGGTTCCGGCGAGCGCGAGCCGCCGTCGCCGCTGGCAGCGCGTCTCGTACCGTACGGCTTCGCGAAGAGCGGGCAGATTCTCGTCGCGCATCAGCACGCGGACAGTCTCGAGGTATGGATCGGCGAGCGCACGAGCGACGCCGCACTCGCCGAGGTCGCGCGCAATTTCGGCGCGCTGTCGGTCGTGCGGATGCCGGCCGACGAACTCGCGCAGGCGATCAACCAGGCCTATGCGCGCCAGGACGGCAGCGCCGCGCAGGTGGTCGGCGAAGTGGAAGGCGAAGTCGATCTGTCGCGGCTGATGCAGGACATTCCGGAGGTCGAAGACCTGCTGGAATCGGAAGACGACGCGCCGATCATCCGCATGATCAACGCGCTGCTCACGCAGGCCGCGCGCGAACAGGCATCGGACATTCACATCGAACCGTTCGAGACCTCATCGGTGGTGCGCTTTCGCGTGGACGGCACGCTGCGCGACGTCGTGCGGCCAAAGAAAGCGCTGCACGGCGCGCTGATCTCGCGGATCAAGATCATGGCGCAGCTCGACATCGCCGAGAAACGCTTGCCGCAGGATGGCCGTATTACGCTGCGCGTCGGCGGTCGACCTGTCGACGTACGCGTATCGACGCTGCCCACCGGTCACGGCGAACGCGCAGTGCTGCGGCTGCTGGAAAAAGACGCAGCCCGGCTGAATCTCGAAGCGCTCGGCATGGCGGCCGATACGCTCGTGAAATTCGACAAGCTGATCGGTCGTCCGCACGGCATCGTGCTCGTCACGGGGCCGACAGGGTCGGGCAAAACGACGACGCTGTATGCGTCGATGTCGCGGCTCGAGACGGCGACGACCAACATCATGACCGTCGAAGACCCGATCGAATACGACCTGTCGGGCATCGGCCAGACTCAGGTGAACGAGCGCATCGGCATGACGTTCGCACGGGCACTGCGCTCGATCCTGCGGCAGGATCCGGACGTCATCATGATCGGCGAAATCCGCGACCTCGAAACCGCGCAGATCGCGGTGCAGGCATCGCTGACGGGCCACCTCGTGCTCGCCACCCTGCACACGAACGACGCGGCGTCAGCGGTCACGCGTCTCACCGACATGGGCGTCGAGCCGTACCTGCTCGCGTCATCGCTACTCGGTGTGCTCGCGCAGCGCCTGGTGCGGCGGCTGTGTCCGGTGTGCCGCGAAGAGCGCACCGAGGTCGGCGAGGATGGACAGCGCCACACGCAGTGGCATCCGGTGGGCTGCGACAAATGCGGCCACTCGGGTTACGCGGGGCGTCGCGGTGTGTATGAACTGCTGCTCGTCGACGACAACATCCGCTCGCTGATTCACCGCAACGCGGCCGACGCCGAAATTCTCGAAACCGGGCGCGCGCAGGGTATGCGCACGTTGCGCGAGGACGGCGACCGCTGGCTGGCGTCGGGGCTGACGTCGCTCGAGGAAGTGATCCGTGTGACGGGCGGAGTGTAAGCGCATGCCGGCATTCCGTTTCGAAGCGATCGATGCGGCGGGCAAGGCGCAGAAAGGCGTGCTCGATGCCGACAGCGCGCGCGGTGCGCGTACCCAGTTGCGCACGCAGGGGCTGACGCCGCTGATCGTCGAGCCGGCCGCGACCCGCACGCGCGGCGCGCGGCAACAGCGGCTGTCGCTCGGCCGACGTCTGTCGCAACGCGAACAGGCCATTCTCACGCGACAACTGGCGAGCCTGCTGATCGCGGGCCTGCCGCTCGACGAAGCGCTGTCCGTGCTCACCGAGCAGTCGGAGCGCGACTACATCCGCGAACTGATGGCGTCGATTCGCGCCGAAGTGCTCGGCGGCCACTCGCTTGCGAACGCGCTGTCGCAGCATCCGCGCGATTTTCCCGAGATCTATCGCGCGCTGGTCGCGGCGGGCGAACATACCGGCAAGCTCGGTCTCGTGTTGTCGCGCCTCGCCGACTACATCGAGCAGCGCAACGCGCTCAAGCAGAAGATCGTTCTTGCGTTCACGTACCCGGCGATCGTCACGCTCATCGCGTTCGGCATCGTCACGTTCCTGTTGAGCTACGTGGTGCCGCAGGTCGTCAACGTGTTCGCGAGCACGAAGCAGCAGTTGCCGTTTCTCACGATCATGATGATGGCGCTGTCCGGTTTCGTGCGGCACTGGTGGTGGGCGGCACTAATCGTGATTGCGGTCGTGGCGTACCTCGTGCGCGCGACGCTCGCGCAGGCTGGCCCGCGACTCGCGTTCGATCGCTGGCTGCTCACCGCGCCGCTCGCGGGCAACCTCGTGCGCGGCTACAACACAGTGCGCTTCGCGAGCACACTCGGCATCCTGACCGCGGCTGGCGTGCCGATCCTGCGCGCGCTGCAGGCCGCGAGCGAAACGCTCAGCAACGTAGCGATGCGCAACAACATCGACGATGCGATTGTCCGCGTGCGCGAAGGCACGTCTCTGTCGCGCGCGTTGAATAATACGAAGACGTTTCCGCCGGTGCTCGTGCATTTGATCCGCTCGGGCGAAGCGACCGGCGACGTGACGACGATGCTCGACCGCGCGGCCGAAGGCGAATCGCGCGAGCTGGAACGGCGCACGATGTTTCTGACGAGTCTGCTGGAGCCGCTGCTGATTCTCGCGATGGGCGGCGTGGTGCTCGTGATCGTGCTGGCGGTGATGATGCCGATCATCGAGTTGAACAACCTGGTGCAGTGACGTCCAGGTGGCGCGGCGCGCGGTGTGTCACGCAGCGCGGCATTGAATGCGTCAGCGGACGTAGATGGTGGGGCCGGGTGCGTTAGCGGGCAGGAACACTTCGGAATGCGCACCGTTGCGGTCGATGATGATCGAGCGGGCGTGTACTTCGGCAAGTTTCGCGCCCTGCATGATCGCGCCGCCGATTGCCACCGTATGCGGCGGTTCGCCGCCGGTGCTGACGATCGCCGCGGCGCCTTCCCGCAGCGCGAGGATGCCGAACAGATGCACATCCTGGTTGACGGTGCGTGTGAGCTGGCCGCCGAACAGCGTGGCCGCCTGTTCGGTCGACACGGGCGCACGAACCGCCGCAGCCGGTACGGGCGCAGGATGCGACGTGAGCGTGACGACCCAGTAGGTAGTCGTCGCGCATAGCACGCCGAACAGTGCGAGCGAAATGAGGCGAATCTGGAGAGCGTTCATGGCGCACCATTGTACGGATTAATGTGAAATTTGCGTTGGGTTGAAACCCTGCGACAGCATGACATTAAAATGTCCGACCGGACGCGTCCAGTCGTGCTGTCACGATACTGCACCACGCCTCGTAGAGGCGAAATCGAACCCAATTTTTGAAGAGGTAGCAAGCTATGCAGATGTGGACCAATCGCCGCGCTGAAATTGCGAATGTGCGCGCTCGCCGTCAACGCGGGTTCACGTTGATCGAAATCATGGTGGTGATCGCGATTCTCGGCATTCTTGCCGCGCTGATCGTGCCGAAGATCATGAGCCGTCCAGATGAAGCGCGCCGTGTCGCCGCGAAGCAGGACATCGGTACGATCATGCAGGCGATGAAGCTGTACCGCCTCGACAACGGCCGCTATCCGACGCAGGACCAGGGGCTGCGCGCGCTGGTCGAAAAGCCGTCCACCGAACCGGTGCCGAACAACTGGAAGGACGGCGGCTATCTCGAGCGCCTGCCGAACGACCCGTGGGGCAATTCGTATCAGTATCTGAACCCGGGCGTGCACGGTGAAATCGATGTGTTCAGTTATGGCGCGGACGGCAAGGCCGGCGGCGAAGGCAACGACGCCGACATCGGTTCGTGGCAATGACGGCGACGGGCTGATCCTGATCCCCTGCTCTATCGCCGGCACCATGCATTCGTTCAGCCCGTTCCGTTCGCTCCGTCCGCTTCATGCAGTCGCGCCGCATCGTGTGTCGAGGCGCGACGCGCGCCGGCAGCGCGGTTTTACGCTGCTGGAGATGATGGTGGTGCTGGTGATCGCCGGGCTGCTCGTGTCGCTCGCCTCGCTTTCGCTGGGCCGCAATCCGCGCACCGATCTGAACGAGGAAGCGCAACGTCTCGCGCTGCTGTTCGAGACGGCCGGCGACGAGGCGCAGGTTCGCGCGCGGCCGGTCGCGTGGCAGCCGCTCGACGACGGTTTTCGCTTCGACGTGCGCACCGAAGACGGCTGGCGCCCGCTGCGCGACGATCTGCTCGGGCAGCGTCGATGGGAAGGCGGTGTAACCGGCGTGACGATCGACTATCCGGGTTCCGATACGCACCCGAGCCGCATCGTGTTCGGTACCGAAAGCATCGATACGCCGGTGCAGGTCACGCTGTTTTCAGCGGCCGGCCGCGCGACGATCATCGGTACCGGGAACGGTCGCTATGAGGTGCGCTGAGATGGGGGCGCAAAGTTCGGCACGAACCGGCGCACGGCGAAGCTCGCACGCGTCGCGCGGCTTCACGATGATCGAGGTGCTGGTGGCGCTGACGATCATCGCGGTCGCGCTGTCGGCGTCGCTGCGTGCGGTGGGCAGTCTTGCCACCGGCGAGTCGGACCTGCACCGGCGCCTGCTCGCTGGCTGGAGCGCGGACAACGCGCTGGCGCAGCTGTACCTCACGCACACATGGCCCGAGGTCGGGTCGCAAAGTTTCGACTGCTCGCAGGGTAACCTGGAGCTGCTTTGTACGGAACGCGTATCCGGTACGCCGAACCCGCTGTTCCGTCGCGTGGAAGTGCTGGTGACGATGCCTGGCCGCGAGGACAATCTCGCAGAGATGGTGACGGTGGTCGCGAATGAAACCAACCGCTCGCTGTGAGCGCCGCGCGCCGCGCGCGCGCCGCAGGCAGGTTGCCGGCTTCACGCTGATCGAGCTGCTCGTCGCGATTGCGATTCTCGCGGTGATCGCCGTACTGTCGTGGCGCGGTCTGGACCAGATCATCCGCGGCCGGCAGACGATCACGAACGCGATGGAAGACGAGCGCGTGTTCGCGCAGATGTTCGACCAGATGCGCATCGATGCGCGCGAAGCGGCTACCGACGACGAGGCGGGCCAGGCGGCCGTGTCGGTCCACGGCAGCGTGCTGCAGATCGTGCGCGAACTCAATCCGCCGGGTGTCGCGCCGCGCCTGCAGGTGGTGCGTTACCGGATCACCGAAGGACGGGTGACCCGCTACGCGTCGCCGCCGCTCGCGAATTACAGCGAGCTGAGCAGCGCGCTGCACGCGAGCGACGAAAGCGGCTGGAGCGGAGTCGCGCTGATGGGCGGCGTTGGCGCAATTACCGCGCGGCTTTTCGTGCCGAAGGTGGGCTGGACTATCCAGATGAGCGACGTGCAGGCCGCGATTACCGAGAACACGAACAACCTGAAGGTGCCGCAGCTGGGGAATGCGCCGTTGCCGCGCGCGGTGACCGGGCTCGAGGTGAGCATCGGCGCGACGTCGCTGAAGCGACCGGTGACACGCACGTTCCTCGTCGGAGAGTGAGATGGGATGCCTTGATGCGACGCGATTCCTGAAGCCGGCCGGCCCGAGCGCACGCTCCGGTCGCGGGCAGGGTCGCGGTCGCGTCGTGCCGGGTCGTCGTCGCCGTGTCGAAGCAAACCGCGCGAACCGTGGGGTGGCGATCATCAGCGCGCTGATGGTCGTCGCGCTGTCGGCGATTCTCGTGTCGGGCATGCTGTACCGGCAGGAGGTGCAGATTCGCCGGATCGAAAACCAGCGGCTGCTCGCGCAGGCGCAGTGGGTCGCGCGCGGCGCGCTCGACTGGACGCGTCTGATCCTGCGTTCGGAGGCCGACACGTCGGCGGGCATCACGTATCTGGGCGGCGTGTGGGGTGTGCCGATCGCGCGCACGCGGCTGTCCGATTTCCTCGGGCAGATCGGCGACAAGCGCGCAGGCGAAGGCTCGGCCACGTGGCTGTCGGGTTCGATCGAAGACGCGCAGGCCAAATTCAATCTGCGCAACCTCGTGTCGTCGCCAGCGCCCGGCGTGCTGCAGATGAGCGCCGAACAGATCCAGTGTTTCCAGCGGTTGCTCACGTCGCTCGGCCTCAACGGGGCGCTCGCGAAAACGGCGGCCGTGAAGGTGCGCGCGTCGCTGCTGCGCTCGGCGACCCGCTTCCAGGCGCCCAACCTGACCAGCGGCGCGACGCCGGGCCAGAATGCGCCTGTCGGGGGCGGCGAGGCCGGCGGCAACAGCTTCACCGACAATCCGGGCCTGTCCAGCAGCAACGACGACAGCGGCGTCGCGCCGCTGCAGTTCACGAGTGTCGATTCGCTGCTCGACGTGCCAGGCTTCACGCCCGAGGACGTCGCCCGGCTGCGGCCATTCGTGACCGTGCTGCCGACCGCGACGGCGGTCAACATGAATACGGCGTCCGCCGAAGTGGTCGCGGCTGTCGTGCCGGGCATGAGCCTGTCGAGCGCGCAGGCGTTCGTGTCGCGCCGCGAAACGGTGTTCTTCCGCAACGTCGGCGACGTGCAGCTCGCGCTGAGCGCCGCGGGCGTGCCGCAGGCGCTGATCGATCCGAACCAGCTCGACGTGAACACCAGCTATTTTCTGGTCCACGGCCGGGTGCAGCACGAGCGCGCGGAAGTGGACCGCACGACGCTCGTCTATCGCGACGCGCTGACTCACACCACACGTATCGTGCGGGTACGCGACCAACTATGAACCACGTCCTTTCCGAAGAGAGCGGCCTTTGAGCACACTGATCGTCCTATTGCCGCCGCGCGATCCGGCGGTGCCGTCGCAGGAATGGCAACTGCCGGATCTGCCGTTCCTGCTGCTCGACAAGTCGGGTCGCACGCAACGCGCGGGCCGTTCGACGCTGGCGCTGTTGCCGCGCGCGTCGTCGACGGTGCTGATCGTCGCCGCGCGCGACCTGCTGATGCTCGCCACCGCAGTGCCGCCGTTGAAGGGCCCGCGGCTGCGCCAGGCGTTGCCGAACGTCGTCGAGGATCAACTGATCCAGGATCCGCAGACCTGCCACATCGCGGTCGATCCGAAACCGCTCGACGGCAAGCAGCATGTGCTGGCCATTGTCGATCGCGGCTGGTTCCGCTTCCTCGTCGAAGGGTTCACGGCGGCTGGCCATCGCGCGGTGCGCGCGGTGCCGGTGACGCGCTGTCTGCCGGTTGCGCCGGTTCCGGCCGCTGCGCCTGCCGACATCGACGCTGCCGCGGCCGTGGCTGAAGCCGAGCAGGCCGTCGACCTTGCGCTCGTGCCGCCGACGGTCGTAGCCGCCGTGCTCGGCACGGTCGTATCGACCGCGCCGCTGCTGCTCGGCGAAGCGTCGACACTCGACGCCGGCGTTGCGCGCCTCGAACTGGCGGTTGCGCGCGGATCGCTCGGCGAAGGGATGGCGGTACCCGCCGGCGCGGTGGCCGGCACGCTCAAGGCGCTCGCGGGGGCTGCGCCGGTCGCATTGCACGTGCTGACCGATCTGCCGGGCAACGAACCGCGCCTCGGCGCGAACGCGCAGACGGAGCTTGCCGCACACATCGGCGGCGCGCAGCCGCTGCCGTTCGAAACGCTCGCGCGGCGCGCGCTCGAATGCCGCTTCGATCTGTGCCAGTTCGAGTTCGCGTCGCAGCCGTGGCGGCTCGACCAGGCGACGCTGCGGCGCCTGCGCATACCGCTGATGCTTGCGGCGGTGTCGCTCGTCATCGCGATCATCGGCGCGAACGTGCAGTGGGTGATGCTCGCGCGGCAACGCGACGCAGTGAATGCGCAGATGACCGAGCTGCTGCTGAACGCGTTCCCGAAAACCACCGTCGTGCTCGATGCGCCCGACCAGATGTCGCGTCAGTTGCAGCAGTTGCGCATCGCGGCGGGCGAACTGTCGCCGGACGATTTCCTCACGCTTGCCGACGGCCTCGCGCGGTCGCTTGGACCGGTGCCGGTCAACGGCATTGCCGCGCTCGACTATCACGACCGGCGCCTCGACGTGACGTTCAAGCCTGAAACCCGCGTCGATCCGGATCTCGGCAAGCGGCTCGCGAGCAACGGCCTGTCGGGCGAGATCGACAGCAACACCGGCAAGTGGACGATCAGGGGCGGACAATGAAAGAGCAGTTACTCGAGACCTGGATCGCCTTCTGGGAGGCGCGCAACACGCGCGAAAAGGCGCTGCTCACGTGGGGCGGCGCGGTACTGGCGCTGGTGATCGTCTGGTCGATGCTGTGGGCGCCGGCGCAGGAAGGCCGCACGCATCTGCGCGACGAACTGCCGGCAATGCAGCGGCGCCTCGCGCAGATGACCGCGCAGGCCAACGAGGCGCGCGCGCTGTCGGGTGCGACCCAGGGCGCCGCGCCGACCGGCGGCGCATTGAAGGATGCGCTCGCGTCGTCGCTGACCAGTCATGGTCTCGCGGCGACCCAGGTGCAGGTGATCGGCAACGTCGTTCAGGTGCAGTTGAAGAACGCGTCGTTTCCGACGTGGACCGTATGGCTCGACGATGTGCGCCGGCAACTGAAGGTGCAGGTTGCGGAGGCGCACGTCACGGCGCTGAAAGCCGACGGGCAGGTCGATCTGACGGCGTCGCTGCAGCCGTCGACGGCGAAATGACCGCCTACGTTCAAGGGTTCGCATGATTTTCTGGATGCGGCGCCTGCGCGTCGCGCTGCCGTGGGTGCTGGTCGGCGCGCTGTCGTGCGCCATCGTATTGCTCGTATTGCTGCCTGCCGCGTGGATCACCCCGCAGTTCGCGAAGTCGACGCGCGGGCACATCAATCTCGTCGATCCCGCTGGTTCGCTGTGGAACGGTTCGGCTGCGCTGGTGCTTGCCGCGGGCTCCGATACCACGGCCGCAACGCTGCTGCCTGGCCGGATCGAATGGCATACGGCGTTCTGGCCGCTGTTCACCGGCCGCGTCCGGATGCAGATGCGTCAGAGCGAAGCGATGCCGGACCCGGTGACCGTCGACGCGACGGGCCGCGGCGCGACGCTGACGGCCGGCGCGATCGCGGTACCAGCGGCGCTGCTGACCGGCCTCGGCGCGCCGTTCAATACGCTCGATCTGCAGGGCGACGTGCGGCTGTCGTGGACCGAATGGCGCACGTTTCGCAGCGATGCGTTTGGTCAGTTGACCGTCACGCTGAACGACATGAGTTCGCGCGTATCGCGCGTGAAGCCGCTGGGATCGTATCGCGTGGTGTTTCAGGCGGAAGGCGCGACGTCGACGCTCAATCTGTCGACGCTGAAGGGTCCGTTGCTGCTGAACGGCCAGGGCACGCTGGGCGGCCCGGGCGCGTCGTTTCAGGGCACCGCGAGCGCGACACCCGATGCGCGCGACAATCTTGCCGGGCTATTGAATCTGCTCGGCCGCCCGGTCTCGCCGGGTACGGTTTCGTTGACGTTCACGCGTTGATTGTGCGGGCGGTAAATCGCCGCGCCTAGTTGCTGGGGGCTTGCGCGTCGGCGACCGAAGTGGGCGGGGTCGATGCGCCCGACACAGCCGACGCCGACGATGCCGCGGCCGGCGCCGCGACGTCGCCCGTTTCGCGATTCATCTGCGCCACGTCCCAGCCGCCGCCGAGCGCCTTCACCAGACCCACCGACGACACCATCCGCTGGCCCGCGATGCTCGAGAGCTTTTGCTCCGCGAGGAAAGCGGTGGTCTGCGCGGTCAGCACGTTCAGGTAATCGACGGTGCCGGATTTGTACTGGTTCGTGACGATGTCGAGCGCCTGACGTGCCGAGTCGACCGCCTGCTGCTGGACCTCGATTTCCTGCGCGAGGATGCGCAGCGACGCAAGGTTGTCCTCGACGTCCTGGAACGCGGTGAGCACCGTTTGCCGGTAGGTGGCGACCTGCTGGTCGTAAGCGGCGCGCGCGGCGTTGGTCTGCGCGCTGCGCAGCCCTGCATCGAACAGCGTGGCCGCGAGCTGCGGGCCGACCGTCCAGAAGCGCGACGGCGCCGTGAGCAGTTTGGAAAATACCGAGTTCTCGAAGCCGCCGCTCGCGGACAGCGTCAGCGACGGGAAGAACGCCGCAATCGCGATGCCGATCTGCTCGTTGGCCGCGGCCGCCTTACGTTCCGCCGATGCGATGTCGGGCCGGCGTTCGAGCAGCGCCGACGGCATTTGCGGTGGGACATCGGGCGGCGTGGCGTCGAGCGGTGCAGGCGGCAGCGTAAACGTCGACGCCGGTTCGCCGACGAGTACGGCGATCGCGTGTTCGTCCTGTGCTCGCGCGACGCCGTTGTCGATCGCGGAGGCCTGCGCCGATTGCAGCTGGGTGCGCGCCTGGATCACGTCGGAGCGCGCGGCGACGCCCTGCGCGTAGCGGTTCTGCGTGAGCTGCAGCGAGCGTTCGTATGCGGCGACTGTGTCGTCGAGCAGCTTTTGCTGCGCGTCGAGCGAGCGAATCGAGAAATAGGTTTGCGCGAGCGTAGCCTGCGCGGACAGCCGGGCGTTTGCGAGATCGGCCGCGGCGCCCTGCTGCCCCTCCTCCTGCGCGCTCACCGAACGGCTGACCTTGCCCCACAGGTCCGGCTCCCATGTCGCGTCGAGCGACAGGTTGAAGCTGTTGCTGATCGAACTGGAATTCCCAAACGACGTACTGCCGCCACCGGACGACGTGCGCGGTGTACTCGCCCGCTGGCCCGAACCGGACAGGCTGACGACCGGGAAGTAGGCGGCCCGCGCTTCGCCGACCAGCGCGCGCGCCTGCCGGTAAGCAGCCGCGAATTGCGCGACGGTCTGGTTCGATGCGTTGAGTTTGTCTTCGAGCGCGTTCAGCTGCGGGTCGTTGTAGACGGTCCACCACGTGCCGCGGTCGTGCTGATCGGCGGGCTGCGCGGTTTTCCAGCCGTCCGCAGCTTCCTTGTACGACGCGGGAACCGACACTTCCGGCCGATGGTAGTCGGGGCCGACCGCGCAACCGGCGAGCAGACTTGCGACCGCCGCCGCTACCGTCATGGCAAGCGTCGAAATGCGTGGCACGGACGCCACCGGGGCAACCGGGCGCGAGGGTCGGTCAGACTGCATGCAATGAATTCCTGTCGATTCGGTCGGCGGCCGGTCGCGTGGCCGCGTAACCGGGCGGCGCGCCGGTACCGGAATGGTAGCTTACGCGATGCCTGAATAGAGGCCGACGCCGGAGTAGGCGCTAAAGCGCTAACTCCGACATGGGACATGGGACCAGAGTAAGCGCTAAAGCGCTAACTCTGGTCGACAGAGGAGAGTAATGCGGCGAGTGCCACGGGTGTGTTACCGAGGGTTCCGGCCGGTTACGCGGCGTTACTGGACAAGGTGAATGTAGACCGACGGCGCGGGCCGCGTGGCCCATCTACGCCGTCGTGATTGGCCTCGCGTCAGACGCGTTCGGTCGGGCCCTGCCGGGCGATCTTGCCGGCGGCCGCGCGGCAAACCGGTGCATTGCCGCGTGCCTGGCAGATCGTGGAGCCCGGTACCAGAGAACCGGTGGACGCCGCGTCCTTGCCGGCAGCCGACGCGGGCAGCAACGGGAGTTGCCGTGCGCCGGCCTGCTGCGCCGACGGCGCCTCGCGGCGGCTACGCCGATGATCGATCCACGCGAAAAACAGCACTCCCAGCGATCCCCCGGGCAGCACGAACATCACTGCGTACAGCGCAAGCTTTAACCAGCGGTGCGGACCCTGGAAGGCATGCAGCGCCGTATCGGTGAGGGAGCGGCTCCAGCCGCCAAGGGTGTTTTTCAGGTACAGCATCGCGGACATCCTCTCGTGACGCGGGGTGTGCGGCACGCGGCAAATCGGTCAGAACATGGTTTCGGGCGGCGCGGAAGCGCGTAACTCGTTGCCTGTCATAATATTGACTATGCAATGAAATCTCAAGATACTTCGCTGTACGCGGCCCTCCGTCTGTTGTTTTCCAGCAGGATGAAGGCAGCAGTGTGAATCTGCTCGACAGATGGTTGACTTCGCTGTCCAGGCAGATAAAATTCGGCTCAATCCGCTGCCCCACTCTTGCGATGACCGACGGTCCCTACCACGCCAGCGAGATCTCTCCCGAATCGAGTCTCGGCTATTACCTTTCGAAGGCGCGCAACGTGCTCGCCGAACGGATGGATCGCGCGGTGAAGCCGCTCGGACTGACGGCGCAGCAGATCGGTATCGTGTTGCTGCTGTGGCACGGGCGGGCCACGACGCCGTTCGAACTGTCGCGCGCACTGTCTTACGACAGCGGCTCGATGACACGGATGCTCGACCGGCTCGAGAAGAAAGGCTTGATCGCAAGGACCCGCAGCGAGATCGACCGGCGCATGGTCAAGCTGGAGCTAACGCCGGCTGGTCGGGACGCCGCGACGCAGTTGCCGGAACTCTGCACCGCGGTGCTCAATGAACAGCTGCACGGATTTTCGCCGGACGAACTGGGCACGCTGATGAGTTTGCTGGGCCGATTCATCGCGAATGGCAGCGCACCGGACGACGGTATCTGCGGGGTGCATGGGAAGGCGGATGGGTTGCCGGGACACGGCGACGAGTAAGTCAAGAGGCGTCTTCGGACGCCATAATTCCCGGTAATTATCTGTCTGGGCAGAGGGTGTCAGAGCATGAAATATCCGCTTAATAGTTCACGCAGATCGGTGTCGCGACAAGTGTCCATCCGATAAGGAGAAAGGATCATGGCCACTACGGCTCCCGCCGCCGCGCCCGCGGAATCCGCATCGTTCAGCGGCGGCAAGCTCGCGCTGCTGACCGTCGGTCTCGCGCTCGGCACATTCATGGAAGTGCTCGACACGTCGATTGCGAACGTCGCCGTGCCGACGATCTCCGGCAGCCTCGGTGTGTCGAACAGCGAAGGCACGTGGGTGATTTCGTCGTACTCGGTCGCGTCGGCGATCGCCGTGCCGCTGACCGGCTGGCTCGCGCGTCGGGTCGGCGAGGTGCGGCTCTTCACGCTGTCGGTCGTGTTGTTCACGATCGCGTCCGCACTTTGCGGCTTCGCGCAGAACTTCGAATCGCTGATCGCGTTCCGGCTGCTTCAGGGCCTCGTGTCCGGCCCGATGGTGCCGCTGTCGCAGACCATCCTGATGCGCTCGTATCCGCCGGAGAAGCGCGGGCTCGCGCTCGGGCTATGGGCGATGACGGTGATCGTCGCGCCGATCTTCGGCCCCGTGATGGGCGGCTGGATCACCGACAACTACACGTGGCCGTGGATCTTCTACATTAACCTGCCGATCGGACTTTTCTCCGGCGCCTGCGCGTTCTTCCTGCTGCGCGGCCGGGAAACGAAGACATCGAAGCAACGCATCGACGCGATCGGCCTTGCGCTGCTCGTGATCGGCGTGTCGTGTCTGCAGATGGTGCTCGATCTCGGCAAGGACCGCGACTGGTTCAACTCGCATTTCATCGTCGCGCTTGCGATCGTCGCGGTCGTTTCGCTCGCGTTCATGCTGGTATGGGAAGCGACGGAAAAGGAGCCGGTGGTCGACCTGACGCTGTTCAAGGACCGCAATTTCGCACTGGGCGCGCTGATCATTTCGGGCGGCTTCCTGGCGTTCTTCGGTTCGGTGGTGATCTTCCCGCTATGGCTGCAGACCGTGATGGGCTACACCGCCGGACTCGCGGGTCTTGCGACCGCGCCGGTCGGCCTGCTCGCGCTCGTGCTGTCGCCGCTGATCGGTCGCAACATGCACCGGCTCGATCTGCGGATGGTGGCGAGCTTCGGGTTCGTCGTGTTCGCGTTCGTGTCGTTCTGGAACTCGACGTTCACGCTCGACGTGCCGTTCAGCCACGTGATCGGGCCGCGACTCGTGCAGGGTATCGGCGTCGCGTGCTTCTTCGTGCCGATGACGACGATCACGCTGTCGAGCATCTCCGACGAACGCCTCGCGAGCGCCTCGGGCCTGTCGAATTTTCTGCGCACACTGTCGGGCGCGATCGGCACCGCGGTCAGCACGACGTACTGGGAAAACGACGCGATCTACCACCACGCGGTGCTGTCCGAATCGGTGAGCGTGTATTCGCAGAACACTACGGCCTATACCGATGCGTTGTCGTCGCTCGGCATCGCGGGCCAAAGCATGACTGCGCAGCTGAACGACCTCGTCACGCAGCAGGGCTTGATGATGGCGACCAACGACTTCTTCCGTATCTCGTGCGTGGGCTTCGCCTTGCTCGCGGGCCTCGTGTGGATCACGAAGCCGAAGAAAGGCGTGGGCCCTTCGATGGGACACTGACGCCGCGACGCGATGCACTTACTGCGACGGCGGCTCTCCGGTCGCCGATCGCACCGACTGTGCGGGCATCGCAGTCATTCCGGACGCATCTTGCGGCGCCGACGCGCTGTCCGACGCGTTATCCGGTGATGATGCCGTGCCGTTTCTCACGAACTGCTTGAAGTCCGCGCCCGCTCTCCACGGGTCGGGCTTGCAGCCGAGCGCGCTGTCGCAATGCGCGGCGAAGCCGATCGTCGACGTGCCGTCGTTGTTGGGCGCCTTCGTGATCTGATACGCGAGCGCGCGTTTGCCGCCATCCGGACCGGCGGTCTGGATCAGCGAATCGTTGGCCGTTTGCAGCGGATAACGCGAATGATCGGTGACCCAGGTTTTTGCGCGTTGCCACCAGAGATCGCACTGAGCGCCGCTCGTGCACGTGAGCGGCGCGGTAGCGATCTGCATGACGTCGGGTTCGACCTGGCCGCGCGTCGAACAACCGGCGGCGAGCGTCCCGAGGATGACTATCGACAGGCATTGCTTGATCACGACGGACCTCCGTTGGCGATACACGTTGGACCCCGCCAACGCAGGTGTGTTTCAACGGATTCACGGTTCCGGGAAAACTTGCCGTCGAGCATGCATACGGCGATCGATGTTGTAGCGCTTACCGGTTATCGGTGCTGGCGGTGTGTAGACAACGCTGTACAGACAAAAAAAGGCAGCCTGTTCAGGCTGCCCTCTTCTTTGGGTCTTCAGATCGCGATTGCCGCGTCGCGCTTACACGCTGAAGCGGTTCAACGTATAGGCACGATAAGCTGCAACGAACGCATCGAACGAGCCAATTTCTTCGCGCTCCAGCTGTGCCTGCTCGCCGAGCGACTGTTCGGCGAGCGCCGCGAATTCGTTTGCCTTCGTCGCGTCGAGCGGCCGGCTGCGGAACTGTGCGGCGTGCGCTTCGCTTTGTGCGAGGCCGAACGCGAGAAAGCCTTGTTGCTTGTCGCGCATCGTTTGCAGGACGCGCGCCGACGGCGTCAACGAAGGATCGGCGAGCTTCGCGCGTTGCACGGCAACCGCACGCGCGTGACTGTCGTTGCCGTGCAGCGCATCGAGTGTCGCTGCGGTGAGGTCGATCTTCGCGAGCAGCTCATTGGCCCAGTCCGCCATCGCAACGGATGCGCCGTCGCGCATGAGTTCGAGCCCGGGCTTGCGGCCTTCCATCGTCACGCTGCTGAAATTGCGGTTTGCTTCGCAATACGCGTTGGGCGGCAGCGGCGCGCTGTCGTCGAGCGCGCAGACGAGCAGATACGCATCGAGGAAACGCGACGTCTCGAGCGAAATGCCGACCGGTTCGAACGGATCGATGTCCATGCAGCGCACTTCGACGTATTGCACGCCGCGTGCCGCGAGTGCATGCAGCGGACGTTCACCGGGATACGTGACACGCTTCGGCCGGATCGTCGAGTAGAACTCGTTTTCGATCTGCAGCACGTTGGTGTTGATCTGCACCCACTCGCCGTTGCGATGCGTGCCGATCGCTTCGTATTGCGGATACGGCTGGCTCACGGCCTGCGCGAGCGCGTCGAGATAACCCGGCAGCGTGTCGTAGTCCGCATGCAGCGCCGACTGCCCGGTGGTGTTCGAATAACCGAGATCGCTCATCCGCAGACTGGTCGCGTACGGGCGATATAGCGTGTCCGCGTCGAACGTCTCGAGCGTGTTCGGACGGTCGCGCAGGAAGCGCCGGTCGAGTGCGGGCGATGCGCCGAACAGGTACATCAGCAGCCAGCTCGTGCGGCGGAAATTGCGGATCAGCGCGAGGTAGCGTTCGGACTGAAAATCGACCGGGCTCGCGGTGGATTGCTGATCGGCGTGCAGCAGTCGCCACACTTCGTCGTTCAGCGAATAGTTGTAGTGAATGCCGGCGATGCATTGCATCGTGCGCCCATAACGCAACGCGAGGCCTACGCGATACACGTACTTCAGCTTGCCGATGTTCGACGTGCCGTAATGGGCGATCGGAATCTCGTCGTCGGCCGGCAACAACGCCGGCATCGACTCGTTCCACAGGAGCTCGTCGCCGAGTGCCGTGTAGACGAAGCGATGCAACCTGTCGAGCTGCTCCAGCGTGAGCGAGACGTCGTGTTCGGCGGGCGTGATGAGTTCGATGAGCGCTTCCGAGTAGTCGGTGGTCAGCGACGGATGTGTCAGCGCCGAGCCGAGCGTACGCGAATGCGGCGTCATCGCGAGATGGCCGTCGCGGGTGACGCGCAGGCTTTCCTTTTCGATGCCGCGCAAGCCGGTGATGAGCGCATCCGGTTGCGGGCCGGCGCTCAGTAGGGACAGTCGATGAGAAAGCGCGTCGAGCGCCGGGGAAGCAGAAGTGTTTGACATCGATGCGGTTGCAGGTCGGGCGTTGTCTGCCGCCAGGAGCCGCCAAAGGGCGGCCGACAACGTTCGGCGGATTCTCGGTAGCGGGCACTTTAACATCTCGCCACGAGACACGCTTGAGGCCGCTTTGATGCTGCTTCGGCACCGCTTTGAGCCTTCTGGCAGGCTGCTCGACGTGTTTCGGCGCGCCTGCCGGTGATTTGCGGGGAGTTCGCCGGCTCGTTCGCGCGCGGCGTCCCTGTGATATCTATCGGCCCCGGTCAGCCTCCGCGCGCGGCCCCTGCCCGATCCGCGACTTCGTTCCACAGATGCATCGCCGCATAGGCGCGCCAGGGGCGCCATTCGTCGGTACGTGTGCGTTGCTGCGTCGCGCGGGTCAGCGTAGGGTCGCGCGCCGCGATCGACTGCATCAACACCAGATCCAGTGCCGGCCAGGCATCGGCGTCGCGCCACGCGCGCATCGCGACGTATTCGACCGTCCACGGTCCGATGCCCGGCAGCGCGAGCAATGCCGCACGCAACGCGGCGGCGTCTTCAACCGCGCTGTCGAGCGGTACGTCGCCGCTCGCGACGGCCCGCGCGAATCCCTGCAGTGCCGCGACGCGTTTGCCCGGCATGCCGATCTTCTCGAGATCGACGGCGGCGAGCGCGGCCGGTGTCGGAA
This sequence comes from Paraburkholderia sp., assembly GCF_050742655.1. Taxonomy (GTDB): domain Bacteria; phylum Pseudomonadota; class Gammaproteobacteria; order Burkholderiales; family Burkholderiaceae; genus Paraburkholderia. The sequence continues at coordinate 259,842 of NZ_JBOIGG010000001.1, read as the reverse complement.
AGCGCCATGCAGTGTTCGCGTGCGGATGATCGTCGATGCGTTCGCCCGCACGCTGTACGAGCCGACCGATGATCGTCGTTGCGGCCTTCACGCTGACCTGCTGACCGACGATCGCGCGCACGACCAGTTCGAAACCCGACCACGCGCCGGGGACGCGCAGACCAGGCGCTGCGTCGACGAGTGGCGCGAGCCACGGATCGTCGGCGAAATGCGCGGCGATCTTCTTCGGGTCCGCATGTAAGTCGAACATACGCGCGATCGGCGCGGCGAGCGCGTCGGCATGGCGGCTCGCGGCGCCGTCGATCGTCGCGACGATGCAGCGCTTGCGCGGATGCAGACGAACGGTCAGCGTGCCGGCGTCGCCAGCCCAGTCGATCGCGCGGCGATATGCACCGTCCTCGACGGCTTCCACGCCCAGCGTCGCACGTCCCGCGAAGAAGCGCAGGATGCGCGGCCAGTCGAACGGTGCCTTGAACGGCAATTCCAGCGATATGGTGTCGGCGATGTCCGTACTCAAGCGGCGTGATCCAGATCGGCGGTGACGGGCTGGGCGACCTGCGCGCCCGTGCGATGAGCTTCGGCATCGAGCAGCGCAGCCTTGCGCGGCAGCCCCCAACGATAGCCGGCCAGCGCGCCGCCCTTCTGTATCACACGATGGCACGGAATCGCGAGCGCGACCGGGTTCGATGCGCAGGCACTCGCGACCGCCCGCACTGCGCGCGGCGAGCCGACCTCGGCGGCGATCTCCGAATAGCTGCGGGTCTCGCCGTACGGGATGCGCCGCAACGCATCCCACACGCGCTGCTGGAACGCGGTCGCGGCGATGTCGAGCGGTAGATCGACACGTCGGCGTGTGCCTTCCAGATACGCACCGATCTCGTCGAAGAACGGCGCGAGTCGCGCGGTGTCTTCGATCAGTTCGGCGTTGGCGAATTCGCCGCGCAGTTCGTCGACGAGTGAGTTGGCATCGTCGCCGAATGCGATCTTGCAGATGCCCTTGTCGGTCGTCGCGACGAGCACAAGGCCGAGCGGCGTCGGCGCGCTCGCGTAGTGCACGATGAGGCCCGCGCCCTTGCGGCGATAGTCGGACGGCGCCATGCCGAGTTCGGCCGCGGCGGTGTCGTACATCCGCGACGGCGAACCGAAGCCCGCGTCGACGCTTGCACGCGTCACCGCCGTGCCGCGTGCGAGCGCGTCGCGCAGTGCCGCGCCCCGCTGCGCCGCCTGATACTGGCGCGGCGACACGCCGACGACCCGTTTGAAGAGCCGCTGCAGATGGAATGGGCTTACATGGACGAGATCACTCAGTTGCGCGAGCGTCAGGCGTTCCTGCGGATCGGCGTCGAGCGCTGCGCATGCACGATTCACTATCTCGATTTCGCGTGGTAGCCGGCCCGGCTGGCAGCGTTTGCAGTCGCGGAAGCCGGCGGTGCGCGCCGCGTCCGCGGAGGCGAAGAAATCGACGTTTTCACGACGCGGCTGGCGCGACGCGCACGACGGCCTGCAGAACACGCCGGTCGTCCTGACGCCGTAGAAAAACTCGCCGTCGGCCTCGGTATCGCGGCTCGTGACGGCGGCCCAGCGTTCGGCGGCGGTGGAATAATCCGTTTTCATGGTGGATTCCGGAGACGGTTTCGATGGTCACCAATGTAGCCCGCAGGTCGACACAGTACGCTCCGGATCTTGCTCTGTCATTGCGTCCGGTGCGGCGCAGACGGCCGCGGCTGGGGGCCCGAAGCCCCCCAGGAACGCTTGCTGCACCTGAGATTGCTAGAGAATGTCAATTCCCGGGTTTTCCCTTAAAAAGTTATTGCGTCGCACCAACCCGTTGTGTATAGTGGTTCTTGTCTCCTCCATGTCTCCTCCTGATATGGATTAAGCCCGCTCCCAGTGAGCGGGCTTTTTTTCGTCCGCGTTTTCGTTTTCCTCCCCGCGCCTTCTTCTACACTTCCGGTAACCGGACAGCCTCGGCGAGGGAGTTTCCATGCAGATTCATATTCGCGAGATCGATCACGTCGTGATCCGGGCGGCGAGCCTCGACACGATGACGCGCTTTTACTGTGACGTCCTGGGATGCAGCGTAGAGAAGGAGCAGCGTGAACTGGGTTTGATCCAGCTGCGCGCGGGCCGTTCGCTGATCGATCTGCTCGAGGTCGGCGCAAAGATCGACCGTGCGGACAACGGCACTCACGGTGCTGGGCGCAATATGGATCACCTGTGTCTGCGTGTCGAACCGTTCGACGCCGACGCGCTCCAGAAACATCTGACGGAATGCGGTGCACGGCTCGGCGAGCGCGCGATGCGCTACGGCGCAGACGGCTTCGGTATGTCGCTGTACCTGTTCGATCCCGAAGGCAATATGGTCGAACTCAAGGGGCCGCCGGAGGGTACCGCCTGAGGCGCATTCCCCTTCGCTTCGATCAGGCGTTGGCCGGCTCTTTCAGCACGGTCCATTCGATCGGTACCGGATCGGCCTGAGACGACCCGAGCCACGCGGCGCCGTCCTGCACCGTGCATTGCAGGCGCATCGTGCGTTCGGCGAGGCGGCCGAGCGACGCGGCCACTTCGTCGGCGAGCGACCAGACGGTCACGTTGCGCAGGCGGTCGACCTTGCCGCGCACGCCCTGCCACCAGATATCCGACGTGCGGCCGCCATACGCGATCACGATGACTTCGCTCGCGCGACCGCTCGCCTTCGCGATTCGCCGTTCGTCCGGCTGCCCGACGTCGATCCACGTTTCGATGGCGCCGGTCAGGTCCTTTTGCCACAGATCAGGCTCGTCGATATCGGACAGGCCTTTGCAAAACTCCAGGCGTTCCTGCGCAAACAACGCGAACGCCGCGACGCGGACCATCATCCGTTCGTCGGTTTCGGACGGGTGACGGGCGATCGTCAACGCATGGTCGGCGTAGTAATGCCGGTCCATGTCGGCGATCTGCAGATCGGCTTTATAGATGGTCGATTTGAGAGCCATGCGACACCAGAAGCCCCCGTGAGGGCCGAAGAAAATGGGGAGATCGACGGCGTGCCGTCGTCTTTCGATGAGCATTTATCGTGCCGTTGTCATACATACGGCAGGCGCGCGTGATGATACCCAATGTGCGGGGCGCGTGGAGCAAGCCCGTCGAACTGTCACAGAAGAGTCGCTGCGCGCGGCGGGCGCAAATGAAAAGCGGCCGGGAATTTTCCCGGCCGCTTTTACACGCATCCGCTCACACCGATCCGAAAAGATCAGTTAAATCCGCTCCCCGGTTTATCGGCTCGATGCCACCGGGATTTACCGGCGTTACGGCTTGATAAACCGGTCGTTGGTCCAGAGGCCTTGCGTATCGCTGTTGCCGGAATTCACGAATTCGATATCGTGACCGACGACGCGCACTACGCGGAAACTCGCATTTTCCGGTGTCGAAAGACACTGGTAGCCGGAGAAGAACTCCTGCATTTTCTGCTGTTCACCTGCCTGCGCATGCTGGTTGACCGCGTCCAGATTGTCCTTGGACAGACAGCCATATGCGTTCGGCTTGAATTGAATAGTCTGCAGCGGCTTGACGACGACGTCCTGCGCCTGCACAGCCGATGCGACAGCAAATCCCGCCACTGCAAAAAGAAGAGCAATACGCTTGATCATGTTCAGCCTCCGTGCGGATGATTGCTCAGGTTAGCTATGTATTTAACTTCAATGGGGCATCCGCACCTTGCACTTTAGGAAACGCAGCGCCGAGCACAAGCACATCTTGTGTGCGACCGCAACAGTGGCGAATTGTCGCACCTGCTCCTGTAAAGGTTTTAAGCCCGTTGGCGAGACAAAAAGACGCAGTGGCGCAATACGTCGACAATCGAAATGCGTAATTAGAGCCTTTAATGGCAATGGTTTACGCCGTTGATTCGCGTAAACGCGGAGAGGCAATTAAGCGGCTTAATACAAATGCGGAAAAACGTGACGCGGCGCACACAAAGTCGTTTGGCGAATTAAGCGTGGGAACCGGTTTTAGGAATAAAAAAAGATGCCAGGTCCGTTTGCCGGACCGGGAAGAAGCCACGCGACGGGTACTTGCAACGGGCCGCGGTTCGTGGATAAATCGGCTCTCCTCAGGAGATAAAACTATGACATTCGCCCACTGGCTTCCGTTCGCGATCGCTTCGGCGATTCTCGTCGCGATCCCCGGCCCGACGGTTCTGCTCGTGATTTCGTATGCGCTCGGCCATGGCCGCCGCTACGCGCTGGTGACGACCGCCGGCGTTGCGCTTGGCGACATTACCGCGATGACCGCGTCGATGCTCGGGCTCGGCGTGCTGCTCGCGGCCTCGGCGACGCTCTTTACCGCGCTGAAATGGGTGGGTGCCGCGTACCTGATTTACCTCGGCATCAAGCTGTGGCGTGCGCCGGTTGTCGCGACCGATGAGTCGTCCATGGCCGAAACCCGTGCGGGTCGCATCTTCGCCCATGCGTATGCGGTCACCGCGCTGAACCCGAAGAGCATCATCTTTTTCGTCGCGTTCGTACCGCAGTTCATCGATCCGCATGCTGCCGCGTGGGCGCAAATGGTCATCTTCGAGGCGACGTTCGTGATTCTCGCGACGTTGAATTCGCTCGGTTATGCGTTGATCGCGTCCGCGGCGCGGCGCGCCATTCGCAGCGCCCGCGTGCAGCGCACGATCAACCGCACCGGAGGCACGCTGTTGATCGGCGCGGGTATTTTCGCTGCCGTATGGAAGAAAGCCGCCGCGTAAGCGCGCGCAGCGCGGGCGCGCTTCACTGCGGCGCCCGCGTGCGGGCGAAGAAGTCGCGCTGGAACATGCACATGCGCAACGCGTTGTGATACGCGCCGTTGCCGAAGAATTCCTCGATCAGCTCCGCTTCGTGCACGAAGCCCCATTTTTCGTACACGTGGATCGCGGCAGCATTCGATTTATCGACGATCAAATAGATCTTGCGCATATTCAGCACGGAGAACGCGTAATCGACGGCGAGCTTCGTCGCGATCGATGCGTAGCCGTGGCCCTGCGCACGCGGGGCGATGATGATCTGGAATTCGCCGCGCCGGTGGATGTAGTCCAGTTCGATCAGCTCGACGAGGCCGACGGTTTGCCCGGTGACGTCGATCGCGACGAAGCGCCGTTCGCGCTGATCGTGCACGTGCTGATCGTAGAGCTGAGAGAGTTCGGAGAAGGTCTCATACGGCTCCTCGAACCAGTAGCGCATGATTTTTGCGTCGTTGTTCAGGCCGTGAACGAAGCGCAGATCGTCGCGCTCGAGCGGCCGCAGCGTCAGGTCGGTGTGGCGTTCCGTGGTCATGGATTTCCCTGGCGATATTGGGTTATATGGACGAATTGCGCCGTACGGGACGACGGCAAGCCGAATTGTGCCAGCGCATGCAGGGTTAGGTGCCCGCGAATGCCAGAGGTTCGCCGGGCATTGCGTGTGCGATGTGGCACGGGCCCCGCATGGGTTGCTGCGGTGCGGTTTTGCGCGGCGGTCAGCGTCGCGTTGTCGCAGGTGCAGGAGCCGTGTTTCGCGCGATATGAGCGGCGGCGCACGCGAACCTCGCGCCGTCCGCCTACAATGAAGTGACAGCTTGTACAGATCGGGAGGCCATCGTGGTCGAGCACCTGATATTGGGCGCGTTTCTCGTCGTCCCGTTACTGATCGTCGCGTTTCTGTTTTCCGACGAGCTCTGGCAAGAGCATCGGGAGCGCGAGCAGTTGCCGCGCCAGCGGCGCATCGATTGGCGCCATCCGATCCGCAGTCTGCGGCATCCGCACTAACTGTTTTCGCGCACGTCTGCGAACGATGCTGCAAAACACGCGCGCAAAAAAAAGCCGCAGCGTTCGTGAGACTGCGGCTTAACCACACACGTAACGCCCTGCATGCACGTCACCTGGACAGTGTGAAAGCGACCGCCATCTCAGGCAAGCTTTTAAGCGGGGAGTTAACCATCTTTGACGTTCCGGACGCTTGCGGCTGGTCGCATCCGATCGGGGTTCATCTGCGTAAAGAGCAGTGAAGGGCGCGCGAACAGGTTGCGGCCCCATCGGTTTCGCGTTCGAGGAAAACCCGCACATGCCGCCCGATTCCGCTTGCGAGCGCTCCGTTCGCTCCTTCTGATCATGTCCGTGCTGCTCGCTGCATCGATCGCGCTCGCCGCGTTGGCGCTGGTGTTCTTCGCCGTCTGGCGATGGCAATTGCGCAGCCTCAATGCCGGCATGATCGACCCGGTTTGGGCCGCGTCGCTGGGTGGCGTCGCATTGCTCTATGCGCTGGCCGGCACCGGCGATCCATCGCGGCGGATTGCGGTCGGCATCGGTGGGGCGTGCTGGGGTGCGCGCCTCGGTTTTCATCTGTGGCGGCGTAACGCTGGCAAGCCCGAGGACGCGCGATATCGTCGGCTGCGCGAAGAATGGGGTACCGAGGCACCGCGACGGATGCTGGGATTTTTCCTCGTGCAGGCGGTCGCGTCGTCGGTGCTGGCCATATCGTTTGCTGTGCCCGCGTACACGCGCGGCAGGTTGCCGGCGGTACTCATCGCGGTGGCCGTTGCTATCTGGATCGTCGCAGCCGCTGGCGAGGCGCTGGCCGACCGGCAGCTCGCCGCCTTCGTCGCGCAGCCGGCGAATCGCGGCAAGGTCTGCCGCGCAGGCTTATGGCGCTATTCGCGGCATCCCAACTATTTCTTCGAGTGTCTGCATTGGCTCGCGTATGTGCCGCTCGCCGCAGGCAGCGCATGGATCGCGCTTGGCATCGTGCCGCCGTTGCTGATGATCTGGCTGCTGCTGCGAGTCTCCGGCATTCCGATGCTCGAAACGCATCTCGCCCAGAGCCGTCCCGAGTACCCCGACTATGTGCGCACGACCTCTGCGCTCATCCCCTGGCCTCCGCGTAAAACGCGCGCGGATTCCACGCGACTCGCCGCAAAGGAATGAATCGTGACTGCTTCGACTACCGGTAACGAATTGACGCCACCGTCCACACGCGATGGCTGGCTGATCGAATGTTGCGAGCGCGGCTGGTTGCCCGACGCATTGATTCGCCTCGGCATGCGTTCGCTAATGCGGCAGCGTCTGCGCGACGAAGGCGCCGATGATCCCGAGGCGAGCGCGGTTCGACTCATGCAGCTCGTCGACGAACTGCGCGCAAGCCCGATCGCGGTCGGTACCGATGCGGCGAACCGCCAGCATTACGAACTGCCCGCGGCGTTCTTCAATGCCCATCTGGGGCCGTGTCTGAAGTATTCATGCTGCCTTTATCCGACGGGCAAAGAGACGCTCGCAGAAGCCGAAGAAGCGATGCTCGAACTGTACGTGCAGCGTGCCGGTCTCGCGGACGGTCAGACAATTCTCGATCTCGGATGCGGGTGGGGCTCGCTGTCATTGTGGCTGGCCGCGCGTTTTCCGGCGGCACGGATCACGGCGCTGTCGAATTCGCACGGGCAACGGGCGTTCATCGACGCGCGCGCGGCTGCGCTAGGATTGAGCAACGTAACGGTGCTGACCGGCGACATCGTCGACTTCGAATTCGCCGATATGCCGGCCGAGGGCCGCTTCGATCGCGTGATCTCGATCGAGATGTTCGAGCACATGAAAAACTACGCACGCCTGCTCGAGAAAATCTCGCGCTGGATGCGCGCCGACGCGAAGCTCTTCGTGCATGTCTTCGCGCATCGCACGCTTGCGTATCCGTTCGAAACGCACGACAGCAGCGACTGGATGACGAAGTACTTCTTCACCGGCGGCACGATGCCGTCCGAGGCGCTGCTGCTGCACTTCCAGACGCATCTGCACGCGACGCATCACTGGTGGGTGAGCGGCACACATTACGCGCGCACTGCGAACCATTGGCTGGCTGCGCTCGATGCGGCACGTGACCGCGTGCTGCCGCTATTCGCGGCGACGTACGGCGAACGCGATGCGGCCATCTGGCTGCAGCGCTGGCGGATGTTCTACATGGCGGTGGCGGAGCTGTTCGGCTATGCGCAAGGCCGCGAGTGGGGCGTCGCACACTATCTGTTCGATCGACGCTGACGCGCATGGTATTGCCGTATCAGCGAGGCGCGTCGCTCGCGGCCGTGCCGAGCAGATGCCGGCGCAACTGCGGCGCGCGTGTGCGCGGATCGAGCCAGATCGCGAAGAACGCGCGCGCGAACGCGTCGTCGTCGATTTCTGCAGTGAGCCGGTCGTTCGCATAGAAGCGCACGCCGCGTCCTGGTATGAATGCACCGCAAAGCGTATCGCCGGGCTTCACATCGACGAATGCGGCGAGCATGTTGGCGTGCCAGCGCTCGCGTGTCGCTGCCGGCAGTGGGGAAGCCGCGAGCCGCTCGATTTCCGCGAGGCCCGTTTCGGCGAGGCGCGTCTTCGCGATGCTGCGGCTATACTCGATGACGAGCGCGAACGGCGATTTCGTCGACAGCGTCGCAGTGGCGCTCCACAGCTGTGCGTCGTACACGCAGAAACCGATGATGCAGAACGAACCCTCGCCCAGTTCGCTTGCCGGTGCGATGTCGTCCTTGCAGTCTGCCCACGCAGATGAGCCACACCATGCAAGCAGCAGAAACAGCAAGAGCGAACGCGCACGCACGTCAATCCCCATGCGTTAGCAGGAAGTGCATGACGCCCGTGCGCTGCTCCAGAAAGCCAGCCTCGCAATACGCGAGATAAAGCCGCCATGTGCGGATGAAGAGTTCGTCGAAGCCCTGCGCGCGGACCGCGTCGAGCTGCGCTTCAAATGCGGCGCGCCAGTGCCGCAGCGTGTGCGCATAGTCGTTGCCGAACGACAGCGACTCGTGCGCGCGCACGCCTGCACGACGCGCCGCGCGAACGAAGCGTTCGGCGCTCGGCAGCATGCCGCCGGGGAAAATGGTTTCGCGAATGAAGTCACTCGAACTGCGGTACGCGGCAAAGCGCGCGTCGTCGATCGTGATCGACTGCACGAGCGCACTGGCGCGGGGTGCGAGGCAGCGCTTCACCTTCGAGAAGAACGTCGGCCAGTAGCGTTCGCCGACGGCCTCGAACATCTCGATCGATACGATCGCGTCGTACTGCCCGTCCAGATCGCGATAGTCCTTCAATTCGAGGCTCGCGTAGCGCTCGAGGCCTTCCGCGGCGACGCGCATGCGTCCCAGTTCCAGTTGCTCGCGCGACAGCGTGACGCCGTGCACGTAAATGCCGAGCCGTGCCGCGTGCAGCGCGAAACCGCCCCAGCCGCAGCCGATTTCGAGCACACGCATGCCGGGTCGCAGCAACAGCACGTCGACGATGCGTTGATACTTCGCGTGCTGCGCGGCTTCGAGCGTGCGGGTCGCATCGTCTTCGAACAGCGCGCTCGAGTAGGTGAGCGTCGGGTCGAGCCACAGTGCGTAAAACGCGTTGCCGATGTCGTAATGCGCGTGGATGTTGCGGCGGCTGCCGCCGCGCGTGTTCGCGCGCAGCCAGTGCCGCAGTCCGTACCACGCGCGCGCGGGCAGGCTACCCGTCACCGTGCGCGGCAGCGCATGTTCGTTGACTAGCGCGAGACGCACGAGCGCGACCGGGTCGGGCGTGTCGAGCCAGCACGCGCGATACGCGTCGGCGAAACCGATGTCGCCTGCACGCAGGATCGCCGCGCACGCGCGCCAGTCGTGCAGCAGGAGATGTGCGCCGTCCGGCGCGTGCGGATCGCCGAATGTGCGCTGCGTGCCGTCCGGCAGCGTGACGAGCAGGCGGCCGCGACGCAGGCGTCCGAGCATCGCGAGAAAGAGGCGGGCTGTCGGCGGCGTTTCACCGGTCGGCAGGAAAGTGCGAAGGAACGTCATGGTCTCGTTGCTCCGGTCGACGGGGGATGCTTGCCGTAGAACGGCACCCTCTTGATAGCGAGGCGCAGTGCCTGCCAATGAATGCGAGCGACGACCGCGACCGTCATCCACGGCTGACGCAGCAGCGCGGCGAGTGCGGTCGTGCCGGTGAGCGGTTGCTTGCGTAGCGCAATCGACGTGTGGATTAGGACGGCTCCGTCGGCGTGGTCGTCGTGATAGTCGATCGAGATCGACGCGCGATCGGCGCTTTCGCGGACGCGAAACGCGTAGTCGCCCTGCACGTCGCAGAACGGCGACACGTGCAGCACCTTGCGGCACGCGAGCGGTGTATGCGCGTCGATCGGACCGCCGTCCGGCGCGCCGAGCAGATAGCAGTGGCGTTCGCCGAAGGTGTTGCGCACTTCGGCGACGAGCGCGCGCAGGTGCGCGTCGTCGTCGTAGCTGAACCAGAAGCTGACGGGATTGAACGCGTAGCCGAACACGCGCGGGAAGGTCTGCAGCCACAGCGGTCCCTGAGCGTGCAGGCCAGCCTGCGCGAGGCGTGCGCGCATCCATGTGGCGGGATCGCCGCCGTCACACGCGCCGTAGTCGGCGGCGCGCAGACTCAGCGGCGCGAAGCGGTCGATGCCGAACCACCAGCAGTCGAGTTCCGCGAGCCGCGACATGTCGCAGCGCACGCAGAACACCGGGTACGCGAATCGATGCCGGACGGGCCGCAGCCGCGCATGCACGACGCGGCCGAGCAGCAGCAGCGGTCCGTTGGCCGTCGCGCTCATGGCGTGGCCCATGCCGGCTGCACGCCGAAATCCGCGGCGACGCGCAACGCCGACTTCAGGCCGTCCTCGTGAAAACCGTAGCCGGTCCACGCGCCCGCGGACCACGTCCGGCGGTGACCCTGGAGCGTGGGCAAACAGGCCTGCGCATCGATTGCCGGCTGATCAAGCAGCGGATGATCGTAGACGAAGCGCCGCAGTTCCGTACCCGCCGCTGGTTGTGCGACCGGGTTCAGGGTCAGCACGACAGGCTGGCGGAACGGCAGCGGCTGCAGCCGGTTCAGCAGATAGCTGACGCACACAGGCCGCGCGCCGTCGACCGGTTCGCCATTGCGGGCGCTCACGTAATTCCACGCGGACCATACGCGTTGCCGGCGCGGCAGCAGCGTCGTGTCGGTATGCAGGACGGCGACGTTCGGTTGATAGCGGAATGGCGCGAGCGTCTGTTGTTCGAGTTCGTCGGCGTCGCGGAGCAGTCGCAGGCTGTCGGGTGCGTGCGTCGCGAGCACGACTGCATCGAAGCGTTCGGTGCCGGTCGGGGTCGTCAGCGTGACGCCGGATGCGTCGCGCCGCAGATCGACGACCGGCGATGCGGTGCGCACGTCGTCGAGCGTGCGTACGATGCGCTGCACGTAGTCCCGGCCGCCGCCTTTGACGGTTTTCCACGTCGGGCGTCCGGCGACCTGCAGCAGCGCGTGATTCAGACAGAAGCGCAGGAACGTCGCGGCCGGAAAGCGCAGCACATCGGCCGTCGCGCACGACCAGATCGCCGCGGCCATCGGCAGCAGATAGTGCTCGCGGAACGGCGCGCCATAGCCGCCCGCGCCGAGCAGCTGGCCCACCGATCCTCCGCTGCGCGCGGCCGCCGCGAGATGGGCGGGTGCCTGCGCGTTGAACCGGACGATGTCGCGCAGCATCCCGACGAACGCAGGCGACAGCAGGTTGCGTCGCTGCGCGAACACCGTGTTCAGGTTCGTGCCCGCCCATTCGAGGTTGCCGCGATCGACCGAGACTGAAAACGACATCTCGCTATCAACAGCCTCGACGCCCAGTTCGTCGAACAGCGCGATCAGGTTCGGATAGGTGCGGTCGTTGAAGACGAGAAAGCCGGTGTCGACCGGATGCGTGAAGCCGTCGAGTTCGACGTCGACGGTATTCGTGTGGCCACCCGGCGAGGCAGCCGCTTCGAACAGCGTCACGCGATGGTGGCGTGCGAGCAGATAAGCGCTCGCGAGTCCGGCGATACCGGCACCGACGACTGCCACGCGGCGGCCGGGCTCGCACATGTCGGACGCGTGCGTCATGGCCGGCACTCCGGCAACGGGCCGGCGGCGCGGCGAGGGCAGGGATGAAAACGAGGGGCGCGCATCATGCGCTATATACGCGCCGCCTCCGGGACTGGATGCGGCGGTCGACGGCAGCGATGCGGAGGCGTCAGGTGGCAGGCACCAGCTTGCCGACGAACAGTACCGGACCGCTCGGCCCGGCGGGATTGGTGGAGCCGCCCGGCGGCTCGAGTGACACCGCGAGCTGCGCATAGGCGTGCGGGTCGTGGCGCGCGGCGATCGTGCCCGCCACGCCTGCCGGCAGCAGGCCGAGTGATACCGGATGACCTTGCGTCGGCAAGCCCCACAGTTCCATTGCCTTGCCGGCGGGCGTCTCGACCGGTACAAGTGGATGCATCGCGACGGTCCGCTGCTGCTCGTTCCACGTGACGAGCAGTGTCGCGTGGCCTTGCGTGTCGTTCAGCACCGCGACCTGCAACTGGCCGGCGGATGTTGCGGCTTCCTGGCGGGCGACCGGCACCGGCTCGAACAGATTGCGTACCGGGGCGACCAGGGCGACGACGACGGCGGCCACCGCGCATGCGGATGCGGCGACTGCCCAGGCGCGCCAGAACGTCGCGCTGCGGCCAGCCGGCCGGACCGGTGCAGCTTGCGTCGTTTCGCTGCGCAGGCGATGCGCGATCGCGGTCCACACCGACGGCGGCGGCGCAACGGGCTGCGCCAGTTCCGCCATCGCGTCGAGCCGACGTTGCCAGCGTTCGAGTGCGATGCGCACGACCGGATCGCGCTCCGCGTAACTGCGCAGCCGGCGCCGCGCGCCGCCGCGCAGCGTGCCGAGCGCGTATTCGCCGGCGAGCCGGTCCAGCAGGTCGGGGTAGCGGCGCAAGTCCATCAGACCTCTCCCAGACAGGCGCGCAGGCGCTCGAGCCCGCGCCGGATCCATGACTTCACTGTGCCGAGCGGAGCCTTGAGGTTGTCGGCGATTTCGCCGTGACTCTGATCGCGGTAGTACGCGAGCGCGATGGCCTGGCGCTGCGAGCCTTCCAGCCGCTCGATGCAGCCGGCGAGGCGACGCGCTTCACCGCTCAGCCGCGACTGGTCGGCTGGGTCGGGCTCGCTGCCCGGGACCCGCTCGTCGAGTTCGTCGATCCAGCCGGTTTCGGCGGCATTCTGCCGCCGCAGGTAGTCGAGCGCGCGGTTGCGGACGATTGTCGCCATCCACGTCTGCGGAGCGGACAGGGTCTGCTGGTAGTCACCGGCGAAACGCCAGATGTTGATGTACGCGTCCTGTAACACTTCCTCGGCCCATTCGTGCTTACCGAGTATACGCAGCGCTACCCCGAACAGTTTCGACGACGTGGCGTCGTACAGAGTTTTGAGCGCCGCGGCGTCGTGTCTCGCGACGCCTTCCAGCAGCGGCGCCAGGGTTTCGGCGGTCCGGTCGGGTGGGGTGGGCATGGGCTCGATGGTTTTTTGGGCTACTTTCCGATGCAAAACCGGCTAAAGATCACCCCAAGCAGATCATCAGACGTGAACTCGCCGGTAATCGAATTGAGCTGCTCCTGTGCGAGCCGTAGCTCTTCCGCGAACAGATCGAGTGCCTGGGCGTTCTGATCCGCGTGTTGCGCGGCGAGCGCAAGATGTTCCTGCGCTGCCCGCAACGCGATCAGATGACGCTCTCGCGCAAGGTACAAACTTTCCTGACCCGCCTGCCAGCCGGCGATTTGCAGCAGTTGCTCGCGCAGCAGTCCGATGCCGTCGCGCTGCTTCGCCGACAGCCGTACTTCGCGCACGTCGTTGCCCGCGTTATCAGCTAGTGTGACGGCGGCCGGCTGCCCCGTCAGATCCGTCTTGTTGACCACGCGCACGACCGGCACGCCGGCGGGAAAACGCGCGGCGATGAGTTCGTCCCCGGGCGTCATGCCACTGCGCGCATCGAGCAGATGCAGCACGACGTCCGCGCGCTCGATCTCGTTCCACGTGCGCGCGATGCCGATCTTTTCGACTTCGTCTTCGGTGTCGCGCAGGCCAGCCGTGTCGATCACATGCAGCGGGATGCCTTCGATCTGGATCGTCTGCGCAACCTTGTCGCGCGTCGTGCCGGCGATCGGCGTGACGATCGCGAGCTCGGCGCCGGCTAGCGCGTTCAGCAGCGACGATTTGCCGACGTTCGGCTGTCCCGCCAGCACGACCGATAACCCTTCGCGCAGCAACGCGCCCTGCTTCGCGTCGACGAGCACGCGCGCGATCTGTTCGCGGATGCGCGCGAGCTTGCCGCGCGCATCCGCGGCCTCGAGAAAATCGATCTCTTCTTCGGGGAAATCGAGCGTTGCCTCGACCAGCATGCGCAGCGTGATCGTCTCTTCGACGAGCGCGTGGATGTCGCGCGAGAACGCGCCATCGAGCGAACGTCCCGCGGAACGCGCGGCCGCCTCGGTGCTTGCCTCGATCAGGTCGGCGACCGCTTCGGCCTGCGCGAGGTCGAGCTTGTCGTTGAGAAACGCGCGGCGCGTGAACTCGCCCGGTTCCGCGAGACGCAAACCGAACGCGCGTCCGGCGGCGAGACAACGTTGCAGCACCAGTTGCAGAACGATCGGACCGCCGTGTCCCTGCAGCTCGAGCACGTGTTCGCCGGTGTACGAGTTCGGCGCGGGGAAATACAGCGCGATGCCGCGATCGAGCGCCTCTCCGTTGCCGTCGAGAAACGGCACGTAGCTCGCGTGCCGCGGAGCCAGTGTCTGGCCGGTCAGCGCCTGCATCAGCGGTTGCGCGACCGCTTCGCCCGCGCGGCCGAACGAGATCCGCACGACGCCGATTCCACCCCGGCCCGGAGCGGTAGCGATGGCGACAATCGGATCGGAGTCGGTGGCGAGCATGGTGCGGGGGAGATAAGAAAAGACAGCGACGGCGTGACGCGACGCATTGTAACGCGCACGTCTTCCGCACCTGGCCGGAAGAACTAGGAAATATCTTAATTGAGATAACGACGTCTGTTTGGCGAGCAGACAGAGTGGTGCGACAGGTACCGGGAAGCCGCGTTATAAAAGCCATTGCACCGGCTGTACGAGCATGCGTTAATGGGTGGCGGCGTCGGCAGCTTGAGCTATATGTTGCTAATATGAGATAAAAATATCGCAACTGGTTGTCGGCGGTGCGCAGTGGGAATGCACAATCGCGCCATGCCCACCGCCGAAGAAAAAGCGGCCTTTGCCGAGCGTCTGCAATTCGCGATGCGTCGCGTGTCCGAGAACCCGCACGGGCCGACCGAGCTCGCGCTGCATTTCAATCTGCGCTATCGCGGCGCGCAGCCGATCTCGCCGCAAACCGCGCACAAATGGCTCAGCGGCCGCACGATCCCGACCGTCGACAAGCTGAAAACGCTTGCCGACTGGTTCGCCGTCGATCTGCACTGGCTGCACTACGGACCGCCGCCCGGTGACGCGAAACGCACGGTGCCGAAGCCCCGTCCGCGTGGCGAAAAATATCCGCTATCGCCGGAAACGCTCGAACTCGCGACGAAGATCGAAGCGCTGACGCCGCATCACCGCTACCTCGTGCAGGAACTGATTTCGCAGTTCTACGGCGACGCCGACAAGGAATAATCGCGACGCGACGCCCCATGAAAAAACCGCCCGGTTTGCGCCGGGCGGTTTTTTACTGGCGGGAAAGACGGCTGCGGATCAGGCCGCTTTCTCTTTCTTCCCCGTGCCCATCATCCGCGTGATGTAGTACTGCTGCGCGATCGACAGCACGTTGTTCACGACGTAGTACAGCACGAGGCCTGCCGGGAAGAAGAAGAACATGACCGAGAACGCGATCGGCATGAACATCATCATCTTGGCCTGGACCGGGTCCGGCGGCGTCGGGTTCAGGCGCGTCTGCAGGAACATCGACACGGCCATCAGCACCGGCAGGATGTAGAACGGGTCTTGCTGCGACAGATCGTGAATCCAGAGAATCCACGGCGCGCCGCGCATTTCGACCGACGACAGCAACACCCAGTACAGCGAGATGAACACCGGAATCTGGATCACCACCGGCAGACAGCCGCCGAACGGATTCACCTTCTCGGTCTTGTACAGCTCCATCAGCGCGCTGTTCATCTTCTGCGGATCGCCCTTGAAGCGTTCGCGCAGCGCCTGCATGCGCGGCGTGATTGCCTTCATCCGCGCCATCGACTTGTAGCTCGCCGCCGACAGCGGGAAGAACACTGCCTTGATCAGCAGCGTGAGCAGCACGATCGCCCAGCCCCAGTTGCCGACGTAGCCGTGGATCTTTTCGAGCAGCCAGAACAGCGGCTTCGCGATGATCGTCACCCAGCCGTAGTCCTTCACGAGTTCGAGGCCCGGCGCGATGCCTTCGAGCATCCGCTCTTCTTCCGGACCGGCGAACAGGCGTGCGGACACATCGGCGGACTGGCCCGGCGCAATCGTCGCGACCGGTTCCTTGACGCCCACGCGATACAGCTTCGGATCGATTTTCTCGACGTAGATGTCGCGCTTCACGCCCTGCTGCGGAATCCACGCGGTCGCGAAGTAATGCTGGACCATCGCGATCCAGCCGTTGTCTGCCGAGGTCGCGTAATCCTGCTTGTTCTTGTCGACGTCGCTGAAGGACATCTTCTGGAAGTGGTGCTGTTCCGTGTAGACGGCCGGCCCGATGAACGTGTGCGAGAAGCGCGGCGTTTCGACGGGCTGGCTGTCGCGCACGAGCTCCATGTAGACCGTCGGCGTGACGGGCACCGTGCCGACGTTGACGATCTTCGTATCGACGCCGATCACGTAGCTGCCGCGCGTGAACGTGTAGGTCTTCACGACCTTCACGCCGCCCTTCACCGGCGATTCGAAGCTCAACTGGAACGACTTCGCATCGCCCGTCAGCGCGTGCGGCTGGTCGGCGACCGGCGTGAAGATGTCCGTATGGTTCGGGAAATCGCCGCCGAGCAGGCCAGTGCGCGCGAGGTACGTGTGGTCCGCGGTGTGGTCGAACAGCGTAATCACGAGGTCCGGCTGCTTGCCGTCGCCCTGCTTGACGAGCGACAGCTTCGACAGCGTGCCACCGCGCGTATCGATTTCGCCGCTATAAACGTCGGTGCTGAACGGCACCAGCTGGGCCTGCGCGGCCGGCGCCGTGTTACTACCGGGCGCCGCTGCGGTGCTGGCCGCCGGCAGGTCGGCCGGCTGGGTTCCCGGGGTCGTCGTGCCCGGCGCGGCGCTGGCGACGGTGTGCGTCGGCGTGGCGCTCGGGAAGAACATCGACGGGCGTCCATGGTCGCGCTGCCAGTTGTCGAACAGCATGACCGCTGACATGAAAAAGATGACCCATAGGACGGTGCGTTTGATATCCATGCGTTGTCTCAGTGTCGGGGGAACGGCGCGTCAGCGCTTTTCAGAAGTGGGAGGCGGGACGAGATCGATGCCGCCCGCCGAAAACGGGTGACAGCGGCACAGGCGCCTGGCGGCGAGGTAAGTTCCGCGCGCGGCGCCATGATACTGGATTGCTTCACGCGCGTAATCGGAACAGGAAGGATAAAAACGGCACCGGTTGCCGAGCAGCGGACTGACGGCAACCTTGTAAAAACGCAGCAATGCGATGAGTACCGTTTGCATGGCTTGAGCGGCCGGGCGGCGAGGCGTCGGGCGGGGTAACAGCGCCGGTTGTCCGGCGGCGCGCGCGTGGCGGTTGCGCGTCATGGTGTCGCAGCCGGCGGTACGGGAGGCGCTTCTTCGCGCCGGGCGATCTCGCGTGCCGCCTTGTCGAGCAGCATGCCGATCTCGTCGCGGCACAGTGTCCGCAGCGGCGGTGACGAGGCACTTGGCAGCGCCTTCCTGTCGATGCGCGTATGCAGACGCAGCAGCACGTCCCATCCTCCGAAGTCCGCGCGCCGCAGCCGGAAGGCTTCGCGGGCGATGCGCTTCACGAGATTGCGGGTGACCGCGCGCGGCGCATGCTTCTTGCCGATCACGAGCCCGAGACGCCCTTCATTGCCGGTCGGGCGGCCATAGACGACGAAATGCGCGGAGCGGCGCCATGGGCGCAAACGAAAAACGGATGAGAATTCATCCGTTTTCAGCAGCCTTGCGGCTTTGGGGAAGGCGGCTTGCACTGGCAACGGAATCGAACCCTGCTGCGTCGCGTGAGCCGCTCCCGCTGAAGCGCGGGTGCCGGACACGGCGCGCAATCCGCTCGGAGCAGCCTTAGATCGCGAGGCGCTTGCGGCCCTTCGCGCGGCGTGCGTTGATGACCTTGCGGCCACCCGCAGTCTTCATGCGAACGCGGAAGCCATGGGTGCGCTTGCGGCGCGTCACGGAAGGTTGGTAAGTACGTTTCATGTTGCTCTCACTTATCGAGAATGGACCGCGCGAGCATCGCAGGGAGCGCAATGAACGGTGGTGCTGGAAATCGGGTTTTGCGGAACCCGCTATTTAAGCCGGTTTTCTCTTGGCCGTCAATAGCTTAGAGGCGCGTTCCACAGCCGCCGGGGCGCGCGGCGCGTTGATCCGGCCCTGTGGATAACTCTCCTTTCGGCGCCGGTTTGGCGTTAGAATCTCGCCTTAATCCCAAGAATCCTGCACGACGCCCCGGCTCGCCTGCTTCCCGCAAACCCTTGTGGTGCAAGCGCCTGGGGCCGTTCCGTCTTGCTGCTCCGGGCCTCGTTGCGCAGCGCGCGACAAGGAAGCGGCAAGCGGGCCGCCGTGCACATAACGATAGCAACTCGATGAACGAATTCTGGCAACACTGTTCCGCATTGCTGGAGCGCGAATTGACGCCCCAGCAGTACGTGACGTGGATCAAACCGTTGGCCCCGGTCGCCTTCGACGCCGATGCGCATACGCTGAGCATCGCCGCGCCAAACCGCTTCAAGCTCGACTGGGTCAAGAGCCAGTTTTCCGGCCGGATCACCGATCTCGCCCGCGATTTCTGGCATGCGCCGGTCGACGTGCAGTTCGTTCTCGATCCCAAAGCCGGTCTGCGCGCGCCCGTTGCGTCGGCGCCGGCGCGTGCTACTCCCAGCACATCCGCCGGTAACGGCAACGGCGGCCTCGCGGCCGTCGGCGCCGCGGTCGGTGCCGTGCAGGCGGCCCATGCCGCACGTTTCGGCAACGGCGCGGCACAAGTTCCGAACGGCGCCGCGCGTCATGGCACCGACGACGCAGCCGATCTCGACCTACCCAGCCTCGATGCGAACGAAGCCGCTGCGGCGCGCCGCACGTGGCGCCCCGGCTCGGGCCCGGCCGGGGGCGGCGAGAGCGACTCGATGTACGAGCGCTCAAAGCTGAACCCGGTTCTCACGTTCGATAACTTCGTCACCGGCAAGGCCAACCAGCTCGCGCGGGCGGCTGCGATCCAGGTCGCGGACAATCCCGGCGTGTCGTACAACCCGCTGTTCCTGTACGGCGGCGTCGGGCTTGGCAAGACCCATCTGATCCACGCGATCGGCAACCAGCTGCTGATGGATAAAGCCGGCGCGCGCATCCGCTACATCCACGCGGAACAGTACGTGTCGGACGTGGTGAAGGCGTACCAGCGCAAGGCATTCGACGATTTCAAGCGCTACTACCATTCGCTCGACCTGCTGCTGATCGACGACATCCAGTTCTTCTCCGGCAAATCGCGCACGCAGGAAGAGTTCTTCTACGCGTTCGAGGCGCTCGTTGCGAACAAGGCGCAGGTCATCATCACGAGCGACACGTATCCGAAGGAAATCTCGGGCATCGACGACCGGCTGATCTCGCGCTTCGATTCCGGCCTCACGGTCGCGATCGAACCGCCCGAACTGGAAATGCGCGTCGCGATCCTGATGCGCAAGGCGCAGTCCGAAGACGTGAGCCTCAACGAGGACGTCGCGTTCTTCGTCGCGAAGCATCTGCGCTCGAACGTCCGCGAGCTCGAAGGCGCGCTGCGCAAGATTCTCGCGTACTCGAAGTTCCACGGCCGCGAAATCTCGATCGAGCTGACGAAAGAAGCGCTGAAGGATCTGCTGACGGTGCAGAACCGGCAGATCTCCGTGGAAAACATCCAGAAAACGGTCGCCGACTTCTACAGCATCAAGGTCGCCGACATGTATTCGAAGAAGCGTCCGGCGAACATTGCGCGGCCGCGGCAGATCGCGATGTATCTGGCCAAGGAACTGACGCAGAAGAGCCTGCCGGAAATCGGCGAGCTGTTCGGCGGCCGCGATCACACCACCGTGCTACATGCGGTCCGCAAGATCGCCGACGAGCGTGGCAAGGACGCGCAGCTGAATCACGAACTGCACGTGCTCGAACAGACGCTGAAGGGGTAAGCGGTGTCCGCTCCGATGGAGCGCGGCCTCGGGTAACGGGAACACGCAGGGAACGCAAAACGGAAAGCAGGACGTGCCAGAACGGCGCGAAAGGGATGCCGCAGGCGGAGGCGATAAAAGCGGCCTGTTTATTTCGTGGAACGTCCCCATTTTAGGGAAGCGGTTTCGTTTTCAGGCACAATACAGGTTTAACCGCCCGGCGGTCGCGGGGCGGATTTTCAAGCCGTGGGTGGCGCTGCATGATTGGCGCCGGCAGGGGGCCGCAGGCGCGCGGCGGTGAGCCTGGCGAGGCGCGCAGGCCGTCATATCAACGAAGGAAATCTATGCAACTGGTCAAGACCGAACGCGATAACCTCCTCAGGCCGCTGCAAACCGTGAGCGGCATCGTCGAACGCCGCCACACGTTGCCGATCCTCGCCAATCTGCTGATCACCAAGAGCGGTTCCGACGTGTCTTTCCTGTCCACGGACCTCGAACTGCAGATCACCACGCGCGCCGATTTCGGCGTGGGCGGCGAGTCGATTGCGACCACCGTCGCCGCGCGCAAGCTGCTCGACATCCTGCGTGCGATGCCTGAGGGCCAGGTGAGCCTCACGCTGTCGGACAAGCGCCTCACTGTCCAGTCGGGCAAGAGCCGCTTCGCGCTGCAGACGCTTGCCGCGGACGAATTCCCGACCGTCGCGCAGGCAAAAGATTTCGGCGCGAACCTGTCGGTGCCGCAAAAGACGTTCCGCCAGTTGCTCGGCATGGTCCACTTCGCGATGGCGCAGCAGGACATCCGTTATTACCTGAACGGGATGCTGCTCGTGGTCGACGGCGACCAGTTGATGGCGGTCGCGACCGACGGCCACCGCCTCGCGTATTCGTCGATGAAGATCGACGGGTCGTTCCCGCGCCAGGAAGTGATCATCCCGCGCAAGACGATTCTCGAACTGCAGCGTCTGCTCGAAGACATCGACGACACGCTGGCGATCGACATCGCCGCGACCCAGGTGAAGTTCACGTTCGGCCAGGTCGAACTGGTATCGAAGCTCGTCGAAGGCAAGTTCCCCGACTTCCAGCGCGTGATCCCGAAGTCGCACAAGAACACCTTCCTGATCGGCCGCGAAGAACTGCAGCGCTCGTTGCAGCGTGCGGCGATTCTTACGTCGGACAAGTTCAAGGGCGTGCGCTGCATCATCGAGCCGGGCCAGCTGAAGATCATGTCCACGAACGCGGACCAGGAAGAAGCGCAGGAAGAACTCGAAATCGCCTACCAGGGCGATACGGTCGATATGGGGTTCAACGTCACGTATCTGCTCGACGTGCTCGCGAACCTGAAGGTCGACATGCTGCAGGTCAGCCTCGGCGACGCCAGTTCGAGTGCGCTCATCACGATTCCCGACAACGAGGAATTCAAGTACGTAGTGATGCCGATGCGTATCTGACGCAATCAACAATAAGAACACACCAAGGGGCGCAGCGCCCCTTTGGCGTTTTTATGGTGTTTTGAAAGTCCTTAGAGCAGCAACCAGGCAGTAACGCAGAACCGGAAAAAATCCATGACTGAAACGAACAATTCGCAACCCGATAACAGCTACGGCGCCTCGTCCATTCAGATCCTCGAAGGTCTGGAGGCCGTCCGGAAGCGACCGGGGATGTACATCGGCGATACCTCGGACGGCACCGGTTTGCACCACCTCGTATTCGAAGTGCTCGACAATTCGATCGACGAAGCGCTGGCCGGACACTGCAACGACATTCAGGTCTTCATCCACGCGGACAATTCGATCTCCATCACCGACAACGGCCGGGGCATCCCGACCGACGTGAAGCTCGACGACAAGCATGATCCGAAGCGCAGCGCCGCCGAAATCGTGATGACCGAGCTGCATGCCGGCGGCAAGTTCGACCAGAACAGCTACAAGGTGTCGGGCGGCCTGCACGGCGTCGGCGTGTCGTGCGTGAACGGACTGTCGAGCTGGCTGCGGCTGACCGTGCGCCGCGGCGGCAAGAAGCACTTCATGGAGTTCCATCGCGGCGTGCCGCAGAACCGCGTGATCGAGATCGTGGACGGCGTGGCCGTTTCGCCGATTCAGGTCATCGGCGACACCGAGAATCGTGGCACCGAAGTGCACTTCATGGCCGACGACACGATCTTCAACAACATCGAATACCACTACGACATTCTCGCCAAGCGGATCCGCGAACTGTCGTTCCTGAATAACGGCGTGCGCATCCGCCTGACCGATCACCGTACCGGCAAGGAAGACGATTTCGCATTCGTCGGCGGCGTGAAGGGTTTTGTCGAATACATCAACAAGACGAAGTCCGTGCTGCATCCGACCATTTTTCATGTGTCTGGCGAGAAGGATAACGTCGGCGTCGAGGTGGCGATGCAGTGGAACGACAGCTACAACGAAAACGTGCTGTGCTTCACGAACAACATTCCGCAACGCGACGGCGGTACGCACATGACCGGTCTGCGCGCGGCGATGACGCGCGTGATGAACAAGTACATCGCCGATCACGAGATCGCGAAAAAGGCGAAGGTCGAGACGTCCGGCGACGACATGCGCGAAGGGCTGTCGTGCGTGCTGTCGGTGAAGGTGCCCGAGCCGAAATTCAGCTCGCAGACGAAGGACAAGCTGGTGTCGTCCGAAGTGCGCGCACCGGTCGAAGAAGTGGTCGCGAAGGCGCTCGAGGAATTCCTGCAGGAAACGCCGCTCGACGCGAAGATCATTTGCGGCAAGATCGTCGATGCCGCGCGTGCACGCGACGCCGCGCGCAAGGCGCGCGAGATGACGCGACGCAAGGGTGTGCTCGACGGCGTCGGTTTGCCGGGCAAGCTCGCCGACTGCCAGGAGAAGGACCCGGCGAAGTCGGAGATCTACATCGTCGAGGGCGATTCGGCGGGAGGGTCCGCGAAGCAGGGCCGCGACCGTAAATTCCAGGCCATCCTGCCGCTGCGCGGCAAGGTGCTGAACGTCGAGAAGGCACGTTACGACAAGCTGCTTTCGTCGGAACAGATCGTCACGCTGATCACCGCGCTCGGCTGCGGCATCGGCAAGGAAGACTACAACCTCGACAAGCTGCGTTACCACCGCATCATCATCATGACCGACGCGGACGTGGATGGCGCGCACATCCGCACGCTGCTGCTGACGTTCTTCTATCGGCAGATGCCTGACATGATCGAGCGCGGGTTCGTCTATATCGCGCAGCCGCCGCTGTACAAGATCAAGGCGGGCAAGGACGAGCGGTATCTGAAGGACGAGTCCGAGCGCAACGCGCATATGCTGCGCCTCGCGCTGCAGGGCTCCGATCTCGTGCCGGCGGAAAACGCGACGCCGATCGCCGGCGATGCGCTCGGTGAACTCGCGCGCTCGTATCTGCTGGCGCAGGCAGTGGTCAACCGGTTGAGCCGGCTGTACGACGAGCAGTCGCTCGAGGCAGTGATGGACGGTGTCGTGATCGACCTGTCGGACGAGGCTTCGACGGAGCGCTCGGCGCGCTCGCTCGAGACCCGGCTGCGCGACGATCCGCTGAAGCCTGAGGTGTCGGTGTACGCGATGTACGACCCTGTACGCGAGCTGCGGTCGCTGCGCGTCGAGCGCCGGCATCACGGCAACCTGAAGATCTCGGTGCTCGACGAGGAATTCCAGCTAACTGCGGACTACCAGCAGCTCGTGACCACGGCGAACACGTTCAACGGGTTGATCGGCGCGGGCGCGGTGATTCGTCGCGGCGAACGCAGCATGGCCGTCACCAACTTCAAGAACGCGATGAAGTGGCTGATCGCGGATGCTGAGCGCAACGTGACGATGCAGCGCTACAAGGGCCTCGGCGAGATGAATCCCGGGCAGCTGTGGGAAACGACGATGGACCCGACCGTACGCCGCCTGCTGCGTGTGCAGATCGAAGACGCGATTGCGGCGGACGGCATCTTCACGACGCTGATGGGCGATGATGTGGAGCCGCGGCGTGCGTTCATCGAGTCGAATGCGTTGAGGGCGGGGAATATTGACGTTTGAGGGTTGTTGTAGTGTCGGGTGCCACAGATAGCGAAACAACCCGACTGTCCGTCGAGAACAAACGCCCGGCATGACCGGGCGTTATCTTTGACGGATTGCTCGACTGCGTCGAACAGACGAGCCGACAAGCCGCTTACGCAGCACAACAAAACGGTATCGCGGCGGAATATTCGCCGCTACCGGTCGTTTACCGCCTACGCATCGTCCGCACTTGCTTGCGTATCCCATCGGACGAGCCATCTCACGTTTCGCATGTAGTCCCTCGCGCTTGCCGCTCATCCTGCGACATCGCGCCTTTTCCGCTGTACGAGGCATTCGCCCCGCTTTCGACGCTGCGCGATCGTGTTCGGATCGCACGGAGGGGTTGCGCATGCCCAGCGCCCGCGCATGGGCGAAATCCGCTTGCGGTAGCGGGCTCACGCTGTGTGCAGCGACAACAGGTGCGCTGGCCCCCGCGGCTTTCATGGAGAACCGCGTCATGAACTCCGTCCTGGCAGGCTTCCCTTCCGCGATTGACCTGCTGCCGCGAGCGCGTCCCGTTCGTGGCAAGAACCATGTATTGAAGCGCGTGCTGCTCGCCACGCTATGTGGCGCGACCCTCGCGTGGGCGGCTGCCGTCTCAGCCGTTGCCGGCGATCTCTCGCAACTGCTGCCGCCGGCTTCGTTCACGGCTTCGACCGTGCCGCCTGACGGCGACGGCAATCCCTATGGCGTCGCCTTCGTACCGCAAGGCTTCCCGCAGTTCGGCACCATCGCTGCGGGCGACTTGCTGATTTCCAACTTCAATAACGCACAAAATCTGCAAGGCACCGGCACGACGGTTGTCAAGATCGTGCAGGGCGGTAGCCCGGCTGTGTTCTTCCAGGGCGCCCCCGGCCTTGGCCTCACCACTGCGCTCGGCGTGCTGAGGGGCGGCTTCGTGCTGGTTGGCAACGTGCCGACCACCGACGGCACATTCGCGACGATCAAGCCCGGCTCGCTGCTCGTGCTCAATCGTACGGGCAGTCTCGTCGCGCAATGGACACCCGCCACGGCCGGCATCGATGGCCCGTGGGATCTGACCATCTTCGATCAGGGCGATCGCGCGAAGATCTTCGTGTCCAATGTGCTGAATGGGACGGTGGTGCGTCTCGACGTCGCGATCGACAGCAGCGGCGTCCATCTGCTGAAGAGCACGCGCGTCGCGTCCGGCTATCCGTTCCGCGGCGATCCGGCGGCGCTCGTGGTCGGGCCGACCGGGTTGGCATACGATCCGCAGCGCGACGTGCTCTATGTCGCATCGACGGTGGACAACGCGATCTTTGCGGTATTCGGCGCAGGGAATAGCCAGCACGATGGCGGCAAAGGTGTGCTGATCTATGCGGACAACAAGCACCTGCACGGGCCGCTCGCTCTCGCGCTCGGACCGAACGGCCATCTGTTCACCGCCAACGGCGACGCGATCAACCCCGATTCGAAGCGGCCGAGCGAGATCACCGAGTTCACGCCGCAAGGGCGGTTCGTCGCGCAGCTTTCTATAGATCCGCAGCCGGGCGGTGCATTCGGCCTCGCATTCTCGCAGCCGCGCGACGACTCGGCGCGCTTTGCAGCGGTCGACGACAACGTGCCGAACATCACGACCTGGACGCTGCCGTTCGACGATAACGGACAGTGACATAGCCGATGCTCCGACGACGGACAAGGCGTCGGTAAGCCGCGAAGCGAGCATCGCCCGCGATGCTCGCTGCCGTGCATGCCGCGGGTCGTGCGCTTCCCGCGGAGCTTCATGAATTCACGTCCTGGTTGCGCAGCCAGCTTGGGGCGACAGGCCAATAGAAAATCTGCGAACCACCATCGGAACGGTCCGCAGTCACGCGCTCTATCGCGACCAAAGAACCGCATGCGCTCCAGAGTATCCTGCGATCTCGCCGCGATTGTTGATCCCCCGAGCGACGCTCTGAGTGTCGCCGGCCAGCACGCCCAGATCGATCATCCGCCCGTTTTCAAATAGAAACGCGTGCACGTCTCCGCTTGCGATGGACGACCAGCCGATCACTTCACCGCGCTCGTTGATTCCGTTAGCGGCACTGGTGGTGCCGCCGGGGAGCGTGCCCAGGTCCGTCACCTTCCCCTTTTCGAACAGAACGGCATGCGTGTTTCCGTTTGCGGCGGACGACGAGCCGACTGCCTGGCCGCGCTCGTTGATCGAGTTAGCGGCACTGGCATTGCCGCCGGGCAGCGCGCCGAGGTCGGTCATCACGCCGTGTTCGAACAGAAAGCCGTGTTCGTTGTTCGTGCTATTGGTGGACCAGCCGACGATCTGGCCGCGATTGTTGATCCCGTAAGCCGCGGCGTAGGCGCCGCCGGGGAGCGTGCCCAGGTCGGTCATCACGCCGTTTTCAAGCAGGACGGCGCGCGAGGCCCGGCTTGCGTTGAACGACCAGCCGACGATCTGGCCACGGTCGTTGATCCAGTCGGCGGCGCTATTGTCGCCACCGGGGAGCAGGCCCAGATCGGTCACCGTCCCGTTATCGAACAGCGCAGCGTGTGGATACCCCGTCGCGATGAACGAGTAACCGACCGCCTGACCACGATTGTTGACCGACAAAGCGCCAGCACTTTCATCGCCGCCGGGGAGTGTGCCCAGGTCGGTCACCGTACCGTCGTCGAACAGGGCAGCGTGTTGATTCCCGGTCGCGGTATACGCGTTACCGACAACCTGGCCGCGCTCGTTGATTGAGACAGCCTGACTGACGCCGCCACCGGGAAGCGTGCCGAGATTCCGGATGTGGATACCTTCGCCTGCGGCGGGCTGAAGTGCGGCCACCGCGACCAGCGTGAAACCGATCAGGACGCGGGGAACGTCGTGCACATCGCGGATGAACTTGGGTGCGGATTTCATGGTGATCCTCTTTTCTGGCATATGACCCAGATGCGACCCAGATCGCGAACCGGCTCGCGACCGGCAATCTGGTCGTCAGTGCGTCGAAGGGTTTCTGGCTTGAGGGCGAGAGCGTTGCGACATGATTAGCGGACGACCACGCAAAGCGATCCCGGACCAACCAGCAGCGTGGCCTGTTGCCGCTTCAACCGAAGCGGCTTCTCATGAGCGAAAAGAGACGAGGAGCGGGCAGGGGCCAGTTGCCTGCTAAAGCGAGCTGAACTTCTTTCTGATAATTCGCTACTTGTCAGTCAGGGGCATACCGTCGATTCGTGAGCGGCACGAAGCGATACACCTTGCGTCTCAATGTAGGCGGAGGTCGACGGGAAGTCGAATTTTTTTGAGCGACCCGTGAGCACCGAAGTAGCTGCTTTGTTCATTCACAGGAACGGCGCAATGTTCACCACCGCACGCGTCCTTCTCCCGACGCGCAATGAACGACGTGGCCAGATATTGCAAGGCGAGGCAACCGCCGGTGGTCGCGACGTTTCGCCTCACGTCCTCTTTGAGCCAGCCGGGCCCGACCCGCGATGTTCATTCATCGGGGAAAAAACCCGCAAACCTGTCCAGATGTTCGAGCGCGATGCCGGACCCGCGCACGACGCACGTGAGTGGGTCTTCCGCGACCAGCACAGGGAGCCCTGTTTCTTCGGCAAGCAGATGATCGAGGTTGCGCAGCAGCGCGCCGCCACCCGTCAGCATCATGCCGCGTCCGGCGATGTCGGCGCCGAGTTCCGGCGGCGTTTGCTCGAGTGCGATCTTCACGGCCGACACGATCTGGTTCAGCGGATCGGTGAGCGCTTCCAGGATCTCGTTGCTCGATATCGTGAAGCTGCGCGGTATGCCTTCGGACATATTGCGGCCCTTCACTTCCATTTCCCTGATTTCGGAACCGGGGAACGCCGAGCCGATTCCCTTCTTGATCGCCTCGGCCGTCTGCTCGCCGATCAGCATCCCGTAGTTGCGGCGGATGTAGTTAACGATCGCCTCGTCGAACCGGTCGCCGCCGACGCGCACGGAGCCTTTGTACACGAGGCCGCCGAGCGAGATCACACCGACCTCCGTCGTGCCGCCGCCGATATCGACGACCATCGAGCCGGTCGCTTCCGACACCGGCAGGCCGGCGCCGGTCGCGGCGGCCATCGGCTCCTCGATCAGGTAGACCTGCGATGCGCCCGCGCTATGCGCGGCCTCCCTGATCGCACGCCGTTCGACCTGGGTCGAGCCGCACGGCACGCAGATGACGATGCGAGGCGACGGCGCCAGCAGGCGCGCCTCGTGCACCATCCGGATGAACTGTTTAATCATCTGCTCGGTGAGATGGAAGTCGGCGATCACGCCGTCTTTCATCGGACGGATGGCTTCGATGTTGCCCGGCACCTTGCCGAGCATCTTCTTCGCTTCCTTGCCTACCGCGAGGATGGTCGTCTTTCCATTGGGACCGCCTTCCCGACGAAGCGACACGACCGATGGCTCGTCGAGGACGATGCCACTGCCGCGCTTATAGATCAGTGTGTTCGACGTACCGAGATCGATCGCGAGATCGTTGGAGAAATAGCTGCGCAAAAAACCGAACATTCAAATTCCTGTCTGGCCGGAAGCCGGGCGGGCTGGGCTAACACGTGAGGGCATGGGGATGCCGGGTGCCATGTATCGGCGGGAGCTACGACAGTTCGCCGCGATACCGGCTAAAGGGATGACTGGAATTCGCGCCTATACCGCGGGGTCGAGGATCAGATCGATCGAAGTCTGGCCGGCGATTCTTGACGCTGCACGAGACTCTTCCACTGCAGCGGGTAGGTCGATCACGAAATCGAGTAGTGGTTCTGCGGACCGCTTACGTACCGGCTCCTCGCCATTTCGAGCAGCTTCTCGCGAAACCTGTCGAAGGCATCGAGTATCGCGCGCTCGTCATTGCCCACATCGGGCTGCAGACTTTTCAGCATCGCGTCGTCGACGTCGAACGTGATTTCGCGCGAATTATCGTATCCCCAGAAGCTGACGCAATGACGCCCCGCATCGTAGCTACGGCTGGGATTGGGGAATTGAAGCGCCATGATCAGGTTTTGTCGCTCGTGACCGTATAGCGCCACTTGCTCGCGCGTGAATCGATGGAGGCGTAGCTAGTACGTCTCGCGTCGGCGCGCAGCGCATCCGCTGTTTCGAGGCGTCGAGCCAGGGTCGTGCGCTCGAGCGCGTACTCGCTCTGGGGGGTAGTCGATCGGGGAGCGGGTTTGATGGGTGATGGCATGATTGTCCTTGCAGCAGTTAGGCGCGCAAGGCGACCGTTCGACCCACTGTATACCCTTTCAAGGGCTGCCAGTGCGCTTTCTAGCCGTGTCGAATGCAGGGGGAGAAAGAACGCAGACCGCAGTCTGCGTCATCGATGGTGGGCTACTTTTTCTTGGCCGGTTCGCTGGATGCCGGGGTCTTCAGTGACGTCGCCGTCCTGGAGATGCCTCCTGCAGGAAGCGTCGGTTTCTTGGGTTGCTTCGGTTTCTTCGCCTCTTTATTGCCGCGTAGTTGACCTTTTGCCATCGTGCTTCTCCAGTTTTTGCCGGCCGCAGCGGCGACCGCACCTTCGGTCATTTTGGGCGCATTCGCGAGGGCTGTCGCGATCTATTTTCCGAAGGAGCGGGCAGCAGCCGCGCGTCATCTCGTGTTCGAGATATCGACAAAGCGCAAAGAAATGCATGCGAAAAAATGCCGACGATTCCGGCCTTGAAATTGAGATATATCGGCAACGTCGTGAATCAATATCCAGAGACGACAGATAAATCATGCCTTCTCTCTATTCGATTTCTGCTTCGCGCAAACGATTGCCTGGTTATGAAAAAATTCAAAATGAATAAACTGCGATGCAGAAAGTTATTTGAAAGTAAATATCTAGAAATTTCTCTAAAGTTTTCGTAATTTCCGCCGACATGTATCGAATGAAAGCGCGGCGAGCGGGTATGCCGCGCCAGGACCACACTAACTAAACGGGGCGTTGCCGATGGCAACGCAGTCAAGCAGCATGTCCAGGCGGCCTTCGATATGGCGTGCCGGTCGCGGGGGCCGGCGCAGCGCATATCCCTTTGCATTGTTCCTTTCTGTCGTGCCGCTTTATACGTTTGCGGCAGGTATCGTCGCGGACGGCGGAACTGCCACGTCTGTTTCCACTGCGGCGAGCGGCAGACAAACCGTCAATATCGCGCCCTCGGTAGGCGGTGTATCGAATAACACGTATAGCCATTTCAACGTCGGGAGTGCGGGTGCCGATCTGAATAACGTCGGTATCAATGCGCGGACTATCGTCAATCAGGTGACGAGTACCGATCCGAGCGTTATTGCGGGCCAATTGTCGGTGCTCGGTTCGAGAGCCAACGTCGTATTGGCCAATCCGAACGGGATTACCGTAAATGGCGGTTCGTTCGTCAATACGGGACGGGTCGCGCTGTCGACCGGCCAGGTCAGTTTCAACGACATCCAGATCGGCTCCGTGCTGCAGCGAAACGTCGTGCTCGACACCCATACCGGGACCATCGTCGTCGGTCCGCAGGGTTTGTCCGGCGCGCTGATCGCACTCGATCTGATCGCGAAGAACATTCTGGTCCAGGGGCCGCTCGAGAACACGTTCACATCGTCGACGGCGAATGTCCGGCTGCTGGCCGGCACGAGCAACGTCACGCTGAACACCGGGCTGTCGCCGAACGATAACGGCAACGACTGGCTGTCGCTGAAGCCGTCCACGTCGCCGGACACCGCCAGTTCGTTTGCGATCGATATCACCGCGGCGGGCAGCCTCACGAGCGGTCGCGTGCAGCTCATCGTCACCGACAAGGGACCGGGCGTACGCAGCGCTGGCCCGATGAACGCGACGCTCGGCGACTTCACGCTGTCGTCGAACGGCGAGGTCCAGTTCTCGAACACGACGCTCGCCGCGAACGGCAATCTGAACCTGGCGGTGCAGGACGCGCTGAGTGCGTCGTCGATGCAGATGAAGGTCGGCGGCACGTCGACGATCTCGGCCACCGGCGCACTCGATTTCGCCGGCACGTCGCTGCTGACGAACGGCGGCGTCGATCTGAGCGGCGGCGGCGTGGCGCTGCACCCCGAGGGCAATAAGCAGACGGTTATCGCGTCGTCGACCACCGGGGTCGTGATCAAGAGCACGGGGGATATCAGCAACATCGGTTCGCTGGTTCAGGGGCAGACCCAGACCACCACCGACGTCGACTCGAAAGGCGCGGTCACGCTGACCGCGGCCGGCAACGTGCTGAACCAGTCGACGCCGGATTCGCCGCTCGGCATTCTGTTCGGCGTCGCCGGCGACGTCGTCGTGAATGCGGGCGGCGACATCACCAACGAGGACGCGCGGATTCTGTCGAACGCCAACGTCGCGTTGACGGCGGGCGGCGACCTGAACAACGTCATCGACCATTCGAGTGGCGTCGATGGCGGCGCGGCGATCGGCTACTCGAGCCACAGCTGGCGTTTCGGCTTTATCCCGCGTCATCAGAACGGCTTCACGGTCGACTACGGCTCGCTCGCGGACCCGAACAAACTGTCGTACATCACAGCCGACAGCGGCAACGTCACGATCTCCGCGAAGAACGTTTCCAACGTCGGCGGTTCGATCCTGTCGAACGACGGCAACATCTCGATCACCGCGCGCGACAGCCTGCTGACGCAAGGCGTCTTCACCGGTCAGGCCTCGTACAGTCAGACGTGCTTCATCTTCTGCAGCTCGAGCGCGTCGAGTTCGGTGCAGGCATTCGGCGGTGTCATCGAGGCCGGCCAGAACATCGACCTCCATGCCGGCACGCAGATCACGAATACCGGCGGCACCGTCGTCGCGATCGGCACGCTGAAGCTCGATGCACCGAAGACGCTTGCTCAAGGCGTGCTCGGCTATACGGTCATCAACCGTCGCAACGATCTGAAAGAGTGGTTCGGCAACTCGTGGTCCGCGATTTACGCGGCCGACACGGGCGGCATCTTCAACGGCGGCTCGGGTCAGGTCGAACTCACCGGTGAAGCGGACATCGACGGCGGCGCGTTCAACGCGCCCGGCGGTATCCATGCGGCCGGTGGCGTGAATACGATT
The DNA here is from genome assembly GCF_050742655.1 of Paraburkholderia sp. GTDB lineage: Bacteria > Pseudomonadota > Gammaproteobacteria > Burkholderiales > Burkholderiaceae > Paraburkholderia. The sequence continues at coordinate 227,685 of NZ_JBOIGG010000001.1, read as the reverse complement.
CGCGTGCCGTACCGGGCGCCCGTGACGATCGGCGGTCACAACCATCTTGGCCTCGTGTCGTGGTTCGGGCTATGAGGTACGGACCGTCACTCCCGCTCGGCGGCCTCGCCGTCGCGCTCGCCGGCATTCATGCGCCCGCGGTCGCGCAGACGCCTCCGGCGTTGCCTCCCTCAGCGCTCAACGGGTTTCCGGGCCGGGCCGAGCAGGATCCCGCGCAACGCCTGTTGCAGGAGCAGCAGGACCGTCAGCGGCGCAATGAAATCCAGCAGGCGCCCGCGCAGATCGCGGCTCCCGTCCCCGCATTGCCGAATCTGCCGGAGGGCGCGGACGTCGACACGCTGCAGGACGTCGAGCCGACCTTCGAGATCGATCACATCGAATTCATCGGCGATCAGGTGCTGGGCAAGAGCGAACTCGAGCACATCGCGAAGCCGTTTCTCGGCAAGCGACTCGGCCGCAACCGTATCAACCTGCTGCTGCGTCGTGTGACGGAAGCGTTCATCGCGCACGGCTACATCACGACGCGCGCGTATCTCGGTGCGCAGAATCTCGCGTCGGGCACGCTGAAGATCAACGTCGTCGCAGGCAAGGTTTCCAGGTTCACGCTCAACAACAAGCCGCTGCGCCCGTCCGACCCGAATGCGCCGTGGTACGCGACGAACGGCGGCGGTCTCGTCACCGACGCCGGAACTGCCTGGGCGTTCGGCGACAGCGTCGGCGACACGCTGCGTCTTCCCGATCTCGAGCAGGGCGTCGACCAGATCAACCGGTTGCGCCGCAATCAGGCGGAGATCCAGATTCTGCCTGGCGAATCGCCCGGCGATTCTGTCGTCGCGCTGACCAATCGCTATGGCGACCGAACCTTCTACAACCTCGGCATCGACAACTACGGCAGCTCGCAAACGGGCACGCTGCGCTATCGCGGTGGCATCGAGGCGGACAACCTGATCGGTCTGCAGGAGTCGCTGTCGTTCAACTACGTCGGTACCGAGGACAGCAACGCGGTGGTGTTTTCCGCCGCTGCGCCGTACGGCTACCAGACCTTCAGCTACACGACGTCGCTGTCCGAATACCAGCAGACGATCGGCGACACCGCGTTGCTGCAAGGGCGCACGTTCAGCCAGATCCTCGGCTGGAACGACGTGCTCGCGCGTTCGCGAACCGGGCGCACGAGTCTCGACGTCACGCTCACCAAAATGCGCACCGAACGCAGCGTGAACGGCATCGACCTGTCGCCGCAGGACCTGACGGTGCTGCGCGTCGGCCTGAACGGTCTGCGCCGTTTCGTCGTGCACGACCAGGGCGCGGCGGCTACCTGGGACGTCGGCGTATCGCAGGGTTTGCCGTGGCTCGCGGCGAGTCACGACGGCTCCGACCTCGGCAAGTCCGACGCGCACAGCCAGTTCACGAAGCTCGACTCGACGCTCACGCTGCAGATGGCGCTCGGCACGCTGGCAGGCAGCCAGTGGGCGTACCGCGGCACGCTGCGCGCGCAGCTCAGCCGCGTGGCGATGTTCGGCAACGAGCAGATTTTTCTCGGCGGCATGGACTCGGTGCGCGGCTTCACGGAAGGCGGCATCAGCGGCGACACCGGTGCGTATCTGCGCAACGAAGCCGCGTGGCAGAACGTGCCGGGCTGGCACGACGCCCACATCGAGCCCTACGTATTTCTCGACGGCGGCAAAGCCCATCTCGTCGCGCAAGGCGGCTGGCCGACGCTGGTCGGCGCAGGCATCGGCGCACGTGCCGAATGGCGTCACAACGCACAAACCATCACCGGCGAGCTGCTGCTCGGTCAGGCGCTGCTGCAACCGGCTGCGCTCGGCCGGAAAGCAACCGTGCTGCTCGCCACGCTCAACTGGTCTGAATAACGGAGGTTATATGGCTCGTTCATTTTTGTTGTTTCCCATCGATCGCCACGCGGCGGCCATCGTGCTGTGCGCCGGGCTGTCCGTGCTGACCCCGCCGGCACACGCCGTCAACAAGCCGTCGTCGAGCAAGCCCGGCGTCGCCGCGGCGGCGGTGCCCGCGTCGGGGCCGTTGCCCGCCAATGCGGTCGCACGCGTCAACAACGTGTTCATCACGCAGGACCAGGTCAGCGCCGCGCTGAAGGCGGTCAATGCGCCCGATACGCCTGCCGCACGCACGACGTTCAAGAACCAGCTGATTGCACGCGAGCTGTTCCGGCAGGCCGCCGCGAAGCAGCACTACGACACGCGTCCGCAGGTGCTCGCCGCGATGGAGCAGGCCAGATCGCTTGCGATGACGCAGGAATTTCTGCGCGATCAGGTCAAGCCCGTGCCGGTAACCGACGCGGACGTGAAGGCGAAATACGACGCGATCGTCGCGACGCTCGGCGACAAGGAATACAAGCCGAGCGTGATCGCCGTGACGGATGAGGACACCGCGAAGACCGTGCTCGCGCAGCTGAAAAAAGGCACTGACTTCGCGCAACTCGCGAAGCAATACAGCAAGGGACCGGGCGCCGCGCAGGGCGGCGCGATGAACTGGGTGTCGTTCAAGACGCCGGTGCAGCAGGGCGCGACGCAGGGGTGGCCCGAGCCCGTCGCGGACGCGCTGACGAAGCTGTCCCAGGGCGCGGTGACGGCCGCGCCGGTGCAGGTCGGCGACGCATTCTGGATCGTGAAGGTGGACCAGGAGCGCGCGACGCAGATCCCCGACTACGACACGATCAAAGGCCCGTTGCGTCAGCAGCTGGAGCAGGTCGCGTTGCAGAAGGCGACCGCGCAGGTCGTCGTGGATCTGATGAAGAACGCCGTGATCCAGCAGGACGACAGTACGCAGTAACGCCGAAGTGAGGCGATGAGCAGCGGGCGGGGAATGTCCCGCTGCCGGAACGAAGCCGGTCGATGTGCGTGCTTCGTATCGAACAGAAAAAGACGGTAAAAAAACGAGAACATCATGCGAGTTTCGACGCGAAACGCCTTGCGACAACTTGAGCGCGTGCAACTGCCGCGAGAAGAACTGCGCAGCGGACTGACACGCGCGTCCGGCTACGTCCGGACCATCGCCGGCGCGGCACGTTCATACAGCCTGTGGCAGCGCGCCGTGTCGGCGGTCGTTGCCGCGACGCTGTTCGTCGGGCCGCTGACCGTCACGTTCGAGCAGAGCGAATCGGCCGCGGGTCTGCTCGCGAGCGGCAGTCATCGGCTCGACGACAACGCATGGCAACGCATTCAGGATCTCGCATGGTTGCGGGTGCGGTTCGCGATGCAGGAGGCGATGGCCGCGCCCATCGTCGACCCGACCGCACCGATCTCGTTCCAGCCGAAAATCACGCAGACCACCGGCGCGAACGGCGGCGTCCCCGTCGTCAACATCACCGCGCCGAACGCGGCCGGCATTTCGCTGAACCAGTATCAGACCTTCAACATCGATCCGGTCGGGCTGATCCTCAACAACAGCCTGCTGTCGGGCACGTCGCTGACGGGCGGCAACGTCCAGGCCAACCCGAATCTCGCGGGACGCACGGCGAGCGTGATCGTCAACCAGGTGACGTCGACGGGATCGGCGTTCGCGAGTCTGCTGAACGGACCGCTCGAAGTATTCGGCGCACCCGCGACCGTGATCATCGCCAATCCGAACGGCATCACGACGCGCGGCACCGGCTTCACCAACACGATCGGCGTGACGCTGTCGACGGGCACGCCGCAATTCGTCGGCGACCTGAACGGCACGCAGACTGATTTCGCGCATGCGCAGGCGGTCGGCTACAACGTGACTGGCGGCCACATCCAGATCGAAGGCAACGCCGGGACCAACGGCCCGGGCGCGGGGATCGAAGGGACGGTCGGCACGATCGACCTGATCGCCGAGACGATCGGCATCAACGCGCCGCTGTACGCCGGCACGCGCATCAACACCGTGGCTGGACGTCAGTTCGTGTTGCCGGTTTCGGTGACCGACGCGGGCACGACCTATTCGACGTCGACGAACGGCGCAACGAACACGGCTGCCGCGATCAACAGCGCGAACGGCACCGCGAACAACGGCCTCGCGATCGACGCGACCGCGTTCGGCGCAATGACCGCCGGCCAGATCCAGATCATCAGCACGGCCGCAGGCATGGGCGTGCGTACCGACGGGCAGCTCGCGGCGAATGCCGGCGATCTGCAGCTGTCGGCGAACGGCGACGTGTCGATCGCCGGATCGGCGGTGCAGCAACAGGCGACCGTGCAGTCGACCGGCAACGTGTCGATGAGCGGCCCGCACGTCGGCGTCGGCGGGTATTCGATCAATGCGACCGGCGACGTGACATCGACCGGCACGCTTCAGTCCGGAGCGAAGCTGAACGTCGCGGCGGGCGGCAACGTCAACATCGCGAATGCGCAGTCGACCGGCGATATGACTGTGTCGGGCGGCGCGAACGTCACGCTCGGCGACGTGCAGGGCGGCGGCGTGCTGGCCGTTAACGCGGCCGGCAACGACGGCGCAGGCGACGTCGATCTGAACGGAACCTCCGTCGTGACTGGCGCAACGACGTTGTCCGCCGCCCGCGACGTCAACGTCGCGGGACAGACGAACAGCAGCACGCTGCAGGCGAACGCGCAGCGCGACGTCAACGTGAATGCCGCATTGCAGACGTCCGGCGACCTCGCGCTCACCGCGACGCACGGCAACGTCGCGATCAACGGGACGACGCACAGCGGCGCGAACCTCGCACTGTCCGCAGGGCAGGACGTGCTCGCCGCATCGCAGGTCACCGCGCAGAACGCGGTGACGGCGACGACCGGCCGCGATCTGCAGGTGAGCGGATCGCTTGCGAGCGGCACGACGCTGAATGCAACGGTTGCGCGCGACGTATCGGTTGCGGGATCGCTTCTGGTTGGCACCGACGCACAGGTATCGGCGGCACGCAATCTCGATGTGTCCGGCGTGTTCATCGCGCAGCACGACGGCGCGTTCAATGCGCAGCAGGACATCACGGGCAGCGGTTCGATCGCGTTCGGCCAGACCGGCGCGCTGACCGCCGGTCGTGACGTCGCGCTGACCGGCAAGCTGCTGTCGAACGGCCTGACCGTCGACGCGGCGAACAGCGTCGCGCTGGCGGGCCTGCAGGCGGGCGGTGCGTTGTCGGTGACGGCCAATGGGCTCGCAGGCGGCGGCGACGTCGTGTTCAACGACGCGGTGGCCACCGTGGGCGCAACCCATGTCGACGCGGCACGCGACATCGTCGTCAACGGCACGCTCGCAAGCGGCTCGCAAACCGCACTCACCGCGCAACGCAACGTCGACGTTGCGACCAGCGGTACGCTGCAGTCAGTCGGCGATCTTGCAGTCACCGCGACGAACGGCAGCGTGACCTCGACCGGCACGTTGAACGGTGCGTCGAATCTCTCGGTGAACGCGGCGCAGGACGTCGCGCTGACCGGCGCGACGAGTGCCGTCGGCGGCATGACGGTCGCGGCGGGTCACGATCTGACCATCGGCGGTGCGCTTGCGGGCCAGGGGACAGCAACGCTGACCGCGGGACACGACGTGGTCGCCGGCGGCAGCAGCGGCTTCACGGGCGATACGACGGTCACGGCGGCGAACGACTTGTCGGTGACGGGCGCGCTTCAGGGCAATGCCGTGTCGCTGACGGCTGGCCATTCGGTTGCGCTTAACGACGTCGTGTCCAACGCTGCGCTGCAAGTCGCGGCGAATGCCGGCGACATCACGGTCGGCGGCACGGTCACGTCGCTGTCGAGTGCCGCGCTGAACGCCGCGCAAGCCATCGCGGTGAACGCGGGCGGCACCGTACAGAGCGCGAATGCGCTGTCGCTGACCGGCGGTGGCGACACGTCGATTGCGGGCACCGTGCAGTCGAACGGCGACGTCACGCTGAAGAACGCGAGCGGCAACCTGACGTCGACCGGCAACATCCAGTCCGGCGGCAACCTCGTCGTCGATGCGGCGCAATCAGTCGATCTTGGGGCGCAAGGCACGTCGTCGCTTGGCGACATGACGATCACCGCAGGCCAGAACCTGACGATGAACGGCTCCGTCGTCGCGCAGGGCAACGGCACGCTGAACGCCGGCAATGCGATCGCGGGCGCGGCTGCCATCGCGCTCGGGCTGAACGCGAGCGTCGGCTCGGGTGGCGACACGAACCTCACCGGCTCGCTGCGCGCGGGCACCGTACAGACGACGGCCGGTGGCTCCGCGTCGCTGCACGACGTGCAGGCGGCATCGACGCTCGCATTGAACGCGACGAACGACCTGAACGTGACGGGCGCCGTCAGCGGCGGCGCAGCCGTGGCGTTGAACGCAGGCCAGAACATCGGCATCACCGGTTCGATCCAGTCCGCGAACGATACGACGCTGACCGCGCAGAACGGCAGCGTCAGCTCGAGCGGGACCGTCGCGAGTAACGGTGCGCTGAACGTGCAGGCCGGCACCGACATCGCGCTCGGTGGGACGACGAGCGCCGCGCTCGATGCGACGCTGAACGCGGCACGCGACGTCACGGTGACTGGCATGCTCGCCGGCCTCGGCAATGGAAACATCGTGGCGGGTCGCGACATCGGCGGCGCGGGGACGATGACCTTCACGCAAGCGGCCACGCTGAATGCGGGCCGCGATGTCGCACAGGGCGGACTGATCCAGGGCCAGTCGGTGCAGGTCACGGCGGCGGGCAATGTTGGCGTCAACAACGTCGAATCAACCAGCACGATTGCGTTGAATGCGAACGGCACGAACACGTCGACGGGCCCGGGCAATCTGACGATCAACGGTACCGCCGCAGCGGCGGGTGCTGTAACGGCGACCGCGCAGAACGACGCATCGGTCGCGGGCAAGATTGCGAGCGGCACGACGACGACCATCGACGCACAGCACGACATCGATGTCGGCGGCGCGATCGAAACGGTCGGCGATGCGGTGCTCAACGCGCAGCAGGGCAGCCTGAACGCGACGGGCGGCATCAACAGCGGCGGCAAGCTTGACGTCACGACGGGTCTCGACCTCTCGCTCGGCGCGAGCACGACCGCCGTCGGTGATGTCACGTTGAGCGCCGGCCGCGATGCGATGCTCAACGGCCTGCTGGTCGGACAGGCGAATGGCTTCGTCACCGCCGGCCGCGACATGACCGGTGCCGGCACGCAGTCGTTCACGCAGGCAGCAAGCTATACCGCGCAACGCGACATCGCGTTGACGGGCGGCGTGCAGGCGAACGTCATCAATGCGGTGGGCGGCGACAGTGCGGCACTGCACGACGTGAACTCCGCGACCACGCTGAACGTGACCGCGAACGGCAACGCAGGCGCAGGCGATGCCGCGATTACCGGCACCGCGACGGCACCCGGCGCGGTCACGTTGACCGCTGCGCGCGATGTGTCGATCAGCGGCTCGCTGACTGGCGGCAATACGCTGACGCTGGCTGGACAGCGCAATGTCGTCGTCAGCGGTACGGTTCAAAGCGAAAGCGACCTGACCGCAACCACCGCCACCGGCAGCATTCTGCTGACCGGCATGACGACCACGCTGGGTGCACTCGGCCTGACGTCTGCGCTCGATACGCAGCTCGGCGGTCAGATCAATGCGACGCAGGGGGTCACCGTACAGGCCGGCCGCGATATCGCGTTGACGGGGGCGCTGGCTGGCCAACTCGGCGGGACGTTGACGGCGTCGAACGATATCAGCGGTAGCGGCTCGGCCGCATTCGCTCAAGCTGCGACGCTGAGTGCCGCACACGACCTGACGTTGACCGGCGCATTGCAGGGTTCCAGCGTGGCGGTCACGGCCGGCAACAACGCGGGGCTCGGCAGCGTGCAGGCTGTGACCGGCAGTCTGTCGGTGACGGCGAACGGCAACGCGGGTGGCGGCGACGTGACACTGGGCGGCACGGCGACCGCGCTCGGCACACTCGCGCTGCAGGCGGCACGCGATGTCACGGTGGCCGGTGCGATCAACACCGGCGGCACGACGACCATCGATGCCGCGCGCAACCTCACGCTCGCCGACGTCAACTCGGCAGGCGATCTGACGCTCGCCGCGACGACCGGCAACGTGAGCGCAGCGAACGTCACGACGCAAGGCAACCTGACCACGAACGCCGGGCAGGCGCTGACGTTCTCGGGTGCGACGACCGTCGGCGGCAATGCACAGTTGACGTCGGGCGGCGACATGACGCTGACCGGCGGCATCGCTGCGCAGAACGCCGGCACGTTGAATGCGGGCGGTTCGATTTCCGCCAGCTCGGTGGCGTTCGGTCAGCAGGCGACGCTGAACGCGGGCAACAGCATCGCCGTGACGGGCACGGTCGCGACCAACGGCGCGCTCGCCGCAACGGCGGGCAACGATCTGTCGATGGGCTCCGCGCAGGCGGGCGGCACGCTCGCGCTACAGGCGCAGGGACACAATGGCGCGGGCGATGTGAAGGTCGGTGGTTTGCTGGCGTCCGGTGCGGCGACCACCGTTACCGCGGCACGCGACGTTACGCTCGGCGGCAACACGACGAGTGCCGACCATCTGACGATCACAGCCGGTCGTAACCTCACGGCGAACGGCGCGATCGGCGCGAACAACGATACGTCGCTGACCGCGACGACCGGCAACCTGAACGTCACCGGTTCGATTTCGGACGTGGGCAACCTGACTGCGAAGTCGGGTGGTTCGCTTGCGCTCGGCGGTGAGCTCGTCAACGGCGACACGACATTAACCGCGGGAGGTGGCGCCGTACTTAATGGCGCATTCCTCGGACTCGGCCTTGCAACGATCAATGCGGGCGGCTCGATAACCGGTGGTGGCGCGTTGACGTTCGGCAAGGACATCACGATCGGCGCGGGCGGCGGTGTGACGCTCGGCGCGATTCAGGGTGCGGGGGCATTCAACGCGACGTCGGGCGGTGATATGTCGTTCGGCGCTGCTACCGTGGTCGGCAACCTGGCGGCGAAGTCGACGGGAGGCAGTGTCTCGTTCAGTGGCGATGTGCAGTCGGGCGGTAACGTGCAGATTCTGGCGTCGAACAACGCGTCGGTGACTGGTGCGGTGTCGTCGATGGGGAACGTGAGCGTCAATGGCACGCATGGGAATGTCACGGTGGCGGGGGTGTCGTCGAATGGCGATACGACGTTGGGGGCGGGGCAGACGGTGACGTTGAGTGGGAGTAGTACGGTCGCCGGTCAGTTCACGCTGAGCGGCAGCAACGTAACGTTGAGCGGCGCGCAAGGCGGTTCGAAGAACGTGACCGTCACGGCGCAGGGCACCATCGACGCGAGCCACGCGTCGATGGTGTCGACAGGGAACATGCAGTTCACCGGTACGAACGTGACGCTGGGGTCGGCGATCGTCGGCGGGACGTTGACGGCGAACGCGTCGAATCAGTTGTCGCTGGTGGGCGCCGCAGTGGACGTGGTGGGCGCGGCGACGCTGACCTCGGGGAACGGGTTTTACAACGCGAGCAGCGTGCTGTCGGGCGGTGCGTTGTATGTATCGGCACCGAGCCTGACCAATGCGGCGAACGGGTCGCTGGCGTCGGCGGCCACGACGACGATCAATGCGACGAACTTCGCCAATGCGGGCATCGTGAACGGCTCGACGACGAACATCACCGTAGGCGGTGGGCTGACCAACGTCGGCGGTTCGCTGATGGGCGTGAATGGAATCTCGATCACAGCAGCGTCGTTGAACAACCAGAATGGCCTCATTTTCGCGGGCAATCCCAACACGCCTAACGCTCCGGTGACCGGCGACGTATCGGTGACGGTTACCGGCGGCGACGGTTCGTTCTACAACGCTGGCGGCCAGGTGCTCGCGCAGCGGAACATGAACCTCGGCCTGTCGAACATGGCGTTCGATCCGTCACAGGGGACGATCAGCCAGGGCGGCCAGCTATCGATTACTGCCGCGTCGATCAACAACACAGGTACGTGGAATTTCGGCGGACAGGGCGTGACGTTGACGGGCCTGAATGGCATCAACAATTCCGGCACGATAAACGGCACGGCGCCATTGACGCTTTCCACCAATGGCACGTTCACGAACACGGGACTGGTAACGGGGAACGACGTGACGTTCAACGGTGCGTTGAACAACGTGGCCGGCGCGGTCATGCACGCGGGCGACGCGCTTACGCTTAACGGCAGCGTCACCAACAGGGGCACGCTTGAAAGCGCCGGCAACCTCACGTTCAACGGTGGCGGCAACTACGACAATCAATCCGGTACGACGCAGGCGAACGGCAGCATCGCATTGAACACCGGCGGGACGGTGTACAACACGGTCGGCAGGATTACGGCCGGCAGCGATATCAACATCAATGCAGGCGCGGTCATCAACGATGCGCTGCAGGGACCATCACAGACGACGACCGAACTGGTCGGTGCATCGGCCGATCCCAATCTGCTGACCAATATCGTCGTGGGGACGCTGACGAGCTGGGGCTGCATGTTGAGCCAGGGCGACTGCTATCTGCAATCGGGTACGTCGTCGGCCACGATCGGGTCGCTCAAACCGGATCAGACCGGCGGATACATCGATGTCCACACGGGCGGCACCATCTGCAACGGCGATTCCACTGCCTGTCAAAACGTCGAGGTCGGCACCACGGTGCCGGGACCCGTTCAGCAAATCGCATTGCCGGGGATCGACCGGACAATCACGGCGCCGGGCACGGTGTCGCCCGGCGTGATCGCCGCGGGCGGTAGTGTCAATATCACGGCAGGCACGCTGTCGAACGCAGGCAGCACGATCTCTGCAGGGCTCGATGTCAATCTGAACATCCAGTCGCTCAACAATGCACCGCTGAGCAATTCAACCGCGACGATCGTCGACACGGTCGACCAGGCACAGCTCAATGCGTTCATGGCACAGATGAAGGCGCTGGGTGTCGTCGGGATTTACGGCACTGAGCACGTCGCCATATCCGAAACAGTGGTTCCGGAATCCACCGTCGCATTCAACAACACGGCCAATGTCCCGCCGAGTTCCGTCAGCACGGATACGTCGTTCGGCTCGCAAGGGCAGATCGTAGCCGGCAGGAACATGACGTTGTCCGGAGGGAATCTGGTCAACGGCGGCTTGCTCTATGCGGGCAACAACTTCAACGCGAGTGCGGCGCAGTCGTTCACCAACCAGGGTCAATATAATTCCGTCTCGACGACGCAGCCCGGCAACAACATGCGCGGCGGCAATCCGAACAACACCACGTTCTCGTATGCGCAGCAGAGCGCCACGGTGTTTGCTGGCAACGATCTCGTCATTGCTGCAGGCCAGATCAACAACACCTACGGCAGCCTGCTTGCGGGCCATGACATCGTTATTGGCGGAGTAGGCAGTACGGCGAGTTCGACCAGGCCGGCACAAAGCCTGAACAACACGTCGGGCAACATCGTCGCGGGCCACGACATCACGTTGAACGTATCGGGTGCGATCACGAACGACTTGCCGCCGCCCGTACCCGTTCACCAGAACTATGGTGCCCAGGAGCAGTACAACGGCTGCATGACGGCAGGCGGCTACAAGGAAAGCTACTGCGAAGCCTACGTCGACCAGCAGTCGGGCAATTCATCGGTGATCAGCGCGGGCAATAACCTGCAGATCAATGCCGGGACGCTGACCAACATCGGCAGTCTGATTTCGGCCGGGACGAGTGCATCGATCAACGTCGCGGGCCCCGTGGTGAACGAAGCCCAGACGTTGAATGCCTACTGGCACTCGCACTGGGTGCAGGAGACCGGCGACTTCAGCCCCGACAAGCGCCATGACGTGTGGGCTTGCGGGTCGGTGGCCGAATGCACCGCGCTGTACGGGAGCGCATACACCAACGCGGGCGGCACGATCGATCCGCCGACGCCCGTGGGCAATATCGCCGCGACGATTCAGGCACCGAACCTGTCGATTACATCGGGCGGAGAGATTCAGAACGTCGGCAACGTGGTCGGCACGTCCGTCTCGCTGACGGGGCAGAAGCTCATCAATGGCATCACGACCGCGAACACCTACACGCCGCGTGTCAATGCGCCGTCGCAGGTCATTTCATTGAGCGCAGTGAACCTGCCGGGGCTGAACCTGACGACGCCGAGCACGATCGGTGGGCAGTTGCCTACGCCGGTGGCGGGTAAGGCGTCGTACATCGAGGGTTCGCTCAGTGGCTCGACGCTCGGTGCGCTAGGTCCGCAAACATTGCTGGACAACCTGCCACCGAACCTGCAGCCGTCCTCGACGCTGTTCTACTACAGCCCGCAGGCGGAAGACCTGACGCTGCAACAGGCAGCACTGCAGCAGACAGGCCAGGCCAGTTTCCTGAATGGATTGTCTTACGACAGCAAGACCAACCTGTCGGTCACCGATCAGGAAAAGGCGATCCTGTATCAGAACGCGCTCAACTACGCGGAGCAGAACAACCTGCAGCTGGGCGATGCGCTGTCGCAAACGCAGATCAACGCGTTGACCCAGCCGATGCTGTGGTATGTCGAGCAGACCGTGCCTGATCCGAGTTGCATCTCGACTGGCGTGGTGACGTGCCCGACGATTACCGCATTGATGCCGCAGGTCTATTTGCCGCCGAACTGGGATGCGATGTCGGCGGGCGGAAATATTCTCGGCCAGAACGTCACGCTGAACTTCAACCAGGATGGGAACGGCAGCATCCTGAACACCGGCAATATCGATGCAACGGGAACGTTGACGGTCAATACCGGCACGCTGACCAATCAGGCGAACCAGGTCAACGTGGGCGATATCTGGCAGTACATCGCGGCCACTGGATACGAAAAGACAAGCGGCACCGAGGTTCAGCCAGGCGGATTCATGAGCGCGGCAAGCATGGATCTGAACGTGCAAACGCTCAATCAGATCGGAGGCGCACTTCAGTTGCTGGGTAGCGATGGGAACGTCGACCAGACCAGCACACAGCAGTTGCTAGCCGGCCTTCAGCAACAGCTTGGTAGCAGCTTCACGCAGACGAGCGTGAGCGATCAACTGAATACGAGCTTTACCGCGATGGGCGGATTTGGGGCCGCTGACATCGTCGGGATGGCGTTTGCGGTTGTGGTATCGATCATGTCGTTTGGCGCGGCGACTGCGGAGATCGGCGCAGCGTTCGGCACGGCCGCCGGCAGCACCTTTGCCGCAGGCACAGCGGCTACGACTGCGGGACTCGGCAACATTGCGGTGTCGGCCGCGATTGCCGGATTGACATCGAGCGTCGCTTCGCAACTGACGACAACCGGCAGTCTGAACTGGGGCAGCGCATTCGAAGCCGCCGCCGTGGCAGGCATCACGGCGGGGCTGACGAACGGCATTACGTATAACGGCGACAGCGGACTTGACTTTACAACCGGGCCATTGGCAGTCGGCGGCCCGACGAGTTCGCTCGCCAGTCTTGCTGGCGTCAACCCGTCGATTGGCAGCACGGTGAATCAGGCCACGAGTTCGTCTGCATCGACACTCGAGCAGCGTGCGATTGCGATGCTGGGTGAAGCCGGGATTTCGGCAGGCGTGAGTTCGACTATAGAGGGTGGGAGCTTTGGTACGGCATTCAAGGATGCGCTGACGCAGGAAGCGGCAGCGGCGGGGGCTTATGCGGTTGGGCAGGCGAATGCTGATGGTGTTTTCGGGACGGGGTTGTCTGGAGAGTTGGGCTATATCTCAACGCATGCTGCTCTCGGATGTGCCGCATCAGCCATCGAAGGGACTGGATGCGCTGGTGGTGCGATTGGTGGCGCGGCGAGCGCGGCGTTCTCACCGGATTTCATCAAGGCGATTGATCCTACGGGAGCGGCGCTGAATCCCGCGCAACAGGCGGCACTGGCCGGGTTCGCTACATTGATTGGCGGGGTTGGGGCGGGCCTCGCTGGGCAAGATGCACAGGCGGGTGCCACCGCTGCAGAAAATGAGGCGTTGAACAACTCGGGCAATCAAGCCCACATACTCGACACGATCAAGAACGGTGGATTGCTTGGAACTCTGTTGTTAGCGGCCTATACCCTTATGCCCGCGTCGCCGGGTAACCCAGTGTCACAGGCGATTGGGTCGTTCGTTGTTTCGACCGCACAAGGTGTTGCGTCGCAGATTCAGGCGAATGCCGGTGGACACCAGCCACCGGACGCGAATTCGCCGATAGAGGCAGACAATGGCAATCCGCCGAATACGGGTGGGGCTCCAGTGACGCTGCCGGTGGTGCTTTGTGTGCCCGATATGGGATGTGTGATGACCCCGCCTCTGGTCTCGCCGGGACCACCGAACAACGTGCCGAGCAATGCGATATTGTCGAGCGGGGACAGTGGGGGTGACAGTGGTTCGAGTAGTGGTACGAGCGGTCAAGGTGCCACAGACAATCCGACCGGTCCGCAAAATCTCGGGAACAATGTCCAGTTGTACCCGGATGGTAGTCTCAGAACTCCGGACGGGAAATTTGCAAGTGTCTCGGGAAGTCCGCCACCCGGAACAACAGCCGCGTCGCAGTTTGCGGATTTGCTGAGCAGCAATGGCATCAACGTTGTCGGTGAGGAGGTGGTGGTCAATGGTCCGCTTGGTCCGCGGCGTTACGATATTGTTACGCAGGACGCAAGTGGTGCTTTGCATGGAATCGAGGTGAAAAGCGGTGGTGCAACCCCGAATACATATCAACAATTTGCGGATCAGTTCGTAAACCAGTTTGGTGCCACAGCCGCAGGGCGATTCGCCGGAAAGAGTGTAAGCAGTGCGACGACGGTATACGTTCCGTAAGAGATACAGTCAATGAAACTTGAAGCAGAAGGTAAGCCTGAGATTCACGAGCCACGGGAATCTCAAGTGACGAGAACAATTAAGTCACTGAAGAGCTATGGTCCCTCTTCGTATGCATCATTGACAGATGCTAGCGGAAATTACGTGCAGGTCGCTGGTGGTGGAGTGACATGCATGATCGAGCGGTATGACGCAACTGGTAACAAGCGCTTTCGCGCGTTTCATGACAAGCCAAGTGCTGTTCGTCCGGATGGAACCATACTTTCGTTTCGCGCTGGAAAGGTTCCAATGCGATCTGATGAATGGTTCATGTCTAATCAAGTGGCGGAAGTGTTTGTTGCCTTTCTGAAGGGCGAGGCATTTCCCGGGGACGTCCATTGGAGGGACGCCCCCGGGTTTTAACGTGTTTCTGTTGCCACAAAGAGTGGAGGGTCTACCGGGGCGGGAGGAAATGTTCCAGCAGGGTACACGCAAAACCCAGATGGTACCGTGACAGGTCCCAAAGGTGGGGCCTACTCGCCAACCGGTACGTCGGATGCGTACGGCAATCCTATATACCTAGGTGGGAATGGCAACTACTACACCCTGTCGTCCGATGGGTCGACTAGAGTCGTTTCTCCGAATCCTCCGACGGGTATCGGTTCAACCGGTCAAATTGGAGAGGATGCGCTTAAGGCGCTGGGTGATCTTACCCACGAACCGTGGACACCTTGAATTTGGCGTTGGTCAATGTTTCAAAGGGCAGCGGTGCCTCGTAACCGATGGTTGAGTGACGCCGCTGGCGGTTATAGAACACTTCCATATATTCGAACAGGCTGGCGCGTGCCTGATCGCGGGTTTTGAAGTCGCAATGCATGACCAGCTCCGTTTTCAACGTGTGGAAGAAGCTCTCCATCGGCGCGTTGTCCCAGCAGTTCCCCTTGCGACTCATGCTTTGCCGGATCGAGTGCCGGCTGAGCAAGGCGCGATATTCGACCGCCGAGTACGTTGTTCCCTGATCGGAGTGCAGGATGCCCGGAGCTGATCCGCGTTTGCCTATCGCCATCTGGAGAGCATCCATCGCGAGCCGGCAATCGAGTGTCCTGCTCATGGCCCAGCCCACCACAGCGCGCGAATGCAGATCCAGGATCGCGGCCAGATAGAGCCAGCCCTCACGTGTTGGGATGTAGGTGATGTCGCTTAACCAGCAGATGTCCGGCCGGTCAGCCACGAACACGCGATTCACCAGATTCGGCGAGGCCTTTCTGGTGTTCCGGGAGTCGGTGGTCACACGATACCGCCGGATGGCCTTGGGCATGATCTGCGCCTGCCGCATCAACTTCGCCACGGTATTGAGGCTGCACGCGAACCCCTGCGCGTAGAGTTCGGCATGCACACGCGGCGCGCCATACGTGTGGCGGCTCGCAACGTGAATGACATGAATCTTCGACGTTAGCAGGGTCTGCCTTTCGCTACGCCTGCTCGGCGTGCGGGCGCGCGCTGCATAGCAGCCACTCGCGGAGACCTCAAGCGCCCGGCACATCGCCCTCACCGGGTAGCTATGCAGGTGCAGGGAAATGAACTGATACTTCATGTCGATCCCCGCGCGAAGTAGATGGCCGCTTTTTTTAAAAGCTCGTTCTCCTCCCTGAGTCTGGCGTTCTCACGTCGCAGTTTCGCGAGATCATCCTCCTGAACCGGTGCACGTTTCGGTGCGCCGGCGCGTTCCTCTTCCTCGAAGTCAAGCCGCCAGTTACGCAACTGGTTCACGCGAATTCCCAGCTCACGTGCAATCTGCGCCTTGGGCTTCTCGCCAAGTGCTGCCAGTCGCACGGCCTCCAGCTTGAATTCCCGGCTATACCGCTTGTAGTCTTTGCGTTCCATGAGATACCTCGCAGAGCTAGTATGCCTCTTTCAAGGTGTCCACCAAACGTGGGTAAGATCAGACGCGCTACTTTCGGACGGCGGTGCATCGGGTGGTGGCAACGGAGGCAGTGCGTCAGGAGGTAGTGGCGGTAGTACGAACTCGCCAGGCCAGACATTGGCAAACTCTCGAGCCGCTCACAATAATGCGGCTGCAGAAGTCGCAGATAGCTTCACCAATCAAGGAGCATCCGTTCAGCCTGAAGTGACATTGGACGCCACCGGTGCAGCTGGAACAACAGTGCGTGCACGTGCCGATCAGGTTGTCAGCGGTACACCTAATGGCAGCCTGGACGTGCCACCCGGCTACGTAGCCTTGGACTTGAATGGAAACCAACTAAGTTCGATTCCCCTCAATTCTGCTGGTAGAGTCATTGTCGAGATCAAAACAGGCGCAGGCGACTTGACTCCCAACCGGGCAACGGTTTACCCGGCTAGCCAGTTGGGTAATGCAACGGGTGCTGGTAGAAATGCAGCCAATGCAAACGTAAGCGGTGAGGTCGCGCCGACGCAGGTCGTTATCATTCGTCCGAAAACTCTATGACTTTCAAAAGCGATATCGTAGAAATTTGCCAGCAAGTCGTTGCGGAATTTCCGGGCTGGAAATTCACATCGTCCGGTGACTTTGTTAACAAGGAACTAAAGCACACGGATCTTGTGGTCAGCCCGGGTTTTACGTTTAATCCGGAGCCGAGTTGTTCGGTCATTCCTGTCGCAGGTATCCGGAATAGAAAAATTGTCCGTCTGTACAAAGACCTTTTTGGTCGTGATCCGTATTGGACGTTGTCGATCAAATTTCAATTGGAGTCGGCAATGTACCGTGGCCCCGGGAGTGTGAAGCGTATTTATCCCAAGAAGCTAGCTTTCACAACTGCGCATGGTGAGCCCGATCACTGGCTCGGCGGCTTTATTATCCAAGCCGACGCTCCTGCCTATCTAACGGGTGTATTGATGGACGGCCAAAGCTACATTAACAAGTACTTCACCCTCGACAGCGAAGAAAATCTGCTCCGGAATCTTCCTGTGACCTATCAATGGATGGACAACGGGGTCGGGAATTCCGGCCAAATGGGTTCGTTCTACGAGGAGACCGATGGGATCATTCATTGTCTTGCGGCAATAGTGCTGGGCGACTTTGGTTTTGTAGAAAAATATCGTAGCGATGAATTCAAAACCGCAACTCCAAAACGCACCAAGGAGATTGATAAGATCGTCTCGATGTTGCCGGACCTGAAACGACGGTTTGTCGAAACGGGAAGTGTGATCTGAGTTTCCTGAAATTCGTGTTCCAAAATCACTCGGCGCGTCGGCGCTGGGCGACCTCAGCCCGCAGGATCTGCTGAACGCGTTGCCGTCCAATCTTCAACCGAGTTCGACGCTCTTCTACTACAACCCGCAGGAAGAAGACCTGATGCTGCAGCAGGCGGCATTGCAGCAGACGGGCAAGGCGAGCTTCATCGACGGGCTGACGTACGACAGCAAGACCAACACATCGGTGACTGAGCAGGAGAAGGCGTACCTGTACCAGAACGCGCTCGACTACGCGCAGGCGAACAACCTGCAACTGGGCGACGCGCTGACGCAGACGCAGATCGGCGCGCTCGACAAGCCGATGCTGTGGTACGTCGAGCAGACCGTGCCGGACCCGACGTGCACGGCGACGGGTACCGCAACCTGCCCGACCATTACCGCGCTGATGCCGCAGGTGTATCTGCCGAGCGATACGAGCGCGATGTCGGCGGGTGGGAATATCACCGGTACGGATGTCACGCTCAATTTCGGTAAAGGGGCCGGCGGCAGCATCCTGAATACCGGAAGCATCACCGCTTCGGACACGCTGACCGTCAATACGGACTCGCTGACGAATCAGGCGAATCAGGTCGACATTGGTCAGATCTGGAGCAGCGTCAAGGGCGGCTACATCGATACGACGGGCACCACGGTTCAGCCGGGCGGCTTTATGAGCGCCGCGAACATGGATCTGAATGTTCAGACGCTGAGTCAGATTGGCGGAGCGCTCGAGAAACTCAACGCAGACGGTACGGTTGATCAGTTAGGTACACAACTGATCTTGAGCCAGCTTCAGGATCAGCTCGGCAGTGCATTCTCGCAGGTCACGGTAAGCGACAACCTGCACACGCAGTTCGTGCAGGCAGGCGGCCTCGGCGCGTTCGGCCAGATTCTCAGCATGGCGGTCGAGATTGTCGCGTCAATGTATCTCGGACCTATCGCAGGAGCTTTGGTCGGTAGCATCGCGGGCCAGATGATTACGACCGGTTCTGTCGACTGGGGCTCGGTGGGGCAGGCTGTGGCGGTGTCGGCGCTGACAGCCGGTATCGACTATGGATTGAACCTGAACGAGGCAAGCGGTTTCACCGATCTGGGTAGCGGGGTGGTGTCGGCCGACCCTGCGGTGACTCTTTCGAACCTCGGGGCGATGGCTGGCAACGTAGCGGCGCGTTCGATTGTGAGCGCGGGAGTTTCTACTCTTGTCTACGGCGGTAGTTTTGGGCAGGCGCTGAAGGATGACCTGGTTACGAATTTCTCTGCGGTCGGGGCGAATGCTATTGGGGACGAATTTACGGCGTCTTCGGGTTTGTTCAGCTCAGGCAGTCCGTTGGACATCGCCGCTCACGCGGCATTGGGATGCGCCAGTTCCGCGGCACTGGGAACCGGGTGTGCCGGAGGGGCCATTGGTGGGGCGGTGTCCGCCGGGTTGAATCCGCTCATCAACAGCAGCGGGGTGATTTCTCCTGGTGTGCTGGCCGGAATCGAAACCTTGGTCGGCGGCGGTGTTGCCGGGGCACTCGGCTTTAACGTTCAGGGAGCCACGACGGCGGCCCAGAATGAGACGCTGAACAACTTCTGCGAACACAACTCCTGCGGCAAGTGGGTCACGACATTCGTCGACAACGTCAGCAATGCGGTCAATGCGGGTGCCGACGTTCCAGCGATGGAGTCGGCAGCCGGCACCGATGTGCTCGCGGGCATTGGGAATACGGCGCTGAACGCAGCAACCTTCTCGTTGCCGGGGATGCCGGATTTTGTACCGTATTTTCAATACAACAACCAGGCGCTCGGCGCGCTCGGTGAGCTCTATGGGACGTTCGGGCTTACGACGCTTGCATCTTCGGCGCTCGCTGAATCGGTTGGCACGAACAATACGTTGAAGTTTTCTCAAACCACAGCTAGCCCATGGTTTAGCGGTGAAGGCAATCTCGCTGGATTTACAATCAGCGATGTTGCGTCTCAACTTCGTACTGGAACATTGGCCGCGTCCGATTTGCCCGTGCAAACCATCACTATGGGTGGTGACACGCTCATCGTTAATACGCGTTCGTCACTTGCGCTCACTCAGGCGGGCGTTCCACAGAACCAGTGGACGTTCATCGATATGACGGGCGATGCTGCTACCGAGGCGGCGATAGCGGCGCGCCTCGATAAGAACGGCTTGACCAACAGTGGTACGTCGACGCTACGTATCACCGGGTCTGGCCAAAACACAAGCACATACGTTGGGAGCGGAAGCATCCCACGCCCTGGAGCTAAACAATGACGGAACTTTGGCAATTACCGGTACCTGCCTCAGCTTTACTGCAGAGCCCTGAATTTGTTGTTCTTCCTCGCCGAGAGTGCGAGTTGAGGCTATCTATTGAGGGCGACGACGGGAGTCCAACCCCCCTCGTGCTGAGATTTGGCGGGTTGGAAGCCTACAAGTGCACATTTATGACATCGTGTACCGCAGACATGTTCAACCTTGCATATGGAAGGCTCGTGTCGCTTGACAGTGAGTGGCTAGTAAAGATCAAAAGGACAGGCAAGAAAGACCAAAAAGCTGTCGACGCATTGCGGCACCTGATGATTACCTTTGATGATGGTCCGTGCTACGAGGTGGTCGGCCGGTCATGGAGCGTCCACGGCTGATGTGTAGCGTTCTTTAAGCGACTTTGCGGTATGGCCGGACGGCGCTTCAAAGGCCAAGATCCGCAGGGAGCGCTGCGTCTGGATCGTGCGGCGCGACCCCCTTTTGCCAATTTTCGATAACACCCTTCCTTTTCGGCTCCCTACCATCGCCCAAAGCCCGCCCGCTCGCCTATACCTTTAGCGTGCGGCTCAACAGCAAAAAGGGAGTCCCCGATGACCCAAGAATCAAAATCCCAGCACGTCGGCAAGGTGACCCACCACGAGCTGAAGCAGACGTTAGGCACGTGGCAACTCTGGGGCATCGCAGTCGGCCTGGTGATTTCAGGCGAATACTTCGGCTGGAGCTACGGCTGGGCGACTGCGGGCACACTGGGCTTCGTCGTAACAGCGGTCTTCATCGCCGCGATGTACACGACCTTCATCTTCAGCTTCACCGAACTCACGACGTCGATCCCGCACGCAGGCGGCCCGTTCGCCTACGCGCGCCACGCGTTCGGCCCAACCGGAGGCTTTCTCGCAGGAGCAGCGACGCTAGTCGAATTCGTCTTCGCCCCACCCGCGATCGCGCTGGCAATCGGCGCGTACCTGCACGTGCAATTCCCTGGCCTGGAACCGAAACACGCAGCAATGGGCGCATACCTGGTCTTCATGGCGCTCAACATCGTAGGCGTCCAGGTCGCGGCGGCCTTCGAACTGTGCGTGACGCTGCTCGCTATCTTCGAACTGCTGGTGTTCATGGGCGTCGTGGCGCCGGGCTTTGAGTGGGCGCACTTCACGAAAGGTGGTTGGTCCGGCTCCGACCAGTTCAGTCTCGGCTCTTTCCACGGGATGTTCGCGGCGATCCCGTTCGCGATCTGGTTCTTCCTCGCGATCGAAGGTGTCGCGATGGCCGCCGAAGAAGCGAAGAACCCGAAGCGCTCGATTCCCATCGCCTACGTGACCGGCATCCTGACGCTCGTCGCGCTCGCGATCGGCGTGATGGTGTTCGCCGGCGGCGCAGGCGACTGGACGAAGCTCTCGAACATCAACGACCCGCTGCCGCAAGCGATGAAATACATCGTCGGCGCGAATAGCGGCTGGATGCATATGCTGGTGTGGCTCGGGCTGTTCGGGCTGGTCGCGTCGTTCCACGGCATCATCCTCGGCTACTCGCGGCAGATCTTCGCGCTGGCGCGCGCCGGCTATCTGCCCGAATGGCTCGCGAAAGTGCATCCGCGCTTCAAGACGCCGCATCGCGCGATTATCGCGGGCGGCGTGATCGGTATCGCGGCGATCTACAGCGACGAGCTGATCCAGTTCGGCGGCCAGACGCTTACGGCGAATATCGTGACGATGTCGGTATTTGGCGCTATCTTGATGTACGTGATCAGCATGCTCGCGCTGTTCAAGCTGCGTCGCACGGACCCGCAGATGGAGCGGCCGTTCCGCGCGCCGCTGTTCCCGTATTTTCCGGCGTTCGCGCTGGTCGCAGCGCTGATCTCGATGGCGGCGATGATCTACTTCAATCTGCTGGTGGCCGGTGTGTTCGCGATCTTCCTCGCGCTCGGCTACGTCTATTTCCTGCTGACGCGCCATCAGCGCGAAACCGCGCCGGCGGACATACTGCTCGAAGAGTGACACCCGCAGGCAAGGCGGTCACGCCTGCGGCATGGAGGGACGAACATGAGCTTCACCGAGACCATCGGTAGCCGCACGTACCGGTTCGCCGATCTGAAGACGCTGCTCGCGAAGGCGAGCCCGCTGCGTTCCGGCGATCAGCTCGCGGGCATCGCCGCGGCCAGCGAGGAGGAACGCGTCGCCGCGAAAATGGCGCTCGCGCAGGTGCCGCTGCGCGCATTCCTCAACGAGGCGCTGATTCCGTACGAAAGCGACGAGGTCACGCGGCTCGTCATCGATACGCATTCATCCGACGCGTTCGCCGAGATCTCTCACCTTACGGTCGGCGATTTCCGCAACTGGCTGCTCGCCGATTCGACCGATACCGCCGCGCTCGTGCGCATCACGGCGGGTCTTACGCCGGAGATGGTCGCGGCCGTGTCGAAGCTGATGCGCAATCAGGATCTGATCACGGCGGCGCGCAAGCGGCCGGTGGTCACGCGGTTTCGCAATACCGTGGGGTTGCCGGGGCACATGTCGGTGCGTCTGCAGCCGAATCATCCGACCGACGACGTGAAGGGCATCGCCGCATCGATGCTCGATGGCCTGATGTACGGCTGCGGCGACGCGATGATCGGCATCAACCCGGCCACCGACAGTCTCTCCGCGATCACGGTGCTGCTGCGCATGGTCGACGGCTTTCGCGAGCGCTATCAGGTGCCGACGCAGTCGTGCGTACTCACGCACGTCACCAACACGATTGCCGCGATCGAAAAAGGCGCGCCCGTCGATCTCGTGTTCCAGTCGATCGCAGGCACTGAGAAGGCGAACGCGGGCTTCGGCATTTCGCTCGCGCTGCTGCAGGAAGCGTATGAAGCGGGTCTGTCGCTCGGGCGCGGCACGGTCGGCGATAACCTGATGTACTTCGAAACCGGTCAGGGCAGCGCGCTGTCGGCGAACGCGCATCACGACGTCGACCAGCAGACCTGCGAGGTGCGTGCGTATGCGGTCGCGCGACGGTTCAATCCGTTTCTCGTCAACACGGTGGTCGGTTTCATCGGGCCGGAGTATCTGTACGACGGCAAGCAGATCACGCGCGCGGGCCTCGAGGATCACTTCTGCGGCAAGCTGCTCGGCGTGCCGATGGGCTGCGACATCTGCTACACGAACCACGCGGAAGCGGATCAGGATGACATGGACAACCTGCTGACGCTGCTCGGCGTCGCGGGCATCAACTTCATCATGGGCATTCCCGGCGCCGACGACGTGATGCTGAACTATCAAAGCACGTCGTTCCACGATGCGCTGTACGTGCGCGACGTGCTCGGGTTGCGGCGCGCGCCGGAGTTCGAGGAATGGCTGGAGTCGATGCAGATCGCCGATGCGCGCGGCGTGCTGCTGCATGCATCGGCGGCGCGTCAGCCGTTGCTCGAAGGCGCGCGCGAATGGATGGGCATCGAATGAACGATCCGGTCGAGAAGAACGCGTGGGATGCGCTGCGCCGGTTCACCAACGCGCGCATTGCGCTCGGCCGTGCGGGCAACAGTCTGCCGACCGCGCCGCTGCTCGCGTTCAATCTGTCGCATGCGCAGGCACGCGACGCCGTGCATCATCCGCTCGACACCGATGCGCTGCACGCGCAGTTGCGCGCAAACGGCCACACGACGCTCGACGTGCACAGCGCAGCGCCCGATCGTCAGCATTATTTGCGGCGACCCGATCTCGGGCGCCGGCTGTCGGACGAGAGCCGCGACGCGCTTGCGAACAAGCGCGTTGAGTCGCCTGAGGTCGTGTTCGTGATCGGCGACGGACTATCGGCGTTCGCCGCGGCGAAGCAGTCGGTGCCGCTGTTGCAGGCGGTTTGTCCGCGGCTCGCGGACTGGAAGATTGGCCCCGTCGTGGTCGCCCGGCAGGCACGCGTCGCGCTCGGCGACGAGATCGGCGAGCTGCTTGGCGCGCAACTGGTCGTGATGCTGATCGGCGAGCGGCCCGGTCTCAGTTCGCCGGATAGCCTCGGCATTTATCTGACCTACGCGCCGAAAACCGGATGCAGCGATGCGCAGCGCAACTGCATTTCGAACGTGCGTCCCGAAGGGCTCGCCTACGACGCGGCCGCGCACAAACTGCACTATCTGCTCACGCACGCACGGCGTCTCGGGCTGACCGGCGTCGGTCTGAAAGACGACAGCGACGCGTTGCTCCAAGCGACGCCGCCCGTCGCCGCGGTCGGTGCGAATCCTTCTTCGTCTTGAGCGACGCAGTCGCTTCAAGCGCTTTAAGACTCCGCGCGTTCGACCGGATGCGTTTCGAGCCAGGCGTTCTCCGCATCTTCGAATAGCCGCGAGCGCGTGAGAAAACGCAACCCTGTCGGCCGTTCGAGCGAGAACATGCCGCCGTTGCCCGGCACCGCATCGATGATCAGCTGCGTGTGCTGCCAGTATTCGAATTGCGATTCGCTCATGTAGAACGGCACGCCCGCAATCGCGCCGAGCCGCACATCCGACGAACCCAGCATGAACTCGTTCGCCGGAAAGCACATCGGCGCGCTGCCGTCGCAGCAGCCACCCGACTGGTGAAAGATCATCGACCCGTGCTCCTTGCCGAGTCGTTCGATCAACTCGACGGCCGCCGGTGTCGCGACGACGCGTGCTACGTCCTGTTCTGTCATCTGGCGCTGCCCCATAGAAGGAAAAACGGGCAGACCGCACAACGCGGCCCGCCCGCCCGATACCGCTGCCTCAGAAGAAGCCGAGCGGTTTCTGGCTATAGCTGACGAGCAGGTTCTTCGTCTGCTGATAGTGGTCGAGCATCATCTTGTGGTTCTCGCGTCCGATGCCTGACTGCTTGTAGCCGCCGAACGCCGCATGCGCCGGATACGCGTGATAGCAATTCGTCCACACACGTCCCGCCTGGATCTGCCGACCAAAGCGATACGCGCGTGTGCCGTCGCGGGTCCATACGCCGGCGCCGAGTCCGTACAGCGTGTCGTTTGCGATTTCGAGCGCTTCGTCTTCGTTCTTGAAGGTGGTCACCGACACGACCGGCCCGAAGATTTCCTCCTGGAAGATGCGCATTTTGTTATTGCCGCGGAACACGGTCGGCTTCACGTAGTAACCCTTGCTCAGTTCGCCCGAGAGCGTATTGCGCTCGCCGCCCGTCAGGCATTGTGCGCCCTCCTGCTTGCCGAGGTCGATGTACGACAGGATCTTCTCGAGCTGTTCCTGCGACGCCTGCGCACCGAGCATCGTCGAGGTGTCGAGCGGATGGCCCTGGCGGATCGCTCCGACGCGTTTCAGCGCGCGATCGATGAAGCGGTCGTAGATTTTCTCTTCGACCAGCACGCGCGACGGGCACGTGCACACCTCGCCCTGATTCAGCGCGAACATCGTGAAGCCTTCGAGCGCCTTGTCGAAGTAGCTGTCGTCGGCGTCCATCACATCGGCAAAGAAAATGTTCGGACTCTTGCCGCCCAGTTCGAGCGTGACGGGAATGATGTTCTGGCTCGCGTACTGCATGATGAGGCGGCCCGTCGTGGTCTCGCCAGTGAACGCAATCTTCGCGATGCGCTTGTTCGACGCGAGCGGCTTGCCTGCTTCGAGACCGAAACCATTGACGACGTTCAGCACGCCGGCCGGCAACAGATCGCGAATCAGTTCGACCAGCACGAGAATCGATGCGGGCGTCTGCTCGGCCGGTTTCAGCACGACGCAGTTGCCGGCGGCGAGCGCGGGTGCGAGCTTCCATACCGCCATCAGGATCGGGAAATTCCACGGAATGATCTGGCCGACCACGCCGAGCGGCTCGTGGAAGTGATACGCGACGGTGTCTTCGTCGATCTCGGAGATCGAGCCTTCCTGCGCGCGTGCGCAACCCGCGAAATAGCGGAAGTGGTCGATCGCGAGCGGGATGTCGGCGGCCATCGATTCGCGTAGCGGCTTGCCGTTGTCGATCGTCTCGGCGACCGCGAGTCGCTGCAGGTTCGCTTCCATACGATCCGCGATGCGGTTCAGGATGTTCGCGCGCTCGGTCGTCGACGTTTTGCCCCATGCGACTTTCGCGCGATGCGCGGCGTCGAGCGCGAGTTCGATATCGGCTTCGCGCGAGCGCGGAATCGACGTGAACGGCTCGCCGGTGATCGGCGAGATATTGTCGAAATACTCGCCGCCTACGGGCCTGACCCATTCGCCGCCGATGAAATTGTCGTACTGCTTTTTGTACGGAAACTCGGTCGTCAGGAATTGCATGTCCGCATGATTCATCTGTGTGCTCCTCACATGGTTCGAACGATGGGTTTTATGGGTGTTCGGGGTTCTGGCCCGAGTCTTCCGGGCCATCTGACTGATACGCCAGAAGCGTGCCAGTGCACCGCGTGAGCGATACGCGACGGTGCAGCGGGCACAATCGCGAGGCACGGGTTCAAGACGTGTTCAACAGTGTTCACAGCGGGCGCGCCGTTTCTGAACAGCGTGCACAGTGCTGTTCAGGAATTGAGCAGCGCGGACCGTGAGGTGCCGGTTACCGGCGGTCGTCCGCGTGCCAGCGATCCGATCGGCATGGGACTTGCATTCTCCCGATGTTTTGTTTTCATCGCGGTGCACGCCGTGCAGCGCCGCTTCCGGGCCGATCCGTATGACGATGACGAGCGATGCTTTCTCCCTCGCCGGCGCCGCAGTCGCCGGGCCACCGCCGTTCAGCGTGCAGACCTGCACCGCGCACGATGCGGACGAGCAGGCGCGCAATCTGCACGGCTGGCGTCAGACCTACGACCAGCTCACGGCCGGCCGCTTCGTCGGAACGATTACCGAGCTGTGCCTCGATCACATGCAGGTGTTCCGCGAGACCACGAGCCATTCGCTGCGTCAGACCTGCGAAGTGCAGAAGGACGCATACTGGTTCGGCATTCCATTGCGTCGCGACGGCGCCGGTCGCATCGCGGGTCGCATCGATACGCAGACGATCGCCGGTGACGCGCTCGCGTTCCGTCCAGGCGGCATCGAGTTCGAACTGCTGACGCCCGCGGGCTACGAGATTCTTGGTGTGGTCGTGAACGGCGCGCTGCTGCGCCGCTATGCGGCGGACGTCGAACGTGTCGGTCTCGAAGATCACGTGCCGCACACGGAGGTCGTTCCGATCGGCAGTGCGCGCAAGGCGCAGCTGTGCGTATCGCTGCAACAGATTCTCCACGCGGATGAAAGTGGCGACGCGGTACCCCGAGCACCGATGTCCACCTTCGCCCGCAACGCGCTACAGGCGTCGATCCTCGCGTCACTGTTCGATCTCAGGCCGTGGCCTTCGGTCGACGTGGCCGCGATGCCGACACGGCAACGCCGTCAGTGGATCGTCTCCGAGGCGCGTGGCTACGTGCTCGCGCATCGCGAGCGGCCGGTGGGCGTGCCCGAGTTATGCGAGCAGCTGCTCGTCAGTCGACGCACGTTGCAGTACTGCTTCCAGGATGTGCTCGGCATGGCGCCCGCGACCTATCTGCGCGCGCTTCGTCTGAACGGCGCGCGGCGCGAACTCGGCGACGCGCGGCAGCGTGCGCGCTCGGTGCAGGACGTCGCGTCTGCATGGGGCTTCTGGCATCTAAGCCAGTTCGCAACCGATTACCGGAAGCTCTTCGGTATGCGTCCTTCGGAGACGCTGAAGGCCGCTGTGCTGAACGGCTGCGACGATGTGCGGGTGCATGGCGTCAGCACATCGTTCGCGCATTAGCGGGCTACCAGGCTTGCTGGCAATAACACCTCACGCAGCCGCTTTCCCGCATTGCCCGCAGAACTTCGCGCCACCGGTTAGCGCGTTGCCGCAGCCACCACAAACAGCCGGTGCGAGCGCAGTACCGCATTGCTGGCAAAACCGCGCACCGGGTGCGGCGAGTGCGCGGCATGACGGGCACGCGATGCCGCCGTTGCTCTCCGGCGCAGGACGGCGAGATTCGCCACGCCCCCAGTCGTCATGATGCTTTCCGCCACCATGGCCTTGGCCTCTACCGTTACCGTGCCCGCCCCGCTGGCCACCGCCATGCTGGCCGCCAATCATCCGTTCCCAGAATCCCGTGATGTCGCTCCTGTTTTCAAAGCGCCGCGCTTAACGGCGTAGCAGTCGCAGGCCGTTCGCGACGACCAGCAGGCTTGCGCCCGCGTCGGCGAATACAGCCATCCACATCGTGCCGAGTCCCATCGCCGTGAGCACGAGGAACACGGCCTTTACCCCGAGCGCGAGTGTGATGTTTTGCACCAGCACTGAATGCGTCGCGCGCGAGAGCCGGATAAAGAGCGGAATCTTGCGCAGGTCGTCGTCCATCAGCGCGATGTCGGCGGTCTCGATCGCGGTGCCGGTCCCCATCGCGCCCATCGCGAAACCGATGTCAGCGCGCGCGAGCGCGGGCGCATCGTTGATGCCGTCGCCGGCCATGCCTGCCACCGTGCCGCTCGACGCGCGTGCGGCGACCGCATCGAGTTTGTCCTGCGGCAACTGGTTGCCACGTGCTTCGTCGATGCCGACCTGCTGCGCAATCGCGTCGGCGGTGTGCGGGTTGTCGCCGGTCAGCATCGCGGTGCGCACGCCGAGTCGGTGTAGATCAGCGATCGCTTCGCGGCTGCTGTCCTTCACCGTGTCGGCCACCGCGAAGAGCGCGAGCACACGCGCATCGTCGATGAGCATCACGACGGTCTTGCCCTGCCGCTCGAGCGCGTCGAGCCGCGCTTCGAGTGCCGCGGAACAGCGACCGAGTTCCTCGACCAGCCGGTGATTGCCGAGCGAATACGCGACGCCGTCGATCGTGCCGCGCACGCCGCGGCCGGGCAGCGCCTCGAAGCCGTCGACGCCCGGCAACGCGATGCGGTCCGTGTCCGCGTTAGAAGCGGCTGCGATCGCCAGCGACACCGGATGATCCGACCGCCCCGCGAGACTCGCCGCCAGACGCCGGCACGCATCGAGCGGGAGGTCCGCAAGCGCCTCGCTGTCGGTTTGCACCGGCTTGCCGTGCGTGATCGTGCCGGTCTTGTCGAGCGCGAGCCACGCGAGCTTGCGACCGAGTTCGAGGTACGCGCCGCCCTTGATCAGAATGCCGTGCCGCGCGGCCGCCGCGAGCCCGCTGACGATCGTGACCGGCGTCGAGATCACCAGCGCGCACGGACACGCGATCACCAGCATCACGAGCGCCTTGTAGACCCAGTCGTGCCACAGTCCGCCGAACAGCAGCGGCGGCACCACCGCGACCGCGACGGCGATCGCGAAGACGATCGGCGTGTAGACGCGAGCGAACTGGTCGACAAAGCGCTGCGTCGGCGCCTTCGCGCCCTGCGCTTCCTCGACCGCGTGAATGATCCGCGCGAGCGTCGAGTCGGATGCGGCGGCCGTCACCCGATAGTCGAACGAACCCGATTCGTTGATCGTGCCGGCGAACACCGCGTCGCCTTCGGTCTTGTCGACGGGCAGGCTCTCGCCGGTGATCGGCGCCTGGTTCACGCTCGAGCGACCCGCGACGATCGTGCCGTCGAGCGCGATACGCTCACCCGGCTTCACGCGCACGATGCGGTCCAACGCGATGCCAGCGACGTCGAGCGCGGCCCAGCTGCCGTCGCCCTGCTGAACGGTGGCCTGCGCGGGCGTGAGCGCCATCAAACCCTTGATCGCGTTGCGCGCGCGGTCGAGCGACTTCGCCTCGATCAGCTCGGCGATCGTGAACAGCACCATCACCATCGCTGCTTCCGGCCACTGGCCGAGGATCAGCGCGCCGGTCACCGCGATGCTCATCAGCGCGTTGATGTTCAGGTTGCCGTGACGGATCGCGAGCCAGCCCTTGCGATACGTGCCGAGCCCGCACACGGCGATCGCCGCGATCGCGATCGCGAGCGTCGCTGCGAGCCACGTCGGCGCGCCGAGCCAGCTGGCGGCTTCGGAGCCGATCGCCGCGGCGCCGGCGAGCGCGAGCGGCCACCACGGCTTCTGCGGCACCGCTGCGGGCGCGGACGGTGCAGCGCCCGCTTCAGGCACCTCCGGCAAGAAATCGAGCGAACGCAGCGCGGCGACGATCGGTCCGAGCGCGTCGGGCGCGTGCTCGACGGTCAGCGTGCGCTGCATCAGGTTGAATTCCATCGCGTGCACGGACGGCATGCCGCCAAGCCGCTTGCGGATCAGCGCTTCTTCGGTCGGGCAGTCCATCTGCAGGATGCGGATCGGCGTGCGCACGCGGTCGCCGGTCGTGACAGGTGCTGCGAGCGGCGCGGGCGCGGCAGCCGCGGCGTGTGGCCCGGCACAGCAGGCGCTGGCCTGCGCATGATCATGAGAATGCGCATGGGACGCCGTCTCGCCCGCGTGACGGCAGGTTTCGCCGGGTTCGTGACGATGGGGAGCATGGTTCGTGTGACGCATGAGAGTGGCTTCCGTGGAGGATTTGTGGTCTAGTAAACACCTTGAAGCCACTACAAGGTCAAGGACGCCGGGAGGGCACCATGAAAATCGGCGAACTCGCGAAGATCGCGCACTGCACGACCGAAACCATCCGGTTCTACGAGAAGGAAGGGCTGCTGCCCGAGGCCGACCGTACCGAAGCGAATTACCGCAGCTACACCGCACAGCACGTCGAGCGGCTGCGCTTCATCCGCAATTGCCGGGCGCTCGACATGACGCACGACGAGATCCGCGCACTGCTGCGTTTCACCGATACCCCGGCGGAACAATGCGGTGCGATCAATGCGCTGGTCGACGCGCACATCGAGCACGTCGATACACGCATCGACGAACTGAAGCAGCTGAAGGCGCAACTCACGGCACTGCGCGAGCAATGCCAGGTCGAGCGTGCGGTCGAGAACTGCGGCATCGTCCAGGGCCTCACCGACATGCAGGTGCCGGCGCAGCGGTCGCGCCACACGCACCTCGGCTGACTGGCCCGCCCGCATCATCAGCATCATCGCCATGCCGCGCACGCCGTGCGGCATACGGCGCAATCCATTACGGCATCGAGCTGGAGAATCAAGTGTTCACATGTAGAAACCAGTCCTGCGGCACCCGGTGGGAGCTGTCGGACGTCGTCATCCGCAACGAGGGGCAAGGGCTGCTGTTCCGTTGCGCGCTGTGCGGCGCGCGCAATTACGTCGACCGGCTCGAAGCAGAGGACGGCACCGTCGTCTACGAGCAGATCGAAGGCCGTCCGTTCCTGTGAGCCCTTCCACCGACATGAACCCTTCCGTCCCGTTCAGCCAGCTGTCGCTGCCACCTGCGACGCTCGCGAATCTCACCAGTCTCGGCTACGTCGACATGACGCCGGTGCAGGCGGCAAGCCTGCCGATCGCGCTGGCGGGCCACGACCTGATCGCGCAGGCGAAGACCGGTAGCGGCAAGACGGCCGCGTTCTCGCTGGCGCTGCTCGCGCGGCTCGATGTGCGCAACTTCGCCGTGCAGGCGATGGTGCTGTGCCCGACGCGTGAACTCGCCGATCAGGTGACGCAGGAAATCCGCCGTCTTGCGCGCGCCGAAGAGAACATCAAGGTGCTGACGCTATGCGGCGGCACGCCGATGCGTCAGCAGACCGCGAGCCTCGAGCACGGCGCGCACATCGTCGTCGGCACACCGGGCCGCATCATGGATCACCTCGAACGCGGCAGCCTCGCATTGTCGTCGCTGAACACGCTGGTGCTCGACGAAGCGGACCGGATGCTCGACATGGGTTTCTTCGACGACATCGCGACGGTCGCGAAGCAATGTCCGAAAGAACGGCAGACGCTGCTGTTCTCCGCGACCTATCCCGACGGCATCGCGAAGCTGAGCCAGCAGTTCCTGCGCAATCCGAAGCAGGTGAAGCTCGAAGAACGGCACGACAACACGAAGATCCGTCAGCGCTTCTACGAGGTGACGGACAACGAGCGGCTGCATGCAGTGGGGCAACTGCTCGACCACTACCGGCCGGTCAGCACGCTCGCGTTCTGCAACACCAAGCAGCAATGCCGCGATCTGCTCGACGTGCTGCGCGCGCAGGGCTTTCATGCGCTCGCGCTGCATGGCGAACTCGATCAGCGCGACCGCGACCAGGTGCTAATCCAGTTCGCGAACCGTAGCTGCTCCGTGCTCGTCGCGACCGACGTCGCCGCGCGCGGCCTCGACATCGCGCAGCTCGAGGCAGTGATCAACGTCGACGTGACGCCGGACCCTGAGGTGCACACGCACCGCATCGGCCGTACTGGGCGCGCGGATCAGGATGGCTGGGCGCTAAGTCTCGCGAGCATGGACGAGATGGGGCGCGTCGGCGGAATCGAACAGGCGCAGGGACGTGAAGTGGAATGGCATCCGCTTGCAGAGTTGAAGCCCGCGGGCGGCGGTCCGCTGCTGCCGCCGATGGAAACGCTGCAGATACTCGGCGGCCGCAAGGAAAAGATCCGGCCCGGCGACGTGCTCGGCGCACTCACCGGCGATGCGGGTTTTAACGGCGCGCAGATCGGCAAGATCAACGTGACCGAGTTTTCGACCTACGTTGCGGTCGAGCGCGGCATCGCGAACGACGCGCTGCGCAAGCTCAACGCGGGCAAGGTGAAGGGCAAGAAGGTCAAGGTCCGGCTGATGGACGAGTAAGGCTCGGCGTGCAGCGCGGCATGACGCGGCATGACATAAACGCATGCCGCGTATGACAAAGATTCGATTGTGAGCGCGCACCGGTTGATGCCTAATCGCCAGACCGGACGGGACCGCCGCGCGAATGGCGGCCCGCACACCTGCCCGCTGGAGGAATGCTCATGCAGAGCGCGTTGCACGCCCGCTCGAAACTGCCCGATGTCGGCACGACGATCTTCACTGTGATCGGCCAGTTGGCGGCCGAACACGATGCGTTGAATCTCTCGCAAGGGGCGCCGAATTTCGCGCCCGACCCGGAACTCGTTGAAGGCGTCGCGCGTGCGATGCGCGCGGGGCACAACCAGTACGCGCCGATGGCCGGCATCGGCGAACTGCGCGAGGCGCTCGCGCAGAAAATGGAAACGCTATACGGCGCGCGCTACGATCCGGCCGACGAAGTCACCGTGATCGCGAGCGCGAGCGAAGGTCTGTATTCGACGATTAGCGCACTCGTGCATCCCGGCGATGAAGTGATCTACTTCGAGCCGTCGTTCGACAGCTATGCGCCGATCGTCCGCCTGCAAGGTGCGACGCCGGTTGCGATCAAGCTGTCGTCGGAGGGCTTTCGCGTCGACTGGGACGAGGTCGCCGCGAAGATCACGCCGAAGACGCGGATGATCATCGTCAACTCGCCGCACAACCCAACGGCCACCGTATTCGATGCCGCCGACATCGAACGGCTGAACGCACTCACACGCGACACCGACATCGTGATCCTGTCCGACGAGGTGTACGAGCACGTCGTGTTCGACGGCGCGCTGCATCAGAGCGTCGCGCGGCATCGCGAACTCGTGCAGCGCAGCGTGATCGTGTCGTCGTTCGGCAAGTCGCATCACGTGACGGGCTGGCGTGTTGGCTATTGCGTCGCGCCCGCCGAGCTGATGAACGAGATCCGCAAGGTGCACCAGTTCATGGTGTTCGCCGCCGACACGCCGATGCAGTACGCGTTCGTCGAGGCGCTCGCGCGGCCCGAAAGCTATCTCGGCCTCGCCGCGTTCTATCAGAAGAAGCGCGATCTGCTCGCCGACGCGTTGCGCGATTCGCGGTTCGAGCTATTGCCGAGCGCAGGCAGCTTTTTCCTGCTCGCGCGCTTCCGTCATTTCTCCGATGAGCGCGACAGCGACTTCGTGCTGCGGCTGATCCGCGACGCACGGGTCGCGACGATTCCGCTGTCCGCGTTCTATACCGACGGCACGGATGCCGGCGTGATCCGGTTGAGCTTTTCGAAAGACGACGCGACGCTGATCGAAGGCGCGCGCCGGCTGTGTTCGATCTGACGGATTCAACGCATTCAAACGAAGGCAAACGAAGGCAAACAAAGGGGAAGGGAGCGGTGATGAAAACATTCAGGTACCTGCTGACGGCGTTCGCGTCGGTGTCGATCGCAACGACGCTACCGTTGTCGGCACTCGCCACCGAACCATCGGTGTTGCGCTTCGGGCTTGAAGCGCAGTATCCGCCGTTCGAATCGAAGGCCGCGAACGGCGAACTGCAGGGCTTCGACATCGACGTCGGCAATGCGGTGTGCGCGACCGCGCATCTGACGTGCAAATGGGTGGAGACGTCGTTCGACGGTCTGATTCCCGCGTTGCAGGGCCGCAAGTTCGACGCGATCAACTCGGCGATGAACGCGACCGAGCAGCGTCGTCAGGCGATCGACTTCACGCGCGTGATCTATCGCGTGCCGACGCAGCTGATCGCGCGCAGCACCAGCGGTCTGCTGCCGACGGCCGCGTCGTTGAAGGGCAAGCGGGTCGGCGTATTGCAGGCGTCGATTCAGGAGACGTTTGCGAAGGCGCATTGGGAAAACGCCGGCGTGACCGTCGTGCCGTATCAGGACCAGAATCAGGTCTACGCGGATCTCGTGGCGGGCCGTCTCGACGCGACGCTCGTGCTTGCGCCGGCCGGACAGACCGGCTTCCTGTCGCGTCCCGACAGCAAGGGTTTCGGGTTCGTCGGCGAGCCGGTGCGCGACGACCGGATTCTCGGCAGCGGCGTTGCGTTCGGTATCCGCAAGGGCGACACGGCACTGCGCGAGCGGCTGGATGCGGCGATCGCGAAAATTCAGAGCGACGGCACCGTGAAGACGCTCGCACAGAAGTACTTCGGCAACATCGACGTGTCGGTGAAGTAAGACGCGGGCTGCATCAGCCTGCGTGTATCGGGGTGACAGGCGTCGCGGTGTCGCCGAACAGCGTATCGACGCCGTCGCTGGAGATGCGTTTCGCGAGCCCATTGAGGTCGACGTCTCCGGGCTTGCCGATCAGCGCATAGCCGAGTTCGGCCCGACGCCACGTGACGACGTTCATGCTGGCGACGCGCGCTTCGGCGACGCCCGCATCGGGCTTCGCTTCCTTCATCACGCACAGCGCGACCGGCGCGCCCTGCTCCGGCAGATAGACGATCTGCACCAGCGCCTTGTCACCGAAACGCAGCCGCTGCACGCGCTTGAACGTGAGGCCAGCCGCGCGCAGATCAGGGATGCTGACCGCAAGGCCATCCTGGTCGCGAATCTGCTGGAGCGTCTTCTCTGACAGATCGGTGTTCGCGTCGACGTTGTCGAGCGTTTCGCGCGAATAGAGCTGCTGATAGCCGGCGGCGGCCGCGATCCACGGGCGCGTGTTCGCGGACGCCGCGGAGAAGCCGCCGCTGAATCCTGACGCTACGCCGGGCGCGAACCGGAGCGCGGCGCCGCATATGAATGCGCCCGCGACGAACGCGACCGCGAGCCACGCCGGCGCGACCCGTAGTCGCGACCGGATTGGCGCGGCGGGCGCGACGCCCGGTTCAGCCGGCACGACGGGATCGTTGGCACCCGATTGAGCCGCACTGTTTTTCTGCGCGGTCTCGTGGGCGAGTGCTTCGATCTGTGCGGCGAGGCGCGACGGCACCGGCGGCAGCTTCTGCTGCGCGAAGGCCTCGCGGTACGGCAGTCGCGATGCCCGCAGCAGTGCGACCTGCTCCGCGATGTCCGGCGACGTGCTCACAGCGCGCTCGATCTCGTCGCGCGCGTGCTCCGGCAATTCGCCGTTCACGTAGGCCAGCAGCTGGATGTCGTCCGGTTTCATGGCTCTGCGCCGTTTCCCTGTGCAGATGGAATCATTGTTTATCGATGGTCTAATCGACGTGCTGCTCGATGCTATTGCTTATGGACCGCATGCCGTTGCTGCGGTTCACCGCATTCCCCGATCCGGTTCAAACGTCCGGCGATAGCAGTGCGGCAGTATCCGCCAGCGCGCTCGCGGCGCCGTCCGCGATCTGCCTGCCGATCGATTCGAGATCGATCCCGTCCGGCTTGCCGATCAGCGCATAACCCAGTTGCCCCTGCCGCCACGTGACGACGTGCATCGCGTTGACCATGCGCGTCGCGACGCCCGCATCGGGCTTCGGTTCGCGCAGCACGCACAGCGCGACCGGCAGTCCCTTCTGCGGCAGATAGACGATCTGCACCAGCGGCTTGTTGTTGAAGTTCAGACGCTGAACCGCCTTGAGTTGCAGCCCCATGCGGCTCAGGTCCGGCACGTGCAGATCAAGGTGATCTTTGGCGCGGATGTCGTCGAGCGTGGCGGCGAGGTCCTTCGCGTCGACCTGTGCATACGCGACGGTATCGCGCGTATAGAGCTGCTGGTAACCCACCGCGGCCGTGACCCATGGGGACATGCCGGTCGCACTGGTTGCGTTGGTCGTGCCATTCTGCGCGAGTGCACCCGTTGCCGACATGCCCGTGCCGACGAGCGGCCCCGTGCGTAGCAGCAGCCCGATGCAAAGCGCGCCCGCTATGCAGGCGGCCGCGAGCCATACGGGCATCGCGCGCGGGGCCGTACGCAGGGATGAAAGCAGCCCTGCGGTCGTGCGTTGCGGCGCCGCGCCGGCATTCGCGCCGGCCTCGTCGGTGCGATGCTTCGCGATCAGCGCATCGACGCCGCGCGCGAGCGACGGCGGTACCGGTGGCAGCGATTGCGCTGCGAAGGCCGCACGATAGTCGACCCGCGACGCGCGCAACATGCCCACGAGTTCGGCCGCCTCCGCCGAACCGGCGACGAGCGCTTTCACTTCGGCGTGCTGCTTCGGCTGCAGTTCGCCGTCGACATAGGCCATCAGCAAGGTTTCGTCGACTGTCATGCGATCGAGTCCTTGCGTCTGGCCGGCGCGGGCGTCGCATCGCCGCGCGCGGCGAACCGCGCGCCGATCGCCTGGCGTGCACGCGACAGGCGACTCATCACCGTGCCGATCGGGACCTCGAGCGCGTCGGCGGCTTCCTGATAGCTGAGTCCTTCCACTGCGACGAGCAGCATCACGACGCGCTGCGCTTCGGGCAGACGTTCGACGGCCTCGATGATCTGCCCGTTCATCAATTGCGTTTCCGGCGTCTCGCCGGTGGGGTCGGCGACGTTCTCGAGGAAGTCGTCGTCCCAGTCCATGCTCGACCGCTTACGCACGCTGCGCGCGCGCAATTCATTGATCCACGTGGTGTGGACGATCGAAAACATCCAGCTGAGCGGCGCCGTGCCAGGCTGCAGCTGATGAGCGCGTTCGAGCGCTCTCACACAGGCGCGCTGCACCAGGTCTTCCGCATCGTGCTGGTCGCCGGCGATGCGCAGCGCGAACGCCCACAGCCGCGGCAGCATATCGGGAAGCAGGCCTGGCAAGTCTGCAGCGGTCATCGACGTGTCTCTCGCCTGTGGTGGGTGTGCAAGTACCTCGCGGTCGCTGCGCACGCAAACAGGGTGTTGCCGGCACGACGCGGATGTTGAAGTGTACCGTGAGACAAACGTTTTCGCGTGCAACGCAACTAGGCCCGCCGGGTCGTTCATCGAAGTGTCATGAGCCGGGAGGGCATCCGCTTCTAGCGGGCCCTCCCGGCGCGCAGCAGGAGCTTTCATGATGCAGACAAAACGCTGTCGAATGCCTGATTGCCGCGTGTTACTGAGAGGTGAATGACGACAATCAAGGCGTCACGTCGATGCGGCCGTACACGCCCGTCGTTGGCGTCGGGCCGGCGGCGAAGAACAACGTGTTGAGCGGCTGGTTCGCGAAGTTGTTGCCGAACGACAGACCCCAGATGCCGGGCTGACGGAACGTCGAACCGTCGGTGCTGGTCAGCGCACCCTGGAACTTGCCGCTGTTCGGATCGAAGACGTCGACCGTGCCATCGCCGAAGTTGCCGACGAGCAGATCGTTGCTCGCCGCACCGAAGTTGGCGGGCGCGATCACGAGACCCCACGGCGAATTCAGCGTGCCCGCGGTGGCGATGCGTTTCACGAAGTTGCCGGCCGTATCGAATGCATCGACTACGCCGTTGCCCGCGCCGTTCATCTGCGTGTGTCCGTCCGGACCGAGCAGCGCATAGCTGACGTACACCACGTTGCCGATCGCCGCTATGCCAAACGGCGAGAGTCCCGTGGGCAGCGCCGGATCGACGAACTTGCCGGCGAGCTGCACCTTCGTGAACGTCCGGTCGAACACGTCGACTTTCTTGTTGTGGAAGTCGGCTGCGTAGAGCAGATTGGCGCCCGCGTTCGTGCCGATCGCGAGACCCTTGTAGACCGCTCCGCCTGCGCCGTCGTCGAAGGCGTTGACGGCCTGCGTCGGCAATACTTTCGGCGACCATGCGGCGATCGTGCCCGCGTCGGTGGCCCACAGGAAGACCGCGTTCGCAGCAGCACCGCCGTTCGCGCTGATCTGGAAGTCGGTGCTCTTGTTGAACACGATGCCGGTCGGACCCGCGGCCTGGCCGGCGGCATTCGGCGGAATCGTCACGACGAGCGACTGCACGACACCGTTGCCGTCATAGAGCGTGGACTTTTTCGTGTTGTTGTCCGACACCCACATCACGCCCGTCGGATTGAATGCGATGCCCCAGCCGTTCTTCAGATTCGGGTCGATGTTCGGCGCGGTCGCGCTGCCGTCGGACACGAGCGTCGTTGCCTTGAACTGCGGCGGGATGGTCGGCGTCGCGGTGACATCGTTGTTGCTGCCGCCGCATGCGGCGAGCGTCGCGGCGGTCAGACCGGACAGGGTGGCAAGCACGGCACGGTGATGCAGTTTCATAATGGATTCCTGATTAATGGATGAGTTCGTCCCCGCCTCGCGACGACATCGTCGGGAAGCGAATGCATGGAATGGGCTGCAACGGCGGCGGCGCTTGCGAGCGTTGTCGTGCACCGCCCGGCCGTCGTGATCAGAACGCGTGGCGTTGTGCTTTATTCCGTGTCTGCGATGCATTTCGTCGCGATGTGCGGCGATGGAATAGGCGATGTGCGTCAGGTGTTGTGTAGAGACGGCTTCGCCGAGGCTGTGCTTTGTTACTTTTTCAGGGTGAGCGTCATGTCTACGAGATGTGTATTGAGGTCGGGCTTTGCGGGTGTTGTGGGTATCGCCGTTGTGTCTATGTTGAGCGCCTGTGCCGTGGCGCCGGGCGGCACCGCGCCGGCTGTGTCGATCGATCCGCCCGCGCCGACGACGCGCGTGCTGTCCACGCACGCATCGGGCGTGCAGATCTATTCATGCGAGTACGACGCACAGCATCGTTTGGGATGGGTGTTCAGGAGCCCGCAGGCGACGCTGTACGACGCGAGCGGACACGCGGCGATTCACCATTTCGCGGGACCGTCATGGGAAGCGGAGGACGGTAGCCGTATCGTCGGGCACGTGCTCGCGCAGCGGCCGGGTGGAACGAAAGCGAGCGTGCCGGAACTGCTGCTCGAAACGCATCTCGTGTCGGGTAGCGGCCTGCTTTCCGATGTGCGGTATGTGCAACGTGTGAATACCGTTGGCGGTCTCGCGCCGCAGGCGGCGTGTACGACGGAGCATCAGGCGGGGAGCACGCCGTATCTC
Source organism: Paraburkholderia sp. (assembly GCF_050742655.1). Taxonomy (GTDB): domain Bacteria; phylum Pseudomonadota; class Gammaproteobacteria; order Burkholderiales; family Burkholderiaceae; genus Paraburkholderia. The sequence continues at coordinate 188,148 of NZ_JBOIGG010000001.1, read as the reverse complement.
GCGGAGTATGTGTTTTATCGGTAAGCCCGTGGGCGCGCCGGTTACGGTGCCGGCCAATCGAAAACGAGCCGGCCAGGCCGGGTGGATATGTCTTATCTCGAAGACCATCTTCATTGTGTCGCGCGCGACAAGGCAAGCAGGCAGCAGGCCCTGGACGCGTGTGTCGAGCGTGCAGAGCGGTGCGAGAGGGGGACGGTCACAAGCGGGCTGTCATGGGCGTGTACCACGAGTAGTTGGTCGTGGTGACGGTGCCCTGTGCAATTCAATCCTGTCTAACCCGCCCAGAAATGAAAAATGGCTTAGCGTACGCTAAGCCATTTCAAATTCTTTGGTGGGGCGTGACAGATTCGAACTGTCGACCTACGGATTAAGAGTCCCGTTTTCTGGGGCATTTACTGGCATTGATCGGCATTGTAAAAGCACCGCAAACCGTTTGTGGAAAAGGGTTTCGCCAGTTTCGTGAAATGGGGATCAATGTTGTACAATTGAAAGAAATTAACCCGATCTGCTTACGCAGCAGTTACACGACGATGGCCAGAATCAATTTCACCGCAGGGCGCGTTCGCGACTTCTCCTGCCCGCTTGATACGAAACAAACGTTCTTATGGGACGCCGGGGTACCCGGCCTCGGACTGCGCGCGACAGCGGGCAGCGTGTCGTACATCTTTCAGGGGCGTATTGCGGGGAGTACTGTGCGGACGACGATCGGCGACGCCCGCGCATGGGATATCGATGGAGCGCGGCAGAAAGCCCGCGAATTGCAGAAACTCATCGATGAAGGCAAGGACCCGCGTATCGAAAAAGCCGCTGCGCTCGCTTCGGCCGAGGCCGCGCGGGTGGAAACCGGACGCAGACAATCGACGCTCGGTGAAGCCTGGACGGCGTATGTGAATGCCCACCGCCAGCGGTGGAGTCCGCGCCATACGAAAGATCACGAGAAAGTCGCACACCGGGGCGGGGAGATACGCAAACGTAGCAGCAAGCTGACCGTGCCGGGTGTGCTCGCAGGTTTGCTCGATACGCCGCTGTTCGCGTTGACCGCCGATGTAATCGCACAATGGCTCAGGCGTGAAGCGGAGGTACGGGGTACACAGACGGCGCTCGCATTCCGGTTGCTGCGTGCCTGCCTGAACTGGTGTGCGGAGCAGGTGGAGTTTGCCGGTCTGGTGCCAGAGCATGCTTGCGCGGCCCGGGCGGTACGCCAGACGGTGCCTAAAAAGCGCGCGAAGACCGATTGCCTGCAACGCGAGCAACTGCACCTCTGGTTTGCGGCGACGCGGCGTGTCGGGAATCCCGTGGTTGCGGCATATCTGCAAGCGCTGCTGCTGACCGGCGCGCGCCGGGAAGAGCTGGCGGGTGTGCGGTGGGACGATGTGGATTTCCGCTGGCAGGGCATGACCATTCGCGACAAGGTCGAGGGCGCGCGCACGATTCCGCTGACGCCGTATGTGTCGGCGCTGCTCAAAGCATTACCTCGCGTGAATGAATGGGTATTCAGCAGCGCAAAGGCTGTTTCCGGGCGCTTGCAAGAGCCGACCAAGGCGCATGGCGGAGTGTTGCGGCAGGCGGGCGTCGAAACGCTGACCCTGCACGGTCTGCGCCGCTCGTTTGGCACGCTCTCGGAATGGGTCGAATGTCCGGCTGGCGTGGTCGCGCAGATCATGGGACACAAGCCGAGCGCGACGGCGGAAAAGCATTACCGGCAACGGCCGCTCGATCTGCTGCGTATGTGGCACGAAAAAATCGAGGGATGGATGCTCAACGAGGCCGGCCTTTCCCTTGCACACGTCGGCGGGGCGGACCGGGAGAATGGACATGTCTGATAACCATGGTCACACCGATGAGCAACTGCGGGAGGACATAAAGCAGTTACTCGAAGGCCACATGTCCCTCGCGACGCTCGCCCGTCACATGGCGTATGACTCGGTGAACCGTCCGAAGCGGGCGTTGACAGTTCAGGAGGACTGCATCTATTACAGCACGTTCCGGCAGTTCATCCGTCAGGCAAAGTCTGCAATCCGCTCTGGCGTGATCACCGTGCGCGAGCCTTACATGATGATGCCGGTAGAAGCGCGGCACCTGCGCGCGTGGCTTGATACTGACGAGACCCTGCGACAGATTGAAGACATGGTTGATACGCGGCTGGTCTTTGCCGTTGACGAGGCTCGCGCATGGCTGGCCTCGATCGGTGCGCGTGTGCCGGGTGTCCTGGCTGTGAGCGCGCTGCGCCGACAGTCCAGTCAGCCGTCGCCATCCGGGTCGGGTGCGAGTCCGTCCGCGCAGAAAGCCGGGCAGCAAAATTCCGATGCGGAAGTGAGAAATACCCCAGCAGCGGCCGGGCACGACAGGCCTGCTCGTCCTGAGCGGCTGGCCCGCTGGCGTGAGGCAATCGTGATGAACTGGCACGGCATCGTCGCCAGGCACGGTGCGTCGGTGAGCACACACGCGATCATGCGATACCTGAAAGCGCATGACGTGACGGGCTATATTTTGCCGGGCGGTACACCGGATGAATTGTGGTGGAAAACTGAAAGCGGAGCGCAGCGTGCCGCTTCGCGCAAAACGCTCGCCAATGCCGTAAGCCAGCTGCGAGCGCAAGGGTTCCTAACGCAGTAACGATTCGCAAGGGGAGTCAAACGATCCTCTCCCCTGTACGTACTTCCAATCGCCACACTGCGCCGCGCAATCCATGTGGACAAAACATGAAATCTGGCGAAGTCGGCGACGGTGGAGTCAATGCGGGTATTTGAGAAGTGAAGCCTGCTGGCTTCCGCTGCGCTCAACCAGAGAATGTCATTGGGCTGAACCGATGCTGAAGCAGAGAATGCAGACGCGTCGACGCCCATTCGTTGAAGGTACCCAAGCGGCCGGTCAGGTTCAAACCAATCACTCCGCCAATCACGGTTCTTCGTCGACCAAGTCTTCATGGTCTCCATTCCACTCTCGGTACTCAACTAGCGCCGGCACCCGCTCAATGGCTCCCAAGGGCTCAATGCCTAGCGCATACATGCGAGCCACCAGGTCGTTGAACACTTCGTCTCTGCGCATCGACCAGGTCGAAGCAAAGCAGCGCCAAAAGACCCAGCCGGCACGCTCAAGCACACGCTGCCGATTCATATCCGCTTGCCATCGGTCGGGGCCATGGAACTCGTCGCCATCCAGCTCAATGGCAAGCCGCGCGTCGTTCGCACCTTCAACCACCATGTCGATGCGAAATGCACCCGCCTTCACCTGTGGAATGACGCGGTAGCCCCGGTTCACCAGTTCCGTGTACACCTGCCGCTCAAAGCCAGACTCGCACAGGTCGATGAGGTTTTTCTCTTCCTCGCCATGGCCCTGTTGCTCAAGTGGCATCGAGAAGTGTTGTAGCAGACCAGCGCGCAGGTCCTTGCCCGACGCAGACAGTTCCGAAAGCTTGACCGAACGCACGAGATACATACGGTCCTGGGCGCGACTCGCAGCCACGTTAAATCGTTGTTCGGACGACCGGTCCGACAGCGCGCGCGTGCCCATCGAGTCAATAACTAGCGACAGGAAGATGATGTGCCGCTCAGCGCCCTGAAACGTCCGGGCATCACCGCAGGCGAATTTGCGCCGGTACAGTTCAGCCGCGTCACAACGCTCGCGCACGAGCGTGTCGATGAACTTGCCTTGCTCTGGTCCAAGTAGCGTGACTACGCCGAGAGTGCGATTCTCGAACTGCGGGTTGGTAATAATGGCCTGTATCTCGGCCACAATCGCCTCTGCCTCCGCGCGGTTGATATCCTTCTTGTCCCGCAAGCCGTGCGGCACGTAGACGTCGACCAGGGGTGGGTCAATCCTCTGTGACATCTTGGGAATGCGCAGTGGTTGGATGAAGTCCTTGTAAAAGTGCTTGTTGCTGTACGCGATGATGGGTGGAACGCAGCGGAAGTGCTCCCGCAGCATGACCTTCTGCGCGGCGAACACCGTCGACGCGATATCGTAGAGCGACTTCTCCGGCGTCAGCACGGGTGCATACGGTTGGTCAGAGAGGAAGCGGTCCTTTAGCTCCTGGATTCGCACGGCCGAGATGAAGCTGCCATCCGGTGACACCTGACGGTCGTCCCCAACCACCAAAATTTTCTTGCCGCGCAGGACTGCCGGCAACGCCCAAAGGTCAGACTGCGACGCTTCGTCGACAATGACGAGGTCGAAAGCGCCGAGGTTGGCCGGGAGCGTCTCTGACACCTTGGCGTGACTCATCACCCAGCACGGTACGGCATCCTGCGCGTCGTGCATTGCCTTCTGCGCGTCGCGCCGGTGCCGGACAGCATTGGGACCGGTGCCGGCACCGATGCGGCGAATTGCCGTGCGGTATGTCTCCAGTGCGGACAGCACCTTGGGCGTCGCATTCATCTTGGTCGAGAGCCACGCCGACTTCGAGACCAGGCTGGAGTACAGTCGCGAAAGGCCCGCCTCAACGTCACGGCGCTGCGCCGCGAGTTCAAGCAGTTCCTGCCGGGCCTCGATGTTTTCCAGATAATTGCGCACGCGCGCCCAGTTCCACGCTTCGCGCCAGTTCGCCGGCCAAGTGATATCTTCACCAGCAGCCAGCACCGCGACGGTGCGCAGACGCGCGGCAAGACGCATTGCGCCAGCTGTCTCAATCTTTTTGCTGAGCGTGCGGACCACTTCCAGCTCGTTGACGAGTCCTTCAATGCGTCGCAGTTCTGCAACCAGCTCGGCATAATCGGCCGCCGCTTTCTCGGTCAATAGCGTTGGCTCACCCAGGCGGTTCTCCACAAAATCGCGCAGCCGCTCCGCGACCGGACCGCGGATACCCGCGAGCTTCTCGCGTAGGATGCTCAGGTTTGTCATCGCATGCGCCAGTTCGACCCTGCTCAAGTGCTGGCGCAGGTACTCGCGAACGCGCGAAAGCTCCTTCGAGCCACCTCGTAGGTCGTCCACAGGCGGTTCCGCAAACACATTGTCGGCAGCCGCAGTGAGATGGACGTCGTGGTTGGTCGCGAAAGCATGCGCGTTGCGAGCGGCGATGGTCACCCGCTCAATTTGACGCAACTGTGCGACGCTCGGCGTGAGCCTCGGGACCGCCAAGGCATCGGCAAACTCGTTCCAGCGCGCGCAGAAGGATGCGACCTTTTCGTGCAGGTTCACGTACGAGAGCACATGCTGCCAGTCCGCCGCGTTCTTCGGCTCGACCTCCGCGATACGAATGGCTGCCACCATCTCCTTGGCATCGCCTGCACCCATTACGAACATGCCGAAGGCCTTTCCGGTCTTTGCGGCGCGCTCCAGTGCCACTTTCACCTTCGGCGAGCCAAGCGCGGCCTCGTCGATTTTGACCGGACGCTGCATAAACGCCGAGCGCGCCGCCATCAGCTGGTCGGATTCCCCCAAAAGCGCTTCCAGCGCTATGCGTTCAGTCGCGTGGTCGGCGCGGCGGCATTTGCGCCGCAGGTCAAACGGCCATGTCTCTTCCGCCTCTTCAATCTTGAGGGCAAGTGTGACGGCCGCGTCGACTTTGAGCAGCATGTCACGCGCTTGCTCGTAGACGTCGTCGGTTGTTGCCCTCAACGAAATGAGTGTGCCTTTCGCCTCAGCTTCCTTGAGGCTTGCAATGTTCACCATGACCGTATGCAGCCGGCGGACATCATCCACGGTCAGCAGCGCTGCACTCGATGGCAGATGGGACGAAACATATCCGATGTCCGAGCCGAGGTTACGCCGCGCCTGGCGCAAGGCACTGACTTCCTCGGCGACCAGAGGCGGCGAGTTCTCGGGAGAAAGCGAGAGCGAATCGTCAAACCAGGAGAACGTCTTCTCGCCTTCGATGAGGAGTTCGGCCATCTTCTGGGCACGCATGACGACGCCGTCCACCTCCACGTCCGATAGTTGTGTCATCGCAATTTCATCGATGCGGCGGTCGATGCGCTGCATGGTGGTATGCGCGCGGTCGATGGCGGAGAAGTCTGCCTGAATCTGGGTGGCGACAACTTCCGGGTTCATCTGACTGACCGAGTGGATAATTGCCTCGATACTGGCCTGAAACTGCTGCATGCCTTGCCGGTCACCGGAAAGCAGCGCCACGGTCAGCGGTCGGACTTCCTCGGGAATCTTCTCCTGAAGCAGTTCGAGGGCTTTCTCACCCTTCGACGTCACGAGAATCTTTTTCCCGTTCGCCAGGTAGTGGCAGATGATATTCGCGATGGTGTGCGTCTTGCCGGTGCCGGGCGGCCCTTGCACCGCCACGCCGTCGGAGCGCTCGAGTTGCTCGACAATGGTGACTTGCTCGTGGTTGTAGGGCAACGGGAAAAACAGTTCTCGGGTCTTGCCCGAGCCACGGGATGGCGTACCGGCGAGGCCGCGGAACGAGATGGCCTCATAGCAGATTTTCTCGTCGGCGGGCGGTGTGACTAGTGCGAGCGGGCCATTCGGAATCTCGGCGCCTTCTTTCAGGCGCGCCTTTAGCCGCTCGATGTCTTCGTGCAGGACGTTGTTCGACCGGGGCCTCGAATGGAGCACCCACAGGTCCGTTACGAGCAGCGACGTACCGGCAGGAGGCAGCCCCACCTGACCCTCGATGTATTTGCCGTTGCGGTCGATGTTGCCCGCAATACTTCTCAGGGCATGTTGGTAGCTACCCGGGTCGAACGGATTGGGTAAGCGCTCCGCCGACCGCTCGAGTTCCTCCTTTACCGCACGCTCGACCGCGGCGGCACTTTGCAACTGACAAGCGGAAAACGCGTCGAACTCGATACGCGGGCTTACCGCGCGCGGCCGGATTTCAATGGCGAGGGTCCGGTCGTCGATGAACAGTTCGAGCGACTGCGTGAGCACGGGATATTGGTAGTCGAATTCGACCTTCTTCATTCGCTCCTCGAAGCTCATCTTCCAGGACGCGACACCGACGCCGCACACAAACTCCTGCGGCTTGGCAGTGTCCTCAAGCTCCAGTTGTTGCTTGAGCGAGAACAACTCACCGTACAGTCGGATAGCCTGCCACCGCGGCTTTTCCACTTCGGCCCACGTCTGCCAGAGTCTTGTGTATCGCTCGAGCTCTGTCTGCGCAGCCCCTTTCTCGCTGTCTGCAAGCTGCTGCGCATCCAGCTCCGGCTTGCCTTCTGCCAAGATGGCAAGACGCCGCTCGAGCGCCGCTTCATTGATACGTGGAGGCTTTCCCGCCGGGTTGGTGTCGACGAGAAGCAACTCCTTCCATTCGAGCGGAACCGCCGGCGGATTCAGGGCTTCAAGTCGCTCAACGCGAAGCCAGATGTGGTCGCCTTCGACCTTTATGTCGAGGTCTACGCCCGGCAAGCCCCGCAGGTCACCACTCGTTCGCAGGAATCCCTCGGTGCCAGAAAGCTTGAACCCCCGAGGGTCGATGTCTTTTGATTGCTCGATGACGTAGTCAAGCAGCTTGGTAAGCAAGCCGGAAGAGCTCATTTATCCCTCGAATTCGGTGCAGTTGATGCGCGGCGTCGTGACGAGCCAGAGCTTTCGACAACTATCGAGGATAAGCGTCCCGAACAGCTTCGTCTGGCTGCGGTTTTCGCATTCGGCGACTTCTAGGAGCAGGCGTCTTAGGTCCGGCCGAACGCGCATATTGATTCTCTCAGTTTTACCAGCGATTTTATGTCGCTGAGTTTCTACACAATCGCTTTTTTTGCGGCAATCGCGATTGCCATCTGAAGTGGCGGTCAGCAGTCGACTCCGCCCGACCCATCTAGTCGAGCGCAAACCGGATGGCCATCATCACTGACGCCGACCGCGCACTCATAGCCCCTTCAGGGCAACGCTTAGTCTGACCGCGGTCAGCTATTCGCGCGTCGCCCAGCTCCCGCTTCCAACAGGGTCTGATGCGACACAGCCTTCTCCAAATCGGCCAGCTTTTTCTTGACGCCTATCTTCGGGTTGATGGCAAGCGCAGCACGGTAGGCCTCCATCGCTTCGTCGAGCCTCTGCACCTTTTCCAGCAACTCGCCCTTGAGGCGATAGCCGCCCGCCAGCCATCTGTCGTCCTGCCCGAGCTGGAAAGCGGAAATCGTTGCCGCAACAACACCGAACGCGCGTTCGAGTACCTTGTCGGACCCGTCCGTCTGGACAAGTTCCCCGGCGGCTCGAATGCGCGTCCACGGGTCACCTTTGGTGAGGCGTGTGGTCATGAATTTCTTGGCGTCGAGAAACTCCCCAGTCGGAGAATACGCAAACTTTCCGAGATGGTTGATTGTTGCGAAGACGCGCTTTAGCTTCCCGTCCTCGGTTTCAAACGTGTATGCCGAGCTCCAGCCCGCAACAGGCGTGCACGAGGCCAGCACCCGTTGCTGTACGACGTCGTGTATTTCGAGGACTGAGCTGTCCTCGTTGGCCGAATTGCAGGTTTGGCTCGCAACGTACCGCCCGCATGGTGAGATACTGAAGCCGAACAGATTCGCCTTGTATATGCGCCCATACATCGGCTTTCCGGTCGTATCGAAAATGACCAGATTAGAGGAAAGCTCGGAGGCTTGCCCGGCGTCGTTCACTCCGAAAACACCCGCGTCTGAGACGTCAACAGAGAACGGGCGTTCCAGGTTGTTGACCGTGGCCACAATCCGGCCGGTTGTGTTATCGCGAAGCCGGACAGTTCTTCGTCGCTTCTGCGAAGCGTCCGGGCCGGGGTCCCAGTACCCTACAGACCAATGCTTGTTGGGCGAGTGTTGCGCCAGCCCGAAATCCACGAGGTCGTCAAACTTGGATGGAAGCCGGATAGGCTTGTGAACGGCATCAACAGGTGATTTTCTTATCGTTTTGGCGGTCGTCGCGTCAGCCACCGGCCGGGGCGCCGGCGCAGATGCGCTTCGGGATTTCAGTCCTAAAATCCCGATGAGGTGTCTTAAGAGTGCCATGCCGGGTTTTCCCGTTGGTGGTGGTCTCGAGCGGCACGTGCATTATGCGCGCAGTCCATCCCGGACATCGTAGCGTGCCGCACTTCTCTCTATCGCCCTAACAACGATTCGGTAGAGCGTAGACGTCGGCAGCGCAGTGCCAGCAGTGAAGGAGCGGAGCAACTTCAATAGTCCATCGAATGGTGCGTTGACGATTGTCGTCACAGCTTGTCGGCGCCAGTGAAGTAGCCGGTCGCTTCGTCACCGACGAGTTTGGTGATGCTGTCGAAGAAAGGATTGAAAATGTCCTCGAGGTGCCTTGGCTGGTCGCTCAGGAGGTATGGCTGCTGTTCAAGTAGCTGCCTCGGAGAGAAAAGATGCGTGTGCGGCGTCGCTTGCCGCTGATAGTAGTCTTCGAAAAATTTGCCAATCTTGCACGGCCCTAATCTCACGGCTTCCACCAAACGGTCCACCTGGTCAATGCTGAGAACCAGAGGGAGGTCTTTCTCCGCTACGTTCTCAAAAAGGTACTTTGCGGAGCCAAGCATAAGGTCTCCGTAGGTTACAACAACCCGGTGAATACTCGCGTGTGAAAATGCCCCATCCGCCTCGACGTGCTTCGCTACGTTGTCTATCTGGGCCGCCGCCTTGACCACGGTTGCCTTGAACTTTGACTGATAGGTCATTGCAGACGCAGAAGCTGGCAGCGCGTGCGTAAGTGCCTTGTTCTTTGCCTCAAACAGGACGACAACATCACCGTCGATGATAGCGAAGTCGTTGCATAGGCCATCCAGCTTAAAGCGCTTTTTGATTTCGCCTTCGTTGAAAACCTGCGGCCCCGTTCTGCGGAGAGAATCACCAACGTACTGTTCGAACGCATTCTCGAACGCCTGCCGAACGGTATCTTGCTCGCGCGAGACAATGTCGCTGAAGGCAAACTCCAGATGACGCTGATTGTTGGGCCTGCCCCAATTGAATCGCTGGTTGCCATAGTCGACGTACGGTGTACGGTACGGTACAAAGGAGTGGGCTGGAACCACTCGTCCTCCGAGGCGGGCCCCAACCGAGAAGCTACTAGCTTTTGGGGGAAAACGATTGTTTTGAGAAAGGATTCAACCGGATACGGATAACTGCAACAAAGCTCCGAGCCTCAATCTGCTTTCGGCTAGCCGCGGCGTATCTTTCGTGGCCTGCCTCAGGTTCAACTTGTTGCTAATATAGGGTTCGGACGGGCAATTTTTGCCACTGGCGTGTGAGTCGCAGCGCTTCCACGTCCCTCCAACAACAAAGTCGTGATGCACTCGACATGAGAGTAGCTCGAGGCGTCGCTGAACGACAGCTGCGTATCCATAAGCCCTGATGTCGATACAACTGGCTTTCCAAACTGCCAATCTTCGCCAGATATGCGAGAGCTCGCTATCCGCAAAGCGAAGTCTGGGGGAAGATGCGGCACACTCGCTGCGCACACGCCTCGCGGACCTTTGCGCGAGCACCTCGCCTGTCGACTTAGTGAATTTGGGCCTCGCTGCCTTTGACAGCGGCTCGGATGTCCGGATTTTTATCTATATTGAAGGTAGCTACACTGTCACTGCAACCGTGAACAACCACCCAGAGCCGCGGTTGGAAGACGACCAGCTTGATTGGAAGCGAGTCACACGCCTGAAAATTCTGTCCATAGAGCGCGCCAATGAGAACTGAAACCGACTTTTTACCCACGTGGGCAGTTCCGCCTGGCCGGACCATTTCCGACCTGCTGGCGTTGAAAAGAATGCCTCCGGAGCAGGTGGCGCAGTCTCTGGACCTGTCGGTCGATGAGTTCGACGACCTGCTAACTGGCAAATGCACTCTTACCACTCCCGTAGCGACCCGACTGGAGGCTGTACTCGGTGCATCAGCCGCCTTCTGGCTGCGTCGTGAAGAGCAGTACCGCGAGCAACTGGCAGAGTTGACTGAAGGCGTTGACCCGGATGATGCTGAGTACAAGGCTTGGCTGAAAAGTCTTCCGTTCAAGCAAATGGTCGATTTCGGTTGGATAGACGAAGCCGCGGACAAGGGGACGAAGCTGCGCAGGTGCCTGGAATTTTTCGGGGTGCCAAATCTGGCCGCATGGAACCGTACATACGGAGAGACCAGAGAAGCGGCTGCATTCCGGACAACGGACGTGCACGTCGAAAGCGCGCCAGCGACGGCGGTCTGGCTGAGGCAAGGCGAGGTCTTGGCTGACCGGACTGATTGCGAAAAATGGAATCCGGAGCTGTTTGAGACGCAATTGTCGAAAGTCCGGGAACTCACGTTACTTTCGAACCCTGCCGACTTTATTCCGAAGCTCCAGCGGCTATGCGCGAGAGCCGGTGTGGCAGTCGTTATCGTGAAGGCGCCTCCGGGGTGCAGGGCTAGCGGGGCGACGTTCTTCGCGACGCCGACGAAGGCGGTGTTGCTGTTGTCTGTCCGCTATCTGAGCGATGACCAGTTCTGGTTTTCGTTCTTCCATGAGGCAGGCCACCTCGTACTTCACTACGACACGCAGTCGTTGATTCTCGAGACGACTGCGGACGGGCCGAAATCGCCAATGGAAAAAGACGCGAACCGGTTTGCTGCCGAGCACCTAATACCACCGGTGTTCCAGCAGCGTATGCCCGAGGCTGCGAAGTCCATGCTCGGTATCGCACGACTGGCCCGCGACGCTGGCGTATCAAAGGGAGTCGTAGTTGGTCAAATGCAGCATCACGGCTTCGTGAAACGCGGGCACTTCAACAAGCTGAAGACCCGCTATACGTGGAGCTGAGAATCATCCACGGAAAGCGAGGAAATTGTCGGGACTTTTCTGCCAGTTGCAGAGCGAGTCTTCGATAACCTGCATTCCGACCTGTAATTCGCCATCCAGTGCGATGGCGAGTTCGTCCATTTTCTTGCGGGACTTTTGCCCCATCCCCGGCACTCCGAACAGTAGCTGCGCCCCCCTCGCTGGCCCGGTCGCCTCTGTCATGTAGGCAGACGGCGGTTCGATATCGGCCAAGCCCACTTTGCCGACCATTGTCAGGTAGTCGAATTTGCCCAGCCGTCCGAAGCGGTCGACCGCGTCCATGGATTTATACAGGTAAGCGAACAGGTTCCTGGGGTCATCGCCGACTTTCGCCTTCGCTGCCTCACGCATCGCGATATGGGAGCGCTCTGGGCCGACCCAGTCAGCGTAGCTTTGCAGGACGCCATCAAGGTGTCTAATGCTTTCATACTGGCGGTGGTTCCCGAACTTGAAGCGAGCTTTCTCCTTCTCGATTGCCGGCAGGCGGTCGTGCAACCAGAGAGTGAAGCCGCTTTTTTCTTTGTTGTACTGTTCCCATGTCCAGACGAACTGGTCGTTAAAGGCACCATAGACCATTCGCAGTAGACCGTAGCCCGTCTTCAGGTTGCGGCCGCAGGTGACGAACAGGAAGACTATCCAGAAGGCCTCGTCGATATTCCCCCTGTCGATGTTCCACACCACAGCTCGGATAGGGTCGAACATACCGTCTTTAGGGTCGGTTCTGCGCTCGGATATTTTGTCTTGCTTGTCGCGAATCCGCTTCACGAAGTCCACGCGATGAACACTCTCCACCATCTGCTCAACCAGCGTGGTTAGCGCAGCAGGATTCGCAATCCCCGGTAGAGGCTGCTCGTTCACCCGATAGGCACGAAGCTGTTTTTCAAGGCGGGCAGCAAGTTCTTGGTCGTTCTTGGCCATTGTAATTTGACGGATGATGGAGGTGTTCGGTGTATCTGGCGCAACTCAGTTTGCTTCTTCCTGACTGGCGCCGGGTGGCGGCGGCGTATCGAGCTCGCCGGGGGCGAATAGAGGTTGCTCAACTGGGACAGCAGGCGGTGCCTTCCGACGCTCTCGTTTTTCGATATAGATTTCGTAAACACTGGAGTGCATCTGCTTCTTGATACGTCTAATTTGCTCCCGATGGCCCTTGTTGGGCTTAATCGAATAGCTGTAGACCTGAAGCAGCCTGGCGAGGTCGGCCCAATAGGGATGCATTCGCGCGAGACTGGTTCGTTCGCCCTGTCTGATGCTGTTTTCGGCCCGGAGCAACATCTCGATGGACCCATGCGGGTCGCCATGTGGCATCGCCGGCATTTGAACGCGCGGCTGAACACCTTCATCCAGGTAGTTGCTCGCTTTCTCAGCATCGTCGGCGTACAGATGAAAGCTTCCAACTGCATGCCTATAGGTTCCGACCTCGACACCGAGCTTCCGCGCCATGATTTCTTGCAGCATGGTGAAAGCAAAAACGTCGTGCGGAAGGCCTTTATACGCATCGTTTGACCGCATCGAGGCCAACATATGCAATTGCTCTTTGCGGACAGTGAATTGCAGCGTGCAAGTGCACGGCATGTCCTTGAGCGTCGATTCGAGGTCCGCTGCAAGGTCTTCGGCCTTGAAGAGCTGGACGACAGCTCGCCTTGAATCAGGCCAGCGTTTGAGCGTCTGTACGACGTTGTCGAGCTGATTAATCCCATTCAGGTTGAGCAGTCGAGGGCCGTACGCACCGTAGATAGTTTTTTTATCATCCGAGTATTTTTCGTACCCGGGGATGTAATATTCGATGAAGTCGAGTTCGTTAGTACCGGACAGATACCATAGGAATTCACCGATGCAACTGTAGAACGTGCTTTTGAGCTCTGTTCTACTTAATCTGGCTCGAGGATTCGTTATCTGAAGTAGGCCGCCGAATATTTCTGTCGCTGGACCTTTTCGAGGATGGATTTCATATGCTCCCCTCCGGCTCAGCAGGCGTTTGTAGACCTTGATTAGCAGGTCGTCCAGCGTTTCGGCGCTCAGATACATGATTAGCTTCTTATGGACCACACTGGGCTGCGGTCAACAATAACATCACGTCCGGTTATAACTTTCGCGAAATTACTCAAACAATTTGAGCTGGCTATTTTGATGCGCTGTCTGAGCCTGAAGCTCCACTCTTAATTGGCGGCCGCGCATGACCAAGGTTCGCCTGTCAGCGGTCTGGGCGCCGCGACTCAGCGCTATGTCTCGGACTTCGACGGTGACATCGTAGTGTGGCAACGACGCATGGGCCTGAAACCAACCGCGTCTCAGCCCGAGCGACATCGCGAACCTGTGAAGCTCATCCAGCGAATCAGCAACCAGATGGCACCACCGGCGACCTTGCCATGCAATGCGAGCGTTGTCTACGTAGACTGCCAATGTCGCCCCTAGGAAAAGCTTTTACTTTTGTTTATCCATGACGATGATACTTCATAAGTATGGTCCTTCGGGCGGGCATTTCTATGGGATTGCAGTACGCTTTCGCGCACGCTTCTGAGTAACGGTGTGAATTCCTTGACGGACCTCCTGAACGGATTGGCGAAAAGCGTGCAAACGACTCCGCGGTATACACGTGTAGGGCGAGCTACCACGCGGCGCAACGGGTATCCGCCTAGCGCACCGCAGTTGCCACGGGGGGCGGCAGATTCAGAAGACGACCAGCGTACGGCGCTGACGTGCGACACGTGGCACTTTCACTGCAGACCAAGACGAGGCACTCTGATGGCAAAAAACCTTCTCCACAAGTACGTCGGCATCGCCACGCTGAAGCGGATACTCGGAGTGTCCATCCGCATGACCGAGCCGGGCGAGTTCAACGACCCGTTCGAACTTTTGCCGGAGATAATCGTTCGAACTAACCAGGTGGAAGAACAAGTCAGCTTCTCGTTCGACATTCTTGCTCCCCGCCGCGCGAACCCGGTGGAGGCGGCCGTCCAGTTGAAAGATGGACATGTCGCCAGCGATATCACTTCACGACACATACTGGACCAACTCAATCAGCAAGTCGGCATTCTTTGCTTGTCGAAGTCGCCCGATTCAATCTTGATGTGGTCCTAACACGCTACAAGGGCTTCCCCGTTGAGCACAAGCTCAATCGAGGTTCGCTGTTGATGCATGCTGCAATGCCACGCCCGTGCATGTGAGAAGGTGAAGGACTGCGGTTCTACAACCGGTCATGTTGGACCAATGGCCCGGACCCTGATGAAAGACGCGCGCAGAGACCTCATTCTCTAGCCGGGAATGGATATCCCCGCCGTGTTATCCAGGTATGCCCCGCGCGGGTCCAACCCGCTTCACATCACTGCTGGCAGTGCAAAGTGATCGTTTCTATGTGCTCATAGTGTCTGCGCCCGCTTCAGTTGATCGACAGGCTCGAATCGGAGTCAGTTTGCAGCTGGTTCGAGCGTGAAGTCATCACCATATTTCAGCACTGCCCACGCCATTCTCGCGTTCTTTGCTGCAATGGCAATGGCTGTGCGCCAGTAACCCCGACGCTCGATCAAGGTTCTGATCCATCTGCTGAAGCGATCCTGCTTCTCGCCAAGGTTGGCAATGACAGCGCGGGCGCCGTTGACCAGCAGGCCGCGCAGATAGGCATCGCCTGCCTTCGTGATGCTGCCCAGCCGTGCCTTGCCACCACTGCTGTATTGACCAGGCGTGAGTCCGATCCACGCTGCCACCTGCCGGCCGTTTCTGAAGTCGTGCCCAGCACCGATACTCGCGAGCAACGCGCTTGCCGTAGTTGGGCCGATGCCGCGCAACTGCATCAGCCTCTTGCTGCGCGCATCTGCACGCGCGATCTCTGCGATTGCACGGTCGTATTCAAGCAGGCGATCCTCAATATGGCCGGCATGCTCAAGCAGATCGCTGATGCTGCGCTTCGCCCACCCTGGCAACGAGTCCAGATGTTCCGTGATGTACCTGCGCAGCTTCTCCGGGCTCTGTGGCAGCACCACGCCGAATTCCGAGAGCAGGCCTCGCAACCGGTTGTAGGTCGCCGTCCTCTCTTCTACAAAGCCTTGTCGCGTTCGGTGCAGGCAAAGCGTCGCCTGCTGATGTTCATCCTTCAACGGCACGAAACGCATGCTTGGGCGCGTCACCGCTTCGCAGATCGCTGCCGCATCCGCGGCGTCATTCTTGCCGCGCTTACCGGACATACGATAAGGTGCCACGAGGTTAGGCGCCATGAGTTTGACGGTATGGCCGTGCTGCTGGAACAGTCGGGCCCAGTGGTGTGCGCCCGAGCACGCTTCCATGCCAATAAGGCACGCTGGCAATTGTGCAATCAACGTAGACAACTGATCGCGTGGAACACGCGGCTTGATCAGCATCGCTTTGCCGGCCTCGTCTACGCCGTGAACGGCGAAAACGTTTTTGGCAAGATCGATTCCGATAGTGACAATAGGCATGGACTTCCCCTTTCGCTGGTGTCGATGAACGTTCGCAACTTCATCCTGGCACATTGATGCCGATTCGCGGCTTCCGCCGCAGCCTCGGGACGGGGAAGTCCCTTTCATTCTCTAGTCAACAAGACCCTCTAGGCGGCTCCCCCGAGGAGAGAATGGGCAGAATCTTTCGCGGGCAATGAAGTCCCGGTTTCGCCCGCGCGGCGTGGCATCCGGATTTCACTGGCGATGTTCAAAACGACTGAGGACATTGACCGGCTGGTCGAACTCATCCGTTTGGGTCTCAAGGACGATAGCATGTCGACGACACCGCGGCGTTGGCTAACGTTCGTAACAGAATGCATCGATGAACGCCATTCTTGAGTCCCAGATGCGCCCTTCCAAGTCGTCAGCGGGCCGCTCTGCGTTCCACCATGGGCTGCACAACAACGGACGAATCACGTGAGTCCAGTATGTATCGATGGTCAGGTGTACCTTCTTGACCCCGATGGCTTCGGACAGCTTGTTCTTGTTAGCGCTGTCGACGCACACGAAATAGTCCGGCCGCTTCAGCGCCAATAACCGGCTGGCCGTGGCTAGGCCGCCTCCACGCTCTGCATCTTCAAACGATTTCAGGAATCGAACTTTGAATCGCTCAAAGTCGCGCTCGCCAACACCACCCGTGCGCGGAATGAAATCTAGTGCAGCGCTCAAACCCTCCGGCTGCGATTTGACCATCCCCTTGAACACACCGGCACCGACCATTGAGCCGAACCACCCCCAATCCAAGTCGGCTGGCACACCTGATGGCCTTCTCTCGTTGCGTAAGTACGTACCGGCGATTGCCTTACGCTGGCCTTCGGTCATGTCGGCGAAACGCGGTACCTGCGAGAACCACACCCGGGCACAGTCGATTATTGCGACGCGTCCCCTGATGTCATGGTGCGGGTCCGATTTCACTCGTTCGATGAATTCGGACCAACCGTTGCCTAGGAGGTTGCGATAATCAGAATCCCCCGTTGGCATCTTGATGGGAAGGTCGGCCTCGAGGTCCGCTCTAGCGGCTCGGGTGGCTTGATGCTTCAGTCGGTACGCCCTCAAAAAATCGTCACCGATGCGGTTTGCTTCAGCCCAAGCAGATTCAACAGCATGGGAAACGTCCCGGTATAGGGTGTCCGATGTGTCTCCCTCGGCAAATAGCGCCGCCTCGTGGTTTATCCCAAAGCCGGCTCGCGTGAAATTAGGACTGCCCAACACGAGTGCGAACTTGTTTGCCGTTCTGAAAAGGTAAATCTTGGGATGAAACGTCCCTGCGCTGCTGTTGGGAACAACCCGCGCACCTGCGACGTCCCGAAGCGCGTCAAGTAGGTCAGGGTCCGTCTGATGGAAATGCGTGCCTATCGCAAAGCGTCTTACCTTGGAAGCGTTGGCCAGCAAATG
This sequence comes from Paraburkholderia sp., assembly GCF_050742655.1. GTDB lineage: Bacteria > Pseudomonadota > Gammaproteobacteria > Burkholderiales > Burkholderiaceae > Paraburkholderia. The sequence goes on along the minus strand of NZ_JBOIGG010000001.1, from coordinate 170,653 downwards.
TTTCGCCAAGGGGCTCATTGAGCCCCAAGCGACGGCCCAAAATAACTCGTCGTGTGATTGTCGATAAGCGTTCGGACCGTCGATTCCAGGTCCTGGCCTCGCAGGTACTTAGGTGCCGTTGCCATATGTTAGTTTTGTTGGTTTACGTCGATACACGACGGCCACAACCAGCCAGCCGAGGTCAATATTGCGTGCCAGAAGCCGCGTGGAGGCCGATGCCTGCTGACGACCTTCTGCGAGGAGACGGATTTGAGGCTGTGCGGACAGCGTGTTCCCTCAAACCTTTTTCAAAGCTCTCTCACCTCTACGGAGTTATCGGCCGTCGGTTCATATGATTTAGCCTTTCTTGGGAAAACGCTTTAGGACTCGAGTTTTCGGGTATTCTGGCCAATAAGCTATTGCTATTGAAAGGCAGGACCAGTGCGGACCTTCTATGGGCAGCCGAACAGGTAATGAAGGCGGGAACATGCGGAGCGGCGTTGCTATGGCAGCAGCATATCCGCACGGAGTCACTGCGCCGGTTGTCATTGAGCGTGGCAGCGTCCGAGTCGTTGCTGTTTGTGATTCGACCGCTCGCAGCGCAGCAGGATTCCAGTCCCGCCGCGTTACGGCTTGCAGTGCGGCCATCTCCTGTTGGAGTGTCGGTTGATGTGGTGAAACGCAAAGGTCCGGTCGGTGCAGGGCCTTTTGATGTTGTGCTCCCAACACCTGTGCTTTTAAGCCCGTTTGCGCGCCCGAGCAAACCTATGCGCGTCGGGCGTGAAGTGCCCATTGTTGTACCAGCGGTGGTGTAGCTATGCCCAAAGAACTCCCTAGCTTCGCTCGCGGGTTGCGCTGCCTTTACGGCGGCCCTCAGAATGGCTTACCACTACTCGGAAGCATTAACGGCAGCTCCGACCATCTCACGCAACCATTGATGCGACGGGTCGCGATGCAGGCGCTCGTGCCACAGCATGACCATCTCATATCCGGGAACGTCGACAGGCGCCTGTACTATCCTTAGTCCAGCATCCGCCCTGGCCAGGCGTGAGGGAAGCATCGCCACTAGATCAGTACGCGAAAGCGCGTCCCTGACGAAACTAAAATGAGGCACCGAGAGCACGACACGTCTCTGCATGCCCATTTGCCCCAACGCTGTATCGGTCACACCCGCGAATCCGCCTCCGTCTGGGGACACGACGACATGATCGAGTTTGCAGAACTGCTCCAACGTGATACGTCGCTTGAGCCGCGGATGACCGGGGCGCCCAACGAGGACATAGTGCTCCTTGAACAAGGTCCTGCGGCGCAGCCCTTCAGGCGCCTCATCGGCCGTGTGAAACGCTAGATCCACTTCACCAAGGTCACATTGCCTGGCGATAAGCCGGGGCGCGATTTGCACAACGCTGACTCGCGCATTGGGCGCAGATTCACGCAACAGGGGCAACGTGGGAAGCAGAACCGTCGCCTCGCTGTAATCTGTCGCGGCAATCCTCCAGGTAAGGCTTGCGCTAGATGGATTAAACGGTTGCAGGGGGGACATGACTTCATTTAGCGCCTCCAGCGCCACGGCTAGCGGCTCCCGCAATGAATCCGCCAGGGCAGTGGGTCGCATGCCACGAGGCCCCGGCAACAGCAAAGGATCCTTGAACATGTCCCTTAGCTTTGCCAACTGAACGCTCACTGACGGCTGGGAAAGATGGAGCCGCTCTGCCGAGCGACTGACGTTGTGCTCTGCGAGCAACACGCTGAGCGTGCGCAAAAGATTCAGGTCGAGATTTTTGAGATTGTCCACAGCTATATCAGGTATCGCAGAAATTCATTTCCAATATACCTTATCATTGATTAGCCTGATTGCTCCACCATCAATGAGATGAAAGATGAAAGTTCTTATCGTGTACGCCCATCCTGAGCCGACATCCCTCAACGGCGCACTACGCGACGTCGCCGTCCACGAACTGGAAGCACAGGGACACGAGGTTCGCGTATCAGATCTCTATGCCATGAACTGGAAAGCCGGGATCGATCACGCAGACTTTCCGCCGCTTGGGCCCGACCAACGGCTCCAGGTAGCGCCCGCCTCGGCCCAGGCCTTTGCCTCCAATACGCTGACCGCGGATGTGAAGGCCGAGCAGGACAAGCTTGTCTGGGCCGATGTCCTGATCCTTCAATTTCCGCTGTGGTGGTTTTCGATGCCGGCGATCCTCAAAGGATGGGTCGATCGGGTGTACGCCTTCGGCTTTGCCTATGGTGTCGGTGAGCAAAGTGAGAGACGGTGGGGCGATCGCTATGGCGAGGGGAAGTTGGCAGGCAAGCGAGCAATGCTTTTGGTGACCACGGGCGGCTGGGAGGAACATTATTCCGCTCGCGGGATCAACGGCCCGATTGACGACCTGCTGTTCCCGATCAACCACGGCATCTTGTTCTATCCGGGGTACACGGTGCTCCCGCCGTTCGTGTCCTATCGCGTCGACCGCCTTGACGAAGCCGGCTTCCTTGCTGTGTCCAGCCGCCTGCGCGAACGGATGAAGACAATTGAAACAACCCCACCGATCCCTTATCGGCGTCAGAACTTTGGCGACTACGTGATCCCCACAATGCAGTTGCGGCCCGAATTTGGGTCGCCGGGCGCTGCTGGCTTCTCTATTCATCGGAGTGAAACGGCTTAACGCGTATTGTCTCGTGAGTCCCGATGCCACGCGTGGCGGACAAACATTGCGAGTCAGGGACGGCACGCTCGCATACGCTCGAAAACACCTAGGCCACGAGGCTGCCGGATAACAACGGGATGGAAGCTGGGGCGGCACCTCAGCCATCGTCAGAATCAGGGAAAGCGGAGCACCGCCTATAAAGAGCCCGCCGTCAGGCGATCTGCCACCAGCAACGGCTCGATGAACGTCACCTTGCTACCTCATTGCTGAAACACGGTGAACACAGCACAACAGTTGCGGTTTCGCGGCTTATTCCATGGTTGGCTAGTGCTGCGTCGCCTGCCGCCGACCAGAGGCGTACCACAAGGCGAGACTCTATCGGTATGCCGGGTCCTTGCAGTTATTCGCATCGGAGAACTCGCAGGCGGTTCGCTCCAAACCCCATATCGCTTTTCCGGCCCGCTTCGGATGCGCCTCGAAGTGCAGATTGCGCTCAAGAAAGTACCGGTCGATTGCGTCCTTCGCGGCATTGACTGACTCGTAGTCACTGTTATGGATGATGGCCCTTGCCATACCGCTGAACACCGATTCGATAACATTCAGAAACTGCGCGCTCGCGGGCAACGGCGCCAACTCCAGCAACGGACGATGACTTGCCTCTGCAGTCGCATTGTGCTCATCGATAAAGGCAGTCAGCCTTTTTGACAGATGCCATGACGCGGCGTCCCAGGAGAGATAAAGCATGTTTTCATCGGCGTATCGTTCAAGCAACGTGTTCGCCATGCGAATCATCTCGTCAGTATTCTTGGCCGTTGAATAGAAGTGCGTCACCTGATTGGCCGAAAGTTCGAGTGCGGCCGTCAGAATCAGACATCCTTTCGACTTCTGCCATTGCGGCACACTGGGCTGTACGCCGGGCGCGGTTAGCAGTCGTCCCGGTTTCGCCTTCACTGCAAACGGGCCGAACTCGTCGATTGAAAAGAAGCGTTGGTTGGGCTTCAGATGTCCCAGAATTTCCCTGATGCGCGCAAGCTTTTCCTCGTAGTGAGAATCCGTGCTGGTCAACACCACCTTCGCAGACTTCCAGGCGTAACCGGCGCTTTTTATGATTGACCGGATGGTGTCCGCACCTGCCTGATGGCCCCGCTGCGCAAGAATGCGTTGCAGGTCCGTCAACTTCCACGCGGTTCGGTTAATCCCCGACGCACGCGGTGGCTCATGCAGCAGCGCAAACACCGCATCCCGTAGGGTTGTATTGTCCGTCAGCCGTGCGCGCTGCTTTCTGTTGAACAGTGCGTCTACGCCGCCAGCTTCAAAATCGCGCAGGTACCTGCGCACTCCGTTCCGACTTGCGCCGAGGTGGTGGGAAATCTCCCGAACCGAAATTCCGGATGCGTGAGCGAGTATCGACAGCGCCTTGTGACGCTGGTTAGCTGACTCCGGCAACAATCTGCGCATCAATATTTCACGCTGCCCGGGGTTTAGACCCGTTGCCACTGGCGCATGACCGCGCTCGATGTCGTACATGAGACGCATCCATCGCAATCGGCTCTGTTCGGCACGGTCAACCGGCTTTGCTCCGAATCTCCATGCACGAAGACACCGTTCCGCGGCTTCGCCGGAGCTGTCCGAATGCAATGCCCGAAACAGCGAGGACAGAAATCCAGCCGCCTCGCGTGAAGGAAGCGAGCGCACAACGCCGGCCACATCGTTCCACGGTATCGATGGCCGCAGCCGTGCACCCACCTCTTGTCCGCTAGCTGCTGTTCGCCGGTATCCCGGTGGCAGCTCGAACCTGAGCATCTTGCGTACGGTGTTGCGACTGATGCCTTCAGTTGCCGCGACCAAACGGGCCGATTCACCACGTTTCATGACACGGGCGCGGACACGGTTCCAGTGTGTAATGTCGGTGTACATTCGTCGCACTTCCGGTCGACCACCGGGACCTTGCATGCGCCGGTAGCCTGCGTTCGAACGCGGCTACCAACGTCAATCGATGATGCGTTTAGTGTAGTACGCGAGTAGTTTGATGAAGTTGCGTTTGGCGCGGTACACCGCGCGAATCTCATCGAGCTCGGCCGCGAACATTACCTGCTCGCCAAGCTTTGCCCGCAATCGGCCGATGGCCTGTACAACACCGAATGCTTCCTGATACCGCGCGTTTCGTGTCCCGTTCTCCGCCGCAATTGGCAACAGCCGGTGATACAGGGCGATGGCATCATGGGGATGCGTCTTCGCGCGAGCAGCCGCTATCTGCGGCCAGATATGCGCCGCGACCGGGCCGCCGCTGAAGGCATCCCAGGCGGCGTCGCTGTCGGCTTCAGAAAGGAATATCTTGACCAGTTCGGTGCGGGTCAACGCCTGCCACATGTTCCGCTTCGATTGCGCGGTTGACTCCTCCCGCTTTACTCTTGCCCAGAGATGACTGAGCGCGCGCTCACGGGTCGTATCATGTCTGGCCGTAGCGTCTGCGACCTGCATCAATTCTGCAAACCCTTCAGCGACGGGTCGCAAACCGAATCGCTCCCATGCGGCGGTATCGGCCTTCCCGAACTCGCCGCGACGCAGGTATTCCTGAATGCAGAAATCGAGCAGTCGCTGGTCGACATTCTTGCCGGAATCCGCAAGACCGCGTTCGGCCCATGCCAGAGCGTCGTCGTAACGTCCGTGGTCTGCACAAAGCTGCGCGACCAGCAGAAAGCGGTATGCACTCGACAGGTCCTTCGAACGGATGCGAATCAACGCGTCGATATCGCCATCGCGTTCGGCCAGGGAACCCATCGCCTTCTCGAGCCGCATCCGCAGCGGTTCGAACGACCGGCGAAATTCATTGCTGGGCGTAATCGACGGCAAGGCGTTCCAGCCTTTCTCGACGAGGTCGCGGTACCGTTGCAGTCCAGTATCGCCCAGCGGCTCCGCGTACGCCGGCAGCACATCGTAGAACGTATCCCACGCACCTTCCGTCTGGTACCTGAACAGACGCCCGGCGAGCTCCACCGCATCGGGGCCTGTCCGGCGGCACGCTTCAAGGTGCACGCTCGCGAGCTCCATGATTGCCGGCATCACGTCGCCACCCGAATCGTCAATCTGTTCAAGACTCTTTTCTGCTCCGGCAATCGCCAGTTCCGCGAGTTCGACGACCTGCGCAGCATATGGCCCTTCGAGCCGCTGACGCAGCATGTCCGCCAGCAACATGAGCCCGTCGCCATATGCGCCGGCTTCGCGCCAGTCGAGCGCCCGGGAAATCCGCGTTGCCTCGCGCACAGCTGTCTTCATGCCCGACAGGTCACTGGCATTGGCCGTGCGCGCGGCGAAAAGCAGCTTGTCGCGCAGGTTCATGTCACGCTCGACCGCTTCGAGCAGCAGTTCACGCAGGGCGTCTTCTTTCAGCGTTGCGATGTACTCGCGAATCAACTCCTCGTAAGTCTTGCGCTTTTTACGGGGCTTTGCTGGTTTGGCCTCGTCGGGATGGAACACTTCTTCCCCCGAGTTCTCCAGCCACGAGAGCGCAACTGCGACGGCATGCTTGCAGAAGATGCCATCGTCACCCACTGGACAATCACACTCGTATGTCGGTTCTCCGACCTCGCCTGCGCCCAGTTCGACGGTGTACCGCTGAGTGCCGCGCACGTTCGCGGTCAGTACGCCGTCGCGTTCCTCCAGCCGCGAAACCAGGCCGTCGTGGAAATAGGCCCGGCCCCGGGCAAAAGTCTTCGGGTCAGCAAGCGACTGGACCTCGACGAGGGTCATAACGTCATGAAAAGATGACTGGCGAGAGATAGCACACATCGGTTCGTTTCGCTGCATGGGGCAACGCGTAATTCTACGTCGGTGGGCACCGGGACACTCTCTGCGACGCGCGCCCCCTGTCATGCCGAATGGCGAAGCGGCAGAAGGTTCGAGTCACGCTGGCAACCAGCCCTCAGGAAGAACATCGGCGGTTGGCGATGGACATTCCGATGGAAACCAATCTCGACCGATTTCAGTTGTCGCCTGAGCAAGCGCGCCTGGAGCGATGCACCATGGGTCCGCTGCGTTCAGCGCCGTGAAGCTGGAAGGTTTGTTTGGCAAGATCAATGCCGAGAATATCGATTTTTATCCCGTTCGAGTCCCGGCTTCATCCCTACGAGCATCCCGATTTCCCGACGAGCATCCCAGTTTCCCAGTTGGGATCCCATTCGCGTTGATCGTCGCTACATTGCGGCCTGTCGCGCTGCACGTTAGCGGCGCCTAACGCGATCAGGAGAAAACGATGGGACTCACGACAAACCGGCTGGCGAAGCAACTGGGACTGCGTGCCGAGAGCCTGCGCGTAGCGCTGTGCCGCAAGGGGTCTTACTTTGGCGTACGCCCGCTCAAACTGCCCAACGGGCGTCTTGTGTGGCCGGAGGATACGATCGAACGCCTCACCGGCCAGATATCGCGTCAGGACTTCGCACAGTAAGCGGCGGGGTCACGATGTCCTGCTGCACTTGTTGTTACGCCCGCGGGTGTCCCGGCATTGCGCATGTCGCGCATCGGTTCATTCATCCGGTCCAGCCCGTCGTCATGACGCAGATCGGCGGTATGCCCACACCGGTGGGTGATGCCGCGCTCGACGCGCTTTACCGGCTGCTGGCCCGGCGCGCTTCGGCGCTCAAATCTGCCGCGTACACGCGCACGGCCCCTCACCCATCCCGTCCGGTGAGTGCATGGCTATCCTGAACTCATTCGCCACGATCAACCCGCGCATGCCGCAGCGGGCCTGGCGAGAGGCCATGCTCGGGAAGCTGCCGCGCAAATGGGCGCGCAGCATGTCGCGGCGCCTGGAGATGCTGGACCACCAGCGCCGCGACTGGCGACACGGCAATGTGTACCTGCGTGAACACGTTGCCAGTTACGCCGAGGCCGTATTACCGCTGACGGCAACACTGTCGGAGATTCGCGACTGCGTCGCCCGGCGCGCTGCCGACGCATACGCCATCGTCGAGCGGCTTGCCGATACTGCTTCGGTCGTATCGCATCTGAGGGCACTGTGCGAACGCTGGCGCATTGCGCCGCCTGAAATCGAGCGTCCGGGCGGGTTCATCGCCCGCGTGATCGATCCGGGCTGGTGGGCGCGACGGCTGCGTCGCATGCACGGTCGCCAGACCGAAGCACTGGCAATCCGCCTTGGACTCGTGAGCGCGCGCGCCGACCCGTACATCAGCGATGAAAACCTGCGACGCAGCGTCGCGCAGGGCGAGCGCAACGCGCAGATGCTGGAGCGTACGCAGGCCATCAATGAGGACGGCGAGATCTTTACGCTCTCGCAACTCGCGGAACGGTCGGTGAGCAACCCGGTGATCCGCCGGGGCGAACTGATGCTGCGCATGCGCGGTATGGAAGAGGTTGCTCAGGAATACGGTTGTGCGTGCGAATTCGCGGTGGTGACGCCGCCCAGCCGCTTCCACGCGGTACGTGCCAATGGTTCCGTCAACGAAAAATATGACGGCACCACGCCCCGCGAGACACAGGACTATCTGCAAATTCAGTGGAGTCGTTGCCGCGCATGGCTGCAGCGCAAGGGCGTGAGTTTCTACGGGATGCGCACGGTGGAAGCACACCGGGACGGCACACCGCACTGGAACATCATGGTGTTTATCCGCAAGCCTGCTGACGTATCGATCTGGCGCAAGGCGCTTGTGCGTTATTTCCTGCTCAACGATTCACCCGATGAACCGGGTGCACAGCAGCACCGTCTGCGGTTCGAGCGCATTACGGCAGCGCAGGGCGGGGCGGCAGCCTACATCGCCAAGTACATCTCCAAGAATATCGATGGCGCCGGTATCGAGCTCGACCTGTACGGCGAACCAATCGCGAAGACTACGCAGCGTGTGCAGGCGTGGGCGAAGCAATGGGGCATCCGCCAGTTTCAGGCCATTGGCGGCGCACCGGTAACGGTATGGCGCGAACTGCGCCGGATTGAAGAAAGCGCCATCGCGAATTCGCCGGACACGTTGCAGCGCGCGTGGAATGCAGCGCAGCGTATGAAGGGTGCAACCGGTGAGGAAGACAGGCGGGCCGACTACGCGGAATTCATCCGCGCGTGCGGCGGTCCGTGGATCAAACGCAAGGATGCGCTGATGTGGCTGCACAAGGAAGAACAGGAAGGCGTGGGGCGCTACGGCGATCCGCTGGGCGCACGCGCGGCGGGCGTCGTCGTGCGGGGCGAGTGGGCTGTCGACAAGGGCGGCATGGTTGGCGTCATCCGCACGGTCATGGCGAGGGTTGTCGCGAGCGTTCGCCGCACGTGGACGATTGTAAAGGCCGCACCGGCCAGCGCCGCGCCCTCTCGGACTCGTGTCAATAACTGTACGCAGGGTGAAGCGAAAGGAGACCTGACGCCAGCGTGGATGAATGAAGTCATGCGCGAAGCAACGCAGGAAACAATGCAGGAAATCTTTTTTAACGACGAAGGGAGCAGCATGCAGGACGGGATTACATTGGAACGGAGGGCGACATGAGGATTTCGATCTGTTGCCCCGTGTGCTCGACGCGCGCCATCGCGCGAACGAGCCGCAAGCTGTCGGACACACTGCGCGAGATCACGTACCGCTGTGAGAACGATGCGTGTGGGCATATCTACGTGGCGCATCTGGAGGTGGTGCGTACGGTGGTGCCGTCCGGGCTGCACGGGCTTCACCCGGAGATTCCGTTGTCGCGCCACGGCAAGGCCGGGCGGCGTCAGGATCATCACCAGGGAGATGCGTCATAGTGCGCACTGCGCATCAGGATGTATCACCTCCGGGCGTAGGAACGCCCGGAGTCCTGCTCCGCGGGGACTTCGCTTGGGATAGCTGGGTGTATCAGGGCCGGTGCCGAAGGCGAAGGATCAGCGCGTCGGAGTCGAAAACGATGAATCTCACCCGGTCGGCAACGACCGGGACAGACATTTGTTGCGTCAGCCGGATTCAACGCCAGTCGTAGTAATAATCGTGACTCGCAGAACATCGCCAAGCCGGTTGTCGTAGTGCACGCCAAGACTCATGCGCGCTTCTTCCGGAGCGGACTGATCCACCGCGTCAACAGCATCGGCGACCTCGCGCAGACGTAACGAGCGGGAACCCGCAATCAGGATCAGCAAGCCGGAAGCCTGCCTGATTCTGGGCAGACCAATTTTCATCATTGCCCGGTTTGCAGCCCAATGGGCCCGATCGACTTCGTTTGAATGGCCAATGCCGGTACGTGCGTCGGTGCAACCAGCAAATACCGCTCTCGCGTCGAGGAAGTCCGCGCCGACCGGCACGACAGGCCCGAAGCTCCCGGCATAGCCGGGGACAGTCGCGTGGATGTAGGCATCGAACACGCCGCGCAGTATGGAAACATGGGGTGTGGCGGGCAGCAGGACCAGCGCGTCCACGCTGTATTGCATGACGGCTGCAAGCATGGGGCGGTCCACCGGCAACGTGGCTTCATGTGCCAGTATCCCGATCACCTGTGCCCCTGCTCGCCGGGCTGCGCGCGCAATGACCCCGGACAATTCAAGCGCGATCACATCGTCCGCGCCAGCGAGAATCATCACCAGATCCGCGTCCCGGAAGCGCGTTGCCTCGAAGGCATCAATGTCAAGGAAGGAACCCGTGCTTCCTCCATGACCTCGATCCGCGCTGCCCGCAAGTGCGACACGGGCGAATTCCGTGTTTCCGCCGGTATGTTCACCGGCCAGTGCGTCGACCAGACGATCCCCGGCGACTCCCACGCCGATTACGGTGATCGCGGGATAGCCGGGCCGCAACGCAGAACGGTCCCGGCGGGCAAGCGTTTCAATGGTGGTCTCCTGTGCAACACCCAGGCCGTGTGGTCTGTCTTCAATCATTGGCATTTCCTTCCCGCGAACGCGGCAGACTCAAGCAGGGTGCAGTGTAGCGCATAAGATGCATATAAACATCAATAGCATAGATGCTTATAAACTGTGTATATAAAAACATCTACACGGCATGATCTGTCGCATGGCCGCGAAACCGAAAACTCGAGACAGACGTAATTCCGTTGCAACCGCCGTGGGTCAGCGGATCAAGGCATGCCGTATTGAAGCCGGTCTGTCACAGGAGGAACTGGCGTTTGATGCGCATCTGGACCGAACCCGGGTCGGCGCAATCGAGCGGGGCGATGCCAACCCGACAGTGGAAACGCTGGCACAGATCGCTTTCGTGCTGGGGATGACGCTTTCACAGCTGTTCGAACCGCTGCACGTTTCGCTCAGACCAGACGGCGACCGCAAGGCAATTCCGGTCAGCCCGGAGCCGAAACCCCGACGCTTGCGGTGACGTGTTCTCCACGGCCCGGATTGAAATGTCTCTGACCGCATCGAGGGACGCGGGGTTGAACTGGAGGGCAGGTTACTCTGGTTACTTTTTTCTGGTCGCCTTCCCGAAAAGCCCTTTCCTGTCGTCCACGCCGGCTTCGTCGCGCCGTGTATCAAATCGCATCATTTGCGCATCAGAGTGCGTCACTTTCCGGAGTGCTGAAACTCTCCGAGTCCTGCCCCGCGAAGGCTTTACCGCCAGACAGGCGTGTGCATCAAAACCAGTGCCCCAAGCGAAGCCCGCAGGCGGGAGGGGGACTGCGATTTCTAGGCGGCAAGGTCGCCCACCCCGTGGCTACCGTCCGCGCCCCCCTCGTCCTGAAGCCAATGAATACTGCGCGGTCGTCACCGTCGCTGCCACGATCCCGCAGCTAGTGCAGGCCGGTCTGCGTGAATGCTTTTGCAGTCCGTTATTCATCCGAATACCTATTTCGCATTAAGCCGATTTTCGGTTTTGCAATTCCTTATAATTGCCCGATTGCATTCACCGTATCGTCATACGTAAAATCGCGCGAGGCGACCGGAATAATCAGATAGAGAGGCGGTATGGGCACGCAGGACATAATCGGGGCAATAGGGGGCCTGTCGCAGCGGGGCCGTCTTCTGAAACTGGATACGCCGGCAGGCAATAACCTGTTGCTGCCGCACCGGGTCGCCGGACGCTCACGGATCGGCCGGGATTTCTTCTTCCTGCTTGATTGCGTGTCCACCTCGGGCGACGTCCAGCTCAAAACGCTGATTGCCCAGCCGGTCACCCTGTGGATCCAGCAGGCCGACGGGACTTACCTGCCACATCACGGCTATGTGCATACGGCACGGCGGCTGGGCGCCGACGGTGGCCTCACAAGTTACCAGCTCGGCTTCTCGTCATGGATGCACTTCCTCAGGTTCCGTCGTGATCAGCGGCACTGGCAGGACAAGAGCGCGGACGCGATCATCGCGGACGTGTTCAACCAGCATCCGCAGGCACAGGGCATGTACCGTTTCGCCCTGTCGACGCCGCTGCCCTCGCGCTCGTACTGCAGGCAGGATGAGACCGACTGGAATTTTGTGAATCGGCTACTGGAGTCCGAAGGGCTGTACGGCATCTGGCAGCAGGCTGCCGACGGCAAATCGCACACGCTCGTCATCACCGACCGCCTTCAGACGCTCGAACCGCTGTCACCGGAGACCGTCAAGTTTTACCGCGCCGGGACTAATAGCGAGGCTGATGCGCTCACGAACTGGTCGGGCACCCGCACGCTGCAATCAGTATTGCTGTCGACGCGGACCTTCGATTACAAGAGCCCGCCGACGCCGTTCAATCCCAAAGCGACGTCGGTGCCGACGGTGGCGAATCAGGGTGCCTTGCCGGGCCAGGCCGAGTTCTACGAATACACGGGCGGCTATACGTACCCGGAACAGGCGCGCGGCGACCACCTGTCGAAGATCCGCATGGAGGAATGGGAATCGCAGGCCAAGCGCTTTGAAGGTGTGGGTAGCCTGCGCGCGATGGATGCAGGGCGGCGCTTCACGCTTGCCGATCACCCCGAGCACGACCAGGACGCGGCGGACCAGCGCGAATTCGCGAGCCTTGAGGTCGAGTGGACCATCGAGAACAATCTGCCGCTCTCCGGGCACGAGGCGAATTACCCGCACAGCCTGACCAGTCAACTCGCGCAGGCCCGCGCCGATAATCCCGGCAAGACACTCAGCGTGAGCCACGCGGATGGCTCCACGGGTTTCTATCGTGTCTCGATCGAAGCGCAGCGCACGACGGTGCCGTACCGCAGCCCGTTCGAACATCACAAGCCCGAAGCGAAGCTGGAGTCGGCGATCGTGGCCGGCCCGAAGGGGCAGGAAGCCTATACCGACGCGCTGAACCGGATCAAGGTGCTGTTCGTCTGGGACCGGCACAACCAGGGTGACGAACGGGCGTCGTGCTGGGTACGCGTCGCACAGTCCGATACTGGCGATGGTTATGGCGGTGTCCACATGCCGCGCGCGGGCGAAGAGTTACTGATCGGCCACGTCGGAAATGATATCGACCGGCCCATCGCGCTTCATCGCGTATACAACGGCGCGGCAACGCCGCAGTGGCATTCGAACGCGCTGCTCTCGGGATACCGCTCGAAGGAGTTCTCGGGAAGCGGTTTTAACCAGATGGTGATGGACGACTCGACGGGCCAGAACCGGGTGCACCTTTACAGCAGTAGTGCGAATGCGCAACTGCACCTCGGGTATCTCATCAACCAGACCGGCAACAGCCGTGGAAACTTCCTCGGCAGTGGTTTTGACCTGAGTTCGGACGCCTATGGCGCGTTGCGTGCGGGGCGCGGACTGTACGTGTCGACGCATCCCGTCGGCAGCCAGCCACTCGATGCGCGCGAGGCCAGCAACCAGCTCGTCGGTTCAGAAGCCGTGCTCGAGGCATCGTCGGAAGCAAGCGAGACGTCACAGGCCGAAAGCCTGAAGGACGGGCACGACGCACTCAAAACCTTCACCGATGCAACGCAGCACAGCGCGGCGGGGGCAACAGGCAACGGTGGCAGCACAGCGGGCGGCGGCACCGGCAACGCCAATGCATTCACACAGCCGGTGATGCTGTTTGCCGCACCTGCCGGTATCGCGCTGTCGACGCAGAAGTCGGCACACATCGCGACGAACCAGCATATCAACCTCGTAAGCGGCCAGAGCACGCACATCGCGACGGGTAAATCGCTTGTCGCGAGCATCACGCAAAAGCTGAGCCTGTTCGTGCAGAACGCAGGTATGAAGCTGTTTGCGGCGAAGGGGAAGATCGAGGTGCAGGCACATGCGGACAACATCGAGGTCACCGCGCAGAAGTCGCTAATGCTGGTCTCGGCGACAGAGAAAATTCAGGCAGCGGCGCAACAGGAAATCCTGCTGGTCTCAGGGGGCGCGTATATCCGCCTCAAGGGCGGCGACATCGAGATTCACGCACCGGGCAAGATCGATATCAAGGGGGCGCAGCATCTGTTCAGCGGGCCGACGAGGATGGACGTGACCAATCCTGCGTTCAAGGATCTGCCGACGCGGCAACTGATGCTGAACACCTTTGCATCGCCGTCCGCCACGAACGTGGTGCCTGTCGGGATGCCGTACAAGTTGTTTGCCGATGGCGCGCTCGTAAAACAGGGCGTGTTCGACGCCAGCGGTCAACTACCTATCGATCATCACGTGACGACACAGAAATACACGCTGGAACTGGCAAGCGGCGTCAAGCATGAGATCCCTGTGCCGGGCGAGTACCGCGATGCCACTAATGGTGCGCTATCGAATCAGGGATTCCAGTTTCACGAGAACGGCAGCGCACCTGACATTACCCCACCCGGCGACCGTGCCTTGCATCGAACGCGCTACAGTGATCTGCTCGACCCCCAATCCGGAGACACCGTATGACAGTGCGCCCGCCCATCACCACGCCGCTCGCACAGAACCAGACATCGTGTGTCAACGTGTGCTCGCCCTGGTTTGTGGACACAACCGACGAAGGAAAACCGGTAGAGTTTCATCCTTTGCCATGTTCGTATAAACCTCTTGTGAACGGCATGGAAGCATTCGGTGCCGTGTACGATGCGATCTACGCGGCGAAGTACAGCGTCGATATCGTTTGCTGGGGCTTCCAGCCGTCGATGTATTTCAAACGCAATGACCGTGGGGCTTCATACAATATCGGGGACCTGCTTATCAAGAAGGGTCTGGAAGGCGTCAGGGTGCGGATTCTGTGTTGGGCCGATACATTGCACGTCGCACAGATGAGCGAAAATTCGACCCCCAACCTGGACTTGACAAGAGAGATCACACAGAACGAAAACAATACGGAACTGGAATACGACAAGCAGTGGTATCTTCACGCGCTTGCCACGAGCCCAGACCCGATGGTTGAGGATGCCATGAACGAGCTTGCGCTAAAGCAGCGCACGCAGTTTCTCACCACTGGCAAGACGCCAGACATGCCGAAACCGGGCATTTTGTTGCAATCGCTGCCGTGTATCCAGGTGGCTACGCGCGATTTTTCGACCGTGGACCGTGCCGAAATCATCTACCGTGAAACACGGTTCCGCACGGACAAGGGGCTGAGCGAAAACGCGGTCGTGACCGGTTTCGGTGCCGAGCCGTCGCACCATCAGAAAAGCGTGATGGTGGACTACGAATCGCCGGAGCTTGCAGTTGGTTTCGTGATGGGCCACAACACGCTCGACGCGTATTGGGACGATGACGCGCATTCCTATGTGCACATGCACCCGCGCTTTGGTCGCAACGGTGCGACGCCGAGACAGGACATGTCGGCTCTTGTCACGGGAGGGATTCTGGAGCATCTGAACCAGAATTTCTGCAACGCCTGGAAGCGCAGCACAGGCGTCGATCTGTTGACCCCACGCAAGCCGCTGGCGTTCCGTCTGAAATATCGTGAAGACATAGGCACCCCCGTGATGGCGCAGATCAACCGCACGCAATCGCAGGAGGGTCGCCGGGATATCAGGTCGCTGTACACGCAGACGACGAACAACGCAGCGAAATTCATTTATATCGAGAATCAGTATTTCCGTTATCCCCCACTGGTCGACTACATCAAGGCCGCAGCGCAAATCCAGCTAAAGTGGGGACGTGATCCCGGCAAACACGGCCCACTCTACCTGTTCGTCGTGACCAACTCCGATAACGATGCGCTGGACCACGGACAGGTATCGACCTACCGGATGATGGAATCGCTCGGGCGCACCGATACCATGCCGGACGTAACGAAGCTGGAACGGGCGGACTCCCTGACGCAGCAGCAAGGCGAGTTATCTACCCAGATGGCCAATGAAGAATTAAAGGAGGCTTCGGCCGGAGGCAATCCTATCCTCTATGCCTTGTCTAGCGCGTATAGGGAACAGGCGAGTGTGCAGAAGAGCCAGAGTGAGAATAACGAGCAGCAGATTCAACATCAGTTGGATGACGTCAACCGGCAGGCCGCAGCCAACAAGAACAAACCCGTGGTGCCAACCGACATTCCGGGCCTGAAGGTTCTAATCTGCACGCTCGTTGCACCAGACTCCCCGGCTGGGGCGTGGATGAACGTTTACGTTCACAGCAAGATCATGATTATCGATGATGTGTTCACGACGCATGGATCGGCCAACGTCAACAGCCGCAGCATGGAGGTGGATAGTGAACTCAATATCTGTCATGAGCATGGCGATGTTACGGAGGCGCTCAGGAAACGGCTGTGGACCATTCATACGAAATCGAGTCCGTCGGAGCGTACGTCTAATTCATCCGGTCCGACGGCGGGTCGCATCAACACCGACGCCGTTGGAGATGACATGACCAAGGCATTCACAGCATGGGGCAAGATCATCAAAAAGAACACCGAACGCCGCGATTCAAAGGACTCGCCTCCTGTCGCATCGCTGGTCGGTTTTCTTACCAATACAACGACGCGGAGCACCTTGGACTGACCATGCGTAAAGCTGTCCTTACCCTTTCTCTTGTGTGTCTAGTGTCTGCCTGTTCGAAGAACGAGAACCCCATGAATTCGTTACCCGATCTTAGCGCCGTGCGCGCCAATCTCGCCTTTACATGTACGCACGAAGCGGACCACCTTCCGGCGCTTGATCCCGAATCGGACAAGCTCTTTCAGTACGCACGGTATCTTGAAAAGAAAGATGGCCCGAAGAATTTTGACGATGTGGCCCGCTACTACCGGATCGCAGCGGCATACGGGCATTACAAGGCAAACCACAATTTGCAAATTCTGGTTTCGTCAGGAATGGCGTCATCGCCTGATCCTGAAAGAGAAAGTGTTGACCTCGCAGAACAACTGGTTAAGACAGGTATACCGAGCGGCTACTACGATATCGGGCATTATCTGTTGAACGGTTACGGACTCAAGCAGGATGCAGACGCGGCTAGACGCTACATTCGCAAGGCTGCTGATCTCGGTAATGCCGATGCTCAATATTACATCAGCGGGCTATTGGCCCCGGCTGATATGGCGCCAGATATCGCGACACAGATGCGGCAATGTGCGACCGATCAGGGGCATGCGGAGGCAGGGGATACGCTAGGTACGCATTTTCAAGACAAGAAGCAATATCCACAAGCATTGATCGTGTTTCAAAAGGCCACCACATCTGGAAGTCCCGGTGCAGCGTTGTCGCTTGAAGCAGGATTCGCCGCTTTGTCAGACGCAGATCAGATGGACTATCTGGGGGTAAAACAAGACTTAGAGCGGTCTCGCCGGTATGAGTTAATCGGGAAATTCATCAGCGACAACGACGGCCGCAATCCCAAGGTCCCCGACATCGACAAGATCGTGCCGTTTCCACCCGCGAAGCTTCCGCCGTGGGATGGTACGTTCCAATGGCAGAGGGAACAGGACGCAGCAGTACCACCGCAGAAACCGTCCGAAGAATTGATCGACAAGATGGCGAAGGCAAAGAGTCTCGATCCCGCGACGGGTCTGCCGCTGGCCGCCTCATCAAGCAAGACATCGCAGCTAGATGAGTCGGCGACCGTAGCTGCGCGGGTCCCGATCGGCACTGTCGCGAGCACTGGGGATGCGTGCCCCGAGGATGGCGTGTGGTGCGCGAAGCTCGGCGCGGGCCAGCTTGGCGACGCACAGCGACGCTTCCTGAGGGGTGACACGCTACCCTCGCTCGTGGTCCACGAGCCTCGACAACTGGCATTCCTCGACAACCTGATGGGCACGCGCAAGCAGACCTCGAAGGTCACGTGGGAACTGGTCGCGTACATCGATCAGGCATGACGCTCCGACAACCGGCGACTACGCGATGACACGATATCTGATCCTGGATGGTGACCGCACGACAGCATCCGGAACGGTCCACGCGAACCCCACGACCCTTGAATACGAAAACAAGCACGTTGCACACGAAGGCGATGACGTGGCGTGTCCGGCGTGCAACTCGACGGGCAAGATCAAATGCGACGGCCCCCGGCTGACCATGCCGGGACCGGACGGACGCCATACAGCCCTGAACGATGACCTGTGCATCTGCAAATGCACGCCTCCGCCGAAGCTCGTAGCCTTACAGCAGTCAATGTCTGTTGAAGCGTGATTTTCAGATGACAACCTTTCCCGGCGGGACGACGCTCCAACCGACAAGGAATTTCGGCAGCACACAGGGCATGAATCGGGAATTCGACGTCGCTCATGAGAAGACCAGACCCTGACCGGGGAACTGAAATATCCCGCGTGGATGGTGTTGTGTGGACGTGGCGAGCGGCTGCTCGCCAAACTGCGTCCGCAAGTTGAGTCGCAGACGCAATCGTGGACCTTCTCAAATCTGGAAGCTAGGTGTGGCAGAACTCGCGCTTCTACACGAGGCGGTCTGCTGCCAATGACGCGGACTGTTAATGACGTCCACTGGGTGGGAGAAGACTGCGCCAACACCAGCGGCAAGAACGGTCCGTAGGTGCCCATCATAGCCAATCTCATTGGCTCAATGCTGTCCGGCGTTAAGCAGCATCCAGACCTGCTTCCGTAACTCGCCTGCGAGGATGCGCGCAAATACCGCGCCGCAGCGCGTGCAGGTGTAGTGTTCTTCGGCAGTAGCATCCTTTACGGCGCCGACGCTGTTTAGGGTCAGTTTATGGTGCGGTTCAGCACCAGACGGCTGGCCATAAAGATCGGCACAGGGCGAGCAAGGTTGAATCCAGAAGTCCATTCGACCTTAGCTGTCGTGCGAGATACGATCAATGGCCTCTCTGACCAGATCAAACGACGCGTCGAACGCATTATCTTCAGTAGGGAACCGGCCGGAAGCGATACCTGTGATTGGAACGTTGAGCGTCGTACCAGCGCCCATGCGTTTGGCGACCTGCGAGGTGACGTAAAACCCCTTTGTGTGGTCGCCGTCGACTCCAGAGGTCATTTCGTAAGCCATGTACTGGTACATACGCTTCTTTTCCATGGGACCTTCTCCGACGAGTCAGAGGAAATCCTATCATGAAGGAACGCGTGATCCGTTTCAGTGCGGTGGTGGGTCGGAAGCTATGTCCGGTTAGCAACGAATAACGGGGTAAGCTGGTCTTTCGGTACACACTTCGGCACAAAAATTCCTCGCACCCCTCTTCTCTTTACCGGGTAAGGCTGCGATTGAATCCGCTCGATTCTGTATTGGACCGCCCCCGAGCTGAAGGCCGAGGCGTTTATATGTCTGTGTACCGGAAACAAGCGTCGATGCGCCGCGACGAAGTGTAGCCGCATTTCGCAAATCCGGTTACATGCCGGTTACACGGACGCTGAAAAAGGAAAAGGGCTTGCCAGCGAAAACCGGCAAACCCTTATGTACCTTGGTGGGGCGTGAGTGACTCGAACACTCGACCTACGGATTAAGAGTCCGCTGCTCTACCAGCTGAGCTAACGCCCCCAACAGACTGCAAATTATGCGGCAATTTTCGTAGTCTGCCTAGCCCCTTGCGTGGATTTTCCTGAAAAAAGCCGCAGATAATCGCGCCAGCCGACCCGAGGCCGCCACTAATCCGGACCGTGCACCATCCCGGTATCATGTCGCGACACACGCCGCGCGAAGCGTCGCACGGCTCGAACGGGGCATACGATGGACGAAAACGCAATCCGTGAACTGCTCGACCGGGTGCTCGCGCCGTGGGTCAAGTCGCTGGGGCTCACGTCCGTGGACGTCGACGAACAAAGCGCCACGCTGCGCCTGCCGTTCTCCGGTGAGCTGCGCCACTCGGGCGGCGTCATCTGCGGGCAGGTTTTCATGGCGGCCGCCGACACGGCGATGATCGTCGCGATCTCCGCGGCGCTCGGCGGCTTCAAGCCGATGACCACGGTGTCGCTGAACATCAGCTTCATGCGCGCCGTCCGCAAAGGCGATGTGCTGGTCACCGCGCGCGTTCTGCGGTTGGGCCGCAACCTCGTCTTCGGCGAGGTCGAACTGTTCGACGAAGACGGCAAGATGTCCGTCCACGCGACCACCACCTACGCATTGCTCGACTGACACGGACGCTGATACACGCACGCACATACGAACGTCGCGTCACGCTCCACCCTCAAGGACAATCACCGGATGTTCGATCAGGTCGTATTCGCAGGCGGCGGCAATCGCTGCTGGTGGCAGGCAGGTTTCTGGGACATCGTGCAGCCGGAGTTGCACATCCGGCCGCGGGTCATCACGGGCATCTCGGCCGGCGCCGCCACCGCGTGCATGCTGTACACGCGCGACGCGGAATGGGTGATGCGCTATTACCAGGAGGCGCTCCGCCACAACACGCGGAACGCGTACTGGGGCAATCTGCTGCGCGGCCAGTCGGTGTTTCCTCACTACCGGATCTACCGGCAGGCACTGCTCGACATCTACGGCGAGCGGTTCAGCGCGCTCGCCAGCGCGCCGGAAATCCGTATCGGCGTGTCGCATCTACCCCGCTGGCTTGGTGCGCGCAGCGCAGTCGCGGCAGGGTTGATCGCGTACAACATCGAAAAATATATCCGCAAGACGCTGCATCCAACGCTGGGTCAGACGCTCGGCTTTCATCCGGAGTTCGTGCGCGCGCAGGATTGCGCGACTGTCGAAGACCTCGCCGACCTGATCCTGCAATCGTCGAGCACGCCGCCTTTCACGCCGGTCCTGCGGCGCAACGGACGTCCGGTGCTCGATGGCGGGATGGTCGATAACGTGCCGGTCGGCGCACTCGATGAAACGCCCGGCAACGTGCTCGTGATGGTGACGCGGCTCTATCCGCGGCCACAGATGTTCGTCGTTCCGCACGGCACGCAGCAGCGCCTTTATGTGCAGCCGTCGCGCAAGGTGCCGATCTCGAGCTGGGACTACACGAGCCCGTCGCAGATGCAGCACGCGTACAACCTCGGGCGAGTCGACGGAGAAGCGTTCCTGCAGCGCGTGCCCGACCTGATGGCCGCGGGCGCAAACGACTGACCTCGCACGCGCCGGCTCCAAAAAGGAATCGGCGCGTGGTTCAGCGGCGCCGGCCGCCCTGCAGCGCGTCCGGATTCGCGACGCTCGTCGTATCCCCACTGTCGAATGCCAGGATGTTCCTGAACGCCGCGCTGAAATACAGCTCGTAGCTCTCGCGCTCGACGTAGCCGATGTGCGGCGTGCAGATCACGTTTTCCATCCGCAGCAGGCTGTAGCCCTGCAGGATCGGCTCGCTCTCGTAGACGTCGATTGCGACCATGCCCGGCCGGTTGCGCGACAACGCGTTGACGAGCGCGTTCTCTTCCAGCAGCTCGGAGCGGCTCGTGTTGACGAGCAGCGCGGTGGGCTTCATCCGCAGCAGGTCTTCCTGCTTGACGATGCCGCGCGTGTCGTCGTGCAGCCGCAGATGCAGCGACAGCACGTCGCTCTGCTCGAACAGCACCTCGCGGCTTTCCGCGACGCGGTAGCCGTCGGCGTGCGCCGCTTCCAGCGTATGTTCGCGTCCCCACACCAGCACGTTCATGCCGAACGCCTTGCCGTAGCCGGCGACGAGCCGGCCGATCTTCCCGTATCCCCAGATGCCGAGCGTTTGTCCGCGCAACACCTGGCCCAGTCCGAAGTTCGGCGGCAACGCGGAGGTCTTCAAACCCGACTGCTGCCAGGCGCCCTGCTTGAGGTTCGCGACGTACTGCGGAATCCGGCGCTGCGCGGCCATGATGAGCGCCCACGTCAGTTCGGCGGGCGCGGTCGGCGAGCCGGTGCCTTCGAGGACGGCGATGCCGCGTTCGGTACAGGCCGGGAGGTCGATGTGGCTCGACGCCTTGCCCGTCTGGCTGATCATCCGCAGACGGGGCAGTTTGTCGAGCAGCTGCGAGTTGATGCGAGTCCGCTCGCGGATTAGCACGAGCGCGTCGATTTCGGACAGGCGGCTGGCCAGTTGTCCGAGCCCGCGCACGCTGTTGTTGAAGACCTTGACCTCATGGTCGGCCAGCAGGTGAAAGCAATCGAGCTTGCGGACGGCGTCCTGGTAGTCGTCGAGGATGGCAATCTTCATGGCGTTGTGTTTTGCGGCGCACCACGGCGGTGCTGAACCGAATGTTATGCTGGCTGTCCCACCATGTGATCTACACCACATGCGGGGCGGGTTGGATGCCTTAGCGTGTAAGAGGTGCTGCCACGACGGCACCGTTCAGCCAGACAGATTCAACAGGTTTTATCAGCTTGTTGCTGGTCGACGCAAGCCGCTTTACACAAGGTTTCAGACCGGCGCGACGCAACAGGCTGTGCGGCCCATCACGACATGCCATGGCCGCGGCGGCACGGAGGTCGGGTGCCGTCGGGTCGAAACGCCTCTCGCAGCAGCGTGTCGCTGGGCTTGTACCGTTTTTCTCATTGCTTTTACAAAACGGAGACAGCTCGATGAATCATCCCGCTTTTGCAGGAACCGCCGCCATTGAGGCGCCGGCGTGGGTCAGGCACCGAAAGTTGATCGACTGGGTGCGGCATGTTGCCGCACAGACCCAGCCCACGCGGGTGGTCTGGTGCGACGGTTCGCAGGAGGAGTACGACCGGCTCTGCGCACAGATGGTCGAGGCCGGCACGATGAAGCGGCTCAACCCGGCGAAACGGCCCAATTCCTATCTGGTGTGCTCCGATCCTTCCGACGTGGCGCGTGTCGAAGACCGGACGTTCATCTGCTCGCAGCGTCGCGAGGACGCCGGCCCGACCAACAACTGGATTGCACCGGCCGAGATGCGTTCGACGCTCGACGGATTGTTCGAGGGCTCGATGCGCGGCCGCACGATGTACGTCGTGCCGTTCTCGATGGGGCCGCTCGGTTCGCCGATCGCGCATATCGGCGTCGAACTATCCGATAGCCCCTACGTTGCGACCAACATGCGGATCATGATCCGCATGGGCCGTCAGGTGTACGACGTGCTCGGCGAAGACGGCGAGTTCGTCCCCTGCGTGCATTCGGTCGGCGCGCCACTCGAGGCGGGCGCACAGGACGTGCGCTGGCCGTGCAACGACACCAAATACATCGTCCATTTCCCCGAAACGCGTGAGATCTGGAGCTACGGCTCGGGCTACGGCGGCAACGCGCTGCTCGGCAAGAAGTGCTTCGCACTGCGCATCGCGTCGACGATGGGCCGCGACGAGGGATGGCTCGCCGAACACATGCTGATTCTCGGCGTGACGTCGCCGGAAGGGCGCAAGCATCACGTGGCGGCGGCGTTCCCGTCGGCGTGCGGCAAGACGAACTTCGCGATGCTGATTCCGCCCGAAGGTATGAACGGCTGGAAGATCTCGACGATCGGCGACGACATCGCGTGGATCAAGCCGGGTAAGGACGGGCGCCTGTACGCGATCAACCCGGAGGCGGGCTACTTCGGCGTCGCGCCCGGCACGAGCGAGAAGACGAACTTCAACGCGATGGCCACGCTGAAGGAGAACGTGATCTTCACGAACGTCGCGCTCACCGATGACGGCGACGTCTGGTGGGAAGGGATGACCGACACACCGCCCGCGCATCTGATCGACTGGCAGGGCAACGACTGGACGCCAGCCATCGCGAAGGAAACCGGCCGCAAGGCGGCGCACCCGAACGCGCGCTTCACGGCGCCCGCCGCGCAGTGTCCGTCGATCGACGCCGACTGGGAGAATCCAGCCGGCGTGCCGCTCGACGCGTTCATCTTCGGCGGCCGTCGCTCGACCACCGTGCCGCTCGTCACCGAGGCGCGCAACTGGACCGAGGGCGTCTACATGGCCGCGACGATGGGTTCAGAGACGACCGCCGCCGCCGCGGGCAAGCAGGGCGTCGTGCGCCGCGATCCGTTCGCGATGCTGCCGTTCTGCGGCTACAACATGAGCGACTACTTCGGCCACTGGCTGAAGACCGGCGAACGCCTGCAGCAGCTGGGCGCGAAGTTGCCGCGGATCTTCTGCGTCAACTGGTTCCGCAAGGGTGCGGACGGCAAGTTCGTGTGGCCGGGCTTCGGCGAGAACATGCGCGTGTTGCACTGGATGGTGAGCCGGATCGAGGGAACGGGACACGGCGAAGAGCACGCGTTCGGCGTGTCGCCGCGTTACGAGGACATCGACTGGCGCGGCCTCGACTTCACCCGCGAACAGTTCGCCGAAGCGATCTCGGTGGACGACGCGGCGTGGCGGGCGGAGCTCGAACTGCACACGGAGCTCTTTGACACACTGCAGCAAGGGCTTCCTGCCGCGCTGAAAACCACCCGGACCGCGCTCGAGAGTCGTCTCGCCGCATGAGTATGTGAGTATCCACTTCGCATAAAGGCCGCCTTCGGGCGGCTTTTTTTATCCGACACGATGTGTCATGTCACTTTCTTGTGCCTTTCTCCGGTCGGCGCGGAGGCTTTCGCTGTTCTGGCAGCGCACTCAATGCTAGCTGCAATGCAGCAGATTGTTTCTATCGAGGGAACAATCAACGCCGATGCACTGCGCCGGTGAATACAGTGGCACGAATTTCGATCAAAAATGCCGCAACTTAGGCAACTTCTGCAGGAATTTGCGAGTCGTAGGAGAATTACGAACTCGCTTCATAGCTGTTAAAAGAAGCTGTAACACGGCAGGAGTTGTTCATGGATCATTTGCAGTCGATGAGAGTATTCGTCCGCGTGTCGGATCTCGGCAGTTTCGCCCGCGCGGCCAGCGCGATGGATATTTCCAACGCAGTAGCGACCCGTCACGTTGCCGATCTCGAAGGCCGTCTCGGCACGCGGCTGCTGAATCGCACAACCCGCAGCCTGTCTTTGACCGAATCCGGTCAGGTCTATCTCGAACGTGCGCGCCAGATTCTCGACGAACTCGAAGACGTCGAACAGATGGTGGTCGCGCGTAATCATGAGCCGGTCGGCACGCTGCGTATCGTGGCGCCGGTGGTGTTCGGGCTGCATAACCTCGCGCCCGTGCTGCAGACCTACGCGGAGCGCTATCCGAAAGTCATTCCCGACGTCACGCTGGTCGACCGTCAGGTCGATCTGGTCGAAGAAGGTTTCGACGTCGGCGTCGTGATCGCGCGGCAGATGCGCAGCGCCAGCATCGTCACGCGTCGCCTGACCACGGGCTGCATGATCGTCTGTGCGACGCCGGCCTATCTGGAAAAGCACGGCACGCCGACGCGGCCCGAGCATCTGCTCGAGCATCCGTGCCTGTCGCTACCGTCCGAATACTGGGGCGACGAGCGCGTGTTCACGGGTCCGGACGGCGAAGTCCGCGTGCGCCCGACCAACGTGATCGTCGCGAACAACACCGAGATGCTGCGGCAGTTCGCGCTGCTCGGCATGGGCGTCGCGATCCTGCCGAGTTATCTGATCGGCCGGGACAACACGCGGGGCCGCCTCGTCCGGTTGCTCAGCGACTACCGGCTGCCGCAGGTCGAAATCAACATCGCCTACCCGAGCCGGCGCCATCTGCCGGCCAAGGTCCGCACGTTCATCGATCATCTGGTCGAGCATTTCAACCAGACGCCGAACGGCCTGCTAGGCGAACAGTGGCTCAGGGGCGACGGTGGTGTGGGCCACGCGGTAGGCGGCGTGCACGAGTCGAGCATGCTGGCGCCTGAGGCATTTGACGGCGCCGAGCCGTTGTCGAGCCTTCTCGACAACGAGATCTCGCCGGCCAGCACGTCGAAGCCTTCGCCGCGCCGTTCCGCGGTATCGCCGACGCTGTAGATATTTGCGGGGTCGGTTGGGTCGCTGTCCGCGATCCGGCGCACGCATAAAGAAAGGGCGCAGCCACGGTTGGTGGCTGCGCCCTTTATTATTTCCGGCGCCGGCGAAACTGGCTCTCGATCAGGAGCCGGTCTTGCGCGCTACGGTTTTCTTCGCCGGCGCTTTCCGTGCTGCTGCAGTCTTCGCGGCCGGCTTGGCCGCTGTCCTGGTCGCCGGAGCAGCGCGTTCTTCCGCGTCGCCATCGTCGTCACTATCGCCAGCCGCGACCTTCGCCGTCTTTGCCGCAGCCTTTGCGGCGGTCTTCGCCGACGGTTCCTTCTTCTCGAACTCGAAGCCGATCTTGCCGTCGCTCTGCTTGACGAGGAATGCCTTGAAGTTACGACCGGTGCGCGACGACTTGAAGTTCGTCAGCAGATCGGTGCGCCCCTCCTCGAGCAGCTTCGCCATCTGTTCGCGCGTGATTTCCTGCTGGAGAATCACCTTGCCCGAACGGAAGTCGCAGGTCTTCGGATTCGCGACCGAGTTCTCGCAGACATAGCTCATGCCGTGCTCGTACACGCGCGAATTGCACTTCGGGCAGGCGCCGACCGGCTGCTGTTCCGAGAAATCGGGGACTTCGCCATCTTCGCCGCCTGAGTCCTGACCGAAGTCGAACTCGAGCTTGTAGTTCTTCGTGTCGTCGTCGAACGAGAGCTTCAGGATGGCCGAGAACGGCCGGCCCATCTTGCTGCGGAAACCCGACAGCGGGCCGATCTCCTTCTTCTGCAGCAACTCCTCGACTTCTTCGATCTCGAACTGCCGGCTGCCCGGAATCTTCGAAATCGAGAACTCGCATTTCGTACACGCGAAGCGCCGGTAGTTTTCCTTGACCACGCTGGCGCAGTTGGGACACGGCGTCTTCAGCGTCGCGTAGTCACCGGGGATCGTGTCCGAGTCGTACTCTTTCGCGCGCTTGACGATGGTTTGCGTCATGCGTGCGATTTCCTGCATGAACGCATCGCGCGGCAGGTTGCCCCGCTCCATCTGCGACAGCTTGTATTCCCATTCGCCGGTCAGCTCCGGCGCGGTGAGCTCCTTGACGTCGAGCCCGCGCAGCAGCGTCATCAGCTGGAATGCTTTGGCGGTCGGAATCAGGTCGCGGCCTTCGCGGATCAAATACTTTTCGCCCAGCAGACCTTCGATGATTGCCGCGCGCGTGGCCGGCGTACCGAGCCCCTTCGTGCCCATCGCTTCGCGCAGATCGTCGTCCTCGACGAGCTTGCCCGCGCCTTCCATTGCCGACAGCAGCGTCGCTTCGTTGTAGCGCGCCGGCGGCTTGGTGACGAGCGCCTGCGCGGCGATCTTGTCGGTCTTGACCTTCTCGTCCTTCTGGACCGGCACGAGGTTGGCATCCTCGCCGCTGATTTCGCGGCCGTACACCTGCAGCCAGCCGGGCTCGACCAGCACCTTGCCTTCGGTCTTGAAGTGATGGCCGACGACTTCGGTGATCCGCGTCGTGACCCGCGATTCGGCGGCGGGGAAGAACACCGCCAGGAAGCGTTTGACGACGAGGTCGTACAGCTTCTGCTCCGGCTCGGACAGCGCCTTCGGTGCCTGCAGCGTCGGGATGATGGCGAAGTGATCGCTGATCTTCGAATTATCGAAGATGCGCTTGTTCGGCTTCACCCAGCCCTTGTCGAGCACCTGCTTCGCGAACGGCAGATAGTTGTTGCTCTCCTTGAGCATGCCGAGCGTGTCTTTCACCGTGTCGATGTAGTCTTCCGGCAGCGCGCGCGCGTCGGTACGCGGGTAAGTCAGCACCTTGTGCCGCTCGTACAGCGCCTGGGCCAGACCAAGCGTGTTCTTCGCGGAAAAACCGAAGCGGCCGTTTGCTTCGCGCTGCAGGCTGGTCAGGTCGAACAGCGCCGGCGAGAGCTGCGTGGACGGCTTCGATTCTTCGGTGACCGTGCCGAGCTGGCCGCGGCATGCGGCGACGATCGTTTCGGCGGCGGGCACGCTCCACAGGCGCGAATCGCGCTTTTCGGGATCGAACTCGTCACGCTTGAACTTCGTGTCGAACCAGCGGCCCTCGTAGAAGCCGCCCGCGCAGACGAATTCCGCCTTCACTTCCCAATAGTCGCGCGGCACGAAGCGGCGGATCTTTTCTTCGCGCTCGACGACGATCGACAGCGTCGGCGTCTGCACGCGACCGACGGTCGTCAGGAAGAAGCCGCCGCCCTTGCTGTTGAACGCGGTCATCGCGCGCGTGCCGTTGATGCCGACCAGCCAGTCGGCTTCCGAACGGCAGCGTGCCGCGTCGGCGAGCGGCTGCATGTCTTCGTCGCTGCGCAGATGCGCGAAGCCGTCGCGGATCGCGGCGGGCGTCATCGATTGCAGCCACAGCCGCTGAACCGGCTGTTTCGATTTGGCGTGCTGCGCGATCAGGCGGAAAATCAGCTCGCCCTCGCGCCCCGCGTCACATGCGTTGATCAGCCGGTCGACGTCTTTGCGCTTCATCAGCTTCATCAGCACCTTCAGGCGCGACTCGCTCTTGGCGATCGGATTGACGTCGAAGTGCGGCGGAATCACCGGCAGGTTGGCGAAGCTCCACTTGCCGCGCTTGACCTCGTAGTCTTCCGGCGCGGCGATCTCCAGCAGGTGGCCGACCGCCGACGAAAGGACGAAGTCGTCGTTCTCGAAGTACTCGTCATGCTTGGTAAACCCGCCCAAAGCCCGCGCGATGTCGTTCGCGACGGAAGGCTTTTCGGCGATGATCAGTGCTTTGGACATGACTGGATGTGAGTTGGTGTATTCGGGTTTTGACCCTGGGGCTGGCCATCTCGGATTGGCGACCCATTAACGACCGCTTTATAGCACACGGTGACGCCACCGCGATTCTGTGCCCGAAAAAAGCGAGCCATCATAATTGCGTGTCTACATATTGAGCAAGCGCCGGCCGTTTCAATGCCGGCGACGCGCCATGCCTGTGCCGGACGGGTGCTCGCTGCCCGGCGAGCCGGTCGAAAAGCGCGTCAGGCGGCGGCGAGCGCGGGCCTCAGCTTCGGGGCGCCGGTCACGCCCGGCAGCGCGGTCAGATCGGAGAGCATGCGCTCGACGATCGCGGCCTGCGGCAACACGGTGCCAAAAAAACGGGTGGTCACGGCATCCTCGATCAGGATGGTCGGAAAGTTCTCCACATCGAGATCGTCGAAGCGATCCGCATGATTCTCGATGTCGATCCACGCGAAGCAAACCTCGGGATGCCGGTCGGCGAGCGCGTCGAACGCGGGCCGGTATTCCCGGCACGTACCGCACCAGTCCGCGCACAGGCAGGCCACGAACAGCGTACCCGGGCGATTGACGTGCTCGGCGATCCGGTCCTGGTCGGTGTCGAGGTTCAGCGCGGGCATGTCGGTTCCTTGGGGACTTTGAGCAGGGGCTTTGGGCGCGAATGTAGCATGACGGATCAGGATTCGTTGTTTGCTCGCGAAAACCGTCCGCCAGGCAGCACCGTCAGATGCCCCGCCAGTTCGAGCTGCAGCAGCATGCTTTGCAGCGCGGTGTCGTCCATGTCGGTGCGGGTGGCGAGGATTTCAAGCGTCGCCGGCGCATGGCCGAGTGCGTTCAGCAACCGTTGGGCCTCAGGGGCGAGGCCGGATGGAGGCCTTGCCGCAGCCTGTGACGGCTGTAGACCGCTCACGACAGGCGCAGCGCCCAATTCTTCCAGCACCTCTTCCGGCGTCTCGACGAGTTTCGCGCCCTGCTTGATCATCCGGTGGCAGCCGCGCGACAGCGGCGCATGGATCGAACCGGGCAGCGCGAACACGTCGCGCCCCATTTCGTTCGCGAGGCGCGCGGTGATCAGCGAGCCGGAGCGCATCGCCGCCTCGACAATCAGCACACCGCCGACCAATCCGGCGATCAGCCGGTTGCGCTGCGGAAAGTGCGAGGATCGCGCGGGCGTGCCGAGCGGCCATTCGGTCACGATCGCGCCGGCCGCGGCGATTTCGTGCGCGAGTGCATGATGGGCAGCCGGATAAACGAGGTCGGCGCCGGTGCCGGTCACCGCGACCGTGCTGCCCGGGCCCGCGAGCGCGCCCCGATGCGCGGCTCCGTCGATGCCGAGCGCGAGACCCGACACGACGGTGATGCCTGCATTGGAGAATGCGCGCGCAAACCGGGCCGCGTCCTCGGTGCCCTGCGGCGTCGCGCTGCGGCTGCCGACGACCGCGATACTGCGTGCATGCAGCAACTCGATGCGCCCCTTTACATATAGCAGCGGCGGCGGATCGGGCATCGTGAGCAGTGCCGGCGGGTAGGCCGGGTCGCCGAGCGTGAGCACGGCGTTGGCGGCCCCTTCGCGCCACGCACGGACCGTGTCGAGATAGCCTTCAAAGCCGTTGTGCGGCGCCGCGAGCGTCGCACGCGCGGTGGCTTCGTCGGTGACCGCGGCGAGCGACGCGAACGGCTGCCCGAGCACCGCATCCGGGAGCCCGAACTGCTCGAGCAGCGTGCGTAGTGCGGCGGGGCGCAGGCCCCTCGCCGATGCAAGCCGGAGCCAGCCCGTCAGCTCGTCGTCGGTCATCGGCAGCGTGTGCATCGAGACTCCCCATCCGGCAAGGCCCGGCGGGCGGGCAACGGCCATGTTAAAATTTTCATCATCCGAAATAATCTCCGGCAAAGTATTTCCAGTGCGGCATGCGGGATCGTGTGCACGCGAGGCATTGCGTTGAATCGAACTGGTTCGTCCGCATATCCTCTGCGTGTCGCGAGTGACTCACAAGCTGGCCGAACGGCCAGTGTCCACGGCCCCAGGTCGCGTATCGCAGACTGCCGCACAGCGCCGAACCACTGACTTCACGAATATGGCTTTACTCAACATTCTCAATTACCCGGACAAGCGTCTTTACAAGATCGCGAAGCCCGTCCAGAAGGTGGACGACCGCGCTCGCCGCCTCGTCGCCGATATGGCCGAAACGATGTACGGCGCGCCCGGCGTCGGCCTCGCGGCCACGCAGGTCGACGTGCATGAGCGCGTGATCGTGATCGACGTATCGGACGCGCACGACGAACTGCGCGTCTTCATCAACCCGGAGATCGTCTGGTCGAGCGACGAGCGGAAGCTCTCCGAGGAAGGCTGTCTGTCGGTGCCGGGTATCTACGACAACGTCGAGCGGGCGGAAAAAGTGCGCGTGCGTGCGTTGAACGAAAAGGGCGAGACGTTCGAGCTGGATTGCGAAGGGCTGCTCGCCGTCTGCATCCAGCACGAGATGGATCA
Source organism: Paraburkholderia sp. (assembly GCF_050742655.1). GTDB lineage: Bacteria > Pseudomonadota > Gammaproteobacteria > Burkholderiales > Burkholderiaceae > Paraburkholderia. Next base: position 139,826 of record NZ_JBOIGG010000001.1, on the reverse strand, counting down.
TTTGATGGGCCGCGTATTCGTCGAGTATCTGTCGCCGCTGAAGCAGACCCGCATCAAGACCCGGATGAAGAAGCTCGCCCACGCGATGTAACGGGCCCGGGCCATCACGGCCCGCTTTCGGTTTTTGCCGTAGCCGCTGTAGCCGCTGTTTCCGCCCATGAGCCATTCGTTACGCGTCGTCTTTGCCGGAACCCCCGAGTTCGCCTCGGCGGCGCTCGCTGCCATTCATTCCGCTGGTTTTCCTGTGCCGCTCGTGCTGACGCAACCCGACCGGCCCGCCGGCCGCGGGATGAAGCTGCAGGCGAGCCCGGTCAAGCGTTTCGCCGTCGAACACGGATTGACGGTCGCCCAGCCGCCGTCATTGCGCCGCGACGGCAAATATCCCACCGAAGCCATCGCCGCGATCGAGCAGCTTCAAGCGACGCCGCACGACGTAATGGTGGTCGCCGCGTACGGCCTGCTGCTGCCGCAGGAGGTACTCGACATCGCGCCGCACGGCTGCATCAATATTCACGCGTCGCTGTTGCCCCGCTGGCGTGGTGCCGCGCCGATTCACCGGGCGATCGAAGCTGGCGACGCCGAGACCGGCATCACGCTGATGCAGATGGACGCGGGCCTCGACACCGGCGCGATGATCTCCGAAGCACGCACGCCGATTCACCCCGACGACACCACCGCGACGCTGCACGACCGGCTGGCCGCAGCCGGTGCGACGCTGATCGTCGATGCGCTCGTCGAACTCGAGCGCACGGGCACGCTGCACGCGGTGCCGCAACCCGCGGACGGCGCGACCTACGCGGCGAAGATCGGCAAGCACGAAGCGGCGCTCGACTGGCGCCGCCCAGCTGCGGAGCTCGCGCGCCAGGTGCGTGCGTTCGACCCGTTCCCCGGCGGCGCCGCGACGCTGGACGGCGCGACGCTCAAGATCTGGGCAGCGATGCCGCTCGCTGCCGGCACGGCCGCCGAGCCCGGCACTATCCTCGACGTCTCGCCGGATGGCGTGACGGTGGCGTGCGGCGACGGCACCTTGCGGCTAACGCAACTGCAGAAACCGGGCGGCAAGCGGCTCTCCGCTCGCGAATTCCTCGCTGGTTCGCCGCTCGCGGCCGGTCACCGTTTTCAGCCTTCCGATACACCATAAACGCACCGGTCCGCGCCGCACATCGTCCGTTCGGCCGGGTCGCGCGGGCGATCCGCGGCGCGTAGAATTTCCGTCGTAAAGCTCCTGCTTTTGAGGTCCTCATGTTCGGCATCACCCATTTCGGTTTCTTCGTCGTCGCCGTTTTTCTGTTGAACGTCACGCCCGGACCGGACACCGCGTACATCGTCGGGCGCAGCGTCGCGCAGGGGCGGCGCGCCGGACTCGTGTCCGCGCTCGGTATTTCGGCGGGCTGCTGCGTGCATACGCTCGCCTGCGCGTTCGGCCTGACCGCGCTGCTCGCGGCGTCGGCCACCGCGTTCACAGTCATCAAGTTCGTTGGCGCGATGTATCTGATCTACCTCGGCGTGCGCCTGATCTTCACGCGGCAACAGGCAGCCCCCGCTCAGGGTGGCGAGCGCGTTGCGGGTGCGCCGAAGTCGCTGCGTCAGCTATTCCTGCAGGGTTTCTGGACCAACGTGCTGAATCCGAAGGTCGTGCTCTTTTTCGTGTCGTTCTTTCCGCAGTTCGTCGCGACGGACAGCGCGTACAAGACATGGGCGTTTCTCACGCTCGGCCTCGTGTTCCTCGCGATGAGCACCGTCTGGAGCAGCTTCGTCGCGTGGGTCGCCGGCAGCGTCACGCAGCGCTTTGCCGGCAAGCCGGGCGTGAAGCGGTGGCTGGACCGCACGGTCGGCAGCGCGTTCGTTGGTCTCGGCGTCCGGCTGGCAACCGTAACCCGATAATTGAATTTTCCCCGCGCACCCATATCTAACAAATCACTTACAATCGTTCGTCGCCGATCCACGGCGCGAGATAGGTGCCCGGGTTCGGGCAAGGAGTGGTGAACATGTTCAATTGGGTCAAAACCACGGTGTTGATGGCCGCGATTACGGCCCTTTTCATCGTCATCGGCGGCATGATCGGCGGTCAGCGCGGCATGATGCTGGCGCTGCTGATCGCGCTCGGGATGAATTTCTTTTCGTACTGGTTCTCGGACAAGATGGTCCTGCGCATGTACAACGCGCAGGAAGTCGACGAGGCGAGCGCGCCGCAGTTCTACCGGATGGTGCGCGAACTCGCGACGCGGGCCAATCTGCCGATGCCGCGCGTCTACCTGATCAACGAGGACGCGCCGAATGCGTTCGCGACCGGCCGCAATCCGGAGCACGCGGCGGTGGCCGCGACCACCGGCATCCTGCGGGTGCTGTCCGAGCGTGAAATGCGTGGCGTGATGGCGCACGAGCTGGCGCACGTCAAACATCGCGACATCCTGATCTCGACGATTTCCGCGACGATGGCCGGCGCGATTTCTGCAATCGCGAACTTCGCGATGTTTTTCGGTGGTCGCGACGAGAACGGCCGTCCCGGGAATCCGATCGCGAGCATCGCAGTGGCGTTGCTCGCACCGATCGCCGGCGCGTTGATCCAGATGGCGATCTCGCGTGCCCGCGAGTTCGAGGCGGACCGCGGCGGCGCGCAGATCTCGGGCGACCCGCAGGCGCTCGCTACGGCGCTCGACAAGATCCATCGCTACGCGAGCGGCATTCCGTTCCCGACCGCCGAGGCGCATCCGGCCACCGCGCAGATGATGATCATGAACCCGCTGTCGGGCGGCGGCATCGCGAAATTGTTCTCGACGCACCCGGCCACCGAAGAGCGCGTCGCGCGTCTGATGGAAATGGCGCGCACGGGACGCTTCGAATAAAGCGATGACGCGCTCCCGCGCAGCCGCACCGTAACGTAACCCAGCAAACCCGGGCCCAGGCCCGGGTTCCTTTTTTCCGCGTCTCCGCACCCGCGTACGCGTATGGCACGCGTATGGCGGGATGGCAGGTGCCAACGCTCGTCACGCTACAATGTGTGCCGTTTGCGTCGCGCGGCCTGCGCGACCCGCCCGTCCGTTCTCCATGACCCGAAAGCCTCCCGCGCCGCATCGTCCCCGCCCTTCTCCCGCGGCACCCGTTAGCGAATCCCGTCTGTCGGCGCTGCATCTTGCTCCCGATTCTCTCGGCTTCGCGCTCGACTGCGCGGCACAGGCCGTCGGCGCCGTGCGCGCCGGTGCTGCGCTGCCAGCTGCGCTGCAAAGCATCTTTTCTTCGGTGAGGAGCGGTGGCGTCGAGTTGTCGCGCGGTGCCGTGCAGGATCTCGCGTACACGACGATGCGCCGTCTCGCGGCCGCCGACTGGCTGATCGCGCAGCGCGTCCACAAGGCGCCGCCGCCGCATGTCGGCAATCTGCTCACGTGCGCGTTCGCCTTGCTGCTGACCCGCGATGACGAAACGCCGCCATACACTCCATTCACGGTCGTCGATCAGGCAGTCGAGGCGGTCGGCGCGCGACGCGAATTCGCGTTTGCCAAAGGGCTCGTCAACGCGGTGCTGCGCGGCTTCCTGCGCGAGCGCGACGTGCTCGTCGCGCAATTGCAGTCCGATGATGTGGCGCACTGGAACTATCCGCAGTGGTGGCTCGACGCGGCGAAGCGCGCGTCGCCCGATGCGTGGCAGACAGTGCTCGCCGCGGGCAACGTGCAGGGACCGCTGACGCTGCGTGTGAACGCGCGTCGCACGACCGTCGACGCGTACCTGCAACTGCTGCGCGAGCACGGCATCGGCGCCGTGCAGGCGGGCGCGCACGCGGTGCGGCTCGATGCGCCGCTGCCGGTCGAACGCGTGCCCGGTTTCGCCGACGGCGTCGTGTCGGTGCAGGACGCGGGCGCGCAGCTCGCGGCGCCGCTGCTCGACGCGCGCGACGGCATGCGCGTTCTCGACGCGTGCGCGGCGCCCGGTGGCAAGACCGGACATCTGCTGGAACTTGCGGACGTCGACGTCATCGCGCTAGAAAGCGATGCGTCGCGCGCGTCCCGCATCGGCGAGAACCTGCAGCGTCTGAAGCTCGCCGCCGACGTGCGCATCGGCGATGCGGGAGACCCTGCCGCGTGGCACGACGGCGAACCGTTCGACCGCATTCTCGCCGACGTGCCGTGCTCCGCGTCGGGCATCGTGCGGCGGCATCCGGACATCCGCTGGCTGCGGCGCGCATCCGATATCCCCGCGCTCGTCGACGGGCAGCGACGCATTCTCGGTGCGCTGTGGCCGCTCCTGAAGCCCGGCGGCGAGTTGCTCTACGTTACGTGCTCGATCTTCCCCGAAGAAGGCGAGTTGCAGGCACAGTGGTTTGGAAAGCAATACCAGGATGCGGTACGATTGGACGCGCCGGGGCAACTGCTGCCGACGGCTGCCCGCGTGCCCGTCGACGCCTCGGCCGGTTCCCTGGCCGGGCACGACACCGGCCAGCACGCTGACCACGACGGATTCTTCTACGCGCGCTTTCAGAAACGGTGACGATCAAACGCCTCTTCCCGCTTCGGCTTGCGGTCGTGCTCTGGATCGCTCTGGCCGTCTGCCTGACCGCAGCTGGCCAGGCGCGCGCCGATTCGATCGCCGTGCAGCGCGCGTCGCTGCAGTCGGACAACAATGGCTGGAGCCTCGACGCGCGTTTCGATTTCGACCTGAACAGCAGCCTCGAAGACGCGGTCAACCGCGGCATCCCGCTCTACTTCACGACCGATTTCGAATTGAGCCGGCCGCGCTGGTACTGGTTCGACGAGCAGCCGGTCAACGTGTCGCAAAGCATCCGGCTGTCGTTCCAGCCGCTCACGCGCGAATATCGCGTGTCGAGCGGCGGTTTGCAGCAAGGCTTCCCGACGCTCAAGGACGCACTCGCGGTGATCAAGCACATCACGTCGTGGCACGTGATCGACCGCAAAGACGTGTACGCCGGCGAGACCTACACTGCGTCGGTGCGCATGCAGCTCGACGTCGCGCTGATGCCCAAGCCGTTCCAGATCGACGCGGTGAACAACCGTGACTGGAATCTCTCTTCCGACTGGAAGCGTTTCACTTTCACGGTGACCGAACGTGCTAAATAGAGTGCGCCGCGTCACCAGTGTCAGCAGCATCGTCGCACGCGTGCTGGTGTCGACGGTCGGCGTAACGGCCTTGCTGCTGCTCGTGCTGCTGGCAGCGGCGAGCGCCAATACCGAATTCTTCGACCGCTACTACGGCTGGCTCTACGCGGCGAACATCGTGGTCGCGCTGATCTTCATGCTGATCGTGGCGGTGCTGGTCAGCATCATCGTGCTGCGGCTGCGGCGCGGAAAATTCGGCACGCGGCTGCTCGCGAAGCTCGCGTTCTTTTTCGCGCTCGTCGGCGTGGTGCCTGGCGGGATCATCTACGTCGTGTCGTATCAGTTCGTATCGCGCAGCATCGAGTCGTGGTTCGACGTGAACGTCGAGACCGCGCTGACCTCGGGCCTGAATCTCGGGCGCGGGATGCTCGACGCGTCGCTGTCCGATCTGCAGACCAAAGGTCGCCTGATGGCCGAGCAGATCGCGAGCGCCGATTCCGCCGGCACGACGCTGACACTGCTGCGGCTACGCGACCAGTTCGGCGTGCAGGATGCGACCATCGTCGAACCAGTCCGCAGCATGTCGGGCGCGGCGCCCGACATGCGCGTCGTCGCCCAGGCGTCGAGCAACTTCTCGTCGCTGGTGCCGAGCGACCTGCCCACTCAATTGATGATCGATCAGGCGCGCGGCCGCGGCTTCGCGGCGATCGAAGGCGAGGTGGACGGCGATCCGCGCGCGCAAGGCGCGAAGGGCGCGCTGCGGCTGCGCATCGTGCAGCGCATTCCCGATTCGAACGCGTCGTTGCTGCAGCCGGTCGAGCGCTTCCTGCAGCTCACGCAGCCCGTGTCGCCGACGCTCGCGCGCAACGCCGACGCGGTGCAGCGCGCGTATCGCGAGTATCAGGAGAAGTCGCTTGGCCGCACGGGGCTGCGCAAGATGTATATCGGTACGCTGACGCTCGCGCTGTTCCTCGCCACGTTCATCGCGATGATGATCGCGCTCGCGCTCGGTAACCAGCTCGCGCGGCCGCTGTTCCTGCTCGCACAGGGCACGAAGGAAGTGACCGAAGGCGACTACACGCCGAAGCGCGAAATCAAGTCGCGCGACGAACTCGGCTTCCTCACGCAGTCGTTCAACGCGATGACGCGACAGCTTTCCGAAGCGCGCGCCGCGGTCGAGAACAACCGTGTCGCGCTCGAACATTCGAAGGCGTATCTCGAGAGCATCCTCGCGAATCTCACGGCCGGCGTGTTCGTGTTCGATCGTCAGTTCCGGCTCACGACAGCGAACCGCGGCGCCGAGCGGATTTTCCGGCAGCCGTTCCAGGCGCTGCTCGGTTCGGCGATCGACCGCATCGCCGTGCTGACGGACTTCGGGGCGATGGTCCGCAAGGCGTTTGCCGATCGCGATGCGGCGAGTCGCGACGGCGACACCGGCGGCCATTGGCAGCAGCAGTTCTCGGTCGAAGTGCCGGGCGAAACGGATCCGCTCACGTTGCTCGTGCGCGGCGCGCGGCTCGTGTCGGCGGTCGAAGGCAGCGTGGCCGATCCGCAGACGTCGGGTTACGTGGTCGTGTTCGACGACATCTCCGATGTGATCTCCGCGCAGCGCTCGATTGCGTGGGGTGAAGTGGCGCGACGCCTCGCGCACGAAATCAAGAATCCGCTGACGCCGATCCAGCTTTCCGCCGAACGTCTGCAGATGAAACTCGCGGACAAGCTCACGCCGTCGGACGCCGACGTGCTGAAGCGGGGCGCGACGACGATCGTCAATCAGGTCGCGGCGATGAAGCAGATGGTCGACAATTTCCGCGACTACGCGCGCACGCCGCCCGCCGTGCTGGCGAACCTGCAACTGAACGATCTGGTCAGCGAGGTGCTGACGCTGTACGGGATCGAGGAAGGCAAGAGCCCGATCGCGGTCGAACTCGCGGTGCTGCCGGTGATTCGAGGCGACGCGACGCAATTACGCCAGGTGATCCACAACCTGCTGCAGAATGCGCAGGATGCGGTGGCCGATATGCCCGAGCCGCGTGTGTTGCTCGAGACGAGGACAGTAGAATACGGAGACCCCGACGCGGAGGGCAAGGTGCGCGTCGCGGTCAGACTCACCGTCACGGACAACGGGCCCGGGTTCCCCGCGCGCATCCTGACGCGCGCGTTCGAACCTTACGTGACGACCAAGGCCAAAGGAACAGGGCTCGGTCTTGCGATGGTCAAGAAGATCGTCGACGAACACGGCGCGCGCATCGACATACGCAACCGGATGAGAGCCGGCGATGTGATCGAGGGTGCGCAGATTTCGATTCTCTTTCTTCAACTTGCAGACGATGCTGCGGCGCCCGGCGCAGGGCCGCAGGCGACGCACAGTGCGGCGTCGCAGGGAACGACAAAAGCAGCAGTGCAGACAAGGGCAGCGTAAATGGCAACCATCCTGGTGGTAGACGACGAAATGGGCATCCGGGAATTGCTCTCGGAGATTCTGAGCGACGAAGGGCATGTCGTGGAGGCGGCGGAGAACGCGCAGGAGGCGCGCGAAATCCGGTTGCGCCAGGCGCCCGACCTGGTGCTGCTCGATATCTGGATGCCCGATACCGACGGCGTCACGTTGCTGAAGGAGTGGGCCGCGCAGGGTCAGCTGACCATGCCCGTCATCATGATGTCCGGCCACGCGACCATCGACACCGCAGTCGAAGCGACGAAGATTGGCGCGCTCAATTTTCTCGAGAAGCCGATCGCGTTGCAGAAGCTGCTGAAGGCGGTCGAACAGGGGCTTGCGCGCGGCAATGCGGCGCCGGCGCCTGGCGGTGTCGCGGCGAAGCCGGCGTTGCCGGCGGGCAGTGCGTCGGTCGCGTCGGCGGCCGCGTTGCCGGTGTTGTCGAGCGATGGCCTCGGCGGCGGTGCGCTGCCGAGCCAGACCGCGGCGATCTCATTCGACATTCCGCTGCGCGATGCACGCGACGCATTCGAGCGCGCGTACTTCGAATATCATCTCGCGCGCGAAAACGGCAGCATGACGCGCGTCGCGGAGAAGACCGGGCTCGAGCGCACGCACCTGTATCGCAAGCTGAAACAGCTGGGCGTCGATCTCGGCAAGAACAAGGGCGAATGAAGCGGGTGTGCGACGCTCGCTCGCGCCGCGGCAGAATTTTTCGGCGGGGGCTTGAGCGGGGCGGGTCGCTTTGCTATACTCTCGCTTCTTCGTTGGCCCGGTAGCTCAGTTGGTAGAGCAGCGGATTGAAAATCCGCGTGTCGGTGGTTCGATTCCGCCCCAGGCCACCAGAATTCAGCCCCAGGAAATCGCAAGATTCCTGGGGCTTTTCACATGCTGGATCCGAAGCGTCGCGCGCGTTGCGACGCGTCCGGCGCAAGCCCAAAGGCAGCCCGCCAGCGGCACTTTTGGCGCGATGATAAAATTGCACGTTTTCAAGGACTTGCTGGCGTAGCCGTAAGCGTGCCCGCAAGTCCTTTTCGTTTTGGCGCGCGATGCACGCACATGGGTGCGGTGAGCATCCGCTCCGGCGATCAGCGGTATAAGCGGCCGGCGCGCTGCGCGCGAAACGCGCGACCTATACTGCACGAGCCGGCATCGTGCCGGCGCGCGTCGCACGATGGCACGGGTGCACGGCAAGACCGCCACGAAAGCCACGCAACGACACGGCACTCATCATTCACGGAGTTTCATGGTGATCCGCAAAGACGCTAAGAACAGCGCGCTGGTGCTGTTTTCGGGCGGCCAGGACTCGGCTACCTGCCTCGCCTGGGCGCTCGATCGATACGAAACGGTTGAGACGCTCGGTTTCGATTATGGCCAGCGGCACCGCGTCGAACTCGAATGCCGCGACGGGTTCCGCCAGGCGGTGGTGCGAGGGTTTCCGGCGTGGGCCGCACGGCTCGGCGAAGACCACACGATCGATCTATCGGTGCTCGGCGCGATCAGCGATACCGCGATGACGCGCGAGATCCAGATCGAAGCGACGGCGAACGGCCTGCCGAACACATTCGTGCCGGGCCGCAACCTGATGTTCATGACGATCGCCGCGGCGATCGCTTACCGGCGCGGCTTGCAGGTACTCGTTGGCGGTATGTGCGAAACCGATTTTTCCGGCTACCCCGATTGCCGCGACGACACGATGAAGGCGCTGCAGGTCGCGCTGAATCTCGGCATGGATACGCGCCTGCTGCTCGAAACGCCGCTAATGTGGCTCGACAAGGCCGACACGTGGCGTCTCGCGCACGAGCTGGGCGGTGACGAACTGGTCGAACTGGTCCGTGTCGAGACGCACACGTGCTACGTCGGCGAACGGTCCGAACTGCACGCATGGGGTTTCGGTTGCGGCGAGTGTCCGGCGTGCCGTCTGCGCAAGCGCGGCTACGATGCGTATCTCGCCGGCGAGCAGGTCGCGGCGCCGGTGTGAACGTGAACGCGGCGTGAGTCTTTTGACATAACCGCCGCCGGCTAGATGAAGTTTCACCAGGAAGTAACGACGAAGCATTCAGGAAGCAGAGCATGACGTACGCGGTCAAGGAAATCTTCTACACGTTGCAGGGCGAGGGCGCGAATGCCGGGCGTCCGGCCGTGTTCTGCCGGTTCGCCGGCTGCAACCTGTGGTCCGGTCGCGAAGAGGACCGGGCGAGCGCCGTGTGCCGTTTCTGCGATACCGATTTCGTCGGCACCGATGGCGAGAACGGCGGCAAGTACCGCACGGCCGACGAACTGGTCGCGATGATCGCGTCGCTATGGCCGGACGGCGAGGACAACCGCTTCGTCGTGTGCACGGGCGGTGAGCCGATGCTGCAGATCGACGCGCCGTTCGTCGACGCGCTGCACGCGGCCGGCTTCGAGATCGCGATCGAAACCAACGGTTCGCTGCCGGTGCTCGACACGATCGACTGGATCTGCGTGAGCCCGAAAGCCGATGCGCCGCTCGTCGTGACCAAAGGCAACGAACTGAAGGTGGTGGTGCCGCAGGACAACCAGCGCCTCGCCGACTACGCGAAGCTCGACTTCGATTATTTCCTCGTTCAGCCGATGGATGGCCCGTCGCGCGACTTCAACACGAAGCTCGCGATCGACTGGTGCAAACGCCATCCGCAGTGGCGCCTGTCGATGCAGACTCACAAGTACCTGAACATTCCCTGATTTACCGTGCTGACCATTACCCGAAAACTCGAATTCGATGCGGGCCACCGCATTCCCGATCATCGCAGCCAGTGCCGCAACCTGCACGGGCATCGTTACGTGCTCGAAATCACGCTGCAGGGCGATGTGGTCGAAACGGAAGGCGCACCGGACCGCGGGATGGTGATGGATTTCGCCGACGTGAAGTCGCTCGCGATGCAGCATCTCGTCAACCTGTGGGATCACGCGTTTCTCGTCTATGAAGGCGACACGCGTGTGCGCGAATTTCTCGACTCGATGCCCGGCCACAAGACGGTCGTGCTCGACCGCATCCCGACCGTCGAAAACCTTGCCGCGGTCGCGTTCGAGATCCTCGCCGACGTCTATGATGCGCACTACGGCGTGAACCTGCGCCTGCAGCACGTGCGCCTGTACGAAACGCCCAACTGCTGGGCTGACGTGGTTCGCGACTAACCCGTTATTGTCACGGTATGATCGCCTCGACAACCATACGGAGCGAGACATGCCGGTTACCACGCTACGCGGCGCACGTCGTTCGAACCCGGTCCAGGCCGGGCTGACCCCACGCCACTTTTCTTCGCTCGCCCGCCTTCGCGGCGGCGCAGTGCCAACCCGAATGGGGGCCGCACGATGAGCACCTTCACGAATCCACTGAAACAACGTCTGCGCGAATCCGATGCGCTGTTCGGGCTATGGCTGTCGCTCGGCAGCGATGCCGCCGCCGAAGCGCTCGCGCATGCCGGTTTCGACTGGCTGCTGATCGACATGGAACATTCGCCGAACGACAGCGGCGACGTCACGTCGCAACTGCGCGCGATCGCCGCCGCGCATCTGCCGAGCGAGCCGGTCGTGCGCGTACCGGCCAGCGATGGCTGGCTCGTCAAGCGCGTGCTCGATGCGGGCGCGCGCACGCTGATGTTCCCGAACATCGAATCCGCCGACGAGGCTGCGCACGCGGTGCGTCTCACCCGCTATCCGGCTACCGACATGCCGGACGGTCAGCGCGGTGTCGCGGGCGCGGTCCGCGCCGCGGCGTACGGCATGCGCCGCGACTACGTGCAGAACGCCAACGCGCAGATCGCGACGATCGTGCAGATCGAATCGGCACGCGCGGTCGAAGCTGTCGACGAGATCGCGGCGACACCCGGCGTCGACTGCCTGTTTGTCGGACCCGCCGATCTCGCGGCGAGTCTCGGTCATCTGGGCGATTCGAAACATCCCGAAGTGCAGGAGGCGATCGCGCACATCTCGGAGGCGGCACGCCGCGCCGGCATCGGCAGCGGCATCTTCGCGCTCGACGTTGCGGGCGCACGTCAGTATCGCGACGCGGGCTTTCGCTTTATCGCGCTCGCTGCGGACGTGATGTGGCTGCTGCGCGCGACCCGCCAGGCGCTGCAGGAGGCACGGTCATGACCCGAAGTTTTATGCGTGCCGCGTGCGTGGCCGCTGCCGTGCTGCTCGCGGCCGGCCCTGCGCTCGCGCAGACGAAAAGCCCGAAAGCCCACGACATCGAAACCGACACGGCGGTCGCCGATTACAACGCGGGCAATCTCGGCGCGGCGCTGGTCGAGTTTCGCAAGGCCGCTGAACACGGCAGCCGGCTCGCGGAATTCAACTACGCGATGATGCTGATCAACGGCGAGGGCACTGCGGTGAACGCCGACGAAGGCAAGAAGTGGCTGCGCAAGGCCGCCGACGCGAACATGTCGCACGCGCAGTACGTGTACGGCAAGATGTACGACGATGGCGAGTTCGTCGGGCGCGATCCGGCCGAAGCGCATCGATGGTTTTTGAAGGCCGCGCAGCAGGGTCATGTGCTGGCCGAACTCGCGCTGGCGAACCAGTTTCTCGATGGCCGCGGCACGACGCGCGACAACCGTCAGGCGTTCATCTGGTACAAGAAGGCCGCCAAGGGCGGCGACATGACCGCGCAGTATGTGGCGGGCTCGTTCTACGAGCGTGGCGGCGATGGCGTGGAGCGCAACCTGAACGTCGCGCGCGCGTACTATGCGGCGGCGGCGGCGCAGGGCGATCCGGCTGCGCGCCTCAAGTATCAGGAACTGTCGGCGCAACTGGCCAACGAGGCGCCGAAACAGCCGTGACGCGAATGCCGCGGGCGGCTCGCATGAACGAGCCGCCGCGCGGTCAGCTCTGCCGCTTTAACTCTGCATCAACCGCTTCTGCCGCGCGACGCTCATGATCAGACCGATCGCGACGCCCAGCGTCGTCAACGCGGTGCCCCCATAGCTCATGAACGGCAGCGGCACGCCGACCACCGGCAGGATGCCGCTGACCATCCCGATGTTGACGAACGCGTAGGTGAAGAACGCCATCGTCAGCGAGCCGGCCAGTAGCCGGCCGAACAGCGTCGCGCCGTTCGCCGCGATGTACAGACCGCGCGCGATCAACGCCAGGTACAGCACCAGCAGCACGATCCCGCCCGCGAGTCCGAATTCCTCGGAGAACACCGCGAAGATGAAGTCGGTGTGCTTCTCGGGAATGAACTCGAGGTGCGCCTGCGTGCCCTTCAGCCAACCCTTGCCGAGCGTGCCACCGGAGCCGATCGCGATCACTGCCTGAATGGTGTGGAAGCCTTTGCCGAGCGGATCGGAGGTCGGATCGAGCAGTGTGCAGATGCGGTGCTTCTGGTAATCGTGCATCAACGGCCACGTCACGTCGGGCTGGCAGATGCGGTCCTGGAACGCTGCGATCGAGCCCACTGCGATCACGCCCGCGATCAGCACCGGCACGATGAGCTTGAAGCTGAGGCCCGCAAAGTAGATCACGAAGAACCCGGAGGCGAACACCAGCACAGCGGTGCCGAGGTCCGGCTGCTTTGCGATCAGCGCGACCGGCAGCACGAGAATGACGAACCCGACCAGATAGTCGTACCAGCGCATCACGCCTTCGCGTCGCTGGTAGTACCACGCGAGCATCAGCGGCGTCGCGATCTTGAGAATCTCCGACGGCTGGATCACGACGCCGACGTTGATCCACCGCTTCGCGCCCTTGCGCGTGAGCCCGAACGCCGCGACCGCGAAGAGAAGCGCGATGCCGAACGTGTACAGCGGCACCGCGAAGCGCATCAGCGTAGTGGGTGGCACGTTCGCGAGACCCCACATCAGCACGAATGTCAGCAGGATGTTGCGCAACTGGTCCTCGACGCGCCCAGGCACGTCGAGGCTCGCGCTGTACAGCGTGACGATGCCGACGCACAACAGCAGGAACACCGTCAGCGCGAGCGGACGATCGAAGCCCGCGAACATCCGCCTGATGCGGTCGAGTGAGGCGCGCCTGTCGAATTGCATGCCTTTCTCCTTACTCGTCGATGCCGCCGGAGGCCGGCTGGCGAGGCGGCGCGGGCTCGATACCGTTGTCGCGCGACGGCGCGGCGGCGGGAGCCGGCGCGTTCGCCGGACGGGGTTTGTGGGGACCGGACTGGCGCGGCACCGGGATCTTCGGGCGCGCTGCCGATGCAGGTGCGGCGGTTGCGGCAGCCGATGCCGATGTGTCGGACGCAGCAGCGCTCGCGGCAGCTTCCGCTGCACTAGCCGCCGAGGCCGCCGCCGCAGCCGACGCCGCGCCCGGTTCCGGCAGCGCGGTGTAGCCCGCAGCGATCGTCACCGGCAGCGGGGCCTTGACGGGAGCCGCGGCGCTGCTGATCACCGGCGCCGATGCGTCTTCGGTGGCCGACGCGGCGGCCGCGACCGCGGCCGCTTCGGCGCCCGGCTTCTGCCGGTCGACCAGATAGAAGTCGAGCACCCGACGCGCGATCGGGCCCGCCGATTCCGCGCCCCAACCGCCGTTCTCGACGATCAGCGCGACCGCGATCTTCGGGTGATCGGCCGGCGCGAACGCGATGAAGAGCGCATGGTCGCGCAGGCGTTCCGCGACCGCATGGCCCTTGTAGTTCGCGCCCTGCAGCGAATACACCTGCGCCGTGCCGGTCTTGCCGGCCGCCTGATACGGCGCGCCGATGAACAGCTTCGACGCCGTGCCGTTCGTCACGACGCTGACCAGCGCACGCTTCACGAAGTCGATGTCCGACTGCGACACGTTGATGCGCCCATCGTCCTTCGGCACGGTCAGGTGCGTGTCGCGGGTGATCGGGTTCTCGATTTCCTTCACGAGGTGAGGCTTCATCACGACGCCGTTGTTCGCGAGCGTGGCGACCGCGTGCGCAAGCTGCAGGATCGTGAACGAGTTGTAGCCCTGGCCGATGCCGAGGCTGATCGTTTCGCCTTCGTACCAGCGCTGCTGTTCGGGTTTGCGGTACGCCTTGCGCTTCCATTCGGTCGACGGCAGGATGCCGCGCGCCTCGCCGGCGATGTCGATGCCGGTGATCTGCCCGAAGCCCCACGGCTTCATGAAGTTCGCGATCGCGTTGACGCCGAGGTCGTGCGCGAGCATGTAGAAGTACGTGTCGTTCGACACGACGATCGCGCGGTTCATGTCGATCCAGCCCTGGCCCGAGCGAACGTCGTTGCGGAACGTGTGGCCGCCGAACGTGTAGTAGCCCGGATCCTGGAAGCCCCAGCTCGGCGTGCGCTTGTGCAGCGTCAGCGCGGCGAGCGCCATGAACGGCTTGTAGGTCGAACCCGGCGGATAGGTGCCGTGCAGCGGACGGTTCAGCAGCGGGTGATCGGGCGAGTTGTTCAGTTCGTCCCAGGTCTGCTGGTCGATGCCGTCGACGAACGAGTTCGGATCGAAGCTTGGCGCCGACACGAACGCGAGCACGTCGCCGGTGGCCGGCTCGATCGCGACGAGCGCGCCGCGCTTGCCGGCGAATGCCTGCTCGGCGACCTGCTGCAACCCGATGTCGAGCGACAGTACCAGGTTGTTGCCTGGTGTGGCTTGCGTGCGCGACAGCGTGCGCACCGGCCGTCCACCGGCCGTCACCTCGACTTCCTCGAAGCCGGTCAGCCCGTGCAGTTCGGTCTCGTAACTCTGCTCGACGCCGATCTTGCCGATGTAGTCGGTGCCTTTGTAGTTGTTCGCGTCGAGCCGCGGATCGTAGTGATCCGGATCCTTGTCGTTCTGGTCGCTGGCGTCGTCGATGCGGTCCTGGTCGCGCTGCGAGATCCGCCCGATATAGCCGATCACGTGCGCAGCCGTCGGGCCGAGCGGGTACTGGCGGAACAGCCGCGCGCGCACTTCGACGCCCGGGAAGCGGAAGCGCTGCGCGGTGAAGCGCGCGACTTCGTCGTCGGTGAGGCGAGTGCGGATCGGCAGGCTCTCGAAGTTTTTCGAGTCTTCCTGGAGCTTCTTGAAGCGGCGCCGGTCGCGTGCGTCGATCGAGATCACGGTGGCGAGATTGTCGATCACGTTGTCGAGCGTGTCGTTCAGCTTCGACGGCGTGATTTCGAGCGTGTACGCCGAGTAGTTCTTCGCCAGCACGACGCCGTTGCGGTCGGTGATGATGCCGCGGTTCGGCACGATCGGCGCGACCGAGATGCGGTTTTCGTCCGCCTGCAGCGAGTACTTGCTGTAGTGCCAGACTTGCAGATACAGGAAGCGGAACACGATCAGCCCGAAGCAGACGAACACGAACAGCCCCGCCGCCGCGACGCGCAGGCGGAATTTCGAGAGCTGCTGCTGGGTGTCCTTGAATTCGGTCATGCGAGGGCGGGTAAGGCCGCGGTGCGGCCGTCACGAGGTGCGCAGGCCTGCGGGCCGCGTACCGGATAGAACGAAGTGCGTGGGCCGGGCCGGCTGGACGCAACGAATTTCACTGATGGCCCCGGTGCGTGGATCAGATGGGACGCGTGTCGTCCGGGTCGGCCGGGCGGCGCTGCGGCATCAGCAGGAGCATGCTCGCGACCGGCCACAGCGCGGCCTCGACGAAACCATCGATCAGATAACCCCAGCCGGGAAACGCGGCGCCCGTCAGCAGACGGATCACGAACGGCACGAACTGCGCGACGACCAGCAGCGGCATCACCGCGAAAATCTGCACGCCGAGCGACATCCACAGTACGCGACGGTGGATCGTGATCGCGCCGTACGACAGCAGCGTATAGGCGAGCGCGTGTTCACCGAGCAGGCTCGCGTTGTGCACGTCCATCAGTAGACCGAGCAGGAATGCGATGCCCATGCCGACCTTGCGCGGCTGATGCACGTTCCAGAACAGCAGCACCAGCGCGACGAAATCCGGCACACCGATCATGCGCCCCCACGGCATCAGGTTAAACAGAAACGCCGCAGCGAGACTGAACGCAATGAAGTACGGATTGACCGGCTGCAGGATGTATTGCGGGCGATTCATCGCGTCGCTCCCTGGCCGGTGGGCGCCGCGGGTTTCGTACCGCGTGCTGCCGCTTCCTTGCCGGCGGGCTTGGCCGCTGGCTTCGCCGCCGGTTTCTCAGCAGGCTTGTCTGTACCCTTCTCCGCACCCTTTGCGGGTTTTTCAGCGACCTTCTTCGCCTTCAGATCTTTCGCGGCGGCGTTCGCGTCGGGGTCTTCGGGACGCGGCGGCAGGTTGTTCTGGTAGTGCAGGACGAGCAGTTGACGAGCGCCGCGCACGGTCGCGACCGGCACGCAGACGACGCGCGCGAACGCCGTGTCCGCCTGCTTGTCGACCCGCACCACCTTCGCAACCGGCAGGCCCGGCGGATAGAGGCCGTCGAGGCCGCTCGTGACGAGCTCGTCGCCGGCCTGCACGTCGGCGGCGATCGGCACGAAGCGCAGATCGAGCGAATCGCCCTTCGGCGTGCCGTAGATCACGCTGCGCAGCCCGGTGCGCACGATCTGCACGGGCACCGCCTGATCTTTATCGGTGAGCAGCGTGACCTCAGCCTGCAGCGGAAACACGCGCGTGACCTGGCCGATCACGCCATCTTCGTTGACGACCGGCGAGCCGTTCTGGATGCCCTGCTGCGAGCCACGGCCGATCACGACTTTCTGCGTGAACGGGTCGCTGGTGTCGTACTGGATTTCGGCGGGGATCGACTGCGTGGTTGAGCGCTGCGACAGCTGCAGCAGGTCGCGCAGATGCGCGTTTTCCGCGGCGAGCTGCGACGACGCGTTGGCCTGCAGCGACAGTTGCAGGTTGCGGTCGCGCAGCCTGGCGTTGTCGGCGCGCAGTTGCGCGCTCGTCACGGCGAGATCGGCGGCGCCCATGAACAGGTCGCGCGGCACGAGCGCAGCACGCTGCAACGGATACAGGCCCGCACCGAGCACGCCGCGAACGATTTCGAGCGTCTTGAAGCGCGCGTCGGAAATGAGCAGCGCAAGGGCCAGCATGACGAAGAAGATCAGCCGGGCGAGCGCCGACGGTCCTTGCTTGAATAGAGGCGGCGGACTGTATTCCATGGTCGGCGCCGGGGGCGTAAGCGGGTGGATGAAGCGGCGTGCGGCGCGGCGCAGACGCTCAGCGCGCGGCGGCCCGGGGGGCCGCCTGGCCACGCGCCGGCCCTTGGGGGGCTGGCCGGGCCGTGCGCGCTGCGGTCATGGAGCGAGGCTCGCTTACTCGTAGGAGAAGATGCTGCCGAGCTTGTCCATGCGCTCGAGCGCCATACCCGAGCCGCGCACGACGCACGTCAGCGGGTCTTCGGCGACCAGCACCGGCAGGCCGGTTTCTTCCGCCAGCAGGCGGTCGAGGTCGCGCAGAAGCGCGCCGCCGCCGGTCAGCATCATGCCGCGTTCGGCGATGTCGGCGCCGAGTTCCGGCGGCGTCTGCTCGAGCGCGATCTTCACCGACGACACGATCTGGTTCAGCGGATCGGTGAGCGCTTCGAGGATTTCGTTGCTGGAGATCGTGAAGCTGCGCGGAATGCCTTCCGACAGATTGCGGCCCTTCACTTCCATTTCCTTGACTTCGGAGCCGGGGAACGCGGAGCCGATTTCCTTCTTGATTGCTTCGGCGGTCTGCTCACCGATCAGCATCCCGTAGTTGCGGCGGATGTAGTTGACGATCGCCTCGTCGAACTTGTCGCCGCCGACGCGTACCGAGCCTTTGTACACGATGCCGCCGAGCGAGATCACGCCGACTTCGGTCGTGCCGCCGCCGATGTCGACGACCATCGAACCGGTTGCTTCCGACACCGGCAGGCCCGCGCCGATCGCGGCCGCCATCGGCTCTTCGATCAGGTAGACCTGCGATGCACCGGCGCCATGTGCAGCTTCCTTGATGGCACGGCGTTCGACCTGGGTCGAGCCGCACGGCACGCAGATGATGATGCGCGGCGACGGCGAAAACATGCGGGATTCGTGAGCGGTCTTGATGAACTGCTTGATCATCTGCTCGGTGACGGTGAAGTCGGCGATCACGCCGTCCTTCATCGGGCGGATCGCCTCGATGTTGCCCGGCACCTTGCCGAGCATCTGCTTGGCTTCCTTGCCGACTGCCTGGATCGTCTTCTTGCCGTTCGGACCGCCTTCCTGGCGGATCGACACGACCGACGGTTCGTCGAGAACGATGCCCTTGCCGCGCATATAGATAAGCGTGTTGGCGGTGCCGAGGTCAATCGCCAGATCGTTGGAGAAATAGCTGCGCAAAAAACCGAACATTCAAAATCCTGTCTCGCTGGGGGCCGGGCCTCGCACCATATGCGCAGGGCGGCAGCGGAAAAATTAGCAGATTCGCGCGGCGGGAGCGGCCACACGGGAGCACGAAACTGCGGGGGGAATCTACCGGCGGCTAGGGCAAGGCCGCTCAGCGCTTGCGGACGAAGCTGAAAAATGTCCAGCAAGGCCTTGCCAGGCGGTCCGGGTTTGGGTCGAACGCGTAATGATACCTTATAATTTTGCTTGTTTTGAAGGAAACGGGTGGCACTTTTTGCCGCCGCGAGCCCCTTTTTCGAGGGGCGCCTCCATTGACGTAACCTGCTCGTAACCCGCTGTCGCAGCACCATTTTTCCGCACTGCGGCAGTCCACCCTCTTCCCCGGTGACTGCATGGCTTTGACCCTGACCGATGTGAAACGTATTGCCCATCTCGCGCGGCTCGAACTCGCCGACGAAGAGGCGGGCCACACGCTCGCCCAGCTCAACGATTTCTTCGGACTCGTCGAGCGGATGCAGGCGGTGGACACGACCGGCATCGAACCGCTCGCTCATCCGATCGAGCAGATCGAAGACGTCGCGCTGCGTCTGCGTAATGACGCAGTGACGGAAACCGTGCGCCGGGAGGATTTCCAGAAGCCGGCGCCCGCTGTGCAGGACGGCCTGTATCTGGTGCCGCGGGTCCTCGAATAGCGTGATGCAGGCGCTGGTTTGATCCAGCGCGACCGGCACGGCGGCAGGCGCCGGCGTGCCGTTGGCTGCGGCGCACGGCGCGCCGCAGCGTTCTCCAGGAACAATGCAATGCATGAAAAGAGCTTGACCGAACTGCGCGCAGCGCTCGACGCGAAGGAATGCTCCGCGGTCGAACTGGCGCAGCTGTATCTGCGGCGGATCGACGCGGCGCGCGACCTGAATGTGTTCCTGCACGTCGACGCCGACCTGACGCTCGCGCAGGCGAAGGCCGCCGACGCGCGGCTCGCCGCTGGCAACGCCGGCCCGCTGACCGGCCTGCCGGTCGCGCACAAGGACGTGTTCGTTACGCAGGGCTGGCGCGCGACTGCCGGCTCGAAGATGCTCGAGCACTACACGAGCCCGTTCGATGCGACTGTCGTCGACCGGCTCGCGCGCGCGGGCATGGTGTGCGTCGGCAAGACCAACATGGACGAATTCGCGATGGGTTCGTCGAACGAGAATTCGTACTTCGGCCCGGTGCAGAATCCGTGGGACACGCGCGCCGTGCCGGGGGGCTCGTCGGGCGGTTCAGCCTCGGCCGTCGCCGCGCGCCTCGCGCCCGTCGCGACCGGCACCGACACCGGTGGCTCGATCCGCCAGCCCGCATCGTTCACCGGCGTGACCGGCATCAAGCCGACCTACGGCCGCGTGTCGCGCTACGGGATGATCGCGTTCGCGTCGTCGCTCGATCAGGCCGGCCCGTTCGCACAGAACGCCGCCGACTGCGCGACGCTGCTCAACGCGATGGCCGGCTTCGACGAACGCGATTCGACGAGCCTCGTGCGCGACGACGAAGACTACGCGCGCTATGTTGGCCAGCCGTGGCAAAACGGCGCTGACGCGGCCAGACCGCTCGCCGGGTTGCGCATCGGTCTGCCGAAGGAGTATTTCGGCGACGGCCTCGCCGCCGACGTGCGTGCCGCGATCGATACCGCGCTGAAGCAATACCAGGCGCTAGGCGCGACGCTCGTCGACGTATCGCTGCCGAAGACCGAGCTGTCGATTCCCGTGTACTACGTGATCGCGCCGGCCGAGGCGTCGTCTAACCTGTCGCGTTTCGACGGCGTGCGCTACGGTCATCGCGCAGCGGAGTATCGCGATCTGCTCGACATGTACAAGAAGACGCGCGCCGAAGGCTTCGGCCCCGAAGTGAAGCGGCGCATTCTGGTCGGTACCTACGTGCTGTCGCACGGCTACTACGACGCGTACTACCTGCAGGCGCAGAAGATCCGCCGCATCATCGCGCAGGATTTCCAGGAAGCGTTCAAGCAGTGCGACGTGATCATGGGACCGGTCGCGCCGAGCGTCGCGTGGGACATCGGCGCGAAGGGCGACGACCCCGTGCAGATGTATCTCGCGGATATCTACACGCTGTCGGTGAGCCTTGCGGGCCTGCCAGGCATGAGCGTGCCGTGCGGTTTCGGCGCGGGCGCGAACGCGCAGCGGCCGGTCGGTCTGCAGATCATCGGCAACTATTTCAACGAAGCACGGATGCTGCAGGTGGCGGACGCGTTCCAGCGCGCGACCGACTGGCATCGCAAGTCGCCGGCGGGAGTGTGAGCATGGCAAAAGAATGGGAAGTCGTAATCGGCCTCGAGACGCACACGCAGCTCTCGACGGTCTCGAAGATTTTCTCCGGCACCGCGACGCAGTTCGGCGCCGCGCCGAACACGCAGGCAAGCCCCGTCGATCTCGCGTTGCCCGGCGTGCTGCCGGTGATGAACCGCGGCGCCGTCGAGCGCGCGATCCGCTTCGGTCTCGCGATCGGCGGAGCGGTCACGCCGCGTAGCATCTTCGCGCGCAAGAATTATTTCTACCCCGATCTGCCGAAGGGCTATCAGATCAGCCAGTATGAGATTCCGGTCGTGCAGGGCGGGCAGGTCACGATCCAGGTGCCGGCCAATGAGAAGGCCGGCAAGGACGCGTACGAAAAGACCGTCAATCTCACCCGCGCGCATCTCGAGGAAGACGCCGGCAAGTCGCTGCACGAAGACTTCGCGGGCATGACCGGCATCGATCTGAATCGCGCCGGCACGCCGCTGCTCGAGATCGTCACCGAGCCGGAAATGCGCAGCGCCGCCGAAGCGGTCGCGTATGCGAAGGCGCTGCATGCGCTCGTCATGTGGCTCGGCATCTGCGACGGCAACATGCAGGAAGGCTCGTTCCGCTGCGACGCGAACGTGTCGGTGCGGCCGGTCGGCCAGCAGGCATTCGGTACACGCGCGGAAATCAAGAACCTGAATTCGTTCCGCTTCCTCGAAGAAGCGATCCAGTACGAAGTGCGTCGCCAGATCGAGTTGATCGAAGATGGCGGCACCGTCGTGCAGGAAACGCGTCTGTACGACCCGGATAAACGCGAAACGCGTTCGATGCGCAGCAAGGAAGACGCGCACGATTACCGCTATTTCCCGGATCCCGATCTGATGCCGCTCGTGATCGACAGCGCGTGGGTCGAACGCGTGCGCAGTGAGATGCCCGAGTTGCCGGCCGCCATACAGGCGCGCTTCGTCGAGCAGTATGGGCTCACGCCTTACGATGCGGGTGTGCTGACGTCGAGCAAGGCGATGGCCGTGTACTACGAGGCGGTAGTCGCGAAAGCGGGCGCGGCGCAGGCGAAGATTGCGGCGAACTGGCTGATGGGCGAGGTGTCGTCGCAGCTGCACCGCGAAGGCCTGGACTTCAGCGAGAACCCGGTATCGGCGGCACAGCTCGCGTTGCTGCTGCAGCGGATCGGCGATGGCACGATCTCGAACAAGATCGCGAAGGAAATCTTCGTCGCGATCTGGGAAGAAAAGGCCACCGACGAAGCCGCCGCCGACCGTATCATCGAAGCAAAGGGGTTGAAGCAGATATCCGACAGCGGCGCGCTCGAAGCGATCATCGACGAAGTGCTTGCGGCGAACGCGAAGTCGGTGGAGGAATTCCGCGCGGGCAAGGAGAAGGCGTTCAACGCGCTGATCGGCCAGGCGATGAAAGCGACGAAGGGCAAGGCGAATCCGCAGCAGGTCAACGAGCTGCTGAAGAAGAAACTGTCCTGAACGACGTGACGCGGTAGGTCGCGGCGAGCGTCTGCGCCGCGACGAGCGTCTACGCGACGGGCTGTTGCCGGATCGCATGGCGGGGCAACGGCCCGTTTCGTTTTATCGCTTGTGCACGAATGGGCACGCGGGCAACTCACTGGATGGAGACGACTGCATGGCGAAAAATCCCGAGCTCGACGATTTCCGCGTGCCGTATTTCGACGGCAAGAAGGCCGCGAAATTCGCGCTGACCGATTTCGATCCGACCGCGAAACCGTTCTCGACCGGCGACAAGGAAGCAGACCGGCAGCGTCTCGCCGAGATCGGCACACAGCTCGACCCGATGCAGGAGCGTCTGCACGCGCAGAACCGGCAGCGTGTGCTGCTGGTGTTGCAGGGCATGGACACGAGCGGCAAGGACGGCACGATCCGCGCGGTGTTCCACGAAGTCGATCCGCTTGGCCTGCGCATCGTGCCGTTCAAGGCGCCGACACCGGTCGAGGCCGCGCATGATTTTCTGTGGCGCGTGCATGCCCACGCGCCAGCTGCCGGCGAATTGGCCGTCTTCAACCGCAGCCACTACGAAGACGTGCTCGTACCGACGGTGCTGGGCCAGCTCGACGACGACGCGCGCGAGTTGCGCTACCAGCACATCCGCGAATTCGAAGGGCTGCTTGCGGACAGTGGCACGACGATCGTCAAGTGCATGCTGCACATCTCGAAGGACGAGCAGCGCACGCGGCTGCAGGCACGCATCGACGATCCGACCAAACATTGGAAATTCGACGTCTCCGATCTCGAGGCGCGCAAGCAGTGGGACAAGTATCAGACGGCCTACCGCGATCTGCTCGCCGCGACGTCGACGCCGACTGCGCCGTGGTACGTGATTCCGGCCGATTCGAAGACGCATCGCAACGTCATGGTCGCGGAACTGCTGCTGCGCACGTTCGAACGGATGAAGCTCGACTATCCGCCCGCGAAAAGCTCGCTGAAGGGCGTGAAGGTCGAGTAAGAGTAAAAGTAACGGCCGACGCTTCCACCTGTGATCCCCCCGGAAAATAAAAAGGAACACCATGTTGCGCGTAATCACCGCCAATCTGAACGGCGTCCGCTCCGCGGCGAAGAAGGGTTTCTTCGACTGGTTCGGCACGCAGGATGCCGACGTCGTCTGCGTGCAGGAAATCAAATGCTCGCAGGAGGACATGACGCCCGAGTTTCTCGCGCCGCACGGCTATACCGGCTACTTCCAGCACGCGGTGAAGAAGGGCTACAGCGGCGCGGGTGTCTACACGCGTCGCGAGCCGGACGAAGTCGTGATCGGGTTCGGCAGCGAAGAGTTCGATGCGGAAGGCCGCTATGTCGAAGTGCGTTTCGGCAAGCTGTCGGTGGTGTCGGTGTACGTGCCGTCGGGGTCGAGCGGCGAAGAGCGCCAGCAGGCCAAGTACCGCTTTATGGACGTCTTCATGCCGCACCTCGCGGCGCTTTCGAAGGAGCGTGAAGTGATCCTGTGCGGCGACGTGAATATCGTCCACAAGGAAATCGACATCAAGAACTGGAAGAGCAACCAGAAGAACTCGGGTTGCCTGCCGGAAGAGCGTGCGTGGCTCACGCAGCTTTTCGACGACGTCGGTTACGTGGACGTGTTCCGCACGCTCGACCAGCGGCCCGAGCAGTACACGTGGTGGAGCAATCGCGGGCAGGCGTATGCGAAGAACGTCGGGTGGCGGATCGACTACCAGATCGCGACGCCGGAGATCGCCGGCAAGGCGAAGCGCTGCGAGGTTTTCCGCGACATCAAGTTCAGCGACCACGCGCCGCTGACAATCGACTACGCGCACAAGCTCGCGCGTTGATTTAAACCGCGGCCGCTAGTCGCGCGTCGACACACGCCGTGGTCGACCGATGCCCGCGTAATCGGGCAACGCATCGACCGTCTTGCCGATCGCCTTCGCATACAGCGGCAGCATGTCCACGAGGCGCTTCATGATGTCCTGACGCCGCGCCGGGGTGTACGGGTGCACGTAGATGAAGCCCTGATCGCGGTTGCTGCGCGTCGCGACTGCGAGCTTGTCCCACAGCGTGATCGCCGCGCGCGGATCGTAGCCGGCCCGCGACGCGATGTCGCTGCCGATCACGTCGGCCTCGGTTTCGTCCGTGCGCTCGTACTTCATTTCCAGCAGTTGCGAGCCGATACCGAGCGGCGCGACGCCGAGGTCGGCGAGACCGAACAGCTGCGGGATCGAGCCGGTGCCGAACTGCGCCGCCTGCTGCTCGCCGAGGCGCTCGCGCGCATGCTCGCGCAGCGCGTGCGCGATCTCGTGACCGATCAGCATGCCGAGCTCGTTGTCGTTGAGCCGCACGCGATCGAGCAGCCCGCTATAGATCACGATCTTGCCACCCGGCAGACAGTACATCCGGATGTCGGGCGAGCGGAGTACCGCGACGTCCCATTTCCAGTTCTTCGCGCGGTCGTTCCATTTGAGCGAATACGGAATCAGCTTGTCGACGATCGCGCGCACACGTCGCACACGTGCGTCAGTGTCCGCATAGAGACGGTTCGAGTGTTCGGCGCCGTGCACGATCTGGTCGAACTCGTCGGCGGCCTGGCCTTCGAGCATCGGCGACGGAATCAGATTGCGGAACACCGCGCCGTCGCCGTAGCGGATCTGCTGATTGCTTTGATAGGTCGGCACCGATGCGGTTGATGGCGCGCTCGCGGCGGCCGGGCTCGATGTGGGCGCTGGCGAGCGCGCGGTGACCGGCTGCGGTGGCGGCTGCTGCTGTGCCGTCGGCAGGGCTGGCGCTGAAACCGGTGCCGGCGCTGCGGCGGACGTCGCCGGTGAGGCAGACGGTGCATCGGCGGCGAATGCCGTGGGAGTACCGACCGGCATGACTAGCGCGAGTACGAGCACCGCATGCAGCACGCCGCACGCAGCAGCACGCAGGCGGCCGGCGAGGCACAACGAGGCGCGCAACGAAGGAGGCAACGGCCGGGCTCCGGCCGCGCGCGGCGGAAACAGCGCGGTCACGACTGCGTTCTCCACGGGGCGATGCGGAACAAAAGTAGCATACCCGGCAGCGCCAGCACGGTACACGCGATGAAGTAATCGAACCAGCCGATCTGCGCGACGATGTAGCCACTTGCCGCCGACGCGAGCGTGCGCGGCACGGAAGCCAGGCTCGTGAAGAGCGCGAACTGTGTCGCGGTGTAGCGCGGGTCCGTCGTACTCGCGATGTACGCGATGAACGCGGCGAGCGTGAGACCGGTCGCGAAGGTTTCGAGGCCGTACACGAGCGCGAGCGCGACCGACATCGCATCGAACTGCACGGTCCAGCCAATCCCGACGAGCGCGAGCAGCTTCGTCAGCCCCGCTCCCGCCGATGCGGCGAACCCATACAGCGTGCCGAGTACCGGCGAGGCCGGTCCGACCTGCGCGAGCCACGCGAAGCCCAGCGTCGACACCATCTGTAGCACGCCGAAAATCCACAGCCCGCGGCCGATGCCAATGCGCATCAGCCAGATCCCGCCGATGATCCCGCCCGCGAGACTCGCACCGAACGCGGTCGTTTTCGCGATCACGCCGATCTGCGTGCGCGTGAAGCCGATGTCGAGAAAGAACGATGTGGACAGCGTGGTCGCCATCACATCGCCGAGCTTGTACAGGAAGATGAAGCCGAGCACGAGCAGCGCGCCGCGCCAGCCGTCGCGCTGCAGGAATTCACGGAACGGCTCGACGATCGCCGCGCGCAGGTTCTTCGGCGGTACGCCGTGCACCTCGGGTTCGCGTACGACGAGCGTCATCACGATGCCGGGCAGCATGAATGCAGCGGTGACCATGAACACGGTGGTCCACGGCAGATGGTCGGAGAGGATCAGCGCGAGCGAGCCCGGTACCAGTGCCGCGATCTTGTACGCGTTCACGTGCACAGCGTTGCCGAGGCCCTGCTGCGTGTCGCTGAGCAGTTCACGCCGGTAGGCGTCGATCGCGATGTCCTGGCTTGCGCCGAAGAATGCGACCAGCGCGGTGAGCGCGGCGACGGTCCAGATCGATTCGCGCGGCGACACGAAGCCGAGTGTCGCGATCGCGCCGGCGACGAGGATCTGCGTGACCAGCATCCAGCCGCGCCGGCGTCCCGGCCGCCAGCCCGGCAGCCGCGGTACGTAGCGGTCCATCAGCGGCGCCCAGACGAATTTCCACGTGTACGGAAACTGGATCAGCGCGAACAGGCCGATCTCCTTGAGGTTCACGCCCTCGGAGCGCAGCCATGCCTGCACCAGGTAGACGAGCGTGAAAAGCGGCAGGCCCGACGTGAAGCCGAGAAAGACGCAGATCAGCATGCGCGTGTTCAAAAACGCGCGCCAGCCAGGATGTTCTTCGTGTGCGGTAAGTGCGCGCGCCTCGTGCGGCGTGTTCGACATGAGGAGAGTCAGCGTGAGCTTTTCTTGACGCGATAGACCGCAAGACTACCACGCCAGTTCTCGCCCCAGCGCACCGCCTGGCCGCCGTGCAGCACCGCGCGATCAAGAATTTCGATACCGACTTCCGGCGCCAGCGCCTCGAAATCCTTGATGGTCAGCACGCGCACGTTCGGCGTGTTGTGCCACTGAAAAGGCAGTGTCTTCGACACCGGCATCCGGCCGCGCAGCACCGACAGCCGATGCGCCCAGTAGCCGAAATTCGGAAACGACACGATGCATTCCTTGCCGACCCGCACCGTCTCGCGCAGGATTGCCGCGGTCTGGTGGATGGTCTGCAAAGTTTGCGACAGGATCGCGAAATCGAAGCTTCCGTCCTCGAACAGGCGCAGGCCGTCTTCGAGATTCTGCTGGATCACGTTCACGCCGTTCTTCGTCGACGCGAGCACGCCGGCATCGTTGATTTCGATGCCGTAGCCGGAGACCTCGAGTTCTTCGGTCAGCAGCGACAGCAGTGAGCCGTCGCCGCAGCCGAGATCGAGCACCGTCGAACGCGGCTCGACCCAGCGGGCGATCGCGCGAAAATCGGGGCGTGTCACAAGATAGTCGAGCGCGCGCTGGTTCATGCGTTCACCTCGGTGGCAATCCGTTCAAAGTAGGCGCGCATCAGGTTGTGATAGCGCGCGTCGTCGAGCAGGAACGCGTCGTGGCCGTGCGGCGCGTCGATCTCCGCGTAGGTGACCTGGCGCTTGTGATCGAGCAGCGCCTTGACGAGTTCGCGCGACCGCGCGGGCGCGAAACGCCAGTCGGTCGCGAAGCTCGCGATCAGATATTTAGCCGTGGTGTGCGCGAGCGCCGCGGTGAGGTCGCCGTCGAACGCCTTCGCGGGATCGAAGTAATCGAGCGCGCGGGTGATCAGCAGATAGGTGTTCGCGTCGAAGTAGTCGGCGAACTTGTCGCCCTGATAGCGCAGATACGACTCCACTTCGAACTCGACGTCGAAGTTGAAGTTGTATGCGTCTTCCGCGCCCTCGGCGCGGCGCAGCGCGCGGCCGAATTTCGCGGCCATGTCGTCGTCGGACAGATACGTGATGTGGCCGATCATCCGCGCGACGCGCAGGCCACGCTTCGGCTTCACGTCGTGTGC
The DNA here is from genome assembly GCF_050742655.1 of Paraburkholderia sp. Taxonomy (GTDB): domain Bacteria; phylum Pseudomonadota; class Gammaproteobacteria; order Burkholderiales; family Burkholderiaceae; genus Paraburkholderia. Next base: position 111,818 of record NZ_JBOIGG010000001.1, on the reverse strand, counting down.
ATAGTAGTTGCCGCCGTGGAAGTCCGGGTCCGACAGGATCGCCGAACGCGCGACCTCGTTGAACGCAATGTTCTGCGCGGACAGCTTCGGCGTCGACGCGACGACGATGCAGTGCGCGACGCGCGCCGGGTACATCAAGCTCCACGCGAGCGCCTGCATGCCGCCGAGGCTGCCGCCCATCACCGCGGCGAAGCACTCGATGCCGAACGCGTCGGCGACACGGGCCTGCGCGTTGACCCAGTCTTCGACGGTGACGACCGGAAAGCGCGCACCGTACGGTTCGCCGTTCGCCGGGTCGAGGCTCATCGGGCCGGTCGAGCCGAAGCACGAGCCGAGGTTGTTCACGCCGATCACGAAGAAGCGGTCGGTGTCGAGCGGTTTGCCCGGGCCGACCATGTTGTCCCACCAGCCGACGTCCTTCGGGTCGTCCGCATAGACGCCCGCGACGTGATGCGATGCGTTGAGCGCGTGGCAGACGAGCACGGCATTGCTGCGCGCGGCGTTGAGCGTGCCGTAGGTTTCGACCATCAGGTCGTAACCCGTGAGCGAGCGGCCGTTCTGCATGAGCAGCGGCTCGGGGAAATGCATTTTCTGGGGAGCGACGATCCCGATCGATTCCATTCAATCCGCCTTCTGACAGGAGCGGCTAAACGGCGTCGGCGATGCGCGGAGAAGAAACGGCTGGCGCGGCTGACGACCTCTTTAGCCGCATTTGTAGTGAACCGCGGGCCTGATACAAGCAAGACCCCAGCTGGTTCGCGCGCCCGCAATCGAGTCAGCAAATCGGCGCGCTGTTACGGAGGATCGGCGATGCCGATGAACCGTAATCGAGCGCAAAGTATAGCGGAAAATTGCGCGCGGCAGCGTCGGCGGTGGGCCTCCAGGGGCTATTGCAGGATCAGCCGCAGCTGCGCGTCCGCGTGTTCGTCGGGCTGACGCGTGAAGCCGCTGCGTGCATACCTGTGCCAGCGTCCGACGATATAGCTGACGAGCAGACTCGCACGCACCGCGGGATCGTAGTCGGCGGGCAGCGGCACCTGCGCGCCTTTATCGCCTTGCGTCGTCTGCGCAGCCTGTGCGTTGGAATCCATCAGCCCGAGCCGCAGGCACTGCTTCAACGACGCCTCGACGCGTTCGAGCATCTGGTTCACGCGTTCGGTGAGCCGCTCGTGCTCGCCGACGAGCGCTTCGCCGGTCAGCACGCGGGTCATGCCAGGATTCTTCGCGGCGAAGTTGAGCAGCATCAGCGCGATCGAGCGTGCCTGCAGCACGCCGTTCGGCTCTTTCGCGACGATCTGGTTGATCAGGCCGAAGATGGTCTGCTCGACGAACTCGATCAGCCCTTCGAACATCTGCGCCTTGCTGGCGAAATGCCGGTACAGCGCGGCCTCCGATACCCCGAGCCGCGCGGCGAGCGCCGCGGTGGTGATCTTCTCGCTCTTCGGTGCCTCGAGCATCGTCGCGAGCATCTGCAGGATGTGCACGCGCCGCTCGCCGGGCTTCAGGCGCACGGTGCGCGCACCGCCGCCGGCTACTGCGGCGGCGGGGTCTTCGGTTACGGCTTCGTCACGCTTGGGAATCGGTTGCATGTGCGTCGTCCCATCAGTCGCCCGGAGCGGATGCCCAGTCGTAGCGATTTTAACGAACGAATGCACCGGTCGACATAGTGCGGTCTGCCGGTGCCCGGCAGCGGCGCCTGGATGCCCGCCGGCCGGGCCGGTGCGGGGAGGTGACCGGTGATCCACACGGTGCGGATGCCGAGTCGCCGGTAGTTTTTCAGATGGCTGCGGGTATCTTCGACGAGAATCGCGTCGGCGAGCGCGACGTGCGCGTCACGCATCGTCCGGCGCAACATCGACGGGTCGGGCTTCGCGCGCCACAGGCGGCCGTGCTGCATGTGTTCGAGCGCGATCACGCGCTCGAACAGCCGCTCGATGCCCAGCTCCTTCAGCACCGCACGCGCATAGTTTTCCGGCGCGTTGGTCAGCACGATCTTGCGGCCGGGCAGCGCGGCGAGCAGTCGTGGCAGACCGCGCTCGCTGCGCAGCATCGCGGGCAGGTCGGGGAACGTGTGGACGACTTTCAGGAAGTCGTGCGGATCGATCGGATGATGGCGCGTGAGGCCGAGCAGCGTTGCGCCGTAACGCACGCTGTAGCCGGAGCGCAGGCGGTTCGCCTCGTCGAGATCGACCTGCAGCGTGTCGATGATGTACTGCGTCATCGCATCGTTGATCGCCGGGAAGATCGCATGCGACGCATGGTGCAGCGTGTTGTCGAGGTCGAACAGCCAGACGGGGCTACCTGCTTCGATCTTGGGACGACTGCGTCGCGGGCGGGAAGGGAGCATGAAGGATCGGCGGTTGGAGGCAGGCGGGTGCGGCAGATCGGCGCGGAGGTGGAGCGTCGCGGGGACGCTCCACGCATGCGCTCAGTGCGAGCGGATCATCGTGCCGAACGGCTGCTCGGTCAGGATTTCGAGCAGCACCGAATGCTCGATGCGCCCGTCGATGATGTGCACCGAATTCACGCCGCTCTTCGCCGCGTCGAGCGCCGACGAGATTTTCGGCAGCATGCCGCCGGAGATCGTGCCGTCGGCGAATAGCGCATCGATCTCGCGTGCCGACAGATCGGTCAGCAGGTTGCCTTCCTTGTCCATCACGCCGGGGATGTTGGTCATCATCACCAGCTTCTCGGCGTTCAGTACCACCGCGAGCTTGCCGGCGACGAGGTCGGCGTTGATGTTGTACGACAGACCGTCTTCGCCGAAGCCGATCGGCGAGATCACCGGAATGAACGCGTCGTCCTGCAGCGCCTTCACGACCGCCGGATTGATCGAATCGACCTCGCCGACCTGGCCGATGTCGATGTACTGACCGGGGTGGTCGCGGTCCGGCATCAGCAGCTTGCGCGCGTGGATGAGGCCGCCGTCCTTGCCCGTGAGCCCCACCGCGTGGCCGCCGAAATGATTGATCAGCGTGACGATATCCTGCTGCACTTCGCCGCCGAGCACCCACTCGACGACTTCCATCGTCTCTTCGTCGGTGACGCGCATGCCTTGAATGAAGGTGCCCTGCTTGCCGATCTTCTTCAGTGCCTGGTCGATCTGCGGGCCGCCGCCGTGCACGATGACCGGGTTGATGCCGACCAGTTTCAGCAGGATCACGTCGCGCGCGAAGCCCTGCTTGAGCCGCTCTTCCGTCATCGCGTTGCCGCCGTATTTGATCACCACGGTCTTGCCGTGATACTGGCGGATGTAGGGCAGCGCCTCGGCCAGTATTTCGGCCTTCAGGGTGGGCGCAATCTGCGAGAGATCGGGGAGTTCGGACATGGCGGCGGGCTCGGGCGCGGACAGTTTAAACAAGGGCGAATTGTACAGGACTGGCGCGCTGCAACAGCGTTTTCGACGTGGCTTCGGGGGGTGTTCCAGCGCCGCTTGCCGCACTGCGCCATGTCGGACTGCTGGCCCGCTTTTCCCTACCGATGCCGCCGGCCGGCGGGCGTGGCATCATGGCCGGGTCGGCCTTGCCCGTGTCATCGATCTGTCTTGCCATGAACCCGTCGACTCACCGTTCGCCCGCCACTACCGCCGCCAGCGGGCGTTGTCCGCGCTGCGGCCACGCCTTCGACTGCGCGATGCGCGCGGCCGGGGTCACAACCGCAGCCGGCCAGCAGTCCGACACGCCGCCGTGCTGGTGCCGCGCGATGCCCCCGTTGCCTGCCGAACGTCTGGTACCCGGTCGCGCGTGCCTGTGTCCCGAGTGCCTCGCCGACGAGATCGCCCGCGCGCAGACCGCGTCCGACACACCTGGCCCGGTGCGATAAGCGGCGTCCGGTGCGGTGTCACCATGTAAACTGACGCCATGCACCGCACCACCAACACAGGCCGCGTCAATCTAAGCCATCTCTTCTGGCTGCGCAGCTTCGCCATCATCGGCCAGCTCGGCACGATCGGCTTCGTGCAGATTTTCATCGGTGTGCATTTGCCGTTGCCCGCGATGCTGCTCGTGATCGCGCTCGAAGTGCTGTTCAATGCGCTTACCTGGCTGCGCGTCGCGCGCGCAAAGCCCGAGTCGAATCTCGAGCTGTTCGGCCAGATCTGGGTCGACCTCGGCGCGCTGTCGGCGCTGCTGTTTCTGTCGGGCGGCACGACCAACCCGTTCGTGTCGCTATACCTGCCGTCGCTCGCGATCGCGGCCGCGGTGCTGCCGTGGCACCTGATGCTGTGGCTCGCCGCGTTCGCGGTCGCCTGCTACGCGGTGCTCGGCTTCGACTCGGTGCCACTGAATCTCGATAATCCCGCGAACCTGTTCGACTACTACCGTGCCGGCATGTGGGTGAATTTCATGGTGAGCGTCGGGCTGATCGCGTGGTTCGTCGCGCGGATGTCGCGAGCGCTGCGTCAACGTGACGCAGCGCTCGGCGACGCGCAGCAGCGCTTGCTGCGTGACGAACGCGCGGTCGCGCTCGGCGTGCAGGCCGCGACGGTCGCGCACGAAATCGGCACGCCGCTGTCTACCATTGCGATGCTGACCGAAGAGCTGCGCGACGCGGCGCGTAGCGACGCCGGCCTCGCGCTCTATTCCGCGGACCTCGATCTGCTCGATCGGCAAATGACGCTGTGCACGTCGGCGCTTGCGCGGCTGCGCAGCCGCGCGGCGACGCACGAACTGCCGGGTAACCGGCAGACCGTCGCGGAATGGCTTGAATCGTTCGCGGAGCAATGGCGGCTGCGTCATCCGCACGTGACGTTCCAACTGCTGGGTTCGCCACCGGTCGACGCGACGCTCGCCGATACCGTCGCGGCCGGCCAGATACTGACGATCCTGCTCGACAATGCGGCGCGCGCGAGTCGCGATGACGTGACGCTTGCCGCGGTCGCGACGCCGCACGGCGATTTCGTCGAATTCGAGGTACGTGACGCGGGCCCTGGGATTCCGGCGTCGATGCGTACGTCGCTCGGCGCGATGCCGGTCGACAGCACGCAGGGCGGTCAGGGCGTTGGGCTGTATCTGGCATTTTCGGCGGCGGCGCGGCTGGGCGGATCGATCGAGCTGACCGACGCCCGCGGGATCAGACCGCGTGGCACACGCGCGGTGCTGAGGCTGCCGGTGGTGGCACGTGATTTATCGGGGGTAGGCCGTGTGGCGGCGCCCCCCAATGGGCCGGAGTAAGCGCTCTGCGTGGGACCAGAGTAGCGCGCTAAAGCGCGAACTCTGGTCGACAGCTAAAGCGCCAACTCCGACATGGGACCAGAGTAAGAGCTAAAGCGCTAACTCTGGTCGACAGCTTTGCATGGGACCAGAGTAAGCGCTAAAGCGCTAACTCTGGTCGACAGCTTTGCATGGGACCAGAGTAAGCGCTAAAGCGCTAACTCTGGTCGACAGGAGCAACACACATGAGTGACAACAATTTTCTGGTAATCGACGACGACGAAGTGTTCTCCGGCATCCTCGCCCGCGGTCTCACGCGGCGCGGTTTCACGGTGGCCGAAGCGCACAACGCCAACGAGGCAATCCGTCTCGCGAACCAGCAGAAGTTCGGCCAGATCACGATCGATCTGCACCTCGGCGACGATTCCGGCCTGACGCTCGTCGCGCCGCTGCGCGAACTGCAGCCGGATGCACGGATGCTCGTGCTAACTGGCTATGCGAGCATCGCGACGGCCGTGCAGGCAGTGAAGGACGGTGCGGACAACTATCTCGCGAAACCCGCGAACGTCGAGACGATCCTGTCGGCGCTGCAAAGCGAAGCGAGCGCGTTGCAGGCGGAAGAGGCAATCGAGAACCCGGTGCCCCTGTCGGTCGCGCGGCTCGAGTGGGAACACATCCAGCGCGTGCTGGCTGAGAACGGCAACAATATCTCGGCGACCGCGCGGGCGCTGAACATGCATCGGCGCACACTGCAGCGCAAGCTCGCGAAGCGGCCGGTCAAACAATGAAAAACGGGCGGTCTTGCGATGTTCGCAAGACCGCCCGCACCGTGCAGCGAGACGCCAGGGTATTTACAGCACGTAGCGCGACAGGTCTTCGTCCTGCGCGACTTCGTTCAGCGCGCGATCCACGTACCCGGCGTCGATCTTGACGCTCGTACCCGCATGATTGCCCGCCGAGAACGACACTTCCTCGAGCAGCTTTTCGATCACCGTGTACAGCCGGCGCGCGCCGATGTTCTCGGTTTTCTCGTTCACCGAGTACGCGATCTCCGCGAGTCGGCGGATGCCGTCGTCGGCGAATTCGAGGTGCACGTCCTCGGTTGCGAGCAGCGCCTGGTATTGCTTGACGAGACTCGCGTCGGTGGCGTCGAGAATCGCTTCGAAGTCCTTCACCGACAGCGAATCCAGTTCGACGCGGATCGGGAAACGGCCCTGCAGTTCGGGAATCAGATCGCTCGGCTTCGCGAGATGGAACGCGCCGCTCGCGATGAACAGGATGTGATCGGTCTTCACCATCCCGTACTTCGTGTTGATCGTCGTGCCTTCGACGAGTGGCAGCAAATCGCGCTGCACGCCCTGCCGCGACACCTCGCCGCCGCCTGCTTCGTTGCGCGACGCGATCTTGTCGATTTCGTCGAGGAACACGATGCCGTTCTGCTCGACGTTCTGCACGGCCTTCGTCTTTACTTCCTCGTCGTTGAGCATCTTCGACGCTTCTTCGTCGCTCAGGACCTTCAGCGCTTCCTTGACCTTCAGCTTGCGGCGCGCCTTCTTGCCGCCGCCGATATTCGCGAACATCGAGCGGATCTGCTCGGTCATGTCTTCCATGCCCGGCGGCCCCATGATGTCCATACCAGGCTGCGGCAGTTCGACGTCGAGTTCGATTTCCTTGTCGTCGAGCTGGCCTTCGCGCAGACGCTTGCGGAAGGTCTGACGCGTCGCGTTGTCGTCGCTGCCGCTGGACTCGTGCGCGCCTGCGCCGAAGCCAACCGGGCGCGCGCCCGGCAGCAGGATGTCGAGGATGCGGTCTTCAGCCTGGTCCTGTGCCTTCGAACGGACCTTGCGCATTTCGGTTTCGCGCGTCTGCTTCACCGAGATTTCGATCAGATCGCGCACGATGCTGTCGACGTCGCGGCCCACGTAGCCGACTTCGGTGAACTTGGTCGCTTCGATCTTGATGAACGGCGCGTCGGCGAGCTTCGCGAGGCGCCGCGCGATTTCGGTCTTGCCGACGCCGGTCGGTCCGATCATCAGAATGTTCTTCGGCGTGATTTCCTGGCGCAGCGGATCGGCGACCTGCTGACGGCGCCAGCGATTGCGCAGCGCGACCGCGACGGCTTTCTTCGCGCGGTCCTGGCCGATGATGTGCTTGTCGAGTTCCGAGACGATCTCGGCGGGAGTCATGGTGCTCATCGTGGGTCCTTACTCGATCGTCTCGATGACGCGGTTGTGATTCGTATAGATGCACATGTCGCCGGCGATTGCGAGCGCCTTCTCGACGATCTCGCGCGGCGAAAGATCGGTGTTGTCCGCGAGCGCTGTCGCCGCGGCTTGCGCGTACGAGCCGCCCGAACCGATCGCGCAGATGCCACCTTCCGGATCGAGCACGTCGCCGTTGCCGGTGAGGACGAGCGTGGTGTGCGCGTCGGCGGCGATCAGCATCGCCTCGAGCCGGCGCAGCATGCGGTCGGTGCGCCAGTCTTTCGCGAGTTCGACGGCGGCGCGCGTCAGGTTGCCTTGATGCTTTTCGAGCTTCGCCTCGAAGCGGTCGAGCAGCGAGAACGCATCGGCGGTGCCGCCGGCGAAACCGACCAGCACCTGGCCGTTGTAGATGCGCCGGACTTTCTTCGCACCGCCTTTCATGACGATGTTGCCCAGCGTGACCTGACCGTCGCCGCCGAGCGCGACCTTGTCGCCGCGTCGCACGGAGACGATCGTCGTGCCGTGAAATTGCTCCATTTGCGTTCCTTTTGCAAAACGGGGAAGACGGATGGCGCATCGCGCCATCCTGAAATGCGGCCGCTGCTCAGAGCGGAACAGCGGACGGCGCCGCGCGGCCCTCCGCGCACGCACGTGCAGCGCATGTCGGATTTATTTTAGGGCGTGCGGCGTCATATCAAGAGCCGTTCGCGCCGGCTGCGGCGAAAAAGCGGTGGCATGCGGGCTGGCACACGGGCGGCCTTTGGAAGAAAGACCGATGCGGCCGCGGCACGGCCGTGGAGCCGGTAAAAGATGCAAACCGGAGATGCAAGCCGGCCCGACACAGCAAAACCGGTGGCACAAAAAGAAAAAAGCGCACGGCATGCCGTGCGCCTTTCGACGAAGCGTTGTGATGGGGCGCGGAGCTGGCCGCGCCGCGGCGGTCAGTCGCCGAACAGCTTCTGGCGGAGTTCGCGGCGCTCCTGCGCTTCGAGCGACAGCGTCGCCGTCGGCCGCGCGAGCAGACGCGGAACGCCGATCGGCTCACCGGTTTCCTCGCACCAGCCGTAGTCGCCCGATTCGATGCGCGCGATGGACTGCTGCACCTTCTTCAGCAGCTTGCGTTCGCGGTCGCGCGTGCGCAGTTCCAGCGCATGCTCTTCCTCGATTGTCGCGCGGTCGGCCGGGTCCGGCACGATCACGGTTTCGCGCAGGTTTTCGGTCGTCTGGCCGGCATTGCGGAGGATGTCCGCCTGCAGCTGTTCGAGCCGGTTCTTGAAGAAAGCGAGCTGATCCTCATTCATGTAATCCTTGTCGCTCATCTTCAGGATTTCGGCTTCGGTCAAAGGTCGTTTCGTCGTCATCTGGCTTGCTTCTTCAATGTGGGGCAAAACTCATACATATTGCCCGCACTTTCGTGTAGCCCGCAACGGCGTCTGGATGACGCTGATGAAGCGCCGGCGAACACGGACGGTGAGCTGTCGTGATGCCGGAGCGCGTAGCGCTCATGCGCCGATGCGGGGCCGAACTCCTCTGGAAACCGGTTCGGATGCTCTCGAGCGGATGCTCCCGAGGTATTGCAGACCGGGTACGCGCCTCACGGCCGATATGCCGGCCGGCGATGTCGGCGTCCCTTCCGGACGAGATTTTCCGGCGCCGTTTTCAGGCCCGGCACACTATACGCGACGGCCGGGCGATTCGTTGTCCTTCTCCAGTGGGCACGTATTGTAACTGAATCACAATACGGCACCGCAACCGGGAGAGTCGCAAGCTTTCCGCCCCCGATTCCCGAAAATATAACGCGCCGACAATCAAAAAGCGATGGTCGTGCACGCTTTACGGCGACAGGGTTTTCACGCGTGCCGGATGGCTGGCCGAAAGGCTTGCCGGACGCCCTGCCCGGCGACCCGTGCCGCGTGGCACGGGTCCGGGCGCCGCCACGCCGGTGGGGCGCGCAGGGTCATGCTCAGGACGACGCTCAGGCGAGGCAGGCGTCGAGGCCGTCGGTGATCAGGTCTTGCGGCAGTTCGATGCCGATGAAGACCATCTTGCTGTTCTTCTTTTCGACCGGCTGCCATTTCGTGGCGAGGTCGCTGCCCATCATCTGGTGGACGCCCTGGAACACGACCTTGCGGTCGACGCCCTTCATGTACAGCACGCCCTTGTAGCGCAGCAGACGTTCGCCGTAGATCTGCAGGATGCCACCGAGAAAATCCTCGAGCTTGTTCGGATCGAACGGGCGGTCGCTGCGATAGACGAACGATTTGATCTTGTCGTCGTGATGCGCGTGGTGATGGTCGTGCGCGTGGTCGTGGCCCTCATGATCGTGGCCTTCGTGATCGCAGTTCGCATGATCGTGGTCATGATCGTGATCGTGCGCATGATCGTGGTCGTGGTCGTGATCATGCTCGTCTTCAGCGAGGAAGTCCGGATCGATCTCGAGCTTCGCGTTCAGGTTGAAGCCGCGCAGGTCGAAGATTTCCTTGATGTCCGCTTCGCCGAAATTGACGACCTTGATCGCCGCCTTCGGGTTCATGTGCAGCAGACGGTGCCGCAGATCGCCCAGTGCCTTCTCGTCGACGAGATCGGCCTTGGTGACGAACAGGCGATCGGCGAAACCGACCTGGCGCTGTACGACTTCGTGTTCGTCGAGCTGATGGTTCGCGTGCTTCGCGTCGACCAGCGTGATGATCGCGTCGAGCAGGAATTCGTCGGCGATGTCGTTGTCCATGAAGAACGTTTGCGCGACCGGGCCCGGATTCGCAAGGCCGGTGGTCTCGATCACGATGCGGTCGAAATCGAGCTTGCCGTCGCGCTTCTGCGCGGCGAGGTCGGCGAGCACGCGGGCCAGATCGCCGCGGATCGTGCAACAGATGCAGCCGTTGCTCATCTGGATGATCTGCTCGTTCGTGTCCTGCACGAGGATTTCGTTGTCGATGTTTTCTTCGCCGAACTCGTTTTCGATCACGGCGATCTTCATGCCGTGCTTCTCGTTCAGGATGCGTTTGAGCAGCGTCGTTTTGCCGCTGCCCAGAAAGCCGGTCAGGATGGTGACGGGAATCATGTGGTCGCCTGTCTGGGTACGTGAATCGGTGTATCGATGAATTGGGGGCCACGCGGGGCGCGAGCCTTGGGCATCGCCGCGCGTGCTTCAGCCGAATATTGAAACATATCTGTCAAGTGCCCGCTTGGCGGCTGGCTGCCGGACGTGCCGCACGGACGTAAGATTCGCCGCAGATGGGGGCGCTCACGCGATTTGCAACAGCAGCCCTTTCAGGTACTCGCCTTCCGGGAATGCGGTGAGCAGCGGATGATCGACCCCCGCGCCGAGACGCTTCAAGATGCGGGCGTCGACGCGCGCGTCGGCCGCCGCGCCCGAGACGATCTTCTGGAACAGATCGGCGTCGATCGCACCCGAGCACGAGTACGTGAACAGCAGACCGCCCGGCCGCAGCAGCCGGAAGCCGGTGAGATTGATGTCCTTGTACGCGCGCGCCGCGCGGTCCACGTGCTCGCGTGACGGCGCGAACTTCGGTGGATCGAGCACGACGAGATCGAAGCGCTCGCCCTCGTCGTAGAGGCGGCGCAGTGTCTTGAACGCATCCGCGTCGAGCCATTCGGCGCGCGCCGCATCGAAGCCGTTGGCCTCGACGTTTCGTTGCGCGAGCGCGAGCGCTTCGCCCGACGAATCCACCGACACGACCCGCTTCGCGCCCCCCTTCAGCGCGGCCAGCGAGAAGCCGCCGGTGTAGCAGAAGCAGTTCAGCACGTCGCGGTCCTGCGCGAACTGCTGCACGAGCGCGCGGTTGTCGCGCTGGTCGATATAGAAGCCGGTCTTGTGGCCATGCTGCACGTCGACGTGATAGCGGACGCCGTTCTCGCTCGCGATCAGCGTATCCGAGGGCGGGTCGCCGGCCAGTACGCCCGTGATCTGCTCGAGACCTTCCTTCTCGCGGATCGACACGTCCGAGCGCTCGTAGACGTTCGGGCAACCGGTCGCGCCGATCAGTGCGTCGACGATCGCGGCTTTCCACGCCTCGACGCCGGCAGCCATGAACTGGCACACGATCTGGCCGCTGCCCGCGGCGTTCTGCGCAGGCGTGTCGGGAACGTAGTAATCGACGATCAGCCCGGGCAGTCCGTCTGCTTCGCCGAAGATCAGGCGAACCGCGCCGGTATCGCGGACCATCGTCTGCCGGTGCGCAAGCGCACGCTGCACACGGCGCTTGAAGAACGCATGATCGATCGGTTCGGCTTCGTCGAAGCTCCAGACCCGCGCGCGGATCTGCGAATGCGGGCTCCAGGCGGCGCGCGCGAGAAACCGGCCGTCGTGCGCGCGCACGAGCACGGTGGTGCCGACGTCCGGCTTGCCGTCGACGTGGTCGATCGCATTCGCGTAGACCCACGGATGCCGACGCAGCAGCGATTTTTCTTTCGACGGTTTGAGCGTAACGATATTCATGACTTCACTTCGTGGGGGATTCAGCGGACACAGCAGCCGATGCGGCGTCAGTCGCGCTTCTTCGCGCGCGGATGCGCCGCGTCGTAAATGCGCGCGAGATGCTGGAAATCGAGGCCCGTATAGACCTGGGTGGCGGTGATGCTCGCGTGGCCGAGCAGTTCCTGCACGGCGCGCAGATCGCCGCTCGACTGCAGCACGTGAGTCGCGAACGAATGGCGCAGCACGTGCGGATGCACGTTCGCCGGAATGCCGGCGACGAGCGCCGCGCGCTTCACGCGGTCGCGCACGACGTTCGGCGACATCCGGTTGCCGCGCGCGGAGAGAAACAGCGGATGCGGATCGAGCTTGACGAATTCGTCGCGTACCGCGAGCCATGCGCGCAGCGCGTCGAGCGCCTTGCTGCCCACCGGCACGATGCGTCGACGATTGCCCTTGCCGAGCACTTCGACCTCTGCCGAGTCGAGCTTCAGCCAGCCGGCCGATTGATAGTCCCCCACGCTTGCGTAGCGCACGTCGAGGCCGACCAGCTCCGCGAGCCGCAGCCCCGACGAATAGAACAGTTCAAGGATCGCGTGATCGCGGACGTTTTCGGCAGTACCGGCGGTGGGCGCTTCCATCAGCGTGTGCGCATCGTCGACGGATAGCGCCTTCGGCAGCGTCTTCGCGCGTTTCGGTGCGCGCACTGTCGCGCACGGATTCGCGGGCAGTTCGACCCGCCCGGCGAGCCATCGATAGAACGCGCGCCATGCGGACAGCCGGTGCCCGATCGAGCGCGCGGACAGGCCGCCCGCATGCGCGCGCGAGACGGCGCCGCGGATGTCGATGGCGGTGAGGCTTTCGAGCGGCCGGCCGTTTGCGAGCTTCTGCAGTTCGCCGAGTTCGTGCGTGTAGGCGCGCAGCGTGTGTGCCGACAGCCGCCGCTCGTGCTCGAGGATCGCGAGGTAGGCGGCGACCGGATCGGCGGGCGTCACGATGGCGAGCGCGTCAGCGCGGCAACAGGCGGCTCAACGCCGCGCCGGCGAGTGCGCCGATGTGGGTGAGGAAATCGGTAGCCATGCCGTCGTGAAAGCGGCGTGGATCGGCCGAGCCCATCACCAGCAACCCGAATGCGGGCGCGTCGGGACTACCTTCGGGATCGCGCAGCGCGAGCAGCGCGATCGATTCGATGGCTTCGGCCGTGGCGGACGTACCGTCCGCTTCGTCGGCCGCGGCTATGGGTGCGAGCCACTGCGCCGCTTCGAAGCCGGTGTTCACGCCGCAGTACGGCGCGACGAGGCTGTTCGCGAAGATCCGCACTTCCTCGCCGACATGGCGCGCGAAATCGGCCTGCGCGTAGGGCTCGGCGACGTCCCAGACGCGCAACGCGGCCTGCGGCACGTCGAACACGTCGCGCAGGCCGTTGCCGATCGCGCGCGGCAGTGCGTACGGATCGCGTTCGGCCGTTACATGGACGGTCCAGCGGTTGAATTTCGCAGCGATGCTGTCGTTCTCGTGCCCGTAGCGCACGAGCTCGGCGAGCCGGCGCTCGAGATGCTTGTTCTTGTCGCGGAGCATTTCCATCTGCCGCTCCTGCAACGACACGGCGGCCTTTCCGTGCGGATTCGCGAGACGGATGGTCGCGAGCATCTCCGCGTTTTCGGCGAAGAATTCGGGGTTGGCCAGCAGGTATTCGGCGACTTCGCGATCGTTCATGGTTTCGGCGGATGAGCGTCCGGGTGGGACGCTGCGTTGAATGAGAGGAGTCAGTCGGCCAGTTCGATCTCGCCTTCGAAGACGGTCGTGGCCGGGCCGGCCATCAGCAGCGGCGCGTCTTCGCGCGCGCGGTCCCACGTAATTGTCAGCGCGCCACCGTGGGTATGGACGGTGACCGGCGAGTCGAGCAGCCCGCGCCGGATGCCCGCCGCGACCGCTGCGCACGCGCCCGTGCCGCACGCGAGCGTCTCGCCCGCGCCGCGCTCGTAGACGCGCAGTTTGATCTCGTTGCGCCCAACGATCTGCATGAAGCCCGCGTTGACCCGCTGCGGAAAGCGCGGGTGCCGTTCGATCACCGGGCCGTCGATACCGACCGGAAATGCCTCGGTGTCCTCGACGATCTGCACCGCGTGCGGATTGCCCATCGATACCGCCGAGATCCAGCGCGTCGTGCCGTTCACGTCGAGCGGCCACAGCGTGTCGTCGCCTGCGTGGCGTCCTTCGAGACCTTGCGTGTCGAACGGAACACGTACCGGTTCGAAGATCGGGCTGCCCATGTCGACGACGACTTCGCCGTTCGGCTGCATCGTCAACACGATAATGCCGTTCTGCACCTGGACGCGGACGCTGTGCCGGTCGGTGAGACCCTGGTCGCGGACGAACTTGACGAAGCAGCGCGCACCGTTGCCGCAGTGTTCGACTTCGCCGCCGTCGCAATTGAAGATGCGGTACCTGAAATCGACGCCTTCGATGGTCGGGCGTTCGACCAGCAGCAACTGATCCGCGCCGATACCAAAATGCCGGTCGGCGAGCGCGCGCACCCGAGCGGCACTCAGGCTGAGCGGCTGCGTATAGCCGTCGAGCACGACGAAGTCGTTGCCCGCGCCGTGCATCTTGGTGAATTTCAGTTTCATCCGGCTATTGTACGGGACGGGCGGGCGCAGTTATGCGTTTGCGTCGACGTGAGCGGCATGCGGTCCGGGCGGCCCGAATGCCGGCCGCCGCCCGTCGCTCAGTAAAACCCCGGCTGGCCGGGCGGCCGCGTCTTGAAGCGTTTGTGGACCCAGTAATACTGTTCCGGCATCTTCGGAATCTGCTCTTCGAGGAACGCGTTCATCCGGCGGGCGTCCACATCGTCGTCGCCGGTCGGGTAGTTGTCCCACGGCTTGAACACGCGCAGCCGGTAGCCCTTGTAGTGCGGCAGCACCTCGCCGATGATCGGCACCACCTGTGCGTGCCCGACTTTCGCAAAGCGGCCGACCGCGGTCAGCGTGCAGGTCGGCACGCCGAAGAACGGCACGAAGGTCGAGTTGCGCATCCCGTAGTCCATATCCGCGCCGAGCATGACCGGCTTGCGTTCCCGCAGCCAGCGCAGCACGATCCGCGCGCTGTCGGCGCGGCTTGCCATATCGGAACCGAAACGTCCGCGTGCGGCCTTCGCGACCGCTTCGAGCTCTGGATTGGACATCGGCTGGTAGAGCGCACCGCACTGCCTGTGCAGCGCGTGATTGATGAAGATCGACCCCGCTTCGATTCCCACGAAGTGGAAGCCGAGCAGTAGCGTCGGCGGCATATCCGGATCGTCAAGATCGATTTCGCTGTCGACCTGCACCAGTTTCTCGAGCTTCTCCGCGGAGGCGAACCACTGAAAACTGCGCTCGAGATAGCTGCGGATCGCGTGGCGGAAGTGCTTCTGTGCGACGTCCTCGCGGCGCTCGTCGCTCCATTCCGGAAAGCACAGCTTCAGGTTGATGTGGACGACGCGCTTGCGTCCACTGGGTATCTGATAGAGCAGCCAGCCGAGCCCGTCGCCGAGGCGCGCAACGAAGCCGTAGGGCAGCAGCGCAAATAGCCTCAACAGGCCGAGGGCCAGTTTCACACCGAGCTGGCTCAACATGCCTGCGCTCCGGACACGGCGGCGCGCGGGGCGAGGCCGCGAAATACGGTGAACGAATGGGTATGCGACACGCGGGGTTACTCTGCGACAAATTGAAGAAGTCGCTATAATAAAGGCTTCGCCGAGTTAATAGACAACTTGCGGGGCGAAGCCGGTCAGCACGATACAGATGCGTTTCACGCGTCATGCATCGCGGGCCGGTCAGGAAATCCGCTAAAGCGTCGCCGCTTCAGGCTCTAGAAGCTGGCTACGTGAAACTCAACCGTAACCACACTTCAGGAGTCTGTAACGTGGCAAACGATTATCTCTTCACTTCCGAATCCGTTTCCGAAGGTCATCCCGACAAAGTCGCGGATCAGATTTCGGACGCGATCCTCGATGCCATCCTGACGCAGGACAAATACTCGCGTGTTGCAGCGGAAACGCTGTGCAACACCGGCCTCGTCGTGCTCGCAGGTGAAATCACTACGACGGCCAACGTCGACTACATCCAGGTCGCGCGCGATACGATCAAGCGCATCGGCTACGACAACACCGAGTTCGGCATCGACTACCGCGGCTGCGCGGTGCTTGTCGCTTACGACAAGCAGTCGCCGGACATCGCGCAGGGCGTCGACCGTGCGCACGACAACAACCTCGACCAGGGCGCCGGCGACCAGGGCCTGATGTTCGGCTACGCCTGCGAAGAAACGCCCGAACTGATGCCGCTGCCGATCCACCTGTCGCACCGCCTCGTCGAGCGTCAGGCGAACCTGCGTCGCGATGGCCGCCTGCCCTGGCTGCGTCCGGATGCGAAATCGCAGGTCACGGTGCGCTATGTCGACGGCAAGCCGCATGCGATCGACACGGTCGTGCTGTCCACCCAGCATTCGCCGGACATCGAACTGTCGGTGCTGCGCGAAGCCGTGATCGAAGAAGTCATCAAGCCGACGCTGCCGGCCGAGCTCATCAAGGGCGACATCAAGTTCCTCGTGAATCCGACCGGCCGGTTCGTGATCGGCGGCCCGCAAGGCGATTGCGGTTTGACGGGCCGCAAGATCATCGTCGATACGTATGGTGGCGCCGCACCGCACGGCGGCGGCGCGTTCTCGGGCAAGGATCCGTCGAAGGTGGACCGTTCGGCCGCGTACGCGGGCCGTTACGTCGCGAAGAACATCGTCGCCGCGGGCCTCGCGTCGCGCTGCCTGATCCAGGTGTCGTACGCGATCGGCGTTGCGCAGCCCACGTCGGTGATGGTGAACACGTTCGGCACGGGTCGCGTGTCGGATGCGACGATCACGCGCCTCGTGCAGGAGCATTTCGACCTGCGTCCGAAGGGCATCATCCAGATGCTCGACCTGCTGCGCCCGATCTATGAAAAGACCGCTGCATATGGTCACTTCGGCCGCGAAGAGCCGGAATTCTCGTGGGAAGCGACGGACAAGGCACTCGTACTCGCCGAAGCCGCCGGCACGGAACCGGTCGCCGCGATCGCGTAAGCGCTTATTGCAGCATTTATCGCCACAGTTGAATAAAGCCCCGCACGGCATCTGCCGTGCGGGGCTTTTTCATTCCGGTGTGCGCGATGTGATCCGATGCCGCGATCAGCGGGCGGCAAAGGCGAACGCGAACCAGCCCGTGCTGCTCGCGCCCAGACGACGCGGCCGGCGGCTCGTGCTGTGCGGCGCGGGAATCCGCCGCGTGGAAGGGGCGCGCAACGGCGCGGGCTTGCGCAACAGCGTGCGCAGCGACAGACGGTGCGAACTGCGTCGCGCGCGCAGTGCCGAGAAGAACGCATAGAACCACGTGCGGATGCCGTCGATCGGGCGCGCCTCGCGCCATTGGTCGGCGAGCGCGCGCGTCCGCGCGGAGTGATGACGCAGCGCGCGCACGACGTGGCGCTGCGCCGGACGCGCCGCGATGCGTGCGGCACGTGTGAGTCGGGTGCTTAAAATAGTGTGCATGGCTTTCGGAAGGGGGCGGCGGCGCGCAGGGGAGATGCGAGCGAATGCAGCAGCAAGCGTGCCAATGACGGCACCCACCGCGCGACGGACAGGCCGGGGAGAACACGGAAGCGTAACGGGACGGGCAGGACGGGTGACATGGGCCGACAGAGCCCGCACCCGCCGTGCAAGGACGGAAATTGCATACGACATGCGAATCAGGCTACACGCGATCCGTGACTGTCGGAAGTCCGTTTTTACCCTCGCGGCGCGTCCGCCGATCATGCCCTTTGGGCGCGAATGCCGTGCGCGCGTGCCCTCGCATCGTGCAGTGCGCCCCATTGACGCAGCAAAGCCGACGCAGTGCGATCGCGCACGATTTACAATCGCGCATACGGTCAGTCCAAAGAAGCGGAATCCCATGCCAGGCCATTCGAAGAAGGAACAGATCCAGACGCTGCGCGAGCAGGGCTTTGTCGTCGTACCGGGGCTGGTGTCGCCGGAGCGCTGCGCGGAGCTGAGGCAGATCGCGTTGCAGCAACTGCAGGAAGCCGCGGCGCCGATCGAGTTCGAGGCCGACCTGCGCTACCCCGGCGCGCCCGAGTCGCGGCAGGCGCAAGGCGGCCACACGGCGAGACGCCTGCTCGATGCCTACGCGCGTCATCCGCGGTTTCACGAGTGGGCGACCGCGCCGGAAATCCGCGGCTGGATGGAACTGTATTTCGGCGAAGAGCCGCGCCTGTCGCGCGCGCATCACAACTGCATGATGACCAAGCACCCCGCGTACGGCAGCCTGACCGGCTGGCATCGCGACGTGCGCTACTGGTCGTTCGAGCGCGACGATCTGGTGTCCGTGTGGCTCGCGCTCGGCCCGGAAACGGTCGACAACGGCGGCCTGTGGTTCGTGCCGCATTCGCATACGCCGGCGTTCACGTCGAACCGTTTCGACGAGGCGAAGTTCTTCCGTGCGGATCTGCCCGAGAATCAGGCGCTGATCGAGACCGCGTTCTCCCCCGAACTGAAGCCCGGCGACGTGGTCTTCTTCCATTGCAACACGCTGCACTCGGCGGGCAAGAATCTGTCCGCCGACGTGAAGTTCTCGCTCGTCTTCACGTATCACGGCGCGAGCAACGTGCCGCTGCCGGGCACGCGCTCCGCGTCCAGGCCCGAAATCGCATTCTGACTTTGACGGCTGACCGCCGACCGTTCGCCGCGCTCAGCGTTTGCCCGATACCGTGAGCCCGACCAGCCCCGCGACGGTCGCGACGACTCCGCCGGCAATCAGCAGGATCGTCCGGTCGGTCGGCGCGCCGGTGAACACGCGTGACACGTCGTTGCTGAACGAATGGAACGACTGCCCGCCGAAATACAGCAGCACGATGCCGCCGACAACCAATGCCACTGAAATCGCTTTCGTCATAAGGTGCCTCGTCGATCGTTCGGTGGCCCGCAGTGTAGAAGACCCGCGCCGCAGCGTCCATCCCGCTGCGGCGTCGCCGCCCGGTCCGCTTGCTTCGTCCCACATGTCGAGCCTCTGCACGACGCTGCACGACCTGTCGCGATTCGCTAACATAATGCGTTCGACGTACCCGCTCTGAATCCGCACCGTCGCCCGGCACCAGCCGGACGACCCTTCCCGTTTTTCACCAAGGATTTCACCCATGGCTTACGAAGCAGCTTCAGCACGCTATTCGGACATGCAGTATCGCGTTTGCGGCAAGTCGGGTCTCAAACTCCCCGCGCTGTCGCTCGGGCTGTGGCACAACTTCGGCGACACGACGCCGCTGTCGACGCAGCGCGAGATCCTGCGTACCTCGTTCGATCTCGGCATCACGCACTTCGACCTCGCGAACAACTACGGGCCGCCGTACGGCAGTGCCGAAACGAATTTCGGCCGTCTGTTCAAGGACGACTTCAAGCCGTATCGGGACGAACTGCTGATCTCGTCGAAGGCGGGCTGGGACATGTGGCCGGGCCCGTACGGCCAGGGCGGCGGCTCGCGCAAGTACGTTCTTGCGAGCCTCGATCAGAGCCTGCAGCGCATGGGTCTCGACTACGTCGACATCTTCTATTCGCATCGCTTCGACGCGGACACGCCGCTCGAAGAAACCGCCGGTGCGCTCGCGACCGCCGTACAGCAGGGCAAGGCGCTGTACATCGGCATCTCGTCGTATTCGGCTGCGAAGACGCGTGAAATGGCGAAGCTGCTGGCCGAATACAAAGTGCCGCTGCTGATCCATCAGCCGGCGTACAACATGCTGAACCGTTGGGTCGAACACGAACTGCTCGATACGCTCGACGAAGTCGGCGCGGGTAGCATCGCGTTCACGCCGCTCGCGCAGGGTCTGCTGACGGGCAAGTATCTGAACGGCGTGCCGCAGGACGCACGGATCAACAAGGCCGGCGGCGGCTCGCTGAAGCAGGAGCATCTGAGCGAGCAGAACATCGAGCACGTGCGCAAGCTCAACGACATCGCGCAGCGTCGCGGACAAAGCCTCGCTCAGATGGCGCTCGCATGGACGCTGCGCGATTCGCGCGTGACGTCGGCGCTGATCGGCGCAAGCAAGCCGGAGCAGGTGCGCGAGAACGCCGGCGCGTTGAAGAACCTGTCGTTCACGAAGGAAGAGCTCGCCGAGATCGACAGCCATGCAATCGAGGGCGGCGTGAACCTGTGGGAAAAACCGTCGACGGATCAGCGCATCTGAACACTCGCATTTCACGTATCTCGCATCGCAGGCCGCCTTCGGGCGGTTTTTTTACGTGGACTGCTTACCGGTTGTCACCGGCCGGTGAGCGATTCTTCCGATTGTCATCCGGCATTGCTAAGTTCTCCGGCGATATCGAATCGACGGAGCGACGATGGATCGACAGACCGCCACGGCGGGAGCGGATGCAACGTTTGAACAGCGACCGCCACGCCGGGTCGCGATCGATCGGGTTGCGAACGTCGCGCTGCTCGCGCTCGTGTTCGCGGTGTTGCTGTTCCAGCTGTTCGGTTGGCCGCTGCTTCTGGCCTATGTGGGCGTCGCGTGGTGGATTGTCGCGCCGGTCACCATGCTGCTCGTCGTGCTTTCACCGACGCACTGGGGCTTGATTCACGAAGCGATTCACGGACAACTGCTGCCGCGGCATCGCTGGAACGAGGCGGTCGGCCGACTGCTCGCCATCGCGTTCATGCTGCCGTTCGACGCGGTTCGTTTCGGTCACCTGATGCACCATCGCTTCACGCGCGAACCGTACGATCGGCCCGATGTATTCGACGATGCTACCGGTCACACGTCGAGCACGTCGAGCACGTGGCGTGCGGTGTCGTACTACGTGCGTTTGCTCGGCGGGTTGTATCTGGCGGAGGTGATGCTGCCGATCCTCGCGTACTTGCCGGCAGACGTTGCGTGTCGTCTGGTGTCGCGTTCGGTCGGTGCCGAAGGACCCGTCGGCACCGACGTGCAGCGGCTGTTCGTCGCATTTGCCGGTGACCCGGCGCGGCGCGCGCGCATCCGGCGAGACGCGGCGCTGTCGCTCGCGTTGCATGCGTTCGCATTTCATCTGTATGGAGAATGGTGGCCGCTGCTGCTCGCGACGATGTACTTACGCGGTCTGTGGCTGTCGCTCGCGGACAACCTGCCGCACTACGATGTCCCGCTCGACGTGTCGGGGCGTGCCCGCAATTTTCGCGTACCGCGGTTCTGGCAGGCGGTGCTGATGAACCATCATCTGCACCAGTTGCACCACCGCTACCCGACGCTGCCATGGACGGCATTACCCGCTCTCGCGGACGATCACGCCGCAACGCCGCCAGGCACGGCGGCGCATACGCATTACTTTCGCGCGGCGCTGCGGCAGTTCCGACGGTCAGGCCGCGTCGGCTAACGACGTTGACAGCGGCCGCCTACTGCACGCGACGCGCGAGCGTCACATCAGTGCCGGCAACCCTTCGACCAGCACGACTGCGAATGCGACGCCGATTAGCGCACCCAGCACGCGTAGCACGTTATGTCTGAATTCCGTTGCACACGGTAGCGCTCCGAGGAACAGCGCACCAGCGAGCGCCATCGGAATGACCAGGATGAAATCACTGATCGTGAAATAGGTTGTCATATTCGTCTCCTTATCGGATCCTTCTTCGCCGCACGCCACTTCTGATTTTTCTGGGGGCGTCGACTCGATTCGAGTATAGGTGACGAACGAAGGGGTATTACCTGTGGACGCGCTGTTAGAGCGTCGGTTCGTTCGCTGTCGAAGCCCTATGGCACAGGGCTTCGAGCGATTTTAGACGGCGTCGCGAGTGTGTAGCGCATACTTACAAAGCGCTTTCCGATTATGCGTTTTACCCGCGAAAACACGCTGCCTCGGCGGCGCGAATTCACGCCGCGCCGATGCGTTCGCGACTGCGCAACCGCCACGCGATAGCAACGCCTGCCACGAGCAGCAGACCCACCAGTCCCGCGACACCGTTCCATCCATAGGCGGTCCAGTATCGGCCGCCATACGACCCGACGATGCTCGAGCCGAGATAGTAGGCGAGCAGATAGAGCGCAGCGGCCTGGCCTTTCGCTTCCTTCGCAAGCCGGCCGACCCAGCCGCT
The DNA here is from genome assembly GCF_050742655.1 of Paraburkholderia sp. Classification (GTDB taxonomy): domain Bacteria; phylum Pseudomonadota; class Gammaproteobacteria; order Burkholderiales; family Burkholderiaceae; genus Paraburkholderia. The sequence goes on along the minus strand of NZ_JBOIGG010000001.1, from coordinate 89,909 downwards.
CGCGACCGCGTGGCCCGCGAAGAAGCCGAACGTCACGCACGCGATGCCGGCGGCGATCGCAGCGATCGGGTGCAGCATCGTGAGTCCGAGGCCGACGAGCATCAGCACGAGGCTCGCGATGAGCACGCGCCCGCGGCCGAACGAATCGGCCATCCGCCCCGACCAAGGCGAAGCGACGACGCCGGTCAGATAGACGACGAAGATCGTGCCGATGGCTGCCTGGCTCAGGCGGTATGGCGGCGCGAGTAGCCGATAGCCGATGTAGTTGTACAGCGTGACGAAGCTGCCCATCAGCACGAAACCCATCAGGAACAGCGCGGGCAGACCGGGGCGGCGAAAATGCGTGGCGAGCGCCGCGCGATGATGCGCGAAGCCGAGCCCGCGACGCGGCACGAAGTGGCGCGACGGCGGCAGCAGTGCGCGAAACGCGAGCATCGACAGCAGTCCGAGCACGCCGATCGTGCCGATCGACACGCGCCACGAAAACAGATCCGCGACGATGCCGGTGATCACACGCCCTGCCATCCCGCCGATCGCAGTGCCGCCGACGTACAGTCCCATCGCGAGGCCGAGGCCGTCCGGGTGCGCTTCCTCCGCGAGGTAGGCCATCGCGACCGCGGGCACGCCGCCGAGCGCGAGTCCTTCGAGCGTCCGCAGCACGAGCAGCGTGTGCCACTGCGGCGTGAACGCGACCGCGATCGTGAGCACGGCCGACAGCGTCAGCGAAGCGGTCATCAGCCGGTGCCGGCTCCAGCCTTCCGACACGAAGCCCGCGACGAACACCGCGACTGCGAGCGCGGCCGTCGTTAGCGACAGCGACAGGCTGCTTTGCGCCGGACTTACACCGAACGCCTCGGAGAATGCCGGCAGCAGCGGTTGCACGCAGTACAGCAACGAGAACGTCGCGTAGCCCGCGAACAGCAGCGCGATGCTCGCGCGCCAGTAGGCTGGCGTGCCGCGTTCGAGATAGCGTTCGTCGGGTGGCGGTGAGGGCGGAGAATCGGAAAGAGAAGCAGCCGAAGAAACGGTGCGGTCGGGCTTCGGCGGGGCATTCACGAACGGGGTCTCCTATCGGCAAAAAATCAGACGATACGCCGATCGGGACGACCACGGCACGGTGTGGCCGCGGTCGATGCGATGAGGATCGCGTTGTATGCAACGTGCGAACGCCTAACCCTTTGCAGCCCCCGCGCTCGCCGGCGCATCAGGATGCACGAGCTGATCCCCACTCGGCAACGCCGACGCATCCCACCCACCGCCGAGCGCCTTGATCAACGCGACACTCGCAGCCATCCGGCGCCGCGCGATCGACACGGCCTGCTGCTCGTTGGTCAGCGCGGTGGTCTGTGCGACGACGACGTCGAGATAGGTGATCGCACCGTTCTTGTAGCGGTTCGACACGATCGCGAGCGAGCGCTCGGACGCGGAGACCGCCTGATCCTGCGCGAGCGCTTCGCGTTCGAGCACGCGCAGCGCGGCGAGGTTGTCCTCGACCTCGCCGAACGCGGTGAGCACGGTCTGCCGGTACTGCGCGACGCTTTCGTCGTACTGCGCCTGGGCCTGCGCCTTGACGGCCGCGCGTCCGCCGAAGTCGAGCAGCGTCCCCGCGAGCGACGGCCCGAGCGACCAGAAGCGCGCGGGCGCGAGCAGCCACTGGCTGTAGTTGGTCGCTTCGAGGCCACCGGTGACCGACAGCAACAGGTTCGGAAAGAACGCAGCGGTCGCGACGCCGATCTGCGCATTCATGTCGACCACATGGCGTTCCGCCGACGCGATGTCCGGGCGCCGTTCCAGCAGCGCCGACGGCACACCGGCCGGCGCGACGACCGGCACCGCGGCGAGCGGCGCGACCGGCAGCGAGAAAGTGGATGGCGACTGCCCGACGAGAATCGCGATCGCGTGTTCGAGCTGCGTGCGCTGCACCTCGAGATCGATTGCCTGGGCCTGGGTGGTCTGCAACTGCGTCTGCGCCTGCGCGACGTCGGCATCGGTGGCGATGCCGCCAGTCAGACGATGCTGCGTGAGATCGACCGCTTCGCGATACGCCTTGATCGTGTCGTCGAGCAGTCGCTGTTCGCTGTCGATGCCACGCAGTTCGAAGTAATCGGTCGCGAGTTCGGCCTGCATCGACAGCAGCACCGATTGCGCGTCGGCGGCGCTCGCCTGCGCGTTCGCCTTCGCGCCTTCGACGCTGCGCGACACGCGGCCCCACAGATCCGGCTCCCACGTTGCGTCGCCCTGCACGAGGTAGTCGTTGATCGTGCGGCCCGCGGTGGATTTGTACAGCACGTTCTCCGACGATCGCGTGCGCGAAAAGCCGCCGCCCGCGGTCACGACCGGAAAGAAGGTCGAGCGGAACTGCGCGACCTGCGAGCGGGCCGCGCGAAAACGCGCCTGCGCGGCCTGCACGTTCTGGTTCGCGCCGGCGACCTGCTGCTCGAGCCCGTTCAATGCCGGGTCGCCGTAGACCTCCCACCATGCGCCGCGCAACGCGGTGTCGCCGGGTTGTGCGGGTTTCCAGCCGGTGCCTTCGAGTTCCTTGTAGGTCGCCGCGGCGGTCGCGGTGGGCCGCACGTAGTCGGGGCCGACCGTGCATCCGGTCAACGCGGACGCGGCCAGCAGCGCTGCGACCGCGTTGCGCGAAGAGAGGCGCCGCGTGCTCACTCTGCGACCTTTGGCGGTTCGCCGGCCGCTGGTTCACTGCCCGCGACGGCGCTGCTCGCCGGCTTCGCCGCGGCGATCCGCACCGGCGCACCGTCGACGATCGAATCCTGCGGATTCACGATCACCCGTTCGTCGCCCTGCAATCCCGACGCGATCGCGATGCGTGTGCCGAAGTCGGTACCGAGCGACACGTGCACGAGCTTCACGCGCTGCTGTGCATCGACGGTCGCGACCTTCACGCCGTCGGGACGGAACAGCAGCGTATTGCCGGGCAGCGTGAACGGCGCGCCGCCCGCGCCGAGCGAGAAGTGCACCTGCGCGTATGCGCCTGGCAGCAGATCGCCATTGCGGTTGTCGACGTCCACTTCGACGAGCATCGTCCGCTGCTGCGGATCGACCGCGCCGGCGCTGCGCGCAACGGTACCGGGATAGTGCTTCGACGGCCGCTCGAGGAGCGTGAGGTACGCGCTCTGCTGCGCGTGCACCTGCTGCGCGTAGGCCTGCGGCACGTTCACGTAGACCCGCAGCCGGTCCGCCGACGCGACGTGGAACAGCTCCTTCGCCGGCCCGCCCGAACTGCCCGCGTCGATCAGCGCGCCGACGTCGACGTTGCGCGCGGTGACGATGCCGTCGAACGGCGCATAGACCTTCTGGAACGACTGCGTCTTTTCGAGCCGCGCGACGTTGAAGCGCGCGGCATCGAGCGTGCCTTTCTTCGCGAGCATGTCGCCGACCTTCTCGTCGGTGTCCTGCTTCGACACCGAGTTGCTCTTCAGCATCCCGGTCCAGCGGTCGGCGGTGCTTTTCGCGAGCGCGTAGTTGGCCTGCGCGTTCGCAAGGTCCGCGCGCGCGGCGCGCAGCTGGTCGTCGACCTCAGGTGTTTCTATTTCGGCGAGCAGTTGTCCGGCCTTCACGTGCGCGCCGATGTCCGCGTACCACTGCTTCAGATAGCCGTTCGTGCGCGCGTAGATCGGCGTGTCGAGGAAGGCCTGCACGTTGCCCGACAGCACCAGGTCGAAGGCCGACGACGACTTCTGCGGCTGCACGACGGCAACGCTCAGCGCGCTCGCATGCTCCGCGTCGCGTTCGAGCGCGGCATGCGCGCTGTGTCGCGACCAGATGCCCTGTGCGGCCAGCACGAGCACGACGATCACCGCCACGATCGCGAGCCAGCGATTGCGGTGGGATACGGTGCCGGACGTCGCCGGCTTGCCGCCCGGTGGGGTTTCGTCAGGATGTCGACCTTCCATCGATGCCTTGCCTCAGGATGACTTGTGAACCACGTGTTCCGCCGAACGCCGCCGCCGGTCGGCGAGCCGCCGGTAGATCATCGAGAACACGACCGGCACGAACACCAGCGTGGCGAGCGTACCGATGGTGAGCCCGCCGATCACCGCGCGGCCGAGCGGCGCGTTCTGCTCGCCGCCTTCGCCAAGGCCGATCGCCATCGGCACCATGCCGATTATCATCGCGAGCGCGGTCATCAGCACCGGGCGGAAGCGCGTGAAGCCGGCTTCGATCGCGGCGCGCGTCGCGTCGCCGTGCTCGAGCAACTGTTCGCGCGCGAAGCTGATCACGAGAATCGAGTTCGCGGTGGCGATGCCGATACACATGATCGCACCGGTCAGCGCTGGAATGGACAGTGTGGTGTGCGTGAGGAACAGCATCCAGACGATGCCCGCGAGCGCGCCCGGTAACGCTGTGATGATGATGAACGGATCGAGCCACGACTGGAAATTGACCACAATCAGCAGATACACCAGCACGATCGCGAACAGCAGCCCGGTGAAGAGGCCCGAGAACGAGTCGTTCATCGTCTGCACCTGGCCGCGCACCGAGATCGTCGAGCTCTTCGGCAGATCGGCCTTCGAACTCGCGATGACCTTTTCGATGTCGTCGGACACGGCGCCCAGGTCGCGGCCGTCGGGGGTGCCGAAGATATCGACCGTCGATTGCGCGTTGTAGTGCGTGAGCACCGCGTGGCCCGCTTCGCGCCGCATCGTGGACAGCGCGCCGAGGATGTTGCTGTGACCGTTCGCGGTCAGCGGAATGTTCGCGAGCGCCTGTAGCGAATCGATCGTGTACTGCGGCGCTTCGGTGATCACGTTGTAGCTGACGCCGTTGCGCGGATTCAGCCAGAACGTCGGCGTGGTCTGCTGGCTGCCGGACAGCGTGATCAGCAGATCGCTCGCGATGTCCTTCTGCGTGAAGCCCGCCTGCAGCGCGCGCGTGCGGTCGACGTCGATGAAGATACGCGGCAGGTCCGCTGGCTGCTGGATCCGCGCGTCGGCGAGCCCCGGCACGCTGCGCAGCCGGTTCAGCAGCGTCGCGGCGAACGCGCGGTTGCCGTCGACGTCGCGCCCGACGATCTGCACGTCGATCGGCGATGGCATGCCGAAGTTGAGCGTCTGGCTGACGATGTCGGCCGGGAGGAACGCGAACTGCACGCCGGGGAATTCGTCGGTGAGCGTGCGCCGCAATGTGCGGACGTAACCGGCGGTCGGGTGATGGTCCGGATTCAGCGTGATCAGCACGTCCGCATCCGACGTGCCGATTGTGCCGGTATTGCTGTACGACAGGTTGATCCCCGACACCGGCAGCCCGATGTTGTCGATCAACGAATGCAGTTCGTTCGACGGAATCAGTTGACGGATGCGCGCATCGACACGATCGGTGACGACCGCGGTTTCCTCGACGCGCATGCCGGTTTTCGCGCGCAGGTGCAGCGCGATCGTGCCTGCGTCGACCTGCGGAAAGAAGTCGCGACCGAGAAACGGAATCAGCAGCAGCGACAGTCCGCAGCACGCGAGAAAGACCGTGACGAACATCCCGGGCCGTTCGACGCGCGCCACGAGAAACGTGCGATAGCGCTCGCGCAGGTTCTCGAAGCCGCGTTCGAACGCGAGATGCACGCGCATGAACGGATTGCGGCTCGTGCCGTCCGTGTGATGCAGATCGGCGGGCCGGTGGTGATGGCGCAGCAGATATTTCGCGAGCGTCGGCACCAGCGTACGCGAGAAGAAGTACGACGCGAGCATCGCGAATACGACCGCTTCGGCGAGCGGGATGAACAGGTAGTGCGCGACGCCCGAGAGCAGGAACATCGGCACGAACACGATACAGATCGACAGCGTCGAGACGAGTGTCGGAATCGCGATCTGATGCGCGCCGTCGAGAATTGCCTGTTCGAGGTTCTTGCCCTGTTCGAGCTGATGGCTCACGTTTTCGATCGCGACGGTCGCGTCGTCGACCAGAATCCCCACCGCGAGCGCGAGCCCGCCGAGCGTCATGATGTTGATCGTCTCGCCGAGCACGGACAGTGCGATCACCGACGTGATCATCGACAGCGGAATCGATACCGCGATGATCAGCGTCGCGCGCCAGTTGCCGAGAAACAGCAGGATCATCAGCGCGGTCAGGCACGCGGCGATCAGCGCTTCGCGCAGCACGCCCTGCACTGACGCGCGCACGAACAGCGACTGGTCCGCGACCGGATCGATGTTCAGCGACGCGGGCACGAGGTTGCGCAGCACCGGCATCATCTGCTTGATGCGGTCGACGATCTCGAGCGTCGACGTATTGCCGCTCTTGTTGATGGTGAGCAGCGACGCACGCTGGCCGTTCACGCGCACGATGTTGGTCTGCGGCTGGAAGCCGTCGCGCACATGGGCAACGTCGCGGATATAGACGGTGCCCGCGTCGGTGGTCTTGATCGGGATGTCGTTGAGGCCTTCGAGCGATGCCGGGCTCGCGTTCATTTCGACCGAGTATTCGGTGGAACCGATTTTCGCGGTGCCGGAAGGCAGGATCAGATTTTGCGCGCTGATCGCATTGACGACGTCCATCGGCGACAGGTTGCGCTGCTGCAGCTTGCGCGAGTCGATGTCGACCATGATCTGCCGCTGCTTGCCGCCGTAAGGCAATGGCGCCGACGCGCCGGGCACGGTGGCGAGCTGCGTCTTCAGGAAGTTGTTGCCGAAGTCGAACAGCTCCTGCTCGGTGAGCGACGGCGACGACAGCGACAGCCGCAGAATAGGCACCGTCGACGCGTTATAGCGCAGGATGAACGGCGGTGTGATCCCGGGCGGCAGCGAACGCAGCTGCGTCTGCGACAGTGAGGTGACCTGGGCGAGCGCTTCGTCGATGTTCGCGTGCGGCTGGAAGAAAATCTTCACGACCGCGATGCCGTTCAGCGACGTGGATTCGGTGTGCTCGATATCGTTGACCGCCACCGACAGACCGCGCTCGTAGTTGAGCACGATCCGCTTTTCCATCTCGTCGGCGGGCAGACCGTTGTACGTCCAGATCACCGACAGCACGGGGATGTCGATGTTCGGAAAGATGTCGGTCGGCGTACGGATGATCGTCAGCGGACCGACGATCATTAGCAGTAACGCTAGAACGATGAATGTGTACGGGCGCCGCAGCGCCAGGCGAACGATCCACATGAGCGGTGCGGTCGGGGTGAGGGCAAAACCGGCAAACTGTGCGGGCGCCGGACGTCGCGCGGACGGCGGTGGGCCTATGCGACCGGAATATACCGCGTATCGTAAGCTTCATGCGCGAAATTAAGCGGATGGTTCAGCACCGGTTATGATCGGCTCATTACTATGCGTTACAGTTAGTATTTTGTAAGAGGTATGCGGTGGAAAGGCGGGACATGTCCCTTTACTTTCTACTTTCCCCGCGCCGCCAAAACAGGAACAATGGTTTAACCGCACGGGAAACGCGCAGAGCGCAGAGCGGGTCAGGTGCGCTTGCAACGTTAGGGCGTCGCGGCGTTTTTTTCATACATTGACCGGCATCGGGTTCAACACAGCCGGCTTGGGAGAACGGGGAAACATCATGCAAGTCGGTTCTATCGTCCGATCCGTGCATATCGCCGTGCCTGCGGGCGCGCGCGGGATTGTCATGCGCCTTCTCGGCGACATGGCGATGGTGGCGTGGTATGCCGGCGAGCCCGGCACATCGCTGCTACTGAACACCGAACCCTTTTTCCTCGAAGATCTGATCGATACAGGCGACTTCGTTCGTCCCGCCGGCGCGCAGATACATTGAATGTCCGCTGGCCTGTCGGTGTGCCCATCGTGCACGTGATTCGCACGCTCGTGACGCGCTCGTCATCCGTGACGGCGCGGGGCACAATGCGGGCATGAACGACGATCTCCAGGTTTCGCAGGGCGGTGCCGACGGCGCTGTCCCTTTTGCCCGGCTCACACCGGAACGCGCGCTCGACGCGGTCGACGGCGTGCTCGAGACGGTGGGCGTGCGCACGGACGGCCGCATGCTGCCGCTGAACAGCTACGAAAATCGCGTGTACCAGATCGGCGTCGAAGATAGCCCGCCGGTGATCGTGAAGTTCTACCGGCCGGAGCGCTGGACCGATGAAGCGATTCTCGAAGAGCACGCATTTGTTGCCGATCTCGTTGAGCGCGAGATTCCCGCGGTGCCGGCCCGCGCATTCGATGGCCGCACGCTGCACGAATTCGAAGGATTCCGCTTCTCGATCTTCGAGCGGCGCGGCGGACGCGCACCCGATCTCGATCGCAGCGATACGCTCGAATGGCTCGGGCGTTTCATCGGCCGTATCCATGCGGTCGGGCGCACGCAGCGCTATACCGCGCGTCCCACACTCGACATCGACACGTTCGGCCGCGAGCCGCGCGAATATCTGCTCACCCACGACTTCGTGCCGGACAACGTGCGCACCGCGTGGACCACGGTCGTCGATCTCGCGCTGGAAGGCGTCGAGCACGCATTCGAGCGCGCCGGCGACGTACAGCCGCTGCGCATGCACGGCGACTGCCATCCGAGCAACGTGCTGTGGACCGACGCCGGTCCGCATTTCGTCGACTTCGACGACAGTCGTATGGGCCCCGCGGTACAGGATCTCTGGCTGCTGCTGCCGGGGGATCGACAGGAAGCGTCGCGTGCGCTCGCCGATCTGCTCGCAGGCTACGAGGACTTCTGCGAATTCGAACCGCGTGAACTGCATCTGATCGAAGCGCTGCGCACGCTGCGGCTCATTCACTATTCGGCGTGGCTCGCGCGACGCTGGAACGACCCTGCGTTTCCCGCGGCGTTTCCTTGGTTCAACTCGCAACGCTACTGGGAAGACCGCGTTCTCGAACTGCGCGAGCAGATCGGTGCGATGCAGGAAGGTCCGCTGTGGCCGGTGTCGTGAACGGCGCGTGAGCGCCCTACACGCCTACACGCGCTCGACGCTGCAGATCGTGCCGCCGGTCGCGGCGATTTCGCGAGCGGCTTTCGCGCCTTCGACCTGCAGTAGCGTCGGCAGCGACACGCCGTTCTTCGCGGCCGTCACTTCCGCGAGTATCGACACCGCGATTTCCGGCGGCGTGCGACTGCCGATGTAGATGCCGACCGGCCCATGCAGCCGCGCGAGTTCGGCGTCGTTCAGATCGAATTCCTTAAGACGCTCGCGCCGTGCCGCGTTATTGCGCCGCGAACCGAGCGCGCCGACGTAGAACGCGGGCGTCTTCAGCGCTTCCATCAGCGCGAGGTCGTCGAGCTTCGGGTCGTGCGTCAGTGCGATCACCGCGCAGCGCTCGTCGAGTTTCATGTCGAGCACGGTGTCGTCGGGCATGGTGTGGACGATCTTCGTGCCCGGCACGTCCCACTCGTCGGTGTATTCGTCGCGCGGATCGCAGACGGTCACCTGGTAGTCGAGTCCCACCGCGATATGACACAGGTAGCGCGATAGCTGACCGGCGCCGATCACGAGCATCCGGTAGCGCGGACCGTGAAGGGTCAGCAGCCGTTCGCCGTCGAAGTCGACGCCGTCGGTCGCGCACGCCGCTTCGAGCCGCGCCGCACCGGTCGTCATGTCGACCGTGCGCGCGACGAGCTGCCCGTCTTCCACCGCGCGGCACAGCGCCGCGATGCCGCTTGCTGGCGTCAGCGGTTCGAGCACGAGCTGGATCGTACCGCCGCAGGGCAGCCCGAAACGATGCGCTTCTTCGGCGGAGATGCCGTATTTCACTGCTTCGGGTACGGTCTGTTGAATGCCAAGGCGGCGCACGCGGTCGATCAGATCGTCTTCGATGCAGCCGCCCGACACCGAGCCGACCACGAGGCCGTCGTCGCGCACCGCGAGCATCGCGCCTTCGGGTCGCGGCGACGAGCCCCACGTCTTTACCACCGTCACGAGCAGTGCGCGGTGTCCTTCTTCGAGCCAGCGTGCGCTGGACTTCAGGACTTCGAGATCCACGCTGTCCATGGTTTCTCTTCCTTTCCGGTTAGGCAGCTTCCGGTTGTCCGCCAGCGGGTGGCGGATCGGCTATTTCTGCTATTCCTGCGATTGTGCCGCAGCCTGAACGTTTGCGTCAGATAGCGGCGTGGCTGCGCCGCCGCTCACCTGCTCGCCGAACCGCCGGAAGAACTCGCCGGCGAGCCTGCGCGCGGCGCCGTCGATGAACCGCGAGCCGATCTGCGCGAGCTTGCCGCCGACCTGCGCGCTCGCCGTGTACGACAGCTTCGTCGCCGTGTCGCCGGCAGGTTCGAGCGTGACGTGCGCCGTGCCGGTGCCGGTCCGGCCTTCGAAGACGATCGTGTACGTGCGCGGCGCGTCGATGTCGATGAGACGCATGCGACCTTTGAAGCTTACCTTCACCGGCCCGACCGACGCGCTCATCGACAGCGCGAATGTGTTGTCGCCGTCCGCCTCGATGCTGTCGCAGCCGGGAATCGACACGCGCAGGATCGTCGTGTCGTTCAGCGCTTCCCATGCACGCTGCTGCGAGATCGGCAGCGTGTAGTGCTCGGTCAGGTCCATGGCGTTGCTCCTCCGGAAGACGATGTTCTTGCGATCGTGGCCGAATGCGGCGAGGTTCTTCAGATTATGAACCGGCTGGCGCACGTCGACGTGCTGCTCCTGCGGGACCGCGATCACGGCGGGGCGCAGGGCGAAAAAAACGCAGGCCGTGGAGCCCGCGGTTGCGATGCTGCAGTGCGCAGACCCAGCGTCAGTGGGTCGCGTGAGCGAGCTTCGAATGGCGCCGCGAGTAGCCGAAGTAGATCGCCATGCCGATCACGAGCCAGACGACGAACGCGATCCACGTGATCGCCTGCAGGTTGACCATCAGGAACAGGCACGATGCGACCGCCAGCACCGGCACGACGGGCACGCCTGGGCAGCGGAACGCGCGCGGCAGATCCGGATGCGTCCTGCGCAGGATCAGCACCGCGATCGACACCATCGAAAAGGCGGCGAGCGTGCCGATGTTGATCAGTTCGGCGAGCACGTTGAGCGGCACCAGCGCGCCGATCAGGCCGAAGAAAATCCCTACCAGCCACGTCGTGAAGAAGGGCGTCGCGAAACGCGGATGCACGCGCGACAGCACGGCGGGCAGCAGCCCGTCGCGCGACATCGCGAAGATCACGCGCGTCTGGCCGTACGCCATCACGAGAATCACGGTGAGCATGCCGAGCACGGCGCCGAGATCGATGAAGCCCGCCACCCACGGCTGGCCGGCCACCTGCAGCGCGTACGACACCGGGTGCGAGATGTTCGCGAACTGCGCGTACGGCACGATGCCCGTGACGACCGCCGCGACCGCGACGTACAGCACCGCGCAGACGCCGAGCGAAGCGATGATGCCCACCGGCAGATCGCGTTTCGGGTTCTTCACTTCCTCGGCCGCCGACGACACCGCGTCGAAGCCGATGAACGCGAAGAACATCACGGCGGCCGCGCCGAACACGCCGTTCCAGCCGTTCGGCATGAACGGATGCCAGTTCGCCGGCGTGACGTGGAACACGCCCACCGCGATGACGAGCAGCACGACCACGACCTTGATCGCGACCATCAGGTTGTTCACGCGAGTCGATTCGCGCACGCCGACCGACAGCAGCGCGGTGATCGCCATCATCACGAGGAACGCGGGCAGGTTGAACAGCGTGTGAACACCGGGCACCGCGCCAGGGGCGGCCGTCAGCGCGTCGGGCAACGAGATGCCGAAGCCGTGCAGCAGCGACTGCAGATAACCGGACCAGCCAACCGATACCGCGGAGGTCGCGAGCCCGTATTCGAGCATCAGATCCCAGCCTATGATCCATGCGGCCAGTTCGCCGAGCGTCGCGTACGAATACGTGTAGATCGAACCGGCGACGGGGATCGTCGACGCGAATTCCGCGTACGCGAGCGCCGCGAAGCCGCATGCAACGGCCGCAATGAGGAATGACAGCATCAGCGCCGGGCCGGCCTGCACGGCGCCCGTGCCGGTCAGCACGAAAATCCCTGTGCCGATGATTGCGCCGACGCCGAGGAAAGTCAGATCGAGTGCGCCGAGCGCTTTTTTGAGTCCGGCGCTTTGCGCGCCGGCGAGCATCTGCTCGATGTTCTTCTTGCGGAAGAGGGACATGGGCGGGAGTCTCCTGGAGAGCACGCGCATGGGCGCGCCCGATATCGGAAAACCCTCGATTCTAGCGGATGTACGGTGCTGCCCCTGGCGGGCGCACACGGACGAAGGGGGATATGGCGCGGGCGATCCGGTTAAAGCCGGTTCAGGCCGTCATCACCGGATTCAGGTCGACGAGGCGATTGCTCATCACGTAGAACGTGAGTTCCGCGTTATTGCTGAGCCGCATTTTTTCGAGCAGCCGCGTGCGGTACACGCTGACTGTCTTCACCGACAGCGACAGCGTATTCGCAATGTCGGTCAGACGCTGGCCGGACGCGAGCATGCACAGCGTCTGGTATTCGCGGTCGGAGAGCTTTTCGTGCGGCAGCTGTTCGCCGTCGAACGATACATAGTCGGCAAGCGCTTCGGCCATCGCCGGGCTCACGTACTTGCGCCCCGCGGCGACCTGCTGGATCGCGCCGATCAGTTGCGCGGCGTCGATCGTCTTCGACAGATAGCCGGCCGCGCCCGCCTTCAGCGCGCGCACTGCGTACTGATCCTCGCGGTACATCGAGAACATCAGCACGGGCACACGCGGGACCTTGCGCTTGATGCGCTTGAGCACTTCGACGCCGTTCATGTCGGGCAGCGAGATGTCGAGCAGGATCACGTCGTAGACCTGCTTCGCGGCCAGCGCGAGCGCTTCAGCGCCGGTCTGCGCCTCGACGACCTCGCAGGCGACGCCGCGGTCGATCAGCAGATGGCTGACACCTTGACGGACGACCGCGTGATCGTCGACGAGCAGAATGCGCAGGCTCATGATGTGCCGCCTGAGCGCGCGTTCATGCCGGTGCCCGTCCGGTACGCGGCCGGCCGCGGCGCATCGACGAGCAGCCGGTCCCACGCGAACCGCGCGCGGACCGTGGTGCCGGAGGACTTGCCGTCGTGTTTCGCCGTGACGCTCGTGACCCGCAGCGTGCCGTCGAACGCTTCGCAACGCGCGCGCATGCCGGCCACACCGTAGTGGCCCTGCGCTTCGCCGCGACGTCGGCGCAGGCCGCGTACGATGCCGATGCCGTCGTCGGCGATGGTGAGTGTCAGGTGGCGGCGGCTCGTCTTGATCCGTACGTTCACGCACGACGCGCGTGCGTGGCGGGCGGCGTTGGTCAGCGCTTCCTGCGCGACGCGGAAGATCGCGAGTGTCCCGTCGGCGGACAGCCGGGTGAGGCGGACATCGGCGGCGCAGACGAAGCTCGTGCGCAGACGGGTGCGGGCGGCGAAGTCGTCGGTCCATTGCGCGAGCGCGGCGACGATGCCGGCTTCGAGAGGCGGTGCGTGCAGTTCCGTGACGGCGTCGCGGGCTGCGGCGCATGCGGCGTCGAGCGAACGGTTCGCGACCGCCAGTGCGGCCGCACATTGAGACGGCGCATCGGCGGGCAGCCAGGTATCGATGCCGGCCAGCGCGAAGCGCGCCGCGGTCAGTTCGGCACCCACGCTGTCGTGCAGTTCGCGCGCAAGCTGACGGCGAGCGGTTTCATGCGCCGCGGCGAGTTCGGCGGCGAGCGCACGGACGCGCTCGCGCAGACAGGCGAGTTCGGAATCGGCGGCGGAGGTCGGGTTGCCCATACCGATCGGCACGACCATCGACGTGTCCATCTCTCTCCCTCGTCAGGAAGCGGATTGGGGGGCGAACTGCGTGCGCATCGATCGCGCGAAGACTGGACAACGCATGCGAACCTCAAGCCTCCAGATGCATCTGCAGCGGGACTGCCGCGACGGATAATCGCTACGTTTTAGCGTAACGAATTTTACATTCAGTAACAAATCGGATCTAACCCTGGTGAGGGTTGACCACACTGATCGCTGCGCCGCGATGATATCTTAAAAAAATAGAAAATGCAGATACACCAAGGCTTAGCGGGGGATTTTGAAGGCCTTTCAGAAGTCTGTCACAGACGGCCGCGTCAGAAAAACGCTGACGGGAAAGGTTAAATCTGAGAAGCCGAATTTGTAACTCCGGCGCGGCGCGGTTCGACTGGCTCGCGGCGCGATGAAACGCACCGGGCACGCCAATAAAAAACCGGAGCGCAGGGCTCCGGTTCGGGTCAGGCGAAAGGCCGCGGACGTTTAGCCGACGAACGCTTTTTCCACGACGTAGTGTCCCGGCTCGTTGTTGCTGCCTTCCTTGAAGCCGAGGCTGTCGAGCAGTTCGCGCGTGTCGCGCAGCATGTGCGGGCTGCCGCAGAGCATCACGCGATCGTTCTCGAGCGAGAACGACGGCAACTGGAGGTCTTCGAACAGCTTGTTGGTGTCGATCAGTTCGGTGATGCGGCCGCGGTTCTGGAAGGTTTCGCGCGTGACCGTCGGGTAATACACGAGCTTCTCGCGGACGACTTCGCCGAGGTACTCGTGGTTATGCAGGTCTTCGGTGATGTATTCCTTGTACGCCAGCTCGTCGACGAAGCGGCAGGTATGCGTAAGCACCACCTTGTCGTAGCGGTCGTACACCTCAGGATCCTTGATGATCGACATGAACGGCGCGAGGCCCGTGCCAGTGGACAGCAGCCACAGCGTCTTGCCGGGCAACAGATTGTCGGCCATCAGCGTGCCCACCGGCTTCTTGCCGATCAGTACCTGGTCGCCCACCTTCAGATGCTGCAGACGCGACGTCAGCGGGCCGTCCTGCACCTTGATGCTGAGGAACTCGAGGTGTTCCTCATAGTTCGCGCTGGCCATGCTGTAGGCGCGGATCAGCGGCTTGCCTTCCACTTCCAGCCCGACCATCGTGAACTGGCCGTTTTCGAAGCGCAGGCTCGGATCGCGCGTGCAGGTGAAGCTGAAAAGCGTGTCCGTCCAGTGGTGGACGCTCAAAACGGTTTGGTGAGTCAGGTTGCTCATGGCGCTTGATGGATGCGAAAAAGAAGGCGGCCGTCGGTTCCGGCCATACGGCGACAGGGCGCGCACCTCGATGAGAACGATGCGCAATCCGTTATTCTACCGCGCCTGCTGCCCGTTGCCTGTCAGCGGCTAACACCCTGCGGGCTTCGGTGCGGGCACCGGCTGCCGACGCATGTCGGCGGTCTGCGTGACCGCGCATCGGGACACGGGCCGCGACAGGCTGCCGAAACATCGGTTTGCGGGCCGCCGGACGGGCATCGGCGAACTTGGCCGGGACGGCAAAACAGCCCCGCGATCATACCGAAACGCGTCGTGCGACGCAGCATTGACCCTGCTGGCGGAGCGGTAAAGGCTTGAATCGCTTGAAGAAAGGCGGGCCGCCTGGCGCTCGGCGGCGAGCTTCGCACCGAGGCCGACGAGCACGGCGCCGCACACTCCGTCGATCGGTCGACGCAACCGGCGATAGCCGCGTTGCGTGCGCTCCGTCGCGCCGATCATCGCGAGCACCACGATGCGCAGCCGGCACTGTTAAGCGAAGGACGCTAACCCGCCGCCGCCCTGCGCCCACGCTGCTTCAGCACACGCGCCTGCAGCACGATCACGACCAGCAGGAACACGCCGCGAATCACCGACTGCCAGTACGCCGACAGACTGACGAAGCCGAGCCCGTTCTCGAAGTTGAGCAGGTTGAAGACGAGGCCGAGCAGCAGCACGCCGGCAATCGTCATCGCGATGGAGCCTTCGCCGCCGGTCAGCAGCGTGCCGCCGAGCACCACCGCCGAAATCGCGAACAGCTCCCAGCCGACGCCTTCGTTCGGTTGTCCTGCGCCGAACTGCGCGGCGAGGATCACGCCGGCGAGTCCCGCGAGCAGCCCGCTCACCGCGTACGCAACGACCAGCGTCCGGTCGACGTTCAGGCCCATCAGCCGCGCCGCTTCCTCGCTGCCGCCGATCGCGAGCGAATGCCGTCCGAAGCGCGTGCTGCGCAGCGCGAGCCAGCCGAGTACGGCCGCCACGAGCGCGACGAGTCCCGGGATCGGCAGGCCGAACAGGTCACCCTGGCCGAACGCGCCGAAGTTCGTATCGGCGGAGATCGACACCGCGTCGTTCTTGCCGAGCAGCAGCGCGACGCCGTGCGCGCCGAGACTGGTCGCGAGCGTCGTGATGAACGGCAGGATCTTCAGTCGCGTGATGACGAGCCCGTTCAGCACGCCGACCGCCGCGCCGGCCGCCGCGCCCGCGAGCACCGCGACCCAGCCGCCCAACGGACTCGTCAGCGCGGCGACGACGCTCGCCAGCGCCGCGACTGTGCCGACCGACAGATCGATGCCGCCCGTGATGATCACGAACGCCATGCCGATCGAGATCAGCGCGAACATCGAGTTGTAGCGCCAGAAGGACGTGATGTTGTACGCCGACGCGAAGTGGTCGTAGCGCACGACGCCGAGCAACACGAGGGCTGCAAGCGCGATCAGGATGGGCAGGTTCTTTTTCATCGGACGAGGTTCCGGAGCATCGGAGGAGCGCGGCGTCAGCGCGCGCGTCGCTGCACGTAGACGGCCGCGACGATGATCGCCGCCTTGACGACGAGCGCCGCCGCATCGGGGATGCCGTGCGCGAGCAGCGTGTAGCGCAGCAGCTGGATGATCAGCGCGCCGATCAGCGTGCCGCCGATGTACGCCTTGCCGCCCGTCAGCGCCGTGCCGCCTACCGCTACCGCGGCGATCGCGTCGAGTTCGATGCCGAGCCCGACGACGTTCGCGTCGGACGACGAATTCACCGAGATCGAAATCAGCCCGGCCAGCCCGGCGAGCGCCGCGCAGATCGTGTACGCGATCAGCTTCGTGCGCGCGGTCGGAATGCCGCACAGATACGCGGCTTTCTCGTTGCCGCCGGTGACGAGCAGATACTGGCCGAACAGCGTCTTGCGCACGATCCACGTGAACAGCGCGACGAGCGCGAACATCAGCAGCACCTGGAACGGCACGCCGGCCACCTTGCCGAGCGCGATCCACTGAAATGCGGGGGTATCGAACGCCTGCAGGCTGCCGTCGGTGACGACCTGCGCGATGCCGCGTCCGGCGATGAACAGCACCAGCGTCGCGACGATTGGCTGCACCGCGAGCCGCGTGACGAGCAGCCCGTTGAACACGCCGCACAGCGCGGCGGCGAGCACAGGCAGCACGAACGCGAGTGCGATACCGAGCGCGCCGTCCACATGCATGAAGAGCATCGGCGCGAGCGCGCCTGCGATCGCCATCGACGCGCCCACCGACAGATCGATACCGCCGGTCGCGACCACAAGCGTCATGCCGATGCCGACGATCACGATCGTGACCACCTGCGTCAGGTTCACGTTGAACGTCTGCAGCGACCAGAAGTGCGGCGTGAACAGCAGGTTGAAGACCAGCATCGCGAGCAGCACGACGATCTCGCGCTGGATCGCGATACGCCGGCGCTTTTTCACCGTCGTCGCGGGCGCGGCCACGGTCAGCGGCGCGGCGTCGTTGCGCAATGAATCATGAGCCATGCCGGCTACCCTCCTTCTGCGTGGCTTGCGCCGCTTCGTGGACGTCGCCCGCTTCGACGGCGACCGCGGCTTCCGCGAGCGCCGAATGGCCGTCGCTGCCCCACGCGATCGCATCCATGATCGCGGTTTCGCTCATCGCCGCGCCGTCTAGCTGCGCGACCGTGCGGCCGTCGCGGATCACGACCGCGCGATCGGCTACCGCGGTCAGTTCTTCGAGTTCCGACGCGGACAGGAGTACCGCGAGTCCGGCGTCGCGCAGTTCGCGCACGATCGTCGCGACGTCGGCTTTCGCGCCGACGTCGATGCCGCGCGTCGGTTCGTCGAGCAGCAGCAGCGTCGGCTGCGCGGCGAGCCAGCGTGCGAGCAGCACCTTCTGCTGGTTGCCGCCGGACAGTTCGCGGATTGGTTGATCGGGGCTGCGCAGCTTGATGCCGAGCGACGCGACGAAGCGCTCGACGATCGCCTGCTGCTGCTTCCTGTCGACGATGCCGTGCTTCGCGAGCGTGCGCAGACACACGAGCGTGAGGTTGTCGCGCACCGACAGCTCGGGCACGATGCCGTCGCCCTTGCGGTCTTCGGTGAGGTACGCGAGGCCGCGCGCGATTGCATCCTGCGGCGACTTCAGCGTGACCGTCTTGCCGTCGATCGACACGCTGCCGCGCTCGAGCGGATCGGCGCCGAACATTAGACGCATCGTTTCGGTACGTCCGGAGCCGAGCAGACCGGCGAGCCCAACCGCTTCGCCACGATGCACCGCGAGCGACACGTCGTTGACGAGCGGTCGCGCGCCGAGACCCTGCACGGCGATCGCCTGTTCGCCGCGCTGCGCGAGATGCGTGTCGCGCGCAGTGGTGTCGTCGTCGACGACCGCGGCCAGCGTGCGGCCGAGCATCGTCGTCACGAGCTGGCGTTTGTCCATGTCGGCCATCGTGCTCTGCGCGACGGTCTGGCCGTCGCGCATCACCGTGACGCGATCGCACAGCGCATACAGTTCGTCGAGCCGGTGCGACACGAAGATTACCGCGCGGCCGTCGTCGCGCAGCTTGCGCACGACGGAGAACAGCAGCTCCACTTCGCGTTCGTCGAGCGACGACGTGGACTCGTCCATGATGACCATCTTCGCGTCGGCCGATACTGCGCGCGCGAGCGCGACCATCTGCTGGATCGCGGTCGAATAACTGCCCGCGGGTTTCTTCACGTCGATCTGCAAGCCGAACGATTCGAGCAATGCGGCGGCACGCTGCTGCACTGTGCGCCAGTCGATCAATCCGAAGCGCCGCGGCTCGCGACCCAGAAAAATGTTCTCCGCCACCGAGCGGAACGGCACCAGATTGATCTCCTGATAGATCGTGCTGATGCCGGCTTCGCGCGCTTCCTTCGGGCTGCGGAAATCGATCTCGCGACCCTCGAAGCGCACGCTGCCGCCGGCGCGCCGGTAGGCGCCCGTCAGGATCTTGATCATCGTGGATTTGCCGGCGCCGTTCTGGCCGATCAGCGCGTGCACCTCGCCGGCGGCGACGCTCAGTTGCGCGTCGCGCAATGCGGGGACGCCGCCGAAGCTGATCTGGATGTCCTGCATGTCCAGCAACGGCGGAAGCGCCGTGTCTCGGGACTGCGGCGTCTGGCTGACGGATACCGTCACGAAGCCCTCCGGATGCAATACGTGCGGCCGGCTGCAGGCCTTGCCGCTAGTTGTCGATGGTACGCCGGACAAAGCGAAGCGACGGCCCGCGAGACGCTGTGCGCAGCGCGGGCGCGCCGCTCCGAACCTTCCCGTCAGCGGAGTCCCTGGCGGCTCCGCTCACGCACTGCTTCGGGCGCTGCCTTCCGAGGGGGGCGCCCGTTACTGCCCAGTTGCCGCTGGTAGCGGGCTTAGTACCCGTACTGCATGCTCTGCTGCACGTTGCTCTTGTCGTAGAAGCGGTCCGATACCTTGACCCACGTCGGGATCTTTTCGCCCTTCGCGTAGCGCTGCGCGACGTCGCAGGCGAGCGGTCCGAAAAACGGGCTCGACTGCACGCTTGCACCCAGTTCGCCGGCGGCGATCGCGTCCATGCCGCCCTTCGTGCCGTCGATCGTCACGATCTGGATGTCCTTGCCCGGCTGCTTGCCGGCCGCCTTGATCGCGGCGATCGCGCCGAGCGCCATCTCGTCGTTGTGCGCGTACACGGCGGTGACTTCGGGGTGCGCCTGCAGCAGCGTTTCCATCACCTGACGACCCTTGTCGCGCGCGAAGTCGCCGCTTTGCGACGCGATGATCGACATGCCCGGATTTTTCGCGATCACTTCGTCGAAGCCCTTCTTGCGATCGTTCGCGGCGGACGCGCCCGTCGTGCCTTCGAGCTCGATGATCTTCGCCTTGCCGCCCGTCGCCTTGACGAGCCAGTCAGCGGCGCGGTGACCTTGATCGATGAAGTCCGAGCCGATGAACGTGATGTAGTCGCGGCCCGCCTTCGCCACCGACTGGTCGACGTCACGGTCGACGAGAATCACCGGAATGCCAGCCTTCTTCGCCTGCAGCACGACCGGTGCGAGCGGTTTTTCTTCGCGCGGCGGGAAGACGAGCAGATCGACGTGCTGCGCGATCATGTTCTGGATGTCGGAGACCTGTTTCGCGTTCGAACTGTTCGCGTCAGTCATCACGAGTTGCCAGCCGCACTTCGCGGCGATGTCCTTGAAGCTTTTCGTTTCGGCGAGCCGCCAAGGGTTGTTGCTCTCGGTCTGCGCGAAGCCGACCTTCAGCGGCGTTTTGTTGGGCAGCTTGGGCAGCCCGTCGTCGGCGTGTGCCGCGACTGCGCCGAAACCGAGTGTCAATGCGAATGTCAGAACCTGAAGCGATGCGGCCAGCGGACGAGCCTGCTGCCGGCGCGGTTGCCGATTGTGCGACGCCATGTCTTCCTCCAGTACCTGGTGGTGGATTGCTTATGCTTTTCTGGTAACGCTGTCGTCCTGCGAAGATCGCCGGACCTGCCGATTATTCCATCGGGAATTATTATTGGTCAATCACTAATAATATTAATTATGGGCTGTTTTGCCTCGGTAATTACCCTCACCGACGCGCGCTCGACCAGCGGACCGTCGAGCTTCACCATCCGGTGCCGCACCGGCGCGCCGGCCGCCCGGTTGTGCTCTTCCTGCAGCAGTGTCTCGACCGCCCAGCGGCCGAGCTCGTAGTTCGGCAGCACGACGGTCGACAGTGCCGGGTGCGTGTGGCGCGCGATTTCCTGGTCGTCGTAGCCGAGCACCGACACGTCTTCCGGCACGCGATGACCCAGCTGCTTCAGCGCTTCGATCGCGCCGAGCGCCATCAGGTCGTTCGCGCAGAAGACCGCTGTGGGCGGATTCGTTTCGCGCATCAGCGACAGCGTGTGCTCGAAGCCGGTGCCGGAGCTCCAGTCGCCGTCGCGTACGAGTTCCGCCGCGTACGGCAGGTCGGCCGTGGCGAGCGCGGTGCGGTAGCCCTTCAGGCGATCCTTCGACGCGTCCTGCCACGGCTCACCGTTGATATAGCCGATCCGGCGATGGCCGGCGCGCAGCAGATACTCGGTCGCGATGTGGCCGCCCGCGACCTCGGCCGGTACCACCGACGACTGGCCGCCTTCGCTCGTGTAGCAGTTCAGCAGCACGGTCGGCACGCGTGACAGCGCGGCCGGCAGGCTGACCTTGCGCGTATAGACGGTCGCGTAGATCACGCCGAACACGTTCGGGCTCGACAGCACGGCATCGAGCACCTGCTGTTCGATGTCGGCGTTGCCGTGCGTCGAGTAGACCGCGAGCATCTTGCCGCTCGCATAGGCGGCGTCGCGGGCGCCGTCGACATTGACGACCGGATGCGGACTGGTCGAGATTTCGTCGGCGAGATAGACGATCAGGTTGCGTTCGTCCTTCGACGCCGCGACCGGCGCGCGCGCCGACAGCCGGTAGCCAAGGTCGTGTGCCGCCTTCAGCACCTTGTTGCGGGTGGCTTCGGAAAACTTCGCGCCCGTCGCGTTGTTCAGCACCAGCGAGACCGAGGATTGAGATACGCCGGTGAGCTTGGCGATGTCGGTCATCGTGGGGCGGCGTTGAGTCGATTTCTTCATGGTGAGGCCGCGTGACGCGGCAGAAACGGAACACGCCGGAGGGTCCGGCTGCCGGGGCTCCGGCTGTCTCGACGGTACCACTAATAATATCCGCGCAGCAACGCGCGCAAACCCCGCGCAAACCGGTTTGAGCCCGGTCCAGCGAATTCCGCGGGCATTGCCAGGGGATAAATTTATTACTAATAATATTGACCGGCAACGTCTGCTCGTGCGATTCTCAGTCGCGCCGGGCCGTCATGGCTCTTTCACTGCCGTCTGCTATGCCCATGCACGACCTGTCACTGAGTTCCCTGCCATCCGATCCACCTTCCGCGCGCCTTGACGCGGTGCCGTTCGTGGCCATGCCGGTCGCGCCGGATGGTCTCGCATTGATCGAACTGGCAAGCGGCGACACGCGGGTGAAGGTCGCACCGCAGATCGGCGGCTCCATCGCGGCGTACTACGACGTGGCCAATAGTGGGCTCATGCACTGGTTCCGGCCCGCGACGCCGGCGGCGCTCGTGGAGCGCGATCCGCTGAAGATGGGCAGCTTTCCGCTGCTTCCGTATTGCAACCGCATCCGCGATGCGCGCTTCGTTTTCGAAGGCCGCACGATCGATCTGTCCGGCGACGGCAATCGCTACGCGCACGCGCTGCACGGTCACGCGTGGCGACGCGAATGGCGCGTCGGCGCGCGCACGCCGGAGGCTGTCGAACTGCATTTCGATCACGAGCCGGATGCGCATTGTCCGGGCGACTGGCCGTTTCGCTATACCGCGCAGCAGCGCATCGAACTGATCGGCAACGCGCTGCACGTCACGATGCGCGCGCGCAATCTGTCCGGCCGCGCGATGCCGTTTGGCATGGGACATCACCCGTACTATCCGCGGACGCGAGACACGCAGGTGCACGCGCAGGTACGCGCGATGTGGCATGCGGACGGCGACGTGCTGCCGACGCATCTCGGCGCACATCCGGCCGTCGATGCGCTGAGTCGCGGCATGTCCGCCGACGCGTTCGATCTGGACAATAATTTCGCGGGCTGGTCG
This sequence comes from Paraburkholderia sp., assembly GCF_050742655.1. Taxonomy (GTDB): domain Bacteria; phylum Pseudomonadota; class Gammaproteobacteria; order Burkholderiales; family Burkholderiaceae; genus Paraburkholderia. Next base: position 67,345 of record NZ_JBOIGG010000001.1, on the reverse strand, counting down.
CGCGAGGCGACCGTGACGTGGACCGACGAGCGGCGCAGCGTGACGCTGCGCGCGGAAGCGCCGTTCGATCATCTGGTGGTGTTCGCGCCACCCAACGACACGCAGTTGTGCGTCGAGCCGGTGACCAACACGACCGACTGCTTCAACGCCGGCATCGCGCCGGAACTCACCGGGGGCCAGGTGCTCGCACCGGATGAAGAGGTGGTCGCGCGGCTCGTGTGGACGCCGCAGCGGTTCTGAGATTCAGCCGACCTGCAGCCGCGCCATATACGGCAGGTGATCCGACAGCCACGCGGTTTCCTGCGTCGGCTGGATCCATTCGATCGGTTTCATGTCGCGCACGAACATCTTGTCGAGCGCGAGCGCCGGCGAGAAAGCGGGGAACGTGCGCGCCGGTTCGCCGAGCAGCGTCGCGACTTCGTGGAGTCCGTGTTCCCCGAAGAGCGGCACCGAATCGTTACGCCAGTCGTTGAAGTCGCCGGCCAGCACGAGCGGACCGCTCGGCGCTTCCTTCGCGATCCAGTGCGCGATCCAGTTCATCTGCCGCAGCCGCGCCGAGCGCGTCAGCGCGAGATGTGCGCACAGCAGCGTCACTGAATGTCCCGCAAAGGTCGCACGCGCGACCAGCAGACCGCGCCGCTCGAAACGATGCGCGGAGATGTCCCAGCGGCCGCCGAGATCGAGCGGATGCGGCGACAGGATCGCGTTGCCGTGCCGCCATGAAGGCTTGAAGACGTTCGTGCCGAGCGCGATTTCGAGTTCGAGTGCGCGGGCGATTTCGGTGGCCTGGCAATGCCAGACGTCGTCGAGCGGATCGCCGAGCGGCGCGCCGAAATTGCTCGACAGCACCGGCGCCGGCATCCGGCGCGCCATCGCTTCCTGCAGGAAATACGCGTCGGCGTGGGTCGACTGCACCCAGCGCTGCATCGCCTGCCATGCCTGGAAGCCGAGCGGCGTGCGTCCCTTGTGCAGGTTCCAGCTCACCGCGATGAAGTCTTTCGACTGCGCGTTGTCGCGAATCAGTTCCTCGGGGTTTCGCATGCCGCGTCGTCCACGTTTTTTGTCGATGTCATGGGTTGTTCGCGAGACTTGCACGCACCCGATATTCGAGCGTCGGATCTTTGTCGACGATCTTCCATGTGGTCCATTCACCGGTCTTGAGTTGCAGCCCAGGATGACTCGCACTGACGAGCCGCGGCTGCGGCGGCAGCTTGCAGCCTTCGGCGGTCTGCCGCGCGTCGTTTTCCTCGAGTGTTTCCTGCGCGTCGATCGCGAGCGTCACGCTGCTCGCATCCGCTCGCGTCGGCGAAATGGTCAGCGTGCGTGACAGATCGATACTGCCGGCCGGCTGATCCTTGCAGCCGACGTTGTGCTGCACGACGTGATGATGCGTGTCCGTGCGCGCCTGGCCGACGGTCGTCGTGCCGTCGAACGCGTCGATCTGCTGGCCATCGCGCATGACCTGCAACTGCCATTGCACGACCGGCTGCACCGGACGCGTGTCCTGCGCGTGCGCGAGCAGTGACGTGCCGAGCAGCACGGTGACGATGCTGGTTTTCCACATGAGAACACTCTCCGGCGCAGGGTGCGGCGGTGGAACAGCCGCCCATCTTACGCCTGCTGACGATAAGGGTTTCTGACACCCGATCGCCGGCCGGGTTCAGCAAAACAACATTTCAGTTGGTGACGGGAATGCGCCGGTTCAAGGCTCCGCGTGCATTCGCGCGGCTTGAGCGTCTGTTAGCAGCAGACGTGTCGCGCTGCTCGCTTGCGCGAAAATTTTGTGCATCGCTACACTGGGTCAAAGCGGTGCGCGGGACGGTAGATGCGCCGCATCGACGGTTTCAGTCCGACGGGGTGAGCGATGACGACAGCCATGGTCAAGCAGGAAATCGCGGTGGCGTCGTTCAGCAAGGTCTACGAACTCGACAGGGTCGAGAACGCGCTGAACGAACTCGGCGATGGTGCGAACGACGCGCTGCGTACGACGTACGAGAAGATGCTCAAGATCGGCAATCTGCGTTTCTGCGTGAAGCCGAACCGGATGCCGTCGATCGACGATCTGATCGATGCGCTGCCAAATTTCGAGGCTCCGCTCGACGACGTCCGCAAGCAGGTCGCGCTGTGCATCGAAACCGACGACCGTCTCGAGCTGATGCCGATCCTCTTGCTCGGCGATCCGGGCATCGGCAAGACGCACTTTGCGAAGCATCTCGCGCGGCTGCTTGGCACCGCGTACCACTACGTCGCGATGAGTTCGCTGACGGCGGGCTGGATTCTGTCCGGCGCGTCGTCGCAATGGAAGAACGCGAAGCCCGGCAAGGTGTTCGATGCGCTCGTGCACGGCAGCTACGCGAACCCGGTGATCGCGGTCGACGAAATCGACAAGGCCACCGGCGATTCGCAATACGATCCGCTCGGCGCGCTGTACGCGCTGCTTGAGCACGACACCGCGCAGACCTTCATCGACGAGTTTGCCGAAGTGCCAATCAACGCGGGCCACGTGATCTGGATCGCGACCGCGAACGACGAGCGCTCGATTCCCGAGCCGATCCTGAACCGGATGAACGTGTACGAGATTCCGCCGCCCGATCGCGACGGCGCGCGTCGCATCGCGCAGTCGATCTACGACGAGATCCGCTCGGCACACGGCTGGGGCGCGCGCTTTCCCGCGCAGCTCGCGGACAGCACGCTCGACGCGCTGATCCAGGCGTCGCCGCGCGAAATGCGGCGCGCCATCCTGAACGGATTCGGTGCGGCCCGGATCGCTAACCACGAGCAGATCGAACCCGACGACATTCGCCTCGACTACGGGACGCGTCGCAAGCCGATTGGGTTTTGACGGGTGGCGGGCGCATGCGCCGGCTGTGAATTAAAGCCGCCTGCGGGCGGTTTTTTATTGCTGATTGTGAATTCATCAGCGTAAATCGGTCGCCTGTTGTTTCGCAATTTGCAATTAAGAGTTGTGGCTGATCGGGTCGGAGAATTGATAGTAGGTGGATACACTGAGTCGCACTGAATGCCGCTACGGACAACCCGCCCAGCGGCCTTCCAGCCAAACGACTCATCCAGTGACACCAGGAATCCACCGTGAAAAAGATCTCGCTCGCCGCCCTGCTGATCTCCGCCGTTGTTACCGTGCCCGCTTTCGCGAACGACAACGGTCCCACACCAAAGACCCGCGCTGAAGTGAAGGCCGAACTCATGCAGGCCCGCGCAAGCGGCGTACTCAGCGTGAATCCGAATTCGACCGCATACGAGCAAGAGTTGCCGACCGGTGGCTACGCGGTGCCGCGTGTGCAGTACGGCACGCAGCTGAGCCAGGGGGCAGCGAAGGGCGTGAGCGTCGAGAACTGATCGCCGCGAACGGTCGTGCGTCAGGCGCGCGATCGCCGATGTCGCTCCGATGTCACTAGTGTGTCCGGCAGTGCCCGCAGCCATTTCGGCTGCGGGCACTTTGCTTTGAATCGCCGTCGTACAATCAATCCCATCAGACATGGCGGATGACTGCCGCGTGCGTCGTGACGGAGCGCGGCGGCATCCCGTTCCCATCGGGCAGTTCAGCGAGACGAAGCGCGGCGCGGTGCGCTGGCGCGAGACACATGGATCAGATCGAATGTGTAGTGATCGGCGCGGGCGTGGTCGGCCTCGCCGTGGCCCGCGCGCTGGCCGCGCGCGGACGCGAGGTGATCGTGCTCGAAGCGGCCGAGGCGATCGGTGTCGGTGTTAGCTCACGCAACAGCGAAGTGATTCACGCGGGCCTCTACTATCCGCGCGGCTCGCTGAAGGCCTCGCTATGCGTGCGCGGCCGCGAACTGCTCTATGAATACTGCGCGGCGCGCGGCGTTCCACATCAGCGCTGCGGCAAGCTGCTCGTTGCGACGGCGACGAACCAGATTCCGCAACTCGAAAGCATCATGGCGCGCGGCCGCGAAAACGGCGTGCTCGACCTGATCCGGATCGGCGGTACGGAAGCGCAGGCGCTCGAACCGGCGCTCGAGTGTGTCGCTGCGGTGTTTTCGCCGCAGACGGGTATCGTCGATAGTCATCAACTGATGCTCGCGTTGCAGGGCGATGCGGAAAACGACGGCGTCGTGTGCGCGTTCCATGCACCGGTCGAAGCGATCGAGGCGGTCAACGGACGCTTCGTCGTGAAGGTCGGCGGCGCGGCACCGACAACACTCAGCGCCGCATGCGTGATCAACAGCGCGGGGCTGCAGGCGAACGCGATCGCGCGTCGCATCCGCGGACTCGATGCGCGTCACGTGCCGCCGCTGTATCTCGCGCGCGGCAACTACTTCAGCGTATCGGGCCGCGCGCCATTCAGCCGGCTCATCTATCCGATGCCGAACGAAGCGGGACTCGGTGTGCATCTGACGATCGATCTCGGCGGCCAGGCGCGTTTCGGTCCGGACGTCGAATGGGTCGATGCGATCGGCTACGACGTCGATCCGCGTCGCGCGGATTCGTTCTATGCGGCGATCCGCGCGTACTGGCCCGCGCTGCCCGACGGCGCGCTGCAACCGGCCTACGCCGGGATTCGCCCGAAGCTGTCGGGGCCTGGTGAACCCGCCGCCGACTTCCTGATTCAGGGTCCCGCCGCGCATGGTGTGCGCGGACTCGTGAACCTGTTCGGTATCGAATCGCCGGGTTTGACCGCATCGCTTGCGATTGCGCAGCGTGTCTGCGAACTCACCGGCGCTGCGTAACGCATATAACGCGCATCACGCACATATGCACGCAGCGCCAATTTGCTTATGCCCGCCATTTGAATGCTCACGCGCGGCTGCTTCGTTGCTATCCTGTGAGGACCGCCGTCGTTAGAACGGCGTCAGTTCAATAAAATGGAGTGAGTCCCCATGAAGTCATCCCGCCGTACGTTTTTGATTACGAGCCTGGGCGTTGCAGGCGTTGCGTCCACGCTCGCGCTGTCCCGCCAGGCCTTCGCCGATGCACCGAAGGTAACCGAAGCCGATCCGACCGCACAGGCGCTCGGCTACAAGGAAGACGCAACGAAGGTCGACAAGGCGAAGTATGCGAAGTACGCCGCCGGCGAGGATTGCGGCAACTGCAGCTTCTATCAGGGCAAGGCCACCGACGCGTTCGGCGGGTGTCCGATGTTCGGCGGCAAGCAGGTGTCGAACAAGGGCTGGTGTAGCGCCTATAACAAGAAGGCCTGAATCTCGCGCGGCCTCCCGGCCGCGCACTCATTCACGTGCGCGCCGGCATCAACGGCGGACGGCGATCGAACCACGGACGCGCCGCCTCAAGCTGCGCGGCGAGTTGCAGCAGCGTCGCCTCGCCGCCGTCGCGCGCGGCAAACTGCACGCCCACCGGCAGCCCGCGCGCATTCCAGTAGAGCGGCACCGACATCGCCGGATGCCCGGTCAGATTGAATAGCTCCGTACAACCGGCCCATGCGAACGCCTTGTTCGAGGCCTCCGACAGCAGTCGCTTCATCAGCGGCTCGATCGGCATGGCGGTGACGGCGCGCATCTGGATGCGCTCCATCTGCGTCGGCTGCATCTCGCCAATCTTGATCGGCGCGCTCGCGAGCGTCGCGCAGAGGATCACGTCGTAACGCGTCAGCAGATTGGTGAGCTTCGCGGTGATGACACGCTGCGCGTCGAGCGCGGCAGGCAATGCGCGTCCGCCGAACTTGCGACCGATGTGCGCCATCGCCCACGTCGCGATTTCGAATTCCGTGCGCAATGGCTTGCGGCCCGACACGCGTTCGGCATTCAGCACGAGGTCTTCCGCCATCAGCGACCATAGCGTAAGAAACGCGTCGCGTACCGCGTCGAAATCGATGCCGGCCGATACCGGTTCGACGTGATGCCCGAGCGACGCCGCGAGTTGCGCGGCATCGTCGAGCGCGGCGCGCACGTCGGTGGACAGCGCGGGCGCAAGCATCGATTCGGTTACGTAGGCGATGTGCAGCGGTTTGAACGGTGCGCCGAGTGCGCCGGTGAACGTGCCCGCCGAACCCGGCGGCAGATGCGCATTTCCCGCAGTCAGATCGAGCAGCAGTGCACTGTCGCGCACGCTGCGCGATACCGCGTGATCGACAATCAGCTCGCCGGGCCATGGACGCACCGAAGGCGGTTGCCGACTGCGCGAAGGCTTCAGCCCGAACAGTCCGCAGCACGATGCCGGGATGCGGATCGAGCCGCCACCGTCGGCGGCATGCGCGAGCGGTACGATGCCCGCGGCTACCGCAGCGGCCGCGCCGCCGCTCGAACCACCCGGCGTGTGATCGAGGTTCCACGGATTGCGGCACGGCCCGAACAGTTCGGGCTCCGTGTACGGCATCTGGCCGATCTCCGGCGTGTTCGTCTTGCCGAAGATGTTGAGTCCGGCCGCCTTCGTCAGCGCGACGATCGGCGCGTCTTCGGACGGCACGAAATGGCGGTAGTGACGGCTGCCCATCGACATCCGCAGTCCGGCCACCGCGGCGCCGAGATCCTTGATCAGATATGGCACGCCCGCGAGCGGACCCTGTGCCGCATTCGCGGTGCCATTGGCGTCGTGTTGCGACGCGCGCCGGCGTGCCGCATCGTAGTCCTTCAGCACGATCGCGTTGATCGCCGGATTCGCCGCTTCCGCGCGCGCGATCGCGGTGTCCAGCAGTTCGCGCGCACTGACTTCGCGTGTGCGGATCAGCGCCGCGAGACCGGTGGCGTCGTGCGCGAGGTAATCGGCCTGCACGTCGGCGGCGCGCTTACAGACGTTCGCCGAGGAACGTCAGCGTGCGGCCGTGCGCGAGCGCCGACGCATGCTGGTTGTACGACGCGCGGTCGGTACAGTTGAAGCCGTGTTCTGCGCCCGTGTACAGATGGAACTCGACGTTGTCGTGGCCGGTGAAGCGCTCCTTTACCTCGCCTACCGCCGACAGCGGAATGCCGTGATCGTTTTCGGCGTAATGGAACAGCATCGGCACCTTGATCTTCGCGGCTTCGTCGAGATAGTTCTGGATGCCGCCGCCGTAGTACGAGACCGCTGCGTCGAGCGTGCCCTGCGCCGCCGCGAGGTACGCGAGCCGGCCGCCGAAACAGTAGCCGATCGCCGTGATCTTGCCCGTCACTTCGGGCATCGTGCGCAGCGCCGCGGCGCTCGCGCCGATATCGGCGACCGCGAGACTCACGTCGGTTTTCTGTGCCAGTTCGATGCCCTTGTCGCGATCCGCGCCCGCATAGGTGAGTTCGACGCGCGGCTGCGTGCGCCAGAAGATGTCCGGCGCGAACGCGACGTAACCGTCGGCCGCATATTGATCCGCGACCGAGCGGATGTGGCTGTTCACGCCGAAGATTTCCTGGACGATGATGATCGCCGGTCCCTTGCCGCTTTGCGGTAGCGCGAGGTAGCCCTCGAAGCTGTCCTTGCCGGCCGGAATGTCGATCCATCGGGAAGTGGTGCTCACGTTGTTCTCCTCGCGCGAAATCGGATGGTGCTGTGACAGTGTGACGTGTGCAGAGCGGGCGCACGAAATGTGTACGAAACGGCCGGCCAGTTTGCCATCAAAAGAATGCACGTGCAGTGCGGCAACACAGGTTGCCCATTTCGCATCGCATGTCGAGTGCGGCGGTTCTCGTAAGCGGATTGAAACGATCTCGATTATTCATTTTTCGGTGCGAGGCGCGTCCGGTAAAGTCGGTGGCATGGCCGCGGCGTGCGCGGCCGCCGATCGGAAGGAAGCCATCATGAATGCCCAGCGTTTTGTGTCGCCGTTCGCGGAGCGGTTCGATCTGCGCGTCCCCGTCGTGCAGGCGCCGATGGCCGGCGGCCCGACGTCGCCGGCGATGGTCGCCGCCGTGTCGAATGCGGGTGCGCTCGGGACACTCGCCGCTGCGCCGTTCGCGCCCGAGCGGCTCGCGAGCGAGGTCGCGGCAATCCGCGCGCTGACGCAGCGGCCGTTCGGCGTGAACCTGTTCGTGCTCGATCCCGCCGCTCCGGACGAAGCCACCGTGCGTCGCGCGCTCGACGCGATCGATCCGCTGCGCGCCGATCTCGGTCTACCGCCGGGGCAGCCGCTCGAACGCTACGCACCGGACTTTCGCGCGCAGCTCGACATGCTGATCGAACTGCGCGTACCGATCGTGAGCTTCACGTTCAATGTGCTGTCGAAAGAAGATGTTGCGCGATTGCATGCGGCGGGCTGCTATGTGATCGGCACCGCGACGCACGTCGCCGAAGGCATCGCATGGCGCGACGCGGGCGCGGATGCGATCGCCGCGCAAGGCGCCGAAGCCGGCGCGCATCGCGGCACGTTCATCGGTTCGTTTGAAGACGCGCTCGTCGGAACGATGGCGCTCGTGCCGCAGCTCGTCGATGCGACCGGTCTGCCGGTGCTGGCTGCAGGCGGCATCATGGACGGCCGCGGCATCGTCGCGGCGCTCGCGCTCGGCGCGCAGGCTGCGCAGATGGGCACCGCGTTCCTGACCTGCGAAGAAAGCGCGATTCCGGCGTCGTGGAAAGCGCGCGTGCGCGCGGCGTCGGACACGTCGACCGAAGTGACGCGCGCGATCACCGGTCGCCATGCTCGCGGCATACGCAATCCGATCATGCGCCGGCTGACCGAGCAGCTGGATCGCGTTGCGCCGTACCCGGTGCAGAACGCGTTGACCCAAGAGTTGCGGCAAACCGCGGGCCGTGCGGACAACGCTGACTATCTGTCGTTGTGGTCGGGCCAGGGGGCGCCGCTGGGTCGCGCGCGTTCCGAGGCATTGACGGCGGCCGCGCTCGTCGCGCAGCTCGATGCCGAATGGCGTGCCGCAGCGGCGGGCATCGTGGCGCTCGGCGATTGAACGCAATGCCCGCAATGCCTATTCGGACTATTAACGGAATTGCACTGCTAATTCTTTAGCCTTTCATGAAAAAAACCTGTTCGGGCTTCCGCCTACCTGGCGGAAACCCGCATGAGCCGGTGCTTTCCGGTCATCGGTGAAACTTCGCAGTGGACTCCCTCGGATAAACGCTATTGGTAGTGTCACCACTTTCCCAAAAAAATCCCCGGAATTAATTTGATCGCCTACACTTCCGCGCAAGCACGGGTGGGCACCTGTCACAAACAGGCTCCGCACACGTGCTGGCCAAGTGCATGAACGATGCATCCGGCGTGATCGTCCACGGGACAGAGGCAGGGTGGAGCGGGGCACAGGCGATTACGTTGTTTTTGGGACCGAAACTGGAGACTTACATGAATACCAAGCTTCAAAAGCTGTTGCCGATCAGCGCTGCGGCGATGCTGTTCGCTACGTTGGCAACGACCGCGGTAGCAGACGAGGTCGTCAAGATCGGCCACGTCGCGCCGCTGACCGGCGGTATTGCCCACCTGGGCAAGGATAACGAAAACGGCGCGCGCCTCGCGGTGGAAGAAATCAACGCGAAGGGGCTGACGATCGGCGGTCAGAAGATCACGCTGCAACTCGATGCACAGGATGACGCAGCTGACCCGCGTACGGCTACCCAGGTTGCGCAGAAGCTCGTCGACGACAAGGTCGTCGCCGTGGTCGGCCACCTGAACTCGGGCACGTCGATCCCGGCTTCGAAGATCTACAGCGATGCGGGTATCGTGCAGATCTCGCCGTCGGCAACGAACCCGGTTTACACGCAACAAGGCTTCAAGACGACGTACCGTGTCGTCGCGACCGATGCGCAGCAAGGTCCGGCTCTCGCGAACTACGCAGCGAAGGGCATGAAAGTGAAGAGCGTCGCGATCGTCGATGACTCGACGGCTTACGGCCAGGGTCTCGCGAATGAATTCGAGAAGACCGCCAAGTCGCTCGGCATGAACGTGATGTCGCACGATGCGACGAACGACAAGGCTGTCGACTTCCGCGCGATTCTGACGAAGATCAAGGGCGAAAACCCGGACGCGATCATGTACGGCGGCATGGACGCCACCGGCGGCCCGCTCGCGAAACAGGCCAAGCAGCTCGGCCTGCGCGCGAAGGTGCTGGCAGGCGACGGCGTATGTACCGACAAGCTGGCGGACCTCGCAGGCGACGCAACCGACAACATCGTCTGCTCGGAAGCCGGTATGGCGCTCGAGAAGATGGCGGGCGGCAAGGCGTTCGAAGCGAAGTACCAAAAGCGTTTCGGTCAGCCGATCCAGATTTACGCACCGTTCACGTATGACGCTGTGTACATCATCGTCGACGCGATGAAGCGTGCCAACTCGACCGATCCGGCGAAGATCCTGGCTGCCATGCCGGCGACCGACTACAAGGGCGTGATTGGCGAAACGACGTTTGATTCGCACGGCGACCTGCAGCACGGCGTGATCTCGCTGTACGACTACAAGGGTGGCAAGAAGACGCTGCTCGACGTCGTGAAGATGTAAATCGACGACGGTTGTCCGCGGCGGGTGCGAACCTGCCGCGCGACAGCGCAGGACACGAAAAAGGCACGCGGGCCGAACCCCGCGTGCCTTTTCTTTTGCCGGTCGGCGTGAGACGCTATCGTCAGAACAACAACCTGACTGGGAGGCTGCGATGACACGTCCGATCGACGACGAGTGGCGTCGGTGGATCGCCGAAAACCTGATGCTCGAGATCCCGCCCGATTCGCTCGCGGGAGCGCTCGTTTCGCACGGTTTTTCGGCTGACGATGCCGCGCGCGAAGTGCAGACGGCACTCGCGAGTCCGTATCTGCAGGGCAGTACGCGATTGCGCAATCGTTTGCGAAAGCGCGAGTGGATGCTGTCGGTGTACGGCACGCTGAACCGGCTGCGCGCGAACGGCGGGACGGTCGAGCGCCGCGAACGGCTCACGCACGACGAATTCTTCGAACAGTACTATTTCCAGAACCGGCCGGTCGTGATCACCGGCATGTTCGATTCGTGGCCGGCGCGTACGAAGTGGAGCTTCGATTATTTTCGCGAGCGCTGCGGCGACTGCGAGGTCGAAGTGCAGTTCGGCCGCGATTCCGATGCGAACTACGAAGTCAATCAGCCGCAGCTGAAGCGCACGATGCGCTTTCGCGAATACGTCGATCTGATCGAGCGGAGCGGCCAGACCAACGATTTCTACATGACCGCGAACAACTCGTCGCACAACCGGGAGGCGCTCAAGGCGCTGTGGTCCGACGTCGAGCCGATCCGCGCATACCTCGATGGGGAGTCGCCGGACACCGGCTTTTTCTGGTTCGGACCGGCAGGCACGAAGACACCGTTTCATCACGACCTGACCAACAACTTCATGGCGCAGGTGATCGGCCGCAAGCTGATCCGGCTCGTGCCGTTCCACGACACACCGCACATGTACAACGACCTGCATTGCTATTCGCAGGTCGACGGCAGTGCACCCGACGTCGATCGCTTTCCGGCGCTGCGCAACGCACAGGTGATCGAGTGCACGCTCGCGCCCGGCGAGCTGCTGTTTCTGCCGATCGGCTGGTGGCATTACGTCGAGGGACTCGACGCGTCCGTCACGATGACGTTCACGAACTTCCTCGAGCCCAACGATTTCGGCAAGACCTACGACACGTATCACGAGCTCTGAATTGAGCGTCCCACGCGCCGGCATGTTCTTGTCCGGCGCTCGATAAAAAAACGGCGGACCGGAATTTCCGGACCGCCGTTTTGCTCCCTGGCGCTTTCGCGCGGCCGTTTATTTTTTCGGTTGTGCAGTGAGCGAACCAAGACCGCCGAGCAGACCGCCCGACCCGGTGCTCGAGCCCGCGGCGCCGGTCAATCCACCGGTCAGCGACGTGACGAGCCCGGTGACTGGCGCGAGCAGGTTGGCAAGGCCGCCGGCCGCACCCGATCCGCCGCTGCTTCCGGTACCGCCCGTACCCGTCGTGCCGCCTGAACTGCCGGTCGTGCCACCCGCCGCGCCGAGCGCACCCGTCACCGTACCAAGCAGGCCGGTGATCGGTGCGAGCGGATTGCTCGAGCCCGTTCCACCGCTGCCGCCAGTGCTTGCGCCAAGGCCGTTGAGCGCGCCAGTCAGCGTTCCGGTGACGTTCGTGAGCAGCCCGGTGACGGGCGCGAGCGGTCCAGTACTGCCGCCCAGCGCACCGGTGAGTGTCCCGGTGACCGTGGTGAGCAGTCCGGTGACCGGAGCAAGCGGACCACCTGAGCCTGAACCGGTGCCACCGCCCAGACCACCGCCGAGTCCGCCGAGCCCACCGAGTCCTCCAAGCGCGCCGGTGAGTGTACCGGGCAGCGACGTGAGCAGTCCGGTGAGCGGCGCGAGCGGATTGCCCGAGCTGGTCCCGCCCGAGGTGAGCAGACCGCCGGCCGAGGTGACGGTGTCGCCGAGCTTGGTGACCACGTTGCCCAGGTTCTGTCCGATCGGGTTGCTGGTCGCGCCGCTGATCTGGGCGCCGGCGGCGTCGAGCCCGTGTCCGATCGTCGAGAGCAGGCCATCGAGCGGTTTGCCGAGACCCGTGGTGTCGCCGATGGCTTGAGTGGTCTGCGAGACCGTCGACGTGATCGGCGTGATCACCGTGCTGACGGTTTGCGTGACCTGCTGGATCGGCCCGTTGGTGAGCTGGTTACCGAGCTGCGTGCCGATGCCGCTGACGGTGTTGCCCACACCGGAGACGAGTCCACCGAGCGGACCGGTGAGCGGACTCAGCGGCGCAAGAGGACCGCTGCCCAGGCTGGTCACGAGCTGGCCGACATTATTGACGGACTGGCCTGCGTCATAGACCAGGTTGCCGGAACTGGCCAGCGTGATGCCGAGCGGATCCTTCACGTTGCTGTTGCCAAGCTGACCGAGGCCGTTTTGCAGCCCCGTACCGAGTGCCGTGACACCACCGCCGAGATTGGAGACGGTGTTGCCGAGCGCCGCCGTTGTTGCCGGGTTGGCGCCAGGGATTGCCGTCATGCCAATCTGACTGCCGATCGCCGAGACGGTCTGTCCGGTCGCGGTGACGACGTTGCCGCCGTTTTGCACGACGACGCCGATGGGGTTGGCGCTGGTGGGCGTTGGCGTCGGAGTGGGTGTCGGCGTCGGCGTCGGGGTGGGCGTCGGCGTCGGGGTGGGCGTCGGCGTCGGAGTAGGCGTCGGCGTCGGAGTCGGAGTCGGCGTGGGCGTCGGCGTCGGCGTCGGAGTGGGCGTCGGTGTCGGCGTCGGAGTAGGCGTCGGGGTGGGAGTAGGCGTCGGTGTCGGTGTCGGCGTCGGCGTCGGCGTCGGAGTAGGCGTCGGGGTGGGCGTCGGCGTCGGCGTCGGAGTAGGCGTCGGAGTAGGCGTCGGGGTGGGCGTCGGCGTCGGAGTAGGCGTCGGCGTCGGAGTCGGCGTGGGCGTCGGAGTGGGCGTCGGTGTCGGCGTCGGAGTCGGAGTAGGCGTCGGGGTGGGAGTAGGCGTCGGTGTCGGTGTCGGCGTCGGCGTCGGAGTAGGCGTCGGGGTGGGCGTCGGCGTCGGCGTCGGCGTCGGAGTCGGAGTCGGAGTCGGAGTCGGCGTCGGCGTCGGCGTCGGCGTCGGAGTCGGAGTCGGAGTCGGAGTCGGCGTAGGCGTCGGAGTAGGCGTCGGAGTAGGCGTCGGAGTAGGCGTCGGTGTCGGAGTCGGAGTAGGCGTCCCGCCGCCACCTCCACCTCCCGTTCCCGAGCCACCACCTGCGCCTATGCCGCCGCCGGAGCCGCTGCCACTGCCGCTCGGGATCGTTGGCTTGGGCCCGTTAACAGTTGTCCCGCAGCCTGTCAGTGCGATCAGCGATGAAATGCACATCGCAATCGTCGTTTTTTTGAATTGGTGGTTCATGCTAGTTTCCCCTCGGAAATAGACCGATGACGAGGAAACTGCAAGCCTCATGCCAATTCATTCGGGAACCGAAGCAATCGCGCGAGGCCTGTCGCTTCAAGGGAGAGAAGCAGGTGCGTTGCGTCGAGCGTTCGTGTTGCCGTCGGTGTGTCGAGGAACAGGCCCCTCGCGCGCGTGCCGCGTAACGTAACGCGTCGCGCGCGAAGCCCAGCGCGCATCCGATGATCGTGACGCGCATGACCGACGAAGCGCTTAGGCTGACGCCCAATAAAAAACGGCGGACCGGAATTTCCGGACCGCCGTTTTGCTCCCTGGCGCTTTCGCGCTGCCGCTTATTTTTTCGGTTGTGTAGTGAGCGAGCCGAGGCCGCCGAGCAGACCGCCGGACCCGGTGCTCGAGCCCGCGGCGCCGGTCAATCCGCCGGTCAGCGAGTTGACGAGCCCGGTGACCGGTGCAAGCAGACTGGAGAGGCCACCGGCCGCACCCGATCCGCTGCTGCCACCCGTCGTACCGCCGGTACCGCCGGTACCGCCAGTCGCTCCGCCGAGCGCGCCGGTCACCGTGCCAAGCAGACCCGTGACAGGCGCGAGCGGATTGCCCGCGCTACCCCCCGATCCACTGCCGCCGGTCACACCGCCCAGGGCACCCGTCACCGAACCGAGCAAGCCGGTGACGAGCCCCGTGACGGGGGCGAGCGGATTGCTGGAAGAGCCGGAACCTGAACCGCCGAGGCCACCGGTGAGCGCACCGGGCAACGACGTCAGCAGGCCGGTGATCGGCGCGAGCGGATTACTGGAGGAGCCGGAGCCGCCCAGGCCGCCGGTGAGTCCGCCGAGTATCCCGCCGAGCGGGTTGCTGCTGCTGGAGCCGCCAGCGGTGAGCAGACCGCCGGCCGAGGTGACGGTGTCGCCGAGCTTGGTGACCACGTTGCCCAGGTTCTGTCCGATCGGGTTGCTGGTCGCGCCGCTGATCTTGCTGCCCGCGGAATCGAGCCCGTGTCCGATCGTCGAGAGCAGGCCGTTGAGCGGTGCACCGAGACCGGTGGCGTCGCCGACGGTCTGGGTGGTCTGCGAGACGACCGAGGTGATCGGCGTGATTGCCGTGCTCACCGCCTGCGTGACCTGCTGGATCGGTCCGTTGGTAAGCTGGTTACCGAGCTGCGTGCCGATACCGCTGACGGTGTTGCCCACACCGGAGACGAGTCCGCCGAGCGGAGCGGTGAGCGGACTCAGCGGGGCCAGGGGACCGCTGCTGCCCAGGCTGGTCACGAGCTGCCCGACATTATTGACGGACTGGCCGGCGTCGTAGACCAGGTTGCCGGAACTGGCCAGCGTGATGCCGAGCGGATCCTTCACGCTGCTGTTGCCGAGCTGCCCGAGGCCGTTCTGCAGCCCCGTACCGAGTGCCGTGACGCCACCGCCGAGATTGGAGACGGTGTTGCCGAGCGCTGCTGTTGTTGCCGGGTTGGCACCGGGAATCGGCGTCGTGCCGATCTGGCTGCCGATCGCCGAGACGGTCTGTCCGGTCGCGGTGACGACGTTGCCGCCGTTCTGCACGACGACGCCGATGGGATTGGCGCTCGTTGGCGTTGGTGTGGGCGTTGGTGTGGGTGTCGGCGTCGGCGTCGGGGTGGGCGTCGGGGTGGGCGTCGGAGTCGGAGTCGGAGTCGGAGTCGGAGTCGGAGTCGGAGTCGGAGTCGGCGTCGGCGTCGGAGTCGGCGTCGGCGTCGGAGTCGGAGTCGGGGTGGGCGTCGGTGTCGGTGTCGGAGTCGGCGTCGGAGTGGGCGTCGGAGTAGGCGTCGGAGTAGGCGTCGGTGTCGGTGTCGGTGTCGGCGTACCGCCGCCTCCCGAGCCCGAGCCCGAACCGCTACCCGAACCGCTGCCCAAGCCACTCGATGGCCGGTTGACCGTCGATCCACAACCCGTCAAAGCGATCAGTGACGATATGCACATTGCGATCGCTGTCATTTTAAATTGGCGTTTCATGTTTGCAACTCCCCGTAAGAAACTGGTGGGAAGTCCTCTGCAAACCTTATGCCAATTTTTTGCTCCGTCTCATCCGGCCGGAGAGCCCCGTCCAGCAAGGCGAAGCGAGATCGCGTGAGATGCGCCCCAGGCTGCGCGGCCGCGATGTGTCGAGGAACAGCACGCCGCGCGCGAGCCACGTAACGTAACGCAACGTGTTTGCCTCGGCCCAGCGAGCCGTGTTCGCTTTACCGAAATCGAACCGGCTAAAAGCTGGCCCGTCGGGGCCGCCCAGGTTCAAATCAAGCTCAGATCTTCAGACGCCGCAGCATCCTCGGACCCGTCACCGCGAGCAAGGCGGCGCACAGCGCGACGACGGACAGCCCGATCGTCAGATTCGTCGCCTGCGCGACGCCGCCGATGATCACCGGCCCGAGCAGCATGCCGAAATAAGCTAGCCCGGCGACGTGTGCAAGCCCTTCGGCGGCGTGGATGCCCTCGACGCGCGCGGCAGCCGCGAACAGCACCGGCATCATGTTCGCGAGGCCGATGCCCATCAACGTGAAGCCGGCCATCGCGATCACGGGATTCGGCAGCAGCAGCGCGGCGATCATCCCCACGCACGCGAGCGATGCGCTCGCCATGATCAGCTGCGGCGCGCCGAATCGCGCGCGTACCGCGTCGCCGGCGAAGCGCGCAGCCGCCATGCCGCCCGAAAACGCCGCGTAGGCCGCGCTCGCGACCGCCGGCGTCGCCAGCACCACGTCGCGCATGTAGACGGTCGCCCAGTCGTACATCGCGCCTTCGGCGATCAGCGCGATCAGCGCGAAGATGCCCAGCGCCCACAGCGCCGGGGAGCGCCAGCGGTTCGCTCGCGGGGCGTGCGCGTCCGGATGCTCGGCGTGCGGCACGTGCGGCAGTACCGACGGACACGCTGCGAGCAGCACCAGCGCGCTGATCGCGGACGCCAGCGCCAGATGAACGGCAGGCGCCATCCCGCGCGCGAGCAGCGCGCCGCCGATCGCCGCCCCCGCCATCCCGCCGACACTGAACATCCCGTGCAGCGACGACATGATCGGGCGCCCCAGCGCGATCTCGACGGCGCTGGCCTCGGCGTTCATCGCGACGTCGAGCGTCGCCATGCCGGCGCCGAAGATCATGAGCACGATGAGCAACAACCAGTACGACGGCACGACCAGAATCAGCGCGCCGCAGACGGACATGACCAGGCCGCCGGTCAGGCACGCGCGGCGGCTGCCGACGCGGGCGATCCACGACGCGTTCGTCGCCATCGCGGTGATCGACCCGACGGCCACCGCGAGCAAAGCGACCGACAGCAATGCCGGGTTCAGATGGAAGCGGTCGCGCACGGTCGGGACGTGAACCCCCCACGACGCATACACCATCCCGGCGATGAAAAAGAGCGCCATCGTCGCGGTGCGTGCGCGGTTGCGTGCGGCGACGGGCAGGTTGCGATGAGCGGCGGGCAGCGCCGCCAGATCGGAGGAACGGTCGGACACGGAAATCTCGTCGAGGAAAGACGGTCGGCGCGCGAACGCACGAAAGCGCGCTGAAAGTAAACGTCAGATTCTATCCGGCCGGCCGGTCTTCTGCCGGGCTCGGCTGAACTAATATCTACCGATATCCACCGATATGCCCACCCCTCGACGAGGACACGTTTGAAGATTCCCGCTCACGCGCCGCTGCACCTGCTGCATCAGGTCGCCGTCGGTACGCTCGCTACCCACTGTCGCGATCCGCAGGGGTTTCCGTATCCGTCCGTGCTGCCGTTCGCACCCGACGGGCGGCACCGGCCGATGCTCCTCGTCAGTGGTCTCGCCGAGCACACGCGTAACCTGCATGCCGACCCGCGCGCCGGTTTTCTCGTCGCGCACGCGCCGGACGGCGACGTGCTTGGCGGTCCGCGCGTCACGCTGATCGGGACATTCGAGCGGATCGAGCCGGAGCAGGCCGTCGTGAAACGCTATCTGCGCTACCACCCGGACGCCGAACGCTATCTCGCGCTCGGCGACTTCGCGTTCTGGACGATGCAGGTCGACCGGCTCCGCTATATCGGCGGCTTCGGTGCGATGGGCTGGCTCGATGCCGAGGATCTCGACCCGCTTGCGCCGCTCGCGCCCGACGACGAAGCGCAGCTCGTCCAGCACTTCAACGATCACTCGCGGCGGCCTGCGACGCTGGAACTCGCCGGCATCGATCGTTATGGAGTCGACCTGAAGATCAAGGGCGCGCGCACGCGATTCATGTTCGATGCGCCGAAGACGGATCAGGAAACGCTGCACGCCGCGCTCGAGGATTGCATCGAGCGACACATTCGCTGATACCTGACATTGTCCCGACGCGTTGATTATTTCGTCGGACGTGAAGTAATTACCGATTTTGTTGCAACCAGCGCTTCGAAGTTCTCACGCCATGAAAAGTTTGGCTATAAAGATGCTTTTTATTTTCATGATTTGGGAGTGAATCGGGCATTTATCTGAAATATGCAGCGCCTTTTCAGGTGGCTTGAATTTGAGAGAAATGAAAAGTTTCTCGACAAAACTCGTTGAACTATTCGTCTGAAACAAACGTTAATTATTTTCTGTTATCGGCCTTTTGCGCGCTTTGAATTTTGTGTTAATCTCGCGTTCAAATTCCGAGGCATGATCATCTTCAAACGGCAAACCTGCTTAAGACTGGTAGCCATTTATCCAAACCATAAAGGTAAACTATGTCTTCCTACAAAGACCTTCTCGCACAGCGAGAGAAGCTGGAAAAGCAGATCGAAGAAGCGAAGGCACGCGAATATGCCGAAGTGCTGAACGAGATCAAGCAGAAAATGTCCGACTATGGCATTACGCTGGCCGAGCTCGGCGGCGGTCGCGGCAAGAACGCCAAGATTGGCCGGCCGCGCGCGGGCGTTGCGCCCAAATATCGCGATCCGGACAGCGGCAGCACCTGGTCCGGCCGCGGCAAACCGCCACGCTGGATCGCTGGTTTGGACCGTGAAAAGTTTCTGATTCAGAAATAAACGCTTCCGGTGCTTGCACCGGAAAGTAGTAATAAAACCGCGTCATCCGCAAGGAGCGCGGTTTTTTATCGACTGGAGAATGTGGCGGCTTCGCGGAAACCCGGATTCGATGGTCTGAATACGAATGCTTCATGTTCTTATAACCAGCTGATTTAAAAGAAGTTTCTAGGGGAATTGAGAGTTTTCAACAGCGCGGAGGGGTAGAATCGTGACGTCTGATCTCTCCACGTTCATATGTCCTCTACCGTAGCCGCCCAATCCAGCGAGAAACAGCGGGTTGCGCGAAAGACCACTTTCGTCAGTATCGTGCTCAATGCGGTGTTGAGCACGCTGCAGATCGTCGTCGGTATTTTTGCCCACTCCCAGGCGCTCATCGCGGACGGCGTGCATTCGCTGTCCGATCTCGTATCGGACTTTGTCGTACTGATCGCGAACCGCCATAGCGGCGCCGAGCCCGACGCCGATCACAACTACGGTCACAGCCGCTACGAGACGGTCGCGTCGCTGTTTCTGGGCGCATTGCTGATCGCGGTCGGGGTCGGGATGCTCTGGCGCGCGGGCATCCGGCTCACCGATCTCGATTCGATCCCGGCGGTTCATCTGAGCGCGCTGGCCGTTGCCGTGCTCGTGCTGGTTTCGAAGGAGAGCCTGTTTCGCTACATGCTGCGCGAGGCGCAGCGGGTGCGTTCCGCGATGCTGATCGCCAATGCGTGGCATGCGCGCTCGGACGCGGCGTCGTCGCTGGTCGTGGCGCTCGGCATCATAGGCAGCCTGGCCGGCGTGCGGCTGCTCGATCCGATTGCCGCGGCGATCGTCGGATTCATGGTCGCGCGGATGGGCTGGGTGTTCGGCTGGGACGCGCTGCAGGATCTGTCCGACCGCGCGCTCGACGAAACCGCGTCCGCCGATATTCGCGCGTTGCTGGTCGCGACGCCCGGCGTGCGCGGCGTCCACGAATTGCGGACGCGGAAGACGGGCGATTTCGCGCTGGTCGACGCGCACGTTCTCGTCGATCCGCTGATTTCGGTTTCGGAAGGGCACTACATCGCCGAATCCGCGCGGGCCCGGCTGCTCGTCGATCCGCGCGTACTCGACGCACTGATCCACGTCGACCCGGAGAACGATGCGCTTACGCGACCGCCCGTCGGGTTGCCGTCGCGCGAGGCGGTGATCGCTGAAGTCGAGACGGCGCTCGCCGGCCGGGGCATCGTCGCCGACGACGTCAATCTTCACTATCTAAGTACCGGCCTCGATGTCGAACTGACCTTGCGACCGACCGCGGGAGAAGAAGCGCCAGGCGATGCGTGGCTTGCTCGTGTCGATCTTGCGGGCTTGCAGCGTCGGCTCGGCGCGCGCCGTCTGGACGTGCTGCGCGCGGTGCCGCAAGAGGCACCAGCCCGCGCGAAGCGCGACATCGCCTGAGCCTCGCGGCATCTGTGGTCTCTACAGCGGCAGCTGCGTATCGAACTTGATCTCGCGCAGCACGACGCTCGTGCGGACCTGCGCAACGGCCGGAATCTTGAAGATGCGTTCGTGCAGGAACGTGTCGTACGCCTTGATGTCCGGCGCGACGATTTTCAGGATGTAGTCGGATTCGCCGGTCGTGCTGTAGCACTCAGTCACTTGCGGGCAGGTGGCGATTTCGCGTTCGAACTGCTCGACGCCGCCCTCGGTGTGCCGCGTCAAATGGATGTGCGCGAGCGCGCACACGTGCAGGCCGAGCTTCTCGCGATCGAGCAGCGCCGTATAGCGCTGGATCACGCCGGACTGCTCCATGTCCTTGATCCGCCGCCAGCACGGCGTGCTCGACAGCCCGACCTGGTCGGAGATTTCCTGGACCGAACGGCGCGCGTCCAGCTGCAGAAGACGCAGGATCTTTTGAGAGAACGTATCGAGTGTCAACTGCGCCTCCGTTGCGTCGCCGTATCCCTAATGGTAGAGGCGGCAAAAACGAAACGCAATGTATACCGCCCCTTACGAGGGAGATTCCCTAATTTGCTCCCTTACGAGCGGCTTTTTGTGCTGAGCCGTCCCCATCAGTGTCAATTGTGTCGGGCCCGGCCTCGCTAGCGGCGGCGGCGTCCGCGGCCTGCGACGCGCGCAGGTCAGCGAGCATGTTGCAGAAGAGCGCGCCCTGCTCGATCGCATCGTCGAGCGCGACGTGGGTATGCGGGTGATCGTCGAACCAGTGCTTCGGGAAGCGCGGCTTGATGCACTTGCGATACGGCAGCCCGGTCATCGCGAAGGCGAGCGTCTTGATGTCGAGCGCGGACCACGAGAACGGGCAACGTCCGGCGAAACGCATCATGTACCAGAACATGAACGTGAAATCGAAACCCGCCGGCATCGCGACGAACACCGGCTTGCCCGGCAGTGCCTCGACCCAATCGACGTAGGCGATCATCGCAGCCTCGGGCTGCTGCAGACCGAGCCGGCACGCAGCCCACGCTTCAGGTTGGGTCTTCCACCACGCGGCCTGGACTGGATGCGGCGCCGCGCCTTCGAGCAGTTCGAGATTCGCCGAAAACGTCGCGACGAGGCGTTTGTCTTCCGTATACGCGGCCGACGCGAAACTCAGCATCGAATGCGGACCAGGAATCGGGCCGTCCGCTTCGACGTCGGTGCTGACATAGATCTCGGTGCTCATGCGCCGACTCCGTCCGCGACATACGGATTGCTGCGGCGCTCGGCACCGAACGTCGACGTCGGGCCGTGGCCGGGGACGAACGTCACGTCGTCGCCGAGTGGCCAGAGTTTTTCGCGGATCGAGCGGATCAGGTCGTCATGATTGCCGCGCGGGAAGTCGGTGCGCCCGATCGAGCCGGCGAACAGCACGTCGCCGACCAGTGCCAGCCGATGCTCGCGGCTGAAGAACACGATGTGTCCGGGCGTGTGGCCGGGGCAGTGATACACCTCGAGCCGCGTGTCGCCGAACTGCGCGGTGTCGCCGTCGTCCAGCCAGCGGTCTGGTGCGAACGCCTGCGCGGCGGGAAAGCCGAAGCGCACGCTCTGGGCCGGCAACTGGTCGAGCCAGAAGCGCTCGTCCGGATGCGGACCTTCGATCGGCACGCCGTAGTGTGCAGCCAGCGTTTTCGCGCCCGCGCAGTGATCGATGTGGCCGTGCGTCAGCAGCACCTTCTCGACCTCGACCGATTGCCTGTCGACCTCATCGCGGATGCGGTCGAGATCGCCGCCCGGATCGACGACAGCCGCGCGGCCGGTCGCCTCGCACACGAGCAACGAGCAGTTCTGCTGGAACGGAGTGACCGGGATCAAGGTGACTTTCATGGGGCGGGCGCGGCTTCAAAAACTGCGATTGTACCGGCCGCCTGGCGCGTCCGCCGGTTGGCCGAAAGGTCGACGGCCAATACTCATTTTTTCAGCAATAGCGAGAATTCATCAACCGGATCAGGCGTTTGGGAGCCGGGGAATGTGTTTTGGGTATAATGGCGACCATTGTGCGCGGAAGCCGCGCTATCACCAGGCGTTCGCCACCGGTCCGAAAGGATGCGGCGGGCGCCATCAAGCAAGTGCCGTCGTTGTCGACGGCAAACTCTGCATCGATACGTTCGATGCACACGTCTCGTCCAGCCAGGCGCCGCCCGCCTGCTACGGCCTCGCTGCCGTGAAGCTGGATGGGGCCTACGCCGCCGTTCCTAGGCACTGATGTTCCGGTGCCCAAGAATGTGTTTGCCACGTTCGATGGCGGCATGTGGGGTCTGGTCAGGCTGCCGGGGACAGGTTGCGCCAGACGTGAAAACTAACCGTGCGGTAGCGGCTGAATGAGCCGCATCCGGGATTCGACGCTCTGCGCATGGCGCAGCCGTCGGTTTCGCCTTGCCGCCGGAGTCGCATGCAACACGCAGCTATCGCGTGATGCGGCTCGACAATGTGATGCACGTCTTATGAAAACTCGGTTGTCCCGACGTATCGGGAGTTTCTTTGCCTTTTTGGTGCTATCCGGCTGCGCGATGCCGCCAGGCCCCGCCGATCAGGCTGCCAACCCGCCGCTCGGCACGAAGAGCGCGCGGTCGACGGCCGCGCCGGTTGCTTACGGCAGCGCGTTCGCGATGCCGGCGCCCGACGCCCAGGCTAACGACAAATCTGACAAGTCCCTGTCCGACGCAGAACCGCTGACCGACGGCCCCAACGTGGCCAACTTCCGGCAGACGGGTCGCGCGTCGTGGTACGGCCCGCGCTTCCACGGCCGTCGCACCGCGAACGGCGAGCGCTACGACATGCACGCGCTGACCGCCGCGCACCGCACGCTGCCGATGGGGTCGTACGTGCGCGTGACCATTCCGGCGACGTCGCGCTCGGTGGTCGTGCGAATCAACGATCGCGGGCCGTATGCGCGTGGTCGCGTGATCGACCTGTCCCTCGCGGCCGCCCGCGAACTCGACCTGCAGCACGCCGGCACGGCGCGCGTGAAGATCGAAGGTCTGAGCCGGGAAGAAGTACGGGCCGCGCGCGACGAGACGCTCGCGGCCAACTCCGACAAGTAGGCCGAGGCGGGTTCCGTCCCGCGCAGTTTGCTGGTTGATTCCCTCTGAAGGGCCGCGTTCGCGGCCCTTCAGTCTTTTCCGGGTGCCAGTGCGAGCGCGCGCGCATACAGCGTGTTGCGCGACGCGCCGGTGATCGATGCCGCCACCCGCACAGCGCTGCTCACCGACAGTTCCTCCAGCAACACCCCAAGCAGCGCGTCGTGACTGTGCTCATCGTCCGCGACCTGCGCCCCTTTGCCCTCGACGATCACGACGAATTCGCCGCGCTGCCGGTTCGGATCTTCGGCGAGCCACGTTGGCCCTTCGGCCAGGGTGCAGCAGTGCAGCGCCTCGTGTAATTTCGTCAGTTCGCGGGCGATCAGAAGACGCCGCGCGCCGCCGAATGCTTCGGCGAGCGCAGCGACGGTTTCGACGATCCGGTGCGGCGCCTCGTAGAACACCATCGCGTACGGATGTGCGGCAAGCGGCTGAAGTACCGTCGCGCGCTGCTTCGCCTTCGACGGCAGAAAGCCGAGAAACGAAAACTGCTCGGCCCAGTCGCCGGCCGCACTGAGCGCGGTGACGAGCGCGCTCGCGCCGGGCAGCGGCACGACCGGCAGACCCGCCTCGCGCACCGCTTCAACGAGCTTCGCGCCAGGATCGGAGATGCCGGGCGTGCCTGCGTCGGACACATAAGCGACGCGCTCGCCGGCCTGCAGATACTCGACGATGCGCTGCGCGGCGGCGCGCTCGTTGTGTTGATGCACGGCGACGAGCGGCTTCGAGATGCCGTAGCGCGCGAGCAGTTGGCCGGTGTTGCGCGTGTCCTCCGCGGCGATGCGGTCCGCGAGTCCGAGCACGTGCAGCGCGCGCAGCGTGATGTCGGCCACGTTGCCGATTGGCGTCGCCACGACGTAGAGCGCGGAGGTGGGGTAGTGCTGGCCTTGCGCGAGTTCGGAAAGAGGAGTCATGGGACGGAACACGCAGACAGATAAAGCAAGGCCGACATTGTGCCACGCGGGCACGAGCGCTCCGGACGTAACGTCGCCACAACACGCGGCCGCTGGCCGTCCACTCGACCAGCGCGCGACGCGGACCATCGGCGCCGCATTCGAAGCGCGAGCGCTCGTGTTTCTTCAGCAGCAGCGACTGCGCTTCGTCGCGCGCAACGTGACGTGCCGCGGCGGCGAGATCGACCTCGTGATGCGCGACCGCGACGGCACACTCGTGTTCGTCGAAGTGCGCGCGCGTACGCGACGCGGCTACGGCGGCGCGGCTGCGAGCATCGGCTGGCACAAGCGACAACGGCTGCTGCGTGCGGCGGAGCATGTTCTTGCCCGCGGTATCGCCGGTCGCGGCGAGCCCACGCCGGCCTGCCGGTTCGACGTCGTCGCGTTCGAAGCCGGCCGACTCGTGTGGCTGCGCGACGCATTTCGCGCCGACGACCGCTAAACCTCCGGATACTGCGCGCGAGTACGCTAAACTTGCGGACGCACAGGGGCCGACGCATCGCATCGCGTGTCGCATAGGGTCGGCACAACGCGGGCACAACGTCGGCACAGCGCCGAACGCCGCCTCCCTGTCCTCGAGATACGGGCCGCGCGCGAGGCGGCCGCTCACGCAGTAGACGATAGAGAGTCGATGTCAGTCGAACGCATTCAACAGCACTTCCGCGACAGCGCGGCCGTGCAACTCGAAGCCCTGGAAGCGCTGTCGATGCCGATCGCCGCGGCCATCGACACGATGTTCGCCGCGCTTGCCAACGGCAACCGCATTCTCGCGTGCGGCAACGGCGCGTCCGCTGCTGGCGCGCAGCACTTTGCCGCGCTGCTCGTCGGTGGATTCGAGCGCGAACGGCCGGCGTTGCCGGCCATTGCGCTCTCCGCCGATGCCACCGTGCTAACCGCGATCGCCGATGCCGAAGCGTTCGAACATATCTTCGCGAGGCAGGTCCGCGCGTTGGGCCAGCCGGGCGACGTGCTGCTCGCGATTGCCGCAGCGGGCGACGCCGCGAACGTGCGCGCCGCGATCGACGATGCGCACGAGCGCGAGATGACCGTCGTCGCGCTGACTGCCGGCGACGGCGGTTCGATCGGCGAAGCGCTGACCGATACCGACATCCACATCTGCGTACCGGCGGCGCGTGCCGCACGCATCCAGGAAGTCCATTTGCTGACCATTCACTGCCTGTGCGACGGCATCGATGCCATGTTGCTCGGCGAAGATTGACCCGGAACTGATCCAGAAGGAGAGTTAGTTGATGAGCGCATACCGCGTCAGAAGAACGCTTGTACGTACCACGCTCGTGGTGGGCCTCGCGGCCGGACTGGCCGCGACGTTGCAGGGCTGTGTGCTGGCCGTGGCCGGCGCGGCGGGTGGCGGCGCGCTGCTGGCGACCGACCGGCGCACGCTGGGCGCGCAGACCGAAGACCGCGAGATCCAGGTGAAGGCGCTGGCGCAGCTCAGCAACAACCTGCCCGACGCGGCGCACACCAACGTCGCCGTGTTCAACCGGCGCGTGCTGATCACCGGCGAAGTACCGGACGACGCATCGAAGCAGAAGGCCGAGACGCTGATCCGCGGACTGAACAACGTCAACTCGATCGCCAACGAACTCGCGGTGCAGCCGGCCAGTTCGTTCTCGTCGCGGACCAACGACACGTACCTCGAAGGCCGCGTGAAGACCGCGCTGATCGGCGAGAAGAACCTTTCCGCGAACAACTTCAAGGTGGTGTGCGAGCGCGGCATCGTTTATCTGCTGGGGCTCGTGACTGTCGACGAAGGCAATCGCGGAGCCGATGCGGCGAGCCGCGTGCCGGGCGTCGTGCAGGTCGTGAAGGTGTTCCAGTACATCCAGTCGCCGGAAGCGGCTGCTGCTGCGGCGGCTGCATCGACGGTTGCTGCGCCTTCGGCAGCTTCGGCGCCGGCGGTGAGCGAACCGACGGCGAGCGCGATACCGGATTCATCGGTGAGCGCGCGTCCGCTTGATCAGCAGAACCCGGCGCCGGTGACGAATTCTGGGGCTGTGCATCCGGGGAATCCGGCAGCGCCGCAGCAATGAGCGTGGTGGTTTTGAGGCGGGTGGTTTTTGTGTTGAGTGCCGCGTTGCTGGTCGGCTCTTCGGTTGCTCGCGCGGCCGATGTGCCGGCCGGGCAGCTTGTCGCGAGCCGCAATGCCTGCATGGGGTGTCATGCGGTGGATCGGAAGCTCGTTGGGCCTTCGTTTGAGCAGATCGCTGCGAAATATCGAGGCGATGCGCAGGCTCAGGGCAAGCTCGAACGCAAGGTCAGGGACGGTGGGTCGGGTGTTTGGGGTGTGATTCCGATGCCCTCTCATCCTTCGATGAGTGAGGCGGATATTCGGGTTGTCGTCGGGTGGGTGCTGGCGGGGGCGCCGGGGAAGTGATCGGCTGATTTGCGTTTCGCTGCGGGTGGCTCCGGGGCCTCTGGCGCTTGGCAAAATGGAAATGCCCTGTGCTAGAATCGCAGCTTCGTTGGGGCGGTAGCTCAGCTGGGAGAGCGTCGCGTTCGCAATGCGAAGGTCGGGAGTTCGATCCTCCTCCGCTCCACCATAGAAAACTTGGTTGTATATTTATGCTTCCCACGACAAAGCCGGCCTTGCGCCGGCTTTGTCGTTTCGAGTGCCGGAAGCATGTGCCATCGACTCACTACGTCTTTCAAACAGCCGCTTCCAAAGTGCAACAGACATTCGCTCAGGAACATTGAACGGTGAGCAATCGGCGTGACCGTGTACCGTTGGGATTGACGTGTCAACGATCGCAAATCGGATGGGCCACTCCGTAATCGCGAGTATCCGGTTTGTGCTTCCGCGAGTGCGTGCTGTGGACCCGCATCAACCGTTAGTGGATGCGGAGTGTTCGTCAGCCCAAGAGGAAACGTCTCAAACTTATAGCCAAGGCCGAGGCATCGGTTTCCGGTGACAATTCGAATGAGCTCAAGCCGGAATGCGCTGTCTGCCAGCCAGGTGACGGCTCCGCCTCGTGGAAGTAGAAGAAAACTGCCCCATGGACGTTCATGATTTCACTTCAGACTGTCCTGATAGATATGGGCCGACTGCATGGCGTCAAGGACATTACCCCGACTCGCACGATACTTTGCATCAAGCACTAGGAAGCGACGAGTCCGCGAAGACTGAACGGTGAGAACGATATCCGGTTCACGTTGCCGTGACAGCCTTTTGACGGCGAGCGTGCTTACCTGATCCCAAGCATGAAATGTCGGCTGCAAGTGAGGGATCACGGCATTACCATTCACGCATCCATGCACCTTGGGGCGAATATCATCGGAGTGACGGGCGGCAAATCGCCGTCCGGCTTCCGGTGCGATCTCCTGGAGCAACTGCCACAGCCGCACGAAGCACCATCGCTCGTAAATTTGCCATTTCGGTCCGATGGGGAGCGGATCGTCCGCGTCGTCGCCAGGCAGGCCCATGTTCAAGGCCTTCCAGGTCAGTTGGAATACCCTCGCATAGTCGGGCTGCGCTGAAATGGCATTCAGGCCTGCCGCGGAAACTTCCGGGCGCGTCACAGCGTTGAACACCGGAGAGCGTCGGATGCCGTGCAGTCCACGTTCAAAACCGGTCAATACCTGAAGGCGGCGCGATACCTTGATCGACGCCCGCTCATCCTGTTGGCCGGCGATGCTGGCGAACCGCTGTCTCGACTCTGTTGCGCGGGTAAGGAAGCCATCCATCGTGAGCGCAATTGTTCTATTGGAGGCATGATCGAAACTGAGCTGCACATGAGGTACGTTATCCACCTCAGATCGACGAGGCTGCCCTGCTCCAATCCAGGCAGTCGACCTGTGGCTGGAGTCCGGTAGAGTTCTTGTACCGTTCTGACATCCAATCGCCGCACCTGATGAGGCTGTACGGCGCGTCGCCACCACTGTAGATGCATCAATGGTTGCAGGCAGACGATGCGCAAGGCGGTGAGGCATGCATCGCCATAGCGACGCATGCGGGCATAGGCCACCTCAATGATCGCCTCGTCTCACAAAAGCCCCATTAAACTCCGTACTTCACTTCGATCTTGAAACCGTCTAGCTAACCTCTATTGAATTTCGTTCGCTGCTTGATCAGGCTAGGGGGCGGCGCTTTATGGCGGAGGCAGCGGAGTACAATAATGAAAACAGTGGCGTCGTTTGTTCGTCACCGATGAGACGGTCCAATGGACGGTAGCCTCATTGATTAATAATTCGCAGGTTGGCTCAAAAGGGGCGCATATGGAAATCGAGGCGACCGTTGTTGCTATCAACAAACATGCCGGCGTGACCATTTACCGATCAAGTGGGCCTTGCCGCGACAGCGGTCAGAAAAATGGCCCACGCATACCCGCTGAGCAAGCACATCACAGGCCATCTTGAGGGGTTCCTTGGCAAGGCTGCAGGCGCTCAGTAGCAGCTGTGCCCTCAGCTCGTGGTTTTCAGTGAGCAATCGGGAGAGCCCTTCAAGGTGATGAACAGTGCGAACAGCGATCAAAACCATAAGCAGTTGAGAGGCGTGCCAAACGTCGTTCTGGATCCCGTAGAGTTCGCTCGCGGTCACCTAGTTGGATTGGCCTACCGTTCTTCCACCAGTGCGTGCGAAGTGCATGTGCAGCGCTTGCACAGCGCCTTTGAGAGAGCTGGTATCGCTGGAAAGCTTCGCTTCGCGCTGCGCGTCCTATCGCTAATGCGGGAAGCAGAGGACCTCGGGCGCGGTTACTGGTATCCGACTCCGCTGCGAGCCGTTGACGGCGGCCAACTGATACTAATGGTGTCGACGTCTCCCACTGGAGAACTGAAGCGTCACTTTCCGTCAATACGCAGGGCCGGATATGCCAGGGTTATATCTCTGTCGGACGCGGAAGATCTTCCACGTCAGTCGCTAGACCAGTGGCTGGGGGACGCACCGGGCTCGACCGTCGCGTGGGCGAATTTGGAGCTGGAGCGCGCGCGCGCGGCGATGGGTACAACCTTGGCCTGTCCGCATGTGGAGTTCTTTGGCGTCGTAACATCGGGTTCCCGGGAGTTGCCGACGTTTTCACCGCATTGGGTACACGACTCTGCACGAGCCGTCATCCACAGGGACGGTATGGTTCTTTGCCGTGAACGTCTGTCTGCCGTTGCTTTCAGGTATTTCGTTGGGCAACTGGACGAAGGCTTGCTTGTGGCCGAAAGCAATCGAGCAGTGGACGCCGATCGGCTCCAATTCGGATTGGCGGCCTTGGCGCAACGAAACATATCCGTTATAGCTAAGAGATTGAGTGATGCAGATGTGTATTTCATGCCTGCGCAACTACCAAGCTCCGAACGCCGGCTGTTGCTTGCTCTAGGGCAAAGGGATATGTGTTTGCCAGGAAAGGCCTATCGAGTGAGTTTTGGGGCGGCGAGTTCACTCGTAAATGCTAGGCTGAAATCTCTCGGGACAGATGTAAGGTGGAACACATGACTGAATCCAAGGTCTATTCGGCGCGAAGTGTTTTTGACGGACTTAAGAAAACCTTTCATCAATACCTTGAAGCGCAGTACCACATCTGGGACGAAGGCTTGATTGCTGAGCGCCAAAGGTTGCTTGGTCAACCGGGCGTGTCGTTTCAGGAGCCGCGACTGGAGGCGACACCGTTCTACGCAACCGGCGCTCCATATCGGCTGCTATCTATACCGAAACCTGCGCGGGACATCTTGACGCTTGCGTCGACACGGCCGCGTACTGGGATCTATTCGGAGCCGTACGCTCATCAAGCCTCAGCCTTGGAGGCGATCCTTACGCGCGACGAGGAGATTATCGTTGCGACCGGGACCGGCTCAGGTAAAACGGAGAGCTTCTTGATGCCGATTCTTGGCTCGCTGGCGATCGAATCGGCCCAACGCTCCGAATCTTGGAACGTGCCGGGAGTGCGAGCACTGTTGTTGTACCCGATGAATGCTCTCGTCAATGACCAACTGGCAAGATTGAGGAGGTTGTTTGGGGATGAACACGTCGCCCGCACCCTTAGATGTGGTCGTGACCGAAACGCTACCTTCGGCATGTATACAAGCCGCACCCCCTACCCAGGTCGCTCGACGCCGGCGAGGGACCGCGAACGCATTGGGGCGCTCATCAACCATTTGTTTCACGGTCTTACTGAGGAATCGCAAACCCTTTTGAGAGATGAGGGCAAGTGGCCGGCCAAGGACATCGAACGGTTTGCCGAGTCGCTCTTTCAGACTGGCACGAACGATGCCGAGCTGTTTTCGCGACAAGAGATGCAGAGAACGAGCCCAGATCTTCTCGTCACGAACTATTCAATGCTCGAATACATGCTCCTGCGGCCGATCGAGCGTTCCATTTTCGAACAGACCGCGCATTGGCTTGAGAGTCACCCGGACAACCGCTTCATCGTGGTACTCGACGAGGCGCACATG
The DNA here is from genome assembly GCF_050742655.1 of Paraburkholderia sp. Taxonomy (GTDB): domain Bacteria; phylum Pseudomonadota; class Gammaproteobacteria; order Burkholderiales; family Burkholderiaceae; genus Paraburkholderia. The sequence goes on along the minus strand of NZ_JBOIGG010000001.1, from coordinate 36,754 downwards.
TACCGTGGATCCGGTGGTGCGGAGGTTGCCTACCTTCTTCGTCGGTTGCATTCTCGCCTCGGAGTGAAGCGAGACCGCGTTCGTTACATCCTTACCAGTGCCAGCTTGGGATCAGGTGTCGAAGCCGTCAAAAGAGTAAAGCGTTTTGCTGCTGATCTGACAGGACTCGAGAGCGCCACCCGTAGTTTCGTTTTGATCACGGGTGCGCCTGAAGAAAAAGACACCCCAAGAGTCGCAAGTCATGAAGAGGCGATAGCGCTCGCAGCCTATGACTTTGGAACGCTCCATCAGATGCATGAGGCCCCGGCTGCAACTGAGGTCGCATTGCGCCAGTTGTTTGGCAGCCTCGGGGTCTCGTTTCCGAAAGGAGCGCAAACTCAAAATGACCTCCGGCATATCGTTCAACAGTGGCTGAATCAGTTCGGTCCGGCCGCTCTGGCTGCGAACGGAATCACCTCGGCACCCCAGCCGCTTCGGACGATAGCCCAGCGAGTTTTTTCCGATGCCGTAGGGGCGGAACGTGCAATGGAGAGTTTGCTCGCCCTCATGTCCTTCGCAAGAGACAAGAAGAGTGGCCGAGTTTTCGCTCCTGTCCGTTCGCACCTCTTCTTCCGAGGTCTGCCGGGCCTATACGCATGCGTGAATCCCAAGTGCCCACATCGAACAAACTCAGGCCGAGCAAGTATTCTTGGCCGACTCTTCTCCACTCCAAGGCTTCGATGCGAATGCGGTTCACGGGTCTATGAGTTATTAACCCACCGAGACTGTGGCGCTGCATTCATCAGAGGCTACCTCAGTGATGAACACGGTGATTTTCTGTGGCACGAGCCATCCACAGGCTTGTGGAGTGACCTGGATTTGCTCGAGACGCACCTGCTGGTTGAGCCGGATCGGGAATCCCGACGCCAGTCAAAACTAATGGCCGGCGTTCGAACTTGGCTGCATATGCCGACCGGGCGGCTTGTGCCGACGGCACCTCCTGCGGAGTTAGCGGATCAATTCCTGTCGGTCCTGAGGCCCGAAACCCGAATTGAAGAGCGCGGGCGGTGGATGCTGTCCTTCAATAGGGAGTGTCCGGTTTGTGTGCGTTCGTGGCAGGGCCTGTCGAAGATCATGGATCTTGCAACCAAGGGTGAAGCACCCTTCGCGCATCTGGTCCGTGAGCAGGTTGCGCTTCAGCCTGCAACGCGAGCTCGAAACGATCGCTCCCCGAACGGAGGGCGCAAGGCTCTTTTGTTTTCGGATGGTCGGCAAAAAGCCGCCCGTCTGGCCCGCGACATACCGCGAGAGATCGAGCAGGATGTCTTTCGGCAATTGCTCCTCATGGCTTCCCAGGCGCTTGAACGAAGCGGTCACGAGCCCGTCCTCAGCCATTGGACTTACATTGCTTTCGTGGATGTTTTGTCGCGAACCGGACTTCAGTTGTTCGACGGGCAGGACCGATATGCGCTGCAACGAGACGTGGACCAGTACCGCCGCTGGCATGATGGCAACCTAGAGGATGCCCTCCGCGAGTTCACCCCATTGCCACCCCCTCGTTTTACGGCTCAGTTGCTGAGACAACTCGGATCGCGGTTCTATTCAGTCAACTCGCTGACGCTTGCCTATATTCAACCCACGCAGAGAGCGATGCGGGCTATCGCAGAGGCACAACCGCTAATTGCCCGGGATGACTTGCTGTCACTGGCCGTAGTTTGGGTGCAAGGTTTGGCCAATGAGTTTGCATTCGATACGAATGTAAGACACGGCATACGACAACAAGCTGCAGGTCACACTATCGGTGCGCCTTCAGGACGCGGGTTTTCGACGCGGCAGCAGCAATTTCTTACCGATCGGCTTGGTGAGTCGGTAGCAGCGTTGATAGCCGCGTTCAGTGAAACCATCTGTAGTTCGGACGAGGCCGGACGCTTCTTCATTAACCCAGGACGAGTCCGCCTTGAGCTTGCGTTGCGTCGACATTGGTACCAGTGTTTTGCGTGTACAGCCGTGTCGCCAGTTGCTTGGTGGGGGCATTGCCCAAACTGCTTAGAGCCTGGAGCAGTAGCTGTCGAACCGGAGGCGACATCCTACCTACGCGCACGCAAGGGATTTTGGCGAGACCCTGTGGTACATGCGCTCGAAGGCGCGGACGCGCCACTGAACTTGACAGTCGAAGAGCACACGGCTCAACTCTCATATCGTGATGTGGGCGATCCCAGCACCACAACTGAAGAGTTCGAACGCAGGTTTCGCGACATCCTCGTGCGCCCTGATGACGTTTCAATTGATGTCCTTTCAAGCACGACGACGATGGAGGTCGGGATTGATATTGGTTCGCTGGTGGCTGTCGGGCTGCGCAACATTCCTCCCCTGCGCCAGAACTATCAGCAAAGAGCTGGTCGAGCAGGAAGGCGAGGCTCGGCAATCTCGACCGTACTAACCTACGCACAGAACAGTCCGCACGACAATCACTACTTCCTGAACCCCGAGCAGATCATTTCGGGTGAGCCGACCATGCCGGGCGTCGATACGAAGAATTCCAAAATCATCGAGCGTCACATACGAGCTCAGCTTGTACAGACATTTTTCCGTGTTCATGGAGAGGGACCCGCCAGCGGTGATGTCTTTTCGATGCTCGGCGAAACATGGAGCTTTTATACGGGAGATGGCCCATTCAGCCTTGCTGCTTTTTCTCGATGGATTGCGTCTTCGCTAGAAGCGCAAGCATGCTACGCAGAAATTCGAGAGTGGCTCCCAATGGGGATTTCTGTTGACCCGGCCTCAGTTGCAGCAGGTTTTTTGACAAGGCTCGAAGAACAACGCCCTGGACGCGAGGAGGATCTGGATCAGGCCGATGAATACTTCATCGAGTTCCTCTTTAGCCATGGACATTTGCCTTCGTACGCGTTTCCGAGGGACCTCTGCGCGCTCCAAATTGAGGACGATCCACCTCGTGAAGGGCGCCCGCGTGTGCCGATTCTTCAACGGCCGCAGCAAGGATTGAACGTTGCTCTGTCTGAATATGCACCCGGTCGGCTGGTTGTCGTGAATAAGAAGACCTATCGGATCGGAACGGTGGCCGCTGGAGGGGCCAGCTCCCTTGTCGATCGGGCGGAGCGACTATTTGCGGGGCGACGGACCTATGTGCATTGCAACGCGTGTCTGTTCACTGCGGGGTTCATACGCGACAATGAAGACCGGCGAGCGTGTCCGGTCTGTGCGACCGGTCAGTTGACTGCGGTGACGGTGATCCAGCCCGAAGTTGTTTTCCCCGAGGGACGGAGAGAGGTAGACGAATTCGACGACGAACAATTTTTTAGTCAGGCGACATCAGCTCAGTTGCCGCTTCCGGAGGGAGATGTGCCATTCGCTTGGCATCCTCTCCATGTGAAAGGGCAACTTGCTACCGCTCGCGACCAGGCGATGGTGATGGTGAACAAAGGCGACGACAGTGACGACGGGCAGGGCGGTTTTCTAGTCTGCGCGCGTTGCGGGAAGACGTCGCTTGACGGACGGCCATTGGGCCCTCACCGGCGTGACTACCACATCGTGCCCAGGCGAGGAGAAGTGCGCCCCTCGCAAACTTGCAATGGGGAAGTGCAGCGTGTTTACCTAGGTTATGCGTTTTCCTCTGACGTGCTCTTGTTCCGAATTCCGATTGAAAAGCCGTTTAGATTTGACCCGGTGGAGAAGCGTGCCCGTCAGCCAATGGCCGATGCCCTTCAGTCACTTTGCGAGGCGTTGGTCCTTGGCATGGGTCAGGTACTAGACATCGATATTCGCGAGGTGAATGCGGGTTATCGATTTGTTCGGATTGGGGACACACACTCGGCCGACGTGTTCGTATATGACACGCTCTCTGGAGGGGCGGGTTATGCTACTTTGGCCGGCGAAGTGTTCTCGCGCGTGTTGGACCACGCAGAAGCGCTGCTGGGTCGGTGCGACTGCTCGACCTCTTGTGACAAATGTTTGAGGCACTACGGGAATCGGTTTCATCATTCGTCGCTGGACAGGCACCTCGCACTTGAGCTGATCTCGTATGTCAAGAGTGGCCGGCCGCCAGCGGCGTTTGACGTTACGCGCCAGCGCGCGGAATTAGTGTCGTTGGAACAACTTCTTACCCTTGCGGGATGGTCAATCGCCAACGAAGACGGTCCGGCACCGCTGACCGTAGCGCGAGCGGGACGCCAAACCAATGTCTGGATTGTCCCTTCGCTTGTCGATCCAAATGCGATCGGCGTGGGGCTGAGACAAGGTGACGCGGTGTTTACACCCTATGAGTTGAGCCGAGATCTACCCGGCGCCTATGCGGAGATCACATGAAGTCGACGGCTGTCATAAAGGTCGCTGCCCGAGAAGCAACACTCAAGAGGAAGGTTCGAGCGCATCTACGAGAACTTGGATTTTCAAGGGCCGCCGATGGCCTGCTTGTCCCACCCGCTATGGACAAGGAGACCTACCGAAAGGTACACGCCCATCAACGCGCCTCGAAATTGGAGGAGAACAGCAAGTGGATTGCCGCTCACGCCCCAAAATTGATTCGCCATTTTGCATCTGGCGCAGACATTGATGTCCCAGCTATAAGACCTCGATTAGAACTGGCGCCGGGGAGTTCGAAGGAAGGAGATCTGTTCAGGTTTGCAAGTATGAATTGGCGCATTCCAGTTTCAGAGGGCTACGGACGCCGGTTGCGCTTTTTGGTTTGGGACGAGAACAACGGAAAGCTCATTGGCCTCATCGCGCTAGGTGATGCGGTTTTCAATCTCAAGGCTCGGGATGCCGTCATTGGTTGGGACCATGTGCGAAGGAAGGAGGCACTGGTGCATCTGATGGACGCGTATGTACTCGGTGCTGTGCCTCCATACAACACGTTGCTTGGTGGGAAACTTGTAGCATCACTGGTTCGATCTTCAGAGATCGTCAAAGCCTTTGACGAGAAGTATCGCGATTCGGTTGGCGTTATCTCCCAAAGACGGAAGAAGGCTCGCCTAGTTGCAGTAACGACCAGCTCTGCGCTTGGTCGATCGTCGATGTACAACAGATTGGCGCTGGGCGGGCGCCGAATATTTGAACCGATCGGGTATACATCAGGATGGGGTCACTTCCACATTTCGGATGCGCTCTTTGAGGAGTTCCGCAGTTATCTTTCGTATTTGAGAGATCCGTACGCGGACGCCTTCAGCTTCGGTCAGGGTCCGAATTGGCGCATTCGATTGATCAAGCGAGCGCTAAGCCATCTGGGGATGGAACCTGATCTCATCCAGCACGGCATGACACGTGAGGTATTTCTCTGCACTATGGCCTCGAATTCCAAGGAGTTTTTGAGGGGAGACCATGTACGCGTGCGCTACGGAAATCTCCCAAGTGTCGCTGAGGTCGCCGACATGGCGATGGAGCGGTGGGTGATCCCGCGTGCTCACAATCGCCCTGAGTATATGAGCTGGCGGGCGGAGCAGTTTATGGAGGAACTTGCGCAGCCTGCATTAGCAACGCAACGAACACCAACGGTACAAGAGGCGCTGTGGACTGGGCACGTGACCAATTAGGGCGCTTGGTTCAGGCATCAGACGATGGCCTCTTTAGTTACGGCATGAGGTGTCCGACGTGTGCCGAGCCAGTATTTCGACGTGCAGGCGGTCAACGACGGCCGCACTTTGCGCACTATGGCTTCGGCGCGAAAGCGGGATGCGAACTGTACCGACCAGTCTCCAGCGCAAATGCACGCTCTTCTCACGTGTCTCAAGAGCGCTCTATCGGATTCCGAGGGGGCATTTTCCTCGGGGGGAATACTGGTGGAGGATTTCAGCTCTACCTCCGGCTGCCAAGACTTGAGACTGCAATTGAGGTCAGTGGACGGCTTCAAATTCAGACCGCATTGGGTGTTCGATCGGTGGTCGCGGAGAACCTGTTAGGCAAGCAGCTAATTCCACTCCCGCCGGCATTTCCGCTTGTAGAGGTTGGTGGTTCGGGAATGCTGTCTGCAGTTGCCGAATCGATCCGCCTAGATGTCACTCAATTCCGTGAAACTGGCAACATCTTCCGCTCAGTGGAAGATGGAGGGCGACTGCTCTCGGTAGAGGAACCGCTCGAACTCGGCCGACGCTACTGTGTGCTGGGTTGTGAGGCTCTCGTCGCTCCTCCCACTGACGTTGAGCTTCAAATCACAAACCAAATCGAGGTAAGAGGATGGCACTTCTGCGAGATAGAACTCCCCACAGGCCGCGTGGGGCACGCGGACCAATTGGCAGAGTCGATCGAGCATTTCCTCGGACGGTTGGTGCGGTCAGCTAGGGTTCGCGTCTGGCCGGTCGAGCCACCACCGCATCATATAGAGGCTGATGGAACGCTGATATACCCGATCGGAACCGAAAAAATCATAATTCGCCGTAGCGCTCCGTGCCAAGCTACTACCTCTGATGGCGTGGAAACTAGTCAAGTAACCCGTGTCCACTGGTCGAGCGACGAATGGGGCGGAATTGATGGCGTTGGCCCAGGCCCGTTGGCCTTGTTCGTGGGCGACCAAGAACAGTTCTGCGTACGGATTGAGGCGTGCGGGCCATTTTTTCCGGTCGGAATTCAAGTTGATACTCCTCAAGGCTGGTTTGATCTGTTCGATCCTCGCGCAAGTCGCGCCGTCTTCGCCGCCGTGACAATGACGTGCCGCCTTGTCTGTCCTTGTGAACGGATCGCGGTGAGCATACCGATCGACGTGACGGCGTGGAGCCGAAGTGGGGAAACACTGACATTTACGGGAACTGAAGCATTTCGGCGGGTAGATGCTGGTGGTTTCGGTGCGCTGCAGGGAGAGGAGCTATTGAAGAGTGTGGACGAGCCTTCGAGGACAAATCCGAAGCAGGTTTGGCTTGAAGGAGTGATGAGACGGCTGGGCAATCAGACAGTGGCCGACAAGCTGTCGTGGCGAACGCGGGCGGACGCGCGCGGAGCATCTCAATTGTCAGCATTCGAAGACCCGTCATGGCTTCGAATCTACGTTAAAGCCGCCAAATTAGGATGATACCGGCATGGCATATCTGGGTATTGATCGCAGGCGATTCGAGTATGTTCTTAGTCTTGGCGCAGATGAATTTGAACTACGGCGCTTCTTCATCGAGAACCGAACAATGCTGATCCAGCATGGCGGACGAGTACAAAACATTCCGCAAGGCTTAAAAGCCAGAGTCCACACCTTGGCGTTCGAGTTGCCCACGACGACGGACGGCGATGTGCAGTCGTGGTTTGGGAAGCACTTGACGATGGTCGATCCAGAGGAGCCAGCGAGGGTAGTCGAGGAGTTCACGCTCTATGAGGAACTTCGGGAGCCGATGCCAGAGAACAACGCTAGGCGCCTGGCGAGATCGTGTCTTGTTCACCTGTTCAGCGACAAGCCGCCGTTTGTGTTGACAGAGTTCTTGCGCACCCCAATGGGTGGGGTATCACGCCAGAAGGGTGTGGCAGAAGAGCCGGCCCAAACCGTCCCGGCTCTCCCGACGCCCACCGCCGCGTGGATCGTCCCTTCGGGTCTGTCCAAGCTGCTTGTGGACCTTGTGGAGGGGCACGACGTTGACGAGGATCTTGCTGACCTGCCGCCAGAATTCGGCACGTTCGTTTCCGGACTGCAAGCAGGGCAATTGGGGCGTAGAGAGGACGCGCGTGCGATGGCGGCCGCACTGCAAGATGGGTCTGTACTCCGCCTAAGCTTGGAGGCGTTCCTGAAACGTCGAGACGCTCGACGCAACGAAAACAGCGTATCCGTCAAAGGGCTTCGGACCCAGGACGAATCTAGCTTCAGTGGTGAGTTTTTTTCGGAACGAGACGAAGTGCTGGGGTATTGCACCAACGCGAGTCGACCCAGCGCAGTGTTTGTCAAACCGCTGGCGATCGTACGACCGGGGCAGGTGCTGTTTTTGTCCGACGACGACGCGAGGAGCATCTTTCCGGACACCGGCGACCTTATCGCTTTCCCAGGTTCCGGTCATCCTAGGCAACCTGTCCGTGGCGAGATCGGCGTATGGAAGGTCGAGGAACACGACACGGAAAAGCGCACGCGCTTTCATTTGGTATCTGATAAGCGCTCCGTGTTCGAGGCCAGGATGGTCCCATTTCCCTCCACGGACTACGACTCCGTGAGGGAGTATTTGAAGGAATTATCGTCACGTACCGAACGGCCACCGCTAAATCCCTATGTCTACCAACTGAGCGACGGTCTGGTGGTAGCTTGCCGGCCTGACCGGGCAGACTTGAATAGAGACGAGACCTTCGAGTTGGGCCTACTTGAGTGGGAGTCGCTACCGGCGCTTCGTTTTGATGGTCGCCTCTTCGTTATCGGGCCCTTGCCCAAGGAGCAGTCCATATATGAATGCGGCAGCTTAGCCTTCACCGCAAAGAATCTGTTTCGGAACAAAATAGGAAATGGGGCCGCCGCCGGCCTCACGAAAGCGCAGTTGCGTGACCTAGCTCAGTCGCTGGGCAATGGAGAGTCTGAACTGACTGGTCAGCGAATTGCTCGGCTCAGCGCTGAGCTTCTTCGATTGGCTGATCAGCGTGAAGTCCTAGATGTACTTGTCGAGAGCGTGGCACAACGGGCGGAGGTTAGATCGCGAATCGATCAGGTGATTGAATTCGAGGCTGCGAAGGAACTAGCGGTACGTACCGATCTACAAGGGGATATAGAGCGACTTCAAAAAGAACGAGCAGAGTGGGAAGAGCGTATTCGCAAGCAGCGAGACGAGCACAGGAGGCTACGAGACGAAACCACGAAGGTGGTGCGCAGCGCATTCGATAGAGCACGAAACGAAGGCATGCCCAAACTACTTGCCGATGCCGCGATCTTTCAAGCTCTTTCGACAAGCGTCGGCCTGTCTCCCGCACAGCCTGTGGCATCGACTTCAGTGGTGTCACCACGGACGTCACCGCGGGAACTGCTAGTCGCCCCGAGCGATGCAGTCACGGCCCTTCGCAAATTTGGCGTTGCTAAGCAGCGAGCCACCGCATTTTCCGCATTGTCCAAGGCGGTCCACGGCGCTGGCCTCATGCTCTTCGTCAAGGGCACAGTCGCACGTCCAGCGGTCGAAGCTTGGGCTGCTGCGCTTGGCGCGCGAGGGACTCTGTTTGATGTGTCGGTTGGTTTGATCGATGACGAAGTCGTCCGGGCCATACTAGGAAGCGTTCCACCGCCAGAGGTTGTCGTGCTCTTCGATGCAAATCTGTCGGCGCTCGACATCTATGGACGGTCTCTGACGGACTTGGCTATTACAAACATCGCCCGATCGGCAACGGTGCCTATGCCAGCAACGTTTATGGTGCTTTCCGAAGGGCTGGGGGCATTGCCGGTTCCTCGGACGTTCGAGCAACTTTCTGTTGAAATCGATCTAGAGCGTCGATATGAGTTTAGGGACGCCGCATACTTCGAGGGAATGACGCTAGAGAGCGGTGCTGAAGCGGAGCACCCGTCACTGTCACGACTTTGGGAACTCGGCGCGCGACGTCTGAGTGAGGAGATCGACAAATTACAGCCGGAAGACCGAGCCCTTGCTCTTTCGGTCTTGCTTGCCGAACAAGGAGCGTGAACATGAGCATCGGTCTCCATGGCGCCCGGCTATGACTACGGCGTGATAGTCAGTCATTTGAAAACCCAAGCAGATGCTCAGGAATTGCATCCGAGTTACTCGTTGCCTTTCTGCGACACATGTGTACGGACTTTGTCGAATCGGCAGGCGGTGCAATAAAACAAGCCAAGTATCCTAACGGGATGTTCGAGCAGAAAGTTAAAAGTGGCAGCACCTATGGGGGCATCTCCCCTGCTGCGAGGGCGAAGGTGCTTTTCTACACGGTTGTGAGGCTGTTAGTTTGGTAGTCCTCCTCGCGACGAAGTAAAATCCAGATCACCCGCAAGCCGGAACAACGCCCGCCATTTCCACGACGTACGCTCCCAGCCCGGACTACCTAACCCATGAACCTAGAGGCACCTATGTTAAAGCGCTTCATATCGCTGGCCCTTCTGACGGCCACCGCATTCTCCCTGTTCGGCTGCAATACAGTAGCCGGTGCAGGCCAGGACATCTCAAACTCTGCGCGAACCGTCCAAAAGGCGCTGTAACGCCGGACGACGACACATCACCCGTACTCATCCCGACAAATTCCACCCAGAAACCCGCGGCGCATTCCACAGACAAAATCAACGCTCAACCAACAACGCGTCGATGAAAAAGCGCCTCTCCCTCATCCTTCTACTGGCCACTGCTTCCACTCAGGCATGGAGCACCGAGCCCCTACCCGCGACCCCCTACTCAAAAGCCTACGCCGCCTGCACAAAAAAATCCGGCTCCCCAGGCTTCTACGACCAGTCCGCCGCCGCCCGTTGCGACGAAGCGGAAGTGAAACTCCAGAAAACCCGAATAAACACCGCCTACAACAAGATCCTGAAGATGTGGGCAAACGACCCATTGGCGATCGAAAAGTTGAACAAAGCGCAAAAGGCGTGGGTGCAATGGAGGGACGGCACCTACCATCTACTGCAGGAGAATGGAGGCTCGAATGGCCAGGTCGTCTACATTGTCAGTTCGAGCTTCCTACTCAAATCGCTGGCCGATCAGGCGAATCTGCTGGAAGGCATTCTCGCCGCCAACGGCGGAAACTAGACGGCGCCGTGCGACAACATCGAGTCACGGCCGCAACAACAAAACCACCTCACTCCTCAAACATCGAATGCCCATTCGCCGACGCCTCAGGAATCGGCTGCACCACATCCCAGTGCTCGACAATCTTGCCGTTCTCAAGCTTGAAAATATCGACAATCGCACTACCCCGCGTGCCAGGTTCCCGCACCGCATGCACATGCAGGATCACATAGTCGCCGTCAGTGAACACCTTGGTGATCTCGCTATGCGACTGCGGATACCTCTCCTTCAGAAACTCAACAAACTTCCGAAAGCCCTCAGGACCATCCGCAGCGAGCGGATTGTGCTGCGTATACCGCGGACCGACATACTTCAGCGCGGCATCCGCATCTTTCTTGTTCAAGCCTTCGTCGTAGAACGCCAGCACGACTTCCTTGTTGTGGGCTTCGGTCGTGGTGTCGTGAGCAAAGGCGGCTGGTGCGCTTGAAACCATCAGCGCCAAGGCGATAAAAGCAGGGATGACTTTCATTAATCGGTTCTCACTGTGTAGGACAGCGTCAGGGCTTAGGGAGGGGTACTTCACAGCGCCTCCGATCATACTGGAGGCGTGTCCATTCATGCCTCTCGCCGCGCACCGTATCGAAGGTCCATGCTGTGACAGCGACAGTGCAGAAGCACCTAGCACAGCGGCATTTCACCACCTCTTTGTATCCCACTGTATCCACAACCCCGAGCGTTACACAACGTTGCACCGACGGACTTTGTCGACATAAACCAGATACGTCCTCTGGGTTTAATGCTTCCAAGCCAGCCGACCTGGCTTCATCAACCGAAAGCGCAGACGGGCGTTTGCGCAGGAAGGCATTCACTACCCTGAGGTGTACATCATGAAACTCGTTCAATCGCTTGTCGTTGCCGTTGCTATCGTGATCCCGGCTCTGTCGTTCGCACAAACGAACCATCCGCTGACCCGTGCTGAAGTTCGCGCGGAGCTGGTCGAACTACAGAAGGCCGGCTACAACCCATCCACCGACTACACGCAATACCCCGCGAACATCCAGGCAGCCGAAGCCCGTCTGAGTGCGCAGAAGGGCGTGACTTCATCGTCGTATGGCCCGTCGACGGCTGGCACGTCGGCATCGGGTTCACGTGTGTCCCAGTCGCAGTCGGAATCGGAAGTAATCGGTCTCGGCCCGATCTACGCAAAGCCGTAAGCGGCCAACCGAAACAACAAGCGCGAGGTTCGCGGGCCGATGTTCCTTCCGGTCACGCCTCGCGCCGCTTCCGGCTCAAACGCCGAACGCGCCGCCGCGTCATCAAGAGCTCGCAGGCCTCTCAACACACACGACAATCAGAAAGGAGAATCAACCATGAACGACCCAATCAACACCCGACGTCGCCGACTGCTCGGCACGACGATCGCAGGTATCAGCTTGCTCGAGCTAGGCCTAAGCGGCATCGCGAACGCACAGTCCATCGGCCCCGATACAACGGAACCGCGCGCCGTTTCATTCGCCAACCTGAGGCAGATCAATATCGGAACGCTGAGCATGGGCTACGCGGAAGCCGGCCCACAAAGCGGACCGGTCGTGATCCTGCTGCACGGCTGGCCCTACGACATCTACAGCTTCGTCGAAGTGACGCCGCTGCTCGCAGCAGCCGGCTATCGCGTAATCGTGCCGTACCTGCGGGGCTACGGCACGACGCGTTTCCTGTCCGCGGATACGCCACGCAACGGTCAGCAAGCCGTGATCGCAGTCGACATCATCGCGTTGATGGACGCGCTGAAAATCGACAAGGCCATTTTCGGTGGCTTCGACTGGGGCGCGCGCACGGTCAACATCATCGCCGCGCTGTGGCCGGGACGATGCAAGGCGATGGTATCGGTGAGCGGTTATCTGATCGGCAGTCAGGAGGCGAACCGCACGCCGCTGCCGCCGAAGGCCGAACTGTCATGGTGGTATCAGTTCTATTTCGCCACGGAGCGTGGTCGTGCCGGTTACGAAGCGAATCGCCACGAGTTCAACAAGCTGATCTGGCATACCGCATCGCCGAAATGGAATTTCGACGATGCGACGTTCGAGCGTTCGGCCACGTCGTTCGACAATCCGGATCACGTCGCCGTGGTAATTCACAACTATCGCTGGCGGCTCGGTATCGCGCAGGGCGAGCCGCAATACGACGAACTCGAAAAGCGTCTCGCGACGGCGCCGCCCATTTCCGTTCCGACGATCACGATGGAAGGCGATGCCAACGGCGCACCGCATCCCGAGCCGGCCGCGTACGCGAAGAAATTCACTGGCCGGTATGCGCACCGGAACATCGGCGGCGGCATCGGACACAACCTGCCGCAGGAAGCACCGAAGGCATTTGCCGATGCCGTCATCGACGTCGCGCGGTTTTAACCGGCTGACCCGGACAGGAGTCACTCATGCGAAAAATCCGCACAGCACACCTCGCGCTGAACGCGGCGCTTCTAGTATCTGTCGTCGCGAATCACGCGTCGGCGGAGACGCCGAAGTCCGCGCCCTCGCCGATCTACGGCGTCACGATTCCCGACGGCTACCGCAAGTGGCAAATGATCGCGCCGTCCGTAGAAGCGGCCCCGCTCGACGAGCTGCGCGTCATACTCGGCAACCCGAAGGCGATCGAGGCGATCGAAAGTTCGACGCAGCCCTATCCCGACGGAACGATCCTGGTGAAGCTCGCGTACAAGCGCAAGCAGTCACCCGATTTCGAGCCTGCGACGGTGCCCGGGCAACCCACGACGGTACAGGTGATGGTGAAGGACTCGCACCGTTATGCATCGACGGGCGGCTGGGGCTTCGGCCGTTTCGTCAACGGGCAGCCGGTCGACGAAGCTCAGCATCAAACGTGCTTCGCGTGTCACGCAGCCCGCGTGAAGGATCGCGATTACGTGTTCACGCGCTTCGCTCCGTGACTGCGCCGTGATCGAAATCGGCCTGCGTTAAAGCATCGATCCCCGCTCGCATGCCGCGTACGCATCGCAACGGAGGGAGCAGAAAACAGAAACCGGGCAAGCCCGCAAAACGCGAACCCACCCGGCCGGAACAGAACAGAACGGAACAGATCGAAACAGACCCTAGGCCGCCGCCCGCTTCGGCGTCACCGCCGACACGACAAACGTCACGACGATGTTCGCCACGAGCGCAATCAACCCGATATACAGCGGATAGGTCGCATCGCCGAGATGCAGCGCATACACCGGCTTCAGCCCCTGCACGATCGCGAGCCCCGTGCCGATCACGATGCCGACCAGCCAGCCGAGGAACAGCCCCGGCGTGTTGAGTCGTCGCGTGTACAGCGAGAACACGATCGCCGGGAAAATCTGCAGGATCCACACGCCGCCGAGCAGTTGCAGGTCAATCGAGTACTGGGTCGGCAGCACGACGATGAACACCAGCGCGCCGAACTTCACGACCAGCGAAACGATCTTCGCGGTCGACGCCTCAGCAGCCGGCGTCATGTTCGACGACACCAGCGGACGCCACAGATTCCGCGTGAACAGATTCGCTGCGCCGATCGACATGATCGCCGCCGGCACCAGCGCGCTGATCGCGATCGCGGCGGCCGCGAAGCCGACGAACCACGACGGGAACAGCGTGCCGAACAGCGCTGGCACGACGTCCGATGCGGACTTCACGTGTATGCCCGCGGCGATCGCCATATAGCCGAGCAACGCGATCAGGCCGAGCAGCAGCGTGTACGCGGGCAGGAAGATCGCGTTCTTGCGCACCGTCTGCGCCGACGCCGACGAGAGTACCGCTGTCATCGTATGCGGATACATGAACGCCGCGAGCGCCGAGCCGAGCGCAAGCGATGCATACGCGGTGAACTGCGTCGGCTTCAGCAGGATGCCGGTTGCTCCGCCCTTCGCCTGGAAGTAGTGATCGGCTGCGTCGAACACGTGGGCGTAGCCGCCGAGCTTCACCGGAATCAGCCACACGGCCGCGATCACCACGATGTAGATCATGATGTCTTTCACGAACGCGATCATCGCCGGCGCGCGCAGGCCGCTCGTGTACGTGTACAGCGCGAGGATCACGAACGCGACGATCAGTGGCAGTTCGCCGCTCACGCCGAGCCCCTTGATCACGACTTGCATACCGACCAGCTGCAGCGCGATGTACGGCATCGTCGCGACGATCCCGGTCAGCGCAACCGCTGCGGGGAACCACTTGCCGCCGTATTCGCCTTGCACGTAGTCGGCGGCGGTGATGTGGTCTTTCGCGTGCGCGATCTTCCACAGCTTCGGCATCACCGCGAACACGAACGGGTACACGATGATCGTGTACGGCAGCGCGAAGAAGCCGTATGCGCCGACCGAATACACCAGCGCGGGCACGGCGATCACCGTGTACGCGGTGTAGAAGTCGCCGCCGACGAGGAACCACGAGATCACGGTGCCGAACTGGCGGCCGCCGAGGCCCCATTCGCTCAGTTGGGTCAGGTCGCCGCGTTTCCATCGTGCCGCGAAAAAGCCGACGACGGTGACGAGGACGAAGAACGCGATGAAGACGGTCATCGCTACCGGGTCGAT
Source organism: Paraburkholderia sp. (assembly GCF_050742655.1). Lineage (GTDB taxonomy): Bacteria > Pseudomonadota > Gammaproteobacteria > Burkholderiales > Burkholderiaceae > Paraburkholderia. Next base: position 21,598 of record NZ_JBOIGG010000001.1, on the reverse strand, counting down.
GGGATTCAGATCGCTCATTTAAGGCCCCGGTAAACGACGTAGATCAGCAGCGACGTGAGCGGCACCCAGAGGAACTGATACCAGTAGAAGAACGGAAAGCCCGCGAACGAAGGACGCGCATCGTTGTAGAACGGCAGCCAGAGCAGCGCGATGTACGGGAGAAGCAGGATGAGCCATAGCCATGAGCGGCCGGGCTGGTCGGTAGATTCCACGGTTGTCTCCTGTGGTTGTTTGAACTGGTGTTCGGGTCGTGCGGTTTTTTTTGCGGCTCGCCCGGGCGATGCAGGGCGCACCGGTGCATTGAAACAGAAAGCTGACCGGAATGCAGCGGAAGACGCGGGCGCGGCGAAAGCGTCCGTGAAAGAGCCGCGACCCGGCGTCCCCGTGATTCATTGCCGGTGCGGTCTGACCGACCTGTCGTGTGCGTACGGGAAAGCACTGAAACCCGCGCCGAAAGCATCCGACGCCCGGCGGCGTAGTATTCGCTTTCGCCGCCACGGCGGCAAGCGCACGATTACGTAAGCCAGCTACGTAAAATTACGTAGCCTACCTGTCGTTACTTCACTGCGATGAATCTTAAAGCGAAGATGTTTCTGCTCGCGATCGTCCCGTTTCTGGGGGCGATCGCCGGCATCGAATTCGGTGTGCGCGAGCAGGCCAAAGTGCTGGCCGATACGCAGCACGCGACGATGCAGGCCGCGTACATATCGAGCAAGGAGCTCGAACTGAAGCATTACGTCGATCTCGCGACCAGCGCGATCGCGCCGCTCTATGACGTGCCTGCCGCCGACGCGCGCGACGACGCGACGCTGCGCCTCCGCGCGCTCGACGTGCTGAAGAAAATGGACTTCGGCCCGGACGGCTATTTCTTCGTCTACGACATGCATGGCCGCTCGCTGATGCATCCGCGCGAAGCGAACCTCGAGGGCCAGGACCTGTGGACGATGCGCGGTCCGCACGGCGCGTTGCCGATCCAGGAACTGACCGCCGCGGCGGCGCGTGGCGGCGGTTATGTGCGCTACGTGTGGCATCGTCCGTCGACCGGCCGGCTCGAGCCGAAGCTCGGCTACGTCGTGCCGCTCGAACGCTGGGGATGGATGGTCGGCACCGGCATCTATCTCGACGACGTGAACACGACGCTCGCACAGATCGACCAGCGCGCGTCGGCGAACATCGATCGCACGGTGATGTGGATCGGCGCGATCGCACTCGCGGGTCTCGGTGTGATCGCGGTGTGCGCACTGGTGCTGAACGTCACCGAATACCGCAGCGCCGACGCGAAGCTGAAGCGGCTCGCGCAGCAGGTGGTGGAGTCGCAGGAGAACGAACGCGCGCGGCTGTCGCGCGAACTGCACGACGGCATCAGCCAGATGATGGTGTCGGTGAAGCTGCTGCTCGAATCGGCCATGGCGCATCTCGAACGCAGCGACGTGCGGATACCCGCGGCGGAAACCGCGCTGTCGACGAGCCTTGCGCGGCTCCGCGACACGCTGCGCGAAGTGCGCCGCATCTCGCACGCGCTGCGGCCCGCGATGCTGGACGATCTCGGGCTCGCCGCCGCACTCGAACAGCTCACGCGCGAACTCAGCGAAGAGGCCGGCATCGAGATCGGCTTCTCGCAGACCGGCCACGCGAACACGGCACCGATGTCGGATGCCGTCAACATCGTGCTGTTCCGCATCGCGCAGGAAGCGCTGACGAACGTCGTACGCCATTCGCTCGCGACGCGCGCAAAGCTGTCGCTCGATGTATCGGCCGAGGCGGTCACGCTGTCGATGTTCGACAACGGCCGCGGCTTCGATGTCGCGCATGCGTTTGCCGGTCCGCGTGGCGGCGTCGGGTTGCGCAACATGCGCGAGCGGCTCGAACGGCTCGCCGGCACGCTGTCGCTGATGTCGCAGGCGGGTCACACGATTCTCACTGCACGTGTGCCGTTGGCGAATGGCGCGCCGCGTCTCGCGGCCTGACCTCGTAGCCCGAAGGAATCCGACATGAACGACGTTTCATCCACCGCTGCGCGCCTGATGCTGATCGACGACCACCCGCTCGTGCGCGACGGTCTGCGCGCGCGGCTCGATGCAGTGCCGAACTTCAAGGTCGTCGGCGAAGCGGGCAATGCGGACGAAGCACTCGCGCTCGCCGCGCAACACGAACCCGACCTCGTGCTGATGGATGTCGGCATGAAGGGGATGAACGGCATCGAACTAGCGGCCGTTTTTCATGAACGCTTTCCCGCGATCCGCGTGCTGATGCTGTCGATGCACGACAACGTCGAGTACGTCACGCAGGCGGTGCGCGCGGGCGCGAGCGGCTACGTGCTGAAGGATTCGCCGGCCACCGAGATCGTGCTCGCGATCGGCGCGGTGCTGCGCGGCGAGCTGTTCTTCAGCGCGGGGCTCGGCGCGCGGATGATCCAGGCGTCGGCGATGCAGACGCCAGTCGAACGGCTGACGCCGCGTGAGCGCGAGATTCTCGATGCGCTCGCCGATGGGTTGTCGAGCAAGCAGATCGCGCAGCGCAACGGCTTGTCGGTGCGCACGGTGGAGACACATCGGCTGAATCTGAAACGCAAGCTCGACATCGAGGGGCAAGCGGAGCTGATCAAGTTTGCGGTGGAGTATCGGCGGAGAAGCTAGGTGCTGCACAGCGGCTAGATCGACACGCGCTACACCGCCGAATATGTAAACAGAATGAATCGGTGCGCACGCATTCGCGTGACGCGACGCGACTTCGTGCGCGCTGAACGGGCGCCAGGCCGAACTGCTTCAATGCATGTCAGGAGCACACGAACAGCAAGTTCGGTTGCCGGGCGCTTCGGCCGCACCTCGAGCATTTGCAAGAGGCCCGGGCGCTCACGACGCAAACGGTACGCACGCCCCCGATGGCGTGCGAAGTTCCGTTTCGCCCTCGTTATTCATATATCAGGAGACGCATCATGTCCGGCAACAACAACGGAGTTGGCTCAACGTCGCCCAACTTTTCGCATACCCAGCTTCCGCAGCCCAGCGACGATGCACCCGCGACGCCTGCGCGCCGCAGCCCGTCGCTGCGCAGCCAGCACTCGAACGAGAACCTGCCGCCCGCGCGCACTTCGCAGGAGGGCACGGAGATGCAGGCCATTTCGCGGCAGGTGAGTGTGCGATCCCGCCGGTCGCTCTCGCCGCCGATCGAAACAGCTACAGACCAGATCGAGCGCATCTCGGCGGACGACGTAGAACGGGCGCTGGACACGATCGTCAACGAACCGCTGCCGCCGCACGTGAATTCGCCGGCCAGTCTCTGGCAGCACGTCGTCGGGCGGCTGCAGGGGGCGCTCGGCGGCGGGGTCACAGCCGGGATCACGTTCGGCGCATTCCGCGGTCTCGGTCCGCTCGCCGAGCACACGACGAACCCGGGCTTCGGCGCGCAGATGGCTGCGCAGATGCCGGCCGTCGTGATCGGCGGCTTGGCCGCCGGAGTCGGCAATACACTGGCATTGACGGTTGCGGCGCCGGTCGCCAACGCACTGCTGTCGAAGGCACTCGGTACCAGCACGTCACTCGTGCCCGAGAACCCGGAGCACATGGTGCCGGAGGGCTATCCGAACCGCGACGCGCAGATTGCGGGAATCCGGAAGGCACAATCGCGATTCGGTGTCGACTCGCTGATCAATATCCTCTCCGGTGTCGTGTCCTTTGGTGGCCTCCATGCCGTGCGCGGTGCACTGACGGCCAACGCGAACCTGTCGCCGGGTGTGGGCTATGCGGTGGCAGCGCTGACATCGTTCGCAGCCGGCGGTCTGACTACGCTGCTGACGCAGACCTTGCAGGCCAACAACCGGATCACGGTGCAGGGTCCCGATGGCGAGTCGCAAACGTTGCGACTCTTCAAGCACGCATCGAATCCTCCGCCGGCTGTCGGCGCCGCGGTCAACGCTGCGGTGCAGGGTTTTACCGGCGGTCGGGAGGGGGCGCGGGCGATCGCGCATGTGGTCTCGCAGATCGCGCAGCGCGGGGGGATCGTCACCGCGTCGACCGTCGGGTACGGCATGACACAGGCCGTGATTCCGACGGTTCGGGATGCATTCATGCGGGACGGTCAATCTCTCGAGGACGCCAACAGCCACGCCGCCGCCGCGATGAACGCGGTCGGCTTCACCGCGGTCGTGATCGCTTATTTCACGTTGCTCGGCAAAGTCGCCGGAACGCTGCCGCAGCGAAATCCGCCGCCCGCTCAGGATCCCGCTGGTCCCGGTCCGGCGCCTCGCTAGTTGACGCGACTTCCGGCCGTAGCGCTCCTGCGGCCGGTTCTGTGTTGCGCGCTTCATTCACTGTCAGCCAACCCGGACGCAGATCCAGCCTCAACTTCCCAACTGTCCCTTCAACCAGCGATAAAACTGCTGGATCGTCGCATCGCGCGGATGGCCCTCGCGCCACGTGAAGAAGTAATCGAGGGACGCGGGAATCCGCACGTGGCCCAGCTGCACGAGCTCACCGCGTTCGATGAACGAGCGCGCGAGTTGCAGCCGTGCGGTGGCGACCCCCTGGCCCGCGACCGTCGCCTGCAGCAGCAGGCCGGCATCGTCGAAGATCGGTCCACGATCGGGTTCTTCGGCGGACAGGCCAGCCGCTTCGAAGAAGTCGCGCCACGAACGCCGCGAGAAGTGCAGCAGCGGCATCGTCGGCAAGTCTTCGATGCGGAAGTCGGGATAGCGCGCGAGCAGCGTCGGGCTGCAGACCGCGACGACCATATCGTCGAGCAGCTTGCGGCTCAGGAAGCCGGGCTCGTCGACGCGCCGGTGCCAGATGCCGATGTCGACCGAATAGGGATCGGGCGGCACGACGCTCGCGTGCATGTGCAGCGACAGGTCGACCAGCGGATGTTTTTCGTAGAAGTCGCCGAGCCGCGGAATCAGCCACACCGACAGAAAATCGGACATCGCGCTCAGCTCGAGCCGCGTCGCGCCCGCGCTACCGAGACCGCGGCGGGTCGCGTCGAGCGCGTCGCGCAGGTCGTCGAGACTGTGCCGCACGCGGTCAGCGAGTTGCGCGCCGGCCGCGGTGGGAATCATCCGCGCACCGGCCCGGCGAAACAGCTCGACGCCAAGCTGTTCCTCCAGCCCCCGAAGATGATGGCTGACGGCGCTGTGCGTCAAATGCAGTTCTTCGGCAGCGCGACTGAAGCTGCGCCGGCGCGCAGCCGCTTCAAGCGCACGCAGAGCCTGCAGAGGAGGAAGGGGAGTTGGCATGACGTCAAATTCTACTCACAATCGACGTCGAAATCTCTCGCTGGCTCCAGACGCCCGACTCGCGAATAATCGAGCCCTGTTCCCGTATTCCCCAGATTCCCAGACAAGGCTGTCCGCATCATGACCTCGACCAGACTGCGCGTATTCGTCGTGTTCTCGCTCGGGTACTTCGTGTCGTACCTGTACCGCGGCGTGAACCTCGGCTTCGCGCCGTATCTGACACACGAACTCGGCTTTTCCGCCGCCGATCTCGGCACGCTGACGAGCCTGTACTTTCTCGGCTTCGCCGGCGCGCAGATTCCCGCTGGCGTGCTGCTCGACCACTACGGCGCGCGTCGCGTCACCGCGTGCGTGATGCTGGTCGCGGCGGTGGGCATCCTGCTGTTCGGCCTCGGCCACGATCTGCCGACGATGATGATCGGCCGGCTGCTGATCGGCATCGGCGTATCGGTGTGCCTCGGCGGCGCGTTCAAGGCGACCGCGCAGCATTTCCCGGTCGCGCAGCTGACGCTCGTCAACGGGTTCGTGATGGCGGTCGGCGGGCTGGGCGGCGTCGTGGTCGGCACGCCTCTGTCGTGGCTGCTGTCGGTTGTCGGCTGGCGTTCGGTCTGTATCGGTCTCGCCGTGTTCACGACGCTCGTCGCGGCGAACCTGTTCGCGTTCGCGCCGAAAGTGCGCGACACGCATCGCCAGGCCGGCGTGTTCGAGCAGTTCAAGGGCACGTGGCACATCCTGAGCAGCCGTGCGTTCTGGAAGCTCGCGACATTCTCCGGTCTCACGCAGAGCGTGTTCTACGCGATGCAGTCGCTGTGGGTCGGCGCGTTCCTGCGCGACGTCGTGATGCAGGATGCGCCCGGCGATGCGGCTGCGCATGCGGCTCACGCGGCATCGCTGGTGTCGGTGCTGGGTGCGGCGTTCATCGTCGGCAACATTGGCTTCGGCGCGCTCGCACGCACGCTCGAGCGGCGCGGCATGACCGTGCAGTTGTTCTCCGGCATGACGATGGTGGCGTTCGTGCTCGTGCAGGCCGCGATCGCGGCGCGCGTGCCGCTGCCCGAGCCCGTGCTGTGGGCTGCCTACGGCGCGCTCGGCGGCACCGGCATTCTCACGTATTCGGTGCTCGCGCAGCATTTCCCGGTGCGGCTGATCGGTCGCGTGAACACGACGTTCACGCTCGTGATCTTTCTCGCGATCTTCGTGCTGCAGGTGGCGATCGGCGCGGCGCTCGGTCATTGGCCCGCGCGCGACGGCCACTTCCCGGCCGTCGCGCATCGCAGCGTGTGGGCGGTGCTGATCGCGCTGCAGGCGGCGGGTGCGGTCTGGTATTTCATGCCGGCGCGGGGTGCGCGGGTGGTGGGGCAAGCGACGGGGTCGCAGGTGTAGGGGCGAAGGATCGCAGCGCAGCGCCGGTCGCCGCTCACACCGTATTGAGCATCCCACCGTCGACGAAATACGTCGACCCGACGCTGTAGCTCGCGCGCTCCGAACACAGGAACACGATGAAGTCCGCGAGTTCGGCAGGCGTCGCGAAACGCCGGATCGGCGCATGCCGGTCGGCAACGGCCTGTAGATGGCCTTCCCAGTCGCCGCCCGAATCCTGCGTGAGTTGCTTCGCGGTTTTCACCCAGTCGGGTGTCAGTACGAGGCCCGGATTGATCGTATTGACGCGGATGTTGTCGCCGATCAGTTCGTTCGCGAGGTTCTTCGAGAACATCATCAGCGCGGCCTTGGTGACGTTGTAGATCGGCTCGTAACCGAGCGGCTGCACCGCGCAGATCGACGCGTTGTGCAGGATCGCGCCGCCGCCGCGCTGCTTCATCGATGGCACGAGGCCACGCGCGAGCCGCACTGCGGCCATCACGTGCAGGTCCCAGTACGCCTGCCATTTTTCGTCCGGCGCGTTCAGGATCGTTTCGTTGCTGCCGGTGCCCGCGTTGTTGAACAGGATGTCGGTGCCGCCGAACGCATCGAGCGTCGCATGCACCAGCCGGTCGACGCCCTCCTGTGTCGCCACGTCGCACGCGACCGGCACCGTGCGCACGCCGTGCCGCGCGGCGATCTGCGCGGCCGCGGCGTCGAGACGCTCAGCCGCGCGAGCAGCGAGCACGAGGTTCACGCCTTCGGCCGCGAAGCTTTCCGCCACCGCGAGCCCGATGCCGACACTCGCACCTGTCAGTACCGCGACTTTGCCGCGCAGATTCAGATCCATCGATGTCTCCTCGTCGTCTGAACATGGACCGGGCCACAGCCGAGGTCCGTGCCGGCCATCATAGGACACGACGGCCGCCGCGCGAAGCGGCAACGAAAGGAGAGACGTGCGCTTTACCCGGGCGTGTGGTCCGCGGCGGAGCGCTGTTCGGCGATCAAGTCGGTGAGACGCGCAATCTGCCGGCCGTCCGCACCGAAGTTGCGGTCGTCGAGCCATTGCTCGAAGCCCAGACGGATCGCTGGCCATTCGCGGTCGAGGATCGAAAACCACGTGGTGTCGCGACTGCGTCCGCGATAGACCAGCGCCTGCCGGAACAGCCCTTCGTACGTGAAGCCGTAGCGCTCGGCCGCAGCGCGCGAAGGCGCATTCAGCGAATCGCATTTCCATTCGAAGCGCCGGTTGCCGAGCGTGTCGAACACGTACTTCATCACGAGGTACATCGTTTCGGTCGACGCGCGGCTGCGTTGCAGCAGCGGCGAGTACGTAATGTGGCCGACTTCGATCATGCCGTTCGTGGCGTCGACGCGCATCAGTGCGAGCGTGCCGACGGCCTTGCCCGTCGCGAGATCGATCACCGCGAAATGCCGCGGGTCGGTGAGCGTCGTCATTTTCGTGAAGTGCGCCTTCCAGACGTCGAACGAATCGAACGGGCCGGCCGCGAGGTAGGTCCAGTTCCGGCCGTCGGGCGCAGTGGCATGGGCGTCGAACAGATCGCGCGCGTGGCGCTCGACGTCGACCGGCTCGACGCGCACCAAACGGCCGGAGAGCGTAACGGCTTCGGGTGCTTTCGCGCCACGCCAGTCGGGCAGCGGCGCGCCGACAGGCAGGCCGTATTCGTTGTGCGTCGGGTTCAAGCGGGACTCCTCATCGGTGTGGGCGCAAAGTCATGCGCGGGTTATCGACAGCATACGACGCGCGAGTCCGCGTTTTTAGAGCCAATCGGTGGCGGCAGGCTGGGGCCAGCGCGCCATGTTCCGCGTTTCTTCTGTCTTGTCAGCCTTATTGCGTCTCCGTACACTCGCGCCTGACCAGAACGGCGCCGTGCCCCACCCGCACGCCAACAGAGAGGAGAACCCCCATGGCCGAATCCTATTTCCCACGCTGGCGCGCGCAGCCAGGTTCCGTCGAAGGCCGCGTCGTCGGCCCCGATGAACGGCTGCCGGCGCCGCAGATGATCGCGATGAGCATCCAGCACGTCGTCGCGATGTTCGGCTCGACGGTGCTCGCGCCGCTGCTGATGGGCTTCGATCCGAATCTCTGCATCTTCATGTCGGGCATCGGCACGCTGCTGTTCTTCGTGATCGTCGGCGGCCGCGTGCCGAGCTATCTCGGGTCGAGCTTCGCGTTCATCGGGCTCGTGATCGCGATCACCGGTTACACGGGGCATGGTGCGAATCCGAACATTCCGCTCGCGCTCGGCGGGATCATTGCGTGCGGGGTCGTCTACGCGATCGTCGGCGCGGTGGTGTCGGCGATCGGCACGAAGTGGATCGAGACGCTGATGCCGCCGGTCGTGACCGGCTCGATCGTTGCGGTGATCGGACTCAATCTCGCGCCGATCGCGGTGCACGGCGTGAGCGGCAGCGCATTCGAATCGTGGATGGCGCTCGTCACGGTGCTGTGCGTCGGCGCGGTCGCGGTGTTCACGCGGGGGATGGTGCAGCGTCTGCTGATTCTGGTCGGTCTGCTGATCGCGTATGCGATCTACGCGATCGTCGCGAACGGCTTCGGATTCGGCAAACCGATCGATTTCTCGATCGTCGCGAACGCCGCGTGGTTCGGCCTGCCGCACTTCACTGCGCCGGCCTTCGACGCGAAAGCGATGACGTTGCTCGCACCTGTCGCCGTGATCCTCGTCGCGGAAAACCTCGGCCACATCAAGGCGGTCAGCGCGATGACCGGCCAGAATCTCGATCGCTACGTGGGCCGCGCGTTCATCGGCGACGGCCTCGCGACGATCGTCTCCGGCTTCGCGGGCGGCACCGGCGTGACGACCTACGCGGAAAACATCGGCGTGATGGCAGTGACGAAAATCTACTCGACGCTGGTGTTCGTCATCGCGGCGGTGATTGCGCTGATCCTCGGCTTCTCGCCGAAGTTCGGCGCGGTGATCCAGACCATTCCGGGCCCGGTGCTCGGCGGCGTGTCGATCGTCGTGTTCGGGCTGATCGCGGTGACGGGCGCGCGCATCTGGGTCGTCAACAAGGTCGATTTCGCGGACAACCGCAACCTGATTGTCGCCGCGGTGACGCTCGTGCTCGGCGCGGGCGATTTCTCGCTGAAGCTCGGCGGCTTCGCGCTCGGCGGGATCGGCACCGCGACCTTCGGCGCGATTGCGCTGTACGCGCTGCTGCGCCGCAAACCCGCGCAGGCGCCGGTCGTCTGAACCTTTAGCTCTTCGCGCGGCCGCGGCTCGTCAGCGCAGTCTCGGAGAGATCCACTTCGCGCATCAGCTTGCCCAGCGTTTCGTCGTTGATCTTCTGTGCGTTGCGCAGGCCGAGCAGCGCCGCGCGTTCCGCGCGCATCGCGGCGAGCTTCATGCGGAACTCGAGCGCCTCGGCGGCGCGCGCTTCGTCGGCGGTTTCGTGCACATCGGTGAGCGTCGCGAGCCGGCGGCGGTACAGGTCCATGACGCGCGCGGTGACGTCGGTCGCATGGGCCGCGGTCGTTTCGTCGCAATCGGCGGTCTCGGTTTCGTGCAGATCGTCGACCGCGCGGATCGCGGCCTGCGCCGCGTGCACGCGCGCGGCCTGCTCTTCGGCCGCGTTCGGATCTCGACCGCGGCGCCAGCCGCGCAGCAGCAACGGCAACGCGATCACCGCGACCAGCAATGACAGCAGAATCACACCCGACGCGATGAAGATCGCGACGTCGCGGCCCGGCAGCGCCGTGCCGTCGGTGAGCGTGACGGGCAGCGACAGCACGCCCGCGAGCGTCACCGCGCCGCGTACACCGGCCACGGTCGTCACGGTCACCGTGCGCAGCCCCGGCACCGCGCTTTCTACGCCACGTTTCGCGGCGCCGCGGCTCGCGAACCAGCGCAGCAGCCATACCCACACGAAGCGGATCGCGTACAGCGCGAGCGCGACCGCCGCGACGTAGCCGAGTAGACGCCACACCTGCGCGTTGCTCGCGTGGTGCGCATCGAGCAGCGCGCGGCCGAGCACGTGCGGAAACTGCAGGCCAAGCAGAATGAACACCATTCCGTTGAACACGAAATCGATCATCAGCCACAGGCCGGTCATCCGCATGCGGGTCGCGACCGGGCTCGACACGACGATGCGCGTGTAGTTCATCATCATGCCGGCCGCCACCGCGGAGAGAATCCCCGAGCACCCGATATGCTCGGCGAACAGATACGCAGCAAACGGGATCAGCAGCGTCATCACGACGCCGGGCGCCGGGTCGCCGTCGCGCGTGAAGTTCAGGAAGCGCTCCGACACGAAGCTGAACAGCCATGCGATGGCGACGCCCGTCGCGAGTCCGCCGGCGGCGATCACGACGAAGCTGATCGACGCGTCGCGCAGCGAGAACACGCCGGTCAACGCTGCGGCGACCGCGAACTTCAGCGCGACCAGACCGGACGCGTCGTTCATCAGCGCCTCGCCTTCGAGGATATGCATCAGCTGCGGCGGAATGCGGTTCTTGCCGGCAATGCCGGTCAGCGCGACCGCGTCGGTCGGCGACAGCACCGCGGCCAATGCGAAGGCGACCGGCAGCGAGATTTCCGGCGCGAGCATGTGCACAAAGTAGCCGACCGCGAGTACCGTCATGAACACGAGTCCGAGCGCGAGCATCAGGATCGCGCGCCGCGCCATGAAGAACTCGCGCTTCGGAATGCGCCAGCCGTCCGCGAACAGCAGCGGCGGGATGAACAGCAACATGAAGATCTCGGGATCGAAGGTCACGTGCAGGCCGAGCACCGGCCACGCGAGCATCGCGCCGATCGCGATCTGCACGAGCGGCAGCGGCAGCGCGAACGGCAGCAGACGGACGACGATGCCGGACACGGTGACGGCGAGCAGCAGAATCAGAACGGTAAAGACGATTTCCATCGGCGGATTCGAAAGCGGACGACAATGAAGCGATGCACCGGGCACGACGCAAAGCGGCGAGCCGTGACGGCAAGTTGAACGGCGAATTGAACAGCGGTTGAAACCAGGGAAGAGTCCGCAGTGTAGCCGACGCGACGACGTGCCCGACCAGAACAGATGACCAACGTCCGCGCAAAAGTTCGCGGAGCGCGGCGCGAAATTAAAGAACTCGTAAAGAAGCCCGCAACCTCTCGCGCACTGCAGCGGTGCATCATGCGCCCTTAGCCGACGCACGAACCTTACGGGCGGTGCAAGCATCGATGCAAATTTCATCGGAACACGGATGCGAGTGTGCATGGAGCTTGCTTAGGATGATCCGATGACGCAAATTTCGAGAACGGATACGCGACCTCGCCCGCCGGCGACCGGATCGCCCGCTCTCGCTCGAGAGGAATGCATGACCATTGCGCAACAGGAAAGAACCGCGGCTTCGCCGCATGGCTTCGAGCTGTCGGTGACCTCGGGCTTCGACCGCTATTCGGTGCAGCACGACGACCTCACGCTGACGAGCGCGTTCCAGCCGATCTTCAGTCTGTCGCACATGCGCGCGGTCGGCTATGAAGGGCTGCTGCGCGCACACGACGCGCTCGACCGTCCGGTATCGCCGCTCGACGTGTTCGGCCAGGCGTCGCGGCTCGGCGAGGTGCTGCAGGTGGACCGGCTCGCACAGGCGCTGCACCTCGAGAACTACAAGGTACTCGGCGCGGAACGCGAGTGGCTGTTCCTGAATGTGCATCCGGGCGCGCTGACCGATCCGTATCATTCGGCCGCACTGCTTGCGAACCTGCGGCGCCTCGAGATCTCGCCGCGCCGCATCGTGCTCGAAGTGCTCGAGCAGCGCGCCGAAGACATCGAACGTCTCGCCGACGCCGTGCGACAGTTCCGCGAGCAAGGCTTCCTGATCGCGCTCGACGACTTCGGCGCGGGTCATTCGAACGTCGAACGCATCTGGCAGATGAACCCCGACATCGTGAAGCTCGACCGCGTGATGCTGTCGCACGCCGCGCATCGGGCCGATATGGCCGCGATTCTGCCGGGCCTCGTGTCGCTGCTGCACGAAGCGGGCAAGCTGGTGCTGATCGAAGGTGTCGAGACCGAGCACGAAGCGCAGATGGCGCTCGCGTGCGACGCCGATTTCGTGCAGGGATTTTTCTTCGGCCGGCCGAATCCGGGTGTCGCGGACAGCGCGCATGCGGCGCTGTGCATCAGCGAACTGACCGAGCGCTATCGCACGCAGACCGAAGCGCGCGAGCGCCACGACGCGAGCCGTCTCGCGCCGTATATCCGTGCGTTCGAACGCACGGCCGAACGGCTCGCGGCCGGCGAACCGCTCGACGAAGTGTGCTGGAACTTCCTCGCGCTCGACGATGCCGCGCGCTGTTTTCTGCTCGACGGCAGCGGCCGGCAGTCGGGGCGCAACGTCGTGCTGCGCGCGGACCGCGCGGCGCACGAAACGCGCTTCCTGCCGCTCGCCGATGCGCAGGGCGCGAACTGGCTGCGCCGGCCGTACTTCCGCGCGGCGATCGCCGCGCCGGAACGCGTGCACGTCACTCGACCTTATCTGTCGATCAACGAAGCGATGCCGTGCGTGACGCTGTCGGTCGCGACGCGCATCGGTGGACAGACCTGCGTGCTGTGCGGCGATATTGACTGGGTGGGCAGCGAGCGATTCTGACATCATGGCGTTCTCGACGCCGCCGATGCCAACCCATGTCCTCTTCTTCCGTTCTGCTCGAAGTCATCGCGACCACGGTCGCGGACGCGCGGCTCGCCGCGCAGGCCGGTGCCGACCGGCTCGAACTCGTCACCGCGATGGGCGAGGGCGGCCTCACGCCGAGCATCGGCCTGATCGAATCGGTCGTCGACGCGGTCGCGATTCCCGTCAATGTCATCGTGCGGCCGCATAGCCGCTCGTTCGTCTTCGACGCGAACGATCACACCGTCATGGCGCGCGACGTTCGCGCGATCTCGGCGGTCGGTGCGCACGGCGTAGTGATCGGGATGCTGACGCCGTCGCGCGAGATCGATCGCGAGGGGCTCGCGCGGCTTATCGATGCGGCGGACGGCCTTGCCGTGACGTTTCACCGTGCGTTCGACGAGACCCGCGATCTGCATGAAGCGCTCGACGTGCTGCTCGGCTTCGATGCGGTGACGAACGTGCTGACGTCGGGCGGGCGGCCTTCCGTATTGCAGTCGGTCGACACGATCCGCACGCTGGTCGCGCGCGCGGCCGGGTCGCACTGCACGGTGCTCGCGGGCGCCGGTCTGACGATCGACGCGGTCGCGGGCTTCGTGCGCGACACGGCCGTTCGCGCCGTGCACTTCGGGTCCGGCGTGCGGGTCGACGGCAACGGGCTCGCGCCGGTCGATCCGTCGAAGGTTGCGCGCGTCAGGGCGCTCCTCGACGGTTCAACCTGACGCGCGCTCTTACTTCGCAACGACGACCGGAATCCCGCGCAGCGTGCCCGCACCTTTCACTTCCTGCAACGCCCGCTGAACCACCGGCGACGTCACCGCCTCGAGATTCAGCTGCGCGGCGAGATCGCGTTCGCTGCGCTTCACGCCCGAGAGGTTCGCGAGCTTCACGTGACCGTAGCCGCGCACGCGTGCATGCAGATCGGCGAGCTTGCCGACGGTCTCCGCCGTCTCTGGCGTCACCGCTGGAAACGCACGCTGCATGGTGATTTCATAATCGTCGGCGAGCGCGCGTTCCATCCGGCGTTCGAGCGTCCTGCCGAACGGATCGAATGCCGTGCCGCGCAGCCCACGCCATTTCGCGAGCACGCCGAGCACCGGCCACAGCCATTGCCCGAACGTCACCTTGCGCGGCGCTTCGCCATGCTTCGAACGCGACAGCACCGGCGGCGCCATATTAAAGCGCACGCCGAAGTCCTTGCCCGCGACGCCTTCGAACTGCGCTTCGAGCGCCGCGCGGAACGTCGGGTCGGTGTGCAGGCGGGCCACTTCGTATTCGTCCTTCACCGCGAGCAGACGATAGAACGTCGTCGCGACCGCACGTGCGATGCGCTCGCCGTCTACGCCGCGTTCCGCCTGTCGCGCTGCATCGACGAGCGCACGATAACGCTTCGCGTACGCCGCGCCGCCGTAGGCTAGCAAGCGCGTTTCGCGGTCGGCGACCAGCTCGTCGAGCGTATCGATGCGCACCTCCGGTTGTGCCGCGTGACGCGCCTGCCAGAGTGTTTCGAGCGCGGCCGGTTCCGCGGCGGCGAGACGGCCCACCGCGAACGCGAGCTGGTTCATCGGCACCGCGACGTTGTTCAGTTCAATCGCGCGCATCAGTGCGCCGAGCGAGACCGGCACGAGCCCGAGTTGCCATGCGAAGCCGAGCATCAGGATGTTCGCGCCGATCGTGTCACCGAGAAAGCGTGTCGCGAGCGACTGTGCGTCGCAGGCCGACATCCTTTCATCACCGGCTGCGTGACGCATCTTCTCGTACAGCGCGTCGGCATGCAGGTTCGCGTCGGGGTTCTGCACGAACGTTGCGTTCGGAATCGCGTGCGTGTTGACGACGATGCGCGTGCGGCCGTGACGCACCGTCTGCAGCGCATCGGCGCTCGCGCCGACCACCATGTCGCACGCGAGCAGCACGTCGGCTTGCTGCGTGTCGATGCGCACCTGGTTCAGCCACTCGTCGCGCGCGGCGAAGCGCACGAACGACAGCACCGAGCCGCCCTTCTGCGCGAAGCCCATGAAGTCGAGTACCGATGCGCTCTTGCCTTCGAGATGGGCGGCCATGCTGATCAGCGCACCGACCGTCACGACACCCGTGCCGCCGACGCCGGTGACGAGAATGTCGTACGGCGCCGCATCGAGATGACCTTGCGGCAGCGCGAGTGCATCGACGCGTGCAGCGAGTGCTGCGACGTCGAACGCGACGCCCGCGGCCTTCTTCAGCTTGCCGCCTTCGATCGTCACGAAGCTCGGGCAGAAGCCGTTCACGCACGAATAGTCCTTGTTGCACGACGACTGGTCGATGCGACGCTTTCTGCCGAGCGGCGTTTCGATCGGCTCGACCGACAGGCAGTTCGACTGCACGCCGCAATCGCCGCAGCCTTCGCAGACCGCTTCGTTGATGAAGAGGCGCTTGTCCGGATCGGGGAATTCGCCTTTCTTCCGGCGCCGGCGCTTTTCGGCTGCACAGGTCTGGTCGTAGATCAGCACCGTGACGCCGTCGATGTCGCGCAGCACACGCTGCACGGCGTCGAGTTCGCTGCGGTGATGGAACGTCGTGCCTTGCGGAAAGAGGCCGTGATGGCCGTCGTATTTCTCTGGCTCGTCGCTGACGACGACGAAGCGCGACACGCCTTCCGCTTCGACCTGGCGTGCGATCTGCGGCACCGAAATGCTGCCGTCGACCGGCTGGCCGCCCGTCATCGCGACCGCATCGTTGTAGAGGATCTTGTACGTGATGTTGGTGTTCGCCGCGACCGCCTGGCGGATCGCGAGAATGCCCGAGTGAAAGTATGTGCCGTCGCCGAGATTCTGGAATACGTGGCGCGTTTTCGTGAACATCGAATGGGAGGCCCAGTCGACGCCCTCGCCTCCCATCTGGATCAGCCCGGTCGTGTCGCGCTCCATCCACGACGCCATGAAGTGGCAGCCGATACCCGCCTGCGCGATCGAGCCTTCCGGTACTTTCGTCGACGTGTTGTGCGGACAGCCGGAGCAGAAGTACGGCGTGCGCTTCACCGCGTCGGCGGCGTTCGACAGGATCTGCGGCGCGACCAGATCGACGACGCGCTCGCGCCGGTCGAGTGCGGGCTTGTGATGCGCGAGCCAGTTCGCGAACACCGGCAGGATGCGCGACGGCCGCAGCTCGCCGAGCGCCGACAGCAGCGGTGCGCCATCCGCCGCGTGCTTACCGGTCACGGTCGGCCGCGCGCCGGCGGTGCGGTTGTACAGGTAGTCCTTGATCTGCTGCTCGATCACCGGACCTTTCTCTTCGATCACCAGCACGTCGGAGAGGCCCGCGACGAACGCGTCGATGCGCGTCATTTCGAGCGGGAACGACAGCCCGACCTTGTAGATCCGCACGCCCGCGGCGTCGAGATCCGCGACGGTCAGATCGAGGCGGCGCAGCGCCTCCATCAGGTCCAGATGTGCCTTGCCGCACGTGACGATGCCGACGTTCGCGTGCGGGCTCGGCGCGATCCAGCGATCGATGCTGTTCGTGCGCGCGAAGTGGCGCACCGCGTCGAGCTTCGCGTGCAGACGCTGTTCGATCGTCAGACTCGGTAGATCGGGCCAGCGGTTATGCAAACCGCCTGTCGGCGTCACGAAGTCTTCCGGTACAGTCCATTCGGTGTGCAGCGCGTCGAGATCGACGGTCGAGCCGGACTCGACCGTTTCGGAGATCGCCTTGAAGCCGACCCACGCGCCCGAGTAGCGCGACAGTGCCCAGCCGTACAAGCCAAACTCCAGCATGTCGGCGATGTTCGACGGATTCACGACGGGCATGTGCCACGCGATCATCGCGAAGTCGCTCTGATGCGGCATCGACGACGACACGCAGCCGTGGTCGTCGCCCGCAACGACGAGCACGCCGCCGTGCGGCGACGAGCCATAAGCGTTGCCGTGCTTCAATGCATCGCCGGCGCGGTCCACGCCCGGCCCCTTGCCGTACCACATCGCGAATACACCCTCGACGGTACGCTCCGGGTCCGATTCGACGCGCTGCGTGCCGAGCACCGCGGTGCCGCCGAGTTCTTCGTTGATCGCGGGCAGGAAGCGCACGTCGTGCGTCTCGAGCAGTTTCTTCGCTTTCCACAACTGCTGGTCGACCATGCCGAGCGGCGAGCCGCGATAGCCGCTGATGAAGCCGGCCGTGTTCAGGCCGCGCGCGCGGTCGGCGTCGCGCTGCATCAGCGCGAGGCGCACGAGCGCCTGGGTACCGGTGAGGAAGATGCGGCCGCGCGTCGCGGTGAGGTTGTCCGACAGGCGGTAGTCCGACAGGGCAGGCGTGCCGTCGATCGGCAGGCGGGCAGTCATGGGGGAGTCTCCTTGTTATGCGCGTCTTATGCGTCCGCACACGTACGAGGTGGGGAGTGGAGGGATACACGTGCGGCGAAAGAGACTCTATTTTTTCGCGCCGATTAGAGAAGATTTTTGCTAAGTTCGTGCGCGGGTCTGGAGAGTGCGCGGTGGGGGCTGCGTTTTGTCTGGTTTTTGAGTGAGTTCTGCCGGGGCCCGTCGCGCCGCGTGATCTTCCCGGAGTAGACGGTGTGCGCCGACGTCCCATTGCAGTACCCTGACGGTTCTCTCCCAGTCCGCGGAGCCAACCGATGAAACTCTATTACTGGCCGAAGACCCGCGCGTTCCGTGCACTCTGGATGCTCGAAGAGGTCGGTGTGCCTTACGAACTCATGCGCGTCAACATCCGCGCGGGCGAACAGGGCACGGCGGATTACCGCGGCGTCAATCCGATGACCAAACTGCCGGCACTCGACGACGACGGCGTGCGCGTCGCCGAATCGGGCGCGGTGCTGCTGTATCTCGCGGACCGCTTTCCGGCCGCGAATCTCGGCGCGCCGCTCGACGATCCGTTGCGCGGGCGCTTCCTGCAGTGGCTGTTCTTCACGCCGAGCTGTCTCGAACCGGTGATGGCCGAGAAGATCACCGGCTCGGCGGGCAATTCGTTCAGTTTTGGGTGGGGCGATTTCGATCGCGTGAGGCAGGCGATCGACGGTGCGCTCGACGAAGGCGAATGGCTGCTCGGCGAGCGCTTCACGGCTGCGGATCTGCTGCTCGTCAGCACACTGCAGGTTGCGTTCTCGGCGCGCTTGCTGGAACCGCAGGGAAAGCTCGGCGATTACGTCGGTCGGGCGCTCGGGCGCGACGCGCATGCGCGCGCGATTGCGGTCGAGCAGCGCGAACGCGATGCGCTGAAGTAGCGCGATCGAATCGCATCACGTGGGCTGCGGGCCTGGCATCAGTTCGTGCGCTTCGAGCGGCACGACGTCGTCGAAATGCGTGTAGTCGATGTAGCTGACGCCGCCCTCGTCGCGGATCAGATCCACGTATCGATGCTGCCACCGAAGGCTCGCCGACGGCCAGGTGTAGCGCGCCTGCATGGTCTGCGCGGTGGTTTCGTCGGAGCCTTCGATCGTGATCAGCAGCGACGCGTCACTTGCCGCGAGCGTTGCGGCGGTTTCGCCGAACAGCGGGCTCGTTTCGTCGATCACGTGCATCAGGTTCCAGCCGAGCATGAAGATCGGATGCTGGTCGCGTACCAGATCGAGGTCGCGGATCTTGCGCGACGTATAGCCTTCCGTAGTGGTTTCGAGGCGCATCATCCGCAGCTTCGCGCGGGCCTCGGCGATCACGTTCTGCCGTCCGTTCGCGGCGCGCACGATCAGCGTCATGCGGCCTTCGAGCGGCCGCACGACCGCATAGCGCGCGAACATGATCTTCGCGCGTGGCCGCGAGAAGCGCGCGAAGATCAGCCCGGTCGCCAACGCGATGCCCGACATCCCGACGAAAATTTCGAAGGTCGCGACGAGATGCGCAAAGTAGGTTTGCGGATGCATATCGCCGTAGCCGACCGTCGCGAGCGTCTCGACGCTGAAGAAGAACGCGCCCGCGAAACCGTGCGGAAACTGGTTGGCGATCGGCGCGGTGCCGAGCAGATACAGTGACGCGAACGCGGTGTTCAGCAGCAGGAACAGCACCGCGAGCGAAACGAAGAAGGTGGGCCAGTTGACGAGCAGCGCGCGGTGATACAGGTCCTGCCAGAAGCGTACCGGCGCGTTTTGAGCGAACACGACGCGGCCGACCCCTTCGAGGCGGCGTCCGCGGCGGCGCAGCGGTGCCTCGTCGGTGGTTTCCGCGTTGAGCGAGTCGTCCTGCGAATCGGTGACCATCGCGTTCCCGGCGAGATGAAAACGCGCACAGCGTAGCATGCGCCGCCGTGCACGCAAGCCGGTACACGCAGTGGCCGCGCGACGCTCAAAAGGAACGCGCAACGCTCACGGAAACCCCCGCGGCTTCGGAATCCCGGCGCCGTGATCGATGTCGGACACCGCCTGGCGGTGCGCCGTTTCGATCGCCTCTTCGAGGTCCGCATAGCCGGCGTCGCCACCGACCGTGGTCCACGCTTTCACAGCCTTGTCGCGATGACGGATCTCGTATTCGGCATCCCAGCGCGCGCTGTGCAGTTCGAGCGGGCGCACGTGGATCGCGTAGACGCCGTAGAGGAAGAGCTGATCAGCCATGGTTGCCTCCAGCTGTTCAGGGAGAGTGGAAACGGATTGACTGGCGCCGCGCGCGGAAACAAACCAGACGGGCGGCGCCGCTTAACTACAGTTCGAGTGCGCCGAGGATGCGATGAGCGAGCGCCTTGGCTTCCTCGAATGCTTCCTCCGGAGTGGACGACGTCGTATCGACCTCGTAGAGCGTGCTCTCCGGCTCGGCGCCTTCGTCGCGTTCAAGCGATACCACGCCCTGGTACTGGTCTCCGTCTACCGGTCGCACCGTTGCGGTCGCCGTGTAGATCCCTTTGGTATAGGTGATGTCGTCCATGATGCATCTCCTCAAGGGTAGGGTAGCCCCCCTTCCTTACGGAAGAAGGGCCCCCTAAGAACTGTACGTGCGAGTTTCCCCGCATACAGCTCAAGCCTACTAGCTAAGTCCTGTTTCGAACAGAACCGGTTTCGTTACAACCAGATTGAGATGATGCACTTGCTGGTGGCAGTAAGGGTGGAGCAAGACCCGGTTGGATAATGCATCTGTCCCGCCATGCATCCGATATTCAAGATGATGATCGTGCCAGCCTGCTTCGTCCGTCAATGCACTCCCACAGTGCGCACAGTTGCCACCCTGTGATAGATACAGCGTGACCCATTGCTTCCGGTAGCGCATTGAGTCCTTCATACGCACCTGTCGCAATTGCTCACCGTATTGCTCCCACTTCGGATCGAAGGGATTAAATTCCCCTTTGACTTTCATATGTCGCTTGATGACCGTGCTGCTGGTTCGATATAGCTCAAACGACCCTCGACTGCCATCGTCGTGCACCACAGGAGCGGCGAATACCCAACTGCGTTCACCAATTGAGTGAAAGTATTTCTTTCTCACCCAGTCAGTGCTCTTGTTCGGATGCCGCCTCTTTGACCACCGCCAGAGCCTGTAGAACACCAGTGACTCCATGCGGCTGTACGTCTGCTTGGCAACTACAGGACTGTGATACTGCGCCCAGCCCCGTAGCATCGGGTTCAGCAGTCGGATCAACTCCTCCTGCTTCACCGTTTTGTGGCCACTGATCGTATCCGCCACCTTGCGGTAGAACGCTTGCGCATTCTTTTTGCTCGGTTTTATGAGCAGCTTTCCCGAGTACTTCCGGAAATTCCACCCGAGGAAATCGAAGCCGTCGTCAATGTGAGTGATCCGCGTTTTCTCCTCCGATAGTTGCAGTCCCCGTATAGCAAGGAAGGCTTCCACCCAAGGTCTGACTTCGCTTTCCAGCAACTCTTTCGAGTCACCAGTAATCACGAAGTCATCCGCGTACCGCACCACATTTACTTTCAGCCTCTTGGCTTTTGCGATCCCGAATTTCGCACCGAGGTGCGCAACCAGTTCACGCTCCAGCCCGTTCAGCGTCACGTTTGCCAGCGTCGGGGAGATGATCCCTCCCTGCGGCGTACCGGCCTCGGTCGCCCGTAGCTGACCTTTGTAAATCAGGCCAGCCTTCAGCCATTTCCGCAGAATCGTTTTGTCCATCGGGACATTACTTTCCAGCCAGTCATGGTTGATGTAGTCGAAGCATCCCTTGATATCCGCTTCCAGTACCCATCGGGCAGAGCCCTTCTGGGACATGGCAACGAAGATCTGGGACATGGCATCGGCCGTCGAGCGATTTAACCTGAACCCATACGAGTTCGGGTCGCTCGTCGACTCCGACACTGGCTCCAAGGCCAGCAGATACAGGGCTTGCATCGCCCTGTCCCGCATGGTCGGAATGCCCAGCGGGCGTTCCTTTCCATTTGGCTTGGGGATAAAGACCCTCCGTAATGGCAGAGGCCTGTATCCGCGGGCCGTCAACCGGTTGACGGC